>JAZKDT010000011.1:0-109717 GCA_040387475.1 Bacteroidota bacterium | reverse complement strand
AGTATTGAATAAATTTGTTTCATAGTCTGTTTGTTTTAGCACGTCTGCGAAAAGTCTTGCAATATTAAAACGATATTTGAGAAAAACAAAATAAAAATCACTTTTTTATTTAAAAACTGCAAATTGTCTGTAATATTTCTAAAATAGTCGATTAATTGTTATATTTAGGCAGTTTTATTTTTTTAAAGATTATGAATTTTAACATATCACTTTTATTATTAGCATCCTCGTTTATATTCTTTGGCTGTAAAAGCGGGGGAAATAGCAATTCCGGCAAGCAATCTGATAAAAATGGCGGCACCTTTGTGATGGCAGAGAACATCCAAATCGGGACCATTTATCCTCTTTCGATAACTAATCAGGTAGAAGCGCTGGTAGCGGCGCAAATTCAGGAGTCTTTAGTTAGACTGGATTCAAAAACGCTGGAAGTTATCCCCGGATTGGCCGAAAAATGGGAAATTTCGCCCGATGGAAAAAAAATCACATTTCATTTGGTTAAAGGCGCCCGTTTTCAGGATGATAAATGTTACAAAGATGGCAATGGCCCTGAAATTACCAGCAAAGACGTATTATTTACCTTCATGAATTTATCCACTAATGCAGAGGGAAATTACCAGTATAACACCATTTTAAAAGACCGTTTAGTTGGCGCTAATGATTTTTACGATAAAAAATCCCAGTCTTTATCAGGTGTTAAGATCATCGATGATTACACAATTTCCGTGGAACTGGTTAATCCGAGTTTGAGTTTTTTAAAGCTACTAGCGAATCCGGCAGCAGCCATTATCAACGAAACAGCATTCAAGGCGTATGGCAAAGACCTCAAAACAGGAGCCGGCCCATTTACTTATAGCTCTTCATCGAACAACGAAAAAGTTGTATTAATTAAAAACCCACATTATTTTTTGAAGGATAGTACCGGAAATTCTCTTCCATATCTCGATACTGTAATCGTTTACGTTTCTCAATCTATTGAAGACGGTTTATCCATGTTTGAAACACAGAAAATTGATTTGATCAATACTCTACCTTCGCTTCGTGTAAAGGATGTTGTGGAGAAAAACATTAAAGAATTTATTAGTCATCCGCCAAAATCTTTATTGCAGAGAGAGCCGGAAATGATGAGCCAGTATTACGGTTTCAATACCAAACAAAAACCATTTGATGATGTAAAAGTTAGGCAGGCTATCAATTATGCTATTGATAAAGAACAACTGGTAGATAATGTTTTACAGGGTCAAGCGATAGGCGCTGCAACTCACGGCATTACTCCAAATACATTTGCGGGTTACGATATTAAAAAAATAAAAGGATACTCTTTGAACGTTGAAATGGCAAAAAAATTACTCGCTGAAGCCGGATATCCTGATGGAAAAGGATTTCCTGAAGTGAGAATTCTTGTAAATTCAGGTAATTCAAGAAATGCCTCAGTTGCGGTAGAGATTCAAAAACAACTTAAACAAAACTTAAATATCAATGTCAATTTTGAGTCGTTGCCAAACACTCAAAAATATGATCTGCAAATGCACGGAAAAGGTGATATTTTCAGAGATGCCTGGGTAGCAGATTTTTCAAGTCCTGAATCATTTTTATCATTATTCTCTGGCGACGGGGTTCCTGCAGAAATGGAGTCTGCAAGTTTTCCAAATACAACACGTTTTCAAAATTTACAATTTGACATGTACTTTAAAAAAGGGCGTGATTCAAATAACAAGGACACCAGCTATGCTTATTTCATGAGAGCTGAACAGATATTGATAGATGAGGCAGTTATTATTCCGTTATGGTATGAAGGTTCTTATCGCCTATTAACCAATAATGTTAAGGGTTTAACGCTTAACGCCATGCGTTATTACGATCTTACCAAAACCTATAAAGTAAAATAACATTTCGGGTTTTTCGATAATTTGAAAGACAGTTTTAATTTTTAATGGCAGATTATTATTCAATATTAGGGTTACAAAAAACCGCTACTGAAATTGAAATAAAAACTGCGTTTAGACGACTGGCAAAAATTTATCATCCTGATAAAAATCCCAATGATCCTAACGCCAAGCATCTCTTTGAGAACATTCTAAGAGCGTATAATACGCTTAGTAACCCACATACACGCAAACGTTACGATCATTCCAACTTTACTATTACGGCACAAACCAAACCGCATCGTCCAGCTGGAAAGAAACAGAAAGAATGGACATTTACGGATGAAGATCTTAAGCGTCGTGAATACTATAAAAAACATTACCAAGCCAAGAAACAAGCGGTAAGCCCAGAGTCACAAAAAACCAATTACAGCGATTATAAATACATTTTATTTGCTACACCTATTGCTGTAGGTTTATTGATGCTCATCATCTCAATATTTAGCTCAGAACCTCAAACCGAACTTCTTGAGCGAAAGCCAACCAGGCCAACGAACGAAACTAAAAGCTCCATCATTAAATTAGTGAATGGCGACAGACCTTACAGTGGCTATTTTGGAGGTATTAAAACCTTTGATACTAAAAATTATTTAAAAATAAACAACTCTACCAGTTATGATGCAGTCATTGTTGTGTTTAACAAAGAAACAAACAGCTATCTGCAGCATTCTTATTTACAGGCGTCTTATTCCATCGAATTTTCAAAACTTCCGCAAAATGGCGTGTATTGGAAGTGTATGATAGGTAAGAACTGGAACAACAATAAAGTGCTCCTGGATAATAAAATTTCCGGCGGGTTTGACAGCATTGTACAATATCAAAACTGGCAACAACAACCCACACTGTTTGATGCAAGCGAGAATTCTGAAAACATCAATCTATTGAGCGTTATCGATCCGCAATCAAAAAACAAACAATACATTAGTACAGATAACTTGTTTTTTGAAAAAAAATAACATGCTTAAAACAACCCACTTTAAAAAAGGAACTGTTACTTTTTCGGATACCGGAAAAGGCAGAACGGTTGTATTATTGCATGGTTTTTTAGGATCACACCTCATCTGGGGGAGCACGGTTGAGTCTCTCTCAAAATCTTTCAGGGTAATCGCAATTGATCTTCCCGGGCATGGCGAAACAGACTGTTTTGGATATGTGCATACTTCTGAACTTATTGCAAAATGCGTAAAGGTCGTTATGGATAGTTTGCGTTTAAAAAGATACGTGATCATTGGGCATAGCATGGGTGGATATGCAGCGCTGGCGTTTGCTGACTTGTTTCCGGATAATTTACGAGGATTGTGCTTATACCATTCAACGGCGTTTGCAGACTCCGAGGAAAAGAAACGGGATCGAACACGTTCGATCAGGGTGGTTAAATCAAACCACACCATATATACAACGGAGGTAGTAAAAAATTTATTTGCCGCAAAAAATGCCAAATACCTGAAAGAAGAAATTGCATTTGCTCAAAAAGTAGCCGCCAAAACTTCCAAGCAATCCATCATCGCATCGCTGGAAGGTATGAAAGATCGCCCCAATCGAGACATTATATTGGGAATGGCGCATTATCCCATTATGATGGTAATTGGTGAACTGGACAATGTACTGCCCTATCAACAACTACTTGAACAATCGGAACTCATAAAAGATAAACATATTTTATTTTTGGAGCACGACGGGCATATGGGCTTCCTGGAAAGCCCGCGGCAAAGTAATGCAGCCTTAAAGAAGTTTTTAAGAATTTGCTTTAAATAATAATACTCACATGAAAATAGATTTTACACCTGCTCAACAAGCTGATCTGGAAAAAATCGTTGCAACTTATAACTCAACAGTTGCTTCGCGTTTAGTAACAGCCGATTTAGAACCTGTTACCGTTGAAAGCAAACAAACCTGGTTTGATGCGCACTCTTCGAGCCGCAGGCCCTTATGGATTATACTGGTTGATGGAACTTATGCCGGCTGGATGAGTTTTAACTCATTTTATGGCCGACCGGCTTATGATCGTACAGTAGAGGTAAGTATTTATTTAGAAGAAACTGCGCGAGGGAAAGGACTCGGGAAAATTTGCTTACACAAAGCAATGGCGTCCTGTACTGAATTAAACATTACAACCCTGCTAGGGTTTATCTTCGATCACAATGAACCAAGCCTTAAATTATTTTATACGATGGGCTTCGAAAAATGGGCACACCTGCCTAAAATAGCCGATATGGGTGATGCCGAAAGGGGCCTGATCATATTGGGGAAACGTATTTGATACTACTTTTGTCATACATTTTTGGATAATATGGCATACTTAACTTTTTGGTATTTAAATTGAATAAGAATGGTTTAAAAAGCAATTATCATGTTTGATCCAATTTTATTAATTATCAGCGTTATTTTTTTAGGAATTGGCATGCTTATTAGCAGCCGATTAAAAAATAAATTCGTCACATATTCACAGGAAGCATTAAGCAGTGGATTATCCGGAAAAGATATCGCTCAAAAAATGTTACGAGACAACGGTATTTACGACGTAAACGTCATTTCCGTAGAAGGACAGCTAACCGATCATTATAATCCATCCGACAAAACCGTCAACTTAAGTACAGATGTTTATCATGGTAGGCATGTAGCCGCTGCTGCGGTTGCTGCACACGAATGTGGACACGCCGTACAACACGCAACTGCTTATCAGTGGCTAACGTTAAGAAGTAAATTAGTGCCGGCTGTTCAACTAAGTTCTACGATCATGAATTTTTTGACTTTTGGCCTGGCGATCGTCGCTTTTTCAATACCTTCTTTAACCAACAGCATGCTACTTATTTTCATCGTACTGCAAAGCATCATAACACTGTTTAGTATCATTACTTTACCTGTTGAGGTTGATGCCAGTAAAAGAGCATTAGCCTGGCTTGACCAGGCCCGGATTACAAGGGGACAAGAACACGCTGATGCAACAGATGCTTTGAAATGGGCTGCTTATACTTACTTTGTATCTGCTTTAGCTTCAATTGCCACATTGGCTTACTATATCTGGAGATTTATGGGAAACAGAAGAGACGACTAAATCACTTTTTATTCATAACTTCCGTTTGAATACGAATAGATTCTTCATGTAACAATTGACAAAGTTTTTCGGTATAAGATCTGGGAATACCTAATTTTTCGGCCCATTGCGGACGAGTTCTTAAAATTTCCTGCCAGCGTTCCAATTGAAAAATAGTAATGTGATGTTCCTTTTTATACTGACCTATCTGCTCAATAATGTTCATCCGTTTTTTCAATACATTGATCAGTTCATCATCCACCTCGTCCATCATATTTCTGAATTCACCCAGCTGATCCAGGTGTTCGGGACCCTGGGAAGATTGACGATACACCAAATTTTTCAATAAGTCTTTTAAAGCAGAAGGTGTTAATTGTTGCTGCGCATCACTTAGCGCAACGGCAGGATTAATATGAGATTCGATCATTAAACCGTTCATTCCAAGATCCAGTGCCTTTTGAGAAACCTGTGGTATCAATTCCCTGTTGCCGCTAATATGACTAGGATCGCAGATAATAGGCAGCTCCGGCAATAAAGTGCGTAATTCAATTGCTATTTCCCATAAAGGCTTATTACGATATTTTGTTTTACCGGAGTAATGAAATCCGCGATGAATGCCTGCCAACTTTGTGATTCCTGAATTGGATAATCGCTCTATCGCCCCCAGCCATAGCTGCAGATCCGCATGAATAGGGTTTTTAATAAAGACAGGAATATCCACTCCTTTTAAAACATCAGCAATTTCCTGTACACTAAAAGGATTACCGGTTGTTCGGGCGCCAATCCACAATACATCTACACCATGCTTTAATGCCAACTCTGTATGTTGCGCATTAGCCACTTCAACGGCTGTTTTTAATCCGAATTGTTTTTGAACTTGTTTCAGCCATATCAAGCCCGGCTCCCCTACTCCTTCAAAGGAATTTGGACGTGTGCGTGGTTTCCAGATCCCGGCCCTGAATAATCTGATGCGTTCAACGTCCGATAGTTCTTTTGCGGTTTGCAAAACCTGTTCTTCGGTTTCGGCACCGCACGGGCCCGCAATGATCAGCGGCTCATTATCTTTGGTGATCCAGGTATTTAAGGCTTGTATATTCACGTTTATGGCTACAAAGTAAACAAAAAATCATCGAATAAGATTGCTAAATAAATACAATTATTACAAGATCATACCATTTTTGAGGTATTGCTCCTGTTTTCAAAATTCGACAAATTTGATCAGTGAACGACGATTTTAAATATGAAAAAAGCATGCAGTTAAACTTTAACTGTCCCTTGCTTCCTTTTATTGATTGCTTCAAAAAAAAGAAAGACTGCTGTAAAGAATTTAAAAAAGGAGATCGTTGCAAAAAATGTCCCGGTAAAAAGAAATAATTTTAGCGGCAATAAACAGCCAATGGTTGTTGAGCGGCTACAAAACCGAGTTCTACAGCTTTTTTTAGATCAACACATGGATTTTGTTTCATATTAACTTTAACAACTCCTTTCCAGTAATAAGCTTCTCCATAATTAGGATCAATGGATGTGCACCTATCAAGATCCTGAACACAGAGCTGAAATTGCTGCATTTTACCATACACAACAGCCCTTCTTAAATAAAATAAGGGGTTATCGGAAGCAGCCTCTATCGTTCTATTATAATAAACAATGGCCTTGTCTAGCTCATTCAAATCATCATAACAATTAGCAAGCACGTAATTTGCTTTTATATTATTGGGTTCTGTCTTTAATATAGTTTGAGCATCATTGATCGCTTTGGGGAAATCTTTAATAGTGTAAAATACATTTGCTCTTGCTATATAAGCTTTACCGTATTGTTTTAAAGCAATGGCTTTGTCAAAATCCTTCAAGGCATCTTGCATACGCTCGGTTTGCGCAAACAATAAACCCCTGTTATAATACCCCTTGTAATATTCAGTATTCTCATTAATGGCAGCATTAAGATATCGCAATGACAGATCATAATTTTTATTGAGCATATACTCGGCCCCTAAACTATTTAAAGCGACAAACGAATGAGGGTATTTTTTTATGATATCGGTATACAGCGAAATACTGTCCTTCCAAACGGAAACACGCATACAGGTGATGATTCCAAGAACCAAAATAAGCACGATTGACGTAGTTTTTAAAAATGTTTCCTTACCCGGGATGAAATAAACCGCAGCCATCGCCAAACCAATAATTGGCAAATACATATATCGATCGGCAGTTAACACTTCACCAAAAGGCAAAAACTGTAACACCAGTAAAAGGTTTGTAATAAAAAATAGCAATCCATACAGCGCTGTTTTGTGTTTTGATGTGTATAATTTATAACAGCCAACTACAAATAACAAAATGCCGCCGTATCCAAGCGTAAGACTCAGTATTTTGTTTTGCGGATAAGGATATATAACCGATAAATTAACCGGTATCAAAAATTTATAAATATACTGGAGGATCGCATAACCCGCGTAGCCAATACGCTCATGAATTGCATAGGCATGGTTTTGATTAATGAACTTGTCTTCAGTACGTGTGTAAATTGTTGCGATACCCAGCACAACTGCTATAATGAAAAATGGAATTTTATTAAGAGCGAGCGTTTTAACGTTAAGCTGTGTCTTCAATAAATAATCCAATAACATTAATACCAGGGGAAAACAAATAGCCGATGGCTTACTTAATACTGAAACAATAAAAAACAGCAGAGTAAAAACATAATATCTATTTGCTTGTTTTAAAATAAATTTAGAATAGGAAATTAATCCAAGTAACAAAAAAAGACTGTACACCAAATTGTTTTTTGCAGATACCCAAGCCACTGTTTCAACTTGTAGAGGATGAAAACAAAAAATGATGGCGCAAACTAACGCTTTCCATTTATCTTTTAATAAAAGACAGCATACATAATAAACCAGAAAACCATTCACTATATGAAACAACAAACTCATAGCATGATGTCCGGCCGGGTTACCGTGAAAGATAAACCAGTCGATCGCAAAGCCGATCATACTAATTGGCGCGTAATTTCCGACATAGTAACTGGTAAAAAAAGCCCTGAGATCAAAGTGATGCACATCCTTATTTTTCAGCACCACGTCGCTATCATCCCAGCTAATAAAATTAGCAGAGAATAATTTAAAATACACAATCAATGCTAACGCGCTTAGCAAAAGTGCATATAAGACAAATGATTTAGATGGGGCTTTTAGATCCGTTAGTTTCACGACAAACAAATTTAAGATTTGTATGGAAACAAACGAACTAAATCTTAAATTTACGTCGTGCCACAAATATCGGTTGTTATCATAGCTTTTAACGAGGAAAAAAACATTGCCCGTTGCCTGGAATCTGTAAAAGATATTGCAGATGAAATTGTAGTACTCGACTCTTTTAGCAAAGATAAAACTAAAGAAATATGTGAATCTTATGGTGTAAAGTTTTACCAACATGTTTTTGACGGTCACATTCAGCAAAAAAACAGAGCTATTACGTATGCTACTTATCCTCACATTTTATCGTTAGACTCCGATGAGGCATTGGATGAAACTTTAAAAAAATCAATCTTAGAGGTGAAGCAAAACTGGACCCATGACGGGTATTACATGAATCGCTTAACAAACTATTGCGGGCATTGGGTAAAACATTGCAACTGGTACCCCGATACTAAAATGCGTTTATGGGACAGTAGAAAAGGGTCATGGACCGGCATTAATCCACATGACAAGTATGAGTTGAACGATGGCGATCAAAATACCAAACATATTAAAGGAGACATTTTACACTACAGCTATTATACCGTTGAAGATCATTATAAACAAGTAGAGTACTTTACCAACATTTCAGCCAAAGCATTTGTAGAATCAGGCAAAAAAGCGCCACTTTATAAACTCATAGCTAACCCCGTTGCTAAATTTATTGATCACTATTTATTACACCTTGGTTTTTTAGATGGCCAGGCCGGCTATCGTATTTCAAAGATCTCGGCCTATGCCACCTGGTTGAAATACAAAAAAATAAGAGATCTTTATAAACAACATACTCTTGCAAAATAATCCTGTCATAATTATTAGCCGCACTGATAGTATTGGCGATGTTGTGTTGACATTACCCATGGCAGGTATCATCAAGCAAGCATTTCCTCAAAGTAAGATTATTTTTTTAGGGAGAAATTACACGAAAGATGTTATTGGATTATCACACTATGTGGATGAATTTATAAGCTTCGACAATATTTTAAAGCTATCGGAACAAGAGCGAATTCAGGCTTTTAAAAAGTTAAATGCCACTCACATCATTCATGTATTTCCGGTTAAAAAAATTGCTGTATTAGCAAAAAAAGCAGCTGTTAAAAATCGCATCGGTACAACAAACAGGCTTTGGCATTGGTTTACTTGCAATATAAAAATTAGATTGTCGCGTAAAAATTCTGATTTGCATGAAGCGCAGCTAAATGCTAAATTATTAGCGCCATTCAATATAACCACGGATTTTAGCTTAGAGGAATTAGCGTCGTTTTATGGATTTACTAAAATTCCTGAATTAGAAAAGCAGTATTCAATGCTTATAGACACTTCTAAAACCAACATCATTCTTCATCCCAAATCAAAAGGGAGTGCACGCGAATGGGGATTAATTAATTTTTCGAAGCTCATCAGCGAATTAGATAAAACAAAATTTACCGTATATATTAGCGGGACACAACAGGAAGGTGAGCTACTAAAAGAACTCATTGCAAAACATCCTGAAGCTATTGACATAACGGGAAAATTATCATTGCAGCAGTTCATCGCATTCATTAACCGCTGCGACGCGTTAATAGCAGCCAGTACAGGTCCATTGCATATTGCTTCGGCACTTGGCAAAAAAGCTATAGGCTTATTTGCACCCATGCGTCCTATTCATCCGGGACGATGGCAGCCCATTGGCGTAAAAGCCAACTATCTGGTTTTGGATAAAGATTGTTTTGATTGTAAAAAAACCGGAGAGTGTCAATGTATCAGAGATATAAAAACACAGGACGTGATTAAATTGATTGAAAACAATGAATAACTTACAACATAAAGTGATTTGGATAACAGGCGCATCATCCGGTATTGGAGAGGCATTGGTTTATGCGTGCGCCAAACAAAACGCAATGATCGTATTGTCTGCCCGTAGAGAAGGAGAATTGTTTCGCGTAGCAAAAACAGCCGGTTTAACATCAGCTAATTCTTTAATCATTCCATTTGATCTGAGTGATACTAATTTAGCAACAGAATATGCGAAGGAAATCATCGCTAAATTTGGTAAAATAGATATTTTGATCAATAACGGAGGGCAAAGCCAACGCTCTTCTGTTCTGGAAACTTCCATCGAAACTGAGCGGCAATTATTTGAGATCAATTATTTCAGCGCAGTTAATATATCAAAATCTGTGCTGCCTTACATGTTAAAACATGGCAATGGAAAAATAGTGGTTTTGAGCAGTATTGCAGGAAAATTTGGCTTTTATCTTCGCTCTTCCTATTCGGCGGCCAAGCATGCTTTATACGGTTATTTTGAAAGTTTGCGTTTAGAAAATGAGAAAAAAGGAATCAGTGTGTTAATGGTTTGCCCGGGGAAAATAAAAACAAATGTATCGGTTAATGCAGAAATTGGAGGAGGAAAAACTCACAACCAAATGGACCCAAGCCATGAAGATGCTATGAGTGCCGAGGAATGCGCCAAACAGATCATTTCCGGTATAACAAATAATAAGGAAGAGATTTTTATTGGTGGAAAAGAATTGTTGATTGTAAAGATCAAACGTTTTTTACCACATCTTTTTGGTAAATTGATCAGGAAGCAAAGTCCTTATTAGATAAGTAGCCAATCCCCATATTTTTCAGAATTAACGTCCTTTTCTCTCAAATCAATCCTTTAATTAATTATATTTGTTTAATGAGGGTAAAAGTACTTTTAGGATTATTATGTCTTGCGTTTGCCATTCAGGCACAGGATATACATTTTTCTATGTATAACTTATCTCCGTTGAGTATGAATCCAGCCAATACAGGAAACTACAAAGGTGATTGGAGAATCATGGGTAATTACCGAAGCCAGTGGCGTGAAATTTCTAAGGCTTACAACACCTACTCCATTGGCGGCGATATGAATTTATATCCCTACAACCAAAATGTGGCCGCTGGAATTTATTTTATCAGCGATAAATCGGGAGGAAATTTAAACGTTAACAAAATATTTGTTTCAGGGGCATTTCATAAAAAACTGGCGGGTTTTAAGTTAGGCGCAGGGATACAGCCCGGTGTCGTGATTAAATCAGTAGATTTTAATTCCTACACCTACCCAAATCAATTAAACTGGAACTCGGGCGCTTTTGATAACTCATTGGTAAACAATGAACCTTTTATAAAACAGCGCACTGTTTATTTTGATTTGAATGCCGGCTTTTATGCCAGCAGACGATTCAAAAAACTGGAACCTGAAATTGGAGGGTCTTATTTTCATTTAAATAATCCTAACGAGTCTTTTTATAAGGACCAAAACAAACTACCCATCCGACAAATTTACTTTGCATCCCTCCGGTATTTTGCAAACGACAAAATTGCCGTTGTTCCAAACATGGTAGCAAATGTTACCACTAAAGCCAATGACTGGATATTTGGAATGAACCTGGAATATACTTTGAGTAAAAATACCTTTTTCGAAAACAAAGTTTTTGCAGGCTTCATGTGGCGAAAAGGTGTGAAACGAATCTCGGATGCTGCTATTGTTAATTTAGGGCTCAAATACAGTAATTATACGATTGGCTTTAGTTACGACGTAAACGTATCCCCTTTAAAAACAGCAACCTCGTCGAAAGGTGCTTACGAAATTGCCTTGATCTATACAGGAAAAAATACACGTATTTCAAAAAAACAAATTCCTTGTGACCGCTATTAAGATTTTATTCATATTTATTCTTTGTTCTGCATTTGGTTTTGCTCAAACAGATAGCGTTGCTATACAACGTATGACCACAAAAGATCTGAAAAAGCTTGGTAACAGTTATGTTATGCAAGGCGATCATAATTCGGCTATCACATATTACGAAGCTTATTTAAAACGACTACCGTCAGATAGTAAAATACAATATAAATTAGCTGAATCGTACAGAGCGGTGAGAGATTACGAAAGGGCTGAAAAAATGTATTTAAAAGCTTACACCACCGATCCTGAAAAAAATGCAGTGGCTTTATATTATTATGCCGAAATGTGTAAAACCTCAGCTAAATACCCAAAGGCGAAAGAGCAATACGCTAAATTCATTAAAGAATATAAAGGTCCCGAGACGGCTTTAAAAAAACAGGCCAAAAAGGAAGTTGTTTTTTGTGATTCGGTAAGTAACATCATTAACCAATCACAAAAATTTGTGGTTCAACATCTGGATACTTCTATAAACAAAGCGCACGTTGAACTATCGCCGGTATCATTAGACGAAAACACTCTTTTATATGCATCGTTAAGAACCAATAAAAAAGAATATGTAACCGAAGATGAAGACAGTGCAAATATTCCTACCCGTAAATTTTATACGGCAAAAAAAATAAATAATGAATGGATTTTTGAAAACGAGTTCATGGCAGGCACTTATAACAAACCAGGAGAAAATGTGGGTAATGCAACTTTTACCCCGGATGGCAATAAAATGTATTATACTTCCTGTAAACCTAACTGGAAAGGGGTTGTGGTTTGTGCTATCTATGTAACCGAAAAAATAAAAGGTGAATGGACGGAGCCCGTGAAACTAAATAAGACCATTAATAACCCCAATTACACCAGCACACAGCCAGCAGTAGCCATTGATCCTGTAAAAGGAAATGAAATTATCTATTTTGTGAGTGACAAGCCTAAAGGAAAAGGTGGATTGGATATCTGGTATTTTGTTTACGATAAGAAAAAGAAATTATATAAAGCGCCAAAAAATGCCGGTGTAAAAATTAATACTGGCAAAGATGAAATGACGCCTTTTTTTGACAATGACACGCGTACTTTATTTTTCAGCTCAGGAGGCTGGGGTGGATTAGGTGGACTTGATATCTACAAAGTATTGGGCGACAATAAAAAATGGACTAACGCCGAAAATTTGGGTGAACCGATAAACTCGGGGGCAGATGATATTTATTATACCATTTCTAAAAACAGGGAAGAAGGATTTTTAGTGTCAAACCGAAAAGGTGGTGTGTCATTAAAAAATGCCACCTGTTGTGACGACATTTACAGTCACAAACAAACATCTTATATTCATTTATTTGTAATGGGCAATGTTAAAGAGCTACTTGGCAATAATACCACCGGAAAACTCGACAGTGCCATGGTTGATCTTTACCTCGTAGATAAAAAATATCCGGAACCTGTACTCATAAAATCCATATTAGTTGACAAGGATGGTAATTATAAAACGTCGATTGAAGCGGGACAGGAATATAAAGTGGTTGCAAAAAAAATCGGATATTTAAATACATCGGAGTCCACAGTAATCAATACCAAAAACGAAGCCCAGGATAAAACGTTTGAAAGTAATTTCATCTTATCCAAATCATCCAACAAAGCTATTACACTTGAAAACATCAATTATGAATTTGATCGTTCGGAACTGATGACGGGTTCAACCCTTGCACTTGATACAACGTTATTAAAAATAATGACTTTAAATCCGGATATTATCATTGAGATCTCATCGCATACAGATGATAAAGGAAGCGAAGATTATAACATGAAGCTTTCTCAAAAAAGAGCTGAAAGCGTTGTAAATTATTTGATTAGCCGCGGTATTGATAAAAATCGAGTAAAGCCGCAAGGTTACGGCGAATCTCAGCCGATCGCTCCTAATAAGAACAAAAATGGATCTGACAATCCTGAAGGAAGAGCCAAAAACAGAAGAACTGATTTTAAAGTCATTGGAACGATCACGAATTTTGGTGATGAAGATTAAGTCAGAGAGTTCCGAACAAAATCTTTCGCATCTTTAATGCAATTGCGTTCCTGACAATAGAAACGTTAATGCCATAAAATTATATTGCTCCTGTGTAAACCTGCATCTGCAAGGTTTAAAATAAGTCATATAATTATCCAATGGTGGCGTGTAATAATCGCTATTTGCATCTTGGGGCCCTGGCTGAAAGTCACAATGAGCTCCAGTAACTTGTCCGGCAGGATGTGGATCTGCTTCAGTATCACAAAAACCATCTCCGGATGCGTAACAATTTGTTCTTCTTACTAATTCGTTACCACCAGCCGTTTCAAAGGTATGAGGAAGGCCAAATAAATGTCCCATTTCATGCACCGGTGTATTACTTAAAATCACACTCTTATTCATTACAATGTGTCCCATGGTACTGGCATAGCCGGCCGCATTTGCCGGTAACACAATGTTGTCTACTAATACAATATCGATTGTATTATCCACATAATAATTATTGGAAAAAGTTGGTTCATCATAAATATCATGCCACTGATTATAGTTGTAATCGGGAACATAATTTAAGCTGCATCTTTTAAATCCTACACAGATTGGTTTCCATATTCTATTTAACTTGGCAACACACGTATCGATATCAGCTAAAGTAACTCCCGGCTGACCCATACTATCTAATACTATATGAAAAACCAATGATAACTCTCTGTTTAAACACGTATCATGAGGTAATAATGAAGAAATGCTTTGTACTTTAGCGTAGTGGTTTTGTAATTCAACGTTCGTCATTCGATTACCACAGTCCGAATTTGTTTGCGCACTCAGAAATAAAGGAATTAAAAGGATAAATGTTAGTATTCTTGAGCGCATTCCTAGTGTTTTAGAATAAATAAATTTATATTTGTTAAAGTAAATATAGTAAAAAAGTACTGATGCATAAACTTAAACCTCTTATTTATATATTTATTTTATGCTTTAGTTTATCCTTAAAGATACACTCACAAAATATCACGGCCACCCCCTCTGTAGGATGTGCTCCATTAGTAGGGGTTCAATTCACCGGGTTAACGGGAGCTTCAAATATTCAGTGGGCTTTTGGTGATGGTACATTTTCTAATTTAAATAATCCTACTCATACATTTACCAATCCCAATAGCTATGTTACAACATACACAGCTATCGTTTCCGGGGTTGCTACAACGAAAACAATTAGCATCATTGCTTACGGTAAACCAACTCCAAATTTTACCATAAGCGCTACGCAGGGTTGCGTGCCTTTTAACGTTTCTTTTACCGATCAATCCGTTAATACAGGCGGACCGCTTTCACCGCAATGGCAGTGGTCGTTTGGTGACGGAGGCGTGAGCAGCCTTCAGAATCCTAATTATGTTTACACTATTCCAGGAACGTTTAATGTGACATTAATCTACAAAGACGGACATGGTTGTGATAGCGCCATTACGAAAACGGGCCTGGTGAAAGTATCCATCAAACCAAATGTAGTTATCACCAATACGCCTGCAATTGTAAATGCCTGTGTAGCTCCTTTTACTGCAACTTTCAGCGGATCTTCGTCTACAAGTAACAGTACCACCGGCAGCACATCATTAACTTATAGCTGGAATTTAAATGGCGCAACATCCACGTCAGCTAATCCACCGCCGGTAACATTTACTACTACGGGTTCATTTCCAGTTGTATTGACCTGTACAGATAATAATTCGTGCAGTGAATCCAAAACAGTGACTGTGAACGTCGCTAATCCTGTCGTGAAAGCCCTGGTAAAAAACTTTGCATGTTATAACAAAATTTTTACTGTTCGAGATACTTCCGCATCCAATGCTACCCAGTGGAATTTCGGAGATGGTACACCTATTCAAACAGTTTTCCCACCCTCCACCTTTAATCACGTTTATGGTAGTGCAGGGATCTTCACAATTACCGCTACTACTTTTTTAGGCTCCTGTTCTTCCGTTAAAACATTTACAGTAAATGTCGAGAAGGTGACAGCTAACTTCACGTCGGTTCCGCCATTTAGTTGCAACTCACCTTTAATTGTTACTTATAACAACACTTCGGTTGGGGCCAGCACGTATTCATGGACATTTTCCGGAACCGGCAGCAGCAATACTTCTACTTTAGCTAATCCAACACATACGTTTACCCAGGGGAGCTTAAACCCCTTTACTATTTATCAACCATTACCTTTAAACGCCTACTTAATTGCGATTAGTCCGGGAGGTTGCAGGGATAGTATTTCTAAGGCGTTAGACACGCTTCACCGTCCGACAGCCTTTTTTCACACTGATGTTATTGGCGGTTGCGTTCCTTTAACAGTTGCGTTTACAGACAGTAGTCAATCTACTCATCCTATTACCAATTATACCTGGAACTTCGGTGATGGTAGTCCTGTTAATTCAAGTGCTACAAATACACTCGTATCTCATACTTACACAACACCTGGTCTTTATTACGCAACGTTAGTTATTGTAAATACATTAGGCTGCCGAGACACGTCCTTTAAGTGGCCAATACACGTTGCAAATCCTCCACATACCAATTTTTCATTTTCACCAAGTGTTGTTTGTCCTTATGAACCCGTTACGATTAACAATTTAACGCCTTTGGCCGATTCAGTTAATCACTGGCATTTAACCTCTGACGCATCTTACTATTCGCATTGTATTTCAGATGCGACACCAAGCTGGCAGTATTCGCACACCGGTAACCATCCGCTTACTTTATCAGCTTACAGTTTTGGGTGCAAACATGACACAACGCTACCAACAGGCGTAATGGTAAAAGGGCCAATTGTTTCGGGAAGATTTTTTACCCGCTGCGATTCTGTTTTTAAAGTAAAATTTAATTTATTATTGCAGGATGCCGCTTTCGCTGAGATCAGGTATGGTGATGGAGAACGCGATACTGTTTACGCATCTGGCGCTCACTCTATTGCCCACACCTATACAGCGACGGGAAATTATGACGTGATCCTAAAAGGAGAAAATTCGGCGACCGGCTGTTTGCCGCATTATGATACATTAAGAGTAAAAGTCAGAGAAATAAAATCTGCTATTACCAGCCAATCGATCACCTGTGCCGGTGTGCCTACAAATTACAGTGCAATAGCCAGCCAGGATGTGGATGGCGTTTGCGGTGTAGGTTATATATGGTTATTGGGGTCTCAGCCACCA
This sequence comes from Bacteroidota bacterium, assembly GCA_040387475.1. Taxonomy (GTDB): domain Bacteria; phylum Bacteroidota; class Bacteroidia; order B-17B0; family Aurantibacillaceae; genus UBA4416. The sequence goes on along the minus strand of JAZKDT010000011.1, from coordinate 92,644 downwards.
ATCATCACGGATAACAGCTCCACGAGTTTTCCGCTGCCTTCGGGGACGCAAACCATATCATTGGTTGTAAAAGATGTAAATGGCTGTAGGGATACAAGCGATAAAGTAATTTTTGTTAGCTCTGTAACAGCTAATGCCAGCATTTCGAACACAATTGGATGCATGCCGTCTTTTAGTTTAACAGGTACGCAAAGTGCAACTTCAAATACAACTATTACAGGGTATAGCTGGAATTTTGGAGATGGAAGTGCTACTGTAAATACGCCTAATGCCACCCACACTTATACCAATGCAACTCCTCCATTCAGCACATATATTATCTCTTTAACCGTGACGAATGCTGACGGTTGCTCCGATACAAAAACTTTTCCGGTGAAGATGAATGCTCCTTTTCCTCCAAACATTATTGCCTCACCTTTTCAACTATGTGCCGGAAAAACAGCGTCTTTATCCACAACAGCGTCGGGTGTAAATACCTATACCTGGAATTATGGCGACGGATCTCCTGTTCAGGTCACAACGGCCATGAATGTGACGCATCCCTATTTAACAGGCGGAACTTATAGTGTAACCTTAGTGTCAGCAGATGCTGCGGGTTGCAAAGCCAACTCTACGCCTTACGTGATACAGGTACAAAATTATCCAAATGCTGTTTTCTCATACACTAATACAAGTGATTCTACCAAACAGAATGGCTGTGCGGGTAACACTATAAAATTCTTCGATAATACAATATCTCCTTATTTCCCGCAGGATCATTATTGGAACTTTGGTGCTGGAGGTGGGCCGGTAGTAAATAATGCAACAGTAGGGAATACTTACGTCTCCGCGGGAACATACACTGTTACATTAATTAACTGTACCCCTTTTGGCTGTTGCGATACAACCAAACAAACGATTAAAGTTTATGATGCGGATGCGGATTTTAATTTATCTAAAATAAACATCTGTAAAGGTGAAGCCATTAATTTTACTATAAAAGATAGCAGTAATGTATTTGTTTGGGGTTGGGATTTTGGAGATGGAGCTGATTACAATTTAACAGCGCAGTCACCTATCTCTCATGTTTATAATTATCATCCTCCGGGAGGAACTACCAATGTATCTTTAACGTATTATACTGCCGACTCTGCTTGTAAATTTTCTGTTGTGAAACCAATCAACATTTACCAGGTGATCGCCGATTTCGACAGAAATAATGAAGCATTGTTATCGGATACCGCGCATTGTATCGGAACAACGGATTTATTTAATAACCTGTCTTTAAATGCTAATTCCTACAACTGGAGTTTTGGCGATGGTGCAACCAGCTCAGCAAATACACCTACACATCTTTACAGTGCTGCTGGAATTTACACTGTGTCGTTAGCAATTATCGATAACGCTCATGGTTGCAAAGATACGATCAGAAAAACCATGGAAATCTTCCCGGTTCCTCTATTAAGTCTGAACGGACGTGATACCTGCCAGAATAAACCTACACAGCTAAATGTGAGTGGAGGAACAACGTATACCTGGTCGCCGTCAACCGGATTAAGTAATCCTAATATTTCGAACCCAATAGCAACCTTAAGTTCCACCACCTTATTCTCGGTTACCGCTAATAATAGTTTTGGGTGTGTTGGAACAAACACTTTGCTTGTAACTATACAGGAACCACCAACGGCTATTTCATGGGACACAACCATCGTCATCGGACAAACAACGCCACTGCCGGGATATGCCGGAACAGGCTTTAGCTATAGCTGGACACCGATTGACTATTTAAGTTGCTCTACCTGTGTTACGCCTGTTGCTTCACCTACCGTTGAATATATTTATACAGTGAAGGTAACGGATTCGCATGGCTGTTTTGAAAGAGTAAATACATACACGGTATATATTGAAAACAAAAGTAGTGTAGATGTTCCAACGGCTTTTACCCCCAATGGAGATGGTATTAATGATCTTATAAATGTAGATGGTTGGGGACTTAAAAAATTGAATTACTTCAGGGTTTTTAACCGTTGGGGTGAATTAATTTACGAAACAACCGATCTGAACTCAGGGTGGGATGGTTTTTACAAAGGTGTTCCGCAAAACATGGAAACTTATATTTACCAGGCAGAGGTTGAAACATACTCTGATGCCGACCCTGTGAAGAAAACAGGCTATTTCAAATTACTGCGGTAGCCATAAGTAAATTAATATGATAAAATTTGCAGCCTATATTTTATTGTTGTGCGTTTTAATTTCATGCAAAAAAAAAGAGAGTCCCGATCCAATTCCGACTCCCGTTAATACAACCACTAATTACACTTATGGAAGTTTAGCGACTGTTTATTATCAGATCTATACCGGTAATATCCTTACCGGATCCGATAGCGTAGTGTCAGCTTTTTTCTATACAAATACAGCTAATCCCGGGGCAACAATTGTAAATGCCGGAACAATTAGCTTTAATGGAACACCTTTGATTAATAACACGGATTATTATTCGTTGTATTCATCAAATATTCACCACACTAATTCGGTTTGGGTTGTAAGCGGGAGCTCCAACGTTCCTGTTATTAATTATACGTTTACGCCTAATTATCCTGTGTTTACGGGAAATGCGCAACTGCCTGATTCTTTTTCCCTTAGTAACGGTTTTACTATTCATGTGAACGGGTTAAGTAACTTTTCAAATTCCACTATACATATAGAAATTGCAGATGCTGCGAATAGTGTTTTTAAAACAATGACAGTCAATCAAACCAGTTATACTTTTTCGGCTGCTGAATTAAGTATACTCCAGCCAACCGTTTCCGGCTGCACTATATTATTAACGTTAAGTAATGCAACTATTGAAAATTTTGGTGGTAAAGATTATTCATTTATCAGTACATTAGAAAGTTACAAATCCAGTATAAAGATTAAGCCATAACGCTCAATTTAAGAAAGTTCTGCAAACCCGTAACCTTTTTCCTTAATTTCAGGAATCAATGTTTCCAATAGTTCCGGCATAAAATCCAAACGATCATGTAATAAAATAATGGCTCCCGGTTTTAGTTGTGACAGTATGCGGTGTTTTATTTTGTCTACATCCTTAATACTGGTGTCATAGCTACGTACATTCCAACCCATAGATTTCAATTTTAATGTTTTAACGGCCTTTGCTATATTGGGATTGGTAACACCATAAGGTGGGCGAAATAATTTAGACGACTGAAACTGCTGTATTAAATTATCACAGGCTGAAAAATCATTGGTCACTTTCGTTGTAGACCAAACATCTATCCAGTTATGATGAGAGAAACTATGATTACCAATCAGATGGCCATCAGCCACTATTTGCTTTAGGGTTGCCTCGTTGTTCTGTATATTCTTTCCGATAATAAAGAACACCGCTTTAACATCATATTTTTTTAAGACATCTAAAACCCCCATGGTATTTTCATGCGGGCCATCATCGAATGTTAATAGTACTTTTTTTTCTGAAGTGTTTAAAGAATTGACAGATTTTAAATGAAAATTTAATCCAATAAAATAAGCTCCGCAAAATTGAAGAACGCCAAACAGATTTATCCAGATAACTAAATACAGATAGCTTAAATGACATAATGACTGTAAACAAAAAAAGGCAACCACGCCTAAAATAAAAATAATCGTTGTAGGTAAAAACCTTAGCATTGACTCAATAAGGTAAATGAATAATTGATATCCAGGTACTGGTTAACGATTAAAACATGTTTTACCTTAGAAGGTACTTTACCCGAAATAGATAATACCTTTGGCAACTGTTGTTTTTCAATAATTTTTGTAGCTGTCCACATGGCAAATGCTGAAGCCGTATGATACTCTCCTGAAACATTTTTATAACAGGCAGCTATAGATTGTTTTTCGATAGAGGGTAATAGTTTTTGAAGTTTACTATCAAAGTTAACATCGCCGCTAAAGCCCATTAACGTAACATCGATTTGCGATAAAGTTAAATCATGCGCCCTAAGAAATGCTGTAATTTTATGAAAGATCTCTTCTTCATTTTTTGGTTTATAAAGCGTTTGAATACCATCCAAACTCGCTAAACTCTTTTCACTCTTGGTTTTGTTCAACACAAAAAAAGCGGTTCCTTCGCTCATTTGAATTCCCTGAGTAGTAGAATTCCAAAAGGCAGAGCCGGTTTTTTGATCCTGAAATTTATGTGCCTTTCTGTTTAGTAAAATGAAGTTAGGTGTATGTTCTTCTATTCCTCCCACTAATATCGTTTCTTTTCCTTCCGCAAATAACATCATGGCATCCTGTAAGGTACTTTCAAATGAAAATCCTCTATGAACGTAGGTAAAATTGTAGTCATGGCATTTCATGATCAACGCTATCTGCGAACCTACTGTATTATGAGTAGATTGAATAAACGAAGTAGGGGTTAAAAACTGTTCATCGTTGTTTAGTAGCGCTAATAAAAAACGCTCACTGTCCTCAAAACAACCCAGGCCGGTTCCGGTAATAATGGCGTCAACTTTTGTGGCTTCGGCTTGTTTAATAGCAAGATTAGCTGCCGCTACACCCATTTTAATGGCGCGACCCATCCGGCGTAATAAATTAGGAGCAATGTATTCTTTATAAGAAGGCTCTACCGCATCAAAATAATCTCCTTTAGCTAAATTAACCGAATCAAAAAACCATTCGTTGTCAATAGAGTTTTGTGCTGAGATACACCCTGTTCCGTCTATGTAAGCCTTTATCAAAATTATACTTTCTTAATAATTAGAGATGAACAATTTCCGCCAAAACCAAATGAGTTGGAAAGAACTGTGTTTACGGGTGTATTCACCAATTGAGTTTCGGGAATTAAATTCATTCCTTCGATTGGTGTAGAGAAATTGAGATTAGGAAATATCATGCTGTGCTGGATGGACAAAACTGCTATAACGGCTTCGATACTGGCGGCTGCGGCTAAAGTATGACCCGTGAACGCTTTGGTTGAACTAAATTTCGGAACGCTATCCCCGAATACAGCTTTGGCTGCCATGCTTTCGGACATATCGTTATTAGGCGTTCCTGTTCCATGCATATTAATGTAATCAATATCTGTGGGTTTAAGTCCGCTCATTTCCAATGCTTGCTTGATAGCTTCTGTAGCGCCGTATCCCTCGGGCGATGATGCCGTTTGATGATAAGCGTCGTTTGTATTAGCGTAACCAACTATCTCTGCCAAAGCTTTTCCTGAGCGTTTTTTAAGTGCTTCTTCGCCTTCAATCACTAAAAAAGCAGCGCCTTCACCTAAATTTAACCCTTTTCTATTCTCATCAAATGGTTTGCACCATTCTCTGTCAAGGATCATCAATGTATTAAATCCATTAAATGTAAATTTGGATAAAGCATCAACGCCTCCAACTACGGCTCTATCCAACAACCCGTGCTTAATCATGCGGCAGCCCAGCATTATGGCATTGGCTGCAGAGGAACAAGCTGTAGAAATAGTAGTCACATAATCTACATTACCCAAATAGTCTGCTATGCGTTCGGTACTATCACCACAATCATGAGTATCCAGCACATCCAAATGCTCATCGCTTTCAAACAGGTCTTTGTAGTAAAGTTCCGTTTTACTCATACCCGCAACGGTTGTTGATGAAATAACACCTGTGCGCAAACCATCGTTTGTATCAATTCCAGAATGCAGTACCGCTTCTTTTGCCGCTAACATAGCGATATACGAATTACGATTTAAGTCTGGGTTATGATCGCCAACCAAATCAGCTAACTCTTCATTAGACAATTTTATTTCGCCGGCTAAAAATTCGTCTTTATAACGGGTTGTTAAATGGTTGATCTTTCCAATTCCGGTTTTAGAATTAGAAAGAGATGTAAAACATTCCGGCACATTGTTTCCAATAGCCGAAATCATCCCTAACCCGGTTATATAAACTTTTTGAGACAATATACTTTAAGATTTACCTTGAGACTGAATGTATTCTGCCATTGTTCTTAAAGACTGAAAAATTGTTTTTCCATCCTTAGGATCCTGGATCTTGATACCATAATGTTTTTCTAACAATACAATTAACTCCAAAGCATCAATAGAATCTAACCCTAAACCTTCTCCAAATAATGGAGAATCCGGATTGATTTCTTCCGGTTTTACTTCTGCTAAATTAAGCTGTTCAATAATTTGTCCTTTTAATTTTTCGATTAATGCGTCCATTGCGTTTGGTTGTATATAGTTATAACACTTGATTGATTAAGAGGTTTAAAAATACAGTTTTTATTTATATTTTCTGCCTTTTGAGCCAAAAAAATAAAGGCTTCAAAGTTGGTGCCGTCTACTTCCACCCACCCCGCTATGGCGGCTTCTGTAGCGTCACTTAAGAGCATGTTCACATAATTCGCTAATAAGCCTGCATCTAAACCTTCGGTTACGAAAAAGGCGTTTTCTCCGGTAATTTTGTGTTTGATGGCTAGTTCGCCGATGGTAATATTGGGCAAGGTATATACAAACACAGCTGGCGAAGGAAAATAATTTGTTTTATCATTAATGGAATTCTGATGCATTCTATCTGTTTCTAAACTTGATGCAGCATTTGACAAAACGATAGCTGTTTTAGCAAGATCGTTTACCACTAAGAAATCCGTTTCCTTTATAGCAAATTCAGCACATAAAAAACCGAGTTTACACTGCAGATCCATTTTATGAAATTTAGGATAGCTTATGGCAAGAGTCTTATAAGCTTCAGATAAAAATTCGGATAACGATAATGTATCGGGGGATTGAAAGATAATCTCTCCGTTAACCGAAACCCGGTTATGTTTTATGTGCGCGTATGAAATAATTGAGTTCATACTAATTGCTTATTTTTTTAAATAAAGCTGCTGCATTACAACCTCCAAAACCCGATGCTGTTTTTATAAATGACGTAAATGACTTATTTGTGTGGGAATCAATCATTGTAATATTTCCACTAAACCCTTTCGTTTCAAATCCTTCTGACTTAATTAGCCGTTGATGATTCATGGATTCTAAAGACAAAATGGTTTCAAGAACGCCCGCTGCACCTAAAGTGTGCCCGTAATAGCCTTTTAAGCTATTCACCGGAATCGTATTTAAACCAGCACGGTCAAAAGCAATGGATTCCATTTCATCATTAAATGGCGTAGCTGTTCCATGTGCCGAAATAAATCCTATCTCTTCTTTATTTTCCGTTTTTATTTCTTCCAGGCATTGAAATAAACCATCACCGGTACGCGACGGCCCCGAAATATGGTTGGCATCATTAGCGGAAGCTCCACTAATAATTTGGGCATTGTAAGGTTGGGCTAATTCCTTCTTATTCGTTATTAAAATAGTGGCTACAGCTTCTCCTAAATTAATTCCTGTACGTTTAGCATCAAACGGTTTGCTGGGTTCGGCGCTCATAGCATTAAAGGATTTAAATCCACTGATGGTAAATTCAGATAAAATATCTCCGCCGCACACTAATACATTATCATAATATCCTTGTTCAATAAACCGTTTAGCAATGATGATTGCTAAAATTCCTGAAATGCAGGCATTAGATAAAACTAGCGGTGCATGTTTTAATTTAAAATGCGATTGTAAATAGCTGGCAAATACTGGCAAATAGATGCGTTTGGCATCAATGTCTTTATAACGGTTCTCCAAAATATCAATATTACCTTTGGTTGTTGAATATATCAACAAAGTTCTATCGTCTTGTGTATCAATACCGCTTTGAATTAACACATCGTTGATTGACAACACACTTAATTTTTCGAGTTTTGTTGCAGGATTAAAGCTACCTAAGGCATCAAAACATTGGTCGATTAGTTGATCGTTTATTTTAGCGACACAAAAAGGATCTTTAGAAAATGGAAATACCATTTTTTTGACTGCCACTTGTGAACTGCAAACAGCTTCATAGTTTTCTTTAGTAGAAAAACCAAGCGGGCTAATAATATTGCTATAGGAAGTGAAGATCATTTTTGTTCTAAAAATTCATCTTTTAAAAGTAATAAACAGGAATTACAAACACAATTCGAATATTGCTTTACAATATATTGTGTTTCATCAAATGATAATTTAATTGTTGAACACGCACAGTCTTCAATATTTGCTGCATTACAAATAAATGGCTGTTGACAGCGCTGGCAGGTGGTTTTATTTATTTCTGATTGCATTTTTTCGCAGACCTGTCAGGTTTTTAAAACCTGACAGGTCTTATAAGTTTAAACAAAAAAACCTCCCCGATTTCACGAGAAGGTTTTTGAATGTATAAGATTCAAAAAATTAAGCTTTAACTGCTTTCTCCATTACTACTTTTCCTTTGTAGTAAAGTTTCCCTTCAAACCAGTGTGCACGGTGAAATAAGTGTGCTTCACCTGTAGTTGTATCTTTAGCAATCGTCATTGTTGGTGCTTTATAAGTTGCACGACGAGAGTCTCTGCGGGATCTGGATAGTTTTCGTTTTGGATTAGGCATGGTATTTAATTTTAATTATTGTTAAACTTTATATTCTTTAATTTATCCCATTCGGGATTTTCACTCGGTTCTTCTTCTGTTTTTAGTTCGTTATATTTAGCTAAAGTTTCTTCATCGCAATCAACATCAATATCCAGGTCTTCATCTTCACAAGGCACTCTACGGCTTGGAATTGACAGCTCAACATATTCGTAAAGATATTGCGCAAAATTTGCTTCCTCTACCCCTTCTTTAAGTACCAATATTTCATCGTTACTTTCTTCGGGATTACCGTGCTTAACAACTAATTTTTCCTGCCCAAATACCGGGCAGTTATAATCAGTTAAACAACGGTCGCAAGCTAGTTTGACAGTACCTTCAAAAGTAAACAGAATATGCATGAGCGTATTTTGCTTTACTAAATTGGCCTTTACCTGTATATCGGCTTCGGTTATTTCACTTTCACTAAATTGTTCAAAGAACTCTCCTTTAATCTCAAATTCAAATTGGTGTTCACCCATTGATAAACCGCCAAACTGTATTTTGTACTGACTTTTACCCATGACTTATTTCCCAAAATGGACGGCAAATATACACTTTTTTTCAATCTTATCAACAAAACCTAAAAAAACAGGGCGTTTTTTAAAAAGAATTTCGCTGTTTAAACTGGTGGATTACTGATTGCTTTTAACGAGGCATTTGGGTAAAAACCACTTATTTGCATAATTATTAATCAAAACAGGCTCGTTATTGCATGAAATGTACTCTTTTTTGTCATTTCTTTTTAAAATCCATGCATTTCCACTTTTAATTTCGGCGAGCATTTTAAGCCGTAATTCGTTAATTGCCAGTTTTTTATTGGCGCTACCTATTAAAAATCCCAACTCGTTGTTTCTGAGATCCATTTCGCAGGCAAGGCTATCGGGTCTATCGCCGTTTTCCAGTTTATTTTTTTCAAAACTTAATTTATTGCCTTTTTCATGCGCTATCCCCAATTTTCGCAACTTTTTAATATTGATTTTTTGACCAAGATAAGCCATCGAAAAAGAATGGCGAAATGCATCAAGCGTTCCTCCACTTTCAAAATCATCCAGTTGCTTAGAACTTTTTACTTCCTGGTAAATTACCATGGCTTGCTTTAAACGACCTTTTATTTTAAAAGCTGCAAAGGGATGAAAAAACGCCCAGCGTCGTTCATATTTACTAATATCGTGCTGCGACAAAATTTTGCAAGCAAAACATACTGCCAAACACAGACAAAATATACCCTTTGATCTTAACATTGTTTTGTTAGCAACAGTCCTTTTTAAAATGCTAATTTAATCAATCTGTTTCATATCTTTGAAATTGATGGACTTTAAGAATGACATAGCAAAGCGATTTTTTAGCAAGCAGGATATTGGTGGTGCAGAGAGCATCAACGACTTGCGTGATAAGGAATTCAGCGGTAAATCACTGTCTGCCGAAGAAAAATACGCCTTAGCTAATTTTGACAAGTACAGGTTAAACATCTTAAACTCCCAGGAAAATGATGAGCAATTTCATTTGCATTACCGCCAGATTCAGGTAATTTCAAACCTGGGTGATTGGAGAGAATTTTTAAAAGACGAATACGCTAAATAATACTTATCTAAAATGTATTGAAAAGTGCTTCCTAAATCGAAGCACTTTTTTATTTTTGTTTAACTAATAAAAATTACCTTTGTAAAACTACGGTTGTAGTATTTAATTGCATTATAAACTCTAAACATATTTAAACATGTACGCAAAAACCTTAGGCCAGTTCATCATTGAAAAACAAAACGATTTTCCATTTGCCAAAGGCGAGTTATCCCGTTTATTGAGAGATATTGCTATTGCAGCAAAAATTGTGAACAGAGAGGTAACTAAAGCCGGACTGGTTGAAATATTGGGTGAGACAGGGGATACAAATGTACAAGGCGAGCGCGTAAAGAAATTAGACGTTTTTGCCAATGATCAGTTTATTGCAGCGTTAAAAGCAGGTGGCGAGTGTTGTGCTATCGCCAGCGAAGAAAACGAAGACATCATTCCTATTGATTCTGAGATCTCCAAAAATGCGCGTTACATCGTTGCTATGGATCCGCTGGATGGTTCGTCTAATATTGATGTAAACGTTTCTATTGGCACTATCTTTTCTATTTACCGCCGCACCAGCTTAAACGGACCAGGAACACACGAAGACTTTATGCAACGTGGTACTGAGCAAATTGCAGCGGGTTATATTATTTATGGTTCATCAGCCATGCTGGTTTATACAACCGGTAAAGGCGTTAACGGATTTACATTAGATCCGAGTATCGGAGAGTTTTGTTTGTCTCATCCGAATATGCAAATGCCTAAGGATGGCAAAACCTATTCTATTAACGAAGGAAACTATTTACACTTTCCCGAAGGTGTTAAAAAATATATTAAATATTGCCAGGAAGAAGATAAAGCTACAAGTCGTCCTTACTCAAGCCGTTATATTGGTTCGGGTGTGGCTGATATTCACCGTAATTTAATTACAGGCGGGATCTATATTTACCCTACAACTACCAAATCTCCAAACGGCAAACTGCGTTTATTGTATGAATGCAACCCTTTAGCATTTATTATTGAGCAAGCCGGTGGTGTTGCTACAAATGGCTATAAACGCATTATGGAGCTGGATATAACTGAATTGCATCAGCGTACACCCTTATTTTTAGGCTCTACTGAAATGATGAAGACGTCTATGTCTTTCATGGAAAAATATCGCGAAGCGTCAGTTTAATCAATTCCCGCCTAAATCTGATGTAAGATTTTTTGCATTTTTGTATTTTTTTTGTACATTAGATTTTTAATGGAAGTACGCCCCCTACCCGAAAGTTCCGTAAAAGCGGAATTTGACAGATCTACAGAGAAAGCACATGTTATTGCCTGCTGGATTGGTATTGCTTTGAATTTGGTTTGGTTCCTGGGAGATTACCTCAGTATTCCTGAACATTGGATTCCATTTCTTATTTTTAGAGTTGTTGTATCAGGGATCAGTTTGATTGCGTTGGTTCTTAAAGATTTTTTTAAAATCAGTATATACACCTGCATTTTCATTTTAGTGCTGGGCATCTCATTGCAAAATGCTTACATGTGGAGCTTAATGGATATTCCGCATTTACAAAAACACGCTTTTGCTTACATGGTGTTGTTTATTGGCGTTGGAATGCTGGTGCTTTGGGATTTTAAAAAATCGTTGATCTTGTTATTTACTACCATTATCGGTAACGTTATCTTCTACGTAGTTTACAGTCCCTTAACGGTGGATGAATTTATCACAAACGGCGCTTTATTGGTTTTAACTGTACTCATTTTTTCGGTGTTCCTGATCAGAACCAGATATCGCCTGACATATAAAGAAATCAGGAGTCGTTTGGAACTGGCAAGATCAAAAGAGTTGATTGAAGAGAAACATGAAGAAGTATTGTTACAGAAAAAGGAAATTACCGATAGTATAAACTATGCGCGTAGTATTCAACGGTCGTTAATTCCGAGCGAACTGGTATTTAATAAACACTTTAAAGACAGTTTTGTATTTTTTCAACCAAAGGATATTGTGAGTGGAGACTTTTACTGGGTTTATCAGCAGGGCGACAGGACCTTTTATGCAACTGGTGATTGCACGGGGCATGGTGTACCAGGGGGCTTTATGACGATGTTGGGAATGTCTTACCTGGATGATATTATTGAAGTGAAACGTGTAACCGATCCTGGACAGATATTGAATTTAATGCGGGATAAAATCATCAGTACGCTAAAACAAAACGGAAATTTCGGAGAAAGTAAAGATGGTATGGACGTAACTGTTTGTTGCATTGATAAAGTAAAGAAAGAACTTACTTACGCATCAGCAAATAATCCTTTGTATATCATCAAAACAATAGGTTCCGAGAAAGTGATGAAAGTTTATAAAGCTGATAAACAGCCCTGCGGCTTTTATCACGATTATAAGCCTTTTACGACTTACACGATCCCCTTAGAAGATGGAGATTGTATCTACACCTTCTCTGACGGTTACCCGGATCAGTTTGGCGGTATGAATGGCAAAAAATTCATGCACAAACAATTCAAAGAAATACTGGCGCAAAATTCATCAGAGATTTTTTCGGAACAGAAAATAGCCCTTTCCGACACTATCAATAACTGGAAGGGTGACCTGGAACAGGTAGATGATATTCTGGTAATTGGAGTTAAATTCTAATCCGAATTTATAATTGAAAATCTTACTACTTATAATTTGTCTCATTTTGTGTTGTTTTTACGGCCATGCACAAAATACTGAGTTATGGAAATCAATATTATTTCATCATAAGTTTGAGGTGAGACACAATAAACACAAAATTCCCATTGATATTATAACTACTTTATTTGACTCGATTACTAAAATTGCAAATCCGCGGGAAAAGGTTTTTGGATGCACGGGTGGATACCCGAAAAAACAATTGAACTGGTTTGCTGTAGATAAAGAGGGGAATTATGTCATATATTTCACAGCTTATGGATATATGAATAAAAACATAGCATATCTAATTTCTTCTAATAAAACAGAAAAACCCATTGAAATCGCCGGGATAAAAGGTGATTTAAAGTTCTCAGATTTTAGACTGGTTTTTATAAATCATAATTTAGAAGTTGGCTACGTAGATTAATCTGTAAATAAAAAAGCCATTCACCTTCCGGTAAATGGCTTTAAATATTTTAAACCTGTTTTGATTACATCGATGCGTAATCAGTTGTTTTAACAACAGTACCATTTTCATCCCATTGCGTCCAGGTTCCTACCTTTTCTCCGTCTTTATATTCCATTTGAAATAGTTTTGTTCCTTTGTCATCATACACCATCCAGGTACCATCCTTTTTATCATTTTTGTAGCGAGCTTCCGCAATAACCGCACCGCGTGTATTGAAACGAGTCCATAAACCAAATTTCAAATTACTTTCATATTGCCCTATTTCCATTTTTTGGCCATTTTGGTAGTACTTAGTGGATTCTCCGTTCAATTTACCATCTTTAATATTTAACTCTTCTTTAATAGCTCCATTTGGATAATAAAGGGTATGTTTTCCTGTATAAGCTGTTTGGTTTTGAGTATACGTGCCATTATCAAAGCTAATATCCTGAGCAAACGAAATGCTTCCAAGAAAAAGGCAAAATAAAAAGATGAGAGTTTTCATAATTTCCGGTATTAAATTGTTAGATCAAAAACCTATGATTGGTTTTCTATACAATTATACCAAAAAACACATAAAATTGTTGCAAGGATAACAAAACCTTAACCTAAACTTTACATTGAAAAAGGGTTATTCAGAGACCAAATCAATAACCAAGTTACCTGAATTACCCTGTAAGTGCTGTAAAGTAAGGGTTTTAGAAGAATAGCCGACCTGAGAAAACTCCAATGTTAAATTTTCAGTTGTAGTAAGTTCAAGATAAATGAAGAAGTTGCCATCCAAATCTGAATAAACTGTTTTTTGGCAATTTGCGCAGGCAATTTTAACACCGGCCAAATATTCACTGCTTTTTGGGTCCAGGATTTTACCGCTTAGTATCATGGTTCTTGTCTTGGCAGGCTTTGGCATTTCGCCGGCGAAGCCCAGTAGACAAACAAAAAAACTTAAAATAACTATAAGTATGATCTCCTTCTTCATACTACAAATTAACCTAACACACTTAAAGTTAAGTTAACAGGAATGTTACCAGATTGTTAAGAATTGGCAAATTTTCGCAAAGCAATAATTTACCGCATTACTTATTTCCAAGGCTCAATTTTAATTTATTGGGAAGACCGGAATAGTTCAATTTCAACCCTTTTGAATTTTCTGCTGTTTGTCCCGAGCTTTTTGGGATATAATTTTTTCCTCTTCGCTTCAGATTATTCCATGGAATTAAAACATTGATGTTTGATTCTTCTTTAAAATGGTAAGTTCCGCTCATAAATAAATTCAATACATTAGACGCTATTTCCATTTCTTCTATATCCATTTTAAATCCATCCACATGAAATGTTTCATTAATCTCGGTAAATGAAATGTTTTGAAAATCCCTGTTACGGAATATAAAATTCGAAATATTCTGCAGTGGCTCGTAATCCAACAAGTGTCCGTCTTTTAATTTTAAATGTACCTCACCTTTAATCGTTTTCCCGATCACTTCCATTTTTTCATCCAGGTCCATTTTAACTTTGGCATCCAAAAAAATATGTCCTTCCAGATTTTTACTTTCTATGGCTTTCTGACCAAAATTTTCGAACTGCTCAAACATTTGCTTTACATTAATATTTTCGGTTTTAACCGACGCATTAATTTTATGAACATCATAAATAGTTCCATTCGCTGATAAGCTTCCGTTACAGGTATTTACTTTCAGGGACTTTAGCTCCAGTAATTTTTCCTTGTAATGCAAATCAATAAAAGCATTGAAAGCATCTACTTTTCGAATCAACAATTTTTTTGCCGCCAGTGTGACATTAAATTCAAATTTACTTTCGTCCTTAACTGATTGGAATTTGTCGTCATTGTGTGATTTCAATTTTAGTGTATCCGCGTTTTTAACCACATACGCCGTCATGTCAAAATAATCCGTTGTTGCATTCAAATTTGCCTTAAACCCATTAGTTCTACCTAAAGCGTATTTTACAAAATTATCTACAGATCCTTTTAATGAAAAGGTGCCGCCATCCATTTTAAGCATTAAACGATTAAAGCTTAATTCTTTATTATTAACAGACGCTTCTCCATTAACCTGGTAAACATAAGGTTTAACTTTTTCCCGATAGCTTACGCTGTTGAATTTAACTTTAGCATTTAAAGTCATCGGATGATCCAGAAATTCTTCCTGGTTTAATTTATTAACCGGGCCTGAATAACTTACAACCGCATTTGCACTGCCATTTAGTACAAACTCCTGCCCTGGTTTGAAGGGGATTTTTTTAACATCAACAAACAGATTTGCATGAATACTAATAAAGGGATCTGAGAAATTGCGGATAGTCACTGAGCCCGTGAATGGAAATTCATAAATCTTTCCTTTAAGAGGTTTTATA
Source organism: Bacteroidota bacterium (assembly GCA_040387475.1). GTDB lineage: Bacteria > Bacteroidota > Bacteroidia > B-17B0 > Aurantibacillaceae > UBA4416. The sequence goes on along the minus strand of JAZKDT010000011.1, from coordinate 77,152 downwards.
ATGACCTTTGCTGTTTCAGCGTTTCCTTTTGTTAAGGATGAATCTAAACTAATCACAGAAACTGTAAAATCCACATCACTATAGGGTATTTTTGAGTTACCAATCGTTACTTCATTTTTCAAACTGCTTACTTTAACTACTACAATAGGCTCTTCCGGTATACCAAGCTTAGCAATAATAAGCGCTTTTACATTTAAAGGCTTGTTGATCTGAATGGTCATCAATGCTTTCTTAATGCCTTTATTTAATAAAGAAATTCCACTATAATAATTCACCTTTTTAGTTTCAACCGAAAGCACCAGTCGCTTAGTCGCTTCATTGAGGTCAATAAATGACGACACGTCAAAACGTTGATTCTTGATGGTTATAAAAGAGGGCGGATGAATAAATATTTCTTTACGTTTTAAACAAACCCGTGCATCCAAATCTATGGTAGTTAATACATGATCTAAAAACGCGCCTTTCTGACGTTTAAAGAGTAAGCCTTTTACAAAAAGAAGCCCCGTTAACTTCACATCTACTCCATCCGCGTATTGCTTAAGTTTTAAGTCGTTGTCCGTTAATGTAAACTCTATACTCTTATCCTGTTGTTTGTTTAAAAAACTAAAGGCTGTGTTTTTTAAAGATACGCTTCCAATTTCAAAGCTAATAGAAGACTTGTTTTTGGCAGCGGATTCGGCATCACTTTTTTTAAATTCGAAATTTTTAATGCCGGATGAATCTTTTACTAAAGTAATTTCTGCATCTTTTACCGCTATCGATTTTACGATAAATTGTTTGTTTAATAATTTTTTAAGATCAAATGACAATGAAACAGAACCCGCTTTTAAAAGCGGCTCGTGTTTACACAAATCGTTAGCGAGGTAAACGTTTTTAAACTGAACGGAAGCGTTGGGCCAGTTGCTCAAAAATGACACGTTTACATCGTCAGCCCTTAAAGTTATACCGTACGACTCTTTTAAATAGGTCGTTAGCATACTTGCCATTTCCTTTTTATAGAAGGTAACAACAACAAAAACAGTTCCCAAAGCAAGGAAAATGAATATAAGAAATAGGTATATTAGTCTTTTAACTAACTTCATGTTGGTTTAAAGATAAATATAAAAATTGCATGATCATACGACACACAATTTATGCAACAATTGTACCTGTGAATTAGTGAATGCCTGTACTCATGCTTTCGCGCTTCATTGGATTGATAGAAAGAACCGGAACGTTACTTGCTTCAACCATTTTCTGGGAAACGGCCCCTCCAAATAATTCACCCAGACTTAAATCTTTATGGTTCATCTGAACGATCAGATCACAATCGTTATTGTTGGCGTAATTAATGATGGCTTCAACCGCTTTGTTGCTTGGAATAGATTTATTGGTGCAATTCACACCACGATCTTTAATAAATTTTTTCACCTGGTTTAAATATGGCAACAGCTGATTCTCATATTTTTCGTCATTTGGATTAAAAACCGAAACAATACGCACATCTGCTTTATAATACTGTGCTAATTGAACAACAACACCTACTTTCTCACGACTTTCCGCACTCAGATCAATCGGCATTAAAATATTTCTAACGCTGTTTCTATTGTCGATAGACCGCATAGTAATAATGGGACAAGGAGCATGTTTCAAAAATTTACTAACGTTGCTGCCGCTACCTAAAAAGCTTCTGAATCTCACTTGTGTATCAAGGCCAATTACAATTAACGCGCAATCCAGCTCTTCTGCTTTCTTGTCAATTAATTCGTAAATATCACCTTTCAAATTTAAATATTCTGCAGGTTGTCCTGAATTTTTAATACAATTCTCAACGATCTGCTTTAACTCTGCTTCATGCTCATGGTTGCTGTTTGGCGACGCGTGCATGATAATAAGTTTTGAACTGGTGTATTTTGCCAGGTTATAAGATTGTTCAACAGCAATTAACGATTGTTTTGAAAAATCGACCGGAATTAAAATTGAGCTATTTGTCTTAATAAGCATAGGCAGGATTTTTAGCAAAAGTAATTAAAATTTCGATGAAAGTCAAATTTGAGCTGACTAATTAACAACTAAAACAATTAAAATATGAAAAGCTATTTGTGAATATCTGATCAGATAAAGGCGTGTTATTACTTATTCTACAACCTGAACATGTACATAATTCTCAATCAATTGATGGCGAAGCAATTCGAAGTCAGATTTTGAAAATTTGAAATACAGGTCATCTTCGTAAAAATCACCTTCGTAATAATAGGTAACGCTCGACGAGCTTATTTGATCATCCGAAGTGTTTGAGTAGTTTGCGTAGAAAGAAACGACCTGTGATAAGGGTATTTCTTTTGAGTCAAATCGGCTTCTTATAAAAAATCCTTTTTGAATATATACACTTTTATCAATAAAATAAATACGCACGTAGGTTCGCTCCAGGTATAACCATATTAACATCGCCATACCAATTAAACTGTATCCCAAAGGGTATTTATATCCATTGGCAAATAAAGTTATAACGCCAAATATGATAAAAATAAAAGCAGCATAGGTGGGTCCGTTTTGCGGTAAGAAAAACCGAAGTGCCTTTTCGGTATTGTGAATACTAGTGCTTCTATTTTGCTTCAGAAGATCTTCGCGGCAATTTAAGCGCACACGGCCGTCATCTGAAAAAGTTTGATTGAGTAATATAGAAGTTTGATGAAACAATTCAGGGAGTTTACTTTTAAACTCTAAAGGTTTCTCAAAAAAAGTTTCTACAACAACGCTAAAAAATTCGTTGATATTAACGGCCCCGTATTTTCTCAGAATACTTGCATTGCCTCTTCGCATTCGCGTATACTCATGAGCAGCACAAGCCAGCCACCTTTTAAAATAATTGTCAAAAAAATAATCGGTCTCATTACCATTCACGCCACTAAAACGCAGGGCATGAGCAAATTCATGCAATCCCAAATTAACTTTATCATCGGGTGTTTGGTTACCTTTTAAAAAATCTTCCCAACTAAAACACATAAAACCACCCATGTTGGTTTCGCCTTTATGCATATTGCCTGTTTGGGGATTTTTATATTCGGAAGGATAAATTAAGATTTGATTAAAGTAATCCACATCCCAGGTTTCGAGCCCTAGTGTTACCTGCACGGCGGCTGATGCAAGAATGACCTGCACCTGGCGCGTTATTACAAAATTTTGACGCCCCGTAATTGACTTTCTATCAATAAAGAGACTAACACGTGTCTGAAAAAGTTGTTTTCCCGCCTGATCAAGCTTTTGATAATACGCATTGTTTTTTTCAAGAAACGAATGTATATCCAAATACTCTTTAATAAGGTTATAAATTAAATGCTAGCTGAAAATTCCGATCACATAGTTAGGAACTAACCCTAATGCGATCGTGAATAAAGTGGTTAATACCAGCAACAATACGTGAGACATTTCCATTTTTATCTCTTCTTCGGTATCAGCGGGTTTAAAATACATCGCAATAATGACCTTGAAATAATAATAAACGCCTACTGCCGACGTAAGAATTGCTAAAATGATCAGCCATTTAAATGAGGTGCCAATCATAACAGAGAATATAAAATATTTAGCAAAAAAGCCGGCAGTAACCGGGATACCGGCTAACGATAACATGGCAATAACCATACACACCGCCATCAAAGGATTGCGTTTTGCTAATCCATTGAATGCTTCGATATTAGTGCTTCCTTTTACTTTAGATACATTGTAAACCACGGTGAATGAAGCGATAGAACCAATCGAATAAGCTAAAGAATAATAAATAATAGCATTAAAGCTGGCGAATCCTCCCTGTGTATTTGCCAAAATTGCCATTAACATAAATGCCGCATGGCTAATACTTGAGTAAGCCAGCATACGCTTCACACTTTGCTGTGTAGCTGCCGTTATGTTAGATACAACTAAAGACAGTGCAATAATGATGGCCAGGATCATTGTCCAGCTATCACTTACTTTGCCAAATACAACTACAAACAACTGAATGAATGCAGCGAATGCAGCCGTTTTAACAATAGTACTCATTAAAGCTGTAATTACAGTTGGCGAACCTTCGTACACATCCGGTGCCCAAAAATGGAAGGGAGCCGCACTTACCTTAAAGCACATGGCCACTAATACCATCAGAATACCCGCATAAAAGAAAGCCGGTAAATCTCCATTGGCGTGGCCGATAAAAGAACGGATAGCCATGAGATCAAAGCTTCCGGTGGCCCCATAAATTAAGGCGATACCAAACAATAAGAAACCCGAAGCAAAAGAACCCATAATTAAATACTTGAAACCAGCTTCGTTGGATGCCAAATCACGCTTACGGCTTGCCGCCAACACGTACATTGGAATAGAAAGGATTTCAATACCCAAGAATAACGTTGTCATATTTCTAAATGACGTTAACATGAGTGCCCCAACTAAAGCAAATAAAACCAGTGCAAAATGATCAGTTACATGATCCTGCTCAAAATAATCGTTCGCTAAAATAAACCAGAAGAATGCTGTTACTAAAATGATCCCGCTAAAAGCTAAAGACATGTCGTTAAACAAGATCATATTGTTGAACATAGGAATGGACATGTGATTATTCCACTCCATAAAGTTGGTGGCGTATGCCCCCAAAATTCCAATTAACACTAATGGATATAACAGTTTTTTGAATTTAAAAATTTCGGCCAACATAGCTAAAATTCCCAGTGCACTAATTATAAAAAGACCTTTCATACTTATGTTAAAGATTAAAGATTAAAGATCAAGATTTGTTTGCTACAACAAACCTTTAATTCTGTAATCGTTATTATGTTTATTATTTTATATACGTTAAAATTGCTTTAGTTCCTTCTTCTGCTAAATCATTTAATGGCTTAGGATAAACCCCGAAGGCAATAATGACAAAACAAATAATGTACAACACCCACTTGTCAGATTTTGCCAACGAACCAAAAGCAATTGCTGAATCTTTACGCTCTCCTAACATGATCGCCTGGTAACTGCGTAGCATATATACTGCCCCCAAAATAACTGTTAATCCGGCAAACCCTGCTATCCATTGACCATATTGATAAATACCGTTGATCAATAAAAACTCTCCCACAAAACCATTGGTTAAAGGCAGCGCTATAGAGCCCAACATAACTACTAAAAACAATACAGCGAAGTTTCCATTCATGTTACGGATGCCGCCCAGTTTTTCCATTTCACGCGTACCTGTATGGCGCATTAAGATATCGGCAATTAGGAATAAACCAACTACGTTTACACCATGACCTAACATTTGCATAACACCGCCTTGAATGCCCTGTTGATTACAGGATAAAATACCAGCTGCAATTAAACCAACGTGAGCAATAGATGAATAAGCAATTAAACGTTTGTAATCTTTTTGAACGATTGCAATACAGGATGCATAAAAAATACCAAACACCGCTAAGCCTATGGCTACTCCACCCCATTGCTCTAAAGCCAGCGGAGCCATTGGCAATAACCATTTGATCAAACCAAAAGTCCCCATCTTTAACATGATACCCGATAATAACATGGTACCTTGTGTTGGAGCATTAACGTAAGTATCGGGCTGCCATGTGTGCAGAGGGAAGATTGGCATTTTAATACCGAACGCTAAAAAGATACACCAGAACACAAATGATTGCTGACTAATGTTCATTGATTTACCCGCTTGATATAAGTCTGTTACTGCCCATGATTTAATACCCGTTTCGAAACCTGTGTGGTTGTATAAATAAATAAATCCAACTAACATGAATAAAGAACCAAACAATGTATACACAAAAAATTTAAAAGTGATGCGGCCGCGGTTTTCTCCGCCCCATAACAAACAAATAAAATAGATAGGAATTAATGCTAATTCCCAGAATACGTAGAACAGGAAACCATCGTTAGCAGTGAATACACCAACCAACGCCATTTGCATCAATAAAATCAAACCATAAAATGCGTTTGGCTTTTCGTAAGTAGAATTATAAGATGACAAAATGATCAAAGGAACAAGGAAGCCCGTTAATAAAACCATTAACATTGACAAAGCGTCCACACTTACTGCAAAGTGAATCCCTAAAGATTCTACCCATGAACAGTTGAGTATTAAATGGTGGCTATCCGGGTTGTGTTTGAACTGACAAAAAACAGCTACCGATAAAATAAATTCAACAACCGATAAACCTAAAGCAAAATTTCTGCTGGTGTTTCCCTTTGTGAAAAACACTAACAAAGCAGCAATAAGGGGTACAATAATTAATAATCCAACTAACATATATTTTTATTTATAATTTAAATCTATTTAATGAACGAGTAAAATAAAATAGTGATAATGCCAATCACCATTCCGAAAATATAAAGACCAATGTGCCCGTTTTGAACTTTTCGCAATAAAGAACTTGCACCCGTTACCAAATCACCAACACCGTTTACCATACCATCAATCACCTTTTCATCAATATATTTGAATATCTCCGACAAAACATCTAGAGGTTTACGAATTATCGCATTATAGATCTCATCTACATAATACTTGTTATAGATTGTTTTTTGCAAAGCAGGCATTTTAGCCCCTTCAGGCAAAGGCAAAATATGTCGTTGTCTGTAAATTACGTATGCCACATAGATAGTAGCCAGCGCAGCGCAGGTTGCAATTCCCATTAATATCCATTCAGTGTCGTGAGGCAATGTGCTTGGGTTTTTATGCGCGATCAATGGATCCAAGTGATGATGCATCCAGTTAGTTGCGCCCCAGAATTCAGGAAGACCCAATACACCTCCAACCAGTGATAATACCCCTAAAATAATTAAAGGAATTGTCATGGAGCCTGGCGACTCATGTAAATGATGTTCTTGTTCGTGAGTTCCTCTAAACTTTCCAAAAAATGTAAGGTAAAATAAACGGAACATATAAAATGCCGTTAGCATAGATGCTACTTGGCCAAAGAACCATAAAGTTGGGCTGTGTTCATAAGTGTGTGCCAGGATCTCATCTTTGGAAAAGAAACCTGAGAATCCAGGAACACCACTAATTGCTAAGGTAGCAACGCCCATGGTAAGGAAAGTAATTTTAATGTGCTTGGATAAGCCGCCCATTTTACGCATATCCTGTTCGCCACCCATGGCATGAATAACTGAACCCGCGCCTAAAAATAATAGGGCTTTGAAGAAAGCATGTGTTGTGACGTGAAATACAGAAGAACTATATGCTCCCACACCTAAGCCTAAAAACATTAAACCTAATTGTGATACCGTGGAGTAAGCCAATACTTTTTTAATGTCGTTTTGAAATAAACCAATAGTTGCTGCAAATAAAGCAGTTGCAACACCAACAATCGCCACCACCTCTGAGGCTACTTCTGACATCGAATAAAAAACGTTTGAACGAACGATCATATAGATACCTGCTGTTACCATCGTAGCAGCGTGAATCAAAGCCGATACTGGTGTGGGTCCGGCCATGGCGTCTGGTAACCAGGTATATAAGGGCAACTGAGCCGATTTACCCATAGCACCAATAAACAATAATAAGGCTATAGCTGTAACGGTTCCTTCGTTACCATTTGCAGCAATTGAGAATACCTGGTCGTAACTAATACTGCCATAAGTAACAAATATTAAAATGATTCCCATTAAAAAACCTAAATCCCCCACGCGGTTCATAATAAAAGCCTTTTTCGCTGCATTATTATATTCGGTGTTTTTGAACCAGAAACCAATTAACAGATAAGAACATAAGCCTACGCCTTCCCACCCTACAAACATGATGAGGTAGTTGTTTCCTAATACCAATAATAACATGAAGAAAACAAACAGGTTCAGATAAGTAAAGAAGCGCGCAAAGCCCGCATCATCATGCATATATCCTGTAGAGTACAAATGAATTAAAGTACCGATGCCTGTGATAATTAATAAAAACCAGGATGATAACGGATCAATAACAAACTCAAAAGGAATTTTTAAGGTATCTGAATTGATCCATGAAAACACAGTAACGATGTGTGACTTGATCTCAGAATGTTCAAGTTCAAAAAATATTAATAAAGACACAACAAACGATGCCAGTACGGCCAATGTAGCAATGGTGCCTGAAAGGCCTTTGCTGATTTTTTTACCAAAAAAACCGTTTATTAAAAATCCTAATAAAGGGAATAATGGGATAAGGGCTACTAATTTAATCATATACTAATTCTTTAATCTGCTTAATAAATCAATGTCAATACTTTTGAAATTACGATACACCATCGATAAGATGGCTAAACCAACAGCTACCTCGGCAGCGGCCACAGCCATAATAAAGAACACGAACACTTGGCCATTTGCATCATTATGTATTGTTGAAAAGGCAACCAGCATTAAATTAACAGCATTAAGCATTAACTCAATACACATAAAAATAATGATGGCGTTTCTGCGTGCCATAACGCCCACTACGCCAATGATAAAAAGCACTGCGCTTAGCATGATGTAATAATTAATAGGAATTCCGTTTAACATATAGTAGTTATTGTAGATTAGTTATTTATAGTTTCTTTTGAATTGATATTTGTATCTCTTTTACCAATCATGATGGCGCCAACCAGCGCTGCTAATAATAATACAGAAGCGATCTCGAAAGGAAACAAGAATTCGTTGAACAATACCTGCCCTAAATTTTTAACCAATCCAATCTGCGAAGCGCCACCTTGTACCATTTGTAATTGTTCAGCCCCTCTCAATGCTCCAATCATAACAAATAGCAGCATGCCTCCAATAAGGGCGGCAATTGCGCGGGTCAGAACATGCTTACGAGGTTCTTCATCGGCATTTAAATTCATTAGCATGATGATATATAAGAATAAAACCATAATGGCACCTGCGTAAACGACAATTTGCACCACTGCCAAAAACTGAGCGTTTAATAAAAGGTAATGCCCGGCAATACAAAAGAAGGTCATGATTAAATATAAGGCAGAATTTACCGGGCTACGTGTAAAAACCATCATTAAGGCAAACATGATTGCCATAAATGATAACGTTCCAAAAAGCCATTGTGTTATTGTAAGTCCCATATTTCTTTTTTAATGTTTGTTTCCTTTATTTAATTTTTTGTCGTCAAATAATTCGTTGTGCTTTAATCCAGGGATTTTCTTGAAATCCAAAACAGCTTGTGTTTGACGTTTGGTAACATCAATACGAGCGTCTACTTTTTCCACCAATTTATCTTTCCCGTAAATAAAATCTCTACGCTCAAATTCAGTATCTACCAAACGGTCCGTTAAGAAAATAGCTTCTTTCGGGCACGCTTCTTCACATAAACCACAGAAGATGCAACGCAACATGTCAATTTCATAGGTGGCAGCATATTTTTCTTCGCGATACAAATTTTCTTCTCCTTTTTTACGCTCACCACTTGTCATGGTAATAGCCTCAGCGGGGCAAGCCACGGCACACATCCCACACGAGGTACAACGCTCTGCTCCGTTCTCATCACGTTTTAAAACATGCTGACCACGGTACACAGGTGCTATCGGACGCTTTTGTTCCGGATACATAATGGTAGGTGGTTTTTTGAACAAGTGACTTGCTGTGATGATCATGCCTTTAGCGATAGCCGGTAGATATAATCTTTCTGCAAAGCTTTGCACTTTATTTGATACGACTACTTTTCTGTTTGTTAATTGCATTCTAATTATTTTTTAGTTCTAAGTTTTTAATGTTTAATTGTCTAGTGTTGTCTATTCAAAACTAATCACTAAACATTCACAACTAAAAGTGTATGTTTCCTCTAAAATATTCTACTACTACTGTTAATAGTAAATTAAACAGTGATAATGGTAATAACGTTTTCCATCCTAAGTTCATTAACTGATCATAACGGAAGCGTGGCAACGTCCAGCGGATCCACATGAATAAACAAATGAAACCAAATATTTTCGCCAATAAAACGCTAAAGCTGATTACCGAGATCCAAACAGAACCGTCGGCCAGGCCTAAAGTATTATACAACTCCTGTGCAAACGGAAAATTATATCCCCCAAAATAAAGCGTTGCAATAACTGCTGATGAAATAAACATATTAATATATTCTGCAAATAAGAACAAGCCTAATTTCATAGATGAATACTCAGTATGATAACCGCCAACTAATTCAGTTTCACATTCAGGTAAATCAAATGGGGCACGATTAGTTTCAGCCAAAGCACAAATAAAGAAAATTAAGAAGCCTAAAGGTTGCCACACAATATTAGCAAAACCTGCATCCTGAGCCTCAACAATTGCTTTTAAACTTAATGAGCCACCCGAAGAAATGATTAACGCAATTAAAGCAATTCCCATTGGAATCTCATAGCTGATCATTTGTGAAGATGCACGTACGGCACCTAGCAAGGCAAATTTATTGTTAGATGCCCAGCCCCCAATCATAATTCCATAGACTCCAATAGACGCAACGCCTAATAAGTATATGACGCCTATGTTGATGTCGGTTATTTGCATTTCGTAAATATGGCCGCCGATATTCACTGGCTTGGCCCAAGGCACTACTGCACTGGTAACTACAGCCGTGATCATAAATAAAGAAGGTCCTAAAATAAATAAGGCGCGGTTAGATACATTAGGAATAATTTCTTCCTTCATGAACATTTTTACACCATCGGCCAATGGTTGCAATAACCCGCCCCAACCTGCACGACTTGGTCCTTTTCTATCCTGCAAAAAAGCTGCAAATTTTCGTTCCCATAACGTAGCGTATGCTGCCGATGCCAAAAGGAGCACAAAAACTCCCACGCACATAATTGCTTTGTATATTATAAATGTTATCATACTTTGATTAAGGTCTTTTATTAATAGGTATAAATCCAAGTGCTTTTTGCTGTTTCATCACCTGCACTTTTAATTCATTTAAATGATTGTAATGATTTTGTGAAATGACACTACTTTTATGGATTGGTGAAGGGCCTTCTACTTTCCAGTCAGATACATTTTTTCTTTCAAAACGACAGGTGTTGCAAATAAATTCTTCCACTTCGCCCCACATATCTTTGCGTCCTGTAACACGAAGTACATCATCACCTTTCATCCATAAACGAACTTTACCCGAACATTTCTTGCAATCGCAAGTTGCATCAACCGGTTTGGTAAACCATACACGGCTTTTGAAACGGAATGTTTTATCGGTTAAAGCTCCTACAGGGCAAACATCAATCACGTTTCCTGAAAATTCATTTTCGATCACGTTTTCAATATATGTTGAGATCTCTGCCGCATCACCGCGGTGCATTACACCGTGAACACGGTTATCGGTTAATTGCTCGGCTACTTTGACGCAACGGAAACACATAATACAACGTGTCATATGCAGCTGCACATATTTACCAATATCAATTTTTTCAAACTCTCTTCTCGGAAATTCATAACGCGTGTTAGCTGCACCATGCTCGTATCCTAAATCCTGTAAATGACATTCGCCTGCCTGATCACAAACCGGGCAATCCAAAGGATGATTCATTAATAAAAATTCAACAACCCCTTTACGTGCTTCCAGTACATCTTTATTGATCGTATTTTCTACCACCATTCCGTCCATTACTTCTGTACGGCAGCTTGCTACCGGTTTTGGCATTGGTGTAGGATTTGCAGTACTCCCTTGTGTAACTTTTACAATACAAGTACGGCAATAGCCGCCACTTGTTTTTAGTGAAGAATAATAACACATGGTTGGAGGAGAAACCTCCGGACCGATCATACGTGCTGCCTGAAGAATTGTGGTGCCCTTTGGCACATCAATTTCTATTCCGTCTATCGTTACTTTCATTAAGCTCTAATTTTATTTAATCTATCGTAATGAGAAATATCCACAAATTTTTTGCTTTTTGCGATATCAATAAATTCCTGTTTAAAATGACGAATAGCTGCTGCTACAGGCCATGCTGCTGCTTCACCCAAGGGACAAATAGTTTTCCCTTCGATCTTGCTTTGAATGTCCCACAGTAAATCAACATCACTTTCGTTTGCTGTCCCGTTTAAGAACTTCTGTAATATTTTTTCCATCCAGCCCGTTCCTTCACGACAAGGCGAACATTGTCCGCAAGACTCATGATGATAGAAACGAGAAAACGTAAATAAATTTTTAACGATGCTGGTGTCTTCATCCATAGCAATAAAACCACCTGAACCCAACATCGTTCCTGTAAGGAAACCACCGTCAGCCAAGCTTTCATAGGTCATTAAACGTGGTTCGCCTTTTGCCGTTCTTAAAATTAACTCCGTTGGCAAAATAGGCACCGAAGAACCACCTGCAACCACTGCTTTTAATTTTTTTCCGTTACGGATACCTCCGCAATACTCTTCGCTGTATATAAAATCTTCAACTGTAATTCCTAATTCGATTTCATAAACACCCGGTTTATTAATATGACCTGATGCAGAAATTAATTTTGTCCCTGTTGATTTTCCTACGCCAATTTTAGCGTACTCTTCTCCACCCATGTTCACAATTGGAACAACAGCGGCAATGGTCTCAACGTTATTAACTACAGTTGGGCAACCCCATAAACCAGCTACTGCCGGAAATGGTGGTTTGATACGTGGGTTGCCGCGTTTGCCTTCCAGCGATTCTAATAAAGCAGTTTCTTCTCCGCAGATGTAAGCACCGCCACCAACTTGTACGTAGCAATCATGCGAGAAATCAGTACCTAAAATATTTTTTCCTAACCAACCTGCAGCATAGGCTTCAGCAATAGCAGCCTCTACAATACGGGCAACATAAAAGTATTCGCCACGAATATAGATATAAGAAGTTTTTGCGCCCAATGCAAACGAAGACGTGATCATGCCTTCAATTAATGCATGAGGGATTTTTTCCATTAAGTAACGGTCCTTGAAAGTTCCTGGTTCAGATTCATCAGCGTTACAAACTAAGTAACGGGGTACACCTTCCGGCTTTGCCAAAAAACTCCATTTCATTCCTGTTGGGAAACCTGCACCACCACGACCTCTTAGTCCTGATTTTTTAACTTCGTCAGTTACCTGGTCGGGTTGCATTGTTTTGAGTGCTTTCTCTACGGAAGCATAACCACCATTTGCGCGATACACTTCTAACGTATGAATGTTAGGTATGTGATCGTTATGTATTAATAATTTTCTTCCCATCGTTTAATGGTTATAATGTGTTTTTATAATCCAGATCTGTGTAACTTCTTAATTTTCCTTCTACTCTGTAGTTCTCTAAAAGCGTATCTACTTTTTCGTACGTTAAATTTTCGTGATAACTGGCTCCGCATTGCAACATGGGTGCTGTTCCGCAAGAACCTAAGCACTCTGCTACTTTTAAAGAGAACATACCGTCTTTGGTTGTTTCACCAACTTTAATGTTTAATTTTTTCTCAATGTATTTTACAATATCTTCAGCGCCGTTTAACCAACAAGAACTTGTTTGGCAAACTTCTAATACACATTTACCCATTGGTTTTAAGTTATACATCGTGTAAAACGACGCAACTTCAAATACCTCAACCGGGCGTATCTTTAAAACAGAAGCTACATAATCCATTGTTTCAGGACTTAACCATCCGCCAAATTCTGCTTGTGCCACATGCAACACAGGTAATAAAGCAGATTTAATTTTCTCAGGCGGATAATGCGAAATAATTGTTTGCACAGTTTTCATTGCTTCTTCGCTGAATACTGTTTCAGCGCGTTTCGCTTGATTAAATGGTTGTGCTCCGTGTACTTGTGAACTCATTATAATTAAAAATTTATATTAAAAATTTAAAAGTGTTATGCTTTAAATTTTACTTACTTTTTACTATTTGTTTATTCTTTAACTTTATTATTATTGTTGCTAAAACTTTTTGCAATTCCGTTAATTCGTTTTGACATTCTTTGATCGTATCGGATTCAAAAGCATAAGCTTCTGTAATTATTTTCAACCAATATTCTGTTTCGTTGGCGGATTTAAGAGAAATAGACAAGTATCGAACTAATTCTCTTTCCGAGGAACTGGATTTACCTTCATGCACATTAGCTCCAATAGAAGTTCCCGATCTCAAAATCTGATTAATAATTGCAAAAGGAATTCCTTTATTTTCTAGCTCTTTTGTTAACTTAACAATAGAAACAGAAAATGCAACTGTCCAACTTTTTATTTCTCTTTTATACTCCAAACTCAAAGAACGATTTATTGATTAATAATTTTCTCTCTTTCAAATTATTAATTTTTCATTATTAATTTGCTACGCATCCAGTTCGCCTGCAATTACATTCATACTACTCATGGTTAAGATCGCATCACTTAACATAATTCCTTTTACCATTTCGGGATAAGCCTGGTAATAAATAAAACATGGTCTGCGGAAATGTAGTCTAAAAGGCGTTCTACCACCATCACTGATCAGATAGAAACCTAATTCTCCATTTCCACCCTCAACACAGTGATAAACTTCTCCTTTAGGAATATCAGTTTCTCCCATCACAATTTTAAAGTGATAGATCAACGCTTCCATGTTATTATACACCTGCTCTTTTGGAGGTAAGAAGAAATCCGGAAGATCAGCATGCATTGGTCCTTCCGGCATTTTTTTAATAGCCTGCTCAATGATACTTAATGATTGCCACATTTCGTGCTGACGAACCATGAAACGATCGTAAGTATCCCCTTGTGTTCCTACCGGAACTGTAAATTCAAAATCTTCGTAAGAAGAATAGGGGTTCATGACACGCACATCGTAATCAATGCCGGCTGCACGTAAGTTTGGTCCAACAAAGCTATAGCTTAAGGCCATTTCGGCGCTGATAGGTCCGCAATTTACAGTACGGTCCATGAAAATTTTATTACGCTCTAATAAATTAGAAAACTCTTTCAGGCCTTTAGGATATTCTTTTAAGAATGTATCGATCAGGTCCCATGTTTTTTTGCTCCACTCTTTGTCAAATCCTCCGATACGACCAATATTGGTTGTTAAACGGGCACCGCAAATTTCTTCAAAAATTTCATAAATTTTTTCTCTCCATTGAAAGATGTATAAGAAACCTGTCATAGCTCCTGTATCAACACCAATTACAGAATTGCAGATAATATGATCAGCAATACGAGAAAGCTCCATGATGATGACACGATGATATTCGGCACGCTTTGGGATTTTTGCGCCTAATAATTTTTCCACCGTCATGTACCAACCCATGTTGTTGATAGGTGATGAGCAATAGTTCAGACGATCAGTAATAGGTGTGATCTGCGCATAAGGACGGCGCTCTGCCAGCTTTTCGAAAGCACGGTGAATGTAACCGATTGTTGGCGTAGCTTCATGAATGATCTCTCCATCCATTTTCAATACATTCTGAAAAATACCATGTGTTGCAGGATGGGTTGGCCCAAGGTTAAGCGTAGAGTATTCTTTCTCTTCGATAACTTCCTGATTAATGGAATATGGTGTTTCTTTTTTATTCATTGTTGATTTAAGATTTAAGATTTAAGATTTAAGATTTTCACTTCTTATTTCTTTAATCTGATTTCAAACTTCTTATCTTCCAAACATACTATCGTTCTTATCGTCCCTGGTTTGATCTTCCAACGGATATTCTTTTCTCATTGGAAAAATATCCATTTCATCCACATTTAAAATGCGTTTTAGATTAGGATGGCCTTTAAATCTTACACCAAAAAAATCGTATGTTTCACGCTCCATCCAGTTTGCTGCCGGCCATAGATCGGTTGCTGTAGCTACTTCGGGTTTACTGATGTCAAAAAATGTTTTTAAACGGATACGGTAATTTTTTGGCATGTTGTGCAAATGATAAATTACTCCCAGTTGTTTTTCATCAGCTGTCTGCATTCCGCAAAGATCAGTTAAGAAATGAAAGTTTAACGTTTCATCTTCTTTTAAGAATTTTAATACCTCGTGTATCTTATCTTTCTGTATTGTAAAAACAGGATAATCATAAAGCATCTCAGCCGATTCGATATCTGCGGCAAAATGTTCTTGCAATTTAGTGTTAACGATTTCTAAAAGCTCCATAGTAATTTTTAAATTATTCGATTCCGTATGAGTTCAGTAATTTTTTGTACTCATCTGAATTTCTTCTTCTGAAAGATTCATTTTGAGCCATTTCCTGAATTTTCAAAACACCTTCTAAAATTTGTTCAGGACGGGGAGGACAACCAGGTACGTAAACATCCACCGGGATAATCTTATCAATCCCCTGCAATACCGAATAAGTGTCAAAGATACCGCCACTACTTGCGCAGGCACCAACTGATAACACCCAACGAGGCTCAGCCATTTGTTCATAAACCTGACGAAGCGTTGGCCCCATTTTTTTTGCAATGGTGCCCATTACCATTAACATATCAGCCTGACGTGGAGAAAAGCTTAACCTTTCAGAACCAAAACGTCCTAAATCGTAATGCGAGGCCATGGTTGCCATGAACTCAATTCCACAACATGACGTAGCGAATGGTAAAGGCCATAACGAGTTTTTACGGGCCATACCAACTACATCTTCCAGTTTTGTTGCAAAAAAGCCTGGTCCTTCAAGGCCTTCCGGCATTTTAGCGATCTCAGGTTTTGTGCGTTTTATAATTTCTTTTGCCATTGTTCAGTAATTTAAAAATTAATAATTTAAAATTAAAAAGCTTTTGAATTCTCAATTTTAAATTTTGAATTATATATCTATTCTTCCCACTTCAATGCTTTTTTAGCAAGCATATAATAGAATCCAACCAACAATAATATAATAAATGTAAATACTTCAACAACACCCAGCATTCCCAAATCTTTAAAGTTTACCGCCCAGGGATACATGAAGATTACCTCTATATCGAAAAGCACAAATAAAATAGCCACTAAGAAATACTTAATGGCAAATGGTAAGCGGGCATTTCCTTCTGATTCGACACCACATTCAAAAGATTCCAACTTGATTTTTGTTTTACGTTTTGGTCCTAGCCAATGTGATGCAATCATCGTTGTGACAACGAATCCCAAAGCAACAATAAACATTAAAACAATTGGTAAATAATCTAAAGGAGATGAAGTTGCATTCATAAGTAACAATTTAATTATTGATTGTAAGATTAACTATTTTTGCTTAAAACATCAAGTAATCAGTCTATTTTTTGGTATTTAGAATGTTTACAAATAACAATTCATTTATCCATAAACAACTGATTATTTGGACCTTTAAATTTACTGAATTTAACGGAAAAATGGCGATAATTTTTCATAAAAAAATGCCACCTGCAATGAAGCAGATGGCATCAGGTTTAGTTAACGAATTACTGTTTTATAAACTTGTATACGGCCGACGATTGGTCGTTATTGAACCGTATTTCATAAGTACCAGCAGAAAGGTCGGAAATACTGATAGTTTCACTGGTATTTAAATTTATCGAACCCGTTTTTATCATTTGCCCCTGAACCGAAAAAATTGTGTAATTCATCATTTTTTGAATTTTAACGGCACTGTTTACAAAAAGCACATCTTTCGCTGGATTGGGACTCAGTTGAATCGTGTTAACAAAGGAAACAGCTGTCACGCCTGTAAATAAAACACTTACGGTAGACGATGCAGATGCCGGACACCCATACTGCGCGTTTACCACAACATGGTAAGTTCCATCCTGAGTAACTGTATAAGTTTGTGTTGTTTCGCCTGGAATTAAACCGCCATTCATATACCATTGATTATTAGTTGCTGAACTGGAAGTTAATACATTTCCATTTTGAGAAATAGTTGGAGTTGGCACGGTGGGGCTAACAAAAACTGTAGAGGTTTGAGTAGCGCTGCAACCTCCGGCAAATCCGGTAACAGTATACACTGTAGTGGCTGTAGGGGATACAACTATCAAATTTGAAGTAGATCCCGTAGACCATGAATAAGTAGATGCTCCACTCGCACTTATAAGCTTAGATCCGACACCGCAACTGGTTGCTGATGTTACACTCACCATTGGAGGTGCCATCACGTTAATTGTGCTCGTAAAAACTGCGCTTGAACCATTGCTGTTTGTTGAAACCAATGATACGGTATAAACTCCTGCAGCGGTGTAGGTTACCGAAGGATTTTTCACAACAGATGTTGACGGAGATGCTCCTGTTAGTGTCCAGCTCCAGGCCGTTGGCACGCCTGATGATTGATCACTAATAACAAAAGGAATATTGATACAGGATGAAGCTGCAGAAAAATTAGCTATTGGAACAGAACTGGGATTAGAATACAAATCGGATTGCCATACACCCCGTCCATAAGTTCCTGCCCTAATTTTACTTGTGGGGTAAAAAATTTCGAAATCGTTTACAACCACATTGGGAAGTCCAGTCATGAATGGAGTCCAGGCCGCCATACTGCCATCTCTAAAATAAACGCCAACGTCTGTGCCCACATACAACTCATCATTAGTACTGTTTGTATATATAATACAATTTACTGGCAGGTTCGGTAAACCCGTTGAAATATTAGACCAGGACGCGCCTCCATTTGTTGTGGTAAAAACTTTGTTTGCTGCAGAATATCCTGAAAAAGTCACAAATACGTTATCAGCATCTGTGTTATCCACTGCCACGCGAGTGATTTGCGCGGATCCTGTAGGAAGACCTGTTGCAATAGCTGACCAGCTGGTACCTCCATTTGTGGTTCGATATAAATTGCTACTGGAGGCAGCATATAAAACCAAAGAGTTAGACGGTGCCGCAGCCAAATATAAAATTTGTCCGCTACCGGTAATAGTGCCCATTTGAGTCCATGCTGACCCTTTGTTAGTTGATTTAAAAACTTGTTGATACCCGCAGTAATATGTATTGGCTACATGTGGAGATTGAATAATAGGAGCCACCCAAGCTGCACTTCCTGTAAGGCCGTTGGTTATTCCACTCCAGCTTGCACCCGCATTATTTGAAATATTAAAGTCGCCGTATACGTAACTCTCAACCAGGGTATTGTTATTAGTTCTGTCAACAAAGCAATCTGCTCCGTCTCCGCCATAAACTTCGGTCCAGGTTGTACCGTTTAAAAGATTTGTTCCATTATCCTGGTGTCCCGATAAAACATAGTTTGCAGTAGTTGTAGACTGTCCTATTCTGTACGATTGAGCAATATTCATTTGACCATTAATAGTTGTCCAGGTTGATCCGCTATTTGTAGTGCGTGAAATCCCACCATCGTGACCCAGATAACAAGTGGTACCGTTAATATATTCTACTACATGCAAATCAGCGTGCACATAGGGAGCCCCGCCTCCATACCAGTGTGTGTTCAAATTCCAGGTTGTTCCACCATCCAGAGATTTCCAGCTGTTAACTCCGCCACAGGTGATTTCATCTTTATTAGTTGGTGATACTCCACAAGCAATATCGTACCAACCTTGCCCGCCGGTATCTGTGCCATTTGGATCCCAACCAAAAATATTAGGAGTAGTTGACATGGACGTAAAACTTGTTCCTGAATTAGTAGATCTGAATACTCCTCCGTAAGAATTATCTGAAGCACTTTTTAAAATATAAACATAATTGGGATCGGCTTGAGTTACAGAAACAACCATCCTAACACTCGTGCCGGTAAGCCCGGTAGTTACCTGAACAAAGGACGCGGCTGTATTTCCACCGGTTGTTGAACGAAAAAAGCCTGATCCCGTAACCGCATATACGGTGCTGGTGTCTCCCGGACGATATTCCATATCTTTAAAATTACCCGACTTAATAAGCGCCCAATTTGTGCCGGCATTATTTGTACGATAAATTCCTAACGATGTGGCGGCAAATAAAATGTTAGGATTTAATGGGTTAACTAACAAGCGTCCTATTCTTCGTTGGCTTGAAACTGCCCAAGCCAGGCCAGTAGAAGTCCACGTTACCCCACCATCAATAGACCTCAAAATTCCGGTTGAATAAGTATCTCCTGCATCGACATCGCCCGTTGCGAGATACATAATATTTGTGTTTGAAGGATCAATTGCTAAATCAGAGCAGCCTAAAACTGCCAGGGAATTTGTATTTGTATTCCAGGTTGACCCGTTATCTGTAGAAACCCATAAACCACCGGCTCCGGTGCCTAAAAAGATAGTGTTGAAATTGCCGGGCATAAATCTTATAAATGTCACCCTTCCGGCATCACCTCCAATTGGCGATCCAAAAGGTCCCATGGGAGTCCAGTTACCTGTGGTTGATGTAGCTGCATTTATCGATTGGATTTTTTGTGCTGCTACCGGATTTTGAATAAGATACTTGTTGAATTCTTCGAGCGCTTTTGACCTTGAACCAAACTTTAAATCTCCGGATGGATAAACTCTTGGCTCCATATACCATTCCCAACGCCTGAAAGCTTTATAACCCTTTCCTCTCTCGTAGGGTTTATTTTGCCAGTAGTTATTAAATTCCTGCTGGATGGAGTAAAAATTTTGGCTACTATCCTGCATTTTATCCACCCATGTTTGGGAAAATGAATTATAATGAATTAAAAATGCCAGGAATAAAAATAGTTTGATAGTAAGTTTCATGAGGCTAATATATATATTACTAAGTTATTCTAATAATTTAGTAATATCAAGTAAAATTAGTGTTCGTATTGCACTCTTAATCCGTCAAAATCTGGAGAATTAATGGAGATTGAATTTAAATTAAAAAGCTTTCGGTGAATGGCCGAAAGCTTTTTAATTTATTAGTTCTTTTTGGGAGGTAGTTGCTGTCTTTGCTTAGCCATCTCCTCAAGCTTTGCCTGGAAGCCGGATTTTTTTTCCGGCTTTTTCATATTAGCTAATAGCTCTTCCCTTATTTTTCCGTCGTCAATGAATTTCTTCATTAACCATGTTTGAAGAAACGTGATAACATTGGCCAAGAAATAATACCAACTCAACCCTGCAGCGTATTTATTCATAACCGCTAAAAAAATAACAGGCATAAGATACATCATATACTTCATGCCAGGCATTTGTGTTTGCTGTGGTTGTAACATCGATTGGTTCATCCAGGTATAAATAATAGTTGAACCGAACATTAATAAGGCAAATAAACTTACATGATCGCCATAAAACGGAACATCAAATCCAAAATTATAAATAGAGTCATAAGTAGATAAGTCATCTGCCCATAAAAAAGGCTTTTGTCTTAATTCTATAGCTGCTGGAAAAAATCCGAATAAAGCAATCAGGATAGGAAATTGCAATAACATAGGCAAGCAACCTGAAAGCGGATTAGCCCCTGCTCTACGATACAAAGCCATTGTTTCCTGCTGCTTTTTCATTGGATCATCATTCTTTTCGTATTTGGCATTTACTTCATCAATTTCAGGTTTTAAAACACGCATTTTAGAGCTGCTCATATATGTTTTATAAGCAATAGGAAACAATAACGTTTTTAAGATCAAGGTCAGAATTAAAATAATAATCCCACTGTTCAAGCCTGATAACAAGCTAAATAAAGGAATAATCATCCATTTATTGATATAACTGAATACGCTCCATCCTAAAGGAATGATCTTTTCAAGATCCATATCATAGGCTTTCAAACCTTTATATTGTGTTGGACCAAAATAATAGGCCATTCCAAATTTTTCGGAAGAGGAATGTTTAAAGGGGATACTTAATTCAGTTGTAATCGTCTTTACATATTCAGATTTATCATTTTGCGATGTTTTTACAAAACTTCCGTCCTTTAAAAATTCGGAATCAGCAATTAATGTAGAGTTGAAAAAATGTTGTTTGAAAGACACCCATTTGATATCATCTTCATTTAACAATTGTTCTTCGCTTTTTAAAGCATTGATATTATCAACCCCTTCTTTAACCTGTTTATAGTAAGCTGTTGCAGCTTCTCTTTCTTTGGCAATATGTTTTTCCTGGGAAGGTAACGCCTGACTCCAGTGAAGTGTTACTTTATTGTTTTTTGCAGAAATGATATTTTGCATTCCTACAAAATTCACATCAAAATCCAACATGTAATCATTACCCTTTAACGAATAAATATACTCGATGTAACTTTCTGGCTTGGAAGTCTCTAATTTTAAAATGATAGATTTTGTTCCGCTGCCGCTCACTGTTTCGGATACTGAAGAGGGCTTAAAGTAGAAACTGTCAGTATTGAATTGCATGTTACTATATGCTTCAAACTTTAAGTACTGGAAGGTAGAATCTTTGTCAAATAAGATCAGATGATCTCGTTGCCCATAACGTTGATAGTTTTTCAACTCGACCTTTTCAACGTTTCCGCCTTTAGATGAAATATAAACTTTAATGTTTTCATTCTCTATTGTAATCATTTGGGTTTTGCCGACAGCAGATACAGAGAGGTCTTTATATAATCCTGCTTTTTCTATATTTAAAATAGAATCTGGTTTCTGGGTGTTAGCCGTTGTATCAGTTAACTTTACGGCTTTCATCGCTGCTAATTTTGCGTCTTCGGCAACCTGTGCAGTTTTGGTAGCTAATTCTACTGAATCTTTAATTTGTTTGTTGCGGGCAATTTGT
This sequence comes from Bacteroidota bacterium, assembly GCA_040387475.1. Taxonomy (GTDB): domain Bacteria; phylum Bacteroidota; class Bacteroidia; order B-17B0; family Aurantibacillaceae; genus UBA4416. The sequence goes on along the minus strand of JAZKDT010000011.1, from coordinate 54,735 downwards.
TCTTTGCTAGGTCCGGTTAACGACAGCCAGGTAATTAAAATAACTGCAATTAAACCTAAACCAATAAGCGATTTTTTATCCATGATGGGAAGTAATTTTTAGGCTGCAAATATAACTGTTTTTCTGAACGGCGATTCGTCAAAAAATGATAAATACGGCCAGAGTATGCTGAGCGTCGGTTAGATGTACCGTTTGATGTGCGCGGCAATTTCTTCAAATTCTTCCGGCGATAGTTTTAACTTATCATTCGAAAAACTGACATCATTCATGGTATTCATAGGAATTAAATGAACATGGGCATGTGGTACCTCAAGGCCAAATACATTTAAGGCAATACGATTGCAGGGAACTGCCTTTTTAAGCGCAATGGCAACCTTTTTTGAAAATTCCATCAAACCAGTGTACGTTTCGTCGTCGAGATCAAAAATATAATCTGTTTCTTGTTTTGGAATAACCAAGGTGTGGCCCTTTTTTAAAGGAAAAACATCCAAAAAAGCTATATAATGCTCTGTTTCCGCAATTTTATAGCATGGAATTTCCCCGGCAACTATTTTAGAAAAAATACTTGGCATTAAACTTTAAATCGAAATCTCCATAATTTGAAAAGGAATAACTCCTGCCGGAACAGTAACATCAACCTTATCATTTATTTTTTTTCCTACCAAGGCTTTGCCTATAGGCGAATCGATGGAGATTTTTCCTGATTTAAGATCAGCCTCATTTTCTGCAACAATGGTATATTTCATTTCCATGTTGTTTTTGAGGTTTTTGATCTTAACGGTTGTTAAAATACTCACTTTAGTTATATCTAATTTAGAGGTGTCAACTATCCTAGCATTAGAGACTATCTCCTCCATTTTTGCGATTTTTATCTCCAATAACCCCTGGTCGTTCTTGGCGGCATCATACTCCGCATTCTCAGATAAATCGCCTTTATCTCTGGCATCGGCTATTGCTTTAATTATCAATTTACGTTCAACGGTTCTCAATTGATGCAATTCATCTTTTAGTTTTTGCAATCCTTCTTCGGTGTAATAAGCAACTGTCGCCATTTTGTATGTGTTTTTTAAAATAAAAGAATCCCGAATATAATTCGGGACTCTAAAAATATATTTAGTAAAATTAGTAGGGTTTACAAGTTTATTCTAACTCCAAAAGAGTGAACGCCACCAAATGGGTTTGTAAATCTGTAAGAGTAATCAACTCCAAAAGTAGACTTTTTTTCTCCAAAAGGAACTTCAACTGTAGCGCCACAAGACGGGCCGGTAAATGCTGTTGTTCTGTTTCCTTCTCCTTTAAAAATACCTTGCTCAGTTACCATCCCTGCTCTCACCATAACAATATTTTTCCATCCATATTCTAACCCTACAAGATAATTATCTTTTGTAAACGAGTTGGAAGTATAGTTTGCTGCAATTGTAATGCGGTGAGTTTTTAAACGACCCGTTGTATCTTTTAACAAATAGATATCATAAGCTCCTGAGATGTTTAATAATGCTGGTAATTCAAATGCAGCCGATCTGTTTGCTCCTGTTAACTGGTAATCTAAACCATAAGCGTTAGTTACCGTTTTTTGAGCCGACAAACCATCGCCTTTGTATTGCATTTTTGGACCAACATTCTTTAATGCAACCCCTAAATGCATGTGATCATATTTACCTGTATGATATTGAATACCTGCATCAATCGACACTCCCTGAGCTTTTACGTTATCAATACCTTCAGATATTACTCTTACAGTAACACCACCAAAGATATTATCAGAAAATCCCTTAGCATAAGAAAGCGCGATATTAGTAAATCTTGGAGTAAACGTTCCTAAACCGCCTTCTGGTTGATCTTCCGTAGTTCTTTCGATTTTACCGGCATTGATTGACATGATGCCAACACCAATTGCGCCAGTTTCTCCAACACGTTGAGTTAATCCAAAAGTGTTGATGTTGATGCCCGTTCCCACTAACCATGCAGAACGCATGAACATCAATTCTGTTTTTTTGGTGTATGCGATTCCTGCAACATTGGTATACTGAGACTCCAATCCTTTGGAAATTGCCCCATTTGTACCAGCCCAACCAGCAGAACGTGCGTATGGATTAATTAACAATTGTGATGCACCAGCTTGTCCCGCGCGTTCAGGGTTTCCGGCGTTGGCTTGAAAACCAGTGGCTATAAGAGCAACACTTAATGATATATTTAAAAATGACTTCATATTATTTTTATTATGCATTTAAAACAACTAGTAACTCTGTAAATCTAACGGTCTCATAACTCCAAACCATTTCAATATTTTTTCACCTACGCCCGGTACATCAATGTGTATAATGTATAAACCACTGGCAACCGGAATTCCACTTTGGTTTTTCATATCCCAATCCTGGAAAGGTAAACGTTTTGAGTGAACAAAATCAGAGCCTTGTTTCGTTTCAGTAATATCTTCCTGTCCACTTACATCTCTATCAAATGTTCTTACCAATGTTCCGTTAAGTGTAAAGATTTTGATTTTACATTTGTTAGGTAGATTTGTAATTCGTACACGATTATCGATCCTGTTTTGTTCATAAGTAGAATAAGCATAGTAAGGATTAGGCACGATATTAATAATATCCAACGCTGATTTGTGTTTTTCAGAATTATTGATTTCTGTAAATACATCTTCCGTACTAAATCTATACAAGTTATAGTTATTATTGTTTGAATTTAGCAGAGTATCCCTACTTGCTGCAGTATAAGAGTTAGAGTTTATTGCACTGTAAGGGAAATTTGGTAGAATTGTTGGTGCCAAATTAATATTAAGTGCTGTACTAGGATTAACATACCCTGCCTGTGTATAGTTGGAAGCATTCACAAATGCATGGGCAGAAAGACTTGGACGATATGCTTTTTTAACTCTCAGTGATACTTTTGCATCACTTGGCATATCTTCCGGTTTCTTGAAATTATAGCGGGCATCAATGGTTACAGGTATATTAGCCCACATGGCATCCGTCCATATATTAGTTAACGCTACGTTTCCGGACGCTTTCTGTGATGGAGTTCCAGTAATCGTATTATTATAAGCCCATTTATACATATATGCTAAATTTTTAAAATCTGCGTAAGTACCGGATCCTATCAATCTTCCATTAATTGCCGGCGGTACAAATGCTGTTGCTCCTGTACCAGCTGCATATATACTTCCACCTCTGTTGTTTCCAAACACGTATATGTAGTGTCGACCTCCAAAAGCATATCGGTATGTTTGTTCAGAAACACTATTGGTTGGATTCCACATCATATCATCACCATTATTGTTAATCTGATAAGAATCTTCTCCGAAGGCAATGTTTAATCGTTCGCCTGTTTCTAAATTAATTGCATACCCAGGGAACCATCCTAAACCTGTGTAAAACGGCTCAGTTCCACTTGAATCTAAATAAGCTTCAGACGTATTACATCCCGGATCACCTAAACCAATTCCTTGTTTATCAACCGATTTTCTTCTCTTGGTTTCAAGTTTATTAGCTTTTGTAGGAATAGATGCTGGTTCGTCGTTTTCTTCTAAAATTATACAACGTGTCCATTTACTTTTATCTTTTGTAAAAACGATATCCACACTGGCTAATGTTCTTAAGTCAAAAGTATTCAATAAAATTCCGGCCGTTGTTGTTATGCCTGGATATCCAGGTGCAGCAGGATTACTTGGTTTTGAAGTAGCTGTTAACGCATAAGGCGCCCAGGTTCCATTGATCACATTCTCAAAGTATTGTTTTTCGTCTGCAAAAATGATATTGGAAGCCGCTCCTCCATTATTTGTTTCATAATCATTAAGAGCCGCATCATCTTCATTTTTATAACTACCGGATCTGATCCAGTTAAAACCGTCAGTAGCACTCGCATCCCGATCTGTTACGCCAGATAACCAGTTTGAACCTGAGTTGGTATATCCCACTGATCCACTGATGATGTCACCATCTTTAATGATTTTATCTTTTGTATTGTCAAACGGGAAATTAATAGCAGCAATATCGTTTGTACCACCAATAGTTACCGATAAGCCTAATTCATTGAAATAGTACTCTTCGCCAATTTTAATAGATTTACAAGGATAATACTCTTTTGCTGAACGTGTATCTTTTAACACCCATGTAGCTGTATCCTTATCTACTGTACCAAAAATCATATTGGAGTTTTTCAATTTGTAAAAAGGAAGCGTTGAATGCGGAGGAAGGCCTCCAATTGAAACCGTTGATGTTTTACAAGGATCAGCATTTATTACATCATTAATATATTGATTTAAAGCCGTTGGAGACAAAGCTGTATCACTTGGGCTTCTGTAAAAATAATTACGATTAATTAAAGCAATTGTAAACACCGAATTAGGTACATTTAATGGATCTACCACTTTAATATTTACTGGTCCACGACCATTTTCATAAGTAATCTCATCCACTCTATCTCCATTGGCAACGATTGCCTCAATTGAACTTTGAGTTAACTCTAAATTGTTACCGCCATTACCCTGACCTTCTAAACGAGTCACTTTTGGTCCGTAACCATATAATGAATTAGTAATTGAACCATCTTTTTCAGGTGCAGGATTGTGAGGGATACCATAAGCTTTTTTAGATTTACGGCCTTCTAAATAAGGGCGTTTTTGCCCTTCGCTACTTGCCGGTGGTATACCTGTAACCGGATCAATAACCGTAAACACTTGGTCTTCTTTATACACTCCATACTCATTGTAGCCATAAGCTACACAAAAGAAGTAGTATTCTTTGTGATTAATCACTTTTTTATCTGAAGTAAGCGCGAAAGCATCTTGCGTGAAATGGAATGTCGATTTAATTCCTTTGTCGCTTGTTTCCGTTTTTTCAATTTTTACTGAAGGAACATCTCCGCCACTATTAGCGTCATATTCATAATTAACCAAACGTGAAATACCATTTTCCAAATCGCAGTTAAAGATTAATTTAGCTTTTGATGGATCGGATAATTCTTCCTGAATAATTGTATTGTTTTTTAACTGATACAATTTATATCCTTCAAAATGATAATATTTATCAAGAGAAGGGAAATGTGTTGGATCAGCCTGTATGGTTACATCTAACTCTTTGTATTGATTTAAGTAGTTATTTGAAGATGGTTTATTAGAAAAATAGATAATTAACTCATTTTCCATTTCCTGGATAGTCATATCCGGAGCTTCAGGACCACTTAATACACGGAAACAGTTATCAAATAAAGCCTGAGCTTTATCATCCGCTACTTTTAACAAAGGAATGGAGGCTTTAGGATCTGTAGAAGTCGTTCTGGCCCAAGGAATACCCACCGTAATATAGTTTACAGCTCCCGGTTGAAGAATAAAAGGACCTGAAGATTGCATGAAACGTCTGTCACCCGGGCTTGTACTTTCGCTCCAGTTACCGCAAGGGCCAGCTGTATAAGTATCCGCAGGGTACACATAATTTGTAGGAATTGTTCCGCCATAACCGTTACCACCGCAAGTAAATGGAGTTCCATCTCTCCAGAAACCTGTCATGTATTGGTAATATTGAGTCGAGTTTTGCGGATCGGTTGTTTGTAAAGGAACGCCCGGAAAAGAGTTATTGTGATAGTTGAAGATGGTCATTCCCATTTGTTCTCCTGGTTCGTCAATCCCCGTTAATTGCCCAGGAATAGCTAATCCATTATCATGATCATCATCAATTCCGTTAGCTGTATTGATAGGTCCCTGGAAGAAATCGCAACCTAATGCAGGGCAAAAAACACCATAACCCGGCGTACCGGCTACCGTTTCATCATTACCATCCGCATTATAAATGTAACCTAAACCTCTTTGAACATCACAACCAATATAATCATCACCATAATACCCTAAATCAGCATCGGTCCAAACTGTCATATATGTATCATATAAGGCAAAAGTGGAACGGTTAATTAACTGGTACCCATAAAAGGTCATGTTATTGATCTCATCCGTTGTTTTAAAAGCAAAAGCCTGGGCTCTGATCTCCATACCGATGGCTTTTCCACCTGTAGCAACGTGGTTACTACCATTATCGTTATATACCCACCATAAAGTTTCGTCACCAAATACCCTGGCTTTACAAACCCCTAAATTATCTTTTGCACCTACATTATACACATCATAATATGGGTAATCACCTGCTTCAGGACTATAAATAGCATCACCATCTATATCTACGAAAGGCGCTAATTGCTGATCCTGGTTCATGGAAATATCTCCGTTACCCGGCCAGTTTTTAATGTTATTAGTTATTGGTCCGTCTGCTAATACAAAGGCGTCTACTTCTACACGGTTTAATTTGAAAATTTTGTCATATTGCTGACAAACATCACTATTAACGGTAGCATCACCTGTGGTTAAAGGTCCTGTCCAAAAATCAACTCCACCCTGACGGTAAGTTTGTGCAGCAATTTTTAATTGTCCACCAACATCCACTCCACCAAACCAAATATTACCACAAAAATTCGAGTTTTGTGCTTTGGTAACATCCTCCACCTTTGGAACGGCGTATCTTGCGTTTCCACTACCAAATAAATCCCACCACATATCAGAACCAGAATAAATAATGGTTCTTACGTTATTAATTGACAACTCTGCTGAGGCCTGTGCAGGACTACATCCTGCCATTACTTTTTGTGGGGCGGCGTTTCTAAAAACGTTACCATATTTTTCTCTTGCGTTACCTGATAAAGCACTGAGTGCTACCGCCGTAATTAAAAGATGCTTGTTTAACTTAGTCATGATTTCCATATTAAATACGTTTGTTGATTAAAAATCTAATAATACTCCTATTCTAATAGTACGTGGGCGGCCGTAGTTACTAGGATTGTTAATGTAAATGTTGTACTGATCCGTAAAAGAAGTTGCTGTAGTCGGATTACTGTTAACATACAATTGTCCTTGAGCTGATGCTAAATAACCATCATCATCCGGGTTACCAGTGTAGTTATATACTCCAAGGATATTTCTTGTATTTAATAAATTCAATACTTGCAAATAAATATTCAGATTAGCTGTTTTTTTATTGTCGCTGTCTTTTTTACCCCATGTTAAGGCAATGTTTTTATCAATTCTTAAATCAGTTCTAAACTGCCAAGGTTTGTAAGAACCATTTACAGATCCATTGATCTGAGCTCTTCCTCCTATTGGAGAAGCAGCAATATCGCGAGTGTATGGAGTACCAGAACCAATACGGAAGATTAAGTTAGCTCCTACGTTTTGGAATACCTGAACTGTTTGTTGTTCTCCTTTTTTCTTACGGTTAAACTGTGGTCCTTTGTAATCTTTTCCTTCACCAAAACGGTAATCAAAGTTCAACGTAATTGTATGACGTTGGTCATAATCCAAAGGTAAAGTAATACGTAAGTTAGGTTGATCGGAACCTGATAAATTTGCCCCTGAATTAGCATTAGAACCCGAACCTTCAGCAAATTGTAATGTATAGTTAGCTGTTAAAGAAACCCCACCGGTTCTTCTTAAATCAAATTCAGCACTTAAACCTTTAACGGTACCAAAATCTTTATTTGCATACGTTTGATACGTTTTAGGATATGCGTTAGTTAAGGAAACTAAAGTAATTTGATTTCTTAACTCACGATAGAAAGCTGTAATTTTTAATGCAGCATTTTTCTTTTGGTTTAAAACCTGGTTATATCCAATTTCGTAATCAATTGTTTTTTCAGGTTTTAAGTTTGAGTTAGTAATGAATGGGCTACTAGATGTAGAGTTAATGAAATAGTAATCTTTTGGATCGAAACGCATTAAACCATCTGAAGGACGTTGAGTCAATACATCATAATGTGCAAAGAAGTTAGCCACATCCGAAATAGGGAATGAGAAAGCCACACGTGGCATTACATTAATTTGTGGTTTGTAATCTCTAAAGGCAGCTGTACTGAAAGCATTTTTACCCGCATAATCAGCATCTTTTAACCATGGCGTTAATTTACCATCACTTACTAAGGTTTTTGGATCTGATGTTTCAATACCTTCACTGTTATACCAGGTAGTTGTTTGAGTTTTTTCATCTGTGTGTCTGTAACCAACAACATTTAAGCTTGTTAAGTTATCTACATACACAACATAATCTCCTTTGATATTCTCCGGTTTACCTTCAGCTTTTTCTGACGCTGTATAAGCCTCCTGGAATAAATAAGGATCTTTTAATACTTTTTGATTTGCATCGAAACGATCAACACGTACACCTACGTTAAATTTAAGATCTTTAAAATCAAACTTATCCTGGATGTAACCAGCTACATAAATAGGCTTATAAGCTCCAACATGTAAAGTTTGGTTTCCTTTGTCATCTTTATCGTTTAAGAATTTATCAAGGTTAGTTGAGTTTTTATCTTTATTTCCCAAATAATCGTATCCGTAATAATCTACCAATGGATTTACGCCGCTTTGTAATAAATCCTGCGCACTAAACATACTCAGTTTTAAATCATCCGGAGAAAACGCATCTGTATTAATGTATGTTTGATTATCAGCAGATAAACCTAAAGCTTCTCTTAATGATTTGTCAATTTGAGTTTGGTTATCAGCATCATAAACATATCTGTAGTAATATTGATCTAAACCAGCTGTAGCAGGAGTTCCAGGAATAATAATTGGATTTTCCTTGTCAAATGTTTGTAAGTGAAGGTTACTTAACTCTCTCATACGTCTCCATAATTCGATTGGAAGAACCTGGTAACCACTTTGATTACGTTGATCGTATTCTACACCCACCATGATAGCGTGGTTTTTAAAATCAGCAGAGAAACTGGATGCAAAACGTAACTGTGTTGATTCAGTTACACCGTATCCATTATACTGACGGCCTGTAGAAGCAAATAAACCATTAATACTTTGAGGTCTGTCACCGTTTACGAAAGCGTAATCTCCCTGTGCAGCCTGAATAGATTCTTCTGTTCCTTTATAATTAAATACCTGGCTGGAATAGTTAGCCGTTGTAGGATTCAATTCACTTCTTTGGTATGTAATTGGACTTAAAATTCTGCCTTTATACTCTAAGAAATAGGTATTGGTTGTATCATCATATTCAACTCCGTAGTTGCTTGTTGTATCTACCGTAAAGTTATACTTACCCTGGTAACCGTAATTAAAGATTTTATCTTTATGAGTGTCATCCTGAGTTTTTGATTTTGATTTTTCATAACTCGCTAAAAATGTAAAATATGCATTGGAGATTAAAGCCTGGGATTTTTCTTTTTCTGTAGCTGTTTGGTTAGTTCCAAATTTTTGGTTAATACGGGCGTAAGTTCTCCAGGTTGTATTAATTGTTTGAGGATTATTTTGAGGATTGAATAATGAATAGACATACGTGAAATCATGTGCATTGCCATAATCAAAAGCCCCACCTAATGTTAAGTTTGTATTAGGAGCTAATTTAAAATCTAATTTACCATTTAATTGAATAGAGCGGCTTGCCACATTTTGACGAACCGGTGTTTGAACCATATCCGCTTTTGTAACATAATCTAATTCACGGATAAAAATGTCGTCAGAACCAATGGTAACTACTCTTAAAGGATTTTTTTCTAATTCAGCAAGCTTAGAATCTGTTAATTTCCACATCTTCACAAAAGACGGAGCAGGATCTTTTTCGTAAGTACCTTGGCCAGATAAGAAGAAACCGATTTTTGGTTCTTTATGTCCTGTTGAATCTTTCTTTTGTAAGATTGGTCCACCGATTGAGAAACCTAAAGAGTTGTAACCATATTTATCGGTTAACTGAGATGAAATTAACTCCACACCTCCAAAAAACTTACTTTGAGGTCCACGGGTTGTTACTGAAATAATCCCTGAAGTTGCATCACCATACTGAGCCGGAACACCACCCGTAATTACGTTTAACTGCTCAACACCTTGCTGAGGAACTCCTAACCCACCAATTACTTTAACACCATCTACAAAATAAATGGTAGACGAAGAACGTCCACCTCTTACACTTAGAGCGCCGCCTTCATCTGCCTGGTAAACACCAGCTGTTGTTGCAGCAACTGAGTTAATATTTTTAGTTGCCATGTTTTGGTACTCTTCTCTCGTAACAGTTCCACCTGACTTCATATCACCATCAATTAATGGCTCAGCATAAGCTATAATTTGAACCTCATCTAATCTAACACCTTCACCATTTGATAACTCAATGGTTACATAAGCTGTCTTAGCTTCACCCACTACAACTCCTGTAATTTGCGCCGCCTGATAACCTACATAAACACCTTTGATATCATATTTACCCGGTGCTAATGGCTTGATCATTGCATAACCATCCATATCAGTGGTTCCAACACCAACCTGCACACCGCCTTGATAAGCTACAACGTTTGCAAAGGGGATAGTTTCTCCATTTGTCTTATCTTTTAATAAAACTTTTATGGCTCCACCATTGTTTTGAGCGATGGCAGAGGTACCAGCTAATAAAAGTGTTACGATTGAAAAGTAAATTTTTCTTAACATATTGATAGTTTTTTAATTAAGTTCAGTTTATACGAGCGGATAAATATATAAATGATAGGCAACTAGTGCAAGTTTTTATATCGGTTTTTTGTAATATTCTGATTATGTGGCGGTTATTTTCCAAATTTTTGTTGTTAAAGGGTATTAAACTTAACAAGAATTAACACGAATTTACACACAACCTTTACAATAACTTTTGTGTTCTGTTAAATGGGGGTGAAAAATTGATAAGTGGCGGGTTTTACCCAATAAGTGGTAAGATTTTACTAGAAATTGTACAAATGTGGAATTTTGCACATTTAGTACTGTTGTATTTTAGAGGTTTTCTCCTTTGGTTTTTTGGAAGCCTTCCCCCTCTTCTTTTGAAACAGGCGCTTAAAAAAAGGTTCTCTTTGATGCGTGTTATTTCTGATCGCTTTTCCTTTATTTCTCTTCATCCGTTTACGAACTTCTTTTGTTTGAATTCGTTTGTGATGAGCTTTGATTTTTTTTCTTTCTGCTTTTTCTGCTTTGCGTTTTTCTTTGGCCTCTTTTCGATCAGACTTACGTAATTTACGTTTGCTTTTTGGTGACTGCTCGTGTTTTCCGGGATTGGGCTTACTGCCGCCTTCCTGCGCCAAACCAATGTTGCAAAGACATGTCGTTAAAATAAATATGGTCAGTAATCGTGCTAACATTTTTTATTATTTTAGGCTATATAACGTTTTCTTTACTTACGCTTCCATAGTACCGGATAACTTCAACCCCAAATTTTTTCAAAAACTCAACACCCTCATCTGTAGGAATATTTTTATACTCTGCATAGCTGTTTTTGTAATATACTCTTTTGATTCCCATAGTATAAATTACGCGCGCACAAGCTATACATGGAGACAAGGTTACGTATAATGTAGACCCATCAATGGTGGTGTTATTTTTTACTGCATATAAAATGGCATTTTGCTCGGCGTGAAGAGCCAAAGAACAGCTTCCCTTGCTATCGCGCGCGCAACCATCCTGTGGCCACTCCTGGTCACAATTATGGGTACCTGCCGGCGGCCCATTATAGCCCAATGATACAATACGGGTGTCCTTAGTTAAAACTGCCCCAACCTGAGCTTTAACGCAGTGTGACCGCAAAGCCAGCTTTTCGGCTAATTCCATGTATATTTCTTCGTAACTGGGCTTGTTCATAGTGCGAAAGTAGTTATATAATGCAAAAAAGGCAAAGAAAACACAGTGGGTTTCCTTTGCCTTTAATTATTGTAAGGTTAATATTATTTAGAAACTAAGGTTTTTCCCATACGTTTACGCTCGTTTTCATCTAAATAGATTTTACGTAAACGGATGAAAGTTGGCGTGATCTCAACATATTCATCACCCTGGATATATTCCATTGCCTCTTCTAAACTGAAGTTTATTTTTGGTACAATACGCATTTTATCATCAGTACCTGATGCACGCATATTGGTTAATTGCTTCTCAGTACAGATATTTACTACTAAATCATCAGGACGGATATGCTCACCAATAACCATTCCCGGGTAAATTTCATCTCCTGCTTCAACAAAGAATTTACCACGATCCTGTAATTTATCAATAGAATAAGCTACCGCTGTTCCTTTATCTTTAGAAATTAATACCCCCGCAATGCGGCTCGGAATCGGGCCCTTCCAAGGCTCATAATCTTTAAAACGATGGGCCATGATAGCCTCACCAGCTGTAGCCGTTAATACGTTATTACGTAAACCAATAATACCACGCGCTGGGATTTCAAACTCCATGTGAGTTAAATCTCCTTTTGCTTCCATTAGCATTAAATTTCCTTTACGCTGAGTTACCAGATCAATTACTTTAGATGACGATTCCTGTGGAACATCAACTGTTAATACCTCGATAGGCTCACATTTCTGGCCATCAATTTCTTTAACGATAACCTGTGGCTGACCTAATTGTAATTCATACCCCTCCCGGCGCATAGTTTCAATCAAAACAGATAAGTGAAGAATACCGCGACCAAACACTAAATAAGAATCAGGTGATGATGTTTCTTCAACACGCATTGCTAAATTTTTCTCTAATTCTTTATATAAACGGTCACGTAAGTGACGGGAAGTAACAAATTTACCATCTTTACCAAAGAACGGAGAGTTGTTAATAGTAAACAACATACTCATGGTTGGCTCATCAATTTTCATGGTTGGCATTGCTTCCGGATTTTCAAAATCAGCCACTGTATCGCCAATCTCAAATCCTTCAATTCCTGTAAATGCGCAAATATCGCCTGTTTGAACTTCGGTAACTTTTACCTTGCCTAAACCCTCAAATACATATAATTCTTTTATACGTGATTTTTGAATCCGACCATCACGTTTTACAACGCTAACAGGCATGTTTTCTTTTATAATTCCACGGAATACACGTCCTACGGCAATACGACCGATGAAAGAAGAATAATCCAAAGACGTAATTTGAATTTGTAAAGTTCCCACACGCTCAGGAGCTGTAGGGATATTTTCTAAAATAGTATCTAATAAGTAAGTAACATCGTTGGTGGCCGTTTTATAATCCGGGCCCATCCATCCATTTTTACTGGATCCAAAAACAGTAGGAAAATTCAACTGATCTTCTGTAGCTTCCAGGTTAAAGAACAAATCAAATACCTGATCATGAACTTCGTCAGGACGACAGTTTGGCTTATCTACTTTATTTACAACAACAATGGCTTTTTTACCTGCTGCAATCGCTTTTTGAGTTACAAAACGCGTTTGAGGCATTGGCCCTTCAAAAGCATCTACTAATAAAATTACACCATCCGCCATATTTAATGTACGTTCAACTTCTCCACCAAAGTCAGCATGGCCCGGTGTGTCAATGATGTTAATTTTTGTTCCTTTGTATGTAACGGATACATTTTTTGCTAAAATAGTAATACCACGCTCACGCTCTAAGTCGTTATTATCAAGGATCAACTCACCAGAAGCCTGGTTTTCTCTGAATAAATTACACTGGTGTAAAATTTTATCTACTAAGGTTGTTTTCCCGTGATCGACATGGGCAATAATGGCAATGTTTCTAATTTCTGACATGGTATATTTTAATAAGGGCGCAAAAGTACGACTTTTAAGTGACAAACCAAGTTTATCTGATTGAAAATCTACACTTTATCGTTAAATAAACCTTAATTTATGACCAATGAGATGATTTTTTGGATTTACCGCTTTTACAAATTGTTATGCTAATTTTGAGCTATCTTAGTTTCAAATGCTAAATTCACTTAAATATCTGCTGTTATTTTTAATTGCCCTTATTGCGGCAGCAATATTTTCGTGTCACACTCCTGAAGGAAATAGTAACGGGGTGATTGTAAAAAAAGACATATTACTTTATCTGAACCATTCAGATACGGCACGTTATGTAGGTATAAACACCTGCAAGCTTTGTCACCAGGGGATTTATGATACGTATATCAAAACCGGCATGGGCAAATCATTTGATATTGCCAGCAAACAAAAATCTTCCGGCGACTATCACACATCCGTTATTCATGATAAGATCGGCGATTTTTATTATAAAGCCTTTTGGCTAAATGACAGTTTGCAGTTTTTAGAATACCGTTTGAAAGGAAAAGACACGATTTATAAACGACAGGAAACTGTTGATTTTATCGTAGGATCCGGCCAGCATACGAACTCCCATATTCAGTCAGTTAATGGTTATTTGAATCAAATGCCGATGACCTTTTATACCCAAAAAAAACAGTGGGATTTACCTCCCGGATTTGAAGATGGCCATAACAGCCGTTTTATGCGCAAAATTGGATTGGAGTGCATGAGCTGTCATAATAATTATCCCGAATTTGTATTAGGTTCAGAAAATAAATTTACGGCTGTGCCCGAGGGCATTAACTGTGAACGTTGCCACGGGCCTGGAAGCATTCATGTTGCCGAGCGTCAAACAGGCAGCAGAATTGACACATCAAAATATATTGACTATAGCATTGTAAATCCTGCAAAATTAAGCATAGACGCTCAATTTGATATTTGCCAGCGTTGTCATTTGCAGGGAAACACCATTTTAAAAGAAGGGAAATCATTTTATGATTTTAAACCAGGTATGAAGTTGAGTGATTACATGACTGTTTTTTTACCTAAATATAAAAATGCAGATGATGAATTTATTATGGCTTCCCATGCTGATAGATTGAAACAAAGTGCTTGCTTTATTAAATCGATGGAAAGCGCGAAATCAAATCCCTCAAAATCGTTACGGCCATATAAAGACGCAATGACATGTGTGACCTGTCACAATCCACATGTGAGCGTAAGAGAGACTAATAAAGAAGTTTTTAATGACGCTTGTAGAAAATGTCATGAGGAGCTAGGAATTCCGGGAGGCAGAGGATACAAATTTAAAGAAAATGTAAATGCTTTTTGTAGCAAACCCGGCATTACAAAAGCATCCAACTGTGTAAGCTGCCACATGCCGAAATCGGGTTCTATTGATATTCCTCACGTGACGGTTCATGATCATTACATCCGCAAACCAATGAGTAAAAAAGACAAAGCAGGCATTAAAGAATTTATCGGCTTATATGCTATCAATGAGAAAAATCCAACAGCATACACGAAAGCAAAAGCCTATTTAAACCAGTACGAAAAATTTGAAAATAAAATTTCACATTTAGACAGTGCCGCTTTTTATTTGAAAGAGAAAACCGACGGAGACTTAAGATCAAATATCGAATTATTGATACAACTTAACTTCTGTAAAAGTGATTTTACTAAAATAGTAGGCTATGCGAGCAGGCTAACCGATAACTATTTACTGAATTCCCGACTTACTAAAAAAAATTATGCCAACGAAGATGCCTGGACAAGCTACCGCATTGGCGAAGCTTGTTTTAATACAGGGAACATACAACGAGCCATTACATACTACAAAAATGCGGTAACATTGGCTCCATACGTACTTGATTTTAGAAATAAATATGGCGCGGCTTTGGCAGCTAACGGTTTATTGCCTGCCGCAGACAAAGAACTTTCATCCATTTTAAAAGAAAACCCCAAACATGTTTCAGCTTTAACAAACTTAGGTTTTGTGAAATTAAGACAAGGGAACGTTAGGGAAGCCGAAGAACTCTACTTTAAAGCCCTGGCATTAGATCCCGATTATGAAGCCTTACTATTGAACATTGCAGGCTTGTACGCCTACAAAAAAAATTATAACCAGGCAGAGGTTTATTTAAACAGATTATTAAAACATAATCCAAAAAACCAGCAAGCCACCCAGGCACTAACGCAGATAAGCGCGATGCATTAACACACACTTATGCCAACCATCAAATCTACATCATATACCATTTTCATAGGAGACAGCAGTTTACCATCTCTTAATGCATTTCTCAAAAAAAACAACTACAGTCACTATTATATTTTGTGTGACGAACACACGTTTGAATTTTGCCTGCCTACACTTTTATTTCACTCTCCGACATTAAATAACGCTGAGATTATTGAGTTGGAAAGCGGTGAAGATAAAAAAACACTGGACACCTGCCTCCAGGTTTGGGGTGCATTAACTGATACAGGTGCTGATAAAAAAAGTTTGATTATTAATTTAGGTGGTGGGGTAATTTCAGATCTTGGAGGATTTGTAGCCTCTACTTTTAAGCGTGGTATTGATTTTATTAATATTCCAACAACGTTATTGTCAATGGTTGATGCCAGTGTAGGGGGTAAAACAGGCGTGGATTTTGAGGGCATTAAAAATCATATTGGCACAACGAGCGAACCTAAGGGTGTATTCGTAAATCCGGGCTTTTTAGAAACCTTATCTGAACGCCAAATTAAAAATGGATATGCAGAAATTATTAAAATAGCGCTGATAGCAGATTTAGCCTTTTGGAAAGAATTGAGACATTTAAAATTACCTGCTGAATTCAGTTCCGAAAAGGTAATTGCCAAAGCCATTGAATTAAAGAACAGCATTGTAAAAAAAGACCTTCACGAGAACGACCTTCGAAAATCATTAAACTTTGGGCACACCATTGGACATGCCCTGGAAAGTGCGCTAATAGAGCAACGAAAAGACATTCTCCACGGTGAGGCTATCGCTGCAGGAATGTTGATGGAACTGGAGATTGCTTTTCAATTAAAACACATCACAAAAAAAGAACTCACAGAAACGTCTGTTTACCTTGAATCTGTTTATAAAAAAATAAAGATTACAAAAGAAACAGAAACCCTTTTACTACGCTATATTTTACATGATAAAAAAAATGAAGGAGATTCCTTATGCTTTGCATTACCAGCTAAAATTGGGGCTTATAAACTATGCTGTGGAGTTTTATCAGATAGGGTTAAGAAAGCAATAGATCACTACTAAGTGACCTTTAATCCTATTACGGAAATATCATCCACTTGCTCCAGCTTCCCCTTCCATGCATCAATTGTGGCATTCAAAATGGCATATTGCTCACGAGCTGACTTACCGTGATTGGCTAATAATAGCTGCTCCAGTTGTTTATATTTAAATTTCTTGCCTTTTTCTCCTCCAAATTGATCAGCATATCCATCTGTATACAAATAAAAACTATCACCTGTTTTTAATTGTATGGTATGTGTTTTAGGTAATTCAATACTACTGTCCTGAACCGAACCCACCGAGCATTTACCACCGTTTGCAATTTTTAGTTCTCCATTTTGGATATAAGTTAATGCTAAGTTTGCTCCTGAAAACTGTAATTGATTTGATGTGGTATTAAAACAAACAACACCTACCTCCATACTGTCTTGAATTGTATTGTGTTTATCCTGTTTTAAAGCTTCTTTTACATTTGTGTTCATATTGTCCAGTATCAATGTTGGATCAGATATATCTTTTTCCAAAACGGCTTTATTAATTGCGTTGTATGCCAACATGGTTAATAATGCTCCCGGAACACCGTGCCCTGTGCAATCGATAATAGCTAAATAAATGATATCTTCATTTCTGTTCAGCCAATAAAAATCGCCACTCACTATATTCTTTGGTTTATACAATACAAAGCCATTTTTTAAAACGGCTTCTTCTGTTTTTTTGTCTGGTAAAATAGCCTGCTGTATTCTCAACGAATAATTAATACTATCAATAAGGTCTTTATTTTGCTCTGCAATAATATTGTTTTTTTCTTTTAGCTTTTTATTAGTACTGCTTTTAATATAAATAATCAATGCCCCAAGAATTACAGTAACAATCGAAAAAATAATGATAGATGTAAAGATCCACCGATGGTCCTTGGGGTAACAAACCTGATACATCTCTTCATTGCCAAAAAACGTTTCTTTGAGCGTTAAATGTTGAGTATACAAAGGTTGACCCACCAAAGAATCAAGTTGTGTGTATCCCTGGAAAGATATAATACACAGTAAACAGACTAAAATCCGATACGCAGAGTTCTTCATGATTCGATTTTTATATTTTTATTCCTATGACACACACATCATCTATTTGCTCTAATTGACCTTTCCAATCATCAAAGGTTTTACTGATCATATTGTGTTGATCCTGCATAGATTTTGCGGAATTTTTAACCAGCATGTCTTCCAGCTGTTTATACTTGAACTTTTTGCCTTTTTCTCCACCAAACTGATCGGCGTAACCGTCGGAGAACAAATAAATAAGGTCGTTTTTTTCAATGTCAATTTTTACGTTTGTAAAAGGTTTTAATTTTTCGCCATAAAAACTCCCGATAGGGTGTTTATCGCCTTTAATGGCTTTTAACACATTCCCCTGTACAAGGTAAATGAGTGAATTAGCTCCGGCAAATGTCAGTTCATTGGTGACCTTGTTCCATTTACAAATAGAAATTTCCATGCCGTCCTTTATATTACTTTCAACTTCTGTTTGCTTTAATGTTTCATTCAGATCACTATTCACCTGATTTAAAATATCGGCCGGCGTATCACATTTATGTTCATGAATAGCATTATTCAATAAATTAAATCCAACAATACTCATAAAAGCGCCTGGAACTCCATGGCCAGTACAATCAACCACTGCTAAATAAACCGAATCGTCTGTTCCTTTCTCTACCCAATAAAAATCACCACTAACAATATCCTTAGGTTTAAAATAAACGAACGACTGGGGAAGTAGGCCTGAAAAATGTCCGGCTGATGGAAAAATAGCTTCCTGAATACGCTGAGCATACTTTATACTATCGGTTATATCTTTATTTTTCTCAGTAAGCTCGTGGTATGCTTTGTCAATGATAGTTTTTTGTACTTCGATGGCTTCATTTTTTTTGCTGATCGCCTCGGCAATTTGCTGTTTCTCCTTATAACGTCTCAGTAAAAGAAAGGAGATCAGCAAAATGAATACACCGATAAGAGAAAGGATACCTATAAAATAATTTTTCTGTTTTAGTTTCTCAATATTTTCCTTGTCGCGCAATTGTTGTATAAGCTTAATCTCCGAAAGCTCTGTTTCTTTTTCTTTGGTTTTAAATTTGGTTTCAAGTTCGGCAATCTGATTGGCATTATCTATGTTTCGTAAACTGTCCTTTATTTCCATTAACTTATTTAGTACAATGTTGGCGGCCGGAAAGTCTTTCTTCGCTTCGTACGCTTCTTTTAAATTAATATAGGCATACTTAACATCTTCTTTAGCTCCCAACCTCATCGCGATTTCTAATACTTTTTCAGAAATAGAAATGGCATCGTCGTACTTTTGCTGTGAAATAAAAATACTTCCGAGATTCTCCATACTCGCCAACATACCTATGGTATCCTGAATCCTTTCGCGCAAATTGTAACCTCTGATATTGTAATCAAAGGCTTCCTTATAATTTTTTTTCTGTTTAAATATGAGCGACATATTATCCAGACAAGCGGCTATCTGTGCAAAGTCCTTTTCCTCTTCAAAAATGTGAAGCGCTTTTGTGTAATACGTCAAAGCGTTATCCAGATCCCTTTTTTCATCAAAAATAATAGCAATATTCCCATAACTGGCTGCCAGGCCATGCTTGTCATTTATTTCAAGACTTAAAGAAATATTCTTCTTGTAATAATCGATGGCTTTATCATAAAACCCCTGGTACCAATGCACCACGCCCATAGCCGTATAACACTTTGACAATCGTATTTTGTCTTTGCTTTTTTTACAAATATCTGTTGCTATTAAAAAATGCTGTAAAGCTGCTTTATAATTGCCTTTTGCCTGCACGCAAAAGCCCATAAACACATTGGCATCAATTATCAGTGATGTGTCTTTTATTTTTTTTGCCCCTGCTAAAGTAATTTTGCCGCAACAAAAAGCCGAATCAATATCATGCCCCAACAGCTCATCGGCGTAGCTTAACAGCGAGATTATTTTTTGCTTTGGATCTTTTGCCTTTTTATATATACTATAAAGACTATCCACTTTTTGTGAAAAAGCAAAATGACTACTTGCTATAAGCAATATATAAATGACTAGTTTAATATGAAAAAATGGATGATACCTTACTAAGGTAAGATTAAAACTCAATTTAAAAAATCCAAGTTCTTTTTTAAGATGCCGACTATACCTTAAAACCCAAAATTGTAACATCATCCACCTGTTCAAGATCTCCTTTCCAGGATTTAAGCGCTTCCATTAGTGTAGCATTTTGAACCGACAAAAGATAATGATGATTGGCAAGAATCGCATCTTCAAGCTGCTTGTATTTAAATTTCTTACCTTTTGGTCCGCCAAACTGATCAGCAAAACCATCTGTAAACCCATATATGAGATCATCTTTCTTCAGCTGAAATTTCTGGCTGGTAAAGGGCACAAATTCTTTAGGAGATCGTCCAACCGGCATTTTATCGGGCTTTAACTCCATAACAGCGTTTTCTCTTACAATCCATAAGGGATTATTTGCGCCTGAAAATTCCATTTCAAGTGTTTGAAAGTCGATTGCAAATATGGCGCAATCCATTCCATCATTCCCGCCTTGTCCCATTTCATCCGGCTTTAAACCAAGAATTAATATTCTTCTTACAAAGTTTAAAATATCAATCGTTGAGTTATAATTCCGGCTTAAAACTGCCTCGTTGAGCAAAGAGATATTCAAAAGACTCATAAATGCGCCCGGAATGCCGTGACCAGTAGAATCGGCTATACCAACAAACAATTTTGACTCCACGGCACAGGTCCAGTAAAAATCTCCACTTACCACATCTTTAGGCTCAAACAATATAAAATAATCAGCAAAATGTTTTTCAAATTCAATTTTGTTAGCTAAAAAAGAAGTCTGGATGCGTTTGGCATAATTGATACTATCCGAGATTTCCTGTTGCTTTTTTTCCACCAAAATGTTTTTAGATACCACTTCGTTTTTCTGTAGCCGTATAATTTCATTGTCACGTTGTTTTCGCTTATAGCTACTAACGAGGATAACAAGCGCTAAAAGAGAAATGCATGCTACTCCAAAAAGCAAGCGGTTGATTACTTTCTGTTTCTCCTGAGCGCTACTTAACAATTGTATCTGACTTTCCTTTTTCTCAACTTCGTGAACCGTATTTATTTCAGACAATTTTTCTTTTAAATTTTTGGCATAAACGCTGTCCTTTAAATTGAGTGCGTCAATTAAAACTTCATATGATCTCTCGTTATTTCCACTTTTGTGAAGCATTTTTCCCAGTTGATATTTTAGCCCAATTTCTTTATTGATATCCGGCGAACTTTTTAGCATACTGAGCGCGGAATCAACGAACAAAACAGCTTCAGAAAATCGGCCGTCGTGCGATAATATATCAGCCTGGTTACTAAAAGTGGTTGTTTTTAAATAATCCTCGATCAGATGTTGTTGAATAATCGAGAGTGCTTCATCGCAATAATGCTTTGCAAGAGTAAAATTTCTAAGGTCCAGGTATTGGTGGCACATGTTGTTACACACCATGATGAGACCCGAATAATTGCTGTCGGCCTTGGCTGCAACATAGCTCTCTTTATATAGCGCCAATGCCTCCTTTGGGTGATTAATAGAGCCATAAACATTAGCCAGATTAATCTTCAACGAGTAATTTAACCCGGTATCATCGAGTTTTTTAGAAATAGCAATCCCTTTTTTGTAATAGTTGATGCTGTTTCTAAAATCGTTGATATTATAAAACAAGGCTCCCATACTGTTATAAAGTTTAGATAGGCCAACGTCGAATTTTATTTTTATGAATTTTTGTTCAGCTTCCAGAAAACACTTAATAGCTTTATCATTTAAACTATTACTGGTATAAGCAATGCCCAAGTTAGTAAGCGAACGTCCTATACCCAGATCATCATGTATTTGCTCCTGAAAGGAAAGCGCTTGCTGGTGATAATAAATAGCAGAATCATTATCTCCAACATAATTGTAAGCGGAACCAATTGTATTAAGCGAAAAAGCAACCAGGCGAATGTTTTGAGATGCCTCCGCCAAATGATGTGCCTGAAAGGCAATAGTTAATGCCTTTTTCGGGTTTTCGTTAAATAATGAACGCGCTTCATCAATCTTCACTTGAACCACCACTGTATCATTCTGTGCTAGTATTTTTTTTGTAGTACCAAAAAAAATTAAAGCAAAACATGTAAACAGTTTTACGACTGAGTAATATGTACAACTATTCTGCATTCCTAATTATAAAATTACAAAAAAGCCCCTGCAATATACAAGGGCTTTTGTCGAAAGATATATTTTTATTGTTACTTCTTAAGTACATAATAGATGTTAGTTAACCATTTTGAAGCATCCTTTTCAATAGCACGGTCAGTAACGTATTCTTCCACTACACATAGTTGCTCTTGCTTGTTTTTCTTCATGTAATCGCTAATAGCATTATGAGCTGACATGCTGCCCGCCTCATCACCATAATAAGCTAAATGTAATACAGTTGCATTTGGGAAAGACCATTTCTCGTAGCCATCTTTTCCTTCCGTGCCATTTGGAACACACATCACCGCCACCATATCGGTTTCTTTTTCTCCCCACTCAAAAAAGATAGCGCTTGGCGTGCATCCGGACTCCAACTTGTTTTCACTTAAATACTGATTAAGCTTTACCCAGTTCTCGCCTAAAAATGCCGTCATTTTGCTCATGTCGCCATTCTCCACATTGATCTTAGCTCGTTTTCCGATATACGTTCTCGGTTCCCAATGCTCTTCATTTATTTCATAATTAGTAGCTGTGGTGGCGGGCATGGTTTCGATAGCCGTTTTTAATTTGTTCAGTCCTTTTTCAAAATCAGGTCCTACCATTTTATCGAGGTCCCAAAACAACATCATAAATCTCAAATAAAATGGTATATCGTTTTCCATGATCCAGGTTACTTTACTCCCTTTGTCGTTTTCAACAACTACATGATAAATTTGCGCTTCCCCTTGTCCTTCAAAATACAAAGACTGCATAATGGTATCTCCATGAGTATACTTGTAAGTCATAGAGCCTACCCCAACGGCTGCTGAATCGCTTACCCATGATAAAGAAGCGCCTTCTTGTCCGGCTGTACCAGCATAAGTGACTTTCATTCCAGGATCTTTTTCCGTCCAAGGACTCCATACTTCCTGGAAAAATTTAGGGTCGGTAATTTTAGATTTAATAACTTCCGAAGGCGCATTTATTTCAGCCGAACGCTGAACTGTTACATGCGATGGGCCACAAAGACACAATATAATTACTACAGCTATTAATGCTAATAATACATACGCTATTTTTTTCATAGTTTGGTTTTTAATATTTCGTCAAAAGTAACCAAAAAAGCGGCGTCAATGAAATTATTGGGCAGCGGGTTTATGATATCCTAGCTAGTAAGCTATTTGGTTTTATATAAGAATTCCAATGGCAAAAAATCTCGTTTGGCGAAAAAATAACTGTGGTTTATGTTCTTTTTATCACCTATCCATGGAAACATAAAAGAATCATTAATTTTTTGCTGGTTAGTTTTTTCAACGTCCCCGTCAAGTGTAAATGTATATGATACAAATACCTTATCATGTGGCTTACGCAAGAGCTTGTAGGCATCGAAATCAGTATAGTTGGCATTTACAGAAGCATTCCTTGGGTGTTCGTAAAACGAAAGGCTAAGTTTATTGTCATAATACCTGGTTACAACATCATATATATCAGGATAATAAATGTTTATTTTTCTCGGCACGAGTTGATTCCACTCAAATTTATTCAACGTCACATTATAGTTACAAGCTAATAATTCTAAAAATTGCCCATTATATATATGTTCAAAAACTGAAATAAGCTTACCGTCAATGTAGTTTTCATTCAATAGTTTGAAGTATTTACCCGTCGGTCTTTTACCACCTGGGCCATAATTATAGCTTAATTTTCTTTGCAGCTTATCGCTCATAACTAATAAAGTATCTAATAGTACTGTATCGTTCTTCAAATCAAATCTTTTGTAGTACATTCCTTTCTTTCCTGGGAAAATATATTTTTCGTCCTCTATATCAACCACATTATACATTAATAATTGCGTGCTTGTAAGTGATTTTATGATTGGAAACTGTAAAAAGGGGTAATATAGTTTACGTGAAATGATCTCTTTCTTAAACGCATTCAGAAAAAATAAATTGATGCTGTCTTCCCTAATTAGCAAATCATATTCAAGCCTGCCTAGCTTATACTTTATTTTAGTGCTGGACTTAGAATAACTATAAACTTTTTGAGCTACCAAATTATTAGATGTGTTAAAATATGTATACGTGTCAAAAAACAGATTATAAAATATTAAATTATTTGCATTGTCAACATCGGCAATTAAATTTTCCTGGTTGTGTGCATTAATTGCAGGAAGTTCATATTCCCATACCTTATTAAGAAAATTGTCCAGCAATATACATTTATCTCTTTCAAATCCGCTTTTATAAGCTCGTTGATTAAAAACTAAAATATTTTTTTTACTGGTAAGGTAATAGCTATATGAACAGCTTTCCAGATTTTCATTTGTATAATCAGTTCTATCTATAATATAGGGCTCAGAAACTTCACCCTCATAGCTAATTATTTTTGCGAATAGAATTTTGTTAATAGGACTAATTGCCGTAAACAAGAATATAATATTATTCTTGGATTGCATATATTCAAAATTCACATTATCGATATTAAAACTGCCGTTATAGATCTTTCTTACATCAAGACACACTTCAAAATCAATACTATCCTTAAAAGCTGACCTCTTTGAAATGTAAAGATCCCAAATGTTTTTTTCTGCAATTTTCTTCCCCACAAAAAAAACGCTCGAATCCGTCTGAGCAATAATTTTTATTGGCAGAGCTTTACCTGAAGGCACAACGAAAGCGGTTAAAGCCGTAACCTGTGCAAACGATAACTGAAACAAACAGACAGAAAGTAAAAGAAGAAAACATCTCATACAATTACATATTTCTTCTATACTGGCCTCCTACTTCAAACAAAGCTTTAGTGATCTGCCCCAATGACATATATTTTACAGCATCCATTAACTCATCAAAAATATTTTGATTTTGAACGGCTGCATGCTGTAGTTTTTTTACACACTCATCATGCTCTGCTTTATGTGTTTTATGCAATTCTGCCAGCATTGTAATTTGATATTCTTTTTCTTCGGAAGTTGAACGGATCACTTCTTTTGGAATAATGGTTGGACTTCCTTTACTTGATAAAAATGTATTTACACCAATGATGGGGTATTCACCTGTGTGTTTCAAGGTTTCATAATACAAACTCTCTTCCTGTATTTGTCCGCGTTGATACATTGTTTCCATAGCCCCTAATACTCCGCCACGTTCCGAAATACGGTCAAATTCTGTTAATACCGCTTCCTCAACCAGATCCGTTAATTCTTCAATGATGAAAGAACCTTGCAATGGATTTTCGTTTTTTGCTAAACCCAACTCACGGTTAATAATTAACTGTATAGCCATTGCTCTGCGAACAGATTCTTCGGTAGGTGTTGTAATAGCTTCATCGTAAGCGTTTGTATGCAATGAATTACAGTTATCGTAGATTGCATAGAGTGCCTGCAAGGTTGTCCGGATATCGTTGAAATCAATTTCCTGAGCGTGCAATGAACGTCCGGAAGTTTGAATATGGTATTTCAACATCTGGCTTCTTTCATTTCCACCGTAACGTAATTTCATGGCTTTGCTCCATATACGGCGGCTTACACGCCCAATTACAGAGTACTCAGGATCAATACCGTTACTAAAGAAGAATGATAAATTGGGTGCAAAATCATCGATGTTCATTCCACGACTTAGGTAATACTCAACAAATGTAAATCCGTTTGCTAATGTAAATGCCAACTGAGAAATAGGATTAGCACCGGCCTCAGCAATGTGGTAACCGCTGATAGAAACTGAATAAAAGTTACGCACTTTTTTATCAATGAAATACTGCTGTACATCACCCATCACCCTTAAGCTAAATTCTGTACTGAATATACAGGTATTTTGAGCTTGGTCTTCTTTTAAAATATCTGCCTGTACTGTACCACGAACTTGTGATAAGGTTGTTGCCTTTATTTTTTCGTAAACATCTTTTGGCAACACCATGTCGCCGGTAACACCCAACAACATTAACCCTAATCCGTCGTTACCTTCTGGTAATTCTCCCTGGTAAGTCGGGCGAACCGTTCCTTTTGCCTTATAAATATCTGCTATTTTCTTTTCAACTTCTTTCTCTAACTTATTTTCCTTGATGTACATCTCACATTGCTGATCGATAGCTGCATTCATAAAGAAAGCTGCCAGCGTTGGCGCCGGGCCATTGATAGTCATAGATACCGAAGTTTTAGGATCTGCTAAATTAAATCCGGAGTATAATTTTTTGGCATCATCCAAACAGGCTATACTTACACCGGAGTTACCCACTTTACCGTAAATATCCGGACGGTAATCAGGATCGTTACCATAAAGTGTAACGCTGTCAAAAGCTGTGCTTAAACGCGCCGCAGGCAAGCCTTTACTCACATAATGGAAACGTTTGTTGGTTCTTTCAGGCCCGCCTTCTCCGGCAAACATACGAGTAGGATCTTCTCCTTCACGCTTGAACGGATAGATACCAGCCGTATAAGGAAAATCACCGGGGAAATTTTCCTGTAAAGTCCATTTTAAAATATCGCCCCAGGACGTGTATTTTGGAGAGGCAATTTTTGGAATTTTTGAATGAGATAATGATTCGTAATGCGTAGCAATTTTCAACACTTTATCACGCACTTTAAATTCGTAAAACTCACTGCTGAATAATTTTTTCTTTGCTTCCCAGCCTTCGATCACCAATAAATTACGGGGATCCAGATCCAGTTTTGTTTTTTCAAATGCTTCCTGCAATCCTTTGATTAAACGATCCTTATCATCCATTTTAGATTCGGAGATCGTTTCGATGGTTTTTTGAATACCATATAATTTTTGAGCAACCTCTGCTTGTTGGTTCGCTTTCTTATCGTAGCTACGGTTATTCTCAGAGATTTCGGATAAATAACGGGTTTTAGAGGGAGGAATGATATAGATCTTTTCACTCATCTCTTCGGTAATATGGAATTGAGATGCCAGGGCTTTGTTACCTGTTTTTTCAACCATTTTATTCATCACTGCTTTGTACAAACGATTCATGCCGGGATCATTGAATTGAGAAGCGATCGTTCCGAAAACAGGGATATCTTCATCAGCAATTTCCCATAAGTTGTGGTTACGTTTATATTGTTTTTTAACATCGCGGATAGCATCTAGCGCGCCGCGTTTATCAAATTTATTTAGGGCAATAATGTCGGCAAAATCCAACATATCTATCTTCTCCAACTGAGTAGCAGCACCATACTCAGGTGTCATCACATACAAACTCATGTTAGAGTGTTCAATGATTTCTGTATCAGACTGGCCGATACCGGACGTTTCTAAAATGATCAGATCAAAATTAGCTGCTTTACAAATGTTTACCGCATCCTGAACGTATTTGCTTAACGCCAAATTACTTTGGCGGGTTGCCAATGAACGCATGTACACGCGATCATTTTTGATAGCATTCATGCGAATTCTGTCCCCCAATAAAGCACCACCGGTTTTACGTTTAGATGGATCGACCGAAATAATGGCAATTTGTTTGTCTTTAAAGTCCACCAAAAATCTGCGAACCAACTCGTCTACCAAACTCGATTTTCCTGAACCGCCGGTACCAGTGATCCCTAAAACAGGCGTTTGAGATTTTTCGGATTTAACCTTTAGCTCATTTAATAATCCAATATTTTCTTCGTTAAAATTCTCTGCTGCCGAAATAATTCGTGCAATGGATTTATAATCTCTGTCCGCAATTTTAGCAACGTCATTTTTAATGTTTGTTCCTGTAGCGTAATCACACTGGCGCAACAAATCATTAATCATTCCTTGTAATCCTAAAGAACGGCCATCATCCGGCGAATAAATTTTAGTAATGCCGTAAGCGTGTAATTCATCGATTTCAGTCGGCAAAATTACACCGCCACCGCCGCCAAATAGTTTAATGTGCTCGCAACCCTGCTCTTTCAACAAATCGAACATGTATTTAAAATACTCTACGTGCCCTCCTTGGTAACTGGTTACAGCGATAGCATTTGCATCTTCCTGAATGGCGCAATTCACCACCTCTTGTGCGCTTCTATCGTGACCTAAGTGAATAACTTCTGCGCCACTCGATTGAATGATACGACGCATGATATTGATAGCGGCGTCGTGTCCGTCAAATAATGCTGCGGCAGTTACAATCCGTATTTTGTGTGTTGATTGATATGGTATAGTTTCCATGGAAAAAATAATGTTAAAATAGAGTTGACTAATATAATAGTTTTTCCGGTTTTGGGAGAAAAATTAGTCGATTAAATAGGCAAAAAGACTTAAGCTAATTTTGCTTTATCTGCCAGGATTTTATAATAAAAAATAGCAATAAATATAAAGCCCAAAGCAAACGGAAAAGAGGCCAGTAATTTGTATTCTCCGCTGGTAAAAAACTCAATATACATCCAAAAGCTGTTAGCGCAGATCCAGCACAAAATAGCCAGGTTCAGGTATAAATCAACCCCTTTCCTGGTAAAATACACGATTATAATAGCAATTGCCAGAGTTGGAATTACCATAGCAATTCCGAGCCATTTTAGCTGCAACATCCAGCAACTGTCTTTAATCAACCAAAAAACAATATGCAGACTTTCGTATTTTTTTACCCTTTCGTAAAGATCCATAAACAGGATTTAAAAGTAATATTTTTAGCTTATTAATCGTCGCTTTTTAGTATCTTTAAGTTTAATTTAGTTCCCAAAAATTGTATGATCCAATTCGAAAAATTTAAGCTTAAAAATAATCTTACTGTCATTGTTCACCAGGATAAAAGCACGCCGATGGCTTGTCTTAATATTATATATGATGTTGGTGCACGCGATGAAGATGAGAACAAGACCGGCTTTGCCCATTTATTTGAACATTTAATGTTTGGCGGAAGCATCAACATCCCTAATTATGATGAACCTTTACAATTGGTAGGTGGAGAAAACAATGCCTTTACAACCAATGATATCACCAATTACTATTGCACCGTTCCTGCCGAAAATTTAGAAACTGCTTTTTGGCTTGAAAGCGATCGTATGTTAAGTCTTGCCTTTGATGCTAAAAGTTTAGAAGTACAACGCAGTGTAGTTATTGAAGAATTTAAGCAACGCTACCTTAACCAGCCTTACGGCGATGTATGGTTATTATTACGTCCGCTAATTTATAAAGTGCATCCATATAAATGGGCTACAATAGGTAAAGAGATTAAACATATTGAAGACGCCACGATGGGAGACGTAAAAGCTTTCTTTAAGGAACACTATAATCCGAGCAATGCTGTATTAGTTATAGCAGGAGATGTGGAACTCGATCACGTGAAAAATTTATGCGAAAAATGGTTCGAGCCCATTGATGCAGGTACCAAACCGAAGCGTAATTTACCTGTTGAACCCGAGCAAACCGAATACAGAAGTTTGACGGTAGAGCGTGATGTACCAATCAGCAGTATCTACAGAGCTTACCGCATGTGTTCAAGAATTGATCCTGAATATCACACTATTGATACGATTTCAGATATTCTATCACGTGGAAATTCATCGCGCTTGTACAAAAACCTGATCAAAGACAAGCAATTGTTCTCCGATGTTAATGCCTACGTGATGGGCGATTTTGATAAGGGTCTTTTTGTGATTTCAGGAAAAATAAACGATGGTGTAAGTATTGAAGAGGCTGAAGCAGGGATTGATGCCGAAATTGCAAAAATGCAAACTGAACTGGTAACTGAAGAAGAACTGCAAAAGTGTAAGAACAAAATAGAATCTACCGTAACTTATAGTGAAGCCGATGTATTGAATAAAGCAACTAACCTGGCTATTTCAGAATTATTGGGAGATGCGGAATTGATCAATGAGGAAATCGAAAATTATCAAAAGGTAACGGCAGAAGGTATTAGAGAGCAGGCAAATAAAATTTTGAAAAAAACTAACTGCAGTACTTTATTTTATTTAAAGAAGAAGGTCTAACCGCTAAGAACGCAAAGATATCTGCGCAAAAAAAGAGAAGACATTTATACACTCCGCGACCTTTGCAAAAACTCTGCGTTTAAAAACAAAAAAGAATGACTATAGCTGAAATATCACATAGACTCAACCACCTTCAGTTTAACTCGGACGTGATCAATTTGTATGACGAGCCTCACCGTTTTTATCACACGTTGACTCATATTGAAGATGTGCTGAAGCAATTACATGATATTGATTTACTAAAACATGACGAAGTTTTTTTAGCAGCGGTCTTTCACGATATTGTTTATGATCCGCAGTCGAAAACAAACGAGGAAGATTCAGCGAACTATTTTTTGCAACAGGCAAAGTCAACGGGATTAACAGCTGATCAAAAAAAACATATTGAACAATTAATTCTGGATACCAAAAATCATAAACCCACGGTTAATTTTTCGGAAGAACTCATAAAAGCCGACTTGTCTATCTTTAACGCTCCCTTTGAGAAGCTGATCGCCTACGAAAAACAAATTTTTAAAGAATTTCAGTTTGTAGATTATAAAGAGTACAAACCAAAACGCATTGAGCTTTTAACCCACTTTAATACGAATGGTAATTTAACACCCCTGATTGATTACGTTAAAGCTGTTCAACCCCACATTGCTGTATTTGCGGGCAGTTTTAATCCATTTCATAAAGGGCATTATAACGTTTTACAGAAAGCTGAGAAATTATTTGACAAAGTGATCATCTCGTTCGGCAAAAACCCTGATAAAACAGAACGCACTTGGCCAGTACCTAAAACGATCGCTAATCGTCAACAGACAGAATATAATGGCTTGTTAACCGATCATATAGATTCTTTTGGCTACGAGGTAATTGTAGTGAGAGGTTTACGAAACTCAACTGATTTTCAATATGAGCAAAATCAATACCGTTACATACAGGAATTAAAACCGGATATTAAAATCGTAAATATATTTTGCGACAAAGAATTTGAACATATTAGTTCTTCCGGTATTCGAACGCTTGAAAAGTATAACAAGCATCAAAGCTATTTGTTAGATTAACTCTTAAACCAAACCTATGAGAACTTTTTTAAAAACATTTTTCCTTTCTTTGATAACGGTTTCTTTAACTGCACAAACGGTGTTGAAGTCATCTGATATGACCACAACCCACAATGACTATCTTCCTAATACAATTATTATTAAAGTTAAACCGGCGTTTGCCGGCAATTGTTCAGATAACCGGATAGACCATCCGGCATTTAATTTATTGGCAACTGCGATTGGAGCAACCAATATTCACAAAAAATTTCCGTTGGATAAAGCTCCCGAAAGGCCATTCAATTCTATAGGGCAAGCTTATGCAGATCTGTCGCTGGTTTACGAATTGAATTATACTTCGAATTTAACGTTGGACAAAGCCATCAGTAAATTACTCTTATCTTCTATTTTAGTTTATGCCGAGCCTCATTATGTTCCTGCAGTTACATATTCTCCAAACGATCCTTTAGCAAATGCCACCAATCAATATCATTTATTAAATATCAATGCCTTTAATGCCTGGAATGTAGATCGTGGCGATTCATCCATTGTAATAGGTATTACTGATACAGGTACCGATCCAACACACCCTGATTTAGTAAATAACGTGAAGCGTAACTACGCTGATGTGATAGACGGAATTGATAACGACGGAGACGGGTTCATTGATAATTACATGGGCTGGGATTTAGGTGAAAATGACAATAACCCCGGCTGGAGTGCTAATCCGCACGGAGTGCACGTTAGTGGCTTAGCCGCAGCCAGCGCAGACAATAATTTAGGAGGAGCAGGAACAGGTTTTAATTGTAAATTTTTACCCGTAAAAATTGCCGATGATGCTACCGGAGCCCTGATTCAGGCATACGAAGGCATTAAGTATGCGGCTGACCACGGGTGCCAGATTATCAACTGCTCTTGGGGCGGTGGTGGCTCAAGTCAATTTGGACAAGATATTATTGATTATGCCACTATTAATAAAAACTGTCTGGTGGTTTGCGCAGCGGGCAATAATGGTGTTGACGGCGATTTTTTTCCTGCAGCGTACACCAACGTTTTATCAGTTGCTAACATTTCACAAAATGATGTTAAGTTCTCAAACTCCAATTATGGTTACATGGTGGATGTTTGCGCGCCAGGCGATAATGTGAACTCTACCTGGCCCGGAAGCTTTTACATAACCTCTTCAGGAACGTCCATGTCATCGCCGGTAGTGGCTGGTGCTGCCGGAATAGTGAAAAATCATTTTCCTGCTTATACAGGATTACAGGTTGGGGAACGATTAAAGATAACTGCTGATAATATCTATTCCGCTAATCCTTCTTATATTAATAAATTAGGAACGGGAAGAATTAATTTGTTTCGCGCTTTAACCGATCCGGCTTCACCAAGTGTGGTAATGAGCAGCAAAACTGTAACCGATCATAACGATCTTTCCTTCATCAACGGCGATACGTTATTTATCGCCGGAATTTTTACTAATTACTTAGACCCCACTTCCGCTCTGAACGTTACTGTAACTCCTTTATCCTCGTACGCTGTCACGATCGATAACACAACGTCATTAGGTGTTATCAATACCTTATCTACTGCAACTAATTCGCTTGATCCATTTACTTTTAAATTAGCGGGCGTCATCCCAATTAATCAGCCAATTGATTTTGAAGTTACCATGAATGATGGAACTTATCAGGCCAAACAATTTTTTACAATTTATCTCAATGTGGATTATATTAATATTGAAGTAAATGATGTTAGTACCACCGCAACCAGCAAGGGTAAAATTGGGTATAACCAGGATACACAAACCCAAGGCCTGGGCTTCAAATATAACGGAACCGAGCTTCTATACGAGGCTGGAGTAATGGTAGGAACCGACACTACTAAAGTATCGGATTGCGTACGCGGATTAAATTCAAATCCTTCTGACAACGATTTTGGAATCATTAACCGTATTGCTTTGCAGATCCCTTCCGTATTATCAGACTTCGACACTAAAGCTAAGATGAACGATAACCTGTCGTTTAATCCATTAAATATTCACATAGATCAAAATACGTATGCCTGGGCCGCTGTTCCAAATACTCAATTTGTTATTTGGGAATATATCATTACCAACACGCATGTAATAGACACTGTGAAAAATATGTACGCAGGCATTTTAGCAGATTGGGATATTGACGGTGGTACGTATGCTCAAAACAGAAGTGCATATGATGCCGCAACAAAAATGGGGTATAGTTATTACACAGCAACCGGTGGAAAATACGCCGGCATTAAATTACTAACGAACACAGCGCCTCCAAATTTTTATGCGGTTGACCACATAAGTGGTGGAAATGGAGGACTTGATTTCGCTAACGGCGTAACTACAAAAGACAAATATCTTAGCATGTCGACTCAACGTTTGGCTGCTGGTGTGGCTGGCAATGGTGCGGATGTGATCAATGTAATGAGTAGCGGCCCATTTATGTTAGAGCCGGGCCAATCTGTTAAAGTTGCTTTTGCATTGATTGGTGGTGATAGTTTACTGAACCTTATCAGCGGCGCCAACCAGGCGCAAATAAAATATGACGGCATTCCAACTGGAATAAATAAATCTGTTTCGACTGACTACACCTGGAGGATATTTCCCAATCCAGCCAAAAACATGATCACCATTTCACAAACAGAACCAACCTTTAATAAATATGAAATTTATAGCTTAAATGGAAAACTGGTGGCGGAAAACAAAATCAATGGAATTCTTCAAAAGGTTGATCTATCAGGATACGCACCAGGCATGTATATCGTGAAACTGAGTGGTTCCCAAAAAGTAGAGTTTAAAAAAATTGTGGTGCTTGATTAGATAATAACTTTGGTTTTGAATAAATTTATAAAACGATCATTAATTACCGTTTCAATACTATTTATTGTCATGAATGTTGTTGCCTACTTTCACGCTTCAAAATTCACGCACTTTAATCCTACATCTCCTCCTAAAACAAAAGATGCGGCTCATTTATCTGTTTCAGAAAAAATAAAAGCTGTTTTTTTAGGTATAAATAATCCCAGGCCAATTAACAAAAAAACACCCAATCGCCCTTTTGAAACAATTAAATTAAAAAGCAACAAAGAAATTGAATGCTGGTATATTAAAGCTGATTCAGCTAAAGGTACAGTAATTTTATTCCATGGCTATAGTGGTCAAAAATCATCTATGCTCGACAAAGCTGATGTGTTTTTAGATTTAGGGTACAATTCCTTGCTAGTTGATTTTATGGGTTCAGGCGGGTCAGAGGGGAATCAAACAACCATAGGTTTTTATGAAGCACAGGAAGTAAAAACCGCCTTTGAGTATATAGTTACAAAAGGAGAACAAAATATTTCTCTATTTGGAACATCCATGGGCGCAGTTGCCATCATGAAAGCTCAAAGCGAATATACTCTTAATTCAAAATCCATTATTATAGAATGCCCTTTTGGTACAATGCTTGAAACAGTTCAATCAAGGTTCTCTACCATGCATGTTCCTGCTTTTCCAATGGCAAACTTATTGGTTTTTTGGGGTGGATATCAAAATGATTTCGATGCTTTTTCGCATAACCCCGTTGACTATGCTAAGAACATTAAGTGTCCAACACTTTTGTTATATGGAGAGAAGGATGAAAAAGTATCAAGAAGTGAGATAGATAAAATATATAAAAATTTAAGTGGAAAAAAAGAAGTTAAATTTTACCCCTTAGCCGGGCACGAAAATTATTTGAATAAGTATAAGGCTGAATGGACAAATGATATTACATCATTTTATAGTAAATATCATTAATTCCTCCGTTCTTTATTTCTGAACAACCAATTTATACGTAGCTTGCTTTCCTTCAGCTAAACTCACTTTCACAAAATATACACCATTGCTCAAATAACTTAAGTCTAATTGTGTTTTACTTTGGGTAGCTTTGCTCTCCTGAATCATATCTCCCACAACATTATAAACCGCCACATTCATAGTAACGGCTGCTTTAGAAGTGATGGTTATGATGCCGGTTGAAGGATTAGGGAATACTGCAAACTCATCCTTTACATTTTCTTTAATACCAGTGATCATTAAATAGGTATTATGAGACGTATTAGTAATGATTGGTGCATTAAAATCAAAATAAATATAAGCTCTGTTATCAATGACAGTTCCTGCAGGTAAATTAGTTTTTGGTTTCACCCTGTACTGTACATAACCTACAGATCCTGCACTATTACTATTACTGTCAGGCAGGTTGATATTATTGAAATTAAATTGTAATAGATGCCCTGATAAAGCCATTGCATTATCATGACTGTAATTTATTCTTTCAAAAGTTGACAGATCTAAGTTATTGCTTAAAGTATCTGTTAAATAAATATTATGTGCCGGTGCATTTCCTGTATTTTGAAAGTGTATCGTATAATAGAACCAATCACTATAACCTGGCATTACATTTTCAGGATATGTTTCCTTGATATTAGGATCGTAAGAATTGGTAACATGATAACAATAGTGTTTTTGATTATTCGATAGATTATTATCACCTGCAGCAATAATACTTACATCTACACAAATAGTATCACCAATGGTTGCATTGGTATTAGTGGTAACCGCGATCTCAAAATCATCATAAATATCTACTGTCGAAAAATCGACAATATTATAGGTGATTGAGTTTCCTGAAACGGATGAAGGTTGAATGGTACTTAGAGTGCTTAAATAATTTACAGGTCCACTAAAATTGATAATTACTTGCCCGCCAACGTTTGTAGAACAATTGAGATTATACCATTGCTGAACCATATTACCTGCAGTTACTCTTACTATATGACTCGTGCCGGGGAATGCCACTCCCGATCTATAAATAGAGTGTGCAGCCAGATCAAAACCCGGCTTACATTTTATACTGAAATTCACATTTGTATCAAGTGGCATTGCGGTTGTAAGAGTCACTAATGAATCAAGGTCCGGATAAGCGCATTGAGAAGTAAAAGGCATATTGGCCGTATCAATTTTTACTGTGTAAGCACCTGTATCATTATAAAACCTGTACGGTACTTTAACTGTTCCATAATTGTTTTGGTAGCTCAGTCCCAAAAAATTGCCTACACTGTCATATTCTTTTACAGGGATATTACGAAGAAATGTATCCGTGGTGTCAAATGCACAATTAGCATTATTATCATTAAACACAGTGCCCCTTATTCCTTCAAAATAAGCACAAGCTGCACCAATGCCTGGAACACTTTGAATAGTAATAACACCTGCCTGGTTGGTAAAATTGGTAGCCATGATCAAATAATATGCGCCTACAACGGCCCCGGGAATTGTACATGTATCCACAGGGTTAGACAAAAAACTACAGTCAACGATGTTACTGGTATCTATTTGA
Organism: Bacteroidota bacterium; assembly: GCA_040387475.1. Lineage (GTDB taxonomy): Bacteria > Bacteroidota > Bacteroidia > B-17B0 > Aurantibacillaceae > UBA4416. The sequence continues at coordinate 18,359 of JAZKDT010000011.1, read as the reverse complement.
ACACATGCAATATTTATATTTGAGAAAGGTCCCCAGCAAATAAAATCAATATCTAAATTATTTGTATTTGAAATACTGTATTTCAAAGTTCCTGCAGTAGTAACCTGTGTATAAAACCAGGTAGGATTTGGCGTTGAATTTAAACACCCATAACTACCACCGGGCCCCGAACTTGTTCCCACAACTGCCGGGTAGGAGACGCTCGTGCATAGTGAGTATGGATTACAAGCATTATTTTGTGCATTTAAAACTAACGTAAAAGATACCAATAACAGTAGAAGAATTTTTTTCATGGTAATGGCTTTTTATCTGCTGAAGTTTTTGTAAAGCAGGGTTTGATCTTATCTAAATTAAACAACATTTAGAAGATATGGCTATTCTTTACTCAATGAAATAGATTCTACACTCATTGTAATAATTTTTATATCCTGATATTCTTTGTACTTTTACCCTTTATTTAAAAATTATGGAATTAAACGCTTTAACTGCTATTTCTCCCGTTGACGGACGTTACCGCAAAGTAACCAATGAATTAGCAGCCTATTTTTCTGAATTCGGATTGATCAGATACCGTGTACAGGTAGAAATTGATTATTTCATTTTATTATCGCAACAGGGTTTACCCCAATTACCAAAACTTACTGCTCAGCAAGTTGAGACGCTCAAAACAGTATATCAAAATTTTTCGTTTGCTGACGCTGAAGTTATCAAGGAAACGGAAAAAACAACCAACCATGATGTAAAAGCAGTTGAGTATTTTATTAAAGAAAAATTAAAATCACAGGGTTTAGAAAATTATTTAGAGTTCGTTCACTTTGGATTAACCTCTCAGGACATTAATAATACCTCTATTCCATTGTCGTTAAAACAAGCTACTAACGATATAGTGATCCCTAACCTGAAACAGGTTACAGATAAACTAACTACGTTATCAAAAGACTGGAAAAATATTTCTTTACTCGCACGTACGCATGGGCAACCAGCTTCGCCAACGCGTTTAGGAAAAGAAATTTATGTATTTGTGGAGCGCCTGCAAATTCAAATTCATCAGTTAAACGCTATTCCTTTCTCCGCTAAATTTGGTGGTGCAACAGGTAACTTCAATGCCCATTATGTGGCGTATCCAAACAATGACTGGATCAAATTTGGAAACGAATTTGTAAACAATACTTTAGGGTTAAATAGAAGTCAGTTCACCACGCAAATTGAACACTATGATAACATTGCAGCATATTGCGATGCTTTAAAACGTATTAACACTATCTTATTAGATCTCTGCCGTGATATCTGGACATACGTAAGTATGGATTATTTTAAGCAAAAATTAAAAGCAGGAGAAATTGGTTCTTCGGCTATGCCGCATAAAGTAAACCCCATTGATTTTGAGAATGCCGAAGGTAACCTGGGAATTGCCAATGCAATTTTAGAACACTTAGCTGCAAAGCTTCCTTTATCGCGTTTGCAAAGGGATCTAACGGACAGCACAGTATTGAGAAACTTAGGCGTGCCGGTAGCACATATCTTAATTTCTTATAAAAGCATTTTAAAAGGATTGGATAAATTGATCCTGAACGAAGAGATTTTCAACAGAGACCTGGAGAATAACTGGGCGGTTGTTGCCGAAGCAGTTCAAACAATTTTACGCAGAGAAGGTTATCCAAAACCTTATGAAGCTTTAAAAGATTTAACCCGCACAAATGCTCAAATTACAAAAGATTCCATGCATACTTTTATTAATGGTTTAAATGTGAGTGCTGAAGTAAAAGCGGAATTATTAAAAATTACACCACAAAATTTTGTCGGAAAAAACCCTGAGTTTTAGTTTCCATAGATGAAAGTAACAGGCTTCACCATCATACGTAATGCTCTTAAGTACGACTATCCGGTGGTAGAAGCGATTACTTCCATATTACCAATATGTGATGAGTTTGTAATAGCCGTTGGAAATAGTGAAGATGGCACATTACAATTGATCAAAAACATCAACTCACCAAAGATCAAAATTATTGAAACCGTTTGGGACGACTCGCTTCGTCAGGGAGGACAAGTATTAGCGATTGAAACAAATAAAGCCTTTGATGCTATTAGTACTGACACCGACTGGTGTTTTTATATACAGAGTGATGAGTGTGTTCATGAAAAATATCTAGCCTCTATTAAAGAAGCGATGCTTAAATACAAAGATGACAAGCAAGTGGAAGGCTTGTTATTTAATTACGTTCATTTTTATGGTTCTTATAACTACGTTGGTAATTCACGTCGCTGGTACCGAAAAGAAATTCGTGTTATTAAAAATAATAAAAGCATTCGTTCTTATAAAGATGCTCAGGGCTTTAGAAAAAAAGACAATTCCAAACTAAACGTTAAAGCAATTGGCGCCGAAATTTATCACTACGGCTGGGTAAAAACGCCAAAGGCACAACAGGCCAAACAGGAAAATTTTCATAAGATGTGGCATGATGATGATTGGATGAAAAAAAATATAGCACAAGTCGAGGAGTTTGATTATTCACAAATAGATAGTCTCGAAGACTTCACAGATTCACATCCTCAGGTCTTTCAAAACAGAGTTAAAGCTGCCGACTGGAAATTTAATTTTGATAGGTCACAGATAAAGTTGAGTGCAAAAGATAAATTTTTATTATTCATTGAAAAAACGACCGGCTGGAAAGTGGGGGAGTATAAGAATTATAAGGTTGTCTGATTTTCTCACCACAGAGGCACAAAGAAACAGAGAAAAATTTTATGTGCTACTTAATCATTTACAATCTTACAGCAACATCAGGTATAATCCAAATTTCACAATTTCGCTGTGCTACAAAACTCTGCATATCTGCGGTTAAATCTTCTAAAACTGAAAATAAATAAAAGGTTGCATATCGCCACTCACCATCTGGTAGATGCAAAACACAAATACTACGATTATCAAACTCATTATTGGCAAAGGCAATTCTGCAAATTTTAATCTATACTTTTCTTTGAAGCTTTCCGGGATCCAGTGAATAAGATACCCAATGAGAATAACAGAAAAAACCAATGCATAACCGCGGATAACATTGAATGTTAAAGCGCCGCCAAAATGATTGGTTAACCGGTCAAAAATTAAACTCACGGTATCTAAATTATCGCTTCTAAAAAAGATCCTGGTGAAACTGATAAACGTTAATGTTATAAAAACAAAAAAAGCTTTTACAAGAAAGGAGTTATTTTCTTTGAATGGAGAAATTTTCAGCCAGAGTTTATGGATTATTAAACCCAATCCGTTTAATCCGCCCCAAATGATAAATAACCACGAACTACCATGCCAAAAGCCTCCCAATAACATGGTTACCAATAAATTAATATTGGTGTTAACACTTTGTTTGACTTTAGGGAAGAAATAAGCCAATAACACAAATACAATGGCAATAAATAATAACACCAACAGTAACCACAATTTGCCGGTGAGCATTACTAAAACAACAGATAAAAAAGCGATGCATATATAGGATCCGATGGTTCCTTTTTTATTTCCGCCTAAAGGAATATATAAATAATCTTTGAGCCAGCTGGATAAAGATATGTGCCAGCGTTTCCAAAACTCACTCACATCCTGCGCTTTATAAGGCGATTTGAAGTTGGTTTTTAATCTATATCCCAACAACAAAGCCACCCCAATAGCAATATCTGTATAACCACTAAAATCTGCATAGATCTGAAGCGAGTAACCAAAAATACCGAAAACTGTTTCTATACCAGAGTAGTAATTAGGATTATCAAAAATACGATCCACGTAATTCACAGCGATATAATCTGCCAGGATCTTTTTACCCAAACCATTAATGATCCAGAAAATAGCATAACCAAATTCTTTCCTTGCTAAATTATAGGGTTGATAGATCTGGTATAAAAATTCGTTGGCTTTAACAATTGGTCCGGCTACCAGATGCGGAAAAAAACAAACAAAGAAACCATAATCAAAAACAGATTTAACAGGCGTTACTTTACCGCGATACATATCAATTGTATAAGAAATGGACTGAAAAGTAAAGAACGAAATACCAACCGGCAGAATTAATTTATCTACAGGATCACTGGTTCCTAAAAATGTATTGCTAAACTGGGTGAAATGATTGAAAAATGTGATGTCGGTTCCAGCCAGTTGATTGATGCTTTCTGTGAAAAAATAGGCGTATTTAAAATAACACAATAAGGTTAGATTTAGAATTAAACTGATAGTAAGGAATATTCTTTTCCTGGTGTCTGACTGACTTTGATAAATAAGTCGTCCCCAATTATAATCACTGACAATGGTAAAAATCAGCAGAATAAGAAATACGCCACTGGTTTTATAATAAAAGAAAAAACTAACCAGTAACAGGTAAAAGGTTCTAAGGGTATTTTTTTTATAGAGTAAAGAATAAATACCTAATACAACTGCAAAGAATCCCCAAAAGTATAATTGCGTAAAAATTACCGGCTGTCCTTTTACATACAGGAAACAGGATTTAAGATATGTGAGTATGTCATTCAGCATGGTAGTCGAAAAGATAAAAGTATTAAGATATAAGATTGCTTAATACTTTAATCTTTATACTTTTCAATCTTTTATCTTACTATTATATTTATAACTTCGGTCAATGGCATCATACATCAGGTTAGCAAATAGCCTGTAACCGCGTGCATTAAAATGTACCTTATCTTTTGCCGCCAAACCGGCTTTGTACCATTTGTAGATAGATCTGTAACCACCCATTACCGCATACAGGTCATACACGGCGCCTTTATGTTTTTCCATTAATTCATAGGCCGCTTCGGCAGCTTTAATAGGTCTTTTATTGGAAGCTTTACGCGACATATAGTTATCTGTAGTAGTCACAAACAAAAACGTACAATTAGGCGATGCTTTTTTTATCTGAGCTATCAAACTATCATGCTTGGCAATAAACGCTGACTTGGTAAAATTAACATCATGAGTATCGTTTACACCTAATGTAAAAATAACCAGGTCGGGCGGAATGCTTTTCAATTCATTTACAAACTCCGTACAGCGTAAAAATGAACCACTGGCAGCACCATTAACACCCATTGAGGCGTAATAAAATCCCGGCTTGGTATTCTCTGCACTAAAACCCCGCAGCATAAAATCTTTAGTGATTGTGTCTTTCCTGATCACTACAAAATTTAAAGAATCAATAAATGTTTCAAAGGTGAACTCAGTATAACCTTTCTTTTCATAATCTTTTCTTATGAATTTTAATGTCGACTCATGGTTCAGACCCAGCGTAAAACTTGGATTAAAATTGTGATAGACTTTTACCGAATTAAAATTTCGCGGCTTGCTTGTTTCCAATAATTTAAAACCAAACATCGACAAACTGTCATTGGTAATGCCGGCCATACCAGCCATGCCAAGGTTGGCACACATTTCGCGACTAACAGCACAACGGCAGCGTTTAAATTTGCCGTAACCAAATGATCTATAAAAACTTGGATTGTTGGTCTTTACAATTTTGAAGGGGAAAATAAATAACCCACCGCCTTCGTAATTACCGGTTGAATTGAAACCATTCATTAACACTTCAGGCCAAAAACCTGCCTGAATATGCGATCCTCCAAAATGAGCGATGGTAACCCGATCACGTTTTCCCTTTTTAAGATCATCCATTTTTTTATAGAAATCCATAAAGCGGGAGCTGTCTTTACTAAAAATCAATTTGCTCTTATCTGCATTCACAAATACCGGCAATGTTTGCGCATGCGATTCAAGATAAAAGACACAGGATAAAAGACCGGCAAAAATAAATCGTAAAATAGTGAATGTTGTATTTCTTTTATCCTTTGTCATTTATCATGGGTCTCCTTCTATTTTTTATTTTTCGAATAATTATTATAATCATTCATAAGTGAAGAATATAACAACACTGCAATTTTGCGGGCACCACCTGAACTAAAGTGAATGTAATCTTTAGCACCAATACCCTGCTCTACCCAGCTTACCATGCTGTTTTTTCCGCCCATACAGCTATACATATCAAAAAAAGCACAATCCATATCAAACGCAGTTTGCCGTATCGCGTCCCTTAGGTTTTCCAACTGTGGATGTGTTACATATTCGGCGCCTTCTTTCACACTCATATCCGCCGGTCCAATGACAAGAATAGAAGCCTGTGGTGCCATTTTTTTAATAGTTGATATTTGTGCTTTTAAATAACCGCCAAAACCAATAGCTTGCTCTTTGGTTTTAATGTATGGCAATGAATTGCCTCCAAACTGAAGAATGATCAGCTTCGTGTTTAAATAATCATAAAAGCTCTTTAGTTGGCCATAATTGATTTGATTGAAAAAAGTTCCGGAGCTGCCTCGCAATCCAAAATTATCTACCATTACCCCTTTTCCGCCTTCCAGTGAAACACCATAAAAATCCGGACTGTCTTTACCCCTGAATTTAAATTCCTGTAACAAGGCGCCTTGATTTAAATTAAATTCTTTGATATTAAAGTTCCCTCCCGCAGCTAAAGAATCGGTTGCGTTTAAGGTTCCATTCTCATATAACTCAACCTGGGTTTTTGTTTGAGCACCACCATAAAACAACTTTATTTTTTTGTAGGCCGCCGCTTTTGGCCCTCCGTTTTTGCTGGTTACCACTTTCACCCAAGCCGACTTATAAGGAGTTGTGTCAGTGATAGTGGAATAATTATGAAAACGGGTAATGTGCGCTAAAGCCCCAAAGTTATTATGTTTTACCCGTTTGTCGCGCCCGGCAAAAACCGGGTAACGATCCCAACCCGGACTCCATGAAATTTTATTGACCACACTTGGGGCAACGGGCATGAAAGAAATCAATCCCGGGCCTTCACCGCCAAATTGACTTTGCAATTTTAACCGCAAATAATCACTAATCCTATCGCCTTCTATTTGCGAATCACCATAGTGGAGAATACGGATACTTTTATCTTCGTTTGCCAAATTTGCCAAAGCATTAAAAAAATTAGCCATGGCAGTTTTATTGGCATTTTTATACTGAATGCTTGTGTTTAGTCTTACGGCAGTATCTTTGGTTTCAAGAGTGGCAATTGCAGATGTATCGTTTCCATTGTCAGAAGCTTTGTCTTCTGCGTCTGCCAATGCTATGATATTTGAAATATCTGCTTTCACTTCTTTTTTTTCAAAGAATAAAGAAGCAAATGTTGGGTATTGAATGCATAACTTATCAGTGACATAAATTCCTTTATCGGGAAATACAAAACTGATTAACCCCAATAACAAAAAGGTGAGCGTTAAAAATAAAAGTGTATGAAATGGCTTATGCAAAATTGAATATAGTTTAAGTAGAGCAATATGCTAAATACTTCGCTGTAAAAACAGGATCATACATTTAGGTTTTCAGCATTAGCCTGTAGATAACGTTTTTTTGAATTATTGGCGAAAAACCGCCTATTGAATTTCGCTCAAAACAAGCTGCAGACATGTTTTAAACGCGTTGATACTATAAATACCGCCTGTACAACAAAAATGACCGGTTTGAAAAAAACATAAGATATTGTAAATCAAAGTATTATAAGAGTCTCAAGTTATTCTTCTAATAACCTACGCGTTGTTGGGTATTTTATCTAAAAATTTAGTTAAATCGTTGATTTTTAGCTAAAATCCCGTAAATTTGCACCCCTTATATTTACTTTAAAAAATAAACATGAACATATCTAAAAAAGACATTAGTCCCTTAAATGCAGAATTGAGTATCACTTTAGCTCCAACTGATTATGAAGCAAAAGTAGAAAATGCGATCAAAAAAGTACAAAAGCAAGCTGCTTTACCAGGTTTCAGACCAGGAAAAGTGCCTGTTGGATTAATAAAAAAACAACATGGTAAATCTATTTTAGTAGATGAGATAAATAAAATATTAAACGAAACCTTATATAATTACATTAACGATAATAAAATCGAGATCTTAGGAAATCCAATGCCGAAAGATGATAATAAGATCGATTTTGATAAACAAACCGAATGGACTTTTAACTACGAATTAGGGTTAACGCCTCAATTCGACGTGAAATTAGACAATAACCAATCGTTTGTTTACAACACTGTTAAAATCGATGACGAGTTAGTAGAGAAATATTTGAAAGACGTTAAACGTAATTACGGAAAACCTTCTAACCCTGAAGTTGCTGAAGAAAAAGATGTATTGTATATCGATATCGTTGAATTGGATGCCGATAATAATATTGTTCCAGGTGGGGTTTTCAAATCAACCAGCATTGGAATAGACCGTTTGAAAAATGAAGCTGCTAAAGCAAAATTAACCGGCGCTAAAAAAGAGGATAAGATCATTATTAACGCTAATGAATTATATGATTCAGCAGTTGATAAATCAATCTCATTAGGTATTGATAAAGAAGTAGCTGAGAGCTTTAATGCCAATTTACAATTAACGGTTCGTAACATTGCCCGTATGGAAGATGCTGATTTGAACCAGGAGTTGTTTGACAAATTATACGGCGCCGGAACAGTTAACTCAGAAGCTGAATTCAGAGAAAAAATTAAAGGAGAATTAGCATTAATGTTTGCCCAGGATACAGATCGTAAATTTGTGGAAACAGTTGAAAAGACCTTGGTTGAAAAACTAAATATCACCTTACCGGATGAGTTCTTAAAACGCTGGTTAATGGCCGTTAATGAAAAGCCTTTAACTAAAGAACAATTAGAGGCAGAATATCCGGCATATGCAAAATCAATGCAGTGGAAACTGATTGAAAATAAGATTATTAAAAACAACAATATTGCTGTATCTGCCGATGAAGCAAAAGAGGAAGCTAGTAATTACGTGCGTTCACAGTTTGCCCGCTATGGCCAGTCACCAGACGAAGCAGAAGTTGCCAAAATTGTTCAGGGGATTTTAACTAAAGAACAAGAAGCACAAAAAATATTTGAAGGATTATACAGCAAAAAAGTATTGGACGTTTTAAAAACTTCTTGTAAATTAGAAACCAAAGAGGTTAGCTATAACGAATTTTTTGGAATCAAAGACTAAACAATTCACGATTTAAACTGTTAATCTAACATCATCTGTTTCTATTTATAATGCAAGGAGTTTATATAACCAAGGCCGCCAAATTTTTACCCAATGACCCCATTTCAAACGATGATATGGAGGAATATCTTGGTATGATAGATGGCGTGCCGTCTAAAGGAAAAAGGCTTACCCTGCGTAATAATGGCATTAAAACGCGTTACTATTCACTTGATAAAGATGGTAAATCAACCCACTCTAATGCTCAAATGGCTGCTTTAGCCATTGAAAAATTAAGCGACCAACATTTTAAAACAGAAGATATTGAATTATTAGCATGCGGTACAGCATCTCCTGATAATCATATGCCATCGCACGCTGTAATGGTACATGGTGAATTAAAGAATGGGAAACCATTAGAGTTAATTTCTCCTTCGGGTTCCTGCTGTGCAAGTATGCAATCTTTAAAAACCGGTTACCTGTCTATTTTATCAGGTAATACTACAAATGCAGTAGTCACAGGTTCAGAAAAACTTTCGTCGTTTATGCTATCCGAGCATTTTGAAAAAGAAACGGAGCGTTTAGCGGAAATGGATCAGAATCCAATCATTGCGTTTGAAAAAGATTTTCTCCGCTGGATGTTATCTGATGGGGCTGCTGCATTATTATTACAAAATGAACCCCGTAAAGATTCAATCAATTTAAAGATTGAATGGATCGATATCCGCTCTTATGCTAACCAACTAGAAACCTGTATGTATGTTGGGTCTGATAAAAACGAAGACGGCACAACCAAAGGCTGGAAAGAATTTACACCCGATGAGTGGTTACAAAAATCTATCTTTTCATTTAAACAGGATACTAAGTTGTTAGGTAGAGAGATTGTTCCTACCGGCACAAAATATTTGAAAGAAATATTGGATAAAAGAGGGTTTGATGTCACAACCATCGATTATTTTTTACCGCATTTATCATCGGAATTCTTCAGAGCAAAAATTGCAGAGGAAATTTTAAAATATGATATTCAGATTCCACAGGAAAAATGGTTTACCAATTTATCCTCCACTGGAAATATTGGTTCTGCATCCATTTTTATGATGGTTGAAGAATTAATGAATTCAGGAAAATTAAAAGCGGGACAAAAAATTTTACTAATGGTTCCGGAAAGTGCGCGTTTTACATACGCTTACTGCCTCCTTACGGTTTGTTAATTCTTACAGGTTTCTAATACTACACAAGATGGATTATGAAAAAGAAATTTCTCTTAGGGTAGAAAAAATAAAAACCATTTTTCAGGCTGCCAAAGAGTTCGCTTCAATTGAGCCCGATCTTTCTGTTATCTTAAAACACCTGGATACTACCGATAACGAATTTTGTTCCATAGCCTACGAAGGCGCTTCAATGGGCATCGCACTGCGAGATCTTGAACAAGTTGGCACACTAAGTGATTGGCGTTTATTTAATGATAAAGCTGAGGCGCATGCAGCACAAACACATGCAGGTCTAGGTTGGGCCTTAGCTCAAACAAATCACCCAGTGTCAGCTTTATTAAAAACTTTTTCACCTCTTTTACGATTTAGGGTTCTGGACGGCTATGGATACTATGAAGGTGTTTTCAGACAAAGAACAAGTATCAAGGCACAAAATACGCCTGGTGTTTTTGAAGACTGGATGTTAAAGGCCTACGACCAAGGAATTGGCCGTAGCATTTGGTATAGCTGCAAAGGGGATATTCAGAAAGTTCGCGAAATGATCTCCACTTTTACCACCGATCGTCAAAGCTCGCTTTGGGTTGGCATTGGCGTTGCATGCTCCTACGTGGGCGGCTGTAATAGGGACTTGTTGAAATTGCTTCAAATTATTGCAGGCACATATCACGATGAACTGGCAATTGGAACGATACTTGCTGCCAGATCCCGCATATTAGCTAACTCACGGTTAAGCGACGTGGAGTTAGCTTGTCAAACACTTTGTAAACTTTCGGCTAAAGAAGCCATGTTACTTTCAGTAAAAGCAGAACCTGCCACTTATAAAAACGTGAACGATTCGTACAATCTATGGTTACTGAACATACAAAAAAGGCTGCCTGTTAATCATGATGTAAATATTATAAAATGAAAAAAGAAGATCTTCCTCAGGATAAATCAGCATTAGCGCACATGACAAGGGAATTGTGCTATGTAAAAGATAAAGACGGAAAATACAGTACCGATTTAAGTACAGGCTGGGATGTAAAAAAAGATGCTTTGGACAATGCCTGGGATGACATCAACGAGCGCATCAAAGATGCGGCGATAGCTGTGAAAAATGGCGAAAAAAGTCCGGTATTTTATTTTATGGAGTTACGTTTAATGGATTTAATGGTGCTTGGTGGTTATACAGGATTTTGGAAATTCAATATCAAGCGCCATTTTAAACCGGAAGTATTTAAAAGCCTGAGTGAAAAAAAACTGGCTATTTACGCCAAAGCATTCGACATCACGGTTGAAGAATTAAAGAACTTTAAAGGATAATTTTGGAAAAACAATTTAAACATATTCAATCTGCCCACTGCGAAAATGGTGTTGCAACTAGCTTACTAAAATACCATGGTATAGATTTTATGTCGGAGCCACTGGTGTTTGGATTAGGTAACGGCATTTTTTATTTACACATTCCTTTTTTACAGATAAGTGGTGGCCCTGCCATTTCATACCGCAGTATGCCGGGTTGGATCTTTAGCCGTGCCAGTAAACTGTTAGGCATTAAAGTCAACCGTAAAAAATTCAGCAGTGAAAAAGAAGCATACGACTATTTAAATAAACAGATAGCGATGGGCAATCCGGTTGGATGCCAGGTAGGTGTTTTCAACCTTCCTTACTTTCCACCCGAGTATCGTTTTCATTTCAATGCACATAATATCGTTGTTTATGGCAAGGAAAATGGGCAGTATCTGGTGAGCGATCCGGTGATGGAAACCGTTACCACGCTTTCGGAAGAAGATATGTTAAAGGTTCGTTTTGCAAAAGGGCCTTTAGCGCCTAAAGGACACGTGTATTATCCTGAAAATGTAAAATCAGTTACCAAAGAACAGATCAAAGCAGCCATTCCAAAAGCCATCAAACGAACTACGTTTGAAATGCTTAGTCTACCAGGACCAATGGTAGGCGCCAAAGGAATTCACTACACGGCCAATCATATTCGTAAATGGAGAGATAAATTAGGGCCCCGTAAAGCAGCTTTATACCTTGGACAAATAGTTAGGATGCAGGAAGAAATAGGAACCGGTGGTGGCGGCTTTCGTTTTTTATATGCCGCATTTTTAGAAGAGGCCAGTAACTATACAGGAAATGATCAGCTTTTAAAGATCTCGGATGAATTCACGAAAGCAGGTGATTTGTGGCGTGCAAGTGCTGTTCATATGGGCCGTATTTACAAAGGCAGACTGAACGAACAAAAAGATTTTGATGAAAGTGCAGATATGCTGGATGAAATATCTGAAATTGAAAAGGCAGCTTTTAAGGAGTTGCGTAAGATGAAGTTTTAGTGTTTCAGTGTGCGTACGAAACTGATTGCCAACTTTAATTTAGGTTCCTAAAGATTTGATGACGGCATCATAAAAAGTCCCGATATGCTATCGGGACTTTTTTTATTTATTTAAAATGATTTTCTCTCTCTTCACAACCCTATCGTTCTGATAAACATTCACAAAATAAATGCCGTTAGCGAAATTCTCTAAATTCAATGTGTAAAAAAGAGCAGTGGGGGTTTCAGTTAATAATAATGCCCCTGTTATAGAAACCACTTCTATCTTTTGCAATTCAGTTTTTGAATGAATAGTTAATGACCCATTGGTTGGATTAGGACTTACTGAAATATTATTACCGTTTAATTCCTGCAAACCAACACTAGCTCCCATTGCCAATAAAGTTCCTGTGCCTGATGTTAAAGGAGTAATGGCACCAGAAGCATCAGACTGATTAGCGTGCGAGATCCCCAAAGTCAAAACCTGGTCTGTTGTTAAAGCAGATTTGATCTGGTAATGCAAGGTCGCTATTTTTCCATTGCCACTTACATTGCTATTTACAGTGTGCGTTGTGGCTGTATATATTTTTCCATTCGCAAAATCCAGTTTCCTGAAATCTAAATTTTGCCCGGCATCAATAAAGGAATTTTGGTACTCAATATACATGTTTGAAGGTTCAATTAATGTATTATCGAAATCAACTGTAAAAGCAACTCCATTAATATTATTAATAGAATTTATCGCGTCTCCCAAATACACAGATGCCGTTCCCCAGGCTCCTTTAACTACTCCGGGTTGATTAGGTACAATACTTAATTGCGGGTTAACCGTATTTGTTTGCACTGGTTTAAATGCGTGCGTTAAACCATAATTATTGTAAATGGCCAACGTATCATTAGCATTAATAGTTCCGTCACCGTTACAATCAATATGATTTAAATTTTTTCCATTGGTGATAGTTCCTGTCCAGTTGTTAGAAAAGTATGATTGCCATATGTTACTTGTTGTTGCTCGTGGTGCGCCCGTTTGTGTATAATGTAATCCTAATTCCAACACGTCTAAATTATCTGCTACTCCATCACTATTAGCATCGCCTGGCCAAACATCGGCGCAAGAATTATCGACAAACACATTAATAGTTTGTGTATCTACACAGTAATTTATTCCTGTTCCGATTACCGAATAATTTACATCAACATTAGGTATTTGATAATTTACAACCGTTGTGTCGCCAGTACTCCAGCTATAAGTATATGCGCCATTTACCTGTAATGTAACTCCGCTGCCAATACAAACACTGTTAGAGCTAGAATTTATTGTAATATTTGGCTTAACTCTGTTTAGTAACACGCTTACATTATTTAGATTAGTATTTGCTGTAACAAAATCAATTTTTCCATCTACATCAAAATCCGCCGAAGCTATTGTCCAAGGCATGGATAGTGCGCCAACTGTAAATTTTGTGGATGAAACGGCAAATGTACCTGTGGGAGATCCGTATAAGATATAGATATATCCATTTTCATCAAGAACTATCAAATCTACATCACTATCGCTATTAATATCAACTGAAACAATTCCACTTCCGGATGCGCCAGGTAAAGTATAAGAACTCACTGAACCAAATTGACCATTCCCCAATCCAAAAATAACGAAGCTTAAATCCAAACCGCAAGTTGCTAAATCTATAATTCCATCATTATTAAAATCACCTGAAGTAATAGATCTATTATCTCCTCCCAGAAATATGGGTGTATTTAAACCCATTCCAAACTTATATACCATCAAATGATTAAATCCATAAGTACCGGCGCCGTTTTCCATATAAGCTAAATCCGTTGCGCCATCGCCATTAAAATCAGAAGCAACCATCTCATATGGAAGTATAGTGGTTGGTCTATTATAAGATTGTGAAAATGTCCCGTCGCCATAACCATCTAAAAAACTTGTATTCACATATCCGCCAACCGCTAAATCAATTTTTCCATCTATATTAAAATCTCCAGTTGCTATCGTTAGAGAACCGCCACTAACAGTATAACTTGTAGCTACACCAAATGTTCCTGTCGGTGATCCTTCTAATACATAAACTAAAGATATAACCGTACCGGCAAGCATAGTACTAGTCGACACTGCTAAATCTTGGCTACCATCTGCGTTAAAATCAGCATTAATTATTTGTGTTGGCAAATTTCCTACCATGTAATCGTACCTATTAAATGATATTCCATTTCCTGAATTCAATAATACTGTGATTGAATCTGAGCCATAATTGGTTGTAGCAATATCCGGGAAACCGTCATTGTTAAAATCTCCTGAAATTAATCCTTCCGGACTTGATCCGACCCCTCTGAATTTCGGCTCACTAAAACACAAAGGTGATGTTTGAGAGAAAGAATTAAAAGCTACCAAAAAAAATACTTCATGATACACGTTTTTATAAAAGTATATAATTCAATACCAGCATTAGAATTTTTAAATAAGTCAAAAGTGTGTTTAACTCCATCCTTTTTTAATTAATTTTCCAAATTACGTCCTTAGAAAATTCGGTATCACAAGTTGTGATACCTCCATCATATTTTGAGTTGCAGTTATAGCACCTCAAAGCTTATCACAATTAGGATAAATTCACTATTTTATTTTATACCCAATTTGCTTCCTCTCTTTTTGATTAGTTTCCTGCTTATCTTTTTGCAATAAATAATTGATGGCTTCGTAAACATCTTTGAATTGTTTGTTGTAGGTGTTTTCGAGTTCTTTGAGCTTATTGTTTAGCTCTGTGTTTGTTAAAGCAAATTGTTTTAAAGCTATAAAAGCTCTCATAATCGCAATATTTACATCAATGGCTTTGTTGCTATTTAATATGCCGCTTAACATGGCTACGCCTTGTTCTGTGAATGCGTAGGGTAAATATTTGCTGTATTTTCCTTTACCAGATTCTAAGGACGCAAATTGCGTCCTTAGAAGATTATATTCGTCTCTGGTCAATTCAAACATAAAATCATTCGGAAATCGTTTGGAATTACGTCTAATTGCTTCTTTTAGTCTTTTTGTTTCTACTTCATAAAGCTCCGCCAGATCATAATCCAACATTACCTTTTGCCCTCTTACCTCGTAAATTTTTGTTTGAATAACCTGTAATTGCATCTCTCTAAATTAAATTGTTTCTCTGGGAGCAAAAATAATTTATTTAATAATTGGGTTCTGCTACAGATCGTAGCATTTACAATAATGTGCTGATATGCTGTCGTTTAAATAACATTCTTCGCCCTGCGGCCACCTCCTTTACAGTAGAAATTATTACAAAAACAAAAAACCCCGATATTTCTATCAGGGTTTTTATTTTATATTGTTCTCGACTTCGCTCGAACTGACAAGCGTTGGCTGAGGCTTTCGAAAGCCTAAGCTTCTTCTTCGATCTCTTCTTTAGATGCCATTAAGCGCTCGTACTCTTCTTTACTACCAACAACGATTTTCTCGTATTGACGTAAACCTGTACCTGCAGGAATTAAATGTCCAACAATTACGTTTTCTTTTAATCCTTGTAATGTATCTACTTTTCCGTTTACTGCTGCTTCGTTCAATACTTTAGTAGTTTCCTGGAACGATGCCGCAGAGATCCAACTGTTAGTTTGTAACGATGCTCTTGTAATACCTTGCAGGATAGATGTTGCTGTTGCAGGAACTGCATCACGAGCTTCCACTAATTTCATATCCTTACGACGTAACACAGAGTTCTCATCACGTAATTTACGTGAAGTAACAATTTGTCCGCGTTTCAGGTTTTCAGAATCGCCCGGCTCAACAACAACTTTTTTACCATACAACTCGTCATTCTCCGTCATGAAGTTGATTTTGTTGATCAGTTGTAATTCTAAGAAGGAAGTATCACCCGGATCTTCAATTTGAACTTTACGCATCATCTGACGAACGATCGTTTCGAAATGCTTGTCATTCAATTTTTGTCCTTGTAAACGGTAAACCTCTTGAATCTCATTTACTAAGTATTCTTGAACAGCTGTAGGGCCTTTAATTGCTAAGATATCGCTTGGAGAAGTTGCTCCGTCAGATAATTGCTCACCTGCTTTCACAAAGTCATTCTCTTGTACTAAGATATGTTTAGATAAAGACACTAAGTAACGGTGTTGTTCGCCAGTTTTAGCTTCAACAATTACTTCACGATTACCACGCTTAATTTTACCGAAAGTAACGATACCGTCAATTTCAGAAACTACTGCAGGATTACTTGGGTTACGTGCTTCGAATAACTCAGTTACACGAGGTAAACCACCTGTAATATCTCCTGTTTTACCGGTAACACGAGGAATCTTCACTAAAATTTGTCCTAACTCTACTTTTACTTTCTCGTTCACAACGATGTGCGCACTAATAGGTAAGTTATAAGTTTTTAAAGGCTCACCTTTTTTATCGGCGATTCTTAATAAAGGACTTAATGTTTTATCTCTGCTCTCAATAATTACTTTCTCACGGAAACCTGTTTGTTCATCAGATTCTTCACGGTAAGTTACGTTTTCTTTAATTCCTTCGTACTCTACAGAACCAGCGAATTCAGAAACAATAACCGCGTTATATGGATCCCAATCACAAATCATATCTCCTTTTTTCACTTTCGCGCTAGGTTTGATATATAATTGAGAACCGTAAGGAATATTACCTGTTGTTAAAGTGATACCAGTGTTTGCATCAACGATACGAACTTCCGTAGAACGACCAATAACTACATTAGCCTTAGTTCCGTCAGCGTTAATACGCTCAACTGTACGTAATTCATCGATTTCAGCAATACCATCGTATTTAGCAATTAAGCTAGATGATGCTGCCGTGTTTGATGCAGTACCCCCAACGTGGAATGTACGTAATGTTAACTGTGTACCTGGCTCACCAATTGATTGAGCGGCAATTACACCAACTGCCTCACCTAATTGAACTTGACGTCCGTTAGATAAGTTACGTCCGTAACATTTTGAACAAACTCCTAATTTAGATTCGCAAGTTAATACCGAACGAATTTCAACTGATTCAATTGGAGATTTTTCAATTAATGCACATACATCTTCGTCAATCATTTCACCACCTGTAACAATTAAGTCACCAGTTGTTGGATGATAAACATCGTTTAATGCAATACGTCCTAAAACTCTATCTGTTAATGATTCAACGATATCATCATTGTTTTTCAATGCCATAGCAGTTAAGCCACGTAATGTTCCACAATCTTCTTCGTTAATAATTACATCTTGAGCAACGTCAACCAAACGACGAGTTAAGTAACCCGCATCAGCTGTTTTTAATGCCGTATCCGCTAAACCTTTACGAGCACCGTGGGTAGAAATAAAGTATTCTAAGATAGATAAACCTTCACGGAAGTTAGATAATACCGGATTCTCAATAATGGAAGCCGTTGTATCACCTGCTTTCTGTGGCTTAGCCATCAAACCACGCATACCACTTAACTGTTTAATTTGTTCTTTAGATCCACGAGCACCAGAATCCAACATCATATAAACTGAGTTGAAACCTTGCTTATCTGTACTTAACACATCCATTACTTTTTTAGTAACTTTTGAGTTAGCATGTGTCCAGATATCAATTACTTGGTTGTAACGTTCGTTGTTTGTAATGAAACCCATTGAGTAGTTACTCATCACTTCATCAACTTGCGTACGTGCATCTTTAATAATTTTGAATTTCTCAGCAGGAGTTTCAATATCACCTAAGTTAAATGATAATCCACCTTTGAAGGCTGTTTTAAATCCTAAGTCTTTGATATCATCTAAGAACTTAGCAGTTTTAGCCATACCTGTTTTCTTAACTACCATTCCGATAATATCACGAAGCGAT
>JAZKDT010000010.1:0-36300 GCA_040387475.1 Bacteroidota bacterium | reverse complement strand
GATCGATAATTTCAAATTACTTTGATCATCGCCCTGAGAGTCGGTATGCGAAATTACCATTAAATGAAATTCAGGATACATATCCATTATTTTTTTGATCTTATCTATCAACTCTTTAGCACTTGTTGACAGGGTGCTTTCTCCTAATTCATAATACAGGGTTTCCGTAATAATGAAATTATTCATTGATTTATTTTTGAAGTTGGTCACTTTCATTTCCACATCTTCTTCTTCGGCTATATCAGGAAGGGTAGATAATTCAGTTTCCAGAATTCTGTATTCAAATCCTTTTTCCGTTGATTTGAAACGTCCCAGTACTTTACCCGACTGAGTTCCCAAAACCACGAAATTGGTACTCTTATTTTGTTCGTTAACCGTTACTAAGTAATCCTGCGCTACATCAGGGATCTCGGCGTTAAAATCGCCATATTTATTAGTCACCAATTTTGCAATGGTATCGTTGTTTTTTCCACCCAATACAAAAACTTCTTTATGCGCATAAGGATTCATGGTTTTATCCTTTTCTTCGGTCATTATTTTTAAACGTAAAACTTTTAATTTCACCATTTCTAATCCGCAATCTATTTCCGCTATATCCTGAACGTTTTTTGAAACACCACATAACTCGTTCTTTTCATTATAGATTACAATGATTGGAAAATCTTCGCTCGTTAATTTCAATTCTTTAAATATGGAAGTTTCAGGAGACCTAAGCACTTGAGTAGGAACCCGCGTTCCAATTTCATCGGGTGTCTTTTTGGTTAATTGTCCCGAAAAATAAATAGGAAAAATTGTAATATTACTTTCAGTGAACACAAAGTTTGCACCATTAAACATCACTTCTGCCAAAGCTTCGGAAGCCATATCAAAAAACAGGAACGCTTTTTTTTCTTTTTTCGACGTATTATATACCTGCTTTACTTTTGCTTTATCCAGATAGTCAATGGAAGGGTAAGGTAAAGGACTGGGAAATCGGTTTTGAGCATAATGGTTTAAACACAAAATAGTAAACAAACTAAAAAATAAAATGCTTTTCATAAAAATTAATTATTGCGCCGGATAAAATTTAAACTCTGTTCTTCTGTTTGCATGATGTTCCTCTTCCTGGCACTGAATACCATCACGACATTTATTTATAATTTCAGTTTCGCCTTTTCCCGTAGTTTTTAGCCGGGCTTTACCAATACCTTTTGTAGCAAGATAAGTTGCAATGCTGCTGGATTGTTTTGACGAAAGGGTAAGGTTAGCAGAAGCATCACCGTTAGCGTCTGTATGAGAGATGATCTCAATGTTCAGCCGGGGGTTTGCTTTAGCCTTAGAAACAACTTCATTTAATTTAGCCATTGCCTCTTTTGAAAGAGTAGCTGCTTTATTGTTAAATAACACCTCGCTCATGTACAACTCTTTAGAAAGCCCGTTATCTTTTTTTACGAGAGGTTCGCCGTCAAACACTGACTTTAGATAAGGAATTTCAGCATCCAACAAGTTATATTCATAACCCGAGTTGGTGGCCTTAAAATTAGAAATAATGTCGCCATTATCTGAGGTTAAAAAAATAGTTTGCCCCGTTTTTAATGCTCCCCCCGACTTTATATATAGATTGTATGAAGTACTAGCGTTGATATCTTTAAATACAAAAGCGCCTTTCTCGTTCAGCATAGCAGATTGAAGCGTATCTTTTTTTTCACTTAATAACCATATTTTTTGGCTAACAACTGGTGTTTGGCCTACCATAATTTTACCCGAAAGTTTTGATTGTATATCTGTATTTAACTGACTGTTTCGTTTATCATCGAGGTAATTAATAATCATTTTAACAGAAGGATTAACTGCAATAATTTTTCCCAGTTCGTCAATTAAAAAACTGGTAGGAGTTTCAGTTAATTTATATCCTTTAATAAAAAAATCACTATATCCTTTTTGAGCTATACAGTTATTAATTTTAGAGAGATCATATTCCTTAACAGCGTTTTCCCACGCCACCTTATCGCTTTGCAAGGCTACTGAAATTATATCAAAACCATCACAAACCTTGTAACCTACATCCGAATATTTGCTGTGTAACCGCTTGTATTTATATATATTTTCTTTGGATTTAGAAACCGATGACGACCAAAAAAATAATAATACAATCTTATTCTGATAAGGAAACGAAAAACTTTGAATAGAATTATCAGTTGAAGATAATACCAAATTAGGAGCATTATCGCCAAGGGTTAGTTGTGCTATACTTTTATTGGCGATCAGTACACAGAGTATTAGCAAACAATACAACTGTATCCTGATTTTTGTAGACTGATTGTTTATACTCATTTTTATGTTACTCATTATCATATTATTTTACATGGACATCCAATGCCTTGTCGAGATCGGCACCCCGTAAATTCTTAGCTACAATAATACCACTACCATCTACCAAAACATTAGTTGGAATGCTGCTGATTCCATACTTTAAAGCAGCTGCATTATTCCATCCCTGTAAATCGCTTACATGAAATGGCCAAACCAATTGATCTTTTTCAATGGCTTTAACCCAAGCGGCGGCATTTTGATCCAATGAAACGCTTAACACTTCAAAGCCGTTTCCGTTTTTAAAGTTAAGGCCGTGAAACTTATTGTAGGTTGCTACAACATTTGGGTTTTCGGCACGACACGGAGAACACCAGCTTGCCCAAAAATCAATGAGTACCATTTTTCCTTTAAGTGAGGATAAAGTAATGACATTGCCCTTAGGCGTAGCCATGGTAATTTCGGGCGCCTTGTTTCCTAAATTCAAACCTTCAATAACTTCTACTTTTACAACAGCTACCTGTTCGTTTTTTGGTTTAGGATCTGAGGAATTGGCTGAAGATCCAGTTATTTCTTTCTTGCTTTTACACGAAAAAACGACCGAAGCTAATACAAGGCAAATTATAGAACTTTTGATTTTCATTTTTAGTTATTCTTTCTGATAATTTCGGCGCCAATAGCATTTAAGCGGCCATCAATATTTTGGTATCCCCGGTCAATCTGGTTGATATTGAAAATGGTACTTTTTCCTTTGGCACTCATGGCAGCAATTAATAATGCTACTCCGGCTCTGATATCAGGCGACGCCATTTGAATTGCCCGTAATTGTACTTTTCTGTCAAGGCCCATCACAGTTGCGCGATGCGGGTCACATAAAATAATTTGCGCTCCCATATCGATCAGTTTATCCACAAAGAATAAACGGCTTTCAAACATTTTTTGATGGATTAATATATTACCTCGCGCTTGTGTAGCCGTAACTAACATAATGCTTAACAGATCGGGTGTAAATCCAGGCCATATTGCATCTGCTACCGTTAACATCGATCCATCAATAAACGAATCGATTTCATAGTGTTCCTGGGATGGAATATAAATATCATCTCCACGACGTTCCATCTGAATTCCCAAACGCGAAAACACTTTAGGTATGCACCCTAAATTATCATAAGATACATCTTTGATAGTGATCTCTGACTGCGTCATTGCTGCCAACCCGATAAAAGAACCGATCTCAATCATATCAGGAAGGATACGGTGATCTGTTCCTTTTAAAGAAGTAACACCTTCAATAGTCAATAAATTTGAGCCAACACCGGTAATTTTTGCACCCATGCGGTTTAGCATTTTACACAACTGTTGCAGGTAGGGTTCACAGGCTGCATTATAAATAGTAGTAGTTCCTTCTGCCAAAACAGCCGCCATCACAATGTTGGCCGTTCCGGTGACAGATGCTTCATCCAACAACATGTAAGCTCCTTTTAATTTGGTAGCGGTTACTTTAAAATTTTCGTTATCCGCGTCGTATTCAAACTTAGCTCCTAAATTCTCAAAACCAATAAAATGCGTGTCCATACGGCGGCGACCAATTTTATCGCCACCTGGCTTTGGCATGTAGGCTACACCAAACCGCGCCAACATGGGGCCAATGATCATAGTAGAACCACGTAAGCCACCACCCTTCTTTTTAAACTCGGGTGATACCAGGTAATCAACTTTTATATCGTCTGACTGGAATGTATATTCTTCATGCCCTGTTTTCTCAACTTTTACACCAAGATCCTTTAACAGGTCGATCAATTTATTAATATCTACAATATCAGGAATATTGCTGATAGTGACTTTTTCGGGAGTTAACAATACAGCGCATAAGATCTGTAAAGCTTCATTCTTTGCTCCTTGTGGGATAATATCTCCCTTTAATTGTTTGCCTCCGGTAACTTCAAAAATGGCCATAAACTAGGATGTTGGTCTATTGTTATTATTGCGGTGTTTAAATTTGTTCTTCTTATTTTTATTGTGGCGGTTCTTATTATTTCCACCACCACCATCGCGGGCGCTTAAATTTATCGGCGTTTGATTATTATGGTTTTTATTTTTCAATTCATTGGCATGCGTTAAGGCCGAATTTTCATCAATATGTAATTCGTTATTGGTCATCTCCTTGAACTGTTTAAAAATCACATCATCGGTCACCGAATCTTTGTTCCAGTTAACATATGACTTTTTTAAGTGATTGGCGATCAGGCGGGATAACTCCTTTTTTTCAGGACCTTCGTCATAAGTTTTCGCTACATCAATGATACGCTCAATGGTTTTACCATAGTGTTTGTATTTGATCTTAGAAGCTGGATAAGGTACAACCTTTGGTTTGGTGGTAAAGGTTTCGGCATTTGGGCGTGGGTATGGAGAATCAACATCCAGTTTAAATTTAGAGATCAGAAAC
Organism: Bacteroidota bacterium; assembly: GCA_040387475.1. Classification (GTDB taxonomy): domain Bacteria; phylum Bacteroidota; class Bacteroidia; order B-17B0; family Aurantibacillaceae; genus UBA4416. The sequence goes on along the minus strand of JAZKDT010000010.1, from coordinate 31,565 downwards.
AAATGATCCCATAATTTATGTGTAAAATCAGCAATATCGCGCAAATGCGGATTTAATTGCCCCATGATCTGAATGATCGCCTTCGCACATTTATTTCTCTCTTCTCTATCTTCAATAGTAATGCAATGATCGATCATTACCTGTATATTTCTTCCGTATTCGGGTATCTCCAGTTTTGGAAGCTGTGTATTATATTCCATAAGTTATTTAAAAGGTTAAATATACGTATTTTTAACGGAACTATTACCCCTTTTTAAAGAGATATAAAGACCAAAACGTTAATAAACTCAGGTGTTTTTGATGCAAGTTTTTTAGCGAAATTTTACTGGTTACCTAAAGAGCTTAAAAATAGAAAATGAGATCACGAAGTTTTAATACATACACCAAATGCAAAGCCAATGTCATTGAATTTAAAATACTCAGAATCTCCGGGTTGAAAAAAACTGGAATTAAAACGTCCTCACCATCACAAAATCATTCATTTGATACCCTTTTCCAATGTCAAAATCTTCTACTCTTTCAATTTTAAAACCATTTTTAAAATAAAAATTAATAGATTTAAAATTTTGTCTATTTACTGTGAGGGTCAGTGATTTAGGCCGAATTGCCTGAATCAGGGAATTAAGCACCTGGGTTCCGATTCCGGTATTGGATTTTTGCTGATCAATGTAAAATTTATGCAAAAAATAATCTTTGTTATTTTCTGAACTTACCGCTATAAAACCTATCGCCTTCTCATCATGTTCAATCACATAAAATACATGTTTTTTTTGATGAAGCTGCTCCAATAAACTTTTATGAGCGTACATTTTATTCAACATATAATCAACCTGCTCCTGCCCTACTATCTCCACATAATGATCATTCCAGATAACATGGGCCAATTTTGCGATGGTGTTTAAATCTTTTTCGGTAGCAAGAGCTAAGTGTATCATAGCAATAAGTAATTATGTATCTTTGCGCTTTAAAAGTAAATAATTGAAACCGAATATACAGCAAAAAATATCAATCAAAAACCGAAGAGCCTCTTTCGATTACAGTTTTATTGAAAAGTATACTGCAGGTATTGTATTGGTAGGCACTGAAATTAAAGCCATCCGGGAAGGTAAAGCTTCGTTGGTAGATAGTTTTTGTTATTTCAGAAACGGGGAATTATTTATCAAGAGCTTAAACATTAGCATTTATACCGAAGGTAACTTATATAATCATGAACCTACCCGTGAACGTAAATTATTGTTAAGTAAGCAGGAGTTAACCAAACTTCAAAAAAAAATGGTGGATAAGGGTCTGACGATCATCCCTACTCTTTTATTTACCTCTGATAGCGGATATGCCAAAGTGGAAATTGCCATTGCTAAAGGTAAAAAGAACTACGATAAGCGCGATGATCTCAAAACAAAGGACCTGAACCGTGAAATGGACCGAAAATTCAAATAATTAATAACACCTCTATGAAACAATTATTTTTCTTAGCCTCTTTAATCAGTTTAGCTTGTATTTCCTGTAAATCAAAAAAAGAGGCATCAAAATCGGCTGATACAGCTCCCGTTACTTCTACAGCTCCTGCCGGGCCTGATGCGCAGGTTACCTATCGTTTATTGGTTTCTTTTACGAGTAAAGGCGCAGGAACCGACGGTGACAAGCGAACTTCTTTTTTGACCTATGTTGAATCGCACCCAAAGAAACCAACCTACAAAACCGTAAATTGGGGTCGCGAAGGTGAAACGGATTATTGCTTTAATTTAACTGAATTAGCTTCCAAAAAGGAAATGACCGAATTCATTGAAAATGTTAAAAAACTTACAGCGGGAAGTGATCGTATTATCGTATCTGAAAACGCTGAATGCCAGCATAAAGGGAGATAAAAAACCTATTTTGCACTATAAAAACTTAACTTTTTTTCAACAAAAAGGAAGTTTTCATCAGGTAATTGTGGAAAATCGAGCCAAAAACGGCTCGATTTTTTTTGTATTTTTGCAGCCTAACTAAAATTTAAATTCTTGATATAATGAACGAAATTGGATTAAAAGCACAAGATGCTTCTGTTGCCCAATTAGGCTTAGGAAATGTTGAAATGGCTTACTGGAACCTGCATCCATCTGAACTAATTGAAGAAACGATTGTTCGCGGACAAGGTGTATTGACGGATGTTGGTGCGTTAGCAATTGATACCGGAGAATTTACAGGACGCTCTCCTAAAGACAAATTTGTGGTTTATGATGAGAACACGAAAGACAGTGTTTGGTGGGGAGATGTTAATAACCGTTTTGAAGCTGACAAATTTGACGCCTTACATAACCGCATGTTATCTTATTTAGGTAATAAAGAAATTTGGGTACGAGATGCCTATGCTTGTGCTGACCCAACTTATAGAATCAATATCCGTGTTGTTAATGAAACACCATGGGCCAATTTATTTTCTTCTAATTTATTTTTACGTCCCACTGCCGAAGAGATCAAAACATTTAAACACGACTGGGTTATTATCAATGCACCGGGTTTTATGGCTGATCCTAAAGTTGATGGAACGCGCCAACACAACTTCGCTATTATCAATTTCACTAAAAAAACGATTTTAATTGGTGGAACTGCTTATACCGGTGAAATTAAAAAATCAATCTTCGCGGTATTAAACTATATTTTACCACACGAAAAGAAAGTGCTTTCTATGCACTGCTCTGCAAATATCGGTAAAGATGGGGATACGGCGATTTTCTTTGGCTTATCCGGAACAGGAAAAACAACTTTATCCGCTGATCCTAACCGTAAATTAATTGGTGACGACGAGCATGGTTGGGCAGATAAATCTGTATTTAACTTTGAAGGTGGTTGCTATGCAAAATGCGTAGACTTAACTGCCGAAAAAGAGCCTCAGATTTTCAACGCTATTAAGTTTGGATCGTTATTAGAGAACATCAATTATTTTGAAGGAACAACCACTGTAAATTATGCGGATGTGTCACGTACCGAAAATACACGCGTAAGCTACCCTTCAAACTATATCGATAATGCAGTTGACCCTGCTGTTGGTGATATCCCTAAAAATATTTTCTTTTTAACCTGTGACGCATTTGGTGTATTACCTCCAATCTCCAAATTAAGCACAGGTCAGGCCATGTACAATTTTATTTCGGGTTACACCGCTAAAGTTGCCGGAACTGAAATGGGAATTACAGAACCTACGACAACTTTCTCTGCTTGTTTTGGTAAAGCATTTTTGCCTTTACACCCTACAAAGTATGCTGAGTTATTAGGTGATAAATTAAAAAAACACAATGTAAACGTTTGGTTATTAAATACCGGATGGGTTGGCGGAAGCTACGGAATTGGAAGTCGTATCAAATTATCTTACACGCGTGCTTTAATTACAGCTGCATTAAGCGGAGAATTAGATAAAGCTGAATTTGGAACAACTCCTTACTTTGGTTTAAAATTCCCAAAATCCTGTACAGGAGTTCCTGCAGAGATTTTAGAACCACAAAATGCCTGGAAAGATAAAGAAGCTTTCAATAAAACGGCACAAAATTTAGCAGGTCAGTTCATTAAAAATTTCGAGCAATATGCTTCGGCAGCTAATGAAGAAATTTTAGCAGCTGCTCCTAAAGTTGTTGCTACTGAAAAAGTATAATCCTGTCACATACAATTTAAGCAAAGCCCTGGATTTAAATATCCGGGGCTTTTTATTTATGTATAGTGATAATAAATCTTAAAATATAGACTTGTTTGTATTAAATCCATATTTTTAGATTTTTGACAGAGATGAAACAAATTTTATTGATAGAGGATGAGACTAATGTTGTTTCCTTTATAAAAAAAGGACTTACGGAAGACGGTTACGAAATATCAGTAGCGTTGGACGGAGAGAACGGGTTAAAAATGGCGCTTAGTTTTAATTATGACCTGATTATTCTTGATATTATGCTACCGCTTCTTAACGGATTAGAAGTTTGTGCAGGCATTCGTAAACAGAATAAACAAGTGCCCATCTTGTTTTTAACCGCATTGGGTACGGCCGAAAACATTGTGATCGGTCTCGATAAAGGCGCCGATGACTATCTTATTAAGCCATTCAAATTTATAGAGTTGCAGGCCCGCTTAAAATCACTGTTACGTCGTTCCAATAAAAGTATCATTCAAGTAGACGACGAAAATAAAGAGGTTACTTATTTTATAGATGATCTTATTTTAAACGACACCACAAAATCCGTTAAACGTTTGGGTGAGTCCATATCGTTAACTTCCACAGAATACAGGCTATTGCTTATGTTCCTTCAAAACAAAAACAGGGTTTTATCAAGGGTAGATATTTTAGAAAAAGTGTGGGATATTGGTTTTGACATGGGAACCAATGTAGTAGACGTGTATGTGAATTATCTTAGAAAAAAGATAGATAAACCACCGCATTTAAAATTGATACATACGGTTATAGGAATGGGATATGTTTTAAAAGAATCCAATGAAAAGTCAAACTAAAATAGCACTGTTGTTTTCTTCAGGTTGTTTACTCATCATTATATTATTGAGTATATCTGTTTACTATTTTTCTACTCAATATTCTTTTACGGATTTTTATAAACGATTAGAGATAAGAGCGATTTTTAAAGCAAAATCAACGCTTGAGTCAGAAGATATGAAAGCACAGGCCTTTAAGGAGGTGCGGGAACAACATTTAGAGATTTTACCGCAGGAACGCGATTATGTATTTGAAGTAAATTCAAACACAACATTTGATAGCCAGGCTAAAAATATGCGGTTACCGCTTTCATTTTTTACGGAACTTGTGTCAAAAAAAACAGCTAATTATAAAAACAATAATACCTTTTACAGTGGTATCTTATATCAAACAAATCAAAAAAAATATGCTGTTATCGTATCTGCCAACAACTATTACAATACACATCATTTGGCCTATCTCCGTAACATTTTCTTAATAGCCATTCCTTTAGCATCTTTATTAGCGGTGCTTATCGCCATATTCGTTTCTAAAAAGGTATTAAACCCTGTGACAGATATTACGGCCAAAGTAAAACAGATAAGCTCGGAGAGCATGCATTTACGTTTGGCAACATTAACTGATAATGACGAGTTAAGCCAATTGATTACAACCTTTAATACGATGCTCGACCGGCTGGAGACAGCCTTTGAAACGCAGAATAATTTCATTAGTAATGCCTCCCATGAACTAAGTACTCCGCTTACCGCTATTATTGGCGAAGCCGATGTAACCTTAAATAAAAAAAGGAAATCTGAAGAATACGAAACGTCGATAAAGATAATTTTGGGTGAAGCAGAACGCCTTGAAAAAATAACAAAATCCCTCCTGTTCCTGGCGCAAACCGGTTTTGACGGAAAAAAACAAAAAATGGAGATCGTGCGTACCGATCAATTACTGTGGGATGTAAAAGAAACCATTGATAAACTGAACCCAAATAATCAAATAAGGCTTGATTTGAGTTTAATGCCTGATACGCCCGAAAAATTAAAAATAAACGGTAACAGTCAATTACTGCATCTGGCGCTGTCTAATATTGTGAGCAACGCCTGCAAATACTCGTCCAACAAGCCTGTTCAAATATCCATTGGTGCCAGCCAACATCAACTCATCATCATTATAAAAGATGCAGGTATTGGTATCCCGGAAAGTGAGCTTAAATATATATACGATCCTTTTTTCAGAGCTTCCAATACAAAAAACTTTGAAGGATACGGCATTGGCTTGCCTCTTGCCCGCAATATTATCAGGCTTCATAAGGGTACCATTACAGTTACTGCGCAAAGTGGACAGGGAACAACCGTTGAATTGCGCTTTCCGTCGATACATTGATTTTCTAATCACATTCTAATCTCATTCTTATAGCGTCTTAACTTCAGCGAAATATACTTGCATAAAATATACTATTATGCAAAAAACAATTTTAATTCCAACTGATTTTACGATAGAATCACTGGTAACCGTAAAACAAGCTATATCTCAAAATCCTGACACAAAATTGAACATTGTACTTTTGTACAGCTGTTTTATTACAGATTCAATAACCGATCTCCTGTTTTATTCTCCCGATAAGATCATTAACGAGCATTGTCACCAAAATTTCCATGATGCCATCTCGATTATCAGGAACCGGTTTTCTGAAAAAATAGAAGATATGACAATCGAGGTCTTTCATGGATATAGCGTTTTGTCGTTAGAGAACTTTGCAAAAAAAAATGAGATCGACCATATTTATATCTCTAAAAATTATGCGATCAAAGAAGTCAAAAATCAGTTTGATATTGCACCATTTGTCAAAAAAAGCAATTTCCCGTATACCGAACTGGCCCAACTGGATAATAATTTTAGTTTCTCCCAAACTGATAACTTAATAAACCTGTTTAATACTTTATAATACATATCATGTTACTCAAAGACAAAATTCCACTTTCCTATATTTTTAACCAGGTAAAATACGAACTGTTATTGGTCATGTGTTACGGTTTATCTATTGAAGTTGCCTACGGCCTTTTTAATATTCACGTTACTGCCGTTTCCATTCCTATTACGGTATCCAGTGTATTCGGCACTATCTTATCGTTGCTATTAGCATTTCGCTCAAATCAAGCGTACGACCGATGGTGGGAAGCACGCTGTATTTGGGGCTCCATTGTAAACGACTCCAGAAGTTTTGGCCGCCAGGTTGCTACGATGATGGAAAATCCCGAAAACGAGAGTATTAAAGCATTTCAGGAAAGGATGATTATGAGACAAATAGCCTGGTGTTATGCCCTGGCCAAAACTTTAAGACAAACGAGTCCTTTACCTTTTACGCAGGAGTTTTTGAGTCTGCGGGAACAGGAGTACATTACTAAATTCAGTAATAAACCTTTCGCCATACTGGATCTTCATGGAAAAGATCTTCAATATGCATTAAAAATGGGATGGATCAACCAATTTCAGCAGGTAAACCTGGATAATTCTTTAAGCAAATTTTCTGATTCGATGGGTAAAGCGGAGCGCATTAAAAAAACTGTATTTCCTACAACCTATGGCCTGTATATTAAAGCGGCCGTATGGGTGTTTATTTTATTATTGCCCTTTGGACTGGTAGATCTGTTTGGATTTTTAATGGTTCCGGTATTGATGATTGTTGCTACGTTTTTTTACCTTATCGAAAAAACAGCCGTGCAATTACAGGATCCGTTTGAGAATAAAGCAACCGATATCCCACTCATGTCCATTTCCCGTACCATAGAAATAGACCTGAAAGAAATGATGCAGAATGAAGATATAAAAATACCGGAGCCCTACAGCACTAAACATTTTTATGTGCTATAAATTTACTGAGGGCAATATACGAACGGACAAAAATCTTTCTTAATTTATATTTTGTCACTCGGGCGGAGTTGAGAGGTGTTTTATATTTTTTAGTTTCACCCTATTTCAACTTCGTCCGAACCGACAAATACATTGCTAAATATGCTTTATGTTTTTAAATTGAAAGAAATGCTGTAAAAATTATTACATTCATGTTTTTTAAATAATGAATTTAATAGATCAATACATCGCCCAAAATAATTTTGGCAAGACGCTGGGAATGGAATTCAAAATCCTTGAACCGGGTTTGGTGCATTATTCCATTACTATTAAACAAGAACACCTGGCAACTCCAAAAGCAGCTCACGGCGGCGTTATTTCCGCTTTAATGGATGGGTTGTTGGGTGTTACTGCTTTATCGGTTTCGGCAAAAGACAATCATATTATTTCTACCGTTGAATTTAAGATCAATTTTTTAGGTCCTGCTTTTTTAGGAGATACTTTACAAGGCATTGCCAAAGTAGATCAGCAAGGCAAGCGCCTGATTATTACCAGTGGCGAGATCATTTGTCCCGAAAGAAATAATGCTTTAATAGCTAAAGCAATGGGAACGTTTAATGCTTATCCCGCTGAGAAAGCCGGGTATGCTGTAGGGTAATCTTTATTGCGAAGAGTTACTACAAGCAATCTCATACATAGTTTACTCACTTATTAGCAAAAAGCTCTCATTTATAGGTTTAAATCATTCAATTAACAAATGGATGAAATAGCGACTGTATTTTACCTACTTTTAAAGTAAAATCAAAACCGCATGAAAAAACTATTAACCTTCTTTGCTTTAACGCTTTGTTTAACAAATCTAAAAGCACAATTTGTAACCATACCCGATGCTAGTTTTGTAACCTGGCTACAAGCTAACGTAGCATCTGCTATGAATGGTAACCAAATGGATACAACTAGTTTGGCTGTAATTAACAGAAAGGTTGTATCTATTCAAAATTTAGGAATAAATGATGTTACAGGGGTACAATATTTTGATTCATTAAAAAAATTAGATTGCGGTAGCAGTAACCTTTTGCCAAATTCAAATTTAATTACGTTTTTGCCATCGCTACCAAGTACATTAGACACTTTAATATTCGCAAGACAGATAGTAGCTAATATGCCTATTTTGCCAAACACATTAAAATTGTTAGATTGCAGTTACACACATGTAACGAGCATACCTGCATTACCGAGTTCATTAGAAGAATTGGATTGTAAATTTAATAATTTATCAATTTTACCCGTTCTTCCAAATGGGCTTAAAAAACTGGATTGTGGAAATTCATTAATTACTAATCTTCCGGCTTTACCCAATACTCTTACAACTCTTCTTTGCAGATCTAATCCGATTACATCGTTGCCTATTTTACCAAATTCACTCATGACGCTGGAATGCTTGGGTAATTACTTAACAGGCCTTCCTATTTTACCCAACTCATTGGAGAGTTTAGATTGTAGTTTTAATCAAATAACTAGCTTGCCTAATCTACCAAGTAGCTTGCTAAGTCTTTCTTGTCATTATAATCAAATTTCTACTCTTCCTGTATTGCCTAATAATTTAAGATTATTATGGTGCGGACATAATTCGCTATCTAATCTACCATCATTATCAGACTCGCTTCGCTATTTCGACTGTAATACTAATAATATTAGTTGTTTTAATTCGTTCAGTTTACTGCTATCAATAGTAAATATTTCAAGCAATCCGTTTTCCTGTCTACCAAATTACTTACCGGTTATGAGTTCAACTACATTAGCTTATCCGTTGTGCTTAGCAGGAAACCTAAATAACTGTCCAACTGCTAAAGGTATTGTTGGACACGTTTACAGTGATAATATTATTAATAATTGCATCAGAGATGCAGGTGATTTTAATCAGAATAATATTCCTTTAAAAATTTACAATCAATCTGGTACTTTATTAGGAAATACATATTCGGCCTCTAATGGTATTTTTAATTTTCCACAATCATCTAATACCTATTCTATCGTGATCGATACAACAAATTTACCGTTTAATGCTCAATGCCATTATCCGGGATTAGACAGTAATCTTACTACCTCAGTACTTGACACTAATCTCAATTTTGCATTAACCTGTAAATCAGGATTCGACCTTGGAATTCAGTCTGTTTTTAATTACGGCTTTGCATTCCCTGGTATGCAACATAAAGTAAATATCGTAGGTGGGGATATGAGCCATTGGTATAATTTAAGTTGTGCAAATGGGACTAGCGGACAACTGCAGATTACTGTGACAGGTAATGTAACGTACGATAGTCCTGAGATAGGTTCGTTAACGCCAAGTGTTATAGGAAATTTATTCACCTACAATATTCCTGATTTTGGTATGATAAATAATCTAACAGATTTTAATTTGTTATTTACAACGAATACCAATGCTCAGTCAGGTGATGTTGTATGTGTAACCGCAACAATTACCACATATGCAGGAGATAATAATTCAAGCAACAATATCTATACGTATTGCTATAATGTAGTTAACTCGTATGATCCCAACATTAAAGAAACCTATCCCGAAAATGTCCAACCAGGCTTTAACGATTGGTTAACGTATACCATTCACTTTCAAAATACAGGGAATGCACCGGCTATGAATATTAGATTATTAGATACTTTAGATAACGTGTTAGATATGGAAACATTTCAAGTAATAAATTATAGTCACCCAAACTTAGTTGAGCTAACAGGAAATGTTTTAAATGTACGTTTCCTTAATATTCAATTACCTGACAGTACTTCAAACTCAGCCGGATCTACTGCGTTTATACAGTATCGCGCTAAACCAAAAACAAGTTGGGTTGCACCTTACCAAATAAAAAACACGGCTTACATTTATTTTGATTACAATGCTCCCATCGTAACTAATACTACTTTAAATACAATTTTAGTTCCTACAGGATTGAAAAACCAAACTGAAACTGTAATGAATTTATATCCCAATCCATCTAATGGAAACTTTACTATTGAGTTAAATACCAAAGAGAAACAATTCATTCAAGTATTTGATATAACCGGTAACTTGGTTGTTTCTCAATCTATTGAAAATGGAAAAGCCCTCATTGATGGCAATAATTTAGCAGCGGGAATTTATAACATTACCATCAAAGGAAATAATTCAATTGCTAATAAGAAATTGGTGATTATGAAATAACCTTCGTCATGGCGAGGAGGTAAGACGAAGCAATCTCAAACAATCCTTTGCTGAACTATGTTTGAGATTGCTTCACTTCGTTCGCAATGACGAGTAAAACTACAATGCCCTCAACAAACTATTGATGCTGGTTTTCTCAGTTAAAATAGAATGTAATTCAGAAATCGCTACCCTATCCTGTTTCATCGTATCGCGGTGACGGATAGTAACTGTGTTGTCTTCCAAACTCTGGTGATCAACCGTAATGCAAAAAGGAGTTCCAATAGCATCCTGACGACGGTAACGTTTACCAACGGTGTCTTTTTCATCATAAGCTAGCATGAAGTCTAACTTAAGGTCTTTCATAATGCTTTCCGCTAATTCAGGTAAACCATCTTTTTTAACCAAAGGGAAAATAGCTGCTTTGTAGGGTGCTAATGCGGGTGGTAAATTTAAAACTGTGCGTGTATCGCCACCTTCCAACGATTCTTCTTTTAAAGAAGATGACAATACGGCTAAGAACAAACGGTCTAAACCAACCGATGTCTCTAATACATAAGGCACATAACTTTCGTTGGTTTCAGGATCAAAATACTGTAATTTTTTTCCTGAGAATTCCTGGTGTTGTTTTAAATCGAAGTCCGTTCTGCTATGAATACCTTCTAATTCTTTAAAGCCAAAAGGGAATTGATGTTCAATATCACAAGCTGCATTTGCATAATGTGCAAGTTTTAAATGATCGTGAAAACGGTATTTTTCTGATCCTAAACCTAAAGCTAAATGCCAGTTCAAACGCGCTTTTTTCCAGTATTCGTACCATTCCATTTCTGTTCCCGGTTTAATGAAAAACTGCATTTCCATTTGTTCAAATTCGCGCATGCGGAAAATAAACTGGCGGGCAACAATTTCATTACGAAATGCTTTACCTGTTTGGGCAATCCCAAAGGGCAATTTCATACGTCCCGTTTTTTGAACGTTTAAATAATTCACAAAAATACCTTGTGCGGTTTCCGGCCTTAAATAAATAATATTGGTTTCATCGGTCACAGAACCTGTAGAGGTATTGAACATTAAATTGAACTGACGAACATCTGTCCAGTTTTTAGTTCCGCTTACCGGGCAAACAATTTCCAGATCAACAATAATTTGTTTTACTTCTTCTAAATTATTTGCGTTCAACGCGGTTTTAAAACGCTCATTGATCGCATCAATTTTATCCTGGTATTCTTTAACGCGCCCGTTCGTTGATTTGAACATCTCTGCATCAAAATCCTCGAAACGCTTAGCTGCTTTTTCAACTTCCTTGTTGATCTTGTCTTCGATCTTCGCCACATGTTCTTCGATCAATACATCGGCACGGTAACGTTTTTTACTGTCTTTATTATCAATTAAGGGATCGTTGAACGCGTCCACGTGTCCGCTTGCTTTCCAGGTTGTAGGATGCATGAAAATAGCAGAATCAATTCCTACTATATTTTCATTCATTTGTACCATGGCTTTCCACCAATAGTCGCGAATATTTTTCTTTAACTCCACTCCCATTTGTCCGTAATCGTATACGGCGCTTAGGCCCTGATCATAAATTTCGCTGCTTTGAAAAATGAAACCATATTCTTTACAGTGACCAATAATGCTTTTAAAAAAATCTTCGGGTTTTATGTTTGACATTAGTTTAGAAAGTTTTAAAGTTTAGAAGTTTCAAATTTAATATTTTGTAAAGAATTATTCTATCATCCAATTATCAATTAAACGAATGTTACCAACAAACACGGCTATTAAAGAAACGGCGTGTTTTACATCGGTGATATCGGATATGACATTTAACGACTCTGCATCGCATATCTCGTAATAATCGAGCTTCATGGTAGGTTCTTTTGAAACGCTTCGTGCTATATAAAATTTGGCAGCTGACACTCCTTTTTCCAAAGCAATCTCTTTTGCTTCATTCATTATTTTAGGGATAAGAGCGGCCGTTTGCCGTTCAACGGCCGATAAACGGGTGTTTCTTGAACTCATGGCCAGTCCGTCGGACTCACGCAAAATAGGACAGGCCACAATCTCAACCGGTAAATGCAGTTGTTTCACAAGATTTTTTACCACCATCACCTGCTGGTAATCTTTACTTCCAAAAAAAGCTTTATGGGGTTTAATACCCTCCAGTAAAATACTCACCACCTGCCCTACGCCATTAAAATGGCCCGGACGATGAGCTCCTTCCAAAATAGTGTCCAGATACCCGAAATTGAATTTGCGGGTGTCATTCTCAGGATATACGTCTTTTACATCGGGCATGTAAAGAATATCACAACCTGCTTCTTCCAGTAATTTTATATCGGCCTCAGGAGTGCGCGGATAGTGAGTCAAATCGGAAGTGTTGTTAAACTGGGTTGGATTCACAAAGATGGAACAGACAGTTATATCAGTTTGTTGTTTCGAAAATTGAATCAAAGAAATATGTCCGGGATGTAAGGCTCCCATTGTTGGAACAAAGCCAATGGTGCGGCTCTTTTGCTTTTCAGAAGCGATTATATCCTGAATTTCTTTTATTTTATGTATTACAAGCATTTTTAGCCCTTTTTATTGAAATAATAGGCCTCAAAGCTAAATAATACTTTGATATATGGATTTTTTTTTATTACTTTTGTATTGTCTTAAATAAATCCAAAATCCAAACCAATTATATGAGAAAAGCCAGAGTTCTTTTTGTGTCGCAAGAGATTACCCCTTATTTAGATGAAACCCATATCGGAAAAATAGCCAGACGATTGCCACAGGCAATTCAGGAAAGAGGGAAGGAAATTAGAACTTTTATGCCAAAATACGGCAATATAAACGAAAGACGCCATCAATTACATGAAGTTATTCGTTTATCGGGTATGAATATTGTGATTAACAATGCTGATCATCCTTTGATCATTAAGGTTGCCTCTATTCCTACAGCTCGTATGCAGGTATATTTTATTGACAATGACGATTATTTTCACCGTAAATCCGTTTTAACCGACAAGGCTACGGGTAAATATTTTGATGATAACGATGAGCGTACTGTATTTTTTAACCGTGGTGTAATTGAAACTGTTAAAAAACTAGGATGGGCGCCGGATGTTATTCACTGTCATGGCTGGTTTACCGGATTAATTCCATTGTACATTAAAAAAGCCTTTGTTGAGGATCCTTTATTTGCTGAAACAAAAGTAATCTTCACTATTTACGAAGAAGAATTCACTAAAGCATTAAATAAAAAGATCATTGATAAAGCTATCATTGACGGGGTAACCAAAAAAGAATTAAAACACCTGGAAGATGCAACTTACGTTAATTTAATGAAGTTAGCCATTGATAATGCCGACGGTATTTCTTTTGGTAGCGAGAAAATTAATGAGGAATTGATTAAATATGCTAAAAAATCAGGCAAACCTATTTTAGAATACAAAGGAGAAGCAGAATATGCAGACGCTTATAATGAATTCTATGATCTTGTTTTAGAAGACAGTACTGTTTTAGCTGACTAATAAATTATACACTTTTAACTATTTTAAACGCATAATTTTGATTAATTATGCGTTTTTAATTACCCATTATGACCAAATTCAAAATAGGATTCATTTTTTTAAGTTTTATCATCGCTTTTGCCTGTAAAAAGAAAGAAGAGAGTCCCAGCGTTATTGGATTGGACGTACAACCGGAAAGCGACCTGGTAGGTATAACCATTACTGATTCTGTTTCGGTTTTTATGCATACCGAAAAAATAAATGATATCAGAACGTACAACGATCAGTATAAATTTTTGGGATCAAACCAGGATCCTATTTTTGGAAGAACAGATGCCAGCATATATACCAGCTTTTCTATCCCGAATAATTTATCTAATTTGAGTTTTGGATCAAACCCCTTATTAGATTCGGCTGAAATTGTGATCCGTTATCTTAATGAATCTTTGGGTGATCAAACTACTCCTCTAAATTACGAGGTTCGCACACTTAACAGCCGTTTACTTACTGAAACATCTTACTCTTCTACAAGCACTGTTCCTGTATCATCTTCGCCGGTAGGTACTTTGACAGGAAATTTAGTGCCGCGAAACGGGTCTCTTTGTCTCGTTATTAAATTAGATAACAACCTGGCTCAATATATTTTGCAAACAAACTCAAACCTGGTTAATAACACCGCATTTTTAAATGCCTATAAAGGCTTTTACATCACAACGGCCAATACAGCTTTGAGTGGGCCAGGTTCAGGTGCCATCAGACGTTATGACCTTGATGACGAGGTATCAGGAATCAATATATACTACCACGATGCAAATTCAGTTAATTCAAAAGGTCAAAAATTTCAATTTACATTCAGGGGTAATGATGCCTTAAGATTTAATAATATTAAACACAACTATACTTCAGGAGCAACGCAAAATTTATTTGATCAGATATCTGGAAATACCACGGCAGGAAATGCTAATGTATATTTAAATTCATTTGGAGGCACAAGAGTAAGAGTTGCCCTACCCTATATTCAAAATTTCACTGATTCTCACAACGTGGCCATTAGCAGAGCGGAGCTGATCATTAAAGTAGATGAAACGAAGAGCCCCTACAGCCTCAATTATAAATACCCATCCAGTCTTGCCTTAATTTCCTGTAGCGCTGATGGTACCGAGCAGTTAGTATACGACCAGGTAGAAGCTTCCGATTTTGTTAAATATGGCGGAACTTACGATTCAACTAACCGGCAATATGTGTTTAATATTGCGCGACAAATGCAAAAGATAATTACAGGAGAAATTACTGATTATGGGTTTTATTTGGTAAATGCCCGCCCCAATGTTTCGTTTGTTGCGCGAAGAGATGACAGGTTGCAAAGAGTGGTAATTGGCGGTAAAAGTAATGCAATGTACAAGCCTGTATTTAAGGTAACCTACGTCAAGTTTCCTTTCGATAAGTAATACGGGTTGTCAAAATGGTCTTAATGTGAACCAGCGCTTTTCAGTTTAATATATTTTTTAATGCAATTTTTTGTGTAAGCTTCTACAATTGCATGACCCTTTTTCCGGGAAAACAGATCGTTAAAGTAATCGTTGGGCACCGCATAGTTACTTCCCTTTTCAACAAAAGACACCATTGCTTTTTTACCCATTTCTTCCTCAAAAAAAGTAAGTATTTCAGGGATATTAATCGGGTTATTATACGAAACATTGATAATGGTATTCATCGACTCTTCATCCTTCAATATTATATCTAAAATAAAAGGAAGATCTTCCACATCCATAAAATACCTTATCGCATATTTTTGAATAATAAGCGATTTGCCATTTAAAATAGCCTCGAAAAAATAATTAAAAAATGTATTTGGATTGTTTGTCAGCCCTATCATATTGGGCAAACGCAAGATTAAAAAACGTTCGAAACGGGATTGAATTAATTTTTCAATTTTTAGTTTATGTTTTACGTAATTGGAATCAGTTAAACTATCGTCAAAAATACTACAGGTGCTGAAGTAAACGAATATTTTTTTTTGCGGAATATAACTTTCAATCAGTTTTATTTCCTGATCAAACTCATCCCGTTTGGTTTCCTTTGAATTAGAAACACCGGAGGCAAAAACAACGACATCATCATTATCCGTATAGTGTTTAAATTGACTGGCAATAAGCCCTTTTCCTACAAGCATTTTATTTAACCATCTTAATAAAATTCAACAAGTCATCAGATAATTTTTCCCAATTAAAATGATCAGTGATCATCTTTAAAGCTTTCCGTTTTTTATTTAAAAGATCCTGCTCCGGCATTTCAATAACTTTAATAAGACTTTTTTCTATGTGATCAATATTTCCGGCTTCGATTAAAAAACCATTTTCCGAATTAACGGCACCTTCAACAGCACCAACATTTGTAGCAATTACAGTAAGACCTCTGGCCATTGATTCGATAATTACGGTCGGCAGGCCTTCGGAAATACTGGGAACTACAATTACATCATGCTGATCAATTATTTGATAATATTTTTTCACATCAGAAATCGTTCCATAATAAACAATTTTGTCTGAAACGATCTGATCAGCAGGATTAATATCACCAATAAAGGAAAACCGAAAATCGTACTTTTCAATAATTCTTAAAATTGCTGCTTTAAGTTCTGTATAACCTTTTCTTCGCTCATTTCTGCCAATAAACAAAAAATGACGCCTGTCATGTTTGTTTTCAATTTTATCTTCAGCAATTAACAGAGAATTATCAATACCACCATGCTGTATTTTTATTTTACTCTCAGCACAACCAAGCTCAAGATGCAGTTTTTTTATTTTTCCTCCATAAGAGAATATATAATCAGCGTGTTTTAAATTATATCTTACCGGCAGTCGTAAACTAAATTTAGCCAATAAATCGCCAAAAGATGAGGCCGGTTGAAACATTTCCAATCCATGAAACTGAACTCCGATTTTTGGTAACTTTTGTTTGTGCAAAATACTATACCACCCAGAAAAACCTTTAACATAAATAAAATCAAAAGGCTCTTCTTTTATCAGTTCCTTGTACAACAGTTTAGAATAAAGATAAGACTCTAATACATAGTGCCCCGGTACTTTTAACTTTATCCTGGGAAATTTAAAGCATTTAGAAGCTAATTTTCCCACGTGCGATGAATTCACCTGCTGCTCAAGCTGCTCGTGCATGTTTTCAGGGATATCCTTATCAACTAAACCATGGTAAATCGTTAAATCGACCCCTTTTTGTAAAAAAAATTTAGCCATGTAGTGAGTATGCTTTTGCATTCCTCCGATTACAAAAGGAAAAATTCCATCAGTAAGTATCAGGACTCTCATAGCTTTTTAATTAATTTCAATAAGTCATAAATTCTCATTATTGAAAATACTTTTAACCCGTAAATCTACAAAAAATAATGTATTTAATCTTCCTTTCATTCACTAAGATTCTATGTGAGTAACCTGTGAGTAAAACACACTAACAAACAATAATAGTTTTTTATATTTGCTCTCCAAACCAATTCACTATGTCTGCACTTACCGCCACTCAATTTAATTTCCCAAAACAAAAAAGCTTTTACAAAGGCAAAGTAAGAGATGTTTATAATATAGATGATAAAGTGTTGGTGATGGTTGCCAGTGATCGAATTAGTGCTTTTGACGTAGTATTGCCTAAAGGTATTCCTTATAAAGGACAGGTTTTAAATCAAATTGCTTCTAAATTTTTAGAAGCTACCAAAGATATTGTACCAAACTGGGTACTGGAAGTTCCCGACCCGGTGGTAACGATGGGGCGCGTTTGCGAGCCTTTTAAAGTAGAAATGGTTATTCGTGGATATTTGGCAGGGCACGCCGCAAGAACATATCAAAATGGACTGAGAACTTTATGTGGAGTAATATTACCTGAAGGGTTAAAGGAAAGCGATAAATTACCGGAACCTATCATTACGCCTACTACCAAGGCTTCGGAAGGTCACGATGAAGACATTAGCCGCGAAGAGATTTTAAAGCAAGGTATTGTTGAGGAAAAATATTACATCCAACTCGAAGATTATACGCGTAAATTATATGCCCGTGGACAAGAAATTGCAAACAAAATGGGACTTATTCTGGTGGATACCAAATATGAATTTGGCTTATGCGATGGTAAAGTATTTTTAATGGATGAAATTCATACACCGGATTCATCCCGTTATTTTTATTTGGAAGGGTATCAGCAACGCCAGGATAAAGGTGAAGAACAAAAGCAATTAAGTAAAGAGTTTGTTCGTCGTTGGTTAATTGACAATGGTTTTCAGGGGAAAGACGGGCAAAAGATCCCTGAAATGAGCGATGCTTGGGTGAATGAAATTTCGGAACGGTATATTGAATTATATGAGAAAGTAACAGGCGACACATTCATTAAACATCCTACTGATAATTTAGCGGAACGTGTTGAAAAAAACATTTTAATGGCGCTTTCAAAGTAATATGAAGTAATTAGTAGCCTGTTATTCATCAACTAATCAAACCTTTTTGGATATTGATTGTTTACTCCTCAATGAATAACACCATATTAGTGGCCGGAGCAACCGGTAATTTAGGCGGCAAAATTGTTAATGCCCTGATCAGGAAAGGAGCAGATGTAAGAATTGTTGTTCGATTAGAAAGCAGTAAAGAAAAAATTGAGGCTTTCATAAAATCAGGCGTTACTGTTTACCAAATTGATATGGCTAATTCATTAGAAATGAAGAAAGCCTGCGAAGATGTAAGCTGTGTCGTATCAGCGTTAGCTGGTTTGCACGAAACCATTATTGACGCGCAATTACTTTTACTAAACGCTGCTATAGCTGCGGGAGTACCTAGGTTTATACCCAGCGATTTTTCAACCGACTTCACCAATTTAATTCCGGGACGAAACCGGAATCTTGATTTGAGAAGAGACTTTCATAAACGTATAGAACACTCAGCAATAAAGGTTACTACCATATTTAACGGGCCATTTATGGATCTGTTAACAGGCGATATGCCTCTTATTTTATTTAAAATGAAACGGGTTTTATACTGGGGCAACCCACATGTCAAAATGGATTTTACAACAACCTATAATGTTGCTGAATACACGGCAAGCGCTGCCTTAGATAATACTACACCCCGTTATTTAAAGATTGCAGGAGATATTGTAAGTGCTACCGACATTAAAGATATTGTCACACAAATAACAGGCAAAAAATTTGGTTTTTTACATCCGGGTGGGATTGGCTTACTAAATGCTATAATAAAAATGACAAAATTTTTCACAAAACAAAATAGTGAACTTTACCCACCCTGGCAGGGCATGCAATATATGCGGGATATGATGGAAGGTCGCGTGTCTTTAGAGCCCAATCATAATGATCGTTATCCTGTAAAATGGACCTCTGTGAAAGAGTACCTTATCTCTGAAAATATTGATAAAAAATTAGTGTAAGGTCTAATAAATGAGCAAAGTAGAGTTACTATCAATTTTTAAACAGTGCATAGGAAATATGGGCGGTTTTTTTATTTTTACATCAAAATTAAACAACCTATAATGTATCAAAAAATAAGCAACAACATTCTTGAAACTATTGGAAATACGCCACTGGTAAAAATAAATTCTATTACAAAAGATTTGCCATGCACTGTATTGGCAAAAGTTGAAACTACTAATCCGGGCAACTCCATTAAAGACCGTATGGCCTTGAAAATGATTGAAGATGCAGAAAAAGATGGGCGTTTGAAACCCGGTGGAACAATCATTGAAGGAACAAGCGGCAACACCGGAATGGGTTTAGCAATTGCTGCTATTATTAAAGGTTACAAATGTGTATTTACAACTACAGATAAACAAAGTAAAGAAAAAGTGGATGCCTTACGTGCCTTTGGTGCCGAGGTAGTTGTTTGTCCTACCGATGTAGAGCCGGAAGATCCTAAATCATACTACTCCGTATCATCACGCCTGGTAAGAGAAATCCCAAATTCATGGAAGCCTAATCAGTACGATAACAAATCAAACTCTGTTGCTCATTACGAACAAACAGGTCCCGAACTTTGGGAACAAACCGAAGGTAAAATTACACATTTAGTTGTTGGTGTTGGAACCGGTGGAACGATTAGCGGAACAGGCAAATACTTAAAAGAAAAAAATCCAAATATTAAAATTTTAGGAATTGACACCTACGGATCTATCTTCAAAAAATTAAAAGAAACAGGCGAGATCGACAAAAATGAGATTTACCCATATATAACTGAAGGTATTGGTGAAGATTTTTTACCTGAGAATGTTGACATTAATTTAATTGATCACTTTGAAAAAGTAACCGATAGAGATGCCGCTATTATGACGCGCCGTATTCCGCGTGAGGAAGGTATTTTTGCAGGAAACTCAGCTGGTTCAGCTATGGCCGGATTAATGCAAATGAAAGATATGTTTAAAGCCGGCGATGTTGTAGTTGTGATTTTTCATGATCACGGCACACGTTATTTAGGAAAAATGTTCAATGACGACTGGATGCGCGATCGTGGATTCCTGGAAATTAAAAAGCCAAAGGCATTGGATCTGATCTCCTCTCATAAAAATCAAAAACTAATTACCGTTAATGCTGAAGCGCCCATTACAGAAGCACTCAATATTATGAATAAGTTTGGTATCTCCCAGATACCTGTGAAAAAAGGTGAAAAATTTGTTGGCTCGCTAAACGACAGTTATTTGTTCTCGAAACTATTTGCGGATACAACTTTGAAATCGCATACAGTTGAAGAATTAATGCAGGCGCCATTTCCGTTTGTAGATGCGCAAACGCCGATGGACGAAATTTCAAAGATGATCAATAAGGAAAATAATGCTGTATTAATGACCGATTTGGCAGGAAGTACTCACATTATTACCAAGCATGATCTGATACAGGGAATTTCTCAAATGAGTAACTAAGTCATTTAAGAATGTTTGATGTCTTCGTTATTTTAAGTGAAAAAACACTCATTTATAACTTTAACTCTGCTTCAACTTCCAACACTATAAAATAACGTTACCCCGTTGATAATTAATATTTAACCATTTATCATTGCTTTTATCTGCTTGCAAAAATTAACGATTAAGAACCAATTTTTAGTCTTAACTTGTTATGAGCTAATATAATTTATCATGAAATAGCCGCGTTTGCAAAACAAACATTCATAAACAAACCGGCTTACTTCATAGGACTTTTAACAATACTAAAATCTGCATATGAAAAAGATAGTCATTCTTGCATCCTTATTTTTTGCATTAACCGCTCAGGCTCAAAAACGTCCCGATAATTGGTTTAACCTCGATCCTACTAAAGATAATGTGAACGGCGTGAGCACCGAAAAAACATACGAGGAACTATTAAAGGGCAAAAAATCAACTACCATAATTGTAGGTGTATTAGACAGTGGTGTAGACTATAATCATGAGGATCTGAAAGATATTGTGTGGACGAACCCGGGAGAAATTGCTGGGAACGGCATTGATGACGACAAGAATGGTTACATAGATGATATTCATGGATGGAACTTTATGGGTAATAAAGACGGAACTAATGTGGCTAAAGATAATTTAGAGTTGACCCGTGTTTATAAAGATTTAAAAGCAAAATATGATGGCAAGACAGAAGCCAGCATGAAAACCAAAGAAGAAAAAAAAGAATTTAAATACTGGGAACTTGTAAAAGCCGACTATGACAAAAGTTACGCCGAAGCGGAAGGTAAATATAATCAGTATAAATACATGAGAGATGCAGTTGCTGGTGTATATGATAAAATTAAAAAAGAAAAGGGCGTGGATAAAATAACGTTAGAAGATTTAAAAGCATTTGAAGCTAAAGAACTAAAAGAAAAACAAGGAAAAGCAATTGCCGTTGCTCAATCAACCACAGGCGAAGACCCTAACGACCTCTTAGATGAGCTTAACGACGCAGTTAAAGCACTTGATTTGTACAATTATGATTTGAATGCAGCCGACAGCCGTGCTATTGTTGGCGATAATTATAACGACATCACTGAAAAATATTATGGTAATGGCGATTGCAAAGGCCCGGGAGCTTTTCACGGAACGCACGTAGCGGGTATTATTGCTGCTGCCCGTAAAAATGGAATGGGAATGGACGGCGTGGCTGATAACGTTCGCATTATGAGCGTGCGATGTGTGCCTGATGGCGATGAGCGTGATAAAGATGTAGCAAATGCTATCCGCTATGCAGTAGATAATGGCGCTGTTATTTTAAATATGAGTTTTGGAAAAAAATATTCACCGGGTAAAAAAGCCATTGATGAAGCTGTAAAATATGCTGAAAGTAAAGGCGTATTATTAATTCACGCGGCCGGTAATGCTTCTGAAGATGTTGATGAAATTACACATTACCCAAGTAAAAAATTAGAGAATGGGAAAATACCGTCCAACTTTATGGAGGTTGGTGCTTTAAGCTGGAAACCGGATGACGCTATTGTAGCTCCTTTTAGTAATTATGGTAAAAAGACGGTCGACGTTTTTGCTCCCGGAGTTGATATTCACTCAACCATACCGGATAATAACCAATATAAAGATGCAAGCGGAACAAGTATGGCAGCCCCTGTTGTAGCTGGTGTTGCTGCAGTTTTAAAATCCTACTTTCCAAGCTTAACTCCAAAACAAATCATCAAAATTTTGAAAAAATCATCCGTACAAACCTACAAAACTAAAAAAGTAGTTAAACCGGGTTCAAAAGATGAAATGATCGAATTTAGTGAATTGTCGAATACCGGTGGCATTGTAAATCTGTATGAAGCCGTTAAAATGGCTCAAACAATGGTTAAAGTAAAAGGTTAAATTCATATCATTAGTATTATAAAAACGCCCTGATTAACAGAGGCGTTTTTTTGTGTTTAATTTTTCGTGCATAAGCTCTAAAAATATTATATTTGGTATAAATAATTCGTTGCGCTATGAAAAAGATCATATTCATCCTATTCTCTGCCCTATTATTATCTAATGGATTATTTTCTCAAACAGCTAAAAAATTCAAAAAACAAGCCGACGACTTCTTTGATGATAAGAATTATGCAGCCGCGATAGAAAATTACACCAAATCGAATGAATTGGAAATCAACAACTTTGATGTATTATATAACCGTGCGCTAGCATATGAGTATACAAAAGATTTTCAAAAAGCCATTGCCGATTTCGCAGCATGCAGCAAAATAAAACCAAAAGAAAAGGAATCTTACCTAAAATTAGGATCTATCTATACAAATCTTGGTGATTATGCGAACGCCAACAAACATTATGACGAGTTGTTAACCTACGATAAAAACAACCTGGACGCATTAATGAGTTCTGCTGTAAATCATATGAAATTAAAACAATATGAACAAGCCAGTTCAAAAATGGATATCGCCATGGTAGAAGATCCAAGATCAGAAATACCATACTACTATAAGGCCCTGGCTAAAGACAGTTTAAAGGATTATCCCGCCGCTATCCAGTTTTACCAAAAGGCTATCATGACCTATAAAAATATGGCAAAGAACAAGCTATATTATAAAGCCTATTACTTTAACATTGGCGTAGCACTTAATAAAATAAAAGAGTACGATCGTTCGCTTGAAAATTATAACACAGGACTTACGGTAGACGAAGGTGATTCTATTTTACCGAAAAATTATGTGGGTTACTATTTAAGAAGCATTACTCATTATGATAAAGGAGATTACAAATCGGCATTCGACGATTTAAATAAAGCCATTTACCTTGAACCCAAAGATGCCATTTTATTTTATCAACGTGGAATCGTTTTAAAAAAAACGCATGAATACAATAATGCGATAAGCGACTTCACCAAGTGTTTATTAATGAATGAGAAACTTCATATGGCACATTTTTTAAAAGCTCAGTGTTTAATGGAGTTGGCCAATTTTAAGGGAACTATTGCAGAATGTAAAAAATACCTCGAACTATCAAAAAATGACAAGGATGCCGTTGCGTTATTGAAAGATGCAGAGGAAAAAAACTATAATGCCAATCGTGAAAGCGACGCACCTGTAATCAAATGGTTTTACCCATTTGTTGATCAAAACAACTTTATAAACGTGTATGCCAACCAGGTAAATGCTGTTTTGGAAGGCGAAGTGGCTGATAAGAGTCTTATCAAGTCAATTAGCGTTAATGGTCGCAACCTGCCATTCAATGCCGAAGATGTTAATCCTCAGTTCAGGTTCAAGATCCCAACTGATAATCTTAAAAAAATTGAATTGCTGGTTACCGATATTTATAATAATACCTCGTCTAAAATGGTAAAAGTTGGTAAGATTGTAAGTGATACAAGACTTGTAGTTAACATGGAAGGTTTTATCCTTGCCAATGACGGAAGTAATAATCCTATTGCCAACAAAAACATTTTTATCACGAATCAAAAAGGTGAACAATTTTTAGCCACAACCACCGATGAAAAAGGGCATTTTGTTTTCAGGAATTTAGCGTTGGATAAGGATTATTTAATTGAAATTGAAGGCCAGGATGATATTTCATTAAACACTAAAGGTTTCATACTGGCAGATAAAGGGGGAAAACCGGTATTAAAATCAACACTGGCCGGTAAAAATAAATTCAATTTTGAGTTACTGCAAACCGATTTTGTAGCATTGAGTTTAATGGAAATAGACGATGTAGCGATGACAATTAACGTTGCGGGAAAGATTTTTGCTTTAATGCCCGACAGAACACCTTTAAATAATTTAACCCTCCAACTGGTGAAAGCCAATGGCGATGTATTATTGAAGAAAACCGATTTAAATGGTTTCTTTAACTTCCTGAATGTAAGCCCTACTGAAGAATTTTCGTTTAAGATCGATGAAGCTGAATCTAAAAATATAAACGCAACCACCATTGTCATAACGTCAGTAAGTGGACAGATCATCAAAACGATTCAAAAAAATCAATATGGCTTTTTTGAATATAAATTACTTGATATTGAAAAGTCACAAATGGCAACTATTGCCGAGCCTGACCCCTGGATGAAAATTACAACGCTGAGTGCCGAGAAAAAACAATTGGAGATAATTGAAAATATCTATTATGAATCGGGAAGTGCTGCCTTACCAAAAGCAGCAGAAGATATTTTAATGAAGGCTGTAGAGGCGTTGAAAGCAAATCCTAAGTTAACCCTGGAAATCGAATCTCATACGGATGCTATTGCCAGTGATGAATTTAACTTATTTCTATCACAAAAACGCGCGGCTACCGTTGCCGAATTTATGACGCAAAAAGGCATTGATGCCAAGCGCCTGGTATCAAAAGGTATGGGCGAAACCAGTATTGCCAACCATTGCGCCAATGGAATAGATTGTTCTGATGGTGAACATAAGCAAAACCGGAGGACCATATTCAAACTGAACTACAATTAATTACAATACCATTTATTTCAAGCAAAGTGAGTTCATTTTAACCACATAGTCACATAGATCTGCAT
The DNA here is from genome assembly GCA_040387475.1 of Bacteroidota bacterium. GTDB lineage: Bacteria > Bacteroidota > Bacteroidia > B-17B0 > Aurantibacillaceae > UBA4416. Next base: position 6,132 of record JAZKDT010000010.1, on the reverse strand, counting down.
GCAGCTCCAACTGACCGACATCCAGTATTTATTAAAAGTCATTTTTTAATTTATTAAGGAAAGTTTCTTGTAAAAACTCCGTTTACATGGTATCTTTATGCACCAAATGTTACAAGGAAAACAACTTATATTAGCTACCAAACCTTTTGCCAAAGAAAATCGCGCAAAAAGCTGGTTCTATACAATTTCTACATTTTTTATTTTAATTGCTTTGTTGATTGGTACTGTCTATAATTTTCACTGGACTTTAAAATTGTTTTGCAGTATCCTTGCAGGTTTTGTGATTGTGAGGCTGTTTGTAATTTATCATGATCATCAGCATAAAGCCATTCTCGATAGATCTCCGTTAGCCAATATCCTATTCACCATTTTTGGGTTTTACGTATTGGCTCCAACCGGTATCTGGAGTGCCAGCCACGATTACCATCACAAAAATAACTCAAAGCTTTTTAGCGCCAGCATTGGCTCCTACCCGATTTATACCAAGCAAAAATTCGAAAAATTAAGTCCGGGTGAACAACGACATTACCTGTTCATTCGTCATCCGTTAACCATTTTATTCGGGTACATTTTCACCTTCATGTATGGTATGTGCATTAAATCCATGATCAACCGGTTTAGTAAAAATATAGATTCATTGGTGGCATTGATTGTTCATGTCGCCTACCAGATCACCGTGTTTTATTTTTTAGGCTGGCAAACGTGGATCTTATTATGTGCCATTCCACACTTTATTTCGGGTGCTATGGGAAGCTATTTATTTTATGCGCAACATAATTTCCCTACCGTTACCTTTGTTGGAAACGAAGAATGGACCTACGAAGGCGCTGCTTTAGACTCGTCGAGCTTTATGGTATTAAGTCCGGTAATGCATTGGCTAACAGCAAACATCGGATATCATCACATTCATCACATGAATTCTCGCATACCTTTTTACAGGTTACCTGAAGTCATGAATGCTATTCCCGAATTACAAACTGCTAAAAGAACATCGCTTAGTCCGAAAGATGTTATGGCCTGTTTGAGATTAAAAGTTTGGGATTATGATCACCAGAAAATGGTTGGCATTTAGCAATTATTCTCCCAATACCGGGTTTTCTATTCTTAATACTGTTAATTTCCCTCGAGTATCTATTTTATAGTACATATTGTCGCCAAAATCCGATTGAGGAAATCCAATAAATGATCTGAGCCTAATTGTAGTATCCGATTTTTCAAACTTTATCTCCCATGGATTTGTAAGAACACCTCTTTCCCTCATATCTAAAGCCAATGAGTCACCAAAGGACTCTTTAGATACTTTTATTTTTTGTGCATGTGTTGGCGTTTTTATATTGATTTCATAAGAAATTTCACGAAAGCCAACTATCTTCTTTGAATTATCACTTAGTTGGATTGTATCATAAATTTTAATAGACTCATTACATAAGGTCTTCATATGAAACTTTATATCATATAAAAAAAACGTATCAACTTCTTCAATCTGAATATCCTCACAAGATTCTATTTCTGTAACTAGGTTTGGTTTAACACCTAAATTTTCCGACACGATTAAGGAGTCGATAAAAGAAATGTTTTCTTTTTCACTTGCAGACTTGCATGATACGATTAAAGTTAAAAGTAAAATTATAGGAAAGGACTTCAGCCTTCTTAAATACGTCATTAAAACTTAATGCTTCGCTAAAGGCTTACTGAATTCATCTTTCGTCAATAACAAATCGTGGATCAGTTTAACTACAAAATTCAATTGCTCTTCTTTGGTAATATCCGTGTTATCCAAAACAACTGCGTCTTCGGCTTGTCTTAACGGGTTTTCTTTCCGGGTAGTATCGTCGTGATCACGTTTTTCTAAATTACGTTTCACATCTTCAAATGTATGGTGTTCGCCTTTGCTGCTTAACTCATCTAAACGGCGTTGTGTACGCACATCGTTATCAGCAGTCATAAATAATTTTAACTCGGCGTTAGGAAACACATGCGTACCAATATCTCGGCCATCCATGATCACCCCTTTATCTTTGCCCATTTTGCGCTGCAGAATCACCATTTTTTCACGCACTTCTTTAATTGAGCTGATAGCACTTACATTATTGGCTACCTGCATCGTACGTATTTCACGTTCTACATGCTCACCATTTAAAAAAACTTCAGATGTTTTGGTAACGGTGTTATAAACAAAGGAAACATCAATATCTTTTAGAGAAGCAATTAGCTTTGCAATGTCAACTACCGAATCTTTGATAATATCGTTTCTTAAACAGTAAATCGTTACTGCCCTGTACATGGCACCCGTATCAATATAATTGTAATTTAATTTTTGGGCTAAGGCTTTTGCTAATGTGCTTTTTCCACATGACGAATAACCATCTATAGCAACCGTAATTTTTGACATAACATTGGTAAAGATACGGATAATTTAAGATTAATGAAGTTAAGAGAACTTAAAGTTTTTTTACAGAAAAATCTCCCTATTGTACCGACGCTCGTCTCAATCTATCATTAATAGCCAGGCCGAGACCCACCTCGGGCAAGAGCTCGCAAATAATCACATCCACGTCGGCTTCATCGAGTTCCCGCAAAAAGGAAAATAAATTGACAGCGGCTTCCCGGTAATTTCCCTCAAAAGATAAATTTTTAACCACCGCAGTTTCATTTAGTTCAAGTTGATTTCCGAAAATCAATGCTCCCGTTTTTTTACCTGAAAACTGCTTTTGCAACTCATTTAAATTGCCAATATATAAAGGTTTCCGGGGCGCATAGTGACTTTTTAATTGTCCCGGAGCTTTAGGGTTACTAGACTGATTTAACTGAACAGTCACTTTTCCAACAACAGATTCAATTTCTTCCAAAGACAAACCTCCTAAACGGTAAATAACAATTTCACCATTTTCCTCACCCACAATAGTCGATTCCAATCCAACTTCACACATTCCGCCGTCCAAAATATAAGAGATTTTATCTCCTAACTGGTTTTGCACATGTTGTGCAGTTGTTGGACTAATGTACCCAAAGGGATTAGCGCTGGGCGCAGCCAAAGGGAAAGATAATTTTGACAGCAGATCGAGTGTTAATGCATGATTGGGAATTCTCACTCCTACTCTATCTAAACCGGATGTAACCAAAGATGGAATAAAGTCTTTTTTAGGTAGCAGCAAGGTTAAGGGCCCAGGCCAAAATTTTTCACCTAATTTTAATAATAACGGATGAATAGCAGAAGCGAACTTGTAAATTTCTTCTAAGCTAAAAGTATGAACGATCAAAGGATCAAAGGTTGGACGTTCTTTCGCTTCAAAAATTTTAGCAACAGCTATTGGGTCTAAAGCATTTGCTGCCAAACCATAAACAGTTTCCGTAGGAATAGCAACCAGCTCTCCTTTCTCCAAAAAATTTTTGGCTTTATTGATATCGCTTCCTGTTTCTGCCACGGGGCAAATATAGATTTTTAAAGGTTATTTTTTGTATTTTTACCCCTTTATAATTAGCACGAAAAACAATGAAAATTTCCTACAACTGGTTAAAAACCCTGATCGATACTGACCTTACGCCTCAACAAATGGATGAATACCTTACCTCTTCCGGCTTGGAAGTGGAAGGCATTGAAAGTTTTGAAAGCGTAAAGGGCGGATTAAAAGGTATCATTGTAGGTGAAGTTGTGGAAAAAGAAAAACACCCGGATGCTGATAAACTGAGCATTACCAAAGTAAATATAGGAGGCGCTGAACTGTTGAACATCGTATGCGGTGCGCCAAACGTAGCGGCAGGACAAAAAGTTTTGGTTGCCACGGTAGGTGCTAAATTATATCCTACAACCGGCGAACCGTTTGAAATTAAAAAATCAAAAATACGCGGTGCAGCCAGCGAAGGCATGATCTGCGCAGAAGATGAAATTGGATTGGGAAACAGCCACGATGGCATTTTAATTTTACCTGAACATGCAGTACCAGGCACGCCGGCAGCTGATTTCTTAAAACTGGAAACAGATCATGTACTGGAAATTGGGCTCACCCCTAATCGTGCGGATGCCGCTTCGCACTATGGTGTGGCAAGAGACTTAGCTGCTATTTTAAATTGCAAAAATAACACGGATACATACCAGGCACATTTACACAATATATTTGATTTACCGGAAGCCAGCAACGTTACCAAAGTGGATGTTGTTGTTGAAAATGCGGATGCCTGTAAACGCTACAGCGGATTGGTTATTTCAGGCATTACGGTAAAACCATCGCCCGATTGGCTAAAAAATTATTTACTGGCTATTGGTTTACGCCCCATCAACAACATTGTGGATATTACCAACTTTGTGTTGCATGATCTTGGTCAGCCACTCCACGCCTTTGACCTGAATAAAATTACAGGAAATAAAATTGTTGTTAAAACGGTACTCGAGGGGACTAAATTTAAAACGCTGGATGGCACGGAACGTACCTTGTTGGCTAACGATTTAATGATCTGTAATGAAACCGAACCGATGTGCATGGCCGGTGTTTTTGGCGGACTGGAAAGCGGAGTAAGCGAAAGTACGACAGCTATCTTTTTAGAGGCAGCTTATTTTGATCCTGCCTTTGTTCGTAAAACCAGCAAACAGCATGGTTTAAAAACCGACAGTAGCTTCCGTTTTGAGCGAGGTACAGATCCGGAAATGACGGTTATTGCTTTAAAACGTGCTGCTGCCTTAATTTTTGAACTGGCTGGCGGTGTATTAAGTATGGACGTTGTAGATGTGTATCCCGAACCTTTAGAACCGTTTAAAGTAGCTTTTTCGTATACTAATTGCCAGGAATTAATTGGGAAAGAGATCGACCGTTCCGTTATCAAACATATTATCATGTCGTTGGGAATTAAAATTGAACAGGAAGGTAATGATGGATTATTGTTAGCCGTTCCGCAATATAAAACAGATGTGACGCGCGAAGCTGATGTGATTGAAGAGGTGATGCGCATATACGGGTACAATAATGTTGAAGAAAGCACACAGATCAAATTCACTGCAAACTTTGCCGATAGAGAAAAAGCCACTGTGGCCGAAAATACGACTGCCAACCTTTTAGTTGGATTTGGATTTAATGAAATGATGGGCCTTTCCTTAACAAAAGAAACCTATTACACCGAAGGAACTCCTTTGGTGAAGATCTTAAATCCCTTAAGCTCCGACCTCAATGTAATGAGAAACACGATGCTGTTTGGAGGATTAGAATCTTTGGCCTATAACATCAACCGTAAGCAAGCCGATTTGAAATTATTTGAATTCGGCAAGACCTACGAGAAAACAGAGGCTGAATTCAAGTATTCAGAAACCAAACATTTGACCTTGTTTGTTACGGGCAGAAAATACGCTGAAAATCCTTATGGAGAAAATAACAAAGTGGATTTCGCGTACATCAAATCCTGCATAGAATCCGTTTTAAATAAATTGTCTATTAAATTTAAGATCAATGAATTAAATGATCCGCAATTTGCTTACGGACTCTCATTTGCTCAAAAAAACAAGCACCTGGTAAGCTTTGGCTTGGTTGATAAAAGCATTTGTAAAAAAATGGATATTAGTGCAGATGTCTTTTACGCCGATTTTAACTGGGATAATATATTAGCCCTGGTTGGAAAAACCAAATTAGAATTCAGCGAAATACCAAAATTTCCGGCAGTGAGACGTGACCTGGCTTTGCTATTGGATAAAAAGATCAGCTATAAAGAACTGGAAGAATTGGCCTTTGCAGCTGAACGCAAGTTATTAAAATCGGTTAATCTGTTTGACATTTACGAAGGCGATAAACTCGAAGCTGGTAAAAAATCGTATGCCGTGAGTTTTATGTTGCAGGACGAAGAAGCAACCCTAAACGACAAGCAAATTGATAACGTAATGCAGAAACTGATTAAAACCTATACCGAAAAATTAGGCGCTGTTTTACGTTAAACCACTTATCTGTTAAATTGAACCACTTACCAAATTGTTGTAAAAACCTGCTGGTTTTTCGTTAACTTAGATCATGCAAAAAAAGTTCTACATATCCATCCTTTTGCTATTAGCAACACTTTTAGTAAATACAGCTACTGCTCAGTCCAGGCTATCAGCTAAAACACGCACCGTTACTCCAAAAAAGGACAAGGAAAAACAATTTACGCGTCTGGGTT
>JAZKDT010000009.1:39608-80022 GCA_040387475.1 Bacteroidota bacterium | reverse complement strand
AAATGCGCACTCTGCAAAAAGAGTATCAAAAATTGTGGACAGCCGAATTTGAAACCGCTAAACAACAATTTGTTGAAGAAGGTGGCAAAGCAAAAGAATTTGAATATGCCAAATCTGCCGAAGATGTCAAAATTTCTGAGCTGTTCGATCAAATCGAAAAAAGAAAAAAAGAAGAGGACAATAAACTGGCCGTTGAACAAGCTAAAAACTTAGTAATCCGCCAGGAAATTATTGCCAAAATAAACGACCTGAGCCAGGTAAGTGATAACATTGGCGCCGCCATTAAAAAATTAGTTGAACTGCAAGGCCAATGGAAAGTGACCGGCGCTGTATCTCCCCACAAGTATAAAGAGAACCAGGCTGATTATAGCAAAGCTATTGAAGAATTTAATTATAAATTAAGTTTATCAAAGCAATTACAGGAGCATGACCTGAAACGCAATTATGAAATGAAAACAGAATTGCTTGAAAAAATAAAAGGTATTAAAGAACAAACTAATATCAAAGAAGCTGAACGCTTAATTAAAATTTACCGAAACGATTGGGAAGAAATCGGGCCTGTGCCTAATGATAAATGGGATGAGTTGAAAGGTAGTTTTCGTGCAGCTTTAGAAGAAGCTTACTCTAAATTAAAAGCGCATTACAATTCGGTTGAGGAAGAAAAGGAAGCAAACCTGACCGAAAAAAAAGCGATCCTCGAAAAAATAAAAGTGATTATCGAAAAAGCGGCGACAGCCGGTGGACAAGCATGGAATAATTTAACCAATGAATTGGTTGCTTTACAAGCCGAATGGAAAGGCGTAGGAAGAGCCAACGCAAAAGAGAATGATAAAGTTTGGGCAGAGTTCCGTGAGCTGTGCGATTCTTTTTTTGAAAAGAAAAAAGTATTTTTTAACGAGCATCACGAAAAAATGGGCGCCGTTAAAGCACAAAAACAAGATTTGATAGCTAAAGCAAATGCTATTAAAGATAGTACCGACTGGCAAAAAACAGGCCTTGCTTTAATAAAATTACAGGATGCCTGGAAAAAGGTACCTCACGCCGGTGGCGATGAAACTAAATTATTTAACCAGTTCCGCGCAGCCTGCAATCATTTCTTTGATGCTAAAAAAGCGCACTTTGGTGCTATTGATGCAAGTTTCGACACTAACCTGGTTGCTAAAGAAGAGTTACTGAAAAAATTAACCGACTTTAATTTATCGGATGATATTGCAGCTAACCACGCGTCTTTAAAACAATTCTCGGCCGATTGGAATGCAGCAGGGATGGTGCCAATGAAAGATAAAAAACGCATCAACGATGCTTTTTATAACCGCGTGGATGAATTGTACGATAAAATGAATGTGAGCTCAGCTGAAAAATTCATGATGCAATTCAAAACTAAACTGGAGCGTTTTGCTAACGGCGAAAATCCTGAAATCGCATTAAAGAAAGAAGCTGATTATTTCAAAAAACAAATGGATGAGATTCAGGGCCGCATTAAAACTTACGATAACAATCTAGGTTTCTTTAAAACCAGCAGCAAGGGCGTAAATCCTTTTATGAAAGAAATAGAAGATAAGATTAATGCCGAAAAACAAAAAATTGCCGATCTGAACGAGAAACGCAAAATGGTTATGGCAGAGCTGAATAAGCTGAAACCGGCTGAGATAGAATCGAAGTAATATCTTTCCACCTTGTCACTTCGAAAGAAGTGGGAGAAGCGAAAACAAAAACAATAAAAAGCTATCACTATGTGGTAGCTTTTTTTATTCACACCTTATCTTCTCAATAGAAGTCACAATTAAACAGCTTATCTCAGCTTCGAGTGGGCAGAGGAAGGAAATTCTGTGAGCATTTTAACAAAGCTCACGCTGGCATTAACGATAATACTCCTGGCGTTAACATTTCTCTCCTTGACAACTTTCCTAAAGTATACCATATTGCAAAAGGATAACGCTTTAACTACCTTTACACTCATAAATATAAGAAGCTATGAACGTAGAGATTTGGAGTGATGTGATGTGTCCGTTTTGCTATATCGGCAAACGCAAATTTGAAAAAGCCTTAGAGCAATTTCCTCATAAAGATAAAATTAATATCATCTGGAAAAGCTTTCAGCTGGATCCTGATTCTATAACTGATCCAACATTAAGCACCATTGATCATTTAGCAAAACGTAAAGGCTGGAGCAAGGAACAAGCCAGTGAAACAACGGCGCACGTGAGTGGCATTGCCAAAAAAGTTGGTCTTGATTTTCATTTCGAAAAAGCAGTCGTTGCCAATTCTTTTGATGCGCATCGTTTATCTCATCTGGCTAAAAAATATGCTAAACAAAATGACCTTGAAGAGCTCTTATTCAAAGCTTATTTTACGGAAGGAAAAAATACAGCCGATCACCAAATCTTAACTGAGATTGGTATTGCCGCTGGTTTAGCAGAAACCGAAATAACAGCTGCTTTAAACAGTGATCAATATGCAACCGACGTTCATGAAGATGTAGCTCAAGCACAGCAAATTGGAGTTCAGGGTGTCCCCTTCTTTGTTTTGGACCGCAAATATGCCGTTTCAGGCGCACAGGAAAGTGATACATTTTTAGGCGCCCTAACGAAAGCGTATGAAGAAAGCACAGCAAAAGGTTTAGAAACATTGGGAACCAATGATGATCTTTGTGGGCCAGATGGATGTGAGGTTTAGTTTAATTTTATTTGTTGTTTTATAAACCACTGCATACGTTGGTAATAGTGCGGCTGATTTTGGCAATTCGGTGCGGACTACCATTCTGAGAAGGCGCTACGGGGCAAATGGGAGTCGGCGAATTGCCTTGAATTTTTGTTTCTTTTTCTTCAAGGAAAAAGAAAAGAGAAAGAGAAAAAAAAGGGATAATAGGTATGGAATTAAGGTTAAACTGCATCTCAATAAGGCTAAACAAAAAAACCTTATGAAAACAAACCTCTACACCCTCCTTTTATTCAATTTTACCTTAACTGCATTTTCACAAAACACTTCATTGAACCAAAAAGATTCGCTCGGTAAAAAACACGGTCAATGGCTCGTATATTGGGACGCTAACTGGAAAGAACTAACAGACAGCAGTCAGTCCGTATTTCATCGCTATACTGTTTACGATCATGGAGAAAATATCTATCCCATGGGTTCCTGCGGCGCTAAGGACTGGAAACTGGAATCCGAAAAAAAACCGGAATCTAAATTACTAACGGCACTTATAAATGGTATAACAACAAGGGCATATTGAGTTCCGAACATCAATTTAAAAATGGAGTGTATCTTGATTGCAAAGAATATAATAAAGATGGAAAACTCAGTCAGCATTTTGCCTATTCCAAAATATTTAAAGGCCAGGAAAACACTTACGGACTTTATCAATACACTAAATCCAATACAAAATATTACATCATGTGTAAAGGCCCAAACGGCTGGACATTTTATGGCTGTTCTGAAGATGATATGCCGAAATAATTTTTAAATTTATCGGATGAATAGCGAAGGAATTGTTTTAGCATTTATTATTGGAGCCATTATAACGTTCCTATTGATTGGATGCATCCTGTTCCTGATCATCTACGGAATAGTTAAAAAGAAAAAAAGCTTTGGATAACCGGTGTCGTGATCGCAGGGACCTGGATATGTTTGTATCTCTTTTTTACCATTAGCAGGTACCAGCAAGGTATCCGCTTGGAACGCGAAATGCGTGAACAGTCCAAATCAGCAGAGTAAGATCACTTATCGGTAAAAACCCATCACTTATCAATTTAACCTCACCAATTAATCATTGTGGCATTTTTAGGTTTTTATTGATTGTATGTTTGTTTCACTAAAACTATTTTTATGAAACAATCGCTACTTACTATCGCCAGTGTGTTTACACTTACTGCATATGCTCAATCTCCAAATATTCAGTGGCAAAATATCATTGCCGGAAATGATGCCGATGTCGTAAATAGAACTATCCAATCCACCGGCGGTAACTTTTATTCCGTAGGACAAACTCATTCTACATCAGGAAACATGAACAACTATCATGGAGCCTGGGATGGATGGATCTCAAAAATAGATGTCAATGGGAATTTTGTGTGGAAGAAACCAATTGGTGGTGCGCACCATGATTATTTAACAGATATCATCCAAACGTCAGACGGAAACTACATAGCCTGCGGAACAAGTTATTCTGATGACGGCGATCTTTCAGGGCTTCCCTACTCTACTATCTCTAAAAATATCTGGTTGATAAAATTTAATGATTCAGGGATTTTATGGCAACAAAAGTACGGAGGTTCAGGAGAGGTGGGATACAATGTCAACACAAAAATAAAAGAAACGTCCAACGGGCATTTGCATGTCTTTGCAAATTCAAATTCAAACGATCACGATATAGTAAATCACTTTGGATCTAATGCATGGAATGACATTGTATATTTTGAATTAGACGCAACCGGAGCCATTCTTTCCCAAAAAAACTTTGGTGGCTCAGAAGATGATAACCTGGGATCTGTAACAACCACCAGTGATGGCGGATTTGTTATATTGGGTACAAGCCGGTCATTAGATTTTGATGTAAGCCAGCATTTAACGGATACAGCTTTTTATGATACCTGGATTTTTAAAATAGACGGTAGCCAAAATATGGTTTGGGAAAAATCCTTTTTGGTCTCCACCTTCTCAAGCGGCTCAAGCATTAAAGAATTGACTAATCATAACTTTATCTTTAATTCACTTGACTCAGCCAGTTTTGGCCAGGGTGCATTAACCGTTCTTTCGCCAAATGGAAATTTGTTATGGAGAAAAACGTATGGTGGTTCTTCTATTGATAAAATTGACGACGTGACTGAGATCAGCCCGAATAGTATATTTTTTTCGGGGCATACATATTCTGTAGACGGAGATTTATCATTTAACTTAAAAGGGGAAGCCATTTGGGTAGCAGAAATTGACTCACTTGGAAACATCAAAGCCGGTGATACTTACGGCGGCTCTATGATGGATGATGGCGCCACGATCACAAAAACAAACGACAATTCATTACTGTTATCCTGCGGGTCTAGCTCCAATGATTATGATTTCGTTCATCCTTACATGTGGAGTTGCTGGTGTGCCGAAGCCTGGATCGTAAAACTAAAGCCTCTTTCCGTTGGCATTTTTGAAAATGATGCACCCCATGCTTTTTCTTTGTATCCAAACCCGGCTAGTGAGGTGATACACGTGAGCACCTCTGCAAATTTATCTAATGAGTTATACACGCTTGTAAATGCCTTGGGGCAAACTGTATTGAGCGGCAAACTGGAACATCAGAATAATACTATAGATATTCAACAATTGACGCCCGGGTTTTATTCACTACAGATTGGTAATGATAAACAAGCCTACAAGATCATAAAGAATTAATTGTATCCCACCAACTACGAAACAACTAAAATTAAGTGAACAAAAAAGTCTATCTCGATTGAGATAGACTTTTTCTATTTTGTCCCTGAGCGTAGTCGAGGACTAATCTGCTAACACCGCTCTTGAAATAACAATACGCTGTACTTCGCTGGTTCCTTCGTAAATCTGGGTGATTTTTGCATCACGCATTAAACGTTCCACATGATACTCTTTTACATATCCGTAACCACCGTGAATCTGTACTGCTTCGGTAGTAACCCACATAGCCGTTTCTGACGCAAATACTTTAGCCTGTGCGCCTTCTTTTTCGCAAGGCAAACCTTGATTTTTTAACCAGGCCGCACGGTAAATTAATAAACGGGCTGCTTCAATGCGGGTTGCCATATCGGCCAACTTAAACTGAATGATCTGGTGTTGAGAAATCAATTTACCAAATGCTTTACGCTCCTTAGAATAAGCCAACGCTAATTCATAAGCACCTTGGGCAATTCCCAGCGCCTGGGAAGCTATTCCAATACGACCTCCACCTAAAGTTTTCATAGCGAATTTAAATCCAAATCCTTCTTCACCAATTCTGTTTTCTTTAGGCACTTTCACATCCGAGAACATTAAAGAATGAGTATCACTTCCGCGAATTCCTAATTTATTTTCTTTTGGCCCAACTACAAAGCCCGGCATCCCCCGCTCCATAATTAAACAGTTAATTCCTTTATGCCCCAACTCTACGTTAGTTTGCACCATTACCAAATAAATAGAAGCGCTGCTTCCGTTAGTGATCCAGTTTTTTGTTCCATTAACTACATAGTGATCTCCTTTATCAATAGCAGTTGTTCTTTGAGAAGTAGCATCACTACCCGCTTCCGGCTCAGATAAACAAAATGCACCTATTTTTTCGCCGCGCGCAATTGGAGCTAAATATTTTTGTTTTTGTTCTTCGGTACCATAATGCTCTAAACCCCAGCATACTAATGAGTTGTTTACACTCATAACCACACTTACCGAAGCATCTACTTTCGAAATCTCTTCCATCGCTAATACGTATGAAATAGCGTCCATACCGCCCCCACCATATTTTGGATCAACCATCATTCCTAAAAAACCCAATTCCCCCAGCTTTTTTATTTGCTCTTCAGGAAATTTTTGTAATTCATCTCTCTCTATCACTCCCGGTTTGCAGTCATTTTGTGCGAAATCTCTCGCCGCTGCCTGGATCATCAATTGCTCTTCTGTAAGTTGAAATTGCATGGTGTTATATTTTTTAGTGTTGAACGATTTATCCTCACAAAAATAGAAGATATTTCCAATTATCAAATCTAAATCGTCGATTTCTTCAAATTATTTCAGGCAGAACCACATCAAAATAGACAATTCTCCTTAACTTTAAGGCAGTATGCAGAGCAAATCGATCAAAATACTCGGACTCATGAGCGGTACATCTTTGGATGGACTTGATATGGCGCTTTGCGAATTTAAACCGGGTGAGCAAATAAGTTTTAATTTACTGGCAGCTCAAACAGTTTCTTACGAAGCCGTTTGGAAAGAACGCTTGCAAAATGCTTTTGAAGCCACAGCCGAACAGTATTTTAATCTCCACAGTTTATACGGTGGATTTATTGCTGAAAATGTAATCGCCTTTTTAAAAAACCATAATCAAACAGCTGACTACATCGCTTCGCACGGACATACCGTTTTCCATCGTCCGCAACTTGGCTTTACCACACAAATGGGATGTGGGGCTACTATTGCCGCAAAAACCGGTATCGACACCGTTTGTGATTTCAGAAGTTTAGATGTAGCCCTCAACGGACAAGGCGCACCACTAGTTCCCATTGGCGACAAAGATCTCTTTGATCAATATCAATCCTGTTTAAATGTGGGTGGCATTGCTAATATTTCCTTTACCAAAAATGGTACAACCTCAGCTTTTGATGTGTGCATTGCCAACATGGCTTTGAATTATTTGACAGAAAGCATCGGAAAAACATACGATGACGGAGGCGCTCTGGCAGCAGCGGGAACCATTGATCATGAATTGCTTCAACAATTACAGGAATTAAATACTTACCGGCAGTCGTTAGGAAGAGAATGGTTCGAACAACATTTTTTACCGGTATTAAATACCTCAACTATTTCTTTAAATAACAAACTGGCAACTTGTGTTGAATACATGGTATTTCACATTGCATCGGTATTGAGACAGGAAAACCTACATTCTGTGTTAATTACAGGTGGCGGCGCTTACAACACTTTTTTTATAGAGCGTTTAAAAGCCAATTATGCCGGAAGTGTTAACCTCCCTGACGATAAGATCATTCAATTTAAAGAAGCGATCATTTTTGCATACTTAGGCTATTTGAGAGTGAATGAAACTACTAACACGTTAAACTCAGTAACAAAAGCCAGCAGGGACAGTGTTGGAGGTTGTATTTATAAAGGAAAATAAAAAGTCACTTCGAGTGCATTTGACTGTCTCTTGCAAATGTTTATCGAGAAGTGCCGTACGATACATTCCGCAAGAGAGGCAACAGAATTACTCGCACTAACACAAAAATAATGAACTACTTATTAATATTTATCGGAGGCGGATTAGGAAGTGTGTTACGCTTTGCGATTGCGACGCTGTTCGGAAAAACAACTTTGGCTTTACCCTGGGCCACGCTGTCCTCTAATGTCATCAGCTGCTTAATTTTTGGAACGGTCGTTTATATCTACCAGGGAAAAAATTTAATTCCGGATCATTACAAACACCTGGTGTTGATTGGTATTTGTGGCGGACTCAGCACCTTCTCCACCTTTAGTTATGAAACCTTTGAACTCATTAAACAAGGCATGACAGCCTGGGCGTTGATCAATATTGCCGTGAGTTGTGTATTGTGTACCGGGATATTTTTTGCGTTTGCGAAGTTGTAACTACAACTTTCTTCTGCGCCTGATAACAAAAACAACTATTATAACAATTATAACAATTGCTATTCCACCACCCAAATAAAGTCTATTGTTATTTGAATATTTTTTTTCTACTTCTGCAAATCGTTTTGCTCTTAAGTTGTTCCAATACTTAATTATGTCTTTACTTAAAGCTACTTTTCTCATTTCAACCGTCGCAGAATCAAATCCGTACTCTTTGGCTTTATCAAAAATTGGCAAGCCATCATGTTCATTTCTTAGGAGATAAGTAATGTTTGCGAGATCGAATAATAATTGGGCAACAATTTGATCCTTCGGCCTGATAAATGAAATTCTTTCATTTAACTGATAGTATAATGCATCTCCTAATTTTTCTAACTCTTTTTCAGAAAGAATTGTCTTTGGCATCGAATCATTTCCAAAATCAGTTCCAATTAATGAGATGGAATTAATAGAATCCTCTCCCTTTATCTTTGCTTCCAAAATTTTAACGTGAATCCATTCAGACGAACGGTGAGATTTTGGGTCTATTTCAACTGACCTTTTTATCCATTTTAGCGCATTAACATTGTCACCAATCAATTCATAGGCAGTTCCAATATTAGATGCGGTAGAATATCTTCCCGGCTCCTTTTTTTCAATTGAAAGATAGATTTCAATTGCCTTACCATATTCCTTTAAAAGGATCAATAAAAGTGCCTTATCTGAGAGATAATCTAAGTCTTTAGTGACTTTATAAAGGCTATCTATTTCTCTGAAAGTAGCCTTGAAGTTATCATCAATATAAAATCGATGTCCGTAAGGGATCATGCCTCCCTGATCCATATATAAAACCGTACCGTTCTTCAATTGTTTACTATCACCATTCAGGCAAGCTGACACAGTTAATGTTGCAAATAAGAAGAACATACATAACATTCCTGCCCTACTCCTTTTCAATGCTATTTTCATGTAAGCTAACTCTATTTGGGATCGTTTCACTTCGTTCTTAATGGCAAAATACACTAGTTTTTTACCACCTTGATCACCTTCTGAGTCTTATCACTCATAGTAACTGTAAACGTATAAAACCCTGTTGCTAAAGAGTTCATATCCACATTGGTTTCAAAAGCATTCGCTTCTATCATTCGTACTAATTTCCCGGAGAAATCATAAACCAATATCGAAGCAATTTCTTTTTCCGATTGAATTATTACATCTGAGGCAGTAGGATTTGGAAACACAGTTAAACCCTTTGTTCGAATCGCCTCTTCTATTCCTGTGCACAACATCACCTCAACCGTTTGACTAGCTACAGCACCACAGCCATTAGGCAGCGATACGTGGTAAACGATCGGATAAGACCCCACACCAACAGATGGATCAAACATATTTCCCATCGTTACCCCGGTGCCATTAAAGGATCCGCCCGAGGGACTAGCCGTAAATGTGATCATTGCATCGGAACTACATAACGGTGTTGAACTCACTGAAAAATCAACAGTTGGAATTAATTTTACAAATACCTCATGCGACTCGCTTCCGGCACAGGCACCATTATAAGCGGTGGCAATGTAAGTAAACGTTCCGGATGGAGTTACAGAAATAGATGACGTATTAGCTCCGTTATTCCATCCGTAAGTTACAGTTCCATTGGCAGATGCCATGAGTGTAACCGTTTGTCCTTCACAAATAGTATCAGTTCCGGAGATAGTAACCGTAGGTGTTTGTAATACTGAGATATTTTTAACCAGCGAATCTTTGCAGCCATTTAGTCCTGTTCCTACTAAACCTAATGTTGTAGAAGATACAGGAGCAAAAGAGGTTGTATTGGTAGTTACTCCATCGCTCCACACATAAGTATCAGCCCCGTTAGCAGTTAACGAAACCGTCCCCCCTTCGCATACAGCGGTATTTCCGGTAACTGATAAAACAGGAGCCGGTAATACATTAAGCGTATAAGTAACCTGTGTATAGCAGGAATTAGTGAAAGTTGTAGTTACTGTAAATACATTGGTACTGGCTGACATCACATTATGATTAGGTCCTATAAAACCATCACTCCAGAAAAATAAATTACCGTTACCTACCGCGCTAACCGCCACCGTATGATTTGGACAAACGGCAACCGTTGATCCGGTTACCTGCAAGGTTGGCGAAGGCGACACATTCATGGTAAATTGTTGAGTTGACGTACAACCTGTAGCTCCTGTTGCCATAACCGTATAAACAGTAGCTACCGAAGGCGACACAGTTGCATTGGCAGTATTATCACCTGTGCTCCAGGTATAAGTAACAGCGCCCGAAGCTGACAAAACTTCTTGCGCATTAGCACACATACTATTGTTACCCGCTATCATGATATTTGGGGATGCTACAACGGTTATCGACATACTTAAAATTGAAGTTGTTGAACAACTGTTTTGCGCATATACGCTTAATGTTCCATCAGCTGCAAAATCTAAAAAATCCATCGTAATTGAATTTCCGGTTCCATTCATAACACCGCCAGGTCCCGAAAAACTCCAATAAAAAACCGCATTGGTTTGTGTTGGTACCGAATAAACCACACCTGATTGATTAGTACAAACCGAAGCTGTAGAAGCAGTAAAAGAAGCAATGTTAACAGGCGCGTTAGTTGAAAAAACAGTAACAACAGCGGAGTCCCTACAATTTAATGCGTCTTTTACAACAAGTGTATATGTTCCTGCCATCAGTCCGGTTTCCTGTACATTATCGTCAAAATCTCCCACACCATCCATGCTCCAGTCATACAAAACTGTTCCCGAACCACCTGTAGCATCGACTTCTACAAAACCATCAGATGCCCCTGTGCAGATGACATTGGCTTCCGGCGTTCCTAACATTAAAGGAGAGAAACTGCCCATAGATTTTACAACTTCAAACTCAATGATATAAACCTGAGGACAAGTACCATCAGAAGATGTTTGTGTGTATTGTGTTGTATAGGTTCCGTTTGATGTGGGGACAGTATATGAATTTGCCTGGGCGGGAACAACCCCATTAGCTAACGGAGTAACTGAAGGAGCTGATACATCATCGTTTTCATAAGCTGCCCAGGTAATAGTTAACATGGTTGGAACCTCGTTTTTGCAATTGTAGGTTCTGTCAAAAAACAAACCGGTGGTAGGAGAAAATACTGCGCTGCCCGGAGTTGCCGGACTAAAAGAATAAGGGCCGTTTTGCTCGTTTACCACCGCATAATTGCACATTCCTATGCTACCCGCTACCGGCGTATTATTAGAAAAAGCTGATGGGGAGTTATCCTGTGCCTTGTATTCAAACACAAAATCACTATTACCCAACCCCCCGGCATCGCAATCTGCTGCTGTTGATACAGCAACATTGATAACGTTTACTTTAATATTTATCTGGGCATTTGTGATGTGACAAATTCCAAAAAAAAGTACCGGGCTGATAAAGGATAGAATTTTTTTCATGAATATATTTTGATATGAGTTATAAAAATACAAAAAGCCACTCAATTGAGTGGCTTTTTAACCTTTTATTCAAAGTTTATTTTACTTTTTGTCTGATTTATATTCTTTTTCCATCTGCTTCACAATATCTTTCACCTGTTCAGTACCAATACGCTTCGCTTTAATTCGTTTGTTTCTATCAAGCATATAAATTACCGGCGTTGAATAAATGTCATACTTTTCTTTGATATTGTTGATATGAACACCGTCGTATACATTTATCCAATCCAGTTTATTATCGATAATGTATTTTTTGTATTTTTCGTAATCGTGCTGAGTATATACACTAAATACTTTGATATCGTACCCTTCTTTTTTTAAAGCATGGTATTCTTCAATCAGTTTCGGAATTTCCGTTTTACAATGACCACAATCTACATCCCAAAATACGAGAGCTAAATAGTCGGCTTTGGTACCGTATAATGGCACAAAGGTTTGAGCTAAACTCTGGGCATTATCATAATACAATTTTGTTGCTCCGCTGCTTGTTTTTACCGTATCAAAACCCATTTTAGCTATTTGTTTATGTCCAGTGGTATCAATCATTAATAAATCGGGAGCTAAACTTCCCAGCAATAAAGGCTTCAATATATTACCGCGCTCTTTAATTTTATCAATGGTGGCGGCATCATAAACATCTTTGGCCATGCCTGTTCTAATGTAAGTGTCGATAACATGCACAAATACTTTATCAAAGCCCATTAATTTAGAAGATTCGGTTGTAAACAGGAAATGTGCGATCAATAATTTTTGCATCATAGTCCCGGCTTTTGTTTTTGCCATAATTCGATCAATCTCCAGACTCATTGTATCAGGATGCTGAACGATCACATTGTTAAAATATTTTTTCAGACGGTCGGCAAAGAACGGTGTACGCATGATACCATCATCCTGGAAATTAACCCCGTCCCAATAATGATTTTTATAATAATTATAAATGTATAAACTATCAGGGCGGCCGTTAGACGCCTTTGGAATATCTTTCGCTTCCTTTTCCATCTTTAGATTAAGGACATCTCCCACAAAAGTACCTTTGTGACTTTCTAAAAAAGAATTTTCATATGCTATAACTGTTTCATTTAACACTTTTCCTTTTTCCATCATAAAGGCCGCCGAATCTTTTTTACTCATGCCTTTGGTTTTGCTTTTCACTTCAGCATATTCTTTATTTTTAGCTGTTATGAACTTGATGTATGTAAAAAAGTCTTCATTTTCTTTCGAAGTGGTAGATTTTAAACTTTTAACCAAATCAGCTGTATCGGTACTCATTGTAATCTTCTGATTATTATCTGTGATAAAGAAATCAAAATAACGAGCCTTGTCCTGGCTCACTAAATAATACACACCTTTCTCCAGTGTTTTTGGGCCTTTAAAAACAACATTTCCCTTCACTACTTTTTTACAGGTATCTGCCAAATAAGATTTATCAAACTGATAAAAAGCAAGATACATGACTGTATCCTTACAGTTTTTAAAATTGATGCGAATATCATGGCCGCCCTGCGCATAAGTTGTTGATAGAATTGATAATAAACTGAAACTTAAGAGTAACTTTTTCATAGCGTATTTTAATGTTTGTTCAATGTTTAGAGTCAATAAAAGTACAAAAAGTCATCTAATGAGCGACTTTTTATAGCATATTTAAAGATTTATTTTTTTACGGATTTATATTCTTTTTCCATCTGTTTAACAATATCTTTCACTTGCTCTGTGCCTATACGTTTTGCCTTGATGCGTTTACTGTTATCCAGCATATAAATAACCGGCGTTGAATAAATATCGTATTTTTCCTTAATGTTGTTAATATGTATGCCATCATATACGTTTATCCAGTCAAGCTTATTATCTATGATGTATTTTTTATATTTTTCATAGTCATGCAACGTATAGACACTGAACACCTTAATATCATAGCCCTCTTTTTTTAAAGCATGATATTCTTCAATCAGTTTCGGAATCTCTGTTTTACAATGTCCACAATCAACATCCCAAAAAACAAGCACTAAATAGTCTGCCTTAACGCCATAAAGGGGTGTAAACAACTGAGCCAGTTTTTGAGCATTATTATTATATAATTGTGTAACTCCGATACTTGTTTTAGCAGTATCGAAACCCATTTTCGCAATTTGTTTATGAGCGGTAGTATCAATCATTAATATATCGGGCGCCATGTTACCCAACAATAGGGGTTTTAAAATATTACCACGCTCAATTATTTTTGTGATTGATTCCTCGGGATACACCTCTTTAGCAGCTCCGGTTTTTATGTACTTATCAACCATGTGAACAAACACTTTATCAAAACCCATTAGCTTTGAGGTCTCGGCAGACGAAAGGAAATGGCTCAACAATAAAGTATGCATCGTTGTTCCAGGTTTTGTTTTGGCCATGATGCGGTCAATCTCCACGATCATCGTATCAGGATGGGTAACAATTATATTTGTGAAATATTTTTTTAAACGATCGGCAAAGAATGGCGTATGAATAATACCATCGTCCTGGAAATTAACACCGTCCCAATAATGGTTTTTATAATAATTGTAGCTGTATAAACTATCAGGACGGCCGTTGGAAGCGTTTGGAATTTCCTTAGCTTCCTTTTCCATTTTTAAGTTAACAAAATCGCCTAAGAAAGTACCTTTATGTTGCTCATAAAAAGTCTTTTCGTAAGCCACTACCTCATCGTTCATGCGCTTGCCATTCTCCATTAAAAAAGCTGCCGAATCCTTCTTATTCATGCCTTTCGATTTCGACTGAAGCTCAGTATATTCTTTATTTTTTGAGCTAAAAAATTTAATATATGTAAAAAAGTCCTCGTTCTCTTTTGATGTGGTTGACCTTAAATTTTTTACCAGATCAAGTGTATCAGTGCTGATCGTTATTTTTTGATTGTTATCCGATATTAAAAACTCAAAGTATTTGACTTTATCCTGACTTACCAAATAGTAAACACCCTTATCCAGTGTTTTAGGTCCCTTGAAAACCACGTTTCCTTTAACTACTTTTTTACAGGTATCTGCTATATACGATTTATCAAACCTGTAAAATGCCAAAAACATCATGGTGTCTTTACAGTTCTTAAAATTAACATGAATATCATGTCCGCCCTGGCCATATGTTGTGGTAATAATTGAGATTAAAATAAAATTGAGGAAAAACTTTTTCATAAGTTGCGGCTAATTGTAGTTAGAATATTGTTTTACTGGCATCTGATTCAAATTTAAACCCATTATTGCCCACATAATATTTAAAATTTGTTAAATGAGGAAAAGCCATATATGGCAGAGGGAACGCGTATAATACTACGAGGAATAAACAATTAATCAATTGATTTTTTGTTGTAGATCGTATAACCAAAATGGAAAAAGAACGAAAAGCTATTTTCGTTTTTATCATAGTAGTTTACACCAATGCTTATAGGCCCAATAGGTGTGTGGTAAACCAAAGCACCCATTCCTAAAAAATGGCGGTACAAGAAAGCGGTGCTATAATTTGCCTTTCCATAAGGCTCTTTGATAATAGAATAAACAGGTTGAAATAAGTAACCCTCAAAACGGACGTCTAGATTTTTATAAGGAGTTAAGATCGTTTTTAATCCTCCGGCCATATATTGGTGGGCGCGGTAATCGTCGATAAATAACGTCTGACTCTCAGGTATGGGATTAAATGAAGGCGCGGATAAAATAGAAGCCTGATAATTTCTAAAAAAATCCTGAGATGAATAAACTCCTTCTGCAAAAACACCTATCTTAAAATACTTTATAGGTTTTATATACTTATCAATAGTTAATTTCAAATTAAACCAGTCGTGTACGGGTCCATCAATATAAGGTACCATTTCTATAGCCGTGGAGCCCGGAAAATAGTGTTCCATACCGCTAACATACTTCGCCCTTACTACAATATTTGTTCCTTCAGTGGCGTACTGCTTCTTATTGAGGGTATTGATTTGATAGGAAATCTGACCATACCCAAAGTCGAAAACACTGACATCACTGGTGTCTAGTTTTGTGAATTGATCTACCTGGTAATACCTGTTTTTCCATTCGGCAAGGCCTCCTGTTAAAACAACCTTTCCAATATTACCAGCCGGCGCTCCCACATTTAATTCTCCAAACAAATCTTCCTGAATCAGGTAAGCTGGCTTCTCAAAATCATAAAATAAGGCGCTGCTTTTATAATAATCCCAACGTGAAATAGTGAACGAAGGTTCAATATAAAAAGGGATTTTTGTAGGAAACTCGAAACGTATTTTAGTGAGTGAACTCGAATTTAATTTTCCTAAATAACCATTGGCGTAAACGGTAAAACCAATCTTTCCAATGTAATTATATTGCACGGCCAAAAAGAAGTTACTGATAGGACGATTGGATAGATTACCTCCAATATCAAAAAATAAATGCTTATCCTTTTTTGTATTTAAAGTAAGCGTGTATTTGCCGCTGGCTGTATCAAGTTTTGTCATGGGATAAGCCGACTTAATTTTTTCATCGGCCATTAACCTGAAATACTGACGCTTGAGTTGCTTAAATGTAAAAGTATCCCGTTTACTAACGATACTTTTAGTCACAAACTTTTTCATACTTCCGCTTACACCATTAACCACCACCTTATTATAAACGATTTTAGCAACCTGTGACTTCTCTCTGAAAATTTTACGTTTTTCATAAAGCTCTAAAGTATTCTGATAATTGGTAATGCAGGCTTTAATTTTAGGCATTTGCCTGATGGTGGCGGCATATCCACTATCTATCAAACGCTGCGCCGATTCAAAATTGAAAATACTTACGTCTGCCCATGGCTGAATGATAATTCCATTCTCGCACACCAAATCGAAATTACTTTTATTCATCAACATGTTTCGTAATTGGAGGTACAAATTATCATCGCTTGGCAATTTAGAGTTTTCTGTAACAGAACTTCCGATCATAAAATCCGGGTACAGCTCTTCATACATCACATTGGTTGGAAAGTTATTATACAAACCTCCATCAAATAATAAAGCACTGTCTATGGAAATTGGCCTGATATAAAACGGGTAACTCATGGAAGCTCTAATCGCGGAAGGCATATCGCCATCTCTGAACACAACGCTTTGCTTTTTTTCGATATTTGAAGCAACGCATCTGAAAGGTACCATCAAACTATCAAAATTATAATGAGACGCTGCATTCGCAGGAGCAAAGGTCTCCATTAAATAAAAATCTATGGGAACCGAATTGATCAGGTTAGTAGCCAGATTACTTATCAGGGAGTTATTCAGATTTAATTTTAGAGTCCGCCAGGATGCGTAGTCATCGCGTTTACGAACGAAGTAGCCAAACTTTGGGGACATCTCTCCTTTTGTAAGATCAGAAAACACTTGTTCTTTCACCATGTGTTCTATTTCAAGTGGCGAATAACCTGAAGCGTATAACCCTCCTATAATACTGCCGATTGATGTTCCGGCAATACAATTAACCGGTATCTTATTTTCTTCGAGTGCCTTTAATACACCAATATGCGCAATACCGCTGGCCCCGCCACCACTCATAACCAATCCCACTTTTTGAGCCTGTAAATTAAAAGCGGTCAGCAGCATAACCGTGCACAAAACGGCATTCCAAACCCTCATTATTTTGCTGTTTGATCTCAAGCAATACAAAGTTACCTTAAAATTTTAATGCAAACCATAAAGTTTAAATTTCGCCGAAAATATTTTATATACTGAATAATTTTACTTACTTAGCAGATTGTTGAACCTGTCGTCTGGATTGTGCTAAAATACATAACAAAAAAAATATTATATAGTATCCTGGTTTTATACGGTGTTATTACTGTGATATTTTTCCTGTTTAATGTATTACCGGGAGACCCTGCAACCATTATGCTTGGACAAAGGGCCAATAAAGATGCTATTGAAGCCATTCATAAGGATCTTGGTACGGACAGGCCAATCATGGAGCAGTATGCCATGTACCTGAATGACCTTTCGCCTGTGTCTATACATAACAATACAAATGATCAAAGCCATTGGTATCTGAATCCTGAAAAATACAATTGGAAAGCTTTATTTACCATTGGACAAAACAAATCTGTTGTATTAAAACTACCATATTTAAGGCGTTCATATATCACCAAACGACGCGTTTCTGATATCATCATTGAAACCCTACCCGAAACTGCCGTTCTGGCTTTTACTTCTATTGTGATTGCTTCTATCGTTGGTATATTTTTAGGAATTATCAGTGCTATCAAACGCAATACCATTTATGACCGCCTATCATTGGTATTAGCGGTTTTAGGAATGGCAGCTCCCTCGTTTTTTGTGGGTTTGATTATTGCCTGGTTATTTGGTTATGTTCTGGCAGATTATACAGGTTTATCGCCAACGGGCAGTTTATATGATATTGATGTGTGGGACGGAGAAAAATTAAAATTGAAGAACCTTATTTTACCTTCTATTACGTTAGGCATTAGACCCCTTGCTATTGTTGTACAATTAATGAGGAGTTCCCTGTTAGATGTAATGAGCCAGGATTATATCCGCACTGCCAAGGCCAAAGGATTAACCACATATGCTATTATCACCAAACATGCGTTAAAAAACGCACTAAATCCTGTAGTAACGGCTATCTCTGGCTGGTTTGCGGGTTTAATGGCCGGGGCTGTGTTTGTGGAATATATTTTTAGCTGGAAAGGTATTGGGTATGAAGTATTTGAAGCCCTTACCAAAAACGATTTACCGGTTGTAATGGGAGCTACCTTAATTTTCGCCACCATATTTGTGGTAACTAATATTTTTGTGGATATCGCTTATGGCGTGTTGGATCCACGTGTGAGAGTAAAATAATGAGCAGACAAAAAATAGTTGCAGGCAACTGGAAAATGAATAAATCACTGCAGGATGCAAAGACCCTTGTAGAGATGATCACAAATCAGGTAAATGATTTTGATGAAGTTACTAAAATTATTATCCCCTCTTTTCCTTATTTAATACCGGTTAGAGAACTGCTTTCTAAAAAAGAAAATTTCTTTTTAGGAGCGCAAAATTGCCATACCAATACAGGCGGGGCCTATACCGGAGAGGTAAGCGCCGCCATGTTAAATTCGGTAGGTTGTAACTACGTGCTTGTAGGTCATAGCGAAAGAAGGCAATACTTTAAAGAAAAGGAAGGCGATTTTATTTTAAAAATCCGGGAAGCTTTAAAGAATAATATTAAACCTATCTTTTGTGTTGGCGAAACTATCCACGAGCGCAAAACCGATAATCATTTCAAGGTAATTACCGAGCAATTAACAACGGTATTAAAAGAATTTTCCATTGATGAATTTTCAAAGTTTGTTCTTGCCTATGAACCCGTTTGGGCTATTGGAACCGGAGAAACCGCTACGGCAACTCAAGCACAGGAAATGCATGCTTTTATAAGAAATGTGGTTTCGGACCTATACGATTCTGGAATAGCAAATGCCGTATCTATCTTATACGGAGGAAGTTGCAATGCTCAAAATGCACAGGAGCTATTTAGATGTAAGGATGTTGACGGAGGCTTAATTGGAGGCGCATCATTGAACGCGGACGACTTTTGCAAGATCATCTTCTCCTTCTAACTACCTGATTTTTAAGTACATTTATTTCAAATGTTAATTTTAAATGCTTTTTAACAAACGTGGTACGACCTTTGTTTAAGAGTGCTCATACAATTTAAAAACTTAAACTTTAAAAAAATGAAAAAAATCACTTTGTTAGCAGCTGTATTAGTTGCAGTAACTTTTGCTTCTTGTAAAAAAGAAAAAACGTGTTCTTGTACAGTTTCTGAGTCTAACTCAAATACTACTTACTTCCCAAATCCAACAAGCACTACTAGTTATGAAGTAAAATACGGTAAAATGAAAAAAGGTGAAGCAAATCAAGTTTGCCCAACTTCTAACACAGATGTAGTTAATAACAACGAAAGCGGAAATTTCGCTAACACAAAAACTACAACTACAACTTGTACTTTAAAATAATCTTGAATTTTATTTTTGGAAAGCCACCTGTTTATTCAGGTGGCTTTTTTTTGTAAAAGAAATTAAACAAAGGCATTTCATAAATCGTAATCAAAAACAGACACATCCTTTCCATATTTCATACCTTTGAACATGGATTATATACAATACGCGTTCACTGTTTCTCCACCGGAACCAGGTTCTGATATTTTAATTGCTTTACTCGCCGATTTGGGATTTGAGAGTTTTACACAAAATGATACCGGACTGGATGCTTACATTCAGGAAGAGTTAGACAATGAACACCTCGTGAAAGAACTCAGTTTTGACGATTTCGTATTTTCTTATATTCGAACCGCTATTCCAAAAACAAATTGGAATGAAGAATGGGAGAAAAGCTTTAATCCTGTTTATGTAGATGATCTGGTTTGCATTCGCGCCCATTTTCACCCTGCCTCCGAAAATGTAAAACACGATATTATCATTACTCCGAAAATGAGTTTTGGAACCGGGCATCATGATACTACCTGGCTTGTGAGCAAAACTATGTTTAGCCTTTCTTTTAAAGAGTCTACCGTTTTAGATATGGGTTGTGGCACCGGTATATTGGCTATTTTATCAAAGCAACTGGGAGCTGCTAAAGTATCGGGAATTGATATTGATGAATGGAGCATTGAAAATTCTATTGAAAACGCCGGTATCAATAATGCTTCCGATATTGAATTTAAAAAAGGCGATGCCTCTCTGTTGCCTGCGCAGGAAACATATGATGTAATTTTAGCCAACATCAATAAAAACGTATTAAAAAAAGACTTGCCTGCTTACTATACCTGTTTAAAAAAAGAAGGCTATTTATTGTTGAGTGGTTTTTTTACCACTGACGTAGAAGAACTAAAACAACTGGCAACCGGTATTGGATTTAGTTTTGACGAAAGCTATCATAAAAACGAATGGGCTGTTATAAAATTAAAAAAATAATTAAAAGATGGAATCCACTTTCGGTGAAACACAGAAATTTAATAAATGGTGGCATTATTTAATTGCCGGCGTGCCCTGTCTTTTAATAATTGTACTTGCGTCACTTGTTCAATTTGATATTGTTCCATCAAAAGACGGATCTAAGGAGTCCGAATTGTTTATAGCCCTGATCGTATTCACCAGCCTGATATTTTTTTGGTTCCTGGTTTTAAAATTAAAAACATTCATAAACCGTGAAGGCATTTTTATAACATTTGCCGGCATCCCGTTTTCTAAACGAATTATTAAATGGGAAGAAATACAATCTATTGCTGTTGTCACCTACTCACCGCTTACCGACTATGGCGGCTGGGGAGTTCGTTATAGCGCCAGTGGAAATGGATGGTGTTATAATGTATCCGGTAAAAACGGCATTAAATTAATCAGAACCAATGGTAAGCCTTTTTTAATTGGCACTCAACAACCTGGTGAAGCTGAAAAAATCATTAACCTTTATTTCAAAAAATAAAACGTGAAAAGTACTTACACTAAAATAAATGCGGAACACATCACTTTACTGAAACAAATAGTCGGTGAAGAATTTGTATTATCAGACGTTGACAATTTAGAAAAATATGGCCAGGATGAAACCGAAGACTTGGTTTACAAACCGGAGGTGGTTTTAAAACCAAAAACGGTGCAGGAAATTGCTGAGATCATGAAACTTGCAAACACTCACAAAATACCCGTTACCGCGCGTGGTGCAGGAACAGGCTTAAGCGGTGGCGCTTTACCGATATATGGTGGCATTATTATCAGTATGGAATATTTTAGTAAGATCCTGCACATAGATGAACGAAATTTACAGGCTACTGTTGAACCCGGGGTAATCAACTATGTATTTCAGGAAGAAGTGAAAAAAGCAGGATTATTTTATCCGCCTGATCCTGCCAGCTGGGGAAGCTGCTCCCTTGGTGGTAATGTAGCCCATAGTAGCGGCGGACCAAAAGCTGTAAAATATGGTACTACCCGAGATTATGTTTTGAATATTGAAATGGTATTACCGAACGGAGATATTATCTGGACCGGCGCCAACACCCTAAAATATTCTACCGGATATAACTTAACTCATTTAATGGTTGGTAGTGAGGGAACGTTAGGAATCATCACCAAAATAGTTTTTAAATTAATTCCGTTACCCAAGTATGACCTTTTGATGTTGGTACCCTTTACTTCAGCCGAAAAAGCGTGTGAAGCAGTTGGCGCAACCTTCAGAGCCGGCATTACTCCCAGCGCTATGGAATTTATGGAACGCGATGCCATTGATTGGAGTATTAAATATGCCGGAGAAGTTAATTTTGCGATCGATCCGGAATGGCAAGCTTTGTTGTTAATTGAAGTGGATGGCAATAATATGGACGTTCTGTTTAATGATTGTGAGACCATTAGTAATATCATGACTGAACACGGTTGCGATGAAATTTTAATGGCCGATAGCGCTGAACAAAAAGCATCGTTATGGAAAATCAGGCGCAAAGTTGGTGAAGCCGTTAAAAGTAATTCGGTTTATAAAGAAGAGGATACTGTTGTACCAAGAGCCGAGTTACCGGTTTTATTAAAAGGCGTAAAAGATATTGGGGCAAAATACGGATTTAAAAGTGTTTGTTACGGACATGCCGGTGATGGTAATTTGCATGTAAATATTATTAAAGGCGACTTAAGTGATGATGTGTGGGAACGGGAATTACCGAAAGGAATTGTTGAAATATTCGAACTCTGCAAAAAATTAGGTGGCACCATTAGCGGAGAGCACGGCATTGGATTGGTTCAAAAGGACTATCTGGAAATTGTATTTCCCGAATACCAAATGGAACTCATGCGAAATATTAAAAGACTGTTCGATCCAAACATGATTTTAAACCCTGGCAAAATGGTGTTTTAAAAACCCTTCTTAAGGTAACAATAAAAAAAACGGATACTACGTTTAGAAGGAAACCCAGCATTTTAACACAGTTGAACAAGTAAGATTATGCCGAAATAAATTTTGTAACTATCTGAAATTTAAATACATTTGAATAAACAATTAAAACACAAACACATGAAAAAAACGTTACTATCACTATTTACAATTTTAGGATTTGCCGCAGGGGCCCAAACACTGAACCAGGCTAATCACTCATACGTTTCCGGAGACCTTTATTCAACTTATCCATGTAGCACTGTTGGAGTTTCTTCCGGAGCTTCCGGAGCTGGCTCTGTTTGGAATTACGGATCAATTTCTCAAAACACGGCTACTGCGGTAAATTACACAGCTACTGCTAATACAAACACATCGTATACGATGGCAAATGTTAAATATTCTTCGGGAACAAATAGCACAGCGTATTACAGCTCAAGTGCTTCCGATTTAAAATATTACGGTGGCGACATGTCAATTAATGGAGTAAACGCAACTTTGGGCTACAGCAGTCCTGCAGTTTATGCGATATATCCAATGTCACTGAACAGCACTACAACTTCCGCTATCAGTGGATCAGCTGTCCTGTATGCAAATAATGCAACTTTCAGCGGACAATGCAAAATTTTAGCAGACGCTACAGGTACCTTAACATTACCTTCGGGAAATACGTATGTGAATGCAATCAGAGTGTTGACTACACAAACCATTACAGTTTCAGGATTACCAATTGGCCCTGCTACGATCAATTTAGAATATTACGATTATTACGATCCCAGTACAGCTTTAGTTTTTAAAGCGCCTTTATTTTCCATCTCAAATTCTACCCTTACATCAGCTTTAGGAACAAGCGCGCAAACGTTTGTAACAGCATTAAAAGATAATAATGTGGGCATCAGTGAAAACCAAAAATCATTAATTCAATTAGCGGTATTCCCTAATCCCGCATCGGGCAACATCAACTTTGCAACTGAAAGCACGGACGCTGTAAAGATAACCGCTTTTGATATGAATGGTAAAATCGTAGCTACTGAAATGATGGAGATGGGTAAAGCCAGAATGAATTTAAACAACCTTGCCACTGGCGTTTATATGTATAACGTAACCGATAAGAACAACCAGGTTTTAAAAACGGGTAAGTTTAACGTTACTAAATAAGTATTTTTTTCAAATCAAAACAAAGCCTTATCTTTATCAAGATGAGGCTTTGTTTTTTTATAATAGTTAGCGTATTTATTTTTTCCTGTTCAAACGAAACAAAGGAATCCGTAGTTAAAATTTCTAAGCCCCAGGATCTTGAAAAAGAAACAACTAAACAGTTGGCAAGCATTCTCACTAAAGACACTATCATTACTGTTGATTCCATTCAATTAAGTTGCTATCGCTATTTCCGTTCTCAATACAGCAATCAACTTTTGTGGTTTGAAAAAAGTAATTTTAATGCGAAGGGGGATAGTTTACTAAAGCTTATTGAAAAGATAAACTACTATGGCTTGATTCCCGGTAATTATCACCTGCTAAAAATCAAAAGCCACCTGGCTTCCATTCATTCGAATAAAGAACTGCTCAACGTAACTTCTTTGGTAAAAGCCGATCTTTTAATGAGTGACGCGTATTTTTTAATAGGCGCGCATGTAAACAAAGGTCGTTTTTATGCAGATAGTCTTTTATTACAAACTAACTTTAGCAAGCTTGATAAAGGCTGGGACAGCATTTTAGTAAGCGGATATAAACATGGCAATTTAAAAGCATCTGTGGATTCATTAGAACCTAAATTCTATGACTATCGCATGCTAAAAAAAGAATTAGCAACCATTTTAAACGATCCTTCTTTATTCCAACTGGATTCTATTCCTTTTGTCACCCAGAAAGATTCCATCATTAAGCGTGATCTGATTATTAAAAGTTTAAAAAAACAAGGGTTTTATGATACTATTTCTGCAGATAACGACAGCGTGCGCTTAGCGAAAGCGTTGAATAAATTTCAAAAAAAATGGTTCATACAGCCTGATGGTAAATTAGGAAAATATACAACGCAGGCGCTCTCATATAATCGTGAAAAAACCATTAAACAAATTTGCATGGCGATGGAACGCTGGCGTTGGGAAAATAAATTTCCTGATAAATATGCATTTATCAACATACCTGCTTTTTGGCTGATTGTGTTTGAAAAGGATACGGTAGTTATGCAATCTGCTATTGTTTGCGGAAAGCCTGATCACCAAACCCCAATCTTGAGAAGCAAAATAGATCATATGCTGATTTACCCCTACTGGAACGTTCCTATCAGTATTGCCACCAAAGAAATTTTACCTGCAGTGCAACGCGATACCTCTTATATTAGAAAAAAGAACTTTGAAGTGCTGGGCGCAGGAGATAAAGTATTGGACTATACAAAAATTCCGTGGAGACGGTATACGAAAGATTATTTGCCGGTAAGATTCAGGCAGCGCATTGGCGAAGAAAATAGCTTAGGCGTTGTAAAATTCAATTTTCATAATCCTTTTGGTGTGTATTTACATGACACCAATTCTAAACGTTATTTTAAAACCAGTTCTCGTGCTCAAAGCCACGGATGCATTCGGTTAGAAAAATTTGTTGATTTTGCCGATTTTTTAGTAAGAGATGATAGTGTGCATTACACACACGATAGTTTACAGGTATATTTTGCAAAACAAGAGCAGCGTAAATTAAAATTAAAGAAACCTCTTCCCATCTATACACGTTACTATACGGCTCATGCAGATAGTACAGGGTTAAAGCTGTATATTGATGTATACCGAAAAGATGAAGAGATGATGAATCTTATTTATAAAACAGATAAAAGGTAAATGATCCAGGTGAAAACAAATCCTTAACTCCTTTACATTCCACCTTCATCTTAAATCAATTACTCTGCTACTCTTTCTCTAAATCCAACCGCACTCATACAAAACCATCCTACTACTTTTACCTTTTCGCTGGTTGTATTGGTAATATTGGTTTTTATGTTTTCGGGGCTGGTGGCAAATAATCCCGAATTTGTTGTTTGTGTGAACACCTGGTTTAAAAAATTATACGTTTCTAAATTGATAGAATGTATTTCTGCGCGGCAGACATCATTTTTCTGAAACCGTTCGCCGCCCGGCGTAATTCCTTCGGCAACCGGTGTTATAAAAATAAGCCCGTCGGCGCCCGCACCAAAAGCCGCGTTTTCGCATATGTTAATGTCACCACCGCGATTAAAAAACACCCCATTACGGTATGATTTGATCCAGTAAAAATCAGAAGTATCTCCCACTGGATCAGTACCTAAAAAAGAAAAACGATAGCCTGCCTCGCCACCAAAGGAACCAGCTTCCCTATACTCAACTATCAAACTATCTACCTGTGCGGTTCTGGCCATGCGCGAATTAGATTTAAAAACATTGCCATCATGCGTGATCGTTAGCTCATATCGATGTCCAACTCTCCCTAAAGTATCTGTAGCTGCCAAATTGAAAACATAGTTCCCGTTGTTGTCATCGGTAAATATATAATCGATGCCATCTGTCAGGTCTCTCAAATTAACAGTGGCACCATGCACAGGCTCATTGGCCTTCTGGCTAAAATAGTTATCGGTGTAGGTTAAGCGCACTTTTTGTTGCGAGCGCATATCATTTACAAACGCATCCACGTTTAATAAAGGGGTTCCCTGATCAAGCTTAACCTGGATCACATCTTCACAGGATGTTAAAGCAAGAACAATACATAATGATAAAAATAGTTTAATAGTTTTCATATAACGGTGTGTCTGATATTTAAAATTTGAAATTATAAGTAATCGCAGGAATAATTGAGCCTACCACCGAATACCTTACGGCTTCCGTATTAGTAGGGTTATCAGGGTTATTACGGAAATAAATTGAAAATGCATTTCGGCGGTTATACAAATTATAAACGCTTAACACCAATGTACTTTTCCATCTTTTACGATCGTTACTTTTAAAATTATACGTGATACCAATATCTGCTCTGTGGTATGCAGTATTCCGGTAATTATTTCTTTTGTTATCCGTGTTGTATGGAATAACATATCCCTGTACTTCGACTTTAGCCGTTGGAAATGTTGCCGGTGTACCCGTCATGTAAACAAAGTTTGCCGAGAAACTGAAACGCTTGTTTAAATCAAAAATCAAAACAGTGTTTACGTTATGTGTTCTATCGTACTTAGATAAAAACCAATCTTCGTTACTGATGCCTCGTACTTTACGTTCTGTTTTTGAGAGCGTATAACTTACCCATCCGTTTAATTTCCCTTTCGCTTTTTTAAGGTATAATTCAAATCCATAGGCGCGGCCTTTACCCTGAACCAGATCCGCTTCTAAATATTTATTTAATAACAAACTGGCATTATCCACATAATCCAACTGATTTTGAAGATCCTTGTAATACACCTCTGCCGACGTTTCAAACATGTTCTCTTTAAAGTTGCGGAAGTAGCCTAAAGTAACCTGGTCGGCAATTAAGGGTTTGATATTATTGGTAACCGGTGTATAAATATCCAGTGGCGTGGATGCTGCCGTATTTGATACAATATGTAAATACTGCGACATGCGGTTATAACCTAATTTAATGGAACTCTTATCATTGATGGTATAATTAATGGCCAAACGTGGCTCGGGGTTGTTGTAGGTTTTAATAGTTTCTCCGGAAGCGATTTTTTCTTCGCCATCCAAGGGGCGGCTCTCATTTGGAATAGTATCGCGATAAGTATATTTTGTGCCTTTACCCATGTAATTAAAAGCCGACCACCTTAAGCCGTATTGTAAGGTAAAACGGTTTGATAGTTTTTGTTCGTTGTCCACGTATGCGGCATACTCAACACCATACTGGTTATCTAAACCAATGGGTGAGGAAATCCCATCCTGCGAAGTAATAGTGGCCGTACCGGGTTTAAACGTAAAAACGATCCCCTGTGCTCCAAAACGAATTGTATTTTTGCTATTTAAATAATAAGTAAAATCAGGTTTAACACTATAATTAATAATGTTGGAGGTCCATTCAAATTTTTGACTGCTTCCTTCATCCTTGAATCCTAATTCATATTTGTAGTTACTATAAAAGGTACTCACATTCATAAATAACTTACTGTTAAAAATATGATTCCATCTTAATGTAGCTGTACTGTTTCCCCAGTTAAATTTAAAACCAGCTCCAAACACATCTCTCCCAAAATAACCGCTGGCAAACACCGTATTCTTATCGTTGATTCTCATGTTAAACTTTGCAGTTAAATCATAAAAATAAAATTTAGCATCTTTCAAATCAGGCTGACGTTTGGCTAATAAAGGTTTTGCCAGGATATCAATATAACTGCGGCGTGCGGCTACAATAAATGAAGCTTTGTTTTTAAACAAAGGCGCTTCAATAGATAAACGACTAAAGATCGTTCCAATACCACCATTTACTTCCAGCTTTTTACTATTCCCCTCTTTCATCCTGATATCCAAAATGGACGATACACGTCCGCCATACTGAGCGGGAATACCGCCTTTAATTAATTTTACATCCTTAACCGCATCCGGGTTGAATACCGAAAAGAAACCAAATAAATGGGAGGAGTTATATACAGGCGCTTCGTCCATCAACACCAAATTTTGATCAATATTTCCGCCACGTACATTAAAACCGCTGGCGCCTTCTCCTACAGTGGTAACACCTGGTAATAGTTGAATGCTTTTAATAACGTCCACCTCTCCCAATAAAGCAGGCATTTTTTGAATTTGTTTAATATCCAGTTTTGCCACGCTCATTTCCATACTCTTGATATTCTTATCTTCCCTTTCGGATGAAACTACTACTTCTTCGAGTTCTTTACCTTCTTCGGCAATTTCCATACTGACGGTTTGATTTTTTGTCAAATCAACCGGTTGGGCCACCGTTTTATAACCAACAAAAGAAAACATAATGGTATCCTGCCCAGCTGGCAGCGTTAAAGAGTAAAACCCATATTCATTAGTACTGGTGCCTATCTGCGAGTTTTTTTTGTACACCGTAACGCCAATCAGCGCCTCCCCATTTTTGGCATCTTTGATGTAGCCGCTAACCGTATGTTTTTCCTGCGCCTGCGTAGTGAAGACAAGACTCACAAGAAATAATAGAATAATTTTTTTCATAGATATTTTGTATATTCAAAATTGAAGTGCAAAAATAGGAAACTTTTTTTAAGGTTTTAGTTTCCTAAACGCTTTTTTTACCTTTTGTGTAACGATTAAATTGGGGATTTATTGGATTTACCGGCACAAATGTAATGGAAAGCTAGGGATTAAATAAAGCCTAAATAGGTGGGTTGTATAGTGGAGGCGGTAAATGGTGGTTAAAGATATCGAAGGGCTTAAAAGAAAGTAAATGACAATGCATTATAAAGTGTCCATCACTACTTAATAACACTTAGTTTATTGGCAAATAATTGTTTTTTAGAATTTGATATGGTGATGAAGTAAATGCCATTATTCAATTCACTCAAATTGATCATGCCTTTGGCATTAGCCTGGTCGATAGTGCCGTTAATACGAACTTTTCCTAACATATCTATCACCGTTAACGTAGCAGGTTCATTATTATTTTCCTCTGCATTATACTCGTAGTAAAATAAACCCGTACTTGGGTTTGGATAAATTTTAAAATGTTGGTTTTGTTTTACATGTTCCTGTAACCCCACATAACCGCTACACTCATCAACCAGCGTATTAAAACCATAACCCTGGTTTATGGTACCAAATACTTCATAAATACTATCTTTAGCTACCCTGAAATGAATGGGAATATTGTGTAAAAATCCTGGAGGCGCAACGGTTGTTGTAAAGTTAAAAGCGGGCTCACTGGGGTAACAGCCTGTTAAATTACTATCGAGTTTGATAAGATTGTCTTGATAAATTGGATTACCGCCGCCAGTCCAACTACTTGCTGCACAATAAATATTTTTAAGGGAATCTGATGTTATTTCGTAAGGCAGAAAATTTTCGAAGTTTGTTTGGTTCTGTCCTATAATGTATTGATTTTTTATAACGCCGTTAGTATCTACTTTTAAAAACACTCCTGAATAACCACTTGTAAAGCTATTACATGACGAACCCGCGATAACAAAATCGTTACCGATTATTTGTAATTGTGATATTACTACTTTTCTATTAGTTTCAATTTTTGTAGTTTTTAAAATAACTCCGTTTTCATCGAGTTTAGTAACCAAGATTGTTGATAAGGTTGTGGTACAAATACTAAGTAAATCAGAACCACCAATTAAATAAAAATAATTATTTAGTCTTATCAGCCTGTGTCCATCATAACTGCTAGTTCCATAACTATTTACCCATTTTATATTCCCAACGCTGTCAATTCTCATTATAAAAGAATCATTTACATCTATACTATCTGTTTCACCATAAACAAGTAAATCTTTACTAGGAAGAGGAATAACATTCTTAGCGAAGCAATTTTTATTGTTAATATATACTTTTTGATTTAGAGTATCCAGATTTCTATTAATCCACCACAAGCTAAAATTGTTCTGATTAAAACTGACTGCATATTTAAAACTTCGTGTTACAATAAAGGTGCTATCATTTATAAGTTGCCGATTGTTTATGCCGGGGTAACATATGTTTTTTGACTTATAAGCTTTATAATTCATTAAACTCAAATTAGTGACAGTAGACTTAGCAAAAATATGGGCATCTGCTATCCCACTGTAGTTGTCAGAAAATCCAGAATAAAACATTTCGTTAGCTCTGTTAGCACCAAATGGAGATAGATAGAAAGAGTTGTTGCTAATGCTTCCGGATAATTTTTTAGTGGAAGTTTGTAGAGTATCAAGATCAGCGTTAAATAAGAAAGTTAGGTGATAGGGTTTATTTGAATCACTGCTAAGATTACCTGAACTTGAAAATACTATTTTGTTTTGGTGATAGAAAGCTCCCCCTCCTTCGCTATTAGTCGTTAAAATAGACGGCCTTATTACCGATATCTTATTCTGAGCACAAAGCATTCCACCTACAAAAAACACCACGAAAATTATGAATTTTGTAAATAAAGGGTTAAGCAATTGCTTAACCCTTTGTAAAAATATGCTATTTAATAACACTTAGTTTATTGGTAAATAATTGTTTTTTAGAATTGGATATGGTGATGAAGTAAATGCCATTGTTTAGCTCACTCAAATTAATCATGCCTTTTGCATTAGCCTGGTTGATAGTGCCGTTAATAAGAACTTTTCCTAACATATCTATAACCGTTAACGTAGCAGGTTCATTATTATTTTCCTCTGCATTATACTCGTAGTAAAATAAACCCGTACTTGGGTTTGGATATACCTTAAAGTTAAGGTTTTCTATAACCGCTGTAGACTCCTCATTATCCGTTTGCTGTGCAAGGCGTGCCTTTTCCGAGCCGGGCTTTCCCTGTATCCATTCCTGGTAAGTTGAGCGGCTGTTCAACAGTAATAAACCGATCGCCCCACGGCTCTCAAATTCATTGTGATCGCCGCTTAATGCCAATATGGTGGCTTCCGCTTTGGCATTGGTTACCAAACCTAATCCGCCAATTTGCTGATCCCTGTAAATATCCACTAAAGATTGTAAATAAGCACATTGAGGATCAGCGCTTCCTTTTTTAACCAGTAATGTATCCAGTTCTTTTTGCGCGTTCACCACGTCGTTGTAATTTAAATAGGTTTTCACTTTTTGACCATTAGCATCAGCAATACTTAAAGTTACTACTAATTTATTTATTTCTTCGGGTTTCCGGTAAATACTGTCCAATAATAAAGCGGTCATGGCATCAATAGCCAAACTGTGTTGCTGATCACGTAAATTTGCCAGCAAAGCTTCCTGGATGCGGCGTTGACTGGTACCGGTTTGTGCGTTGTTTATTTCTTTTCGGATATCCTCAGGTAAGAGTATGCTATCCAATACATTTTTTACGGTTTCTGTAACCGGTGAGTTCAGAAGGATGATGTCCTTTAAGGTAACCGGGGGTAAGCCTTTACGCACAGCAGCCAGTAATGCGCGGTCGCTTAAAAAAGAGCCCTGGGCTAACAGGTCGTTTCCTATCTGCGCCGTTGTTCCATTGTTCATTACATTGGTTAAATCCAGCGCATCGCCTTTAATCAAAGGCTGTTCAGCGCTTTTAATTAAGGAGGTTAAATTGTTGTAATCAGATGTTGATGCCATGAAACCCGGGTTAAGGACATCTACTTTATTGGGGCAGGTATTGGGGTTACCAAAGGTAACACTTTTTACCCCGGTGTTATGCAAGGTGCTGCCGGTATTGGGAGCAATAACAAAGGGAGAAAAACAAAATAATTTCTCAGTCGCCGCATTATTATACACACTTTCCAAGTAATTTGGATTGGTGTTATTAATGCCTGTTTTGTCAATATATTGCTCACGTTCACTTAAGGCATTAAATGCTGTACAATTAAAGGGTGTTGTGACATGGCTGTGTACATTCCCGGTGCTGGTGCCGCCGCCTTGCTGAAAAGCAATACGACCCGGCTTGTTAGCTACAGCATCATACATAACGGTAATATCATTTTCGTCGGTACCACTAAAAGTATTACAATTATATTTTAAACCCACATTATGTTCAGGCGCAGGAACAACGCCAACATAACACCCATTAGTCAAAGTATTTGCATTTTTAGGTTGTTCAGCATTAAACCCCTGAGCCTGTGTGCCAATATTTATTTCTTTGAATAAATTTTTATAAACCTCATCGCCCTGGTATCCTGCACCAAAACAAGTCTGGAGAGAGTTTTCCTCGTTGATGATACAGCCCAAAGCATTGTATTTACCGGCAACCAATGCCCCGGTGGTTTCGTTATAACTATTGTAGTAAAAACGGTTTTCCTGTACCTTAAAATTATTACAGTAATCTAAATAATGCCCGTAGGAGGCCTGGCTGGCGGGAGTGCCCGTTGGGTACTGGTATACAAAATAACGGTTTCGCTGCGCAACGGTGGTTGAACTGCCGTTGTAACCGGAGAAATAAGAACCATGATAGTTATTTAAAAAATTGGAGCTTTGCACCAATATGGTGTTGACGGTTGTGTTAAAGGCCCTGATACCATAGGTTAAATTCTCAAAGGTACAGCCCGTAATAAAGGGTACATTAACAGAATTAATGCTGCTGCTAATGTATAAAGAAGAATTGTAGGCTAAGATCCCATGCAGAAATCCCGGTGCTGTTAAAGTTGGCACAATGGGATAGGTGAGCGTTGCGGAATTTAAAAATGTACAACTCTTAAACTGCAAAATTTTGGTATCGGTTAAAAGCGCCATAGCGTAAGGTGCAATTAAGGGGTTACCTAAAGGTGCGTTCACTAAAAAATTGGTGTTTTTAAAATTTGACAATACATTAGCAGTAAAATAGGGCATAAAACACACCCCAATGTAATTATTTCTAAAGGTACTGTTGGCTGTTCCGATGATAATTCCGCCACTTTGTAAAACCGGCGTTTTAAAATAATTACTTGAATTGCCATTTGTTAGATCAAACTGGTAGTTAGCGGCACCAAAATAAGCGTCCTGTATAATGGAGCCTGAATTAATCACTAATTTTCCATGGCGTATTTTGATGCTAAGCGGCGGAGACGTGATCACCTGCTGCAGTGCACTTGGTTCTCCCTGCACTTCCACGCCATCCCACATGCTGTAATAACACTGGAAGGCCCTGAATATTGTATTATTTAATGTCAGCTGACCGCCATTATCTGTAGTATTAGTAGATCTTTCTAAAACACATTTGGCACCGTCAACAAATGCAGCCGTATTGTTAGGTTGATCTAAAAAGGGTTTATATTCAAAAATCATATTATTAATGGTTACGGTGTATCCTGCAGGGATAACTAAACGATCTTTAATAACAACAGTTCCGCTTACACTTCCAAACGGGTTATTTAATGCTCCCGGGCTCCAGGTCTGGTTGTGGTTTTGGCTTCCAAAAGTACCCTGGGCAGGGAGAAGAGCTAAATTATGTACGTCGGCATCGTATCTTCTATGTTCGATACAGCATTTTGCGTCTGCTAACGTGTTTCCCACTACAAACGCCGGATAGGCGGGTTCTCCGTCTACCTGATCATTTAAGTTATAAAGGAACCCGCCTAATACGTTTGAATCAAAATTGTAGCTTGTAGCTGCCTGGGGAACGGTATTAGGTAAATTAAATGTTGTAAAATTACCCGAACTTATAGTAGTTGGATTATTTATATTGATTAATCTTCCCAATTTTGAGCCATTGCAAAAATACAATGCATCGTCTTTACCAACTTCTATTTGAGACTGATTAAAATTAGCAGTATTTATATTAACCTGTGTTGCCAAGCTGACTGCTACCGGCAAAGTTTGGTTCAGATCAAAATAGGCTAATCCCAAATTATTTGTAAAATATAGGTAACGACCGTTAGGAGAAAACTCCAGTCCGTAGTCAAGCCTGCCTGAATAAACTCTTTGATCATCTAACATGATTGGGGAAGATGGCGTTATTACACCAGCAGCATAGCTAAAATCATTATAAAAATAGTCATCTCCTGATGGATGTTTATTGGCCATACGAATTACATTTGAATTGGTAGCTTGAAATAATTCCAGTTCTACATTAGGATTTTGGTTCCCGAACTGTAAATTAGAGTATAATGAAGCGGGTACACTTAACTGATCTATTTCACCAGAGGTGGCAAGTTCAGCATTTGTAAAAATTGCTACTTCATTACCAGTACCTACAAATAATAGCCTGTTACCATCAGCCTGTACCTTACTAACTGCAAGTGAATACAAGGGTTCATTATTGTTTTGTAAGGGGTTTGCAACTAAGGAGTGCATAGGCGCGCCAATATAATATGGTGCATTAGCAGCACCGTACACATAAACAAAATAGTCATTTGAAAAACCCAGCCTGCCGTCAGCTAATGGATCGCCGTTACCGCTATTCATTCCTCCACCCGCTGTAATCGAATTTATATTTAATCCAATTTCGAGTTTTGTATATTTTGGCGTATTAAAACTGTCAAAATTTGTAGATCCGTTATGGCTGTTATTTAATCGGTTCCCGGCTACAATATAAAAAACCCTGGGGTTACATTTATCCGGAACAATAGCAATTTCTTTATGTCCATTAATAGGCTCTCCGGAACCGCCTGTTGACTGAGGCAACCCAGGTCCTGGCTCATACATCAAGGCACCAATAAATCGTCCTTCATAATCATATACTTTACTATCCGCAATATAAAATAGCAAATTACCATTTTCGTCGTGATAAGCGTTGTTAATTGTGGATGTGGATAGCTGTGGTTCGGCAGAAGCGAAATAAGTATCCGCATGTATAGGCAACGTACCTATTGATCCCGATTGTAAAGCACCTGTTACCAGATCAAATTTCACAACGTTGGTACCGATTGCCCACATGTCTCGCTGGGGTATTGTTGATTGCGCTTTTACAGCTGTGTTAACAACAATACTTAATATTGTCAAACCACATAAATACATTTTTTTTAAGTTCATTTTCTTGGTTGTTTTGGATTCTGAGGGTGTAATAAAATAAAATAGAAATTATTTACCTAAGTAAGATTATTTTAAAATCTGAGGCAATTTAAATAGCTTGTATTTTACACCGCTAAAGAATGTATTTTGAGATATTTTACACCCCATACAGGTGTAAAACTAAAAAGCAAGGTATTTAGGCGTTACACACCTTCATTTTTTTAATAAATTAGCGGTTCAGAAGACAAAAATTATGGAAAGCCGGATCAATTTATACTTAGCACAAAATTTGAAAGCCTTACGTAAGAAAAATAAAAAAAAGCAACTGGAGATGGCACTCCTTTTCAATATTAAGCAACAAAATTATAGTAAGCTCGAAACCGGAAAAAGTAATTTTACAGATAAAGTGATCAATAATATATGTCACGTGTTTAAAATTACGGCAGAAGATTTTATTACAAGACAAGATTCCACCGCTAACAGTTCTAAAACAGGGTTGATGGACGACCTTGCAACAAAAATACTATTAGCAAGCCTGCAAAAGCAGTTAACCGAAAAAAATTTACAAATTGTTGAAATGGAAATTGCTCAAAAGTTTCCGAAACAAAAAAAGGATAGCGTAAAGAGCAATAATGTGGTATATGTAATGATATAATTAAGACAGCTCTATTTTTGGTTCAAAATCTTGTTCACTTCAAACGTTCTATTTTCTAATTCTTTTACCAGCTTATCTCTTTCTTTTTGTAAACAAAATAATTTGTATCCTTCTTCAATAGCGGCGCGCAATTCCTCCTCATGCCAGGGCTTCTTAAAGTATTTATAAATATGTCCTATGTTGATGGCGTCTTCCAGGCAGGTAATGTCTGCATACGCCGTTAACAGGATCCTGATCTTATCGGGATATTTTTTAACCGCATGCGCTAACAGCTCTGTGCCCGTTTTTACCGGCATACGCTGATCTGTTATTAAAATATGAATATCCTGATTCGCGAGAGCCAATTCAGCATCGCTGGATGAAAGTGCAGTTATCACATTAAAAGATCTTCTAAAGGTTGCTGTAAAGGCACGCAGGTTATCCTTCTCATCATCTACATATAAGACGTTAATTGATTTTTCGGACATCATGTCATTTTAAATTAAAACGTAGGTACAACATATTTATTGTTTCCGAAAATAATGTCTTATTTATTATTTTATCCTACCATTCAAGACCTTTTTTGCACAATTTTGTTTTTAACAGACTGATTTTCAATAGATCAATTTATTACCTCTACTTCCTGCTCCTGGATATACAGCAACAGTTTCTTAACCGAAGAATAACCCAAACTTAGTAATGCATATTCGTAATCCTGCATTTGTGCATGGTATTTTTGTGCATTGCGTTTCCCGGTTTTATAATCGATTACAACAGCCTGGTTGTTTGCTACTACTACTCTATCGGGACGCAAAATATCACCGGTTGCCGTCAAAATTTCCAATTCATTTTTCACATCAACTCCTTTTTCAAAATAGGCTGCAATACTTGGAATAGATAATAACTGGTTGATGTCGCCTAAAATCTTACGGGATTCTTCATCAGTAATGTCGCCAGACAGGATTGAATTGGTGATCACCGCATCCACATCGTCTTTGATTTTTATTTTTGATAAAATATGATGCACTAAAATTCCGTATTCACGTGCTTTGGCGATATCTTCGTTACTTTCATAGGCTGAGGCCTCCTTGATTTGGATCACGTCGGGATTTTGATTAAAAGTTAAACCAGCGATATGTAATTGTTGTAATCCTGCTTTATGACTAATGGATGTT
The DNA here is from genome assembly GCA_040387475.1 of Bacteroidota bacterium. Lineage (GTDB taxonomy): Bacteria > Bacteroidota > Bacteroidia > B-17B0 > Aurantibacillaceae > UBA4416. The sequence goes on along the minus strand of JAZKDT010000009.1, from coordinate 43,069 downwards.
TTTTTTGTAAGAGAGCCAAATTCGAGTATGTGTTTATCACTGTTAAAATTTGACTGGCTTCCGGCAAAATCTGCTAACCAGGTATGGCAATTTTTGATGCTTTTCTTTTTTAGTTGTGGCGATATAATATGTAATCTTTCTACGGCTCTTGTAAAATCAACATACAACATATTTAAACTATCCAGCGTTTGTTGTTGTCGTTCTTTCTCAGCCAAAGGTTTAAAGATCGTCTCGTCGGCCGCCTTGGTAGTATTGATCAAAGCTACGGGCAAGTCAATTCCTTCCTCATCAATATCCACCCAAATGGATTGTGTTTTTTCAATATCCCACGTCAAAAAGGGCGTAATAACTACCGGGAACTCTAATCCTTTAGACGCATGGATCGTCATAATGTTTACAGCATTAATTCCTTCAGGAATAATCACAGATGCCTTTTCGGAACGTCGCTCCCACCAATCCAAAAATAAGGATATGTTAGACGTATTACTTTGCAGGAAGCCCAACACCTCATCCAAAAAGAAACGCGTGTATTGCGGATTGCTTTCATTTAATTGGAGGGTTACGATAATTTCGAGGCAAGCATCAAATAAATTAGAGGTGGATAATTTTAAAATATCAACTCTCAAACCGCACTCATTGAGAATATCAAACAGCGTCTTGTGTTTAGATGTATTGAGTTCTCTCAGAAATAACACATATTGCGCTTCGGTGCAAAATTGCCTGTCGTGTAAATAATTTAAAATAACCGATGCAGCTACCAGATCCTTTTGATTGGAAATGTACTTCAGAAAAGATAAAATAACTGTGATTTCCTTAGCATGATTTAATAATAGTGAATCGGCCGAAACAACCGGAATATTATGCTCAATTAAAAAATTAGCAACTGTATTGCCATGTCGGTTTTGACGAATGATGATACAGAGATCGCTGTAACTATAACCGTCATCAATGGCTTTTTGAATGTAATTTAAAATAAAGCGTGTATTAGTATCATCAGTGTCTTCATCTTCCGTCACGGCTGGTAAATCAATACTTACATAACCAAAGTCGGTCGTTTTATGAATTTGTTTTTGTTGATGGTATATTTTTTTGAGCTCGTTATTTAAAACAGTCTCCGATAAATAATCGAATAGCAGATTATTGAATTTCACGATCACGCTTTCACTACGGTAATTGGTATCCAGTACCCGTCCTTCAAAATTCCGGATCAAAGACTCCTCCCGTTCAATTAAAAGATCATTTTTGGTGTTTGCATTAATGTTAGGCAGACTGACAAATTGTTCAACATCAGCATTTCGCCAGCGGTAAATAGATTGCTTGCCATCACCTACAATTAAATTAAGATGACCGTTTCCTAACGAATTATCAATTAAGGGCAACATGTTTTGCCATTGCATGGCGGATGTATCCTGAAATTCGTCTAATAAAAAATGTTTATAACGATCACCCAGTCTTTCAAAAATAAAGGGCGTAGGTTCATTATTTACAACTTCCGAAATACGCTCATTGAATTCGGAAATAAATAAAATATTTTCGTCGGATTTATATTCATTGGTGAGTTTCGCTAATTCGTTCACCAGACCCATAGCATAAATATTTTTATAAATCAGTACAAATACGTTATAGCGTTGTTCGTTTTCTTTCAGGTAATTTAAAACACTAAAAGCGATTTTATCCAAATCTGACTTAATGCTGTCAATAGCTGCCTTTTCTTGGGCAGTAGCTTTGCCACCATGCCATTTATCCTGCTCCAGTGTTTTAATAACATTTGCCCCAAACAGTTCCTTTGTAGATGTCTCTTTTAAAGTGGAGAGTTTTACAAAAAAATTATAAATACCTGCGCCGCCGCTTGCAAAAGCATTGGCTGATAATTGTTTTTCTTGGATCAACTTTAAAGCTTGATCGCCCTGTGTTTTTAGAAAGGCTTCGTATTCTTTAGTAATTGTTCTTAATTGCTTCTTGATCACTTCAAAATCAGCAATATTAAATTTACTCAACTGATCAACGCGTTCAGTTACGCCTTCTTTGTTAATCTCTTTAATAAAATCGATGAGCGTTTGTTCAGGATCCCAGTTCTTGTTTTCTTCAATTTGTCCTAAAGAAAACTGTACCAGGTAATCGGTTATTAATTTATCTCTCCCCAGATTATTAATAAGTGTTGAGATTACTTTTTTAAATACCGTATCCGAATCCGTTTCGATTTGAAAATTTACCGGTAACTTTAAATCGAGGGCAAAAGTACGAATGATGCGGTGCGTGAAACTATCGATGGTACCAATGGAAAAATCGGAATAATTGTGCAATATATCGGTCAATACAATTTCAGCTCTTGTTTTTAATTCGCCTGAAGTAATGTTGAGTTCATCGGACACTAATTTGGTAAGCATTTGGTTAGACTCTAAGCTGATATCTTTTAAAGCTTTAATAATACGCCATTTCATTTCTGAAGCGGCTTTATTGGTAAAGGTAATGGCTAATATGCCTTTATAAGCTTTTGAAAGGTTGTTCCTGTCTGTTAACGCCAGTTTTAAATATTCCTTAACCAGGGTGAAAGTTTTCCCACTTCCGGCCGACGATTTATAAACGATAAAATTATTTGACCTAATCCCTGGCATACTAATCGAAGGTAACTATTCTGATATTAAAAAGCATAAAATACTCTAAAAACTAATCAAGGTATCAGGCATTTTAGTTTATTTGTAGCTAATTATACAAACCGTAATTATACATACAAAATGAAATGTAAAGCTCTTATCATACTAGCGTCCCTGTTTTTATTTTCCTGCAAATCATTTGAAGAAATAAAAGTATCCAATGTGGAAGGTTTTTACCTCAATAAATTAACTCTTGAAAATGTGGAGGCACAAGTGCAGATAAAGATAAACAATCCTAACTCCAAAGGTTTTAATATTTACCCATCGGAATTTGATGTTGTATTCAGCGGTATGAAACTGGGAAAAGCTAAATTGAATCAAAAAGTGCGTATCAAGCCCAATTCTGAGGAGGTGTACTCTTTCAAACTGAATTCAAAACTAACCGACATTAATCCTATGGATGCGCTGAAGCTTTTAAACCTGGGTTCATTAGGAAATATTGAGGTAAAGGGTGATCTGAAAGTAGGAAAATTTTATTTTAAAAAGAAAATACCGGTTAATTATTCAGATAAAGTGAAATTATTTAAATAAAACGTAACCATTTGTTCATTAATTGTGTATAAATTAGCCAGAAACCTATTTTATGTCCCAAGCTGAACTCATATCGGCGTGCCTTAAAAACGACAAAACCGCAAAAAAGCAGTTTTTCGACACATATTATGGTAAACTAGCCTACATTTCCCTCAGGTATTCAAAAAATTCCGGACAATCAGAACAAGTATTATTACAAGGGTTTTCGCACGTTTTTTCAAAATTAGCTTCCTACAAAAATCAAAATTTAATTACCCTGGATGAATTCGTAAAAAA
>JAZKDT010000009.1:0-39598 GCA_040387475.1 Bacteroidota bacterium | reverse complement strand
TACTCTCAGTCGCGTCACTCGGATAACGCTTGAAAACTATTATCTCGGATTCAAACAATCTCTCTATTGATCGGCTTGTGGTTGAACAGCCGTGGCGTCATCGATTACTTTCGTGATTTTTCGGCGAATGCTTTCCAGCTCGGAAACGAGTTCATTTCTTTTATAGTTAAATACATAAAGGAAATCCGTAATGAATATTATGTAGCCAGCACGGTAAGGGCGGTTGAATACAAGGAAAAGACCTATGACCTGTTTCTGGACAGCAAATTCATAGATCTTAAAAATGTAGATCAGGCGGTATTATTAAAATCCATCCAGGCTTTGGTGCCCTCACAGCGATTGGTTTTTAATTTACATGTTATTGATAATTATACACTGTCTCAAGCTTCGGAGCTACTAGACACCAGTGAACAAAGCATAAAGGCCAATTTAGAAAAAGCCAGATTTAATTTACAAAAGTCGATCGAGAAAAACTTAAAAATGAGCACCGATGAGCAGCCAGTTTAGTTACGAGTTAGATGAACGCCAGATAAGAATAATGATGCAGGATTCGGAGTCGGATTATAACGAATCTGTGTGGAATAAATTTGACGAATTATCGATTACACAATCCAGGGCTGCAGCTAATGTGAGCAATTACATGCCAAAAATTAATTTGAGCATCAGTCGTTCTATTATCGTTCCGGTTATATTCATAGTATTGATCGGTGGCCTGTCAGCGATGCTGTTCAGCTTTGTTGATTTTAAGAAAAAGGAAAGTATTGATAAGGAAATTCCCTACATAGCCAAAATTGAGCCGGTTAAACAACCAAAAACTCCAGTCAAAACCATAATTAAACCGAAGCCTGTTGAAGCTAAAGTTCCACAGGTTGATACAACTGTAAAAACTATTTCGGCAACGCCTACAGCTAGTGCAGCCATTATTTTACCGCCGGTTACCAAAAAAGAAGAGCCGGTTAAAATTACAGAGGCAAAACCACAGGACATTTTAGCATCCACAGCCGGCGAGAAAAAAGCAACTCCCGTTGTTATTAAAAAGAAAAAAACAAAAGTTAAAATTACTGAGGTTTTACCTACTATTAGCGCCCCAACCAACTTAAACGAGGGTACTGCAGAGCCTGAATTAGAGCTTAAATAGTTACTTCCACTTATTATTAAGCATATCTCCTATCCGTTTATCAATAATAAACGTAAAATCATTTTCTGAAATTTTACCGAGTTCAACCCAACGCATGGCTTGCGCGCCATTCTTCTTTTTTTCGAAATCAAAAATATGTGTTTTTATTTTCAGGCCTGGGGCTAAAGGATCAAGATCAAGTTTCGATTTAACCAAGTAATAAATACTGATTACTTGGTTATTAGAGCTAAAAGCTGAATTCACAAAAAAATCGGTCGTATAAAAGTGAGAGATGACTTCGATTTCCAGATCCAGTTCTTCTTTAAATTCCCTGATCACACATTCAATAGTTCCTTCACCATATTCTAAGCCTCCTCCGGGAAATTTAGTGATATTCATTCCTTTGATATGTTCGTCGGAAACCAATACTTTATTCTCATGTATTAAGATTCCATATACTCGAACATTGAAACTCTTCATCTGGTAAAATTAAGCTAATAGTTTGACAGATCAGCGAAATGAAGCGCTTTTAATTACTTTTTTTAAAGTCGTTGAAACCAACCATAATTCCGATGGTATGTGAATTTCCGGTTAAAGCATATTTAGAATACGCATAATCCAAATGGAATTTATACACTTTAAGTCCGAAACCTACAGATAAACCGTTTGCTTTCTTAACATCAGGTAAAGCCATTTCGAGTCCTTTTCTGAAATTATAGGCCAACCTCACTGTAAAGTTCTTACCAAATAATATTTCGGTACCAAGAACGAGATGTCGTCCAAATTTGTCAATTCCGGCTTTCGTTTTTTCGTTTCTAAGTTGCTTTTTTGTTTTTACAATTGGTTTATTGGTAAAAGGATCAATATCTGACGTTGTTTTTTGAGGATCAACATAAGTCAGGTCCCATTTCAATAATTGATCATACTGGACAATTATTCTGAAAGGTGCCTTAGACACTTTTTTGCTTAAAGCCAATACGACATTTTGGGGTAGAGTTTCTTTTGGGCCATTTTCAGAAAAAGATTTCCATTGACGTCCATAATTTTTTGCAAGTAATGATACCACAAATTGTTTTTTATTATGGTAAGTCAAACCCACATCTACAGCACTTCCAAAGGATGAATAAATGTCGTAATGAGAGTAAATGGTCTTTAATGCTATTCCCAGAGATAAGGTACTATCTTTATTTAAGGTTTTGGCGAACGATAAATTTAAAGAATAATCAGCGGCCTTAAAATTTCCGGTTTGCTCGTCATACTCGGTTCTTCCATCAAATTTACCATAATTAAAATATTGTATCCCGGCACCAAATGTGCCGTATTCTTTGAGTTGACGCGCGTATAAAAAATTACCATAATTAACGTCGGACACAAAATTGACATAATTAAACGACAATTGATTATTGCAGCCTGGATTTAATAAGGCCGGGTTACTATAGCCCAAATTAACATCTTTGTCCCAAATGGCTGTTGTGGCGCCACCTAAAGCGTTTGACCGGGCGGGTACGGGTAAATCCAAAAAACTAAACGTTTTGTTTCCGCCAATTTGAGCAAGCATTCCTGTGCTTACTATCAAGAATAGATATGATATAATTTTTTTCAATATGATTATAAACGCTTAAACCGTTGGTTTATTGTGTTATTATTTTGGTGTTCTAAACACATTGGTTTCAACCCAACCTTTTCCCCAGTCTTCATGCTCCAGTTCGGTCCATATTTCAGGATAAAAAATACGCTTTTGGAAACGCGGTGGCAGATATTTTTGCCAGTTAGTTCCGCCCGTTGCAGCCACATCTTCGGTGTTTTGTTGTAAATAGCGTACTGCACTTTTGTAATGCATTAAAGGCCAGTTGATATTTACGTTCACATCCAGCTCTTTTAAAGCATTTATTAATTTTTGGTTCTTCTGATCTTCGGCCGACAACGATTTGTATTTAGCCCAGATGTTTTTAGTTTGGTACTCTTTGGCTAAAGCAATAAACTCAGCGCCGTACTTTTTCTCAAACTGATTTAAGGTCAAAGTTTTTTTACCTGTGGATAATTCGGTAGCGCCCTTATTCCAATAAATATTCTGAAACATCTCTTCAATGCTCGGATTTTTATCCTTTAAAGACGGTCGAACATCTTTATCAACTAAATTAAAAAAATCGGTTGCTAAGATTTCTATTTTTCGGTATTGTGCGCTTTGAAAACCACTTGCCGGTAGCAAAGCCATACGATATCGTAGAAACTGTTCCTTTTCCATACCATCCACCATGATTTCAAATGACTTGGTTAGTGATTCGAAATAACGGTTGATACGCGTGACACGCTCTGCAAAAAAGTTAGCATCAATTTTATCTTTCCATCCCAGATTTTGCCCGCTTGGTAAAATATTTGGACCGTTATTTCCAATTTGCTCCATTTCATGCAACGCCAATTTGAAATACAATTCAGTTATCTGGTGATACATGATAAAGATTTTCTCATCCGGAAAATCAGTTTTTGGGTTTTGCAAAGTCAGTAGTGTATCAACTTGTATATAATCCCAATAAGTTAAATAATTTGACAATAGGAGTCCATCCAAATAACTGTCCAGGCTTTGGCCCATTTGCAGATATTTTTCTTCAAGCTGATTTACCCGGTCTACAATTTCTTTTTTTAGTTCCATTGTGTTGTATTTAAGTGGCGCTAAGATACCAAAAATAAAAAAGGATATGAATTTTATCCATATCCTTTTTATTATTTTAAAGCTTGTTTATTTCTTCACTTCCGAGGTAGGGTTGGCAAGGTTTTTTACACTCACAATATCCAGTTTAACTGATCCTACAACCAACTTAGCCTGCGCTCTTAACGGAACATGGTTTTTATCATCTGTTAACCATACATTTAAGTCGTCCTCCCGTTTAAAAATACGCCCTTTTTGTACTATTGGTCTGAATTTCACACAATTAAAGGTCCCGATATCGCAGGTAATTTTCTCTTTTCCTATGTATCTTATCTTTAACGGCCAAATCTCTTTATCTACAATACTGTTTATCGTAAATACGTCACCCTCTTTGGCATTCGTAAGGTCCAGATTACGGGCCGAATAAAAAGCTGAGATCATATCCTGGGTTCCCTGTGGAATATCCACTTTTTCGCCTCCGCCTACATCTACTTTATTCGTATAATGGTTAAATGTATAATCCTGGTTGATAGTTACTCCGCCTTCATATACCCTTCTTACAAACATCCATGGAAGCATGGCGTCCTTATCAATAAAAGTTTCATACCGATCGCGTACCTTAAAAAACCAATCAAATGTGCCTTTAGAATAGCCGTTTCCAACAATGTGATATACTTTTCTACCTGCAACATCAATCAACTCTGGTTTTACCTCCATCACAATAACGCCAGCATCCATTACACCATAGTGTAAACGATACGATAAAATTTCGCCTTCTTTGAATGCGTCATTTTGCTTAGTGGGTAATTCCTTATTACTTGAATTTGGTGGTAATACTTGTTCCAGTTTGGTTTCGGATGACATAAACTGGCCTGCCGAACATAAAGCTACAATAGATACAGCGGCAGACGTAATAATTGCGATATGTTTTATTGATTTCATACTAAAGTAAATTCAAACCTTGTGCCAAGATAAATCTACGGAATTATTAGCTGTTAAAATATCTAAATTTAGAAATTCGATGGCTCCGAAGGGTATATTTGTAGCTCTACCAACAAATTTATACACTCAATAACCATTAAACATATGAAAACCTGTCTACCCCTTGGTTTTATTTTATTTTTCTTATATAGTTGTTCTTATCAAAGGGCTGACAAAGTGGCACCCTTAATAAATGATATCTCAAAAGGGGATAAATTCAGAATCACATTACCCGAAAACCATATAACGGGATATATGTGGCAAATAAATAATGAATTTGACAATAATGTATTGGATTATTATGGCTCTGTATTCAGAGGAAATGAAAAGGGGGTTGATTTTAACTTCACAGCCCTGGAAAAAGGAAAAGCCACCGTTACCTTTGCTTTAATAAAATATCGGGATACAAGTGAAGTTAAGCAATTTATTATTGATGTTAAATAATTACAACTTATTTTGCCGGAACACTTTTCTTTTTAAATTTTGCCAGATAGCGTTTATATAGCTCACTCAGGTTTTCGTATTCTTCCCTGTAAAATATACCAACTCCTTGCGTAAAGGATCCCCCGGTAGTGGCAATTTCCACATTATCGTTACTGCGGTTAAATGCCTTTACACGATACCTCCCCGACTCCGTTAATTTATATTCAAGGGTTACATCTCCGATCAAGTTACTGGTGTTATTGCTTTTTTGCGTTGTACTGGAAGGCGCATTATTATTACTGGCAACACCAAAGTTTCCGTCAATCACCAAACGGTTATTAAATAATTGTTTGGAAAGCGCCAGATCCAACTCGTCACTACTTAAACTGCCTCCGGGACGATAATTTACTCCAATGTCGACGTCTTTTGTGACACCGTTGAGCCAGTTACTCATTTTATTACTTAACATTTCAGAGCCGGTAGCTGCTGCCGCGCCGCCAGCGCTAATACCGCCACCTCCTGAAACGGAAACGGGCGTTATAAAACTACGTAACAGCAAGAGGGCAAATACCTGTCTATTCATTTCATTTTCATCACTCAAAATACTTTTAATAGCCGAACGCGTTGTTTCGTCAATGGTGGGTAATTCAATTCCAAACGAAATGTTTGGCGAGGTTAATTTATCGCGCATGTATAATTTACAATCCACCGGAAAACGCTTGTTATAGTTATTTAAAGAATCGTTAGGAAACAAAGGTTTGATGGATGCGCGCTGTTTATAATTAGCTACTATGTCAATATTGGCTTTATACACATTACCATTCCATTTAATCGAACTTCCCTTCTGAATTTCAAATTTTTTGGTTACAAAATCTTCCAGGGTAAATAAATAGTCGCCACTGGCCAGCACGTAATCCCCATACATATCAAACTTACCTTTTGAATTGATTTTCAGATTCAAATTACCATCTCCTCTGGCTTTAATAACGTCGCCTGATTTTTCATCAAAAATCAACTGGACCTCCGCATCTTTTGTGGCTTCCAAATTAAAATCCAGTGAAAAATTAGACCTGGCATTTTTGACAACCGTTTTGATTGTATCCTTGGTCACAAACCGGATAAAATCGTTACTTCCAATTTCCGACGGCCCGTCCAAAGGGATATAGAAATAAGTGCCACCATTTGTTTTCAAATTCAATTCCATTTTAATATCCTCCAGGAAACCATATATACCGGCATTTCCGGAAGCGTAGGCGGTGCCGTAGTATGCAGGGTTATTGGCAGCCGTTGTATTTAGCACCATTAATTTATTGGTATTAACGTCAAAGTCAATTCGCATATCCTTGAAATTGTTATGAAAGATGTTACCATACACCGTACCTACATTACCCATTTTATCGCGGATCTCGATATTTTCAAAATTAATTTGTTTAGGCATAATATCCACATCCCCGCTTACAGAATATTGTACATTGAGGAAATCGACAACCATTACACATTTAAAAAATTTTAATTTTGCGCTGATTTGAGGGTTATCAAGCGTACCCGTCACTTTTCCGTTTCCCTTTAAGAATCCAACCTTAAACGTTAAAATATCAGTGAGATAAGGTTGTAATAACGAAAGGTCAAAGGGTTCGGCCTTAAACGTGATATCAATATTTTCTTCTTTCTTTTTAGGGTAGTAATAACCCTGGAATTCAATATTCTTTAAATTATTTCCATCAAAATCCTTTGCAAAGGCTGAGAATCCGTTAATGTTGACGTATTCCTTTTCCGGATTGTATTCGCTCTTTATCTCGCCATAGCCGATGAGCTTTTTATTTAGCTTTAATTCTTTAAAAGTAATATCACTCGATATCAGAGATTTTCCAAACAATCCATATACACTGGTATTGCCTGTTAAACTGCCATCAATCGTTACATTGGCATCTTCAAGAAAAGGATTTAATTGCGACAATCGGAAATTCTGAATAAAAACATCAAACTTATCTTCGCTCTTTTTTGAAAGTTTACCATCGAGCGTGATTAACTGATTTTGATTGTAAAAGGTTAACGAATTAATGCTGATGGTACCCGAAGTATCGATGACAACCGGATTTGCTTTTACGATTTGCCAAACGCTATCTTCAACCGTGTACTTTATTTTATCAAACAATACGGTTGCACTGGTATTATCAAATTGCGCTTTACCGGTTACTATTCCTGCGTTATTAGGGCTTATTAAGTTATCCCAGTTTAAATTGAAATCAGTTGTTTTATCATTGGCAGTAAACACAAAATTAGGATTTCTAAAAGCAAAACTATCTGACATATTAATAGCCTTAGCTTTATAAGAAATTGATACGCCACGCGGTAAAGAGTTTACTTCGATATTATTTTCATTGAATTTAATGCCGCCATACTGAATAACTTCACTGTTTGTGCGAAGGTTTAAATAATTGATGGAAGCATCGAAAGAACCTTGAACAGTTGTGTTTTGGCTAACCATTAGATCTTTTAAAAACAATTCATTAACAACAGCGAAATTTTTTACTTTGATATTTAATTCGGCTTCGTCGGTATAAATGTAACGTGTATGGGTTTTCACAAAGGTTGGAAAATACTCATTAAGGTATTGCGTAAAAGCTTTAGGCAACGTACTAAGAGCATACTTTCCTTTTAACTCAACATTGGCTATACTGGAGTTTAGCTTAATATTTTTGTATGCTGTAGATTGATCCATCTCTAAATTAAAGCTACTCAGTTTTAAGGTTTTGTTTTCTGTTTTATAAATTGTGTTATCAAAATTGATGAGACCACTTAAATTGTCAATACTGTTGCCGTTTAATTTGATCAATATTTGCGAAGAAATTTTTCCATTTAACTGCGATGTGGCAAAATTCGTTTTTTGTAAATCAAAATTATTGATGGTAGAGATAAAATCCATTTTAGGAACTTTATCATTAAAATCAATGGTGCCGTTGAAATCGAAATTGGCACTACTGTCCTTACTTACCACATTTCCGGTAAAGATCTGTTTCTTAAATTCACCGTCGATCTTGACGTTATCATATTGGTAATTATTGTAAGTAATGGACTGAACAACACCATCAAAGGTAGCGTCCAGCTCTTTCTGACTTAATCCCTTACCTTTTATTTTTGTAGTTAATGAAATAGGCCCAACAAATTTTACATCAGGAAATAATTTCGATAGATTAAAATTGGTGGTTGCAATAGAACCGGAATATTCTACCAATTTGGATTTGGTATTATTGTTTAACTGCAGATCAGTTTTGATATTGCCAACATCCGTTTTAAAGGTGCCGTAAGTTGCAAAGTTACTAATGAACCCGTCAAATTTTCCCTTATAAGAAATAACGCCAAGCTTACCAACCTCTTGAGGAAGGTTAAGGAATGTAGGCGTATTGAACGGAGGTATCGGAAATTTTTCGAGATCAGCTTTGGAGGTTGAGAGTTTTTCAGCATCAAAATGAATGAATGATTTATCAATATCAGGTAAACCTGCTATACTCATATCACCAACAAACTGTGTATTGCTGCGATAGCTTACCATCATTTCTGTTCCGCTCAAATCATTCACAAATCCTCTCACCTTACCTTTAAGCACCAACACCTCATGAAAACCATTGAGTTCTTCCGCAAAATAGGCGATGTCTTTAAAATTCACATAAGTGCTATCTTTAAGCCTTCCTTTGATATACACTTTATTGATAAAATCCAGGTAATCCTCCCATTGATCATACTTAAAACTCAATTTTCCTTTTACAAAACTATTAGCCGTTTTTAAAGAAATACTGTCGCAACGCAACTCGGTAGATGAAATACGAGCCTTAGTCGTCAGGTTTTTTAATTCAAGTCCGCACTGCTCAATAGCACGCAATCCGCTTATTTGTGCACCAATGGTGTCACCTTTAAAACTAATATCGGTTAATGTACCGTAAGCATGTGAAACATGAATGTGATTGAAATTCATATTTTGAACTACTCTATCTGTGTCTCTTAGCAGATGATACGTAAAATCGACGTCGTCTAATTTTAAAGCACCGTATTTTATTTTCCAGGGCGATGGCGTAGTATCATTTGGCAACGTATCAGTGGATGCAAAGTAATCAGCAAGGTATTGGAAGTTCCAGTCATCTTCCCCTTTGTATTTCAACAATTTTACTTTTATACCTGATAATTTTACTTCATCTAAATTTAATTTCTTTTTATTAAAACTAAATCCGCTTACGTCAACCGTAATACTTTTTCCATACACCAAGGTATCATTGTGTGTGTCGCTAAGGTATACACCTTCAAGGGTAACATTACTAATTAAAGAAATTTTAAGCCGTTCAATATCAACTTTTGCATTTAACTCACTGCTTAGATAGGAGGTTACTTTTTTAGCTGCCCACGTTTGAAACGTTTCCGTTTGAAGCGCAATGACAATAAACACACCAAAAACCACAATAAACAACAGGGAAAACAGTATTGTTTTCCACATTATTCTTGTAATTTTGCGCCATCTACTCATTGTGTATAAAAATAACGAAATAACCCACATACTGTACGTTAATAATCATTAAGATTTATAGGTTTTTACCTTGATAATATTATGCCACAAGACCAGCAACCAACAAAAAATATTTTTATTTTAGGCATAGAATCAAGCTGTGACGATACATCTTGCGCGGTTTTGAAAGACAACGTTTTATTATCCAACGTCACAGCTAATCAAAACATACATGAACAATATGGCGGTGTAATTCCTGAACTGGCGAGCCGTGATCATCAAAAAAACATAGTACCCGTTGTAGATGCAGCTTTAAAAAAAGCAGGCATCACAGCGAATGAGCTAAGCGCCATCGCGGTAACACGCGGCCCAGGATTAAGCGGCAGTTTACTGGTGGGTTTATCGTTTGCAAAATCATTGGCGCTGGCACTGAGAATTCCCATAGTAGAAGTTAATCATATGCAAGGTCATATTTTAGCTCATTTTATAAAGGAAATTGAAACCATCGACCCTAAGCAACCACACTTTCCGTTTTTATGTTTAACCGTGAGCGGCGGACATACACAAATTGTAAAAATCAAGGATCATTTAACTTTTGAACTACTCGCTGAAACCGAAGATGATGCCGTTGGCGAAGCCTTTGATAAAGCTGCTAAAATACTGGGGTTACCATATCCGGGCGGCCCACTCATTGATAAATACGCGCAATTGGGAGATGCAACGACCTATAAATTTCCAATGCCTCAGTTAAAGAATAACAACTATAGTTTTAGTGGTGTAAAAACAGCATTTTTATATTTTATTCAGGAACAAACAAAAACAAACCCTGACTTTATTAAAGAAAACCTGAATAACATCTGCGCATCTTACCAGGCACATTTGATAAAATATTTACTAAAGAACTTATTGGCAGTTAGTAAAGAAACCGATATCAGGCATATTGCTATTGCGGGCGGCGTATCAGCTAATTCAGGTTTGAGAAGTGAACTGGAAACCCTAGGAAAAAAACAGCAATGGCAAACGTTTATTCCTAAATTTGAATACTGTACAGATAATGCTGCTATGATAGGCATTACAGGCTACTATAAATTTTTAAATGAAGACTTTTGCGGCATGGAAATAACTCCTTTGCCAAGGTATGAGATCTAGTTTTTGCGCCATTTGTAGTAACCGCTATTTTGTATTAAATTCATTCATACAACGGGCCAAACCAATAAATGCAAAAGCTTTCACTGCATCGGCAGCAATTTTAACACGCTCATTCAATGTTTTTTTTTCTTCATCATTCCACTTTCCTAACACGTAATTTACCTGGCTACCTTTATTAAACTCGCTACTTATGCCAAACCGTAAACGGGGATAATTATTATTTCCCAATATCTCCTGAATGTTTTTCAAACCATTATGCCCACCATCGCTGCCTTTAGGCCCAAGACGGATTTTACCGAATGGCAAAGCCAGCTCATCTACAATAACTAATACATTTTCGATATCAACTTTTTCGGCCTGCATCCAGTAATTGAGTGCTTTACCACTTAAATTCATGTAGGTAGTAGGTTTAATAAGGATCAATTGTTTGCCTTTATATTTAAACTCAGCAACGTCGGCCAAGCGGTCTGATTTAAACTTAAGATCGTTTTCTTTAGCAAGATGATCTAATACCTCAAAGCCAATGTTGTGGCGGGTATGAGCGTATTCGTCGCCAATGTTTCCTAATCCAACTATTAAAAATTTACTCATGTAACAAAGATATTTTATTTAACAAACCAAACTATTTTCGGCATACAAAAATATGTTTTAATTATTTTGAAATATAAAATTTATGCTTATACTTGTATCATCAAAACACATACTGCATTTTCTTGTAGTAATCAAATCACACATATTAAATAACAAAAACTCGTTTTATTATTCCCCTTATTAAGCATAACTATGTTTGAAGCATTAGATTTAAGTAGCAGAGCCCTGCCTCAGTTAAAAGACATTTGTAAACAATTTGGTATAGATTCAAAAGGATTAGCGAAAACAGACATGGTTCTGAAGATCATTGATGCACAATCAGCAGATCAGGAACTAGCTGCTAAATTAGTAAGTCAATTCTCTAAAAAAGCAGCGCCTGCTAAAGATGTTTCAACCCCTGAAGCAAAAGTGAAAAAGCCCCGTATTCAAAAACCGGTTGAAGGAGAAGTAAAAGCAGAAAAAACGTTATTTGAAACGGTTGAGGAAAAACCTGCGGTTAGTTTTACAACCCCGGTTATAAAGGATGAAAAACCAAAATTTGAAAAAAGAGAAGAACCGGTTCGTAAAGTACCAGTACATAATCATCAAAAACCTCAGCACCAAAATAAACCTGTAAATACCGAGCATACAGAATCTAAGCCGGTCGTAAATAACGACCTTGCCATTAACATTGAAGCAGAAGAAAAGCCCCAAACGCCCGACGGCATGGAAATGCACGATGCTAAGGATGCTAAAGAAAATGAGCACAAACATTTACCAAAGCCTGAACGCGTTTATTATAATTTTGATGGCATTGCTATAGGTGAAGGCGTACTTGAAATGATGCCTGACGGGTATGGTTTTTTAAGAAGCTCAGATTATAATTATTTAAGTTCTCCGGATGATATCTATGTATCACAGGCGCAGGTAAAATTATTTGGATTAAAAACAGGTGATGTTGTGAGAGGTGGAATTCGCCCACCTAAAGACGGAGAGAAGTTTTTTCCATTAGTAAAAGTAGAAGAGATCAATGGCCGCGAGCCTTCTTACATCAGAGATCGTGTTCCTTTTGATTATTTAACGCCTTTATTCCCTTCAGAAAAATTAAAATTAACCGGACACCCTTTACAAAACAACAGCACGCGTATTATTGATATGTTTGCTCCCATTGGAAAAGGACAACGTGGCTTAATTGTAGCTCAGCCAAAAACCGGTAAAACCGTTTTATTAAAAGATATTGCTAACGCCATTGCGTATAACCATCCCGAAGTTTATTTAATTATTTTATTAATTGATGAACGTCCGGAAGAGGTAACTGACATGGCCCGTAGCGTAAAAGCTGAAGTTGTATCGTCAACCTTTGATGAGCCTGCAGAAAAGCATGTAAAGATAGCGAACATTGTTTTAGAAAAAGCAAAACGGATGGTTGAATGCGGACATGATGTAGTTATCTTATTAGATAGTATTACACGTATGGCGCGTGCATATAACACAGTTGCCCCCTCAAGCGGTAAAGTATTGTCAGGTGGTGTTGAAGCAAATGCTTTACAAAAACCAAAACGTTTTTTTGGTGCAGCCCGTAAAATTGAAGATGGTGGTTCTTTAACCATCATTGCAACAGCTTTAACGGAAACCGGTTCAAAAATGGACGAAGTGATTTTTGAAGAATTTAAAGGGACAGGTAATATGGAATTACAATTGGATAGAAAAATTGCCAATCGCCGTATCTTCCCTGCGGTTGACTTATCATCGTCATCTACACGTAGAGATGATTTGCTATTGGATAAAGAAACATTGCAACGCTTATGGGTGTTAAGAAAACACTTATCAGATATGAATCCTGTGGAAGCGATGGAATTTTTATTGAATCAGCTTAGCAAAACACGATCAAACGAAGAATTTTTAATAGGCATGAACAGGTAATAATCTGAACTAAAATCTGAATTCATGAATATTAAAACATTTTTATTTCCTTTAGTATATAGTACACTTTTAATCACAGCCACCTGCATTACGTTTTACGGAGGTTTTCTCAATCATATTAACCTGGTAACTATTATTGGCTGGTTGTTAATTGTTCCCTTTTGCGTATCTGCTATGATATACAGCAAAAAAACAATTTATCATAACACTATTGGCGGTAAAGACGCTGTCAAAGAGGGATTGAAATTCATTATGTTTAGTACGCTGATCCTTGTTATTTTTCAGTCTATATTTTTTACCTTAGACTTTAAAGCGTATAAAATTAATTTTATACAAACCTATGGTTTCGAGTTGGCGAAACTTCAGATTAAAAACGGAGGTTTAAAAATTACAGAGACTCAAATTCCTGACCTGATACAAAAAGAAATTGCTCAGGTAACGTTATTTAAAGAATGTACCAGTATTGTATTTAAAAATTTATTTTTAGGAACTATTACTTCAATCATAACTGCTGTAGTGATGAGGGCAAAATTCAGGTAACAGATTAGTTTGATTCATTAATTATATAATATTCCCTCAATATTATATAACTTTCACTCATTTCATTATCATAAACAGGTCATTATTTGTCGATTAATACTAATTTTTTATCGACAAATTATATTATTTTCCTATCTGCTAATATCTGACGTCGTGATATGAATGAACCGTAGTGGTTTATTAGGTTATTTTGGGCTATTTTTACTAAAAACTTACATATTTGAATATTTTCAAAATGGCATTTTTTTTGATATTGGAACCACGTATTTAAATTATTATGGGCAAATTTTTACTCTATTGCATTTCTCTTGTATGTATCGCTAGTCCTGTTTTTTCACAGAAATCTACCGAAACCACAAGTAACCGTTATCTCATCACGATGTATAATTTAACGGAAAAAAATTTCGACTTAACTAAAGACCTGTTGGGAAGGTTTACAAATGCAACTTCTGTTGAGTTTAGTAAAGCCGACAGCGTATTTATAATTCAAACGTCATTAAACGTTAACAAGGCAGTGGTCTCCGGCAAAATGGTCAAAAATTATGTTCCTATAAAGTATTTCATACTCGATGGCGAGCCTGTTGATCCATATCCTACAGCTATAAACACAGGAAATCCTGAACAGGACGCTTTAGAATATGAGAAACAAAAAATAGATTGGATAAGAAAATATCCGGCAGAGTATAAAAAAATGAAAAGTAACAAGTAATTAATGAAGCTAAATTTTTTTGACATGACTCAACCTTTTTCAAATAAGATATCATTAGTACTTCTTTTACTTAGTCTTGTTTTTATTTCCCAGAAAACAATTTCCCAGTCGGATCTATGTAGCGGTGCTGTTACAATCCCGGATAACACTTCGTGTGTTGCCATCAACTATAATGTACAAAAGGCATTTGGTGCCGAACTAACAGGACCTGCTTGTGGAACAGCTGATACAGATGGCTGGTTCACGTTTACTGCTGCTGCGAGCGTTGTTTATACAATTACCGGGACGGCTAATATTGAGAATTTAGGAATTGCTGTTTATACAGGTTGTACGGCTGCCAGTTCGGTAGTATGCGTTAATGCAACAGGCCTGGCAGGTACAGAAACGGCTACGTTTACGGCTACAATGGGGCAGGTATATAACATACGCATGTCTAAAGTCAACAATGCCAATAAAAAAATGACGGGCACTGTATGTGTTTACCACGCTACTACCCCTCCGGCAAATGATGCCTGCGCGGGCGCAATAGCTGCGGCTTGTGCAGGAACGTATACTGGATCTACTTTATTTGCAACAGCTACCGGCGATCCAACAGGCACATGCGGAACGACAGATGCTACTCCTGGAGTTTGGTATAAATTTACAGGTAATGGTCAGATTATTACAGCTAGTTTATGCGGTTCTTCCTATGATACTAAAATTCAGATTTATTCAGGAACCTGCGGTGCACTCACCTGTGTAACCGGCAATGATGACGTTGGTTCTTGTGGCGCGGGTTCGGCAGCCACTTGGGCCTCTACCAATTTAACCAATTATTTTATTTTTGTTGGAGGGTTTGCGGGTGATGTTGGAACTTATAGTCTTACTATAAGTTGTGCAACACCAGCTGTACCAAATTGTTCCGTAAAAACAGCTCCGGCCAATAGCAGTACACTCACTTGTTCTTCTACTAATTTTACGTGGAACGCCCCTGTGGGTGGCGCTCCGCCAACTCAGTATCTCTTGTATTTTGGTACCGATGCCGCCGCATCCAATATTGATAACGGTACAAACATCGGAAACGTATTAAATTATGCTCCGCCTGCATTGTTAAATAACACAACCTACTTCTGGCGTATCGTGCCTCAAAATGCTGTTGGGTCAGCAGTTGGTTGTACTACCTTCTCATTTACTACCGGAGGATCTTCAAATGTAAATGACAACTGCGGTGGTGCTATTGCTTTAACATCGGGTGTAACGATCAACGACGATAATACCTGTGCTACAGATGAATTACCTTTAGCGCCAGCAACATGCTGGAGTGCTGGTTCTGTAAATAGTTTATGGTACTCGATAACCGTTCCTGCAACCGGAAGTTTGAGTGTATTAACCAGCTCACTTACTTTAGCTAATACACAAATAGCTGTTTACAGCGGGCCATGCGGCTCATCCGTGTTAGTTGCCTGTAATGATGATGCTCCAGGTTCCGGTTGTGGAGCTGCTCTTACCGGCAATTCACAATTGAATTTAACGGGATTAGCGGCAGGAACCTATTACATCCGAGTAGATGGAAGATTGTCAACAACCGGAACTTACAATATTATGGGTTCCACAACAAGTGCTGTGGGAACGGCTATTGGAATTGCTGGAAGCGACTGTTCTCTTCCCATCTCATATTGCTCTTTCCCGGTAACGATACCGAACCCTGGATATAAGAACACGGGTAACATTTGTGACTTTAGTGGTAGTGGTAACTGCCTTGCTGCTGGTGAGCAAAATGCCCTTTGGATAAAATTTACTGCTATTACCCCCGGGGCAGTTGCATTTAACATTATACCTAACGACTATGGCGGCTGTGATATTGACTCTGATTACGATTGGGTTTTATACCGTACGATTGGCACAGGAGCTACCTCTTGCGCTTCCATAAAAAGTTCGGGTGGTGATGGAGAATTAGCCTGTAACTACAGTTACCAGGGTGTTACCGGAATGTCTTCCGTTGTAAATGCAGGAACTGCCGGTAATCAGCCAACCGGTGGAGGTAGCGGTTTTCCAATTAGTCCAGGGGCGGGTTGTTATAATGCGGGTTATGAAGCATCTATCACTGCATCTTTGGGAGATGAATTTATTTTAGTAATACAAAACTACTCGAGTACCAACATTGGATTTTCATTAAATATACCTTTAGGAATCGGGATTGCCTCTTTGGGAAATCCTTTGGTATCTCCTGTTTTCTGGACAGGTAGTGCCGCAAGCACCACTTTTTCGAATTCAACAAACTGGAGTAATTGTACCCTGCCAAGCTGTACACCGTCATTTGACGGCATCGTTTTAGCAGGTCCGTCGTTTCAACCGGTAGTTAATATAAACACAAGTATTAAAAGTATGACTATCAATCCCTCTGCTACGCTTACCGTTAACTCGGGTGTCGTATTGGATATCTGTGGTGATTTTGTGAATAACGGGCAATTGCGGTGTGCTGCAGGTTCAACAGTAAATTTTAACGGTTCCAGCAACCAAATCATCTCCGGAAACTTTACGGGGGTAAATAAATTTTCCAATTTTTTTGTGAATAAAACTTCTGGCGTTGTTACTATAGGAAATAATATTGAAGTAGGTCAGGATTTCAAAACATCGAATGCCACAAGTATTGTTAACACCAGCGGAACTGATTTTACAGTCGGGAGAGATTTTATCAATAGTAACGGGGCAAACACTTTTACAGGTATATCTTCAACCAGCTCCTTTATCTTTAATGGGTCGGTTGCGCAAGTATACAGCCCTAATGCAAATGCCGCAACACCAAGCCTAACGCTTTGCAGCGTTACGATGAGTAATACAAGCACCGGGGTTACTCTTTCTACCACCAATACACCCAACCTTATTTTAAATACAAACGGAGTATTAACATTGACCTCAGGAAAAATAAATACACCGGGCTCGCAGGAAGTTATTGTTACCAACACGGGTAATACCGCTGTTACAACAGGAAACACAATAAGTTATATAGAAGGTAATTTAAGACGATATCTAGCTGCCGGCGCAACGGGCCCTTATGATTTCCCTGTTGGTCACGCAACGCCCGGTTACGAAAGAGCTAATCTCAATTTTACCACAGGAGCTGCCGCAGGCGCAATTAATTTGCTGGCAAGATTCGACCCCTGGGGAACAGGCTCTTTTCCTCTACCCCCTATTCCAAACTGGACTGAGTGTCTAACAACTTATAACCTCAATTATTTAAATCATGGCTTTTGGACGATTGATGCATCTTCGCCCAGCACGGGTTTATACAACTTAACATTATATAACCGAAGTTATTCTAATGCCACGGGGGCAGGTTTTTCCATTGCAAAAAGTCCTTCTGCTTCTCCGTCCTGGGCTTTAACTGGAAGCTGTGTTCCAAGTGCGGTTACCGCCGTAACAAGAAATGCAATGTCCGGATTTTCAAAAATGGCTACTATTCAAGGATTACAGCCATTGCCGGTGGAGTTAATACTATTTAACGGGACAACCGAATCAACTTATAATTCAATCTATTGGAAATCGGCTGTAGAACAAAATTTCATGCATTATGAATTGGAGAGTTCGGAAGACGGAATAAATTTTTATAAGATAACTACGGTTAATCCTATCGGTAATCTTTCTTCCTTGAACAACTATAATTATCTGGATTTTGACCGGTACTCACCTATTACATATTACCGCCTAAAAATGGTTGATTTAGACTATTCGTTTGAATACAGTAATATCATAGCCCTTGAGAACGGGTCGAACAAATCGCAAACCCTGGTTGTTTATCCAAACCCTGCTTCCAATGAACTATATGTCAAACTTTCTGTTCCAGGTGAAAAAGAAGCAACTTTAATCATTAGAGATGTTTTAGGAAGAACAGTTTACCAGCAAAAAATTGATTTGACTCAACCGGCCAATAATAATTATATCAATACCAGTAATTTTGCTGCAGGAACTTATATCATTGCGATCACAGCAGGAAATTCATTTTCGGAAAACACCAAAGTGGTTATAACAAATAAAAATCAGTAATTATTTTACATTCACTATGTAGCGGCAATAAGATAAGCTTATTGCCGCTTTTTCATATCGTGTTTAAAACTTTTAGCTAAGCCGCGTCATCATTAAATCAAGCAAAGATCCGTCTCTACTGAGCAAAACAACCGTTACGATGAGTAAAATAAAAAACATATTTTATATTTTAGAATTGATGAAAAAAGAGGTGGTTTTGGCAGCAAAACCATTTGTAAATAATAAATATTTGATACCTTAGAATTTAAGTTCACTTAACAATACCCTATATATGAAAGTACTTTTGATTACTTTATATCTTCTTACTTCCCAACTAATATCAGCACAATCTGGCAATTCAACCATCGATGAGCAACAACGTTTTCAAAATATATTAAGCACAAGTACAAAAACACTGGTGATAAATACGACAAGCTATCCGTATGCTACGATAAGAGAATTTAAAAGAGAACTACGCGGCTGGAATGAAAAGGTATTATCGGCAGATATTGACACGGTTCAAAAAACGTTTACGATCGTTCATAACAAACTAATGCATCCAAAAGAAATGGAAGATTTTTGGAAAAAGTACAATATAAAAAGTAGTTCTATAATCAGCTACAATTAATCGACCTTCTATTTTAATATCTACCCTATGATTCTGTTTTGGAGTATCCAACATATAAGCCGTCTTCTTTTTTCTTTACTGTTTTTTTTCTTGCTAAATTATTCGTATTCACAGGGCACAACCTGCTTGGGCGCAACGAGCGTAACTACTAACGGTTCGTGTACATCGTCTGCCACCATAACTGATGCTTCCATTGATGGAAATGGAACGGTTTGTGGAGGCACTGTATCCAGAGAAGCCTGGTATATATTTACTGCTACCGGAACCACTGCTACAATCGTCGCTACAGCAAATAACAGAAATGTAGCTATCGAATTACTGAGCTCATGCGGCGGATCAGTATTGGGCTGTGATAATACTACCACAGCTAATGGGACTGACACCGAAACACTAACGGCTACAGGTTTAACGAATGGCACAAACTATATTGTAAGAATTGTGAATGTCGCATCAAATGACATGACCTTGACATCACTTTGCATTACTGGCCCATCTGCCGCCCCAGCTAACGACAACTGCACAGGGGCTACTGTGCTTACTGTAAATTCAGGAAGTACCTGTACAACCTCATCGGGGGGAACGGTATTAGGTGCAACTACTTCAACCAATGCAAATACCTGTACAGGGATTGCCGATGACGATGTCTGGTATAGCTTCACGGCTACTTCCACATCTCACTCCGTTAGTATCACAAATGTAGCAGGATCCGTAACCGACATGTTTCATTCAGTGTATTCGGGAGGATGTGGTTCTCTTGGTACACCTTTAGTTTGTAGCGATCCAAACATCAGTACGGTAACCGGATTAACAGTCGGTAACATATACTATGTTCGTGTGTATACTTATACCGGCACCTCTGGCCAAAACACCACCTTTAGTGTTTGCGTACTAACCCCGCCTCCGCCTCCATCCAATGATGACCCTTCGGGTGCAACACCTATCATTGCAGGCGCCGCCTGCTCGTTTACAACATTTACAAATGCAGGCGCAACCAGCTCAACCTGTGGCACAATTCCCGCACCGGGATGTTCATCTTATTTAGGTGGCGATGTCTGGTTCTCAATAACTGTTCCGGCAAGCGGGATTATTTCCTTTGATTCACAAACCGGTGTTGTAACAGACGGCGGTATGGCTATTTATTCGGGAACACCCTGTGGTGTATTAACATTAATTGGATGTGATGATGATGCCAGTGTGAATGGCGCAATGCCAGCACTAACGGTTAGCGGCCAAACTCCTGGAACTACATTATACATTCGTTTTTTTGAGTTTGGGAATGATAATAACGGCACCTTTGGTTTATGCGCAACAGCCATTGTGCCTCCTGCTAACGACAATTGTTCAGGGGCATTCTCACTTTCCGTAAACTCCAATTCGCTATGCGCTTCAACCACTAGTGCTACGTCAGCAAATGCTTCACAATCACAAGCAGGATGTACAGGCAACGCCGATGACGATGTGTGGTTCTCTTTTGTCGCTTCATCCACTACGCATTCCATTACAGTAACACCAGGTACTATTACTAATGCGGTATTTGAAGTGTTTACAGGAGCGTGCGGCGGCTTAACAACGTATAGTTGTGTAAATAACACAACCGGCGCCACTGCCGAATCTTCACCTATTACTGGGTTAAGCATTGGAACAACTTATTTTGTAAGAGTGTATAGCAACGGGAATAACACAAACGCAGGAACATTCAGTGTATGTGTAAACGTGCCACCACCGCCGCCGGCTAACGACGAATGTACCGGTGCTTATGCGCTCACTGTTAATTCCGGAACCACATGTACATCACAAACAGGTGGTACATTATTCAGTTCAACCGCATCAGCGCAAACAACAACCTGCGTTCCCACTTATGATGACGACGACGTTTGGTATAGTTTTGTAGCAACTGCTGTAACCCATAGTTTATCGATTTCAAATGTAGCAGGAAATAATACCGACTTATATCACTCAGTATATTCCGGATCATGTGGATCAATCGGCGCAGCTATTATTTGCGAAGATGCCAATACAAGTTTAGTATCAGGACTCACAATCGGCACGACTTATTTTGTAAGAATTTATACATACGGTACCACGATCGGTGCCAACACCACATTCAGTGTGTGTATTACGACGCCGGTTGATCCTTGTTCATCATTAACAAACATCAGTGCCTGCGGTACCTCTGTTGCCACAACCATTGCAGCCGGAACAGGAATTTACAGCGGCACATCCTCCTGCGGTTTTTCCACGCCGGGTAATGAAAAGATATTTACGTTCACTCCCGTTACCAGCGGAAATTTTGTAATTCAACAGGGATCTTCATTTGGTTATATAGACTACCAGTATAAACCCGCTTCCGCAGGATGTATCAGTACTGGCTGGACCTGCATAGAGGATATGACCGGCGCATCAACAAGTGCAAATGCTATGGCGTTAACTGCAGGCGTAACTTACTATATTTTACTGGATCCGGAAAGTACAACCGGGGGCAATGTCACCTTCACCGTAGTATGCCCTCCTACCGCTCCAAATAATGATAACTGCACCGGAGCATACACCCTTACTGTAAATGCGGGAACCACCTGTACATCTCAAACAGGCGGAACCTTATATGGTGCAACAGCGTCGGCCCAAACCACTACATGTAATCCAACGTATGACGATGATGACGTGTGGTATAGTTTTGTTGCTACCAGTACAAGTCACAGTTTAACCATTTCAAATGTTGCAGGAAACAACACCGATCTTTTTCATTCTGTTTATTCGGGATCCTGCGGGTCCATCAGCGCAGCTATGATCTGTGAGGACGCTAACACCAGTTTGATCTCGGGGTTAACGCCTGGCACAACTTATTTTGTAAGAATTTACACTTATGGTACTACTGCTAATGCCAATACAACCTTTAGTGTATGCATTACCACTCCTGTTGATCCTTGCGCGTCTGTTGTAAATATCACATCCTGTGGATCATCTGTAAGTACAACCATTCCAGCAGGTAACGGTATATACAGCCCTTCTGCATGCGGATATACAACCGGTGGTCAGGAGAAAATTTTCACATTCACTCCTGCAACATCCGGTAATTATCTTATCCAGCAAGGCTCTTCGTTTGCCTATATAGATTATCAATACAAGGCGGCGTCAGCCGGATGTACTAATACAGGATGGAACTGCGTGGATGACCTTAGCGGTGCAGCCACCGGGGCAGGCGCTTTGTCATTAACTGCGGGTGTTCAGTATTACATTTTACTCGATCCTGAAAGTACGGCGGGTGGCAGCGTCACATTTACAATAGTTTGTCCTCCACCACCGCCGGCAAATGATAATTGCAGCGGCGCCTACCCGGTAACTGTAAATTCAGGATTAACCTGTACGTCATTAACTGGCGGCACGTTATACGGAGCTACAGCATCCACTCAAACAAATACCTGTGGTGGAAATCCGGATGATGATGTTTGGTATTCTTTTGTTGCTACCAATACAAGTCATAGTGTTACTATTTCAAATATTGCCGGAAACAATACAGATTTGTATCACTCTATATATGCCGGTTCGTGTAGTACGATAGGTCCGCCAATTGCTTGCAGTGATCCAAATACAAGTGGGATTTTTGGTTTGATACTTGGTAATACTTATTATATCAGGGTCTTCTCTTACAATAATTCATTCAGTACTACTACGTTTAGTGTATGCGTGACGACACCACCGCCGACAGGACCTTGCGGTAATCCTACTACTAACGATTATTGTTCCAATCCTGCTACGCTAACGCAAGGCGTAGGAACTTTTTCGAGTAGCACATCCGGAATATTTACTGCGGATCAAACAAGTCCGTTATCCGGCGTTTTTTGTGGCTCTATTGAAAATAACTCGTGGTTTTATTTTGTAGCAACTACAACATCTGTATCCTTTCCAATTACATCTGTTAACGGTTGTACATTTAATTATGGCATACAGGCCCAGGTATATGCGGTTACTCAAACTACATTAGGATGCTGCAGTAGTTTTACGTCTGTTTCCAATTGCTTTAATCCTGGAACAAATGCTACCGGAACTGTAACCGCAACAGGGTTAAATATAGGTCAAACATACATGCTAATGATTGATGGTAACAGTGGAAATGTATGCAATTATACCATATCGAACTGGACAGCTGTTGGCATTTTACCCATTGAGCTGCTCACTTTTGTGGGGAGAAATGAAGGAAACAAAAATCTGGTGCAATGGGTTACTGCTTCCGAAAAAAACACACGGTTTTTTGAACTGCGAAAATCAAAGAACGGAATTGATTTCGAAAAGGTAGTTGATTTGGACGCAGCGTTTAATAGCCAGAGTCCAAAAAATTATTCTTCATTTGACCTACAGCCCTATGAAGAAATAACTTATTACAGGTTAAACCTGGTATATGTTGATGGCAGCTCCGAATACTCAAACATCATTGCAGTAGATAACTCTAACCTGACAGATTATATTTCAAACGCGCGACCTAATCCAGCAAAAGATAATATCGAATTTGATATAAACACAAAAATTAAAGGGAGAGTATATATCGAAATTTATGATAATACCGGAAAGATTATTCGTGAGCAGCAACAACTTGTGGAGGAAGGCTATCAATCTTTTAGCATGAATTTAAGTGGCTATGATTCCGGGATCTATTTATTGAAAGTAACATTTGAACATTCGGGTAAAAGCACTATTCAAAAAATCATTAAGAATTAACAGGCGGTTGATTTCCTGTTGATTTCTACGATATATACGAATTTTGATGATCGCAAAGCTTTGAAAGTGACATTTATTTTTCAAAAAATAACAGACGACACGCCTGATCCCGATTTTTCCATACAATAATTTAAAATATTTTCATCTCCCATTTAGGCCTGAGATCCTCACAAATAAAGGAAAAGCCAAATTCCATATTCGACAACAAACGATTAAATTCGGATACAAGTGCTTTATAACCGAATAAACTTTTAGCCGCCACTTACCTTTGTGTCGTCGAAATGATGAAGCGCTTCAAAAATCAAAACCGGCAAAATTTAATTTGTAGAAAGTAATATTAATTTTTAAAAACAAGAAAACATGATGAACACCGTAAGAAACCGCGTACAGTTAATTGGTAATTTAGGATCAGCTCCGGAAATTAAAACCTTAGAAGGAGGTAAAAAAATGGCAAAATTAAATATTGCCACCCACGAAAGCTATAAAAATCAAAAAGGTGAGTGGATAAAAGACACAACCTGGCACAATGTAACTGCCTGGGGTAACAACGCAGACATAGCCGAAAAATTACTGAAAGGCGCTGAAGTTGCGATCGAAGGAAAACTGAGTAACAACAGCTATACCGATAAAGAAGGTATCAAACGTTTTGTAGTGAATATTGAAGTGAGTGAGTTTATTATGCTCAGCAAAAAAGCAGACTAAACATAATCCCGCTCAACAATAAAAGGCCCAACTGCATTTTACAGTTGGGCCTTTTTTGTTTTCTTTCATTTCAAGCGGGCTTGGGAACCACAAAACTCCTATGATGAATAATTTTTCCTACGCCCTATCGTGCTTAAAAATTCACTGAGCTTAGATAAACCAATCAATTATTTAACCACCATAATACCGTTTGCTAAAAAACGGATCTCTTCTTTAGGTTCTTTGATCGCATCAATTTCTGCCTGAGATTTTTTACCGTCTTCTGCATAATGTTTTAACTCGGCAACCGAAGTTGTTTTAATGAAAGCAATACCATCCAATATGACATTTTTATCAGCAATAGCCATCGGCACAAAAAAACCATAATCTTTCATTTTCACAAAAGCCGTACTTTTATCATCGATCTTTAAATTCATCCAGCAGCCTTTGCTTGAGCAGGAACTTACAGCCTTGGCTTTTACTTTTACTGCAATAGTATCTTTAACTTTTAATAAAGCAGGTAATTCAGAAATGGCAATAGCGCCGTCTTCAGTAACTTTTGCGCCATAGGTATCACCTACATTAGCTTTACCTGAAGGCGGTTGGGCATTTAATAGTAAACCTGAGATCAGGCAAATAACAAAAAGTGTAATTTTTTTCATGACATTTATTTTTTGAATGTCAAAGATAAGAAATTTATTCCTCTTTTTTAGGTTTTGGGGCGTCAATCCCTACCGAGCGCATCACGGCCTTATCGCCAAAACGCATTTTTATTTTATCTAACGATTGGTACAGATTGATCATATCGGCCGTGTCGTCAAACAGGTCCATTTGAACCGCGCCTTCTACCAGCGACGAAAATTTGACGCCCAGTAACCGCACCATCACCCGGCTATCGTAATTTTTATCAAACAACTCCATTACCTTTTGCAGTAAAATATGATCGGATGATGTATACGGAACTTTGCATTGAAAGGTATGCGTTTCGAAATTGGAATGCCTGATCTTAATGGAGACGCTGCCTGCCGATTTTTCGCTCCGGCGCAAATCAAACCCCAGTTCTTCCACCATCTTTACCATCAGTTCTTTTAAAAATTTAATATCATTGGTATCGGTGTGAAACGTCCGCTCAGTACTCATACTTTTTTGTTCCCAATGGTTTTCTACTTCGCTATCGCTAATTCCATTGGCGCGGCGCCAAAGTGATAGGCCATAATCACCAATGAGGCTTTGCAACCTTTCGGGCGACATGTTTTGAATGGTATGAATTTTTTGCAAACCTAAATTGCATAAGGTCATATAGGTCTTCTCGCCTACTCCCGGTATTTTTTTCACATCCATGGGCGCCAAAAACGCTTTTTCTTGTCCGGGCTCAATAAACAATTCTCCGTTTGGCTTCGACTCAGTTGTGGCAATTTTAGAGACCAGCTTATTGGTTGACAAACCAAATGAAATCGGCATTCCCGATTCCTTAATGATTTTTTGACGCAGCTGTTTTGTCCAGGTGAAGCTGTCACAAATGTATTTATCCATGCCCGTAATATCCAGGTAGTGCTCATCAATGGAAGCCTTCTCAACCAAAGGCGCCGCGTCTTCAATGATCTGTGTTACCAGTCTCGAATTTTCAGAATACAATTGCATGTTCCCTTTGATAAAAATACCGTGCGGACATAATTGCTTAGCCCTTGCGCCCGGCATTGCACTATGTACGCCAAATTTACGTGCCTCATAACTACAGGAAGAAACAACACCCCTGCCGGAAGTGCCACCAATAATAACCGGTTTACCAATTAAATCAGGATTTAATTTGCGCTCAACCGACACAAAAAAACTATCCAGATCCATGTGAACAATACGGCGTTTATTTTCTTCCATACCATAAAAATAAGGCAATTTAGCTTTGGGCTTTGCTACGCTTTGTAGCATTTTGGTTATATTTGATAAAGGCATCAAATCAATTTCGATAGTATCAGGAAGCTGATGCAAAATTTAAGACAAGATAACAGTGTGCCCAAGCTAAAAAATGGAAGATAAAGACCTACTAAAAAACATAGCTGATGCCATATTATCTTTCGCGAATTCTAATGAACACATGGTATTTGAGAAATTTGTTACAGAAAATCTAACGAATAGTAAAGAAAAAGTGTTATTTAATAGTATTTGGTTGGCAACACTTAAATTTGAAAACTGGAATTATGCAGATCTTCAAACAGGTTACAATCATACAGTACAACTTTTAAAAAGCAAATATGCCCTCGACGAAAATGTTTGCAAACTACTTGCAAATGCGGGAGCATATCAGTGGAAATAAAAGGACCTGCTGCATAGGTCTAACTACTATGCCCCCTAACGTTAACATCATTTTTACATTGCAAATGACCAGCAACATTGTACCTTTAGAATAAACCTTTTGATAGATATCAATTTATTAAAAAAAGCAACTACAAAACGTAAACACCCATGTAAAAAGAAATGACAAAGTGGACAACTTATCTTCTGACAATAACCTTTTTGCTATGTTGGCAAACGAATAAAGCACAGGCAGATACTGTAGCCAATTCAAAAAAATATAAGAAATCTTATACAAATGAGTTTTTTGTGAGTGGAGGATACAGCTACTCCAAATTTAATTTTTTGGATGCCGGAGTTCGCTACTATCATTGGAAAAATGACGGGCAAACCATAATGGCTTTTGCCGGCCCTGCGTTAGGATGTGAATTCAGCGTGGCAGAGAAAGAACAAATATATATTCCGTATATCGGCTGGCAAGGACAGTTGATATTGCTGGCCTACGGACTAAGAGCCGAATATGTAATCCAAAAAGAGAAACAAGTATTAGCCTTTACACCCGAAGTGGGGTTTAGCCTGTTTGAAGTTTTGCGAATTACGGGTGGCTACCGTTTTCGGTTAGATAAAAGCGATCCCATGAGAATAAATGACTTTCGGGTTTCGGTGATTGCTGCTTTTCCGCTGAGTTTTTTGAAACCAGATGCTCCTGAATAATACACAGAAGACGTCCACATTTACTTACACGCACTTTCTATAAACCCTGCAGGTTAACCCAATTCTCACAGGTGCAAGCGACTAAATAAACCGCTATCTAAAACAGCCAACCGGTAACGCAGCCGAGGCCAAAGCATTTAAAATGTATTCGATTCGCAAAAAGAGCGTAATTTTCCTTTAAAATGAATACAAACATTTTATCTTTGTTATTGATATTCGACAAACGAGAATGCCGGACCATACAACTGTGGGTAAAACATAAGCAGTAATTTTATGAAATTAATCACATCCATAGTTATTCTTTTGGCCTTAAGTTGTCATCTTCATGGTCAAATAACCTTGGTAAATCTGCTCAATAACTCAGTTATGACAGACAGTATAGGTGTAATCAGTAAATATTTCACCAGCCCGGATGTTTATTTTTCCTTTAAAAAGGCTTTCCAGAATAAAACGGAATTCGCATTTCTTCAAACGAAAACTCTAAAAAGTTCTGACCGGAAAATTCACTATATAGATCTGAAAAGCCAAAAACTACCGGCCAAAGCAGAGCCACTCGTCTTTTTTACAGAAACTCAAAACGATAAAGAGTTAATTAATTTTATCATATTCGCTGATGGATATTCCGACTCGATTAACGAGATCATTGCCAGAAATTACTTATCTCATAATTTTAAGCAACTATCTCACTTTCCCGAAAACCATACATCTCAAAGACTTGAGTCAATAGGAAAAAGTTTAACCGTACTGTTTAAAGAAAATAAAGACACATTTTTATTGAAATATTTCAGACCGGAAGTTTGTGATAATTCAATTGGAGATGC
The DNA here is from genome assembly GCA_040387475.1 of Bacteroidota bacterium. Lineage (GTDB taxonomy): Bacteria > Bacteroidota > Bacteroidia > B-17B0 > Aurantibacillaceae > UBA4416. The sequence continues at coordinate 11,196 of JAZKDT010000009.1, read as the reverse complement.
CTGGTTCCTTAGAAAATTAGATAATAAAGGAGAAATAATTAACGTAGAAGTAACCAACGTAGAGTTCATGAAAAGCTTCTATGATGAGAACCTAAAATGTGGGATCATTAAACTGTCGACTACCTTTAGTAATAACGAGAATGAAACAGACATCCTTTATTTCAGAGCTATAAATAACAACTTTGATCATTTCCATACTTCCCTAAACTCAGACATACTAAAATGTTTAAAGTAAAACTCATCAAGAGCTAAGAATATAAAATGAAGATAAAGAACTCATAAAAAATATATCTAAAGTGATACTATCTTCCGCAAGCAAGTGTACATTTATATAGATGTTTTGGCCACAATCTCATACTTCAAACCGAAAAAAATTATATGACGACAATGGCCATATAACTACGTTAATGATATTATAAAAAAAATGAAAAAAGCCATTCTATTTGGAGCAAGCGGTTTTGTAGGTTCTCAACTTCTGGAAGAATTACTTGGGCATCCACAATATGAACAGGTAAGTATCGTTGTGCGAAAAGACACAAAGATCCGCCATCCAAAATTAAAAACACTCATCGGTGATTATCACTCGCTGTCACAGTTAAAAGACCAGATAATAGCAGATGAAATTTTTATTGCTCTGGGCACAACTAAAAAAAATACGCCTGATAAAACGCAATACTATCAAATAGATCACGATTACCCGGTTTTGGCTGCAACAATTGCTAAAGCAAATGGCTCAACATCTGTTTTTCTGGTAACAGCGGTGGGTGCCGACGCTAATTCAGCCGTTACCTATACAAAAACAAAAGGCGAGCTCGAAAGAGATATCATCGCACTTAACTTTGATCACACGCATATCTTTCGTCCATCCATGATCATGGGAACCAGAAAGGAAAAACGTTTCCTGGAAAAATCACTGATAAAAATCTGGGCGTTTGCTAACTCTGTGTTAATCGGAAAATCTCTGAATAAATTTAAGGGAATTGACGGAAAAGATATTGCGAAAGCCATGATCTGTTCAGCAACACATCAATCGGAGAAAGTGAAAATTTATCACTGGAAAGAGATGACTGATCTTCTGCACTAATTGTTACCTGCAAATTAAAAGCCGACGAAGTTGCTAAAATAAATATCAGGTTGCTAAAATGTTTTGTATCTTCATATCAATCTGTGTAACGTTGGATGACAGAGCATCAAAAATAACTATATGAAATACCTGTATCTTGCCATTGCCATAATTTCTGAAGTTATAGGATCAAGCTTTCTGAATGCCTCATCGCAATTCACCAAACTTATACCTTCTACCATTGTAATTGTAGCTTACATAACAGCTTTCTACTTTTTTTCGCTGGCTCTAAAATATATTCCCCTCGGCATAGCGTATGCTATTTGGGGCGGATTGGGTATTGTATTAACCTGCATTGTTTCGGTTGTAATATTTAAGAGTAAACTGGATGTTGCTGCTGTTTTTGGAATCATCTTGATTGTATCGGGTGTGATTGTACTTAATTTTTTATCGAAAACAAATTCTCATTAATCCGATACTGAACATACTATGATCGACAAGGATACCGGGCACATCATCATTTCAAATGCCATTCATATTAAACACAACGATTTGAAGCAGTATATGTCTCTACTGAATATTGGTGAAACGAGTAGTCAACGGGATCATCCTAATGGCTGGTCGTGGATACAGGAAAACAATGTTTTTAAAGATAATTTATACTTTATTATTCAGTTTGGTTTTTTTGAAAATAAATTAAAAGAAATAGTTCTATCTGTCAGCCACACAAAATTTGATACCACTCAAACCTGGGATAGCTGGTCGGAAACGAAAGAACTGGAAAAACTTGAAACTTATAAAACCTGGTTGCACAGTGAGTTGGGTTCGCAAACCGAATTTACCTGGGGAACAGCATCCGCTTTTTACGATGCAAAAGGAGGGAGCAGTGTTGTACATTTACGTTACCGGTAGATTATGTTAGTGCATTCTCAGTATATTTTTGTTGCAAAACATACAGAAACATTTATCTTTATTTAAACATTTCCAGGCACTATTCATCTCTTCAGAATATAAACGTAAATCGCCAACAATGATAAACATATTGAGATTTATAATTCCTGTTATCCTGCTCATTACTCAAACGGCTTGTTCGCAGCCGCCTGTTTTCGATCAGGAACTCATTGTAAATAAAGATGTCTTCAATAATATCAATCCGGCAAAAGACTCCATCATAAACTTTATGGCGGAATATCACAGGCGTATTTTTAAGGACTGGACCTATAGTGGTGTACATTGGACCAAAGAAAGTAAAGCCCTCTATAAATACCCGGATTATATGCTCAAGCAGGAATTTGCGGGTCACGACTGGAATAAGATCAAACCAAACCTGATAGCAATTTTTCATCCTGATACGAATTACTACCTTGCCCAGGTAGGTTATAGCTATTTTGATACAATAACCAAAAACACACATCCTTTTTGCGTGTACACTTTTGCAATAACAAAGCAAAACGACTCACTCAAATTTTTTCCGGTTATCGAAACCTATGCGTTTAAAAAGTATGAAAATAAATCCATTGCACTATACGTAAAAGATGAATCACAAGACTATACCTATCTGTTAGATAGTTTACAAACTTATAATTTAAAACTAGCCAAACTATTTGAGATCTCCCCTATTAAATTCGCCTGCTATAAGTTCACTAATTTTGATGAGCTTAATACAAGCATTGGGTTGGATGTTCAACGCAACAATGCCCGTTCTGAGAATAATGCCTATTGCGATATGCTTAACAAAGTTATCTATGGAACTACCATCAACTGTTATTTTCATGAGGTGGTTCACATGTATGTGGGAAATGACTACGTTGAAACCTGTCACTCCTGGATTAACGAAGGACTGGCAACCTACCTTGGCGGAAGTGGCCTTACGCTTGATCAGCATTTACATTACCTGGCCATTGACCTGAAAAAACACACTGAGTATGATCTGAGTAATTTTTTGGAGTATGAGCATAAACATATCGATCACACTACCAAAGTAATATGGACAAGCTATAAATTTACCCTCGGTGGTTTGATGAGCAAACTTGTATATGAAACCAAAGGAATGAGTGGCCTCAAAAGATTACTATCCAACGGCTCCAACGACGAACAACTTTATCAAACCGTTTGTAAAGAATTAAATATTAAACGAAAAGATCTCAATGAATTTTTACGCAGGGAAGTTTACAAATACCTCAACTAAAAAAAATAAAGAGTAATACATATCAACGCCTAATCAGTGTACGCCCCACTGAAAACTTCGTAATTTTAAAGCATGAAAAGAACACAGGTTATAGCAAACAGACTCCGTGAAGTTCTTCTTAACGGAAAATGGATTGCCAACACAAACTATAAAGATCAACTCCTGAGTGTAGATTGGAAAGAGGCAACACAAAAAATAAGTGACCTAAACACCATTGCCGCATTGACTTTCCATATCAATTATTACCTGGGTGGTTTATTGCAGGTGTTTAACGGTGGAGAACTCACCATCAGTGATACATACAGTTTTGATATGCCCGAAATTAATTCGGAGAATGACTGGAACAAATTAGTAAATGATTTCTTAAATAATGCTGAAGCTTTCTCTGATAAGGTTGACATGATGGATGATAGCCAACTGGAGCTACCGTTTGTGAACGAAGCGTATGGAACCTATTTGAGAAACATCGAAGGTGTTATCGAACACAGTTATTACCATTTAGGACAGATATCGCTCATCAGAAAAATGATCTTACACGCTCAGTGAACAATAACCGCATATCTCAGCCGTTAAAGAAGAATATATGATGAAAAAATTCCGCTTTATACTTACGTTGGTCTTATTTATAAATCAACCGTTTTATTCTCAAAATGGATTTGGCGAATTTGCCAAACAAGAATTTAATGTTAAATCCGCCAACGATGCTGAAGACCTGAACTTCTTCGGCTACTTATTTGAAACAAAAAAACAACTTGTTGATTTCATAGAACTGAAAAAAGGAGATATAGTTACAGAAATCGGCGCCGGCAACGGCATCAATTTTGGCGTTCTATCAATGGTATTTGACAGCATTACTTTTGTGGCCCAGGACATTGATACAAATACGTTGAATAAAAAGGCCTACGATAAAATCATCAAGGAATACATGCGGTACAGCAGGAAACCCGCAACAAATAAATTCGAAATGGTTATAGGCACCAAAACCTACAGTAACCTTCCGGATAACACCTACGACAAGCTATTTGTAATTAACTCCTTTCACGATTTTGATAAACAGGATGAAATGCTGAATGAGATTTACCGGAAGCTAAAAGCGGACGGACAATTTATTTTACTGGAAGGATTTTCATTTCCCGGCGACACCCAGATTTGCCCTGATTATGGACCACATGTGTTACATACGATGGATATCGATCTTGAGACCTTTGAAAAACATGGATTCTATTTAATTAAAATGCGCGCTCCTTACTTTAAAGCGTTTCATTACGGTAACGGGCTCATATTTGTGAAAGACAAAACCCGATCTGACAAATTTTATAGCAAAAAAAATGAAATAGACGAACTCACAAGGCATTCTTTTAGATTCAAACAAGCTGCCATAGCTTCTGACTCAGCCTTGGTAAAACAAATTACTGATTCCCTAAAGCAAAAGATAAATGACATTGTATCAGTATACAATGAGTTTGAAGTCTTTATTAAGGAAATGGGTTGCCGACATCTTAAAAAAACAGAATACACCTCAGCTGTGAATGTTTTTAAAGCAAATACGATTATGTTTCCCAATTCGTACCAAGCTCATTATTGGCTGGGCGTAGCATACGAGAATAAGAAACATTATCGTCTTGCCTTGGATAGCTACAACGCTGCTTTAAGGCTAAGTCCCGAAAACGAAGTGTGTTTGAGTAAGATAAAAACAGTATCGAGAAAAAATAAATAATGGATTATTTTCAAATCTGTTTTAGACTTAATCATCATGCCCCTTGGCATTTTTTATTTTTTGTTCCAAGTACAATTGTTCCTCGATAGCCATTTGTTTCTTCAACGAATCACTTACCTCTTTTTGCCCCAACTTTTCCAAATTTGGTTTACCGGCATTTACCCAGGCGGTATACCACAAACTACCAACCATGGTAATACTTTCCCGCATGCGACGTTCTACCTGCCCTTTGATCATCAGATCATAACGGTTAGTGTACTCCAGCGAATACGTTTTTAGTATTAAATTACCACGATTTTCATAAGCGTATTTTCTATCCTCTGGAAATTCTTTACTCAGCGCTGCTTCAAATTTTAGCACACTATCCACAGCCATGTGACTATCGTATACCACTTTCCATGCTGATTTTAAAGGGGAATCAACATATTTTGCCCGCCCAACAAAATAATCATAATCTTCTGCTTTCAACTCAGGAATACGGCTTTCCCAAAAACCATGGATGCCTCTTTGCCCCGTAAGTTGTCCGTTGTAATTTTCAGTGGTATGTAAAGGTACATGTGCATCTGCAATATAATGTCCCAGGTCAGCGCTGTAATGTAAGATCAGATCAAGATTCTCATCCTTAAAGGCGTTCATTAATTTATAGTAATGTTTTTCTATTTGCCAAGGAACAATACCATAAGCCATCAATGTGTCTTCGGTATATTTTGCAATTGCTGCTTTCCAGAACTTTGGCACACTATCAAAAGCATGTTCTCCGTAATGATCAATATCTATATAATGGCGCGGCGCCTCACCCTCTACCCCATAACGGCGTTTATCCGGGTCGACGGCGTGATTTGTTACAAACTCAATATGTTGCTTATAGAAGGTTATCATTTCGGGAGGCAAAGTAAAAACAGCCATGCGGTTTATACGCTTATGCCCATAAAATCCCCATGATTGGGATGATTCTTTAGGGAGGAATAAGATAAATCCCACACATACACACACGATGATTACAATCTTTTTCATGCTTTAAACTTTAAGTCCAATAAGTAGAACGTCATCCACCTGTTCATACGATCTTTTCCAACCCATAAATGCGTCACCAATTTTTTGTTCTTGCTCGTGACTCGGCAAACCTGAAACGGTTACGAGCAATTCTTTCAGGTTCTTAGACATGAATTTTTTTCCCTCGACACCACCAAACTGATCAGCGTATCCGTCGGTAAAAATATAAAGCGAATCATTTTTTTGTAACGGAATAGTTGTAGTTGTAAATACCTGTTCGTGAGCTGTAAAGCCAGCAATAGCTAATTTATTGGCTTTAAATTCAATAATTTTCTTATCTCTGATCAATAGTAACGGCCTGTTAGCACCCGAATACTCTACTTCGGTTAACGTGTCATTAAATTTTAAAAGCGCAATATCCATTCCGTCCATTTGTTTAGATGCATCAGAATGTTGTTTCAATACCTGCTTGATTTGCTGATTTAAAAAAGAAAGGATCATTCCAGGTTTTGAAATTTTCTTTTCAAAAATGGCCTGAACAATTTTATCAATTCCAATAATGCTCATTAGCGCTCCGGGAACCCCGTGTCCCGTGCAATCAGCAGCTATACAATAAAAATCATCTTCAACTTTACCAAACCAATAAAAATCACCGCTCACCACATCTTTTGGCTTATAGTATACAAAGCTTTGAGGAAAGTTAACCGTAAGTTCTTCTATGTTGGGCAGGATAGCCTGTTGAATACCTTTAGCGTATTGAATGCTATTATCAATTTCCTGTTTCTTTTCGGCTATGATGTGATTTTGTGCCTGCAGTTGAATATTGGTTAATTGTTTTTGTTTGTTTTGCCTAAAAAGTAAACCTGCAACAACAATCACAATTAATGCAACACCTATCAAGCCAAAAATAAAGTAAATGTTTTTTTTATTTTTTAGTTCCTGAATTTCATTGGCTTGCTTAAGTTGATCTACATTAGCTTCAGCTTTTTCGAGCGAATAACTACCTTGTAAATTACTAATGTTTGTTGAATAAGCTTCTTTATCGAGTTGTTGCTGCAGCGCCACATACTGCTCATAAAAATCATATCCCTCTTTGAATTTACCAAGTTTATAATGACTTTCGGCCAGGGCCCTCAATACAATAAGTTGCACGTCTTTTATATCATGCCTGTCATTATAATCGTATGCGAGGTTAAACTTAGAAATAGCAGACTTAATATTATTGGTTTGCATTTCACACAAACCCATGTTAAGCAGCCCTATAATTAAGCTTGATGAATCTTCCATCTTCCGATGAATTTCAATACTTTTTTGATTATAAAACATAGCAGTCTTAAAATCTTTTTGAACGTAAAATAAGTCTCCCAGATTACCATAAATTCGACCGAGATGATCATATAATTTGGAATTTTTGGCCAGATCAATTCCTTTATTAAAATACAGGATAGACGAATCAAAATATTGAGTTGACTGTTTCGTATCGCGGGAACGATCTACGTAATAACTGGCCAGAGCATTGTATATTTTTAAAAGGCCATCGGTGTCGTGCAAAGATTTATAAATATCAAGTGATTCATAAAGATATTTATCATCCTTGTAACTATGTTGCTGAATACAGAGAATCCATCCGATGTTATACAACGAGAAAGCTATGGCTTTTTGATCATGCAGGGAATCGCTAATCCTGTATGCTTTAAAATAGTATTGCTGGGACTTATCATAGTCGGAATGAAACCAATAGGCATCAGCAAGGCTGTTATAAGCCAGAGACCTTCCTCTTACATAATTTACTTTTAAAGAAATATCTAATGCTTTATTAGCATATTCTATAGCCTCTTTAAATTTTGAATTAACCAGTAAATTTGATAAATCGATCAGTCCTAAAACCCTGGTTGTGTCATTTTTTGCTGTTGCAATTTGAGTTTTTAGCTCATTAATGGTCCTCGTTTTTTGTGCGAACAAAAAAGACCCCATCAGGAAGCAAATGCAAAAGTATATATGCCTGGCCTTAAACATAATCAAGTACTAAATATACATAAAAAGGCTATATGAGATGTTACCAAATTAACATGCTATTTCAAAAACGCCTTAAATTAATTACCTTTATATAACTTGAATTCATGAAATCCGGAATTACGATATTTTTCATTATTTCTCTTATATCAACCGGTATAGTGTCACAATCGCGTATACAGGAACTTCAGGCTCATCCATACAGACATGGCATTGTTATAAATTACCTGATCTCAAAGGGTAACTCCTGCACGGGCTACCAGATTCAGCGCGCGGGCGATACTTTACATTTTGAAACTATTTATGATTATTCGGGTATTTGCGGAGAATCAAGCAAAGCTCAGGCAATTACGTTTAGCGATGAGCATCCGGAAAAAAACGCCGTAAATTATTATAGGGTTTTAATTCCGCCATCAGATCAATCACAGATTATTTCAGTGATTTTTAGAGATCTCTCGGAAATAGGGTATCTTATTTATGAAAATCCAGTGGGTGATGTGCTGAAACTGGTTTCGACCCCCAGAAGTAAGGTAAAGATATATAACCAAACAGGCCATTTGGATACAGAGATTATATCTAATGAAGACGGATCTTTAGAAGAAGATATATCTTCACTAGATAGTGGAATGTACTACTTTTCAATAGAATCTGCCATAGGACAGAGAATATTCGGGAAATTCATTAAAAAATAGATGAGATCTATTTAATTAAGCGCCTCCTAATAATAATAATACTTTTTTCATGGGTTCCGTTTTTTAGTTTGTTAGTTACACAAATCTAAAACAACAGCTGACCAAAAAATAGGGGGTTGCCCCCTCAATTTGTAGTTTTTTTGGATAAAATCAAAAACCCGCTCATGAATTCATGAACGGGTTTATAATAATCGGTTAAAAAACAGTTATACTTTTGCTTCCTGTGCTTTTTTAATGATTGCTTTAATATTATCAGTTGTAGTTGAGTTAGGGCGCTCAATAGCAGAACCGGTTGCTCTGTCCCAAACTAAACTCGCCAATACACCTAGCGCACGGGATACCCCAAATAAAACAGTATAGAAATCATATTCATGCATTCCATAATGTACCAATAAAGCTCCTGAATGAGCATCTACATTTGGCCAAGGGTTTTTGATCTTCCCTGTTGATTCAAGGATTGGAGGAGCTACTTCGTATACCATTTGAACGATCTCACAAATGTTATCGTGTTTGATATATGTTTTGTAAAAATCCTGTTGTGCTGTAAATCGAGGATCGGTTTTACGCAATACAGCATGCCCGTATCCTGGTACTACTTTTCCTTCAGCTAATGTTTGCTTGATATAATCTGCAATTTGTTCTTTAGTTGGCAATCCTCCTCCTAAATTTTCTTTCAGCTCCATAATCCAGCTTAATACTTCCTGATTAGCCAATCCGTGTAACGGGCCCGCTAAACCATTCATTCCTGCTGCAAATGCTAAGTAAGGATCAGATAACGCAGAACCAACTAAATGCGTAGCATGTGCTGATACATTTCCTCCTTCATGATCAACATGAATAGTTAAATACAAACGCATTAAACGTTTCATATCAAACTCTTCATAGCCTAACATGTGTGCAAAGTTTGCTGCCCAATCCAATTTATGATCCGGCTCAATATGCGCTCCGTTTTTATATTTACGACGATAAATGTAAGCCGCAACCCTTGGTAAACGTGCAATAAGATTCATAGAATCTTCATATACATAATCCCAGTAATCTTTTTTGTTAATACCTTTAGCGTATGCTTTTGCAAATAAACTCTCGGTTTGCATAGCCATAATTCCAATTACAAACTGTGTCATTGGATGTGTATCAACTGGTAATTTTTCGATCACATCAAATACATGTTTAGGAACATTACTACGTTTTTGCCACTCATTGGTGATAAAACTAACATCGTCCTGCGTTGGCAACTCACCAACCAGCATTAAATAAAATATGCCTTCAGGCAAGGGTTCTGTACCACCCGGAGCTTTTGGTAAATGTTTACGTAATTCTGGTATCGAATAACCTCTGAAACGGATTCCTTCTTCGGCATCTAGTTTTGATGTTTCTGTAACCATTCCAACCATACCCTTCATTCCCTGGTATACTTGAGCTACAGTAATTTCACCTAATTTCAGATCACCGTGATTTTTGATAATATCTTTAATTTCGGCCGCTAAGGGCACTGCTTTCTCGCGAAACTTATCTTTTAACCTATCCATTTTTTAATTTGTTTAATAACCTTGTAAATTTAGGCAGTGTATTGATTTAAACAAATTTAATTTACATTATTTTTTACGAAATTTCAAAAACATTTTGACGTCATTTTGGGTGATTTATTTTACACACAGCCCTCCTAAAAATCATTATTTTGAATTCATGACTATCTCAAAAAACACATTTTAGATAAAATACCGATAGAGAAAAAATAGAAAAAGTGGGCTCAATAGTAAAAAAGCAATCTTTAAAAGTAAAGACTGAAACTCTTTATCAGCTTTAATGTTCAGATATTTAAGTTTAAAAAATTCCATTCACATAATCTCCTTTATAGTACAGTAAACATAGAAAAACATTCAAAAAAAAATATAGAGGGCCAGCCCTCTATATTCTAAATAAATATTAAATTGAACAATGTTGAAAATGCCTCTCTATTTAATGAGTGTTACATGACCAACATATTCATGTTTTTTACCAAGTACATCGGCAATTTTCACCTTCCATACGTAAACTTCCTGTTTTCCTTCTGCCGATTTGCCCTGTACTTTTCCGTTCCATCCTTTTTTGATATCGTCTGTATAAAAGACTCTCTCTCCCCAACGGTCGAATACCCACATTTCGTATGTGGCGATGCCTATACCGGTACCGTTAAAGTAATCATTCACACCATCGTCATTCGATGGAGAAAATGCATTGGGAATGTAGAATGTAAACTCAGGTTTAATTTCAACGGGCACATAAGCTGTATCTCTACATCCATAAAGGTTTTCTACAATCAGATGAGTAAAATAGATCTGCGCCGATTCATCACTGTAAAAATGAGTCGGATCAACATTTACCGAATCAATATTAAGCGGTCCGGTTCCTACAAAAGTCCACCAGAATTTTGTGTAATCCTGTGACTGGTTTGTAAAATAAATCAAAGGTTCGGTTACATTGCCCGGATTAGGGGTAGCTGTATAACTTGCTATTGGCGTTGGATACACTGTAACATAACTGGTTTTAA
>JAZKDT010000008.1:12297-114678 GCA_040387475.1 Bacteroidota bacterium | reverse complement strand
CCTTTGATGATATCTTCGGTTAATCCATCAAAATGGTTGCCACGGATAGAGTCAGCAATAAAATTGCCGATAATAAGATCAGTGTTTTGATAAGAGAGATAGCTATGGGCCAGATAATTCAATGAATGTTCCTGTTAAAAAATGTGATTACGAATATCATACGAATGTACGAATCGAAACTGTAAAGTTTAGTAAATACAGATTGGTATATTCGTAATGATTCGTAATTAATAATCTTTACCTTTGGGCTTCTTTAACAATTATGAATACTTTCTTCGGAATCATACAAAATAACCTGGCTATCTTAAATGAAGATGAATCGCTGCATTGTGTAAAGGTATTGAGACATAAAGCAGGAGATGTGATTCGTGTTATCGACGGAAACGGAACCGTTGCCATTGGAAAGATCGAAGCGGCTCATGCTAAACAATGTGCGGTATCTTTAACAGAAAAAGAAACTGTAAAGCAAAGCCGTCATTATCGCTTGCACATTGCCATTGCACCAACTAAAAATATTGAACGAACCGAATGGTTTGTGGAGAAAGCCGTTGAGATAGGGGTGGATGAGATCACGTTTATTAAATGCAAAAATTCGGAACGCACCGTTATTAAGGACGATCGTTTAAAAAAAGTAGCCGAAGCGGCTGTTAAACAAAGTCAGCAGGCCTTTATTCCCAAACTCAATACTTTGATTGATTTCAAAGAATTTATTAAAACAAATACTTCTGATATTAAATTGATCGCTCATTGCGAAAAAGAATCCAAGCAACAGATCAAACAATATATAGCGCTTAATAAATCATTCACTGTTTTAGTGGGACCAGAAGGTGATTTTACCAAAGATGAAATTGCTTTAGCTTTGACGGCTTCTTATTTACCGGTTGCTTTGGGCGAAAGCCGGTTGCGGACAGAAACTGCAGGGTTGTTTGCCTGTGGGGCTTTTGCGTCTATCAATTCATAATATATTTGTCAGTTCGAGCGAAGTCGAGAATCATAGGGAAATTTGATGAGAAAGCCCTTTGCCCGGATAGCATTGGAACGGTTCAGGTTGACAAAATAGTATACATTAATAATAATAGCTATTCACATGTTTGTAATGATAGCAATTAGATACAAAATCTTCGTAAAAATCTTTATGCTTATACTTGTTTAAAAAAAGATGTTTGTACTTATCCGGAATAATTTTCAATTCCTTTGTCCACTCATATTTCTTTCTATCAAAACTGTTATTTAGTCGCCAGTTGAGGGTTTGCAGATTATTATTGCATAAGCTCGCTTTGCTGATACAGATAGCTGCCAATGCAGTGTCTTTGGTACTTTCAAAAGCTTTCAGGAAATACTGCTCTGCCTGTTGGCAACCATAATAATTATCCAGGAATTTTTTTGTGGTACTGGAAAAGTTGTAAAAACCATTATCCATTTCATCACTCAATTTATAAGGCATATTCATGATCCAGTAATTGCCATGGTACGACATATTGAAATAACCGTTAGCCAAAACAAAATAATGTTTAGATACATCTCCAATTTGATTGTCAATTAAATATTTCACGTCTACCATGCGCTGTAAATACTGTCGCTTATTATAGGCATAAAAATCGTTGTTACTCTGATAGTCTACAGCATTGCCTGAAATGAAAGGAAAGCATTTAAATAAATTATAAGGATATTCAGTCCAGTATCTCGCGTCAATTTGAGTAACGCACTTCAAAGCACTATCCAACATATCCTGTTGCACATAATACATGCTTTTGTAATCCAGGATCTTATTTTTGGTAACCCTTGCCGAATCCGGATAACCATAATAATTGTCCTGACTTGCAAATTCGCTCCGGTCCAGCAAAAATTTTTCAAAAAGAGTTTTACGCGGCTTATCGATCAAACTGATTATATCATCATAATGGCGTGGTTTAGCTTTTTCCAATAATAATTCCAAATAGCTTTTCGTTTTCCAATAACCGATTTCTCCCAGTGGGCGTTCGGTTTTACTACAAAATAAAATACCATTGGCCACATCATTGGCTTGTATTAAACGGCTGCCAATATACAGGTAAAGTTGATGCAGGGATGTTTGCTGATGAACCACCAGTGCAGGATATTGTTTGTTGAATGCAACAAAATTCAGTATCTGTTGTCGTAACGGCTCTGTCAGTAATGTATTACCATCCATTTGCAGCGCAATTTTATTAAACGTGATCTGGTAGGTAAGCTGCATCGATTTATTATTAGTCTCAGCCAGCAACAGATGATTCAGTCCTTTTTCTTTTTGATGCAATAAAATACAAAGGTTAGACGCTAAAACATGGTATTCTGACAGTTTATCAGAAGTACTGATTTTGATAAGGTCATTTACAAAAGCATACATTTCAAACAGGTACTTTTTATTGGATAAAGATTTAATGTTTATAAGGCGGGCCAATGAATCATCATCTCTGTATTGATACTCCATAATAGCAGGTTGCATGCTCGTTAATTCAGGAGTCAGTAACCAATCTTCTATTTTATTAATCTCGCGCGCTATTAAAAAAGATAAGTATTCATTGCGGGCATCCAGCTGATAGATCTTTTTCAGGTTAGTTAATGAACGTGCAGGGTTTTGTAATTCGTACATCACATAGATGATTGCCCGCTGGTGATCGTTTTTTGCTTTTTTAAGCGTTTGCAGATAGTGTTTCCTGTTGAACAATTGCACACATCTGAATTTTTTATCGATGGTTTCATCAAAGCTTAAACTCAGGTGGTATTGAAATTCTTCAGACGAAAAGCCTACTGACTGGTAAACATAAAATTGGGCTGAAGCCTTTAACCATGTATTTTGTTTGCTCGTTTTGATATATTGATTATATATATCCTCAACGCTATTGCCAATTCCAGGGTGATAAAAACTAATTTTTAGTAACTGGTAGGCGTACCTCAATTGAAGAAATGGATTTATTTTTTTGTCAACCTGAGCTTTACCTTCTTTCTCGAGTTCACGCAGGTAAATGTTGTTATCAGGTTTTAGACCCCATGGATCCGTTTCCTCATAAATGAGTTCACATTTTTTTGCATACACCAGGTAATTGTATTCCTGTTTACGCGTTCTCACTAAATGTTTTAAGAAGGGATGTTGTTTAACAGTGCTGTCAGCATGCAATATCACGCTATTGATATCCAGATGATAAACTACCGAAACAATGTCGTTAACCGGGCCCTTATATTTTGTTTGTTCTTTCCATTCTTTAGCATTGGCCAATTCGTTGGGGCTGTAGGTCTCATCAAATTCTGTTAGATTTCTATCGTAATAATAACCAGACTGATTATAAAAATATTCTGTAGAATAAAACAGGGGAAGTAGCTCGTTTCGGTTCAATGCCGATTGATTGAACAGATATACCCTGTATTCTTCGGGCATCAAACTAAAGCCACAACCATTTGCAACCTTAACAGGATTTAAAAGAATAAGGCTAACGAAAAGTATGATATATTTCTTCATAAGCTGCCGAATCTATGGTGTTAATGTAGTATGGATTTAATTCAAAAAAGGACACTGTAAATTGATGGGATGTTGCTTTTTTAGCACACAACCGCGACAATTCCATCAAGTCCTGTTTGCGTATGTCTTCAACCCTTATTTCATCTCCAAAATAATAATAGTCTTGATCCAGCGTGTAATAGTCGTTAATGACTTTGTAATATCCGTTCGCTTGTTTCACAAACGCTTTGCAAGTGTCAAATGTGGTGCGATTCACATTATAAACGATGCGATCGAATTGTTTGTTCGAGAACTTTAATGCCCAGTTAAATAAGGGTAAAATAAAATCAATAGGCAGGTCGTACCTTAGGCCGTTAATATATTTTTTGGTTTCGTTTATGTTTAAAATAGAATTTGTTTCCGAATAATTACCAAGCTTTCCCATGTTATAAAGCATTAATGTAACTCGGTCAACCGGAGGAACGCCGGTTTTCGATTTGTACTTCAACTGGTGTAATCGCAAAGTTGCAGACAGTTGTAGTTGGGGAGCCAGTTTTTTTAGCTTATGCAACAAATCAAAGTACTTTTCCTTTGTTTGAGGTGTCCAGTCACAATCTATTTGTAGTTCTTTTATTTTTGAATATTGCGTGCCACATAATTGTTTCGTCTTTAATATTATTTTCTTACTCAAGGTATCAATATCCCACGTTTGCTTAATGCTTTCGTTGGTTATAAAGATCACCGGTACAATTTCAAACAGCGTGTCTTTTTTTAGTTCTTCTTCAATATGAGTGGATGTTGTAGGATAGGCTTCATAAACAGCATTCCAGTCAATATCCATAATCTTCGTATATAGTTTTTGGATATCATGGTTCTTCAAAAAATGTGTCTCCTGTTCACTCAGATATAGATTCGTTTTCCAAAAATACATACCGCGCAAAACCTTATTGGGTTCAGATTGTTTCTTCACAAATACACTTGATATACAAAGTATAGCCGACAAAATGAAACTTATAACAATTATTCGCATTTGTAATTTTTTTACACAATAAATAACCTATACTTTCGTAATAATTAAAACACTAATTTATGGAAAAAATAACCATCCTTTGGGCCGACGACGAAATAGATCTTTTAAAACCACATATCCTATTTTTAAATAGTAAGGGTTATGAAATTATCACCGCTTTAAGTGGCGATGAAGCCATTGATATAGTAAGGGAAAATAACACCTTGTCAGCCGTATTGCTGGATGAAAATATGCCGGGCATTTCGGGGCTGGAGGCTTTAACCAAAATCAAGCAACTTAAATCCGACCTGCCGGTGGTTATGATCACCAAAAGTGAAGAAGAATACATTATGGAAGATGCAATTGGCAGTAAAATTGCCGATTACCTGATTAAGCCTGTAAATCCAAACCAGATTTTGTTATCGCTTAAAAAAGCTTTAGATAATAAACGTTTGGTATCCGAAAAAACAAATACCGAATACCGTAAAGAATTCAGAGAAATCGGCATGACCTTGTCTGATAATTTAAACTGGCAGGAATGGCAGGAAGTGTTTAAGAAAATCGTGTATTGGGAACTGGAAATTGATAAGAACCAGGATAAAGGTATGTTGGATGTACTAAGAATGCAGAAAGCAGATGCCAACCTTCAGTTCTTTAAATTTATTGAGAAAAAATATGTGAACTGGTTAAATGGCTCCGACAAGGATATTCCAACCATGAGCCACACATTATTGAAGAATAAGTTCTTTAGTAATTTTGATAATAACGGCTGTACCTTTTTACTAGTCATTGATAACCTGCGTTACGATCAGTGGAAAATGATTCAGCCAATTGTTCAGGACTATTTTAAAGTAGATAATGAAGAATTGTTTTTCAGTATTTTGCCATCAGCTACTCAGTATGCACGTAATGCTATCTTTTCAGGACTTTTACCAAGCGAAATGGAAAAACGTCACCCGGATTGGTGGAAGAATGATGAAGACGAAGGCGGAAAAAATATGCACGAGGAAGATTTCCTGAATGCACAGATTAAGCGTTTAGGAAAAGATATCAAAACCAGTTATAACAAGATCACAAACTTTGCTGCGGGTAAAAAGTTATCCGAGAACATGAGTAACTTAATGAACAATAAGTTGAATGTGATCGTTTATAATTTTGTGGATATGTTAAGCCATTCACGCACCGAGTCGGAAATGATCAGGGAATTAGCTGATGATGAGCCGGCTTATCGAAGTTTAACCCTGTCATGGTTTGAGCATTCTCCGTTGTTGGAGATGGTAAAATTCATTGCTTCCAAGAAATGTAAATTAATTATTACCACTGATCATGGAACGGTTCATGTAAAAGAGCCAACTAAAGTGGTAGGAGACAAAAGCGTAAACACTAACCTGCGTTATAAACAGGGTAGGGCATTGGATTATAACGCTAAGGAAGTATTTGAAATTAAAAACCCCGCTGATGCCTTTTTGCCGAAACAAAATGTGAGCACGCGTTATATTTTTGCCAGGGAAGATAAGTTCTTTGCATATCCAAATAACTTTAATCACTATGTGCAATATTATAAAAATACCTTTCAGCATGGCGGTGTAAGTTTGGAAGAGATGATCATTCCCTACATCACCTTATCACCAAAATGAATTAGTTAAGCCACACAAAAAAGGGACTCATGTGAGTCCCTTTTTTGTTATTGAAATTTGTAGGTGAATCCTACACCAAGTACCTGTTTAAATTGCACATCAGGTCCCATAGTGCCTTTTTGATCGCCGGTGTTACGTAGTAATATGATATCATCATCATAGATCAACTGGGTGGTTAAGGTCGCTGAGATAAATTTATTTACTTTTAACGTAGTTAAAGTTGTCCAGTTCACGTCAATGTTCTCAGGTTTCTCGAGGTAATTAGAAAACAATTCCAATATCGTCTGAAAAGTGATATTATCCATTACTTTGGTTTGGTATTGCAATTTTAAATAAGCACCAAATTCTTCGCGGTGTGTTTTATAGGGCTGTATAACCTTATTGGTTACATCTCTCACTTCTTTTTGTACTCCAAATGCGCCGTTACGAGCCAGGCTGTCGTCATTTACAAAAGTAAATTTACCGGTCACAGGTGCGATAAAGAATGAAAAATTATCATTAGGTTTATAGTCAAAACCTAAAGCTGCAATTCCGTAACCCGGCGCCATAAATTTTGATATATAAACAGAATCATTGGGGTAATTATAACCATTTGTAAATTGAGTCTTAAAATCACCCAAAGCTGTATAATACCAGTTTTTAGAAGCCTGGCGACCGTATTTTGAAGTTATCTGGATCTTATCATCCGTTTTCCAGAAATCTTTAACGTTTCCTTGCTTAATAACGCCGTATCCTAAATCAATGGTGTTATCCCAGGTTGTTTTTCCTTTTTTATAACGGCCATACACTGAAATTATACCTCCAAAAGAAATAGAATTGGTTCCACCGGCAGCCCAGTTGGATAAGGCAACCTGTTGCCCGTTAAACGAGATCACTCCGCCGAACTTCCAGTTTTTAATAGTATCTGCCGCAATTCCTTTTAGCTTGTCCGACTCTAATTGCAATTTAGCTGCTTCATCCTTTGTAACATCTTGAGCAAAGCTGCTAATAGTTGCTATAATCAGGGTTATAGTCCATAAAAATCTGGTCATAAAAAATAAGGTTTAAAAAGAGGTGCAAAGCTAGTAAATTTGCCAAAAACCCAAAGGGGTTTATGTTACTTATATGTTAAAATTAGTTCTCCTGAATTTTAAAATATTTCGTTGAATTTGCCGGATCAACATTGGTGAGTATTTCCACAGCTTTACCTTTTTCATCCGGTGCGCCTTTAGAGAATATATTTACGACTTCGGTTACTTTGGCGTTGAAAAATATTTCCATAGGAAATGATGCAGGTCTGTTTTTATAAACGCCGGTTAGCAAGTCAAGGGATTTTAAAATTTCCTTTCTACCCTCATCCGGTTTGTCAAACATGATATCCAATCCTAAACGGTGATATTTATACATACACTCTCTTATAGGTTGAAAAACAGGTTGTAAAGCATTTTCAACAATCCAGTAGCGATTTTTATTACTATCAAATGATTTCCAGCCGGTTTCATTTGCACTTTGTGCATTTCCAACAATTAACTGTGCTTTTTGAAAATACTCGGTACCACCCAGATTTGAGTAGGTATCGTAATCATTAGCAAGGATAAGGTAAGCGTAATAAGCCAAAACAGATGTGATATTGTTTTGAAATGTGTTTAAGTTGAACTCCAGTTGTTGAAATTGCTGATATTTGAAACTGAAATTATCGTCTATATAATTGATGGTGGGCGAGAAGTATGAACTTTTAAAAACCGGTCTTCTGCTTTGAATTTGTATGGTGGCTAAATAATCGTCGGCACTTAATTTATTGGTCACATTAATGAGGATAGAACAATCAATTCTTTCGTTGATCGTAAAATTATCTTTTGTCCATTTCGTATTATTCATGAACTCAAAAATAGATTTTTGTAATTGGTCAAATATTTGTTTTTCCGTGGTTCCCTGAACCTGAACAGAAACAACACTTACCTGACAATTCAACTCCTGCGAAAAACACAGGTTGCCAATAATTAGTCCCAGAAATATATATAAGTACTTACGCATTTTCTTTTAAATAATTTATTGCAAACATAACAATATCCTTTGCAACAGATTGCTTGCTTTTTAACTCAAAATTATACATTTTATTGTGTTTATCAATAATTGTTATTTTGTTAGTATCAACACCAAATCCGGCGCCTGTTTCTTTAGCAGAATTAGCTACAATAAAATCGAGGTTTTTCTTTTTGATCTTCTCTTTGGCATATTCCAAAACGTGATCGGTTTCGAGCGCAAAACCCACCAACAGCTGCTGTTTTTTTTGTTTGCCCAGGGTTTCAAGAATGTCAGTTGTCTTTACTAACTCTAACGACAACTCAGCGTCTTTTTTCTTTATTTTGGAAATGGCCACAACCTTTGGTTTATAATCGGCTACGGCAGCCGATAAAACAACCATATCACTGCTGGTAAATGCTAATTGGCAAGCATCAAACATTTCTTCGGCACTTTCAACTTTAATAACATTAACCGCTCTTTCTGACGGGATTTGATGTGAGGGACCTAAAACCAGGGTAACATCCGCTCCCAATTTGGCAAATTCATCAGCTATTGCTACGCCCATTTTACCGGAAGAACGGTTTCCAATGAACCTTACCGGATCAATGGCTTCATAAGTAGGACCAGCATTAACTAACACGTTTTTACCTGACAAAGGAAGGTTTTGAGAGAGTTCTTTTTTAACAAAGTCGATGATATGTTCCGGTTCTGCCATTCTGCCTTCACCGGTTAAACCACTTGCTAATTCGCCACTTTCGGCAGGAATGATATAATTGCCATTTTTAATAACTGTATCTATATTGCGCCTTGTGGTTGGATGTTGATACATATCCAAATCCATGGCCGGGGCAACAAACACGCTACTTCGTGCAGAAAGATAACAGGCTACCACTATGTTATCGCATAAACCATTGGCAAACTTGCCTAATGTATTGGCGGTTATGGGCGCTATAATCATGGCATCGGCCCATTCGGCAAGGGCAACATGGTTATTCCAGTTATTGTTAGCATCAAAAAAATCAGTAGCCACTTCATTTTTACTTAAAACTGATAATGTTTTTGAAGTTACAAATTCTTCGGCCGCTTTTGTCATTACTACCTTAACCGTAGCACCTTCTTTTATTAATAAACGTACCAGATGAGCGCATTTATAAGCAGCAATACCACCGGTTATACCTAAAAGAATATGTTTGTTTTTTAATACCATCAAAAAATATATAAAGTAAAAACCCATCTGCCAATATCATTGGAGGATGGGTTTTTAAAGATTATAGGCAACTAAAATTAAATTTTAGTTTGCTCCTTTGCAGGGTTTCTGTAGTATGTTTTATCTTCTAAAAACTCATTGATAGAGATTAAAGATGGTTTAGGTAATTTTTCGTAAAATTTAGAGATCTCAATTTGTTCTCTGTTTTCAAAGATCTCCTCTAAGTTATCCGAGTTACTAGCAAATTCAGCTAATTTAGCAGATAATTCTTCTTTCATTTCAGAACTAATTTGGTTAGCGCGTTTAGAAATAATAGAAATTGATTCATAAATATTTCCTGTAGGACCATCAAATCTTCTGATGTCGCGTGTTACTGTGCTCGGCTCTGCGTTTGTTTTTTTAAAATCCATCTTTATTTTATTGAGGTGTTATTTTTCATTTTTCGACAACTTTCGTAAATAGACTCAGCTCTTTGCAAATAGTCGCTTTTGGGGTACAAATCTAGCAATTTTAAATAACTTTCCATAGCTAAATCTAATCTTTCTATCTTCTTGGCTTCCAGACTATTAATAGCTAAACGATAATAGGAATCAATTTGTGTATATAAAATCTCATCAATATGCTGAGATTCAGGAAAATCCTTCATGAAGTTATTAGACGAAGTAATTGCGGCTTTGTAATTTTCGTGCTGGTAATCTCCAAGGTTAAAGTACTGTTTAATAATATCGTATTCTTTCCGTTCCAATTTGCCCCTCAAAATATCGTTGATCTTGTTACAGGAATCTATGCGGGAACTTTCGGGGTACATATCCACGAAATTCTGTAATTCGGCCATGGCATTTTTTGTATCCGTTTGGTCAAGCTTATAGATAGGAGAGCTTAAATAATAGCAATAAGCATTCATAAATAAACATTCCTCAGCATGTTTTCCTGTTGGAAAACTACGGTAATAGTTTTTAAAGTGATATTGGGATAAGGCGTAGTCGCCCTGGTAATAGTTACAATATGAAAAGTAAAAATAGATTTCTTCAGCTTTATCAGTTCCTTTGTAAACCGGAATTAACTCTTCAAACAAGCCGGAAGCTTTGATATAGTTACCTTTTTGATAATAGGCCATCGCTTTTTCAAGTTTCAACTCGTAGTTTGTACTCTTCAATAAACGATTGTACCCATCGCAGCTTGCCAGCAAAATGGAGGACAGGATAAGAATATAAAAACTGATTTTTTTCAAGCGATACAAAATTACTTTTTTAAATGGTATTTAGCGAGATTATTTGTTAAAGAAAGTTAGTTAAGAAGTATTAAAAGAAGTTAGATTAAAGACTCAAGCTAAATAATCTTTATCTTGAGTCTTTGATCTTTGGTACTAGTTTATTTTTTCTTAAAGCTAATATTTCCCAAGGCGTCCAATGCTTTTTTAAATACTTCGAAATAAAGCATGATCATTAAAGTAATGCTCATCAACCAAATCACGGCAATATTAAACCAGAAGGTTGGAATTAATTTGCCCATAAATTTTTTATTAGGAGCATAAAAATGAGCCGACCCGGTATTTGATTCCGAAGGGTCTAAATAAATGGGATCGATTCGCTGAATCAATCTTCCGTCATGTTCCAGGCATCTGTCGCCCAGTTCATTACTGTTTAACATGAACTGATCAAGCGCCTCGTTGGTATAATCATCTTTTAAGGTAATAAACTCTTCATTACCAAGGTCTTTGATCATTTTTTGAGTAACATCATCACCTTGTTTCCTGGCTTTGTTCTCAAAATTGATATAATGTTCATTGATCTTCATTAAAAATTGTTTTAGTGAAGCTGCAATGGCAGGGGTGTAATCTTTTGGATTTAACTGGTTTATACCTTCGAATTTATATTTGTTCTTTAAAAATGCCTGTTCTTTTAACAACTCATTTTTCAATAATGCAAAGTCTCTTTCTACTTCAGCGCTTTTTGACGGATCTTTCATAAGTCCATCAATTTTTACCATTTTATTTTGAAGTTCAGGAATCCAATACACTTTTTTAAATGAAGCAATACTTACTGCTTTATCATACTTATAAAAGTTCTTCTCAAATTTATTTGCTTTGAATTGGTTAACCGCCAATGCCTCAAATGCCCAACGACTGGCCATCATCTCACCAACTAAAGGCACACCACCTTGTTTAGCTAATACAGGGTTTAGTTTATCAAATTTAACAACCACGCCAGCTAATAAAAGTTGAGGAATAATTAGAAATGGAATAGAAATATAAATGGTTACCGCGCTGTTAAAGGCGCTCGAAATGTTTAAACCAAGCATATTAGCAAAACAGGATGCAGAAAATAACACCAACCAGTAATCAGTGAACATGCCGTTGATACCCATAATTAAATTGCCGACCATTACAAACATAAACGTTTGAACGGCAGATAATACGAACATGATAATGATCTTACTCCATAAATAACTGCCTTTACTAAGGTTGAGGAATGATTCACGCTTACGGATTTTTCTGTCGCGAATGATCTCTTCGGCCGAAACCGTTAAACCAATGAATAAAGCTACTACAACCGACATGAACATGTAGGCCGGTACGTTTTCATTTTCTCTAAAGAAATATCCTTTTGTATTATTGGCATCCGTATTATAAAAACGGATTAATGCTGCCAGTACAAATGCTAAGGCGGGTGCTTCAATTAAATTGATCAGTAAATACTGTGTGTTGGTTAATTTGCTTAATACATCGCGGGTAATAAATACTTTGAACTGTTTAAAAGCATTTGGTATTTTGAAGATAGCCTCCGGAATTTCATCCTGATGTTTGATATCGCCAATCGTTGCTTCAATTTTTTCAACATAATTTTTGTTCCATTCACCCGGACTTGTTTTACGGTTGTGTGTTAAGTTACCGTACTCATCCAATACTTTGCTTTCAATAATATTAAAGATCAACTCGGGATTAACGTTACCGCAGTTCCAGCACTCGCTTTCTTCGGCATTAACATGCTGTACCAACGTTTTAAAGTAAGAAACTGCATCAACAGGGTTACCGTAATAAATGGGGAAGCCTCCCACATCTAATATTTTCAACTTATCAAACATTTTAAAAATGTCGGAGGAAGGCTGATGAATAACCACAAAAATCAATTTTCCCTTTAAAGAAAGCTCTTTTAAAAGATCCATGATGTTCTCAGAGTCACGCGAAGATAACCCAGACGTTGGCTCATCCACATATAAAACAGAAGGTTCACGAATTAACTCTAATCCAATATTTAAACGTTTACGTTGGCCACCGGAGATCGTTTTTTCCAGAGGAGATCCGACTTTTAACTCTTTCGTTTCTGATAATCCAAGATCTGCCAGCAAAGCGTGGCATTTTTTTGCAATCTCTTCATCGCTCAAATTACCGAAACATAATTTGGCATTATAAAATAAGTTTTGATAAACCGTTAATTCTTCGATTAACAAGTCATCCTGGGTAACATGCCCAATAACACCTTCAACAAATTTTTTCTCAACATGAATGTTCTTCCCGTTAATTAAAACCTGTCCGGCACTTGGCACTTCAACACCATTTAAAACGTTCAGTAAAGTTGATTTACCGGCACCTGACCCTCCCATGATACCGATTAACTTACCGCTTTCTTCGCGAATATTGATATTACGTAAACCTAGTTTACCTCCTTTAAATTTATATTCAATGTTTTTGGCCTCAAATGATATACGGGCTTTTGAGCTATCAGCCAGGAAACGACCAATGATATCACTATAATAAATTGGTTTAACCCTTGAATTTCTTAAAGAAGAGCCCGGAGTTAAAATGTGAACACGTTCTTTGGAAATACCTTGTCCGTTCAACTGTAACTCTATATTTCCGTAAATACGCAGGGCATACATGCCCACACTGTCAATCTGGATAACGCGTACATCGGAAGTTAATGTATCTACGTAAATGTGTTTGCAGGCATTTTCGTAGCCATTTTCTTTATTATTGATTACTAAAATATTTGGAGTATTAGGGATCTTTTCGGCTGTATCCTCAATAAATGCTCTTAACTGATTAAATTCTTCCTGTGAAATATTAAATGTATCAGCCACCGTAATTACAAATTCATTTTCCTGTTCAGAAATTTCGTCAGATGAATAAATAAATTCTAATAAACGGATTAATACAATGACTTTTTGGGGTTGCTCCAGTTCCTGGTTAATCTGGGTACAAATTTTTAATACTTTAACTGAGTTTAAAGAGGTTCTTTTTGCCGAACCGTCCTTTTTCTTTGATCCGGCCTGTTGCGCTTCAATAAATTCATCAAAAATAACGAGGTATTTTTCAACTTGTTCCTTGTTTAATTGTTGTTTTAAAAAGGCTTCAACAATAGAACGGCCGGTATTACTAATTCCATCAACTTTGGCGATGATGGCAAACATTTGCATTAAGGCTCGAAGTATTCGTTCACTCATAGTTTAGTAGTTAAAAATTGTATGTCGGGACAAGTACGAAAGATACTAATTATTAACTATTTACCAAATATCAATTGAATATTTTGTAAAAGAGCTAATTTTGCTTAAATAATGAACAATCAGCTTACAGATCTTAGTCCGGCAGAACTTGCTGCGCAATGTATAAATCAAACCAACAAGCCGGTTTTTTTGACCGGAAAGGCAGGAACCGGTAAAACCACTTTTTTAAGAAAAATCATAGAGCATACTCATAAAAATGCCATTATTGTTGCTCCAACAGGCATTGCTGCTATCAATGCAGGCGGTGTTACAATTCACTCCCAATTTGGTGTGCCTTTTGGCTGCTTTGTACCTGACAGCAGTTTTAAAGTTGATAATTTACAGGTGAAAATAAACACACCTTACACCATGATGAAGCATTTAAATATGCGGGATCAGAAAAGGAAATTATTACAGGAATTGGAGCTGCTGATCATTGATGAAGTGAGTATGTTAAGAGCTGATTTGCTCGACACAATCGATTTTGTATTGAAAAGCATTCGAAGGCAACAACATAAACCTTTTGGTGGCGTACAGGTGTTATTTATTGGCGATTTAATGCAATTGCCACCTGTTGTGAAGGAAGAGGAGTGGAATGTACTACGCGGCTTTTACAACAGTATTTATTTTTTTGACGCTCAGGTTTTAAGAACCGAAAAGCCCGTTTACATTGAGTTGGATAAGATCTATCGCCAATCAGATCATACGTTTATCGATTTATTGAATAATCTCCGAAACAATAAAGTTACAAAGGAAAATATAGATCTGTTGAACACGTACTACAAACCTGATTTTGACACTTCATCCGCTCTCAATACAATTACATTAACCACACATAATAGCAAGGCCGATACATTGAACCGCTCTGCTTTACAGGAACTGAAGGGAAAATCATACTATTTTTACTCAACCGTTAACGGTGATTTTAACGAATATGCTTACCCGGTAGACGCTGCCCTGGAATTGAAAACGGGGGCGCAGATCATGTTCATTAAAAACGATATCAGTGGCAAGCAAAACTATTTTAATGGTAAGATCGGAATCGTTTCTTCTTTAACAGATAAAGAAATTGAAGTTGATTTTAGAGACGGTAGCAAACCTTTTGTGTTGGAAAATTATGAATGGAAAAATATAAAATATGAGTTAAACCCTGTTACGAACGAGATAGAGGAGTCAGAAATAGGAAGCTTTATTCAATACCCCATAAAATTAGCATGGGCCATCACCGTTCATAAAAGTCAGGGCTTAACCTTTGAAAAAGCCATCCTTGATATAAACCGGGCATTTGCCCCCGGACAAGTATATGTAGCTTTATCCCGCTTAAAATCGTTGGATGGGTTGGTATTAACATCGCCCATACAATTTAATGCTATTTCGCAGGATAAAACACTAACCGATTATTCGGAGAATAAGCCGGGCAATAAAGAAGTGAAGCAAATCATTGATCAGGAAACAATTTTGTTTTTCAAAGCTTATACAATGAGGGCTTATGATTTTGTGTGGTTATATACGAGTCTCAAAAACCACGAGACTAGTTATAACATGGCCGAAAACAAATCCAATAAGCAGAAGCAGCACGATTGGGCAAAAGCTTTGGTAGAAAAATTTGAACCCTTAAAAACAACTGCAGATAAATTCAGTAACCAATTGATGAATATTTTTGACAGTAGGGCAGCAGATTATCTTCAAATAGCTCATACACGACACGTAGCTGCCAAAAATTATTTTTATCCTGTCTTGAAAGAACTTTCAAAAACCATCCTGGTGCAAATTGAATTGCTGAAAGATGAAAAACAGATCAAAACCTATTTAGAGGAATTATTAGAATTGGAAGGTTTGTTGTTTAAACAATTACAGCTCCTTGATAAAGTTTCAACAGTGATAGAAAATGTGCTCCATAATGTTGAATTTAGTAAACATCAACTCAAGCTTAATGCTAATCAACATGAGCGACTGGAGTTGGTTCGGCAAACAATGGCCATTACCGAAAAAGCTGCATTCGAAGAAAGAAAAGTATTGAAGGCGAGCAAAAAAACGGCATCGGCTAAAGTAAAGAAACAGACTTCGACAAGCTCTGCCGCCAAAGTTTCCAAAAAAGCTAAAGAGCCAAAACCTTCTACCAAAGAAGCCAGCTTTGAATTATATAAACAAGGTAAAACTGCTTTTGAAATTGCGAAGGAAAGAGGCTATGCGTTAACCACCGTTGAAGGTCACCTGGCTTATTATGTGAGTTTAGGCATGATACCTGTAACTCAATTTCTGTCAAAAGAGAAATATGACACGATCATTTCATGCTCCGGAAAAATGGAGGGCGAAAGCCTGTTAACGCCTATTAAGCAGGAATTGGGAGATGATTATTCTTACTCTGATATTCGTTTCGCCCTGGCTACGTTAAAACATTTAAAGAACGACTGAGTTATTTTTTTAAATAATCTGCAATCTGCATAATAAGTAATTTATTATCGAATACTTCTTTATCCATAAAATTGTCTGGTATGCAATTTTTAATAAATCTGGATAATTCAATATCATAACAGTTAAAATTCAATCCTTTGTATTCTATTTTCCATGGTAAATTCCACGGTAAAGTGTTGACGTAATAATTTCTACTGATATGCAAAGTGTCATGGTATTCATTTACAATGTTCATGGTAAACCAATTGCTTGTAGTACTCCAAATACGCTCGTTTTTATCTAAAATTGCACCAATGATGGAATTGCTAATCGTATCAAGTTTTGTCGACACCGAATAATAATAGTCTTTATCTTCTTTACTAATCCTAATATCATCGTTATCATCTTTATTTCTGATCCTGGAATTAACCAATTTTACATAGTTCTTTTTATCATCTGCAGTGATGTAAAATTCTTTGAGCGTAGGAATACGCGTTGGGTTTAAGTTTATTGAACTTAAAATCCCGTCTAACTGCTTTGAGGATGTTTTATAATGAAAGGTTTCCGGATTTGTTTCATGAGATTTGATATCGTTATCAGATATATAAACGAGCGAATCATTCACTCTTTTATAATTTACCGTATAGTTAACATGGTGATAACAACCCCTGCTTCCCGAATTGATGTCAAAGCCAATGATTCTGTTTTTTAGAAAATCGTTGATTGGTATGTGTGGAGTGTATAAAACGGCTTTATGATCTTTTAAAGAGTATAAATAGTTGTCCTTTGTGCCGTTCCAAAGAATAGCTGTACTATCATCTTGTAATTTAAAATCATGAATCCCAAAAGGCAGGGCATTCTCCCTATACCATTCTTTACCGTCATTTTTTGATAAATAAATCTGAGCGCCTGAAGCTCCCCATGTTATCGTGTTCGCTTTTTTTATGATGTCGGGAACAGCTATTTTATGGTCGGTGGTGTAGGGTATCGCCTGTTGATAGCCTTTTGCAGTTATTTTGTAAATCTTAAGGGAGCTATCTATCAAATAAAGACTGCCGTTTGAAACTTGCATATCCATCGGATGTTTTTTTAGCAAACCGTCATTAACAACCTCAAATTTATCTGGCGTAGTAAATGATATGATTTTAAAATCTGCAGTAACGGCATATAATTTTTTTAATTCAATATCCAATTCAAATTCGATAATATCTACAGGAAATTCTTTCCAATCAATGTTTTCTTTGTCTGTGAAATAGATATGTCCGGCCTGATTGGCAACGATATAGTTGTTCCATATAAGGATTTGAGAAATCCGGTCATCCGAATAAATGTTTTTGTCCTTCTTCTTGTTTTTCTGATCAAAAGGGGTGGCTACAGTATGTGCTGTCTTCCAATTATCATTTGTTTGTATTATTTCATTGGCGTCGGAGCCAATAATGCCTTGCATGCTATTCGTCATAAAAATACTGTAAACCCTGTCCGATGATGTATAGGGAAGATCAATGGTTCTCCAATTACTGCCAAAATTTTCGGAATAGTATAATCTTTTATGCATACCTCCCAGCCAAGCCTGACCGGTTTTATTAACAGCAGCAGCATATATCCAAGCATCTCCGCCATAATTGAGAAGCTGCCATGATTTTCCTCCATCATGAGTCAAATAGTATCCGTCTTTTCGGTAATCCTTAGGTTTACTTGAAATGTAGCCTGATATAATAGCTGTATCCTTGTTAAAAAATGAAACCCTATTCAGGTGAGGAGCACTATAATTGTATTCACTCGTGTCTTCAAAAAGTGGAACGCCATAATGCCAATTCGAGTTGATACTTTCTGTATAGTATGTCTTACCAAGCGCCGATACAAGCCAAATACTTTCATCGGGAGCAACAGAGATTTCGCTTATTCGTCCTTTGATTTCCAGTTCCGCTCGGGTGTCGGGAATTTGGGAATAAGAATGTAGTGACATCAGCAGCGAAAAAGTGACGAAGATATAGTTCATATTTTTAAATGTAGGGAACATGATCAAATATAAATAATAATTTAACCGATGTTGTTTATCGAGTTAATAATGAAACATCACACATTAATCACAAAAAACATCTCAATAAAGACCAACTATCAGATTTAAACGACGAATCCTTATATTTTTTGGATAAATCCAATATTGTGTTTATCTTGGACGTACTATGGTTGAGCTTAAAAAAATAAGAACCAAAATGAACGAGATATGGCTCGATGATGAGGGTATTTTGATATTAAAACCTTCTGAAGGAGTTGAACTGGATCTTGATGAAGTTAAAGCCTGTTTTGAAGCTTATCGATCGTTAGGCATTGGGCCCAATAATAAAGTTTTAGAATTGATAGATGCACGTGATGGTTCCATGAATTCAGAGGCAAGAACATACGCCGCCGAACACGGTAAAGATTATTTTATTGCTGCCGCCATCGTAAGCGATTCCTTAGCAGTAAGACTGGTTGTTAATTTTTTCAACGGATTTTATACACAGGTTGTTCCTTTTAAAATGTTTGCCACAGAAAATGAGGCTCGAAAATGGCTAAAAACCTTCATAAAAATATAATAATGTTCATGTCCTGCCGATATTCTATTATTACCAATCATAAAAAATAATCGTGAAAAAAATCATATTGCGATGTGCAGAACTAAGTATTCTGGATGAACATACAATCCGGGTTAAGCTTTTAGACGATATAGACATTCAGGAGAAAGATGCCGAAGAAGTTATCAAAGCCCTTAAGCTATTAACAAAGGGTAATCATTTTGGATTGCTAACTGAAACGATCAACAATTTTACAGCAACAGATGAAGCCCGAAATTACATGGCAAAAGCCATCGGAAAAACCTCTATTATTGCTAATGCCATTTATATCCGTTCATTATCAATCAGGCTACTCATCAATTTATACATAAGATTCCATCAACCAACAGTTGTTACGAAAATTTTTAATTCAGAAAAATCAGCGCTCGATTGGTTAGAAGGTCAGCGAATGGAACAGGAAACGAAGCAAGAAGCGTAATTTATTTTACTCTTTCTACGTATTCCCCTGTTTCGGTATTAACTTTTAGTTTATCACCATTTACAACAAAAATTGGGACCTGTATTTTTACACCTCCTTCTAATTCGGCTGTTTTCACAGATTTTCCTTTCACTCCTTCTTCTGTATAGGTTACTTCAAGCTCAACATATTGTGGTAATATGCCGCTTAAAGGTTTATCATTTTCGTCAAAACGTATTTTCAAAACCATTCCTTCCTGAAGAAACTGGATGCTATCAGCAAATAATATTTTTGGAATATGTAACTGATCATAAGTCTCCTGGTTCATGCAAACCAAAAAATCGCCTTCAGTAAATAAGTATTGCATTTCGTACTCGTCAACTCTTATTAAATCGATCTTTTCTCCTGAGCGAAAGCGAACTTCACTTTGTTTACCTGTTTCAACATTACGGCATTTGCAAGAGTAAATTGCGTTTCCTTTTCCAGGTGTAATATGATCATAATCCAACACTTGAAGTAGTTCGTTATTGTGTCTTAAAAATGCGTTTCTGGAAATGTCGGATGTTGTGGCCATAATAATGTTTTTTTTTGAGCCGCCAAGATAGTGTGTTGAATTGAGATAGACAAACATAAAATAAGGTTTATCCGTTAATCTATCTTTAAGTTATTTAATAGTTCTTAAAATACCACTTGTTAAAAATATCCTGCCACTTAAAAAGCTGCGTGTTTTAAAAGAATTCGGTTTGATAGATTTGTTATGTAATTAATTTTTAGGATAGGTTATGGAAACCATCCGGTTGTTACGTCTTACCAGTAAAACTATCTATTATGAAAACTTCAAACATCATTGTTCGTGTTCCGGAGCCCTGCCACGAAGACTGGAGCAGCATGCAACCCGACGCTAAAGGTAAATTTTGTAATTCCTGTAATAAATCTGTTTTTGATTTCTCTGAAAAAACAGATGGCGAGATTAGAAATATTTTGGTAGAATATAAAGATCAACAGGTTTGCGGTCATTTTAGGAAATCACAGGTGAATCGGCCTCTACATATAAATATTCATTTAAAAGATTTTCCGAAGAATATAAGCATGACCAGGGCATTTGCTAATGCTCTGTTTTTTGTGTTTGGAACCATGTTGTTTAGTTGTACAGATGAACACGGGCAAAAAGTTAACGAGATAAAAGTGAATGATTCTGAACTGATTCAACCCCCTGATCCTAACAATTTTACTGTTGGTATGATGGTAGCAGATGTTCCGCCACCTCTAATGGATTCAGTATACGAAAGTTATTCTGTAACCACGGGCGCTACCACTGTTCAAATTACGGATTGTTTTGTGGAAGGAGGAATCAGATTTGAAGAAATACCCGAAGAAAATACGCCTGTTGTGGATTCGGTGAACCTGGATGAAATTACTATTGTAGAGTATATGGAACCTTTAATTGATCCGGTGACAAATTACAGGGTTATGTCAACTACCGGATTAGTCTCCATATGCACTATTCAACCGGATTCGGTGGATGAGGATCATAACACCGAAATCAATAAATCTTTACGCGACAGTGAGCTTGATATTTACCCCAACCCAAGCACTGGTGAGTTTACTATAAAGTATGATCTTTTTAAAAGGTGTGATGTTAGATTGGATGTGTTTGATATGAAGGGTGTGCTGATCAGAACTATTGTGGACGTGTCAAACCAATATGAAGGAAAATACCAAATCCCGGTTAATTTAAATGAATTACCAAATGGAATTTACCTCGTGAATTTAATTAAGGGCAACAAAAAAAGTGTAGAGAGATTAGTGATTACAAGGTAGTAACACGTTATAAAACAATAGTTAAGTTAGAATAAAAATATCTTAATTCTCCCTGTATCCAATAGTTTTTTCCGTTAATGGTCTGGTATGTATCGCCTCCTTTTAATGTAATGCGCATCAATGCATTTGAGGAAACAGGAACAGAGGTTAGCTGTGCCGGAGTGAAACTGATTACATTGCCATTAGTGGAGCATAAAATATTTCCAAGGTAAACCTCAGTTCCAAAAGAATTATTTGTGAGGTTAGTTAACGTAAATGTACAACCCGCCGATTTTGATATCGTAGTGGGAATTTGACTAAAGTTTGAAAAAGACGGAGTCCAGTTATTTGTTATAGTAAATACATCAGAGGAATAATTACCATTTCCTGAAACAGAAAAATTTAACGGAAACCTTTTTATATTGGATGTTGAATCTTCGTAAATAGGTGAACCGGGCTGCATGAAACTTTTCCTTAATTGTATCGAATTAATCCTTACATCACCCACATCATAAGAAGGCGCTCCTGTCCCGGAGTTCAGATCGTACGCCGGATGAAAAAATAAAAAGCCACCTTCAATAACGGTATCACCCAATTGAGTTTGTGCATTTATATCAATTCTCTGACTTATTGTAAACCCTCCGTTTATCAGATTTGAATTTTGGACCGGCGAATTTGAAAGAGGCGGACCTTCCTTTTTCTGGCATGAAAAAATAAATAAACTAATTACTAAAAAGCTGAATTGAGTGATTTTCATTTCAATAAGTTATTATATAATTAAATGTAAAAATTATTTTAATACCTCTATCATTTTTTCGGCAATTACTTTACTCATTTTATAATTGGATTCATGGGTCCAGCCGGCAATGTGTGGCGTAAGAATGACATTTTCTGATTTTAATAAATATTGCATGGGATCGGGTAGGGACGTAGTGTCAAGATTCTCAAAAGAAACTGACTCGTACTCCAAAACATCGAGGCAGGCACCTATAACTTTTCCTGTTTGCATGTGTTTAACAAGATCGGTTGTATTTAAGCATTTTCCACGGGCTGTATTAATTACATATATGTTCTTTTTAAAACCCGAAATAAATTCGTCATTGATGTAATAGGTAGTTTCTTTAGTTAACGGTAAGTGAATACTTACTATATCTGATTTTTCATACAGTTCATCGAGCGAAGATTCTTTAACATATTGAGTTCCAAAACCTGATTTGTATTTGTCATGCGCTAATATTTCACAGTTAAAGCCTTGTAATTTTTTTGCAAAAGCTGAGCCCATGAAACCGTAACCAATGATGCCAATAGTTCTTCCGGTAATTTCATAACCCCGGTTTTCTGCGCGTTTCCAAACACCTGATCTAACTTCTGAATCCGCTCTTTTTAGATTATTGAATAGCATCAATAACATGCCTAAAGCGTGCTCTCCTACCGCATCTCTATTACCCTCCGGCGCGCTCAGGCAAATTATTCCTTTACTTTGTGCGTAAGTAACATCTATGTTTTCCATGCCTGCACCCACACGACCTATACATCTTAAGTTGGGAGCTGTGTCAATGATCTCTTTCGTGATCTTAAATTTGCTTCTTATCACAATCCCATCATACTGAGGAATTAACGTCATCAATTCTTCTTTTGATTTGTTCCAAAATAAGTCTACATGGAAGCCTTCTTTGAGCAAGGTTTCGTGTAATACGTCATGATTTGAATCTATACAAAGAATTTTTTTCAAAATTTATTTAGTTATTTTCATGAACACATTTAAATTTTGCATAGCGGTTTGCTGAACTTTATTTTTCATAAATTTCGTCCAGCCTAATAGTAAGCCGGTTAGGCCTAAAGATTGTTTTGCCCAGCTATAAAAATCGAAATGATCGGTATGGGTAACTATTTTGCCATTTTCGAAAGTGAAAGTGGCATTGATGCGATTTATTACCTTATTTCCTGTTCTTGAAAATGTATAATAAGCATCCCAATGGGCAGTTCCATTGGTTTCGGTAGCGTTGATGTCTTTAAATTCGACTCGTAAATCCTTTCCACTTTTTATCAGCATTTCCCACATGGCTTTTACCTGAGAAGAATTAAGGTTTTTAAATACCGAGTCGTTAAATACCGCATTATCGGCATAGCAATCCTGCATGCCTTTATAATCCTTGTTTTGAAAGCAGGTATAAAATTTT
The DNA here is from genome assembly GCA_040387475.1 of Bacteroidota bacterium. Taxonomy (GTDB): domain Bacteria; phylum Bacteroidota; class Bacteroidia; order B-17B0; family Aurantibacillaceae; genus UBA4416. Next base: position 91,496 of record JAZKDT010000008.1, on the reverse strand, counting down.
TGTATTAATAGTTGATTTGTATTCATATGTTCCATTCCCGTTTTAAAATGGCAAATTGAAATTCGCTGCCCCATTTACCTTTAAAAAAAATATTCTCCACAAAATGTCCTTCCTGTCTAAAGTTAAGGCTTTTTAATAAATTTATGGATGCTATATTCTCAGCATCTACTATTTCTGTGACACGATAAATATGTTGTGTTTCAAATAGCCAGTTTAAAAGACCGCTCATGACTTCTTTAGCATATCCATTTTTTTGATGAAAGTCTGAAATGGTGATTCCTATTTCAGCCAGCCGAATATCCGACTGATCTAGTTTGATTGCACAATCACCGATCAACTGGTTTGTTTCTTTGAATGCAATGGCATATTGTATCCATTGTCCTGCTTTTCCAAATATTTTATCCTGCTGCGATTGAATAAAACAAGCACAGGCTTCTTTTGTCATTACGTCAAAACCCTGGTATTTTGTCACTTCTGGATTTGAGCGATACTGATGAAAATGATCAAGGTCTGTCATCACGAGGTTTCTAATGAGCAGACGATCTGTACTTATTGATAATTTTTGCACGGAAACAAAGATACTAATTTTACTTTTCTATGCCGGATTGAAATATGACGTTCGATTTTGAACTATAAATTGCGTGAAAGATTGCCGCTATTTCTATATAATTTATAAAGAAGGCAGCGAATAGAGAGTATTTGAGCATTGTTTAAGTTCTTTTTAATTGTTCCTTAGAACAAATAAAAAAGCTGGTGTCGAAAGCCTGACCCGGAGGGACAAGTCCAAATAAACTTAAGGGATATCTATATACTTATGAGTCTGTAAAGAGATCATCCATCGTGGATTATTCTTCACATATTCAACGATTAAAGGAGTTATTTCGTTGCGTTTACTCCATTCGGGTTGTAAATACAGGTAGCAATCTCCCGAAACCTTAGCAGCTTGTTCTTCGGCCCAGATAAAATCATGTTTGTTAAATACGATGATCTTTAATTCGTGTGCCGCCTGGTAATTTTCTTCTTTGGGTAACATTGTTTTCTTGGGAGAAAGGCAAATCCAATCCCAATTTCCACTTAAAGGATAAGCACCTGACGTTTCAATGTATGTTTGGATATGGTGTTTTTTGAGGAGATCAGTTAAGTAAACCAGGTTATAGATTAATGGTTCACCTCCGGTGACAACTACGGCCGGCGTTTTACTTTCCAATACATGATCAATAATTTTTTCTGACGTAGTCAAAGGGTGTAACGATGCATCCCAACTCTCTTTTACATCACACCAATGGCAACCAACATCACAACCTCCAATGCGTATAAAGTAGGCAGCTTTTCCTGTATTAAACCCTTCGCCCTGAATGGTGTAGAACTCTTCCATTAACGGCAGTAATTTGCCGTCATTTAATAGGAGTTGTTGTTCAGGATTTAATCCGCTTAGCTTATAGGACATTTATGATTTGTTAAAGACTCCAGTATGTTAAACCTTTCATTTTATTTTTATACATTCCTTTGATATCAACAATAACACCTTTAGTTGACAAAATGGATTTGAAAAATTTTTCGTCCAGTGTTTTATATTCCTGATGATTTACGGCAACGATAACACCGTCATATCCTTTTGCAAGCTTATTTAAACCAAAACCGTATTCGTGTTTCAGTTCACTGCTATCCGCATGGGGATCTACGATTTCAACTTTCACACCAAACGATTTTAATTCCTTTACAATATCGGCCACCTTACTGTTACGAATATCGCTTACGTCTTCTTTAAAAGTTGCGCCCATGATCAATACCTTTGATTTACTGATATTTTTTCCGGCTGCAATAATTTTTTTAACGCAGGTTTTTGCTACATAAAATCCCATACTGTCATTTACATAACGACCACTATTTATCACACGGGCATGGTAGCCTAAAGATTCTGCCTTGTAAGTTAAATAATAAGGATCAACCCCTATACAATGACCACCAACTAAACCCGGAAAAAATTTAAGAAAATTCCATTTGGTGCCGGCTGCTTCTAAAACATCGTAGGTGTTGATATTCATTTTATTGAAGATGATCGATAATTCATTCATCAAAGCAATGTTAACATCCCGTTGTGTGTTTTCAATGATCTTGGCAGCTTCTGCTACCTTAATGCTTGACGCACGATGAGTTCCTGGTTCTACAATGATCTCATACGTTTTAGCAATTTCCTCTAAACTTTCTTTATCACAACCTGAAACAATTTTTAAAATCTTAGTGATAGTATGTTCCTTATCTCCCGGGTTAATACGTTCAGGCGAATAACCTACTTTAAAGTCTTTTACGAATTTTAATTTCGATTCACGCTCTAAAACAGGGATACAATCATCTTCTGTACAACCAGGATAGACAGTAGACTCATAAACAACGTAGTCACCTTTTTTTAGTACTTTACCTACTGTTGTAGATGCACCAATTAAAGGTTTCAAATCAGGAAGGTTATGTTCATCAATTGGAGTTGGAACAGCTATGATGAAAAATTTAGCTTTTTTCAGGTCTTCCAGCTTATGAGTAAAGGTGATATCTGATCCGGCAAAATCTTTTTTTGTTAATTCGTTACTCGGATCAATTCCTTTATTCATCATATCAACACGTTTAGCGTTAATATCAAACCCAATTACTTTTACTTTTTTGGCAAATGCCAGGGCAATTGGTAACCCCACATATCCTAATCCAATAACCGCAATGGTAGCTTTCTTATCAACGATGTCTTTGTAAATTCCCATAAATGTATTTTTTAAATTTTATCTTATTATTTGTTTTTAATAACTGATTTAGGACGTAATGCATAAATACGCTCTATAATATCTACTACTTTCAATCCCTCAAGTGCGTTAGTGGTTATTTTTGTTTTTCCCGTGATGGTATCCACAACATTCTCAATAACATTATGATGGTTGTTTGCAGATCCCTTATAAGCGCCGTAATCATTAGCAGGGTTAGTTTCCGCAAGCACAGGCATGATATAATCTTTAATGTGGCAAACATCTACCTGATCCATGTATTGGCCACCTACTTTGATACTGCCCTTACTTCCTATAATAGTTAACGATGATTCCAGGTTTTTATCATAAACAGCGGTGGAGTAGTTTATACTTCCCATTCCTCCATTCACAAAATCAAAACTCACAAATCCGCTATCTTCGAAAGCTGTTGAGTTTTGATGATTAAAATCGGCAAACTTCGCCTGTATATGTTTGATATCTCCAAACAACCAATACATAATATCTATCCAGTGTGAAAATTGAGTGAACAAAGTACCACCATCTAAATCCTGAGTTCCTTTCCAGCCTCCCTGTTTATAGTAGCGTTCGTCACGATTCCAGTAGCAGTTCAATTGAACCATATATACATCGCCAATAGTTTTTGATTCCACCATTTCTTTTAACCAAACGCTTGGCGGCGAGTAGCGGTTCTGCATTACACAAAAAACTGTTTTACTTAGAGCCAATGCCGTGTGAATTACTTTTTCGCAATCGGCCTTACTCAAAGCCATCGGTTTTTCCACCACAACATGTTTATTGGCCTGTAGTGCCTTCAACGAATGCTCCGCGTGTAACCCATTTGGAGTACATACATTGATAACGTCGATCTCAGGATGTTGTTTTAATAATTCATCTATTGAGGTATAAAATTTTTCAGTTAAATTCTCTAAGTTTAGGTTATCCCTCGGCGTAATATCACATACAGCCACAAGCTCGCAATCAGGATTACGACGCACCATTTCTGCGTGACGTTTCCCAATGTGTCCCTGGCCAACAACTCCGAATTTTATCTTTGCCATATTATGAAATTCTTTTTACGGTGCTATTTTCTAATTGGTAAGTTTGACCGCTTTCTTTACAAATTGCTTTCCCTGCGACGTCAAATTCTAATCTGTGACCAAATTCACTCATCCATCCCATTTGTCGTGATGGATTGCCAACTATCAGTGCAAATGCCGGTACAGTTCTGGTAACCACAGCGCCTGCGCCAATAAAAGCAAATTCTCCAATATCATGACCACAAACAATAGTGGCGTTAGCACCAATAGTAGCGCCTTTACCCACATGTGTTTTTGCGTATTCCGACTTTCGGTTAACCGCACTTCGTGGATTAATAACGTTTGTAAAAACCATCGATGGCCCTAAAAATACGTCATCGTCGCAAGTAACACCGGTATAAATAGATACATTGTTTTGCACCTTAACATTTTTTCCAAGCACTACCTCCGGCGAAATAACCACATTTTGACCTATGTTGCAGTTTTCTCCCATTGTGCAATTTGGCATAATGTGACTGAAATGCCATATTTTGGTGCCTTTTCCAATATTACAGCCTTCATCGATAATAGCTGAAGGATGAGCGAAATACGTTTTTTCCATAGGTGATTTAGAACCAACAAACTTAATAAATAAAGGCGAATTAGGGCAATTTTTATGCAGTTTCCATAAAAAAAGATAACATTGCTAAAAATTATGGAATTTTGAGCTTTCGTCTTAATATAAAATACTATTTAGTTCATAGTTTAGGCTTTACAAATAAGGAAGCTATCAGAGCTATTGATCAGCGTAGGTTAAAAGTAAACGGGTCTATAATCACTGAGAATATAGAGTTTGACGAGACCTGGGAGATTTACTATAACGATAGTTTGTTGAAACCTAATACACCTTTTACCTATATTGCTTTTTATAAACCAAGAGGTATAGAAACCACGCACAACGTAGATATAGCTGATAATCTCACAACCGTTTTTAAGTTTGACAAGCATTTGGGTTTTGCCGGACGATTAGATAAAGAATCTGAGGGTCTGTTGTTATTATCCAATGATGGTAAATATATTCAGAGTTTATCAAGCCCCGTTAAGGAAAAAGAAAAGGAATATGTGGTAACGGTTAATAAACCCATTACTGCTGAATTTATAGTTGCTATGATGGCCGGAGTAGATATCATTATAGGAAAGACAAAACCCTGTATCGTAGAACAAACATCCGAATTTGAGTTCAGAATTATTTTAACCGAAGGAAAGAACCGTCAGATAAGACGCATGTGCAAGGCCTTGGGTTATTTAGTGGCAAGGTTGATTAGAATAAGAATTGATTCTATTAAACTGGATGGATTAACTGCCGGAGAGTTCAGGGAATTTAAAGTTGAGAAATAAAAAAAGCTCCATGATGTATGGAGCTTTTTTTATGAGAAGGACGTATTTTATTTTTGAATAATTAATTTTTCTGTTCCTTGTCTGTTTTTACCGCTTACTTTAACGGTATAAATGCCAGCGCCTAAATCAGAGGTGTTGATCAATTGGTTATACACACCAGCTTGTAGATTAACAAGATTAATAGTTTTTACAGCCTGTCCCAATGCATTTGAAATTTCAACAACATAGGATTCTGGTTGAGCTAATACAAAATGTAAATTAACTTCGCTGTTAGCCGGGTTAGGATACGTTTTAAAAATTACATCGTTTAATTGGTTTTCCTTAACACCAATTACTACCGTTGATAATGTCGTTACCTGAGCCTGCATTTGATCGATTGGAAATTGTCCCTGACCAACTACATGTGAGTAGCTCACGGTAAATACCGGGTACAATGATGAGCTATGGTAAAAATTATAGATCTCCTGATCAATTGTTCCGGTTTCAAGTCCAAATAACACATTAAAATCTATATGTTGAACCGTTTTAATACGAAGACAATTAGTAAAATTAGATCCGCCATTGATATTTAACACCCCAGTTGCATCTGCCATAGTGGTTAATGAACCTGTAAATGTACCGCCAAAAGTAGATACAGTAATGTCGCCACCAATGGTGTTATCTGTATTAGAATATCCATAACTCACAGGATAGGTTGCAATAGTTGCCGAGCCGGCGTTGTAATTTAAAACAAATTGCCCTCCATCAACTCCCAATAACTCCAACATTCCGGCACTCGATTTAAAATACGACGTTGTAGTAGAATCGGTTTGTTTTACGTTTACGCCTGGATAAGCGGAAGAATCGGCATTGGTTGCAAACGTATAAGTGTTTACAACAGATGTATTTACCGTAACTCCTGTAACGTTCCACGTTTGATTTGTTCCTGAAACGTTCATTGATGGAAGGGCAACGCCATTTGTATCAAGAGAAACAGATACGAACCAATCGCCAACAACAGGTTCGCTGTTTGCCTGGGTTAAAGTGTAAGATGTTTGCGCATTTATGTGAGAAAGGGCAAACAAAGAAAAAGTGAGTAAGTAGATTTTTTTCATGTATTAAAATTTAAGGTTTAATACCAAAGATAAAGCATAATTTTTTAAATACGTCATAATCTGATTTTTACTTAAACAGCGACTTTAAAAGGAAATCAGCGAATCAAACTATTTTCTTTGATCTCATCTAATAACTGTTCCCTGGCTTTTGACCGGCTTTTTATATGTATGAAATTTCCTTTGCCGATCTCTGCAATTTCTTTAAGATTTTTCAACGCGTCCTTATCGTTCCCAAAAGCCATAGTTGATAATTTAACAATTTTGTCGCCTTGTTTATCAATGTACTTTTTTTGATCGTCGGGATAAAATCTGAATTTGCCATCTGTAGCTAATATGATCTGATTATTACCGTTGGAAATATAATTTTTTAGGGCAACGTCTAAACTAAACAAAATACCTTTGGCTCCTTTAGTCATTCCTTTTGCTTTTAGCGCGTCAACTACATCATTCAAATCCTGTTTGTTTTCTCCCGTAACACCATCTCTTAAAGTTCTTACCGAATCAGCATAGGTAATAAATGTGATCTTATCCACAGGCCTTAGGTTTTCAATTAAATGATGTAATGCCACCTGCATCACTTTTAATTTATTGGTATCCCTCATCGAACTCGAAACATCTACTAAAAAAATAATATTATTAGGTCTGTATAAATTTTCCTTCAGCAAAGTTTCATTGTTCGGTTCCACCGTTGTTTTTGGCTCAGGTTTTGTTTTCGCAACTGGTTCATTAACTGGCGGAGGTGTGGGTTCACTATCCGGAATTTTGTTTGACGTATCTTTGGGTTTGTTCGATTCAGCAACGACGATTGGAACTGTGGTTTTTACACCAGCGTTATTTGGTCTCGAGAAATAAAAGCATGCGGTTTTATCATCTGTTTTAATGGACTTGATATTACCTGATAATCCCATTTTAAAAGGAACTCCGTCAGCACTAGTCACCAAATTAATAGCTTCAGAAAACCTACCTGTGTTTTGTGGAACAAATTCAATGACAATGAGTGTTGTATCGTTTGGCTTCAGTGTTTTTTTTGCGGCCCTGATGGTTATACCTTTTTCAGCATCCGCTCTCAAGAGGTACAGGTTTTTAGCCTGGTTGTTGGTAATAATGTAATCAGCCTTTATTTTATAAATGTTTTCCTGCGTACCAATATCTTTTAGCGCTTCATCAATACCAATTAAACTGTTTTGAGAAAAAACAGGTAATAAACTAAAAACGAAAATTATACGAAGGAGGTGTTTCAATTAAATATAAACTTAGTGTTTCTATAACGTCAGTACTTCCTTAAAGTTAAGCTTAAATTTCAGGAAAAGTAATGGGTTAACATTTATTTCAATTTATCGTTGTTAATATGACGTTCCGAATCGCGCTTGGTTTTTTTATCCAGATTTTTTTTGAGCGCCTCCTCTAAATTGATACCGGTTTGATTTGCAAGGCAAATCAACACAAACAATACATCGGCCATTTCATCACCCAGATCTTTATGTTTATCCGACTCTTTTTCACTTTGTTCTCCATACCTACGGGCTATGATTCGCGCCACTTCGCCAACTTCCTCCGTTAGCATCGCCATATTGGTTAACTCGCTAAAATAGCGAACACCGTATTGTTTGATCCAGCTGTCAACCTGTTGTTGGGATTCTTGTATAGTCATATCACTTAGATTAAAGACATATGATTAAAGATTTAAGATCGCTCTATTTTAATCGCGATATTTAGGTGAACCGCGTAAGTTAAAATTATGGCAATCTTTAATCTTGTATCTTTTATCTTATTTTACTTTTTAATGGTGTCCGCTTCGTATTTCTCAATGATCGCTTTCACTAATCGGTGCCTGATCACGTCAACGGTTGTTAGCTCAATAATATCTATTCCATCTGTTTTCTTCAGTAATCTAACCGCTTGCGCCAAACCGGATGTTTGATGGCGAGGCAAATCAATCTGGGTCATATCACCGGTTACAATAAACTTGGCATTAGCACCCATACGGGTTAAAAACATTTTCATCTGACTCTCGGTCGTATTTTGAGCTTCATCTAAAATAACAAATGCGTTATCCAACGTTCTGCCACGCATAAACGCTAACGGAGCTATCTGTATAATTTTAGCTTCAATGTATTGGTTCAATTTATCCAGCGGAACCATATCATACAGGGCATCATATAAGGGTTGCATGTAAGGGTCGAGTTTCTCTTTCAAATCACCTGGTAAAAAACCTAAGTTTTCTCCTGCTTCTACAGCCGGCCTGGTTAATATAATTCGTTTAACCTCTTTGTTCTTTAACGCTCTTACGGCCAGGGCAACGGCGGTATATGTTTTTCCGGTTCCCGCCGGGCCAACGGCAAATACCATATCGTTTTTGTTAACTGATTGCATCATTTTGCGCTGGTTGTCGGTACGGGCTTTAATCACCAACCCGCTGTTACCAAATAAGATAATATCTGACCCCGTAGCTTCTTCTTTTTCCTGCAGCAAATTATCGCCCGTTTGGCCCAATAAACGTTCAATTACAACATCTGTTAATAAACCGTTCTTGTGGTAATAGTCTACCATCATGGTCAGTTTCTTTTCAAATTGCGCTATCTCACTTTCTTCGCCAATTGCTTTAATGGAATACCCTCTTGCTACAATTTTAAGTTTGGGAAAATATTTTTTTATAATATTGAGTTTCACATCGTTTACGCCGTATATCTCAACAGGTTCAACGCTATCCAGGGTAATTACTTTTTCTATCAAGGTTCAAAAATTTATGTTAATAATCGTGTTAATCAAATACTTTATATCATAAAAGTATGCCTAAAATATTATTTACTTTTGAGAATACACTAAAAAGTTTTCAATATGTCAATAATTACCATTACCACCGATTTGGGTTACCGCGACCCATACCTGGCGATGGTTAAAGGTATTTTATATTCAAAACAACCAACAGCGCATATTGTTGACCTCGCTTGTGATGTTAATGCACACGCTCACAATGAAGGCGCTTTTGCATTAAGGAGTTCGCTGCCTTATTTTCCGGAAGATACTATCCACCTGTTTGCTATTAAATTTTTAAATTCTACCGATACGATCAAAAATCTGTCGGTTGATAATACCCGTTATTTGCTTACCAAATATAAAGGGCAGTTTATTGTTTGCCCGGATAATGGCGTATTAACCCTCATAGATAAAACGTTTAATGAACCGGTTTATCAGTTATATTTTGATCACGAAAGACAGCATTCTTTTTACCTGCGGGATATTTTTGCAGAAATAGCGAGTAAACTGATCAACAAAGTGTCGTTGGATGAATTTTCATCCCAAACGCAGGAATATTGCAAGCTATACGCTTTCGAAAGTTTTTCAACACCAAGCAACTTGCAGGGCATGGTGTTGTACGAAGATGATTTTGGTAATTTAATTACCAGCATTACACGTAAAGAATTTGAAACAAATGTTGGAAATAAACGTTTCTCTATCGCCTTACCCTCCGGCGATGTCACTAAAATTTTTAATACCTATGACGACGTGAAAATAGGTGATGTGGTTTGTTTTTTTAATTCGATGGATTTGTTGGAGATAGCTTTACTGGGACAAGCAGCAAATAAACTGGCCATTAAAAAAACAGTATTAAGCAGGTATAAAATTGAACGTATTATAGTTGATATTTATGATTAAACGATTTGTAAAAATGACCTTTAAGCCCGAAAATACGGATCGGTTCAAGGAGATATTTAACGCCAGTAAAAATTTGATTGCCGCTATGGAAGGTTGTCATCATGTGGAGTTGTTGCAGGATATCAATAACCCTGGCATTTTTTTTACCTTAAGTATCTGGGAAGATCCTAAATACCTCGAAGCCTATCGCCAATCTCAATTATTTACCGGTGTTTGGGCCAAAACAAAAGTTTTGTTCGATGCTAAGCCCGAAGCGTGGAGTGTAGAAAGTTTATAAATAAATGCATCATTCACAGTCCGGATAGCTATCGGGACGTATATTCGTACAAAATTTGTAATTACGAAGTCACCATTCACTTGTCACTAATCACTAGTTAAATGATCACAATTGCTATATTAATTCTCACAGTTGGCTTTTCGGTTTATGCGATGAGTAATCCCGATATTAAATACAAGTATATCTTTCATCCTTATTCTATCTATCATTCCAATCAACATTACCGTTTTTTATCCCACGCGTTTCTGCATGGCGATTATTTGCACCTGGCTTTTAATATGTATGCACTATGGATATTTGGGCCGGTAGTTGAACAGGAGGTACTTCCCATTTTGTTGAGTCACGACGGGGAGCCTGATAAAAAACTGGGCATGATCTTTTACATCCTTCTTTATACAGGAGCTATTTATGCATCGTCTATTTCAGAGTATTTTAAAAATAAAGAAAATAAATATTATACCTCCCTGGGTGCCAGTGGTGCTGTTAACGCTTTAATTTTCAGTTACATTACCTGTTTACCCACCAGCCAATTGGGTTTCTTTTTCATTCCTATGCCGGCCTGGGTGTTTGGCATTGTTTATTTAGGTATCAGCTATTATTTAAGCAAGCGTAATGCCCGTAGCGACTCAGCCGATAGAATAGGGCATGAGGCACATTTTTGGGGAGCCATCTTTGGTATTTTATTTACCCTAACCCTGGCATTATTAAATTACGATGTGTATCTTAGACTACTATCAAATTTTTCATGAGAGTTACGTTTTTAGGCACAGGTACTTCACAGGGCGTTCCCATCATTGCATGCGAATGTGAGGTTTGCCGTTCTGCCGATCCTAAAGATAACCGCCTTCGAAGTTCTATTTTAATAGAGAGTGATACAGCCAAAGTGGTGATCGATTCGGGGCCTGATTTTCGTCAGCAAATGCTACGTCAAAAAATTAAAACGCTGGATGCGGTTGTGTTTACTCATGAGCATAAAGATCATATTGCCGGGCTCGACGAAGTAAAAGCATTTAATTTTTTTAATAAAATGCGTATGCCGGTGTATGCTTCCCAAAGGGTTCAAAAGGCGCTCATGCGTGAATTTGCCTATATATTTTCTGAAGATAAATATCCGGGTATTCCTGAGGTCGATTTATATGAAGTTACGGATCAACCAATAAAAATTGGTGATATTGAATTGTTCCCCGTTGACGTGCTGCACTATAAATTACCGGTAAAAGCCTACCGCATCAATGATTTTTCATACATCACCGATGCTAATTTTATTTCGGAAGAAGAAAAAGAGAAGATCAAAGGGTCAAAAATTATCGTTGTCAATGCGTTAAGACGGGAAGAACATATTTCTCATTATACCTTTCAACAAGCCATCGATCTTATGATCGAATTAAAACCCGAAAAAGCGTATTTCACCCATATATCACATCAGTTAGGTTTGCACGCAGAGGTGTCGAAAGAATTACCTTCTTTTATCGAGCTGGCTTATGATGGCTTGCACATCGAGATTTAATTACAGCTATCATGTTCTATTCCCTTCTCCGCTCTCGGTTTCTCACTAGCCGCTTTTAGTTTTGCACTTACCGCTCTGGGTTGCTCACCAACCGCTCTTCATCTCTCACTCACCGCTTTCAACTTCTCACCAACCGCTTTCAGTTTCGCACACACCGCTTTTAGTTTTGCACTTACCGCTCTCAGTCTCGCACCAACCGCTTTTCATCTCTCACTCGCCGCTGTAGTTTTCTCACTTACTGCTTTCAGTTTTGCACTCACCGCTTTCAGGCCTCTACTCCCTTCTCCTGTGGGAGAAGGGTCGTGGATGAGGGTTTTATTGCTGGTTCTCATTTGCAAAATCTCATTTTTGTTCAAAAATCCATGAATTGTTAATTTGTTATTGGTTCAAAGTTTATCAGGAATTGTAAATTTGAAGGCTTATAAAAATAACGTTAACAATTAATTATGATCAAAGCTGATGTATTATTAGGCCTGCAATGGGGCGATGAGGGAAAAGGTAAAATCGTTGATGTACTGACTCCAAAATATGATATTATTGCCCGTTTCCAGGGTGGTCCAAATGCCGGGCACACATTAGAGTTCAACGGTATTAAGCATGTATTACATACAATTCCAAGTGGTATATTCCATCCAACTGCATTAAATGTTATTGGTAACGGTGTAGTCATCGATCCTGTTATTTTTAAAAAAGAAATTGATGCCTTAACTGCTTTAGGCGTTGATTTTACTAAGAAATTAGTGATTAGTAAACGCGCGCATTTAATTTTACCAACGCATCGTTTATTGGATGCCGCAAGCGAAGCTTCTAAAGGTAAAGATAAAATTGGCTCTACTTTAAAAGGAATAGGCCCAACTTATATGGATAAAACAGGCCGTAATGGTTTACGTGTTGGTGATATCGAAAGCCCCAATTTTAAAGAAAAATATAATGCGTTGGTTGAAAAACACAAACAACTGTTAGAGTTTCATAATTATGAATACAATTTAGCGGATTTGGAACCAACCTGGTTTGCAGCTATCGAAGAATTAAAAAAATTAAAATTTATTGATACCGAGCATTTCATTAATGACGCTATTAAAAAAGGTCAGAAAATATTAGCGGAAGGGGCACAAGGTTCTTTACTGGATATTGATTTTGGTTCTTATCCTTTTGTGACTTCTTCTAATACCATTTGCGCAGGTGCTTGTAACGGATTAGGTATTGCGCCAAACCGCATAGGTAATGTGATTGGTATTTTCAAAGCCTATTGCACACGCGTTGGTAGTGGCCCGTTCCCTACAGAACTGGAAAACGAGACCGGCGAAAAAATTCGTCAGGTTGGGCGTGAGTTTGGAGCTACAACGGGTCGTCCCCGCCGTTGTGGATGGTTGGATATTCCTGCTTTAAAATATGCCATCGCTATTAATGGTGTTACAGAATTAATGATGATGAAAGCAGATGTGTTATCTGACTTTGATACCTTAGAGGTTTGCACACATTACATGCACAAAGGTGAAAAGATCGACTATTTGCCATTTAGTATTGAGCCTGCCGATGTAACTCCTGTTTATGAAACGGTAAAAGGCTGGGCTGAGGATCTAACTAAAATGACGTCTAAAGATACATTGCCTCAAACATTGATTGATTACGTAAAATATATCGAAAAATTAGTAGAAGTTCCTATCAGCATCGTTTCAATTGGTCCTGATAGAACCCAAACTATTTTCATGTAAGTGAGAGCAATAAACTCCTGCATATGTTGGTAATAGTGCGGCTGGCTCTGGCAATTCGGAGCGAACCGCCATTTAGGGAAGATTATGCGGGGCAAATGGAGGTTTCCGCCAGCCGGCGGATTGACTTTTTGTTTCTGTTTCGTCAAGGAAAAAGAAAATATAATTCCAAAAAATATTATTATCAAAAAATAATAATTAATTTTAAAAAATTAAACCAGTGAAGCCAAGAGTTTTATTAGAAAATAAACAGCTAGAAGTTACTCTCACCCGCCTTTGCTATCAATTAATAGAAGTTCACAACGATTTTAATAATACCGTTATCATTGGCTTACAGCCAAGAGGCATTTACCTGGCACATCGCATTCAGGGTTTATTGGAAGGTATTTTAAAGAAAAAAGTTAACTGCGGTGATCTGGATATTACCTTTTACCGCGATGATTTCCGAAAGAAAGAGTTAAAACCTAACAAAACCAGCATCGATTTTATTATCGAAGATAAAAATGTAATTCTTGTGGATGACGTTTTATTTACGGGTAGAACTATCAGGGCCGGATTAGATGCCATGCTGGCCTTTGGCCGACCAAACGATGTAGAATTGTTGGTGCTGGTTGACCGGCGTTTTAGTCGTCACGTACCCATTCAGGCAAAATATATTGGTTTGGTCATCGACTCTATTGAAACACAAAATGTAAAAGTAGACTGGAAAGAGCTTGATGGAAAAGACCGCGTAACACTGATTGACAAATAAAATAGTAATACAGCCACTGTCAGTTCGAGCGAAGTCGAGAACAGAAGTGAAGAACAAAAAGCAGACAATGAGACCACAGGAAAAAGATCACATACCATATTTTACCCAATACATTAATTTGGTTCCAGAGGGAGATATAATTTCAGCTTTAAAGGCCAATCATCAATCAACCCTTGATTTTATTGAAGCGATTCCCCGTCAAAAAGTAAATTACTTTTATGATGACGGTAAATGGACCGTAAAGCAGGTGGTAAATCACATGATTGATACTGAACGCATTTTTAGCTACCGCGCCCTGCGCTTTGCAAGAGGCGACAACCAATTGTTACCGGGCTTCGACGAAAATTTGTATGCCGCTAATGCTAATCTTACAGAAACCAATATGCAATTGTTGATGGACGAATTTGATTCGGTAAGATTGTCAACCATTTTAATGTTTAAGCAATTATCAGAAAAAGAATTGTTGTTAAAAGGGCAGATGGCTTCGGGCGAAGCAAATGTATTGTCTTTAGGATATACCATTTGTGGTCACACACAACATCATGTAAACATCATTAAAGAAAGATATTTATAAATTATGAGCAACCTAAGCGTAAATCATCTACTAGGAATTAAACATATCACTAAAACGGATATTGAATTAATATTAGAGACCGCTACCAATTTTAAAGAAGTCATCAACCGCCCCATTAAAAAAGTACCTTCTTTAAGAGACATTACTGTTGCCAATTTATTTTTTGAAAACTCTACCCGCACCCGTTTATCATTTGAACTAGCCCAAAAGCGTTTAAGTGCCGATGTGGTTAATTTCTCGGCTTCGTCTTCATCCGTTAAAAAAGGAGAAACCCTTATAGATACGGTTAATAATATTTTAGCCATGAAGGTGGATATGGTGGTGATGCGCCACTCAAGCGCCGGAGCTGCCGAATTTTTGTCTAAAAAAGTAAATGCTAAAATCGTTAATGCGGGAGATGGAGCACACGAGCATCCCACTCAGGCCTTGCTCGATGCGTTTTCGATGCAGGAAAAGATTGGGAATTTAAAAGGAAAAAAAATTGCCATCATCGGAGATATTTTACATTCACGCGTTGCTTTATCCAATATATTTTGTCTTCAAAAATTGGGAGCAGAAGTTAAAGTGTGCGGCCCTACAACTTTGATTCCTAAATATATAGAGAGTCTGGGGGTAAGTGTTGAAACTGACCTTAGAAAAACACTGGAATGGTGTGATGTAGCAAACATGTTGCGTATTCAACTCGAAAGACAGGATATCAAGTTCTTTCCATCTATCCGGGAGTATACCATGTTATATGGTTTGGATAAAGCGTTGTTGGATTCCCTGTCTAAAAAAATTGTGATCATGCATCCCGGCCCAATTAACCGTGGTGTCGAAATAACCAGCGAAGTAGCCGATAGTGACCAATCTATTATTTTAGATCAGGTGGAAAATGGTGTAGCCGTTCGTATGGCTGTCATGTTTTTATTGGCGGGACGTCAATAGTTTTTGTAATTTTCCTGTTAAAAACTTTCGTTTATCTTCCTGTTAATTTCGTGTTTCTAACCTGAATAAGTTTTAAATTTACTTTTAACTAAACTTAATTAAACAAAAGGTCATCTACTGACCCGTTTTTAAACTTAAAACTCTCTTACATGAAAAAAATCTACTTTACTTTTTTTACGGTTGCCGCAGCTATAACTTCTGTTTTTGCACAAACGGTTCCAACCTGTTCTTTAAACCCAGCCTTTATTGCCAGTAATAAAATTGGCGTATTTCCGGATAGCGCTACCAACTTTCTTTCAGGGACTGTAGGCATTCCTTATGAACAAAATATTACGGTAAAAGTTCCGTATGATACCACAGCATCTGGGATTACTTTTTGTTTTAACCGTTTTGTATTATACACTCCAACTGGGGTAACTAACTTTAATTTACCTGCTGGTTTAATGTTGGGTTCATCTGTAGCAGCTGTAAATACTTCAACACCAGGCATTTTTTGGTTTAAGGGTAACTCAAATAGCTGCGCAAGTATTTTTGGTACACCAACGGTTGCGGGAAGCTACACATTATCTCTTGCTGTAGACGCTTATGGCACACCATTTAGTACATGTTCGTCAGCACCTACTGGAGGCACAAAATTAAGTGGTCAGATCCTAAACTATTATATTATCAACATCGCTCCTGCGGTAGGTGTTCGTGAACTGGAAAATGACCGCATATCGTTATCTCAAAACTTTCCAAATCCGGCTTCGTTAACTACTGATATTACTTTTTATGTAGAAGGGCAGGATGATGCCACCGTAACGGTTTATAATATGTTAGGTGATGTAGCAGCACAACAAACGGTTAAAACCGTAGTTGGCGAAAACAAAGTAACTATCCATACTGCTGAATTAGCAGCCGGAACTTACATGTATACCTTAAAATACAAAGGAGCTTCAGCTACCAAACGTATGATCGTATTAAATAACTAAATCACATTTTCGAAGGAACTATACCATGTCAACTCAAACCTTCGAATTATTAATATTGGGAAGCAGCGCGGCAACGCCCACGTCTACCCGAAACCCAACCGCTCAGTTATTAAACATAGCTGAGCGGTTTTTTTTAATAGATTGTGGCGAAGGCACGCAGATGCAAATGCGCAAATATAAAGCGCGTTTCCAGAGTGTAAACCACATTTTTATTAGTCATTTGCACGGCGATCATTTTTATGGATTACCGGGTTTTTTAGCCAGCATGCATTTATTGGGACGTAAAAACGAACTCACCATTTATGGTCCAAAGGAACTCGAAGAGATCATTACCATGCTTCACAAATGTTCGGATACATACCTTAATTACCCGTTAAAGTTTGTAACCACGCAAACAAGCGTCAAACAATTGCTGTTTGAGGATGATAAAGTGGAAGTATATAGTATTCCTTTAAAACACAGAATTGCAACCACCGGCTATTTGTTTAAAGAAAAACCCTTATCCCGGAATATTGATAAATATAAGCTCGAAAAACTGAATGTGTCGTTTGCCGAGATCCATAAATTGAAACAAGGACTTGATGCCAGCGATGAGCATGGTAACATCATTAAAAACGAAGAATTGACGATGGATCCTGCCAAACAAAGAAGCTATGCGTTTTGCAGTGACACCAAATTTTTTGAAGAGCTGGCTAAAGATATAAAAGACGTGGATCTGTTATACCACGAGTCCACCTTTTTGGAGGATAAGAAAGATCGCGCCAAAGAAACTTTTCACAGCACGGCGCGCCAGGCGGCAGAGATGGCAACTTTAGCGAATGCACAAAAATTGTTATTGGGACATTTTTCTGCCCGGTACGGCAACCTGGATGATTTTTTGATAGAAGCAAAACCTGTTTTTGCCAACACTGAACTGGCCATTGAAGGACATACGTTTTCTCTATAATAAGTTATTTAGAAAAACATCCTATTGGCAATGACTTCCAGTCTGAGTTTAGTTTGAGTTTACGCAATGCAGTAATAGGGATTGGACAAGGAATAGCGGTAATTAACAACCCGGTTTTTAATAAATAATTCAATATAAATTTTGATATTTGGTATTGAAGCGTATCTTTGTTTAAAATTAATCTAAATAAGGATAATCAAAATGATCTCAGTACTAATTGCCGATAAAAATTACTTAAGCCGTCTTGGTTTATATACTTTATTGAGCACTTCAGCTAATTTTGAAGTAGATTATACCGAAGATGAGAATTTCGACAATCTGGTTGCTTCTATTAAAAAGAATAAACCAAAAATTTTAATATTGGATTTTCAGTCTTTGAATTTCAACTCCAGGCAAATTGCTATCATAACTAAAACCTTCAAACGTTTACAAGTGTTGGCTATTACCGATTACATGAGCAAAAGCGAAATGCAGGCAGCTTTGGATAACGGTGTAAGAAGTTATTTATTGAAAGAATGCGATCGTGAAGAGATCATTGAAGCATTACACGCAACTCATAACGGCGAACGTTTTTTATGTGGTAAAGTTGCTTATTTCTTATCAAATGCTGAAGAATTAAATGTAGTTAAACCTCAGCTGGATAAAGTTTCCTGCCAGGGTTTAGGTATTACCGATAGAGAATTAGATGTGATTCGTTTGATTTCCGAAGGATTATCCAACAAGTTAATTGCTGATCGTTTAGAGTTAAGTACGCACACAGTTAATACACATCGCAAAAATATCATGACCAAGTTGGATATTCCTAATACTGCGGGTATTGTTATGTTTGCGGTTAAGAACAAATTATTGGTAGCTTAAAAATCCATCCAATGAAATCTTCTTTAGAAATCAGCGATTATTTTATCCTCTTTTTAATTGCCGGTATCTTTAGTTTGGGTGTTTACACGCTCATCAAATTCATGAAGAATAAGGATTAAATTTTTCACCTTCTTTCACAATAATTTTGCTCTGTAATCCCTTTGAAGCAAAAGATTTAGCTATCTTTGCCAGCTATTATGCAAGAACAAATTTTAATCCTCGATTTTGGTTCACAATTCACTCAATTAATTGCCCGTCGGTTACGGGAAATGAATGTGTATTGCGAAATCCACCCTTATAACAAAATCCCTGAAATTACCTCCGATATCAAAGGAGTTATTTTGTCTGGCAGTCCACATAGTGTACGCCAGGAAAATCCGTTGAACCCGGATCTAAAAAACATTAAAGGTAAATTGCCTTTGTTAGGAGTATGTTATGGAGCGCAGTTATTGTCCCATTTCTACGGCGGCGAAGTTGGTAAATCAAACACCCGCGAATATGGCCGTGCTAATTTGAGTTTTGTGGATTCTTCAAATCCATTATTCAAAGGCATTTCTGAAAATTCGCAGGTGTGGATGAGTCATGCCGATACCATTTTAAATGTTCCGGCTGATTATTCGATCATTGCCAGTACGCACGATGTTAAAGTTGCCGGTTTCGCGGTAAAAGGTGAACAAACCTGGGGAATTCAGTTTCATCCCGAAGTTTATCATTCAACCGATGGTGCTACGTTATTAAATAATTTTGTAAAAGAAGTATGCGGGTGTTCGGGTAACTGGACGTCTGATTCGTTTATTGACATGACCGTTGCCGAACTAAAACAAAAGTTAGGAAACGATAAAGTGGTTTTAGGATTATCGGGTGGCGTTGATAGTAGCGTTGCTGCTGTTTTATTACACAAAGCTATTGGCGCTAATTTACATTGCATATTTGTAGATAACGGACTGTTACGCAAAAATGAATTTGAAAGTGTGTTAGATTCGTATAAGCACATGGGATTGAACGTGAAAGGTGTTAATGCCAAGCAGCGTTTTTATGATGAACTGAAAGGTTTATCTGATCCTGAATTAAAACGCAAAGCTATCGGCAAAGTATTTATTGATGTGTTTGACGACGAGTCAAAAGGCATTACTGATGCCAAATGGCTTGGGCAGGGAACCATTTACCCGGATGTGATCGAAAGTTTATCGGTTAACGGGCCATCTGCCACTATTAAATCTCATCACAATGTAGGCGGTTTGCCTGCTTATATGAAGTTAAGTGTTGTTGAACCATTACGGAGTTTATTTAAAGATGAAGTGCGTAGAGTAGGCAGGGCTTTAGGAATTGATGCTGCGCTGATTGGCCGTCATCCATTTCCGGGACCCGGTTTAGCTATTCGTATCCTGGGCGATATTACGCCTGAAAAAGTGGACCTGTTACAAAATGTAGATGCTATTTTTATTGATAATTTAAAAGCAGCCGGTTTATATGATACGGTTTGGCAGGCAGGTGCTATTTTATTACCCATACAAAGTGTTGGAGTGATGGGTGATGAACGTACTTACGAAAAAGTAGTAGCCCTGCGGGCGGTTTCATCAACCGATGGTATGACTGCCGATTGGTGCCATTTACCCTATGAGTTCCTGGCAAAAGTATCTAATGATATCATCAATAAAGTAAAAGGTGTTAACAGAGTTGTGTATGATATCAGCTCTAAACCGCCAGCTACTATTGAGTGGGAATAGTTACCTTAGCAAATTATAGAATTTAAAAATTAGAGATTGTCAGTTCGAGCGAAGTCGAGAACATGAATAAAATTAAAATAACATATCTAACATTCACACTGTCTTGCATCCTGTGTCTTTTGTCTTTTGTCTCCTCAGGACAGACTAAGTCAACGGACATAAAAACCATTAACGGCAAAAAATACTATATCCATAAAGTAGAGAAAGGGCAAAGCTTATACGCGATCGCTAAAGTTTACAACATGGACGTTAATTCTATTTTAGCAGAAAATGATGAAGCTATTGACGGATTGCAAACAGGACAGGAATTAAAAATACCGGTAGAGAGTTTAATGCCAAAGCAAACCGCTGCCATTGATACCAATAAATACATCTATCATAAAATTGCCAAAGGGGAAACCGTGTATGCTATTACTAAAAAATACAGCATCGATGAAAAAAAACTAACCTCTTATAATCCCACGATCAATAGCGGTTTAAAAGAAGGGAATTATTTAATCGTAGGTGAAAAAAAGAAAAATACGGGATTCGGAAAATCAAATCCATCGGCTTCCGGTACATTTGATTCATATACTGTATTAACCGGCGAAACGCTTTACGGCATTTCTAAAAAATTGAATGTAAGCCAGGACGATTTATTGAAATGGAATCCGGAATTAAAAGACGGGGCTAAGCAAGGACAGGTATTGAAGATCGCTTCAGGTAAACCAGTTTCTATACCAACCGCGACCGTAAACGGATATACTAAAGACGCATCTGTAATTGACACCGCGTTGTTACACAAGCCTAAAAAAACAGCTTATACCATTGGTTTATTTTTACCATTCAAATTAGCTGAAAGCGAGGGTATTAACATAGATGATCTGGCCAGGGCCAAAGCCTCTTTTCCTGCAACACAATCTTTAGCACTTGATTTTTATGCAGGGTTTAAAAAAGCCGTGGATTCATTAAATTCAAAAGACTTTGAAGTGTCTATTCGCTTATTTGATACGGATGATCGTGATTCTGCAAAGATCGAAAGTATTTGTAAAACCATTGATTTTAAAAACCTGGATGCCATATTTGGTCCCTTATATGCCGGTGTGTTTAAAATTGTTTCCCGTTATGCCAAAGCTGCTACCATTCCTATTGTGTCTCCCGTTATTCAACAAAATAAGATATTATTCGACAATCCTTTATCCAGTAAAGTAACTCCCTCGGTGTATACGCTTATTGAAGGTTTGGCAGATTATAGTCTGGATTCTTTGTCAGCTGCCAATATCATTATTGTTAATACAACCGCTAAAGATCAGGCTTACATCAAAACCTTTAAAACACGTTACAACGAGTCGCTGATAAAGCATAACCGCACGTTAAAAGACAGTGTTGTTGAAGTGAAAGGTATTGCGGGGGTGAAAAATGCATACGTATATAGTAAAAAAAACGTGATTGTTTTACTGACTAATAACCAGGTTTATTTACAGGATTTTATAACGCAGCTCTATGTTTTCTCTGATAAAAAGGATATCGTTTTAATGGGTTTTAACAGTGTTTCCAATATTGATAATTTAGATCAGGATTACCTGAATGGATTGCAGTTTCATTTTGCTTCTGCAGATGAAGTTGATTTTAAAGATTCTATAGTCCGTCATATTGCTAAGCCCTACCAGGAATACTATGGTGCCGATCCTTCCGAAAGTTATTTCAAAGCTTTTGATGTAGCTACTTATTATTTATCACATCTAAAAACGGTTGGTCCCGATTTCTTCCTCAACCTTGATAAGTATAACTGGAATGGGGTTACCCTGGGATTCAAATTTTTTAGACCCGATATTGAAACGGGTTTCGAAAACAGATCCTTGTATATTTACAGGTATTCCAATTATCAGTTACAGCGATCAGGATGGAAATAACAAAAGAAAATATTACAGAGTGGCTAAAGTCATTACAGGATAATATTTGTAATGCTTTGGAAACAGAAGATGGCACTGCAAAATTTAAAGAAGAGAACTGGACCAGGGAAGAAGGTGGCGGAGGGCGCTCAAGGGTTATTGAGAATGGTACCGTTATTGAAAAAGGCGGTGTGATGTTTTCGGCAGTAAGTGGTAAAACCCCTGATTTTTTATTTAAAGAAAAAGAACATAGTGTTTCCAGTGCACCTGCAGAGGACACGACTTTTTTTGCTACAGGCATATCTATTGTTATTCATCCCCAAAATCCGTTAGTGCCTATTATACATATGAATATCCGTTATTTTGAAATGAGTAACGGTACCAAATGGTTAGGCGGAGGCATTGATTTAACGCCACATTATATTGTAGATGAAGATGCGGTGTTTTTTCACCAGGCTTTAAAAACTGTATGTGACAAACACCATTCGTCTTATTACCCAAAATTCAAAACATGGGCCGATGATTACTTCTTTATTAACCATCGTAAGGAAACACGTGGTATTGGGGGCATATTTTTTGACCGTCTCCATGAGAATGAATCTTTGAATTTTGAACAAAACTTTGCTTTTTGGCAGGATGTAGGGTTGACTTTTGCGCCAACCTATGTGGCTTTAATGAATAAGAATAAACGTAAGCTATTTACGCAGGAACAAAAACAATGGCAGTTGTTGCGTCGTGGGCGATACGTTGAATTTAACCTGGTGTATGATAAAGGCACTAAATTTGGATTAGAAACAAACGGCAGAGTAGAATCTATTTTGATGAGCTTACCAACCAATGCCGGCTGGGCATACGATTTTAAAACAAAAGAAGGTTCTGCTGAAGAAAGTACTTTACAAAAATTAAAAAAAGGCGTTAACTGGGTAAATGAATAAACTTTTAAAATATTTTTTACAGGGTTTGATATTATGTATTCCCTTGGGAATTACAGTCATTGTATTTGTTCAGATCTTCCGTTTTTTTGAAGGTGTATTTTCTTTTGTTGGATTAACCGGAAGTCCGTTTTTAGATACTATTATTTCGGTGACGGCTTTATTGATTTTCATTACTATTATTGGTTTATTGGCCTCCTCCTATATTTTCAAAAAGTTGTTTGCTTTTTTTGAAGAGAAGCTTGAACATGCGCCTTTTGTCCGCCATATTTATTCGCCTATCAAAGATTTTATGAATGCCTTTATGGGCAATAAAAAAAAGTTTACCAAGCCTGTATTAGTACTTACAAACCCACAGGGCAATATTCAGGAAATGGGTTTCATCACCCAGGATGATTTAAGCGAGTGGGGGATGAAAGATAAATATGCCGTTTACCTGCCGTATTCTTATTCATTTTCCGGAAGAATGGTGATTGTGCCCAAAGAGCAGATTACACCAATGCCTATCGAAGGCGGGGAAGCCATGAAATTTATCATTTCGGGCGGTGTAACAGATGTTGACTAGCCGGTATAATTGCGAATTTTAATATGAACATACAATCATAATTACCCATAGATTCGTATATTCGTATGAACTAGTAATGATTATTGCTAACAATAACCTCCTTAAATAAAAAGAATCATGAAAAAGATCATTTTAACCTTAGCCGCATTTGTAGTTTTAACATCTGCTCAGGCACAAAAAATTGCCGTGAAAGATGGTTCAGAAAAATTCTCGAACGGAAGCCATAATGCTTACACCGTAGTTATCTACGAAACATCTAAAGATGATGTGATCAGTAAATGGAAAAGTACCTTAAAGGATTTTAAGAATGAAAAAGTGAAAAGTGATAACGGAGAAGTTTTTGGTGATAATGTACTGATTAAAGATTGGGGTAATAACCCGGTTGACGTTTACGCGACGTTTGAGGAAGATAAAGCGGCAAAAACAGTAACTATGCATGTGGCTTTTGATTTAGGCGGCGCTTATTTAAGCAGCTCCGACGGCGATAAACACAACGATGCGAAGAAAATGTTAAAAGAGTTTGCTGTAAAAACTACCAAAGAATCGCTGGGCGATAAGGTGAAAGATCTTGAAAAAGCTTTGGGCAAACTGGAAGACAATCAAAAAGATCTGGAGAAGGCCAATAAGAGTTCCAAATCCGATATTGAAGATTATAAAGGAAAGATAAAAAAAGCAGAGGACGATATATCGAAAAACGAAGCTGATCAAACCAGAAAAAAAACAGAAATAGAGGCTCAAAAAAAAGTAGTGGACGACGCTAAAAAAATAATGGATAAAGTAGACTAATCTATACTACTTCAAACAAATAAAGACCGGTAGCATGTGTTGTCGGTCTTTTTATATTTGTTCTCTACTTCGTCCCAACTAACATGTCACGTCGAGCGAAGTCGGGAAGACTAAAAAGCAATGGGAATTTTAAGAACGATATTAGCTTTAGCAGTGGTGGTTTACCATTCGTTTAAAATTTTCGGCTTGCATATGTGTGGCGGACAAGTTGCTGTTGAATCTTTTTATATGATCTCAGGTTTTTACATGGCGCTGATCTTAAATGAAAAATACATTGGAACTGGCAGCTATAAAAAATTCATACTGAGTCGTTTCTATCGTATTTTTCCTGTTTATTGGATTATACTCGCTTGCGCGTTGTTAATGTCTGTTGTGGGTTATCTGGCCTTTGATAAAGCCTTTTATTTATCGCGTTATATCAGTAACTATAATTGCCTGTCGGCTACGACAATTATTTATTTTGTTGTTGAAAATATCCTGGTAATGGGGCAGGACCTGTTATATTTTTTGAGGCTCGACGAGTTATGCAAACCTCTGTTTACTTATAATGTATTATCATACAAACACACAGGCTACCAGTATTTATTAGTGCCCCAGGCCTGGTCTATCAGCATTGAATGTATGTTTTATCTGATAGCACCTTTTTTAGTGACCAAGCCCTTTAAATGGCAGGTAGCTTTGGTTGCTATTGGCATAGGAGCAAAAATTTATTTTGATCATGTACATTATTTATGTTTCGATCCCTGGACCTATCGCTTCTTCCCTTTTGAGCTTGCTTTTTTTCTCGGAGGAAGTTTAGCATACAGGTATTACAAGCAAATTGAACATACATCAATACCGCCACGTTTAGGAAAGGCCTTACTGATCATCTGTATTTTAGGCGTGTTTTTTATAGATGAATTACCGGTGGAGGAGAACTGGAGAAACAGCCTGTTTTATATCGTGGTACTATGTTC
Source organism: Bacteroidota bacterium (assembly GCA_040387475.1). Taxonomy (GTDB): domain Bacteria; phylum Bacteroidota; class Bacteroidia; order B-17B0; family Aurantibacillaceae; genus UBA4416. The sequence continues at coordinate 66,221 of JAZKDT010000008.1, read as the reverse complement.
ATTGCCTTATTTGTTCCAGGCTTTTAAAAATAGCCGGATCGACCGCTATATTGGCGAGTTATCATTTTCGTTATATATCTGCCACCATTTGGTTGTAAGCCTGTTCAGGGGCTGGTTTTTTTCGCATCCTTCGTACATCATATATTATGGTTATACAGTGGTTTTAACCTCCTTAATACTTGCTTTTATACTACAAATCACCGCGGTGAACGCTATTGAGAAATACAGGGCAAAAAGATTTTCATAATTTTCACATTTTTTTTTGGAAATAAGAAAATTATAGTAAATTTGCACTCCATTAATTCAGTGGCCGGCGCTTTTAGCAAAGGAAATGAAACAATGGCCCGTTCGTCTAGGGGTTAGGACGCGTCCCTTTCACGGACGAAACACGGGTTCGATTCCCGTACGGGCTACTTAGGTAGCATGAAACCCGCGCCAGTCGCGGGTTTTGTTTTTGTGGTAAAACAATTGTAAAACACGGCTGTTGTTGATAACTTTTCACTCTAAAAACCCGCTTTACTTTTCTTTGCTTTACCTCATACTTTATCTATGGATTATCCATGTTTTTGCCCTTACTTTTATATACTAAATAGTGTAAATAATATTGATGCGGTGCAAACGCATCGCAGGTAATTATTATCCGGAATGCCTGTTCTACTTTTGTTTTTGTCAAATGATTTTTATTCGCGATATGAATGAGTTGGCCTTATTTGCAAAGCTACTGCAAGGCAGCGAGGTAAGTATAAAACTTAACCTAAATAAAAAAGGGCACCGATTGGCGCCCATTTTTATTTAATTAAAATCAATTATGAATTATTAAATTCTTCTTTTGACATTTGATCTAAGACCAAAGGCAATCTTTTACGAATTTGCTTTTTCCATCCCATACCCATTATAAAGCTTACAATTACTAATTTCAATCCTTTATATCCGGAATGTTCCATCGTTAAACAAGATCCGCCACATGTTGATTCTATTGTAAATTTCAGAACGGTATCAAGTTCTGTAAATATTCCTTTGCCAATTGTATCTGCTTTATCTGAATGAATACCCGCACATGCAAGTGTTTTTTCTCCGCTGGCACTACCGCGATATGTATATGCAATTTTATGCATCGGATCCAATTCGGTTACCTTACAATAAGTGATGCCGTCCCAACGTTTCTGAGGAGCAATTCTAAATGTAAATTCCTGGCCACTCACCGGTTTAAAATCATTCTCCATAAACCATTTACCGATCAATTTTGAATCAGTAATAGCTTTCCATAACTGCGAAGTCGGATATGGAAAGCATTGTTTAAGTTTAATCGTACGTTGCATAAATTATTTTTGGTGAAGACTCCATGAATTACCATCAGGATCTGTTATAGAAGCAAATTTTCCCCAGGGAGTTTCATCTATTTTTCCTGTTTTAATACCTTTCTTATTTAACCGGTCGATATCTTCCTGAATGTTTTCGGTAGCAATAGTGATGCCCTGAAGGCTACCTGCGGGCATCTTTTCAAACCAGTTTACAAGAGTTATTTCTGTAGCACCACCAGGAAAACTAAACTGAATCCATGTTTGCTTTCCGAAGGTAGATTCTCTCACCAAGGTTAATCCCATGTTTAAATAAAACTCTTTTGATTTTTGCTGATCGGTTACCGGAACCGAAACGATTTCGATTGTTTTCATTTTTTTTTATTTGATTTTTTGTTTAATACTAATTCTAATTTTTTCAATTTGCTTTCCCAGAATTTATCAAAGTAATTTATCCATTCCTGGATCTCAACGAATCCTGTCTGTTTAAGGATACAATATCTTTCCCTTCCAATATTTTCGATCGAAATAAAGCCTGCATCGTCCAATGCTTTTATGTGTTTTGAAACAGCCGGCCGGCTCATATCGAAGTTTTCTGCCAGGGAGTTTATAGTCAAACTATCTTTTGACAGCAGTTGTAAAATATGCCTTCTGTTAGGGTCGGCAATTACTTGGAAATGATCTAATGTTTGTGTTTTCATTTTTATGAATTTAATAAATCGCCTAAGCGTTTTTTTATAATAGATTTCCAACCTGAATTCATAAAGAAATAACCTACAAAGTTTTTCAAACCTTTAAAGCCGGTATGTTCAATCGTAAGTTCGGTTGCATTGTCTTTTTCAATAAGTGTCCAAGTAACAACCGAATCTAATGTTATCTTCCCTTTACCGGGACCACCTTTCCAAGAGTACGACAGTTTTTTTAAAGGGATGATCTCGAGGACCTGACAATATACATTACCGTCAAATCCCATATTTACAACCGGTTTTGCATAAAACTGAAATTTATGGCCGATAATGGGCTTGAAATCGTTTTTCATTAGCCATTCTGAAAGGAGTTCTGCATCAGTAAGATGTTCCCAGACTTTTTCTGGCGGAGAATTTAAAAGCCAGGTGTGCTTTATGTCTTTCTGCATAATAGGTAACTTTAAAGTTACGTAAATATATATGTAACTTTAAAGTTACGCAAATATTTTAACTATTTTTTTAATATTTATAAAATAGTGATTTGCGAAGCTTTACCAAAAGCCTGAGCTGCCTGGAAATGATTACGCGCATCTTCAATATGCTGTAGGGTATTTTTAATTGATGTGAATGATCTATCGCCCTGATTGACTCTCTTCAGCGTTTATCCTGTAACATCAATTAAATCGCCCAGGCGAATGTAAAATCAATGGTTTTAGAATAAACATCCTTCGTTTATGTAATATTTCAATTATTGAGCTTAGAAATGGACATTTTTCTGTTGAAAAGAAAAATTAATATTTTATTTTGAACCCTTTAACGATTCTGGTTCTTTGTCTATTGTTCTCTGTATAAATAATACACCGGTTAGCATCACAAAAAAGTAAGTGCTATATTTAATCTGCATAAAAACTAATTTGATGTATCTTTTTGTGAAGTCAACCGTTACACGGCCGAATTAAATAAAATTATTTGTGAAAAAATTATTACTTATTATCCTGTTTATTGAGGTAGCCAACGGATACGCTCAAAATTTCATTACTGGTTTGGTAACCGATTCAACCAACCTGCCCGTGCCTTACTGCGCTATGGTGCTGGTAAATGCCCCCGATAGTAGCCAGGTAAAAGGAAATGTAACTGACGAAAATGGACAATTTACGTTTCAAAAATTGACGGCCGGAACCTACCTCATAAAGTTTAGTAACGTGAGTTACAAAACATCATGGTCAAACCCTGTTACGGTTGACTCCTTATCGCAGATCACCTTGCCGCCACATATAATGAAAGCAGACGGCATCAATCTCAAGGAAGTTTCGGTAGCTGTTGTTAAACCCGTTATTGAATTTAAAAGCGGTATGGTAGTGATGAACGTGGAGAACAATATTATTTCGGGCGGCAATACTGTATTTGAGCTATTGAAACGTTTGCCAGGTGTTACCATCGATGCACAAAATAATATTTCGGTCAACGGCCGGGGAGGGGTTCGGTTTTTAATTGACGGAAGGCAGCAACAAATACCAGCCGGCCAAATGATCACCATGCTGATGGGTATGCCGGCCGAATCGGTATCGACTATTGAACTGATAAAAAACCCGCCGGCAAAATACGACGCAGCCGGCACAGGTGGCTTAATAAACCTGGTACTTAAAAAAGCTAAAGTAAAGGGTTACAGCGGCAGTATTTCGCAGGGAATTAGCCGCGGCGATAACTGGCGTTCAGGAACCTCTGCTTCGTTGAATTATAAGTCCAATAAACTGACGGTGTTTACCAATATCAATTACACGTACCTAAACTTTGAGACAAATAACTATTTCCAAAGAAAGATCACGGATTCAGCCGGAACATTTGAGATACTGTCACAGGGAAATCAAATGCCTTACCGTAATATTTTTTACGGCAATGCCGGTATCGAATATGAACTGACTAAAAAAACAATTATCGGCGTAAACGTTAATGGCAACATACCCACCATCACTAATAACGAAAATTCGAGGTTAGTGGTGAGGGACGGTAACATTTATAATTACGATTACATCGATTATAAAACCGATACAAGGCAGGATATTTCAAACCCTTCTGTAAATATAAACGCCCAACATACATTTGATTCATTAACCAAGCTTCAGTTCTCAGCCGATTATACGAAGTATGACGAACACTACGCGCGGTTTACCACAAATCAATTTTACAATAACAACGATACAGAAGTAATGCCGATGAATCAATTTGGCACCAAACTTCATAATGACTTTAATATCTACACCCAAAAACTGGATCTGACACGGTCTTTTAAAAAATCGCTGAACCTCGAAAGCGGCTTTAAGTCGAGCTTTGTGGATAATGCCAGTCAATCTAAAGTGCAACTAACAAATCCCTTAACCCATGAACTGTATGAGGATACGACATTTTCTAACAGCTATCGTTATTATGAACGTATACTTGCCGGATACATAACACTTTCTAAAAGCTTTAAAGCACTTGAGTTAACCGCAGGAGTGAGAGCCGAACATACATTGATCAACGCTTCCAATAAACCTAAACCATTTACACTTCACCGCGCATACCTTAATTTTTTCCCAAGTGCTTCTGCCAATCTGAAATTGAATGATAAGAACAGCTTACAGGGTAGTTACAGTTATCGCATTGGCAGGCCAGGTTACGATCAGTTAAATCCTACCCGCATATTTAATGATCAGTTCAGCAATGGTGCCGGAAATCCTAATTTAAAACCTGAGTTTAGCCATGCCGTTAATATCGATTATAATCGTAACGATGTGATTAACATGAGCGTCAACTACCAGGCTACTAAAGATAATATTTACTACTACGCCTATGGTGATCCTGCTACCAAAGCTACCATTGATACGATATTTAATTATGCCAATAGAAATGACGCGTCTTTGAGTGTTTTTATCACTAAACAAATCAAGTGGTTCAATTTTCAGTTATATGTTGCAACCGGCTATCGACAGAGTTCAACGCTCATCAACGAACTAAGAGTTAACGCGGAGACCTATTATTATAACGGAAATGTAATGTTGGAATTCCTGTTGCCTAAGGACTTTAAATTTCAGATCCAGAGTTATTACAATTCTAATTTCAGGGACGGTGTTCAACTGTATTACGCCAAGGGTCAGGTAGACTTTACGATTGCTAAATCATTTCTGAATAAAAAACTGGATGTATCGTTGGGACTGTTTGATGCGTTTTACACTAACATAGACGCCTATACGAACCAGGTTGGCGGACAATACTCTTACTACAGGGAAAGAAACGATACCCGGAGAATCCGTTTATTTATTGTATGGAAGTTTGGTAAGATGAGGATCAGCAAGACGTTAAATAATGCGGACGAAAACGACCGTTTGAAGAAAGTAAATTGATCTCAGATCATTTTCTTATTCGTATTCGCTGGGAGCAATGCACTGCTTCCAGTATTCCATAATGGTTTTTATGGTGCTTTCTAGTTTATCCATACTATTGGGTTTAACAAAAAAGCCCTGCACCGACATGGCATACGCATCAATAACAGATTTCTTATTAGCATTGGTTGTAAAAAAAAGGTAAGGAATACACTTTACATGAAGTAATTCATTCGTGTGAATTTTGGATCTCAATTCAAATCCATTAATTTTTGGCATATTGATATCTGACAGGATCAAAAACGGATTGATTTCCGTTTTGTTTAAATAGGTAAGGGCATCATTTCCGTCCTTAAAAAAAACGATATCGTTTTTATAGGCAAGTTTATTGAATATTTCTGTCAAAAACATCTGGTCGTCATCATCGTCCTCAATTACTATTACTGGTCCGTCTTTGTTCATTTTTTTAGTGTAATGTAAGTATTATATAATGATAATGCCGGAGAAACCTTCATCGATGGGCATCGATAAGGATATAGGCGTGTAGTTGATTATTCAAAAAAAATAACTATATTTGTATGCTTCTAATGAAGATTGTATCACAATCTGGTTTGTAACATCTAATTGCAATTCGATAATTTTTACATTTTCTTAGCGAATAACACAGTAGTGTTTCTTTTGAGACAATACTTACTATTTAAATAAATAAAACAAATAAATAAACCGCTTGCCGCAAGGCAGGCACAAAACAAAAACAAAAAATGAATAAAGGAACAGTAAAATTTTTTAATGATGAAAAAGGCTTCGGCTTTATTAAAGGTGAGAACGGACAAGATGTATTTGTTCACGCATCAGGATTAGTGCATGAAATTCAGGAAAATGACGAAGTTACATTTGATATGGCAGAAGGCAAAAAAGGCCCAAGCGCAGTGAATGTAACAAGAATTTAATACATATATCATTGCAATATTTAAAAGCAAACCAAAACGGTTTGCTTTTTTGTTTTAAGCGAATTTATGGCTGTGTTACTTCGGGTAAAATTACCCCGTCCCTGTAAATTTATATCGGGAGCATTGTTTAAAACAGTTCCCGATACGTTTTATGAAGGACGCTACAAAAAACACTCTAACTGCCGGAAAACTCCACATACGTTCTTGCACTCAATTCTAAAAAATTGATCCCATAACGGGATTATCCCATCTTAATTTTCAATTTGCCCATAACGGGATAAATTATTCATCTTCTCAAATGCCTGGCATTTTTGTGAATTGTGTCTGTGAAAGATAATAGACATTCAATTAAAATCACAGCCGAAATTTTTCAGCATGCAAATAAACGGCCTGTTTTTATGGGGCACAACATTCACAGGTATACAGTAAATTAAACTAATTCCCCCCCCAATTATGAAAAAACAATTACTTATCGCGGCAACAGCTGCACTGCTTTTACCTGCACTTAGTTTTGCGCAGATTATCAATTTAGGAACAGCTGCTAATTATGTCCTGTTTTCCCGCAACGGCGCCGTAAATAACTCAGGTATTTCACAGGTAACCGGAGACGTTGGAACTAACAATGGATCCAGTACCGGTTTTGGAAATGTGAATGGTGTTATGCACGATGGAGATATTTCAAGTGCACAGGCCTCGGCTGATGTGTTAACCGCTTACAATCAATTAAATGCTACAACCGCTACATTATTCCCCGCACCTTTATTAGGTAATGGACAAACATTGCTTCCGGGTGTATATTCCATATCCAGTGCTGCAACCTTAAACCTTTTGTTAAATCTGGATGCGCAGGGAAATGCCAATGCGGTTTTCATTATCAAGATCCAGGGAACACTATCCACTAACGCTTCGGCGAAAGTAAAATTACTGAATGGTGCACAAGCCTGTAATGTTTACTGGAAGGTAGAAGGCATGGTTAACATGGCTGCCGGCACGTCGATGAAAGGAACGATCATTGCTAACAATGCTGCTATTGCTACTAATACAGGAGATACACTCGAAGGCAGAGCTTTTTCAACTACTGGTGCTGTTACGGTAAATGGTTTAATGGCTTATACACCTATTGGTTGTGGCAGCCCCGTATTAACCGGACCAACAGCGCCATCGTTAGGTGCAGTTTCCTGTTATGCCTTGTTCTCTTCAAACGGTGCCGTGTCTAATTCCGGTATCACGCATGTAACCGGCGATGTTGGAACCAATAATGGTTTAACAACGGGCTTTACGGCCACCAATGTTATTGGAACTTTACACACCATTCCTGATGGTTCAACCGCTCAATGTGCTGCTGATTTAGCCGTTGCTTATAACCAGTTAAATGTGTTATCGCACGATATTGAGTTGTTATATCCCGCGCAGTTTGGAAACAACTTAGTGTTAACCCCTCACACTTACTTATTAAATGCAGCTACGGTGTTAACCAATACACTTTATTTAAATGCACAGGGAAATCCTAACGCGGTATTTGTGATCAAAATGAATGGTGCTTTTTCTACCAGTACGTACTCAAAAATTATATTGATCAATGGTGCACAATCCAAAAATGTGTTCTGGAAAATTGAGGGTGCTGTGAGCATCAACGATTATTCGGTTTTCAGAGGAACATTGATTTGTAATAACGGTTCGTTAGGCGCTATTAAAACAGGCGTTACTTTAGATGGCCGCGCTTTAACAACCACAGGTGCTTTAACTACCACTTCGGTAACGGCAGTTGCCACCATGGTTCCGGGTAATTGCTCAAGTGTAGGCATCAATGAACTGACAGAAAACACCAACATCATCAGTATTTATCCCAATCCCTTTAACGAGTCGGCAACGATTGTGTTTAAAGATATAAGCCGCTTAACTAAAGCAGAATTGAAAATTTATAATGTGTTAGGAGAAGAAGTGATTAACACGATCCTTACAAAACAATCAACCAGCATCAACACCGCTGAATTGCCAAACGGATTGTATACTTACAAGCTAATCAATAACAATGAAATTGTTCAATCAGGAAGGTTGATTTCACAGAAATAAAATTATATAAGTTAGAATGATAAACACTCATGCCTACGGTATGGGTGTTTTTTATTTATTCGTCATTGCGAGGAGGTACGACGAAGCAATCTCAAGCTTAGCATTTAAAGATTTGGAAGTGCCGGCACTTCGGGCAAAGTTGAGAAGCGGCTTTACTGACAGAGCTATAAACAAAGGGTACGAGATCCTGAATCAAGTTCAGGATGCCGGTAAAGCGATAATTATCTCTAAACCTTCTTTACATAAAACTGTTATCCTTTCACAAAAACCTTATCTTCAGCTCATGAAAAACCTCTTTCTTTCCCTCATCGTCCTTTGTTCTGCAAAGCTCATTTCTCAAACGACCTGCTGCGCTAAACCGGCCTCTACCGATGCCTTTGCCATGCTCACGCATGACAAGCAATTTGTGGCAACGCATCTGGAACCTTTGCCTTTTACTTTGGCAAATCCTTTGGGCAAAAAAATTAGTTTTAGAACTGCCGACGGTAAAATTGGTTATGGTTATGAAATTAAAGCAGCAGCGCCTACCAACAATTATGTATTTGTTATTCATGAATGGTGGGGACTGAACGATTACGTGAAACAGGAATCCGAAAAATGGTTCAGCGCTTTAGGAAATGTGAATGTGATCGCTATTGACCTGTATGATCAAAAAGTTGCCAGTAACCGTGATTCGGCGGCAAAATATATGGGGCAGGTAAAAACGGATAGGGCAGAGGCTATTATTAAAGGCGCTTTGAAATACGCCGGTCCTAATGCTAACATAGCTACGGTGGGTTGGTGCTTTGGTGGCGGATGGAGTCTGCAAACAAGTTTGTTAGCTGGTACACAAGCTAAAGCCTGTGTGATGTATTACGGGGCACCCGAGGAAAACCCGGATAAATTAAAAACACTCAACGCGCCGGTGATATTCATGTGGCCCACACAGGATAAATGGATCAACAAAGAACTCGTTACCAAATTTGAAAATAATATGAAAACCGCTGCAAAAGAGCTAACCGTTAAATCATATGATGCCGATCATGCCTTTGCCAATCCAAGCAACCCAAAATATAATAAGCCATTTGCCGATGACGCTTTTACAAACGCTTTGGCTTTTGTGAGAGAGCATTTGAAGTAGGAACGATCTAAACCTTCGAGCGTCGGTACAATGTGTAAACCTCTTTCCGGCATTTATTATGTCTGTCTTTGGCTTTACACAATTAATTAAATATTAACTCTGGTGGTGAGTATTCATAGATCGAAACTGAGTACTCTAACATGAGATTTGAGCAAGCATGAGCGATTTCCGCTTAAGCATGAACGAAAGTTGAGTAAGCATGAGCCATTTTTGCTTAAGCATAAACGTAAGTTGAGTAAGCATGAGTCACTTTTGCTTAAGCATGAACGAAAGTTGAGTAAGCATGAGTCACTTTTGCTTAAGCATGAACGAAAGTTGAGTAAGCATGAGTCATTTTTGCTTAAGCATAAACGTAAGTTGAGTAAGCATGAGTCAATTTTGCTTAAGCATAAACGCAAGTTGAGTAAGCATGAGCCACTTTTGCTTAAGCATAAACATAAGTTGAGTAAGTATGAGCGAGTTCTGCTTAAGCATGAACATAAATTGAATAAGCTAGCATCGGGTATGAGTAAGCATACGGGAACTATGTCTAATGGCTATTTTTCGGTCATCGATAGCTTATCACAAATACGTTTCATCTGGTAAGAATGCCTTGCGGTATGGTATAAGGTAAAATGCAGTAGCTCCAGTTTGGTAACAGGTCCAAAGGGCAAACCTTCCAGCAATTCATTCACCTCTATTCCTTCGCTATTATCCGTAAGATCCAACAGCGCTTTATTTAACGCAGCGATGCTTTCTTCTTTTTTAAATGGTCCTTCGCCGGGAACGATCTCTTCGGGCGACTGCATTTTGGTGGTCATATCTAAAAACGTTTTCTTTAACTCAGCAATTTTTTCACCCGGTTCGCGCCCGGCCGGTTTGCCTTTTTGCCCTGTGACTTGCGCCATGCCACTCATCGATTTAGTGACATGATCCATTAATTGCGCGGCGGTCCAACTATTGGGGTAGGGAACCTGGTTAAGTTGTTCGTTAGTTAGAGGGGTTGCAAAACCAATAATGGCATGCACCGGCAAAGCGATGGCTGCCAGTAGTTCTGTTTTAGTGGATTGTTCGTTGATCATCTCATTTTGTTTTTATGAACTGTAAAAGCAAAGTTTAGGTTCTTGTGTTTTACTGTTAAGATCTTACAAAATTTAAGCCAGCGCGTTGATAACTACAGTCGTGAACATCCATACAACCTGCCCTAAATTATTTTAACGACTGTTTTTCTCAACTCTGTAATATGATTATATTTGTTAAAACCACTGATATGAACTTCAAAAAATACCTTCCGCATATACTGGCCGTTATCACTTTCGCCATCATTACGTTTATTTCATTTAAACCTTTATTTAACGGAAAATCCATCAACCAGTCAGATATTACACAACACCGGGGAATGAGCCGTGAGCTGGTTGATTTCAGAGAAAAGGAACAAGCAGAAGCCCTTTGGACAAACTCAATGTTTGGAGGAATGCCTGCATATCAGGTGTCAACGTTATATCCCGGTAACTGGATCAACCAGGTAGATCGTTTTTTTCATTTGTATTTTCCACATCCCAGCGGGCATATTTTTATGTGTTTTCTTGGGTTTTTTATTTTGCTACTGTGTTTAGAAATTAACCCCTGGCTGGCCTTTGTGGGTGCATTAGGGTATGGCTTTTCATCTTACTTTTTTATTATACTGGAGGTAGGGCACAACTCTAAAGCCAATGCCATTAGTTACCTGGCGCCCGTTTTAGGCGGTATTATTTTATTAATGCGCGGCAAGTACCGGTTGGGTTTTGCTGTGGCCACCTTATTTATGGCGTTGGAATTAAATGCAAACCATGTGCAGATAACCTATTATGGCTTTATGATCTTTGTGTTGGTTTTTATTTCTTACTTCATAAAAGCAATCAAAGAAAAAAACAGCAAGTCCTTTTTTATGGGAGCCGGTTTATTTGCCATAGCGTGTATATTGGCTTTTTTGCCCAATGCCGGCAGTTTATTGGCCACCGAAGAATACGGCCATTACTCAACACGGGGTAAAAGTGAACTGACCATTGATGCCAGTTTACAAAGCAATAAAGCGAATGCGACGTCGGGCCTGGATAAAAGTTATGCTTTGATGTATAGTCACGGTATCTGGGAAACCTGGACCTTTTTGATCCCTCACTTTAAGGGAGGAGCTTCGGCCGCTATAGGCAATGTAGATAAAGACGCGTTGAAAAAAGTGGATCCACAATTTAAAGAACAGGTGGCGGGTGGCAATGCTTATTTTGGCGATCAGGGCGGCACTGCCGGTCCGGTTTACATTGGCGCCATCATTATATTCCTGGCATTTTTGGGATTATTGATCGTTGAACATCCCTTAAAGTGGCCTTTATTTGCGGTAACGTTACTGGCCATGATGTTATCCTGGGGCCGGTTTTTTCCTGGACTGAGTTATTTTTTCCTGGATTATGTACCGGGTTATAATAAATTCAGGGCCGTGTCGATGATCCTCATCATTGCCGAGCTTACGCTTCCATTAATGGCTGTGTTAGCACTCGATAAATTTATGAAACTCTCTGATAAAAATGACACGGTAAAACTACCTTTTATAACCGGAAACTATGATCTTAAAAAAATCCTGATCATATCTATAGCCGTTGTAGGCGGTTTTTGTTTAATAGGCTATGTGATGCCAACGGTGATCAATACCTTTTTAGCACCCAACGAACAACAGAGCACCATTAGCCAGTTTAAACAAAGTGGTGCCACCGACGAACAGATAGCGCAGGTTATTCCGGGTTACATGGAAAATTTAGAAAAGGCGCGGATGGAGATCTTTAAAAGTGATGCATTACGTTCTTTCATTTTTATTGCCTTGGGAGCGTTGGGTTTGTTTTTATTTATGCTCAAAAAAATAAAAGCACCTGTCTTATTTGCGCTCATTGGCGTTTGTTTTACAGCCGATTTGTGGCCCGTAGCAACCCGTTATTTGAACGACCGAAACTTTGTTCAGAAATCACAATTTGAAGCGCCGCCACAAAAAACAGCAGCCGATGAACAGATACTTCAGGATCCGGCTTTGGATTACCGCGTGTTGAATTTATCCGTTGGGCCGTTCCAGGATGCAACCACCTCTTACTATCACAAATCCATTGGCGGTTACCACGGCGCTAAACTTAAGAAATATGATGAGCTGATCAGTTTTCATTTATCAAAAGAGATGGGTTTCTTTTCGGATAACCTGAGAACCGTGAGTAACGATTCAACGCTGAATGTATTAACCCAACAATTGCCGGTGCTTAATATGTTGAACACCAAATACATTATCTGGCCGGGGAAAGAGCAGCCGATGGCAATTACCAATCCGCAGGCCAACGGCAATGCCTGGTTTGTAAAAACGATCAAAACAGTTGCTAATGCCGATTCGGAGATGGTAGCACTATACGGCTCCAATACCAAAACAGAAGCGATCATTCAACAAAAAAATAAAGAAGGTTTTGCTACGGCCGACACTTATAAAGCCGATGGAACCATAAATTTGAAATCCTATAAACCAAACAACCTGGTGTATGAGACCGAAACTTCCGGTAAAGAGTTTGCGGTGTTCTCAGAGATCTATTATCCGAAAGGATGGAACGCATACATTGACGGAACATTAACGCCGTATGCCTGTGTGGATTATTTATTAAGAGGAATGGAAATTCCCGCAGGTAAGCACACCGTGGAGTTTAAGTTTGAACCCGCAATTTATAAAACAGGAAATACAATCAGTATCATTGGTTCTATACTGGTATTATTAGCCGTCGGGGGAGCCATCTACTTTGCTCATAAAAAGAAAGAGTTTAGTATTTAGGTTTTTATACTGTTTTTTAGAAGTTGGAAGCGTTTGGTACGCCGGGTAGCGGAAGCTCGGCTCTCGTTTAAACTTAGCGAAGCGATATCATGAAGGCCACTAAAAAGGCAATAATACGCCTGGATAATTTTTTTATATTCAAAAAAGGATTGCCACATGTTACACCTCTTCGTGGCCTCGCGCGCGCAGATTCCGGCAAAATTCATAGCATAAATTCCAAACTTTATCTTATTGACGCGTGAAGGATTGAGGCTTTGTCTGAGCTCTTTTTATTTGTCCCGCAGGACAAATAAAAAAGCGAGTGCCGAAAGCCTGACCCGTAGGGTCACGCCCAAATAATAAAACCAGTCTTTAAAACTAATTTCTTATGAAAACCATATGAACACATCTTCCTAAAATAAGGGGAATGATTATATTTGTGTAAAAACCAACTGTATGAACTTTAAAAAATATTTACCCCATTTAGCAGCTATTATTGTATTTGCTATTATCACGTTAGTACAATTTAGTCCCTTATTATCTAACAAAGTGTTAGAGCAGGGCGATATTGTAAGATATAAAGGTATGAGCCAGGAAATGGCCGACTTTAGAAAAACAGAAAATGCCGAAGCTTTATGGACCAACTCTATGTTTGGCGGAATGCCCGCTTACCAGGTATCTACTTTATACCCCGGCAACTGGCTCGGACATATCGATAAGGTATTTCATTTATTCCTGCCGCATCCAAGTGGATACATCTTTTTATGTTTTATCGGTTTCTTTATTTTATTATTATGCCTGGAGATTGATCCGTGGCTGGCTCTGGTAGGCGCACTGGCTTACGGTTTTTCTTCTTATTTCTTTGTTATTATTGAAGCCGGTCATAACTCCAAAGCCAATGCTATTGGCTACCTGGCACCTTTGCTGGGTGGCATTATTTTGCTGATGCGGGGTAAACACTGGTTGGGCTTTGCTGTTACCACGTTGTTTATGGCTATGGAATTAAATGCCAACCACGTTCAGATTTCCTATTATGGTTTTATGTTATTTGGTTTGGTTTTCCTGAGCTATTTTATTTTAGCGTTGAAACAAAAAAACATTAAGCCTTTTTTTATCGGTGTTGGATTATTTATAGCAGCTTCTATTATTGGTGTACTGCCCAATGCCGGAAACTTACTGGCCACTTATGAATACAGTACTTTTACCACGCGTGGTAAAACCGAGTTAACGATGAATGCGGCCATGCAAACTAACAAGGATAATAAAACATCCGGCTTAGATAAAGATTATGCCACGCAATGGAGTTATGGAGTGGGAGAGACCTTCACGTTTTTAATTCCAAATTTTAAAGGAGGCCCGTCGGCTGCTATTGGCGGAGTTGACAGAGATGCCTTAAAAAATGTAGATCCGCAAATGAGAGAACAGGTGGCCCAAAGCAGCGCTTACTTTGGTGAGCAGCCTTTTACCAGCGGCCCGGTTTACATTGGCGCCATTGTGATGTTGCTGGCCTTTTTAGGTTTGTTTATTATTGACCATCCCTTGAAATGGGCGTTGGTTGCCGGTACATTGCTATCGGTTATGCTTGCCTGGGGGAAAAACTTTATGGGATTAACCAATGTGTTTATGGATTTTGTACCTGGCTATAATAAATTCAGGGCGGTATCGATGATACTGGTGATTGCCGAGTTAACGATACCCATACTTGCTGTTTTGGCTTTGGATAAATTCATCAAAGCAACCGCCAGCAACGAAACATTTAAATTACCGTTTACAAAAATAGAGCTTGATCTTAAAAAAGTGTTGATCATTTCAGTTGCCGTTGTAGGTGGTTTTTGTTTGATCAGTTCTTTCCTGCCAACTATTACCAACACATTTATTCCACCGGGCGAAGAAACGCAAATTGTAAACCAGTTCAAGCAAAGCGGTGCCCCCGATGCACAGATAGCCCAGTTTATGCCTGATTTTTTATCCAATATTCAAAAAGCAAGGGAATCTATTTTCAAGGCAGATGCCCGTCGTTCCTTAACCTTTGTAGGGTTAGCCGCAATCTTTTTGTTTTTGTATTTAGGCAAAAAATTAAAACCCGAATTGTTCTTTGCAACGATGGGTATATTTTTAATGGCTGATTTATGGCCTGTAGCAGGCAGATATCTGGATAATAAAAACTTTGTGCCTAAAGCTCAGTATGACGCGCCGCCTGCAAAAACGCAGGCTGATGAAGATATTTTAAAAGATAAGACCTTAGATTACCGTGTGCTGAATTTATCGGCCAGCACGTTTAACGATGCTGCTACTTCTTATTATCACAAGTCGGTTGGCGGTTACCATGGCGCTAAACTAAAAAAATACCAGGAGATCATTGACTTTCATTTAGACAAAGAAATCAGTGCATTTTACGACGGCTTGAATGCCGCTGTACAAACCGATTCAACCATGGAAATACATATGGCCAAACTCGGCGTATTGAATATGCTGAATACAAAATATGTGGTAGTGCCAACCAAGGAACAAGCAGTTGCTATTCCAAATCCACAGGCTAACGGCAATGCCTGGTTTGTAAAAAACATCAAAACCGTAGCGAATGCCGATTCTGAAATTGTGGCCTTGTACGGTTTAAATACCAAACGCGAAGCGGTGATCCAGGAAAAAAATAAGACGATTGTTCCGGCAGCAAATTCTTACAATGCAGATGGAAAGATCACACTGCAATCTTACAAACCAAATGACCTGGTTTATGAAACCGAATCAAAAAATAAAGGCTTTGCGGTTTTCTCTGAGATCTATTATCCTAAAGGCTGGAATGCTTACGTTGATGGAAATTTAACGCCACATACCTGCGTTAATTACATATTACGCGGTATGGAGTTACCCGCGGGTAAACATAAAGTAGAATTTAAATTTGAACCACAGGTTTACAAAACAGGAAACAGCGTGGCGCTGATAGGCTCTGTCTTATTATTGATCGTTGTAGCGGGTGGATTATATTTTGCTGGGAAAAAGAAGGAGATCGCTTTTTAAATCTTGATTGAAATTTATGAAAAAAATCACTGTAATATTATCACTAGTCCTGATTATTGGATCGTTTGGTTGTAAAAAGAAAGTAGCCGATGTTAACAAAGACTTTGTTGGCTTGTGGTATAGCGAATCGAAATACACAACGATGTATTCGGATGTGTATAAATCCATACAAATCAAAGAAAATTCTGCGGCCGAATATTCAAGTCAGGGAGATGGAACAAGCGTAAACTTTACAGGTAAAGCAAGACTTAAGGGCAGCATGTTAAAGATAGGGATCCGGAAATTTTCGATCGACGAAGCTCCAACCCGCCTGGGCAATGTTGGAAATTTTTGGCGTATGAAAATAAGCGGTGTTACTTATTACCTGAATAAAGATTATTTGTTTGGAGGTGGCTACATTTGTTCGCCCACCAAATTGAGTGTGTATAATACAGGCAATAGCGTGATTCACGCCATTATGGATGGTCACTCTGTAAATATTCCACCCAATAGTGTAGCCGAATCCGATGAAACATGTTTTGGTTGTGAATCGGTTTATTCGGATGACCACGGGAATAACTTTTCTTTTTTTAATACAGGCTGCGCCAACACTATTGAAATTCAATAAGTATTAAGCTAAAGTGCGTTTATGAATGTGATCATCTGGTCAACATTCAATATCAAATCTACTTTGGTATGCTGGATGGCCAATGATGGCATTTGTGGCGATCCTGCGGTTTCCGGGTTTTGAACGGCCACCGTTCCGCCGCTATTTTTTGCATGTCTTGTTCCTGCCGATCCGTCGGCATTTGCGCCTGACAGAAGCAGGCAAGTTAAGTCGGCTCCAAAAGCATCTGCAGCGGTTTCAAATGCCACATCAATGCTTGGTCGGCTATAGTTTACTTTTTCAGAGAAATCAAGCGAAAAGGTTTTGTTCTTTTCAAATAATAAATGATAATCGCCAGGTGCCAGATAAATATGATTCGCTAAAACAGGCTCTTTATCTTCAATTTCGGTTACGGGTATTTTAGTTTTCGCCGCCAGTAAGTCTGCCAGACTTGAATCTGCCGAATTTTTGCGATGCAGTACAATAATGATGGCAAACGATAAAGGATATTTAATTTCCGGAATAAGTTGCAATAATACCTCGAGGCTCCCGGCAGAACCACCAATGACTACTATTTTACCGTTATGTATTATTTTATTTTTCTCCATACTTTTTCCTTTCCCACCTGTGTAAATTTATCCTGGATATCAGAGAACTTAATAGTTTCTTTGGAACCTAATGCGAGGTAAGCTAATTTACCCATGCTGCCATCAAACAAGGTAAATACACGCTCCTGGAGTTCTTTATCAAAATAGATAAGCACATTGCGACAAACGATCAAATGAAATTCGTTGAACGACCTATCGGATACAAGGTTGTGTGTAGAGTAGATCATCTTTTCTCTTAGTTCTTGGTTAAATTTTCCGCCCTCATAATTGGCAGTATAGTAGGACGAAAAATCATCGATACCACCCGAAGCTATATAGTTTTCGGAATAAGATTTCATATTCCCCAGAGGGAAAATGCCGCTTTTTGCTTTCTCCAGTACACCCGGGTTTATATCGGTTGCGTAGAGGAGCGATTTATGTAACAGGCCCGCTTCGTGTAACAAAATGGCCATTGAATACACTTCTTCACCGGTTGAGCATCCTGCGTGCCATATGCGTATAAAAGGATGAGTACCCAATACAGGTAGAATATCTGTTCTTAACGCTTTATAAAAAGAACTATCTCTGAACATCTCGGTTACATTTACCGTAATCTCTTCCACGAAGCGTTTGATGTAATTATTATCCGATAAAAGGTGTACTCTGAAAGTAGCAAAATCAGTGAACTTGTCGAGCGTAAACAGGCGATTGATTCGCCGGGTTAACGAAGCTTTAGAATAATAGTTAAAATCGTATCCGTAAGACTCTAAAAGGTCATTTAAGAGGATCCCGATTTCATTATCCGTTATCATATTCCAACTTTAAATTGCGCCAATAACTCCATCATGTTATCTACATTAATCGGTTTTGAAATATAACCGTCAGCCCCCGCTTCGAGGCATTTTTCTTTATCGCCCTGCATAGCCTGTGCAGTTACAGCAATTACGGGAAGCTGCTTTCTGTTCTCTATTTGTTTGATTTTAGGAATTGCCTGGTAGCCATCCATTTCAGGCATCATCATATCCATTAGAACCGCATCAATTTCTTCAGTTCCCTTTAAAAGCTCAATAGCTTCTCTTGCGCTGGTGCGCGACAGGCATTCAAACCCTTTGGCTTTCAACGTTGCGGAAAGCGCAAAGATATTCCTGTTGTCATCGTCAATAATTAATATTCTTTTTTTAGACATGTAAAATTCAACTTTATTTATAATTTTCATATAACCATACACGCAATAATGACAGCAGTTGATCAATATCTACCGGTTTGGTAATATAATCTGAAGCGCCTGCACTGATGCATTTTTCACGATCGCCCGTCATGGCTTTTGCAGTAACCGCAATTACAGGCAGGTTTTTCCATTGGTTGTTATTCCGGATGTGTTTGGCAGTTTCGTAGCCGTCCATTTCGGGCATCATCATATCCAGCAACACAATATTAATGTTTTTGTTTTCTTCTAATTTTACGAGGGCTTCCTTACCATTCATGGCAGTTACCACATTCATCTTCAATTGCTCCAACGATTTGGATAATGAAAAGATATTACGCACATCGTCATCCACGATCAATACTGTTTTTCCATTTAAAATTTCTGTCATCACGCCCAACTTCTTATGATCCGTGGGCCTTACCTGGTTTTTCTTTTTCTCCTCTACCAAATGCAGGAACAAAGACACCTCATCGAGCATGCGCTGATAGGAGTGAGCTGTTTTTACAACAATAGAATCAGCGTATTGTTTGATGCGTTGCTCTTCCGTCATAGATAAACTTTTACCGGTGAAAATAATGATGGGTAAATTACCAAGCTCGGCATCCTTTTTTGCTTCTTCTAATAATTGGTACGATTGAGCATCAGGAATACCCATGTCTAAAATCACACAATCGATGTCTTTATTTTTTAAGGCAGTTACGCTTTCAGTTACATTGCTTTTAACTTCCGAATTTATCTGGTAGGTTTCAAGGTAATAGGCCAGAGCCTGCGCATGTTTAGGATTATCTTCAATGATCAGTACCTTTTTTGAATTTCGGTTTAAAACGTATTCGATCTTTTTAAATATCTCAGGCATTTGTTCAAATGCAAACGGCTTATTTATAAAATCAACCGCACCTTTCAATAACGTTTCATTCTTGACTTTATATGACGACATCATATGAACCGGAATGTGACGTGTGGTTAATTCATTCTTCAGTTCATCCATGACCTGCCAGCCGCTTTTTACAGGCAACTGAATATCGAGTAGTATACCAACCGGTTTGTGTTTTTTTGCAAGCGGCATAGCTTCGTCGCCTCTTACACACACGATACCTTTATATCCTTTTTTGCGGGTTACTTCTAACAGCGATTTTGCAAAAGGCGTATCATCTTCCACGATCAGGATTGTTTTATCAGTATCCTGGATATTATCTCGGTCGTCGGGCACGTCATCCGGTATCACAGAGGCAATGTATTGATCTGTGACGGAAGTTGATTGTTGTACCTCAACTTGCGGGGACATGGTTTGATTTTCGAAATAGGACTGACTGTATTCCGGTTTTGAAACAGGGATTCGTAATGTAAATTCACTACCCTTATCTAATTCACTGAAAACAAAGATGTCGCCTCCTAATAGTTTTGAAAGTTCACGACTAATAGACAATCCTAATCCGGTTCCACCGTATTTTCGTCTTGTTGACCCATCTGCCTGCTGAAAAGCTTCGAAGATAAATTGTTGTTTATCTTCTGAAATACCAATACCTGAATCTTTCACTACAAAGCATATCAACGCTTTATCGACGGTACATTTTTTAATCTCAAGGCTTACCGTACCTTTCGATGTAAATTTAAGGGCGTTGGACAGAAGGTTCTTCAAAATTTGTTCAACACGTCCTTTATCCGTTTCAATGGCGTAAGGTAAATCGGGTTGAATGATAATGTCAAAATTTATGTTTTTTTGTCGGGCAACTTCTTTAAACAATCCTTTCATATCTTTCCCTATATCACTTAAAGGAATATCCATGTATTCGAGTTCCATTTTACCAGCTTCAATTTTAGAGAGATCCAGGATCTCGTCAATCAGCCCGAGTAGACCATTTCCTGAACTTTGAATCACGGTAGCATATTCAACCTGATCGGTATTTAAGTTCTTCTCATTATTTTCAGATAATAACCTGCTAAGTAATAAAATAGAATTAAGAGGTGTGCGCAATTCGTGCGACATGTTTGCGAGGAACTCTGATTTATAGCGTGTAGATATTTCCAGTTCTTTGGCTTTTTTCAGAATCTCAATATTTTTTTCTTCCAGTAATAAGGAGCGTTCTTCCAGTTCTTCATTGGTTTGTTGTAACTCTTCCTGTTGTACTCTCAGCTCTTCTTCAGAGGCCTGCAGTTTATGAGATTGGGCTTCCAGTTCTGCATTCAGATTTTCCAGTTCGTTATGTTGTGCCTGTAGTTCTTCTGTTTGTGCCTGGGTTTCTTCCAGTAAATTCTGTAATTTCACATAACTCAATGCTGCATTAATGCCAATGGCCATCGGTTCGCGGTTAGTTACCAAAAATTCAATTTCAAGGTGAGTCGGTTTTCTCAGTAACCCAAGTTCAATAATAGCAATGGTCTCATTTTCGTACACCAACGGAATAATAACAAGAGAAACAGGTAATGTATTTCCTACCGACGACGCAATTAAAAATTCAGGAGGAAGCTCATCAACAATCCTTATCTCTTTATTTTTAGCCGCCTGGCCTATTAAGCCTTCTCCAAGTGTAAATTGTTTAGGCGCATTAGCTAAAGCGTAGCTGGATGCAAGAGAGAAACTACCAGTATCATTAATGTATAATGTACCAATAGGTGCTTTCAAATAATCTGTAATGCAATTAATTAAATTAGTTGACAATTGATTTACATTTCGTTCGCCGCGAATAGCATCTCCAATTTTAACCGAACCTTCCTGCAGCCAGTTTTTATTATTTAATATATTAAAATTATTTTCCAGCGACACCGCCATGCTATTGAGTGCCGTAGAAACCCGTCCGAGTTCATCCTGCTTTTGGTCGCCGCTTCGTGAGGTATAGTCTCCGTTAGATAATTTTTGAGTAACGCCTTCCATTACGGTGATACGTTCGGATGTCTCTTTATATTTATCTTCGTCTTCCTGCTGTTTTCTCGCTCTTTCTTCTACATCCCTTTTAATTTTTATATAAGAGAAAATTGTAATTAAAATGGAAATGAGCGCTGCGGCAACAACCAGTTTTGGCGTGAAGCTGATGAATTTATCCTGCTCTTCGGCACGAATATCCAACAACCTTTTTTCTTCCTGTTTAATGCGTATGACTACAGTTCTAAGATCATCCATATAACGCTTTCCTTTTAGCATTTCACGGTATATGCCTATTGTATCGCCGATAACTTTATGAAGTCTCTTGGTATTAATAACATTCTGCATCTGATCAAATTTCTTATCAATATACATTTTTGCTGCAGGCAGGTTTTTTTGCTGAACAGGATTGTCGGTAGTTAATTCCAATAAATTTTCATAAGTCTTTACTGCATTTTTTTTGGCATCGTCATAAGGCTCTAAAAAAGTGGGGTCAAGTGTAATAATATAACCTCTTTGGCCTGTTTCGGCATCTTTCATGTAAGAGATCAGGTTTTCTGCTTCTATCAGTACTTCGTGAGTATGATTTACTTCCTCAGAAGACGTTACTAATTTTTGTGTACTGAACAACGAACATCCGATACTTATGATGAGTAGAACCGTTGAAATAAAAAAAACAACCTGTAGATTTTTAATGACCGAACTGGATGAATTATTTGGCATATATATGTATTTAATTGTTTGTTGCTTGATTGTTAACCGGGAGAATCATAGTAAAGGTAGCTCCCTCGTTTAATTTACTTTTGGCACTGATAGAGCCGTTGTGCTTATCAATAATTTTTTTAGTGATGGCAAGTCCGATGCCGGTACCCTCATACGTATCCCGTGTATGAAGGCGTTGAAATATAACGAATATCCTATCAAGGAATTTTTCGTCGAAGCCGATGCCGTTATCTGAAAAATGTATTCTGCAGTAAGGACCTGATTTTAAAGAAGGACTGTTGGGATCTTTGTCATTGCAATAATCAGCGGTAATATGAATAGACGGAGTAACGTCCTGTTTTGAAAATTTCAGCGCATTGCTGATCAGGTTTTGAAAAACCTGTCTTATCTGGCTTGGAATAGCATCAATAACAGGCATATTGCTATAGTGGATGTTCGCTTTCTTTTCGTTTATTATTATTTCAAGGTCTGATAAAATCTCTTCCAATACAGCATTTAGGTTAGTTGGCTGAAATAAGGCATTGGTTGAAAGTAAAGAATAGTTTAGTAAATTATCAATAAGACTCGACATTCGTTGCGATGATTTGATAGACTTATCAACCAGAAAAATGGCTTCCGTATTATCCTTTAAATACTGATCTTTAATCATATAATTAAAGGTTTGAATTTTACGAAGCGGTTCTTTCAAATCATGAGAGGCCACCCAGGCAAATTGCTGAAGCTCGTGATTCTTGGTTTCCAGTTCTTCGTTTTTGTCTATCAAATCCATGGTGCGTTCCTTCACTTTTTGTTCCAGCAATTCGTTAATTGTTTTTTGCTGATGAATATCCATGAATGTTCCAACCCATTTAATTATTTTTTTATCTCTGAAAATCGGTTTTATTTTCAAAAAATAATATTTGAATAAAGTTGTGTTTAGTTTTTTTAATCGCACTTCACCCGAAAAATCATCGCCGTCTAAAAATGCTTTCTTCCACTGTTTCCAAATATACTCGTCATCAGGATGTACATCAGGAAACACTTTGAGTGTTTTTGAGTATTCATACCATTGTTCATTGACGTATTCAATCTCGCCTGTTGAAGCTATCGTGAATGCAATTAATGGCAGGGATTCCATAACGGAGCGTAGTTCATTCATGCTACCCGCTAATTCGTCCTGTGCTTCTTTTCTATAGTCAATTTCCTTTTTTAAGGAAGCCTGAATCAAATTCAGTTCTCTTTTTTGTTCAGATATTTTATAGAATGTTTTTACTTTCAGCAGTAGAATATCAGGATCAATAGGCTTTGTTAAATAATCTGTTCCGCCGGAAGTATACCCTTTGGTAATAAATTTTTTCTCCTTGTTTATGGCTGATAAAAAAATAATAGGAGTGTCCTGTGCTTTGCTATATCCCGAAATAGCTTCTGCAACTTCAAAGCCATCCATATCGGGCATTTGCACGTCGAGGATAATTAACGAATAAGTGTTTTTTAAAACTTTCCTTAAAGCCTCTTCGCCAGACGACGCTGTATCTACTGAAAAATGATGTAGCGTTAAAAGGCTTTTAAGCGAAAAAATATTATCTGGTTTATCGTCAACGATAAGTATCATGGGTTAAAAATAACAAAAATGAGCAACGTGCCATTATTATTTTTACCGCATTAAATGAGCAAAAACAAAGAATCGCTCAACAACAATGTGCCAAACTTTATCAAATACACTAAATGATTAATTGTCTGCATATTAAAGTTTAGACAGGAGAAAGTCAAAATTCCGCTCAAAATTAATGGGGAAAAAATTCCACAACAATTTTGATGTCATTAGTTAAAAAATAGGGGTAAGAAATAAAAAAAGAGGCTTAAAATACTTCATCAATATCATTTCTTCTGATAATGTCAGTGCCAGGCGCATCATCATCATCCCATTTAGCCGACTGAATGGTTTTTGTAGTTGGCTGGGCTAAGAAATCTGTATTTTGTACCATGCCCGAAGAAGAATTATTTCCGGAGTAAATATCAGAACCTTCATTATAATCCAAATCCGTAAACTTGGCAAACTGACCGATAAATTTCAACGGTACATCTACGATGGAACCATGACGGTTTTTAGCAATAATAATTTCTGCCCGGTTTTTAGTTGGTTGATTATTTTCATCCACTTCAATACCGTAATATTCAGGACGGTAAATAAACATGACCATATCTGCATCCTGCTCAATTGCTCCCGATTCACGTAAGTCACTTAATTGTGGACGTTTACTTCCTCCCGGCCGGTTTTCAACCTGACGACTTAACTGAGAAAGGGCAATGATCGGTATCTCCAGTTCTTTAGCCAATGATTTCAACCCACGGGATATGGCGGAGATCTCTTGTTCACGATTTCCTTTGCTGTCGGGGCCGCCACTCATTAACTGCAAGTAATCAATAATGATCAAAGAAATATTTTGCTGCTCTTTTAAACGGCGAGCCTTTGCTCTTAACTCAAAGATTGATAGGGCAGGAGTATCGTCAATATATAAAGGTGCAACAGATAATTTTTTAATACGCTCGTTTAATTGAACAAATTC
The DNA here is from genome assembly GCA_040387475.1 of Bacteroidota bacterium. Classification (GTDB taxonomy): domain Bacteria; phylum Bacteroidota; class Bacteroidia; order B-17B0; family Aurantibacillaceae; genus UBA4416. The sequence goes on along the minus strand of JAZKDT010000008.1, from coordinate 41,421 downwards.
GTGATTATCTAAATTACCCTTTAAGATCTTATCCTGGTTAATTTCGGTTTCTGACGAGATTAAACGTTTTACTAGTTGTAAGGAAGACATCTCTAAAGAAAATATAGCGACAGGCTTATTAAATTCAACCGCTGCATTTTTTGCCATGGTAACAACAAAAGCCGTTTTACCCATACCCGGACGGGCGGCCAGGATCAGCAAATCTGATTTTTGCCATCCACCTGTAATTCTATCAAGAGCTGTAAAGCCAGAAGGGACACCTAGTAAACCATCCGTTTGTTGAGCCGCTTTTTCAATTTCCGTAATAGCCTGAGCAATTAATGAAGTCATTCCGGCATGTTGTTTACGCACGTTGGAATCCAGTATCTCAAAAATATGTTGTGTTGTAGCATCTAATAATTCAAATACATCTGTACTATCTTCGTAAGCCGATTTAATGGTTTCCGTACTAATGCGTATTAACTCGCGTTGTAAATATTTTTGAGCAACAATACGCGCGTGATACTCAATATTAGCAGACGAAGCAATACGGTTAGTGAGTGAGGATACATAAAAAGATCCACCAACGAGTTCTAATTCTCCATTGCGTTTTAATTCCTGAGTAACTGTTAAAATATCAACCGGCTCCGACCGGTTAAATAAATTATAAATGGATTTAAAAATAATCCCATTTTGTTCTTTGTAAAAACTTTCGGCAGAAAGTACATCAATAACAGTACTTAAGGCATCTTTTTCAAGGAGCATGGCTCCTAATACGGCTTCTTCTAATTCGATGGCCTGCGGTTGCAGTTTACCAACTTCGTTAGTTGCAGCAGGAGTGTATAATTTTTTGCGGGTTTTATTTTGGTTATCGAAGTTTTGCATAATTTATAGTACGGAGGGTAAAAATGCTCATTACTTTCTAATAATGGAAGTTACGATTTTTAGAGAAGCAAAGCAATCCTTTATAAGTATGTTTATTAACTGTTTATAGCTTGTTAGTAGTTATGTAATACATTGATTTATAGTGGTCTTTATCTTAATAACCTATTCGAAGAAGCCTCATTCTGATTTGTTAGAAATGTTAATAAACCATATAACGAGTTATAAACAATACAATAGTTAGTTAATTATGAACAAGTTTCATAACCTTAAATGATATATCTTTAATGTTGTATTTGAAAGCTTTTCGTTACATACACGGCTGCATCTTTATGGGTTTAGTTTTGCTTTTTGCGAAAGGCAATCTACGCGCGCAGAGTGATTTTGAAAAAAAATTCGTTGAGTATTTCAATTCACAGAGTCTTGCCGGTAAAGTAAACGCTTTTGATACCCTTCATAATGATTTTAAAGCAGCCTGTTATCCACTGGTTAAAGATGAGCTCAAAAAGATACGGGAACAGGCGATTATTGACCACCAGGATGTTATTCTGGATAAATTTATAAAGATAGAAGCAGAAATGTTTTATATCTACAAGAACTATTCAAAAGCCATCCCATTATTTACAGATCTTTTAGCCAAGCATAAAATAAAAAATTACAAAGACAGTGCTTCCGTTTTATTTTGCTTAAAAAACGCTTACGTTAAAATTCACTCCCTCAATAAAGCTTTGGAGATTCATAGAACTCTGATGAGTTTGAAAAAAAATCATAGTGATATTAATGCCTGGATGTTTCATCCCAAACTGAGTATCATTTACTACGAAATGAAAATGTACCGTGAATGTTTAAATCAACAATTACTGGAGTTTGATGAAGTAAAACAAATTCCACATATGTTGTTAGGCTATCACAACAACCGCGGTTTGTTTTGGCAACGCCTCGGAAACCTGGATAGCGCATTGGCCTCCTTTAACCAGGCCAAAGAAGTGTTTTACCAAATGCACCCAAAAAAATCTATTTTAACGGACGATGACGAATTTGTAATTGGCTTGATAGAAGGGAATATGGGCCAGGTGTATATTGAGTTAAAAGAATATCAAAAAGCCATTCCGCTGCTCGAAAAAGATATTATTGGCAGTATGAAAGTAAGGGATACTTTAAATGCAGCGGTTAGTGAAATTGAGCTGGCGCGTTGTTATATCAATTTAAATAAACCACATTTAAGTAAAAAGTACCTGGATAACGCCAATACGAAGCTTGCGCGGATTGAGGATTATAAGTCACATTTAAATATTCTCAAGCAATATGCGGTTTATTATGATAAAATTGGTTCTTACAGGTTATCAATTGATTACTATAATAAATACCTTCATTTTAAAGATAGTGTGGATTATAAAGAAAATCTGAAAGAGTTAATTGCATTGCAGGTTGCAAGTCAGGTAGCAGAGAAAGAAAATTTAATTATAGAGAGTCAGAAAAATATCCGCGAAAAAAATCTCGAAGTAAGTAAACAAAAAACGATTAAAAATGCCTTATTGTTTTGCGGATTGATCCTGATAGTTGTTGTTGCATTCATCTCCTATCAGCTTAAAAATATTAAAAGCCAGAAACAATTATTAGAAATAAAAAATAAGCAGATAGAAACCCGCAACGAAATTATTGATAAATCGCTTTCAGAAAAAGATCTGTTGATCAAGGAAGTGCATCACCGGGTTAAGAACAATTTGCAGATTATTTCGAGCTTAATGAAGTTACAGGCAGCTAAAACCAGTAATCCTGAAGTTCAGAATTCATTGGGAGAGGCACAGGATCGAATAAACTCCATGGCTTTACTACATCAGTTATTGTATAGAAATAACCAGATGACCAGTTTGTTATTCAACGAATACCTCGAAGGTTTAGTGGATCAGATCTCGGGGAGTTTTTCGGTGATTAAGAAGAATATTAAAATTGAAACTAACTTTATTGAGCTGGAACTTGATTTGGACACTGCCATTCCGTTAGGATTAATTACAAATGAATTGGTGTCCAATGCTTACAAGCATGCTTTTAAAGGAAAAGATGGGATCATCCGGATAGAACTATCTAAACTGGTAAAAAATACTTACCAGTTAAAAATTTCGGATAACGGTCAGGGACTTGCTGCTAATTTTGATTTAGCAAGCATGGATTCGTTGGGACTGGATATTGTAGCTATTTTATCAGAACAGATCAATGCAGAGCTTAAGATCTATAACGACCAGGGCGCCCACTTTGATATTGTGTTTAAAGCAGTTTAGTACCGGGGTAACATCCAGTGATTCAGCCACATTTTGAATTTCGGACACAAAGATTCCTGACTTATTAGTAATTAATTATCGTTTACTCCCTTGATAAAATCAGCTATTAAATAGCCTATGAGCTTACCTGTTTTATTATCAGCTTTAATATGCGATAGGATAGGGGCACCTTCTGCAATATGAAGGTATAATGCGTTTAATTGCCTACCGCATTGATATACGTATTGTCTTGCCTGTACCGGCGAAATGCCACTGCTTGTTTTAGCACTCGAAGGAACATTGGTGATAGCATCCAGATCGAGCTCAACACCACAGGCTTCGTGCTTAACAAAAGCAATGTTTTGATGCAATGATTCAGAAAAAATTTTACTTTCACGCACAAATACATCTTCATATCTGCTGTAGTATAAATTATTGTTGTTTGAGGTAAAATCTTGGAGCACACTTGCGGTGTTATATTGCTCATGTATGCAAAACACCGAATAGTTATTTAAATAGTTTTCGCGATAAGCATAACTAAACCCATTGCCGCTGTGCCGGCCTTCCAGCGGACGAAAATCAGTATGAGGATCGCAGTTGATCACATTTATTTTTTTATTTAAACTTTGCGAACAACCTTTGATGATTGGGTAAGAGTTGTTATGCCCCCCTCCAACTATAATCGGTATTTTTTTACAGGCAACGATTTTTGAAATAACATCCGTTACTCTTTCATCTATTTCGGCTACCAAATCTCTAAGTGCCGCCATTTCACTTTTATTTTTTGAATTAAGATGGTTGGATCTTTCCATAATATCCTCCACGTAAACATGGCCCAATACGCAAACGTCTTGCCCATTTAAAAACTCATTACTTTGCTGGCTCAAAAAACTATCCAAAGCTGGCTTCCAGGCAGTGTGAGCGCCGCCGCGACCATAGTTTGCCCGTACGCCCACGTCTTCAGGAATCCCTAACAAAACAAATTTACAATCGGTTTTTCGCAACTGGGTTTCCCAATTACTTTCGGGATCTAAAATCGTTACATCTTCGCCGATCTTTACTTCGTTGGTTCTTTTTCTGGTAAGATGTTCTATGTCTTTTTTTGAATATAATTCTAAGGACTTCATCATATAAACGTTTCAAAAAAAAAGTCCCTTTATGGGACTTTTATATTATTAAATATACTTAACTACCACTCGTCTGAGTTAACCGGAGTAGTACTAGAGATCTTCATTGCCTCTTTCAGATCGCTAACCGCAATGCCACTTACTCTAAATGCTTCGCTTCTGATGCGTTTCCATAGTTCAGGAGGTAATTTCATACTTCCGCATTTAGGAACTTCATTGTATACATCACCACCGGTATAATCTGGGTTTCTTGCGTTGTGATTTAATTTAGAAATTGTATAACGGTATTTACCTTCTTTTGCATCAATACTTACATGCATTGTAATAGTACCCTGTACATCTGCAGCCGGATTTAATTCTTTAGGTTTATAATTAAATGTTACAATACACTCAGCTTTAGTACCGGTAGTTACCCCATTACCTTTTGTGTATTTAGTGGATTCCATTTTCACATAATTAACAGCGCGTTTTAAAATTTCACTTACGGCCATACCAGCCGGAGGGTTGGTGTCCACCGGAATAGAACCATCTGCGTTTGGCGGCATAGATACAGGATCAGCAGTTAAATTGATAACTTCCTGTATTTTATGTTCCTCTTTTTTAGGTTCCTGAGCAGATAAGTGATTTACGCAAAATAAAAAACCAATAGCTAAAAATAGTGATGTTAATTTCATGAATGTATTACTTTAAATTTTGCCGGAGGCAATTACGTGTTAAAATTAAGTTTATTAATATATTTTAGCGAACTTATTCGGATTAACTTCTAACATCAAATTGTAAATAACATCAAATACATCATCTGCACTAGGTTTAGAAAAATAATCTCCATCCGATCCGTAAGCCGGTCTATGCTCTTTAGACGCAATAGTAATTGGTTTAGAATCGAGGTAGCGATAACCGCCCTGGTCTTCTACGACTTTCTGCATCATGTAGGCACTTGCTCCACCCGGGACATCTTCATCAAAAAACACAACACGATTGGTTTTCTTTAACGAGTTAACAATACTATGATTTACATCAAATGGTAATAACGTTTGAACATCAATTAGCTCAACCGAAATACCATGTTCTTCCAATTGTTTAATAGCCTCTTGAGCAATACGGATCGAAGAGCCATAGGTTACAATAGTAACGTCTGTACCTTCAGCTAATATTTCAGGTATCCCTAACGCTATTTTGTATTCGCCAATATTGGATGGTAAATTTTCTTTTAAACGATACCCATTTAAAGGCTCTACCACTAGCGATGGTTCATCACCTTCTAATAATAAATTATAAAAACCGGCGGCTTGTGTCATGTTTCTGGGTACACATACATTTATACCACGGCAGGCGTGAACGATCATACCCATTGGCGAACCACTATGCCAAACACCCTCTAAACGGTGACCACGTGTACGAATAATAACCGGCGCTTTTTGCATGCCTTTGGTTCTCCATTGTACAGTTGCCAAATCATCGCTCATGATTTGTAAAGCATATAGTAAATAATCAAGGTATTGAATTTCAGCAATGGGTCTTAATCCACGCATCGATAATCCAATGGCCTGGCCCATGATGGTGGCTTCACGAATACCTGTGTCAAATACGCGGTGTTCACCATATTTTAATTGCAAACCTTCCAATCCCTGGTTTACACCGCCAATTTTACCCGAATCTTCACCAAAGATCAGTACTTCAGGATATTTATTTAAAATATAATCAAAATTTTCTCTTAATAATTCCCGGCCATCAACAGGCTTATCTTCATTATAAATTGCAGCAACTGGACTTAAAGACGACACCTGTTGTGTAGATTGCGACATTAAATGTGAACTGTAACGATCTGTATTTTCGATGTTTGCCAGCCGGAGCCAGTCAGCTAATTTAGAACGGGAAGATGAATCTTCTGCTTTGGTTAAACGCAATACTTTTTTTACCGATGTATGAATATCACGACGGATAGGTTCTTTAATGGAATTCAATTCTCTTTTAATCGTATTGATGACAGAGGCATTGGCACTTCCTGATAGCTCATCAAATAATGCCGAAACTTCATTTACCTCCGCTTTAATAGGCGATAAATAGTCTGCCCAGGCTGCTTTTTGCGCCGTTCTCACAGCTGTTTTTGCATCTTCTTCAATAGTATTTAATGTAGCTTCATCCGCCAATGCATTTTGAAGAATGAATTCTCGCATTTTTTTAACGCAATCAAAATCCAATTCCCATTGCAAACGCTCTTTTGATTTATAACGCTCGTGAGAACCGGAGGTACTGTGTCCTTGTGGCTGTGTAACTTCTTCTACGTGAACCAAAACAGGAACGTGTTGTTCGCGACAGACTTTAATAGCCTTTTCATAAGTTTCGCACAAATGTGCATAATCCCAACCTTTGGTTTTAAAGATCTCAAAACCGTTACCACCGTTCTCTCGTTGAAATCCTTTTAAAATTTCGGAAATACTTTCTTTGGTCGTCTGGTATTTTTTAGGAACAGAAATCCCGTGCCCATCATCCCAAACGCTCATTAACATGGGAACTTGTAATACACCCGCCGCATTGATCGCTTCCCAAAATAATCCTTCAGAGGTAGAAGCATCTCCAATGGTACCAAAAGCAACTTCGTTTCCTTTATTACTATAATTTAAAAATTTACCCTGGTGTAAATCAGTATTTACCTTATAAAAATGAGAAGCATAGGCTAACCCCAATAAACGAGGCATTTGCCCCGCAGTTGGTGAAATATCGGCCGATGAATTTTTTTGATTGATCAGATCTTTAAAGGTACCGTCGGCATTTAAACTTTGAGTTCCAAAATGCCCGCCCATTTGCCGGCCGCCACTCATTGGCTCTTTCTCAAGATCTGTATGACCGTACAATCCAGCAAAATATTCCTGCAAAGATAATTGGTTAATCGCCATCATAAAAGTCTGATCGCGGTAATATCCACTTCTAAAATCGCCGTTTTGAAACACTTTCGACATGGCGATTTGTGCTAATTCTTTTCCATCACCAAAAATGCCAAATTTAGCCTTTCCGGTTAATACTTCTTTACGGCCTAATAAACTCGTTTGACGGCTTTCGTTAATCAAACGAAAATCTTCTAAAACAATTTTTTTGAAATCTTCAAAATTTAAACCTTTTGTGGTTGACATAACTCCTTCTTGCATAGTAATTCCCTTATCTTACAAATATAATTTTTTGGCGGGAAAAACAAAAGAGTTTAATCTTATTTTTAAGCTAAAAAAATGCCGAAAAATATAGATTATAAGCAACATTTACGTGAACTTATCGCTATTTGGATTTTATGACCAGTTTTTTTGACATAAATGAACTTCGTGAATGGTTTAATTTTAACCCGTATTCAACCGATTAAAATAAATACATCCAATAAAATCAGCTTTTTCGTATGTTGAACATACAGGTAAAAAAACTATATAAACTACAAAAGGCTGTAATATTTACAGCCTTTTGTAGTTTATCAGTATGATTATTTCTTTTTCTTGCCTGCTTTTTCTTTGCCGGAGAATTCAAATTTCTTTTTAAGCTTGTCTTTTTTAGTGATCTTGATATCTCCGCTAATATCATAATTATCGACAACACATTTCATAATCATGGTTTGGTCGCTATCATCCGTCGTGGATATTTCGACTTCTGAATAATGATTTTCATTTTGCTCTTCATCCGTGTACGTAGAATCTTTAATCACTTCGTATTTGATCCATTTATATTCTAATTTATCAAATAAGAACTGGCTGAACATCTTACCCGTTTTAAATTCTATTTCATCTTCTACACCTTTTTTAGGCGGTGTGCCTTCCTTTACTTCCGTCATCGTAACTATAAACTTACGTTTATCTACGCTATCTTTTGGTTCGCCTTTTTTGATGGCATTCATACTTAGTATTCCAACTGTTAAAACAGAGGCCGAGATGATGATGTGTTTTAAGTTCATTGTTTAATTTTTTATTGTGGTAAATTTAATGAAATAATGATGCCATATTTAGAGTGTTTACAATTTATTTAGTAAATTTTAGCATCATAATCTACGTTTTGTAGCATTCATATATGTTAAATGATGGTATCTTTATTGGATATATCATTATCATGCAACCACTAGCAGAGCGAGTAAGACCAAATAATCTCGACCATTATATAGGCCAGGAACATATTATTGGAAAAGAATCAGCACTAAGAAGATCTATTGAACAAAATTTATTGCCGTCCATTATTTTATGGGGACCTCCGGGAGTGGGAAAAACAACCTTAGCGCAAATCATTTCTCAAACCTTAAAGCGCCCTTTTTATTCTTTAAGTGCCATTAATTCAGGGGTAAAAGATGTAAGAGAAGTGATTGAAAAAGCATCGCAGGATGGTGGTTTTTTTAAACAGGAAAAACCGGTGTTATTCATAGATGAAATTCATCGCTTTAGTAAATCGCAACAGGATTCGCTTTTAAATGCAGTTGAAAAAGGTATAGTTACATTAATTGGCGCTACCACTGAGAATCCATCATTTGAAGTCATACCCGCGCTTTTATCCAGATGTCAAGTAGTTGTTTTAAAGCATCTTACGAAGCTTGATTTGATTCAATTATTAAATAATGCCATTGCAAATGATGATATACTGAAGCGTAAAAACATTACACTAAAAGAGACAGAAGCTTTACTCAGAATTTCGGGTGGCGATGGCAGAAAATTATTGAATGCCCTGGAAATTGTGATTAATTGTATAGATGCTGCCGAAATAGTAGTAACCGACGACCTGGTTAAAAAATATATTCAGCAAAACCTTGCCTTGTATGATAAGTCGGGCGAACAACACTACGATATTATTTCAGCCTTTATCAAATCTATTCGCGGGTCAGACCCAAATGGAGCTGTATATTGGTTAGCCCGTATGATTGATGGAGGAGAGGATCCGTCATTTATTGCCAGGAGGTTATTAATACTGGCATCAGAAGATATCGGAAATGCAAATCCCACAGCGTTGGTTATTGCCAATAATTGTTTCCAGGCAGTTAATGTTATTGGCTATCCCGAAAGCCGCATCATTTTAGCGCAGGCTACAACTTATCTTGCGTGTTCAACTAAAAGTAACAGTAGTTACATGGCTATTAATTTGGCTCAACAAGAGATTAAAAAATCAGGAGATTTACCGGTTCCTTTACATTTAAGAAATGCTCCTACTAAATTAATGAAAGAGTTAGGTTATGGAGACGAGTACAAATACTCTCATGATTACGATAATCATTTTGTGGCTCAGGAATTTTTGCCAAATGAAATTAGTGGAACCACGTTTTACAACCCTTCAGAATACTCAAGAGAAAGAGACTTAAAACAGTTTTTAAAAGAAAGATGGAAAGATAAGTACAATTATTAGTCGCGGTGTATCAATTCCGGAACAGGTTCAAATATGATGATTTTTCCTAAACCAATGATTAATCCGCCAATAATTTGTTCCACGATTTGCCAGGCGCAGTCGGCCATCAGATAAGTGGCACTCACATAATTGGTAAAAGAGATACCTAACACTGCCACAACCGCAAACAAAACAAAACCAAGTATTAATCCACTAACAACGCCTCTTAACATGGGCTGCGAAACATACTTCGTTAAAAATTTAGATTCGTAAGTTCTATAAAGCACAAAAGAGATGACCAAATAAACTAAAGCAGCAAGCCCTAAAAATATGACTAAAGGAAAAGAAATACGGTTGAGATCATTTAAAAACAATCCGTGCCACACATAAAAGGCTACATACATCAGTACCGCAGAAATTATCCAACTCAAAAAAAATCTAAACGAATATAGCATTATAACAAAAGTAGCATTTTTATAAAACTGTTTATCAAAAACTTTGCCAAATATTTGATTGTTATTATGTTAAAAAATGGCTAAGTTTGTAATATGCGATTTTTACAAAAATCATTTACTGTTGCCGTTATTTCATTGATTTCTTTGGTTGCCTGTAAAAAAGAAACCAGTTGGGACGTTGATTTGGCAATTCCGTTGGCAAAAAGCCATCTAAATATTAGCAATTTTTTTGGTGATACTATTTTTAAAGCCGATCCCAATGGTCTTTTACACATCGCCTTTAGTAAAGACCTGATCAACTTCACCATGGATAGTCTGGTTAAATTACCCGATACAACCATTAAAGCGGGCTATAGTTTCTTTTTTCCTCAAAGTTTAAACGCCGGAATGCTTCTTATGGATAACGCCACGGTTGGTGATAAGGAGATCAAATTTGATATTAGCAATGGAGTTGAACTTAATAGAGCTATTGTGAGATCAGGAGCTTTAAAAATAACCTATAATAACACATACGCCCAACCTTTAAAGTTCAGCTATATTATAAATTCAGCCACGTTATGGGGAACTCCATTAACTGTAACTCAGATCATACCTGGTAACTCATCGTTCGTTAAGACCCATTTATTAGATGGTTATAATATTAATTTAACCGGGCAAACAGGCAATACGGTTAATACCCTTGTTCAAACTTATACAATTAGTACTGATGCAAGTGGCGTAGCTGACACCTTGCACCCGGGTGAAGGTTTATTGATCGAATTAAAATTTGAAGACGTCGTACCTGAATATGTGCAGGGTTATTTTGGACAACAGGACCTGTCTTTTGGGCCGGATTCCTCATCCCTGGGATTACTTTCAAATTTTAATCCCAGTAACTTAATGTTGACTCAGTCGGCAATTAATTTTAGAATTGTGAATGAATTTGGAATTGAAATGACCAGCTCTATTAATAATTTAAGATCTATAAAAACATCGCCGCCAAATGTAGTAACGCTTAATTCGGGAAACCTTTTACAGTCCATAAATGTTAACCGGGCCAATAAAACAGGTAACCCGTCAAACCCTGTATTTCCATGGATTAAACAAATTAACATCAATTCGTCTAACTCTAATTTAAATTCATTTCTTCAAAATTTACCAAATTACTTCGGTTATTCTATCGACGCCACACTCAATCCTTTAGGTAACATTTCGGCAGGAAACGATTTCGCTTTTTATGGCAGAGGTTTAAAGGTTATTGCCGACATTGACATTCCGCTTGCCTTATCGGCTGACTATTTTAGTTTACAGAGTTATTCAAAAGTTGATTTGACACAATTGAAAGAATTAAATGACGTTAACACCTGCGAGATCATTGTGCAAACCCGTAATAATTATCCTTTCAGAGCTCAAATTCAAGGATATATGATGAATGATCAAAATCAAATTATTGATTCATTATTTGTTCCCGGCCAAAATATTATTGAATCGGCAATTACTGACGGTAATAATGTGGTGTTAAATTATGTCGATTCAAAACTGGAAGCGGTGTTTAATAAAACCAAGATCACTAATTTAACCCAGTGTAAACAAATTAAATTTGTGAGTTATTTATTTTTGCCAAATCAACCAACACCGATAAAAATTAACGAGGATAGTTATTTAGATCTTGTCGTTCATGGGTACTTAAACTATAATGCAAGTTCTAAATAAAATGAAAGCGCGACTGATACTATTTTGTCTTCTTGGTAGCTTATCTGTTTTCTCACAGTATAATTCAGAATTTTTAAATTTCGAAAAAACAGGACGTAGTGTTTCCATTAACGGCGAGTATGAATTGGGCTCAAACGGCATTTACAATGGAATGCTCAATAAATTTATTTATGGCGGTTACATTGATAAGAAAACAAAGGATGCGTCGAATAATTCGATGAAAAATTTAAATGTGATGGGAGCGATCATGAATTATGATATCTCTGCATTTTTTGGAAGAAACCCAAAGTACTCATACTTAATTGGGTTTAAAGATCAGCGCATTTATAACGCTTCCTATACCAAAGATTTTTACCAGCTCTTATTTTACGGCAACAAGCCCTATTTGGGCGAAACCAAAAATCTAGCTGGCTCCAGCATTAATTCACTGCGATTCCAGGAACTAAAATTAGGGTTTATATGGCATAAAATTGATACAACGGCAAAAGTGGGGGTGTCGGTGTCTATTTTAAAAGGCCAACAGCTGTTTTACGTAAAAGCAAAAGAAGGATCGTCATTACACACAAATGAAGATGGAACGGAATTGATCTTCAACTCCGATTTTAACATGGCATTGAGCGACACCAATACAAGCAAAAATCCGTTTGCGTATTGTGGCATTGGCGCAAGCGCCGATATCTTTTTTGAAACACCTTATAAAAGTAAAATAGGGAAGGGGAGTGTATTAACAGTGAATGCTAACAATATCGGTTTTCTGCATTGGTTTGACAACAGTGTTCAGTACAGTAGCGATTCCACATTTAGATTTGATGGTTATCATATTGATAATTTACTGGACTTAAAAGACTCCACATTATCGGCTATTAACAGAGATAGCATTATTAAAAATACAACCAATGCCAGGCATGAATCCTTTAATGTTAATATTCCTACAAATTTACTGATCATGAATAAGATCCAGTTCACTGATAAATTTTACCTGGCAACAGGGTTCAGGTATGTGTTCAATTCTAATTTTAAGCCTTATTTTTTTACGGATGCAGAGTTTCATTTTACACCAAAGCTTATTGGCGCATTACACGTTGGTTACGGAGGTTATGCACGTTTAAATGTGGGCTTGGCATTCTCATATACTTCAAACTCCTGGTTCTTTAAATTGGGAAGCAATAGTTTGCAGGGATATATTTCGCCGGCAAATACATACGGACAAGGAGCATTTATTAGCATTGCTAAAAAATTTAAACGATAAATTACCATGAAGCAATTTATGATCACATTTTTGTTGGTTACAGGACTTGTATCTGTAGCGCAACCACCTAGTAAATTTTACTGCACTTACGGTGGTAATGGTTATGATGTAGGATATGATGTAAAGCAGACTTTGGATGGAGGATACATTATAACCGGTTCTACCAGCAGTTTTGGACAAGGGAATACAGATATGTATTTGTTGAAACTTGACAGTATGGGTCAGGTAAAATTTGAAAAATCTTTTGGCGGAGTGAGTAACGAAATAGGTAAAAGTATAGTTCAGTTAACATCCGATTCGGGCTATGTTATGGCGGGCTATACAAGTTCAAGCGGAGTAGGGGGTTATGACATGTATTTAGTGAAGGCTGATAAAAACGGAAACCTGGTGTGGCAAAAAACAATTGGCGGTGCTGACTGGGATTTTGCGAATAGTTTGCAGGCAACAACCGACGGTGGATTCATCATTGGCGGAACAACTTACAGCTATGGAAATGGCAATGCAGATGGGTATGTTGTAAAAACAGATGCGAATGGAGACACTTTATGGACAAGAACTTATGGAGGAGCAAATGATGACGAGTTTAAATCGGTGATACAAACGGCCGATGGTAATTATGCTTTAACCGGTTATACGAAGAGTTATAATGATGTCGATTCCGGAGATGTATGGGTGTTTAAATTAAATACAATTGGCGACACTTTATGGCGTAAATTTTACGGAGGAAGTGGAGAAGATTTTGGAAATGAAATTATAGAGCATCCAAATGGCGAATTTTTTATCGCTGGAGGAACATCCTCTTTTGGAGTTGGGAAACTTGATGGTTACGCAATAAAATCGGATAACATTGGGACTCAACTCTCACATCAAGAACACGGATATCCTGGTTATAATGAAGAATTCACATCTTTAGTATTTTCAAAAAGAAGCCCGAATATTATCGGTTTCATGGAGAAAGAATTTTTTTCAGGCTTTAATCTACAATTTAAACTCTTTGAATGGACTAATAATCTGGGTTATCTTAATGGTACCGATTATGGTTCAATTGATAACGATGAAACCTACAAAATAATTGCAACAAAAGATAAGGGATATGCTTGTTTAGGATACACAAAAGGGTATAATTCGCTTTTGTCTGAAGTTTATTTTGTTAAAACAGATTCAAACTTAGTCGGCGGTAATTTTAGCATAGTTTCAGTTTACGAGAGGGAATTAAAAGAGAGTCTGGTTAAAAAATATCCTAACCCGACTGCTAGTGAAATCAATTTTATTTTTGCGACTGATATTCGAAAATCCGTCATTAAATTATATGATATTTTCAGTAACGAAATTTTAATAAAGGATGAAATTTCATTTATTTCTAACAATCATTTTATTATAGATACACAAAAGCTATTAAGTGGGATTTATTTTGTGCATATTTCTAATAGAGTAGAAAAAATATTGGTTATTCATTAATTGAAATATTTTTTTAACTTCAACGCTGGCCTTTCAATTACATACCATGATATTGAGGCTAATAAAATCGTCAAAGATATCCAGTAAATAACCTTAATACCATATTCGTCGGTAGGAGGGAGTTTTTTTGCAAAAAATGAATAAAACATTTCGGGCATGAAATTGTGTATTATATAAATTCCATAGCTTATTTTACCTAAATAGAGTACAACCTTATTCTCCAAACTATATTTAACAATACCACGAAATTTATTTTGCGATGCAAGTCCGACTATGTAGAAGTATATGATCGAAGTAAAAAAATTTCCAAGGAACGATTTCCATGTCTGGGGCAATAAGTCAGGAAAGATAAATAATGCCACGTATAACAAAATTAAAAAAACCAGAGCTATTTTACTAAGAATTTTTTCTAGGACAACTATGTGGTAAAGCTGTAAATACGCCAGTAGTGCACCCAAGGAAAGAGCATCGAAACAACTGGATAGAAAAGCATTTGCTCCAATCTGCCATTCTGTGTAGTTCAAAAAGTAAAATTTACTACCTAGAGATATAAATAGCAAAATCAAAAAAATATTTAGAAAATGTTTTCTTTTCATAAAGAAAATAATAAAGGGCCAAATAATGTAGAATTGTTCTTCAACTGCCAATGACCATAAATGCGTTTTACTACCGATATATGTATTGTGAAAAGTCATATAAATATTAGTGGTAAAAGTTACCAAATACATATAATAACTCTCTATCTCATGGTAGTTAAAAATAAAAAGCGATAGAATAACAATATAATATAAAGGAAAAATTCTCAGTATTCTTTTGGCGAAAAAATTCTTTATTTCGATTGTATATGTCGATAAGCCATTTTCTACGGCTTGTTTTTTATTAAATAATATAGTTGTAATTAAATAGCCGCTTATTACAAAAAAAAGATTTACACCCGTTCCAAAAGGAATTTTTCGGATAATATCGTTGTTAACATGATCTAATACATAATGGGATATAATTACACCGAATACAGCAAAAAATCTGAGTCCATCAATTTGGATAATATGTTTTAATTTAGGGTTTGCCATATACAAAAAATGCAACCTTACAAAGGTTGCATTTTTTAACAATAATCAAATTATTTCTTACAAAATCAGCATCGCATCACCGTAAGAGTAAAAGCGATATTTTTCTTTAATGGCTTCTTTATAAGCTTTCATAATTAAATCATATCCACCAAATGCAGCCACCTGCATTAACAGGGTAGATTCGGGCATGTGAAAATTAGTAACCATGCAATTAGCTACAGAGAAATCATAGGGAGGGAAAATGAATTTATTGGTCCAACCGCTGTATGGATTAACATGGCCGGTTGTAGAAACAGATGACTCCAGGGCACGCATCACCGTGGTTCCAACAGCACACACTTTTTTCTTTTTATCTTTTCCGGTATTGATGATTTTACAAGACTCTTCGGTAATAATTGCCTCTTCGCTATCCATTTTATGCTTGGTTAAATCTTCAACTTCAACCATTCTAAAAGTACCTAAACCAATGTGTAATGTTACCGTAGCATAATTCACACCTTTTATTTCCAGGCGTTTTAATAACTCGCGACTAAAATGTAAACCCGCAGTAGGAGCAGCCACAGCACCTTCATGCTTAGCAAATACAGTTTGGTAACGCTCAATATCACTTTCTTCAACTTCGCGTTTTATATATTTTGGCAACGGAGTTTCTCCTAACTCATATAATGCTTTTCTGAATTCATCGTATGGACCATCAAATAAAAAGCGCAAGGTTCGTCCACGTGAGGTTGTATTATCAATTACTTCAGCCACAACGTTATCATTCTCGCCAAAATATAATTTATTTCCAATACGGATCTTACGGGCCGGATCGACTAAAACGTCCCATAAACGACTTTCTGCATTTAATTCGCGTAGTAAAAACACTTCAATTTTAGCGCCGGTTTTTTCTTTATTTCCGTACATACGTGCCGGAAAAACTTTAGTGTCATTTAACACCATAACGTCACCATCATCAAAATAATTGATAATATCTTTAAATTTTTTGTGAGAAATTTTTCCGGTAGCGCGATCCACAACCATTAGTTTACTTTCGTCGCGGTTTTTGGAAGGGTGTTCTGCCAATAATTCTTTTGGCAAATTGAACTTGAACATCGATAGTTTCATACGTAGATTTTATGTTTTTTTAATTGTCGTATGGTTTATCCATCATCTCCACGGGTAGTTTGCCTTGCAGGCATGATGGATAATTCATATTTCTTATAATTTTATATAAGACAATAATGAAATAGATGTATTTAGGAGCTATTTCATTAATCTTACGGGATTAATACGGGCGCAAAAATAAGCTATGAAATTGCGTTTACAACATTTTTGGACTAATAATAACACATTAATAATCAATTACATGCGAATCATTTATTATTTATAATTAACATTATGTTAAATAGCAATATCAAAAGCATGTAATTATAAGCTGGCAACCATCCACAACTTACAGCTGCTCTACAGCCAATTTTCCAACTAATGATCCTATCGCTATTCCCATTCCTCCCATTCTTACCGCGCAAACCACATTCGGAGATACTTTTTTGATAATAGGCTTTTTCTCATCGCCCACACCCATTATGCCACACCATCGTTGTTCAATTTCAAACGGAGTCTCCGGTAAGATAATCGTCTTTAAGAGCTTTTCAAGATGATTATGAATTTTAGTATTTAATACAAATTCAGATGTGGTTTCTTTTTCAAAATCCAGATTTCGTCCGCCACCAAACAATACCCGTTTACCTATGTTTCTAAAATAAAAATAGCCTTCGTCATAATGGAACGTTCCTTTAAACTTCAGGTTAGCAATTGGTTTGGTTATTAAAACCTGCGCCCTGGCTGGCCTCACGTCTTTTAGTTTTAATAATTGATTAGCAAAGCCGTTGGTTGCAATAATAACCTGTTTAGCGCATATTTCGCCAACCGATGATTGTATGCTGACTTTCGTATTCAAATCACTTAATTCTTTCACAGACACTGAGTTTAGTATCATAATATCCTTGGAAACTGCCAGCCGGATCAAATTTTGCATCATTTTGCCGGTGTCGATTTGTCCTTCATTTTTATTGAGGATTAATCCTTCTATTTGATTAAACCCAAAACTTTTAATTTTCTTACTTTCAATACGATAGGTGTTTTTACTGCCAGTATATGTTTGTATTCGCTTATTAAAACCGCTTATCGCTTCACTACATTGTTCAAACGACTCCTTTTTATCAAATAACTCATAGCCGCCCAATTCTTTATAGTCAATTTGGCGATCCCCTAGCCGTTTCCGTAGCAATTCAAGCCCTTTTATCCGCATTTCAACCGTTTGCCAAACCTGTTCTTCGCTATTTTTCTTAAGATCAGATAAAAGTTCACTCACGCTTCCGAAACAAGCAAATCCTGCATTTTTAGTGCTGGCGCCGTGTGGTAATATCCCTCTTTCCAGTACCAGAACCCGTGCCTTTTTATTTTTTTCTTTAAAATTTATGGCGGCGTTTAAACCTACTATTCCGCTTCCAACAACAATTAAATCGATATTGGCAAAATAAGAATGGGTTTCCCAGAAGCTAAAATTTGTGTCAATTGCCTTTTTGTGCATAATTTTTGTGGGGGCGTTATGGAATTTTAGCTAAATTTAAACCTTTATACAAAACTACAGCTTTGTACCATATGAAGTATACCCCTTTGATAGTATTTTTTCTCGTTTTTTCATTTTTAAGCTCTTTTTCACAAGAATGGACACTTCCATTTTCAAGTAGGATAGAAAAAAATGGTAAAAAATTACAGGGTGCTACAGTTACATTGATGCAAGGTGGGAAGCAGGTTATGCAAACGATGACCGGCGAAGATGGGGCTTTTAAATTTCAGATTCCACCAAATGGGGATTATACAATTGTTGTTACCAAACAAGGTCATTGTACGAAAAAATTTACAGTTTCTACAAGAGGAGTGCCTGAAGATAAAAAAGCCGGAGACTTTAAAGGGTTTAATATAGAATCTATCAGTTTGTTTGAACCCATTCCCGGAATAGATTACTCGGTTTTAAATCAACCGCTGGTTAAAGTTAATTATGATGCCACTAAAGATAATTTCGATTACGATGAAGCATACAGTAATCAGATGTTATCGGCACTTGACCGGTTGCGGCAATTAGCCGAAGAAGCAGAAGCAAGACAACGGGAACTTGAAGCAAATTATAACGCCTCGATAAAAGCGGGCGATGCGGCTTTTAAGAAAAAAGACTGGCTAATGGCCCGGGCTGGTTATAACCAGGCACTTACTTTTAAAGCGGCAGAGTTATATCCTAAAGATCAATTAGCTCAGATTGAAATTATTTTAAAAGATCAGGAAGCCTTAAATAAAAAATTAGCAGATGAAAAAGCTGCGGCAGATGCAGCAGCGAAAGCAGCAGCGGATGCAGCTGCTAAAAAATTAGCGGATGATGCAGCGGCTAAAAAGGCTGCAGAAGACAAGGCAAAGGCTGATGCCGCAGCAAAAGCAGCGGCAGATGCTGCAGCAAAGAAAGCCGCAGAGGATAAAGCGAAAGCAGATGCCGAAGCTGCCGCAAAGAAGGCTGCAGAGGAAAAAGCGAAGGCGGAAGCTGAAGCAGCCCGTTTGGCAAAGGAAAAGGCGGACAAAGAATTGGCAGATAAACTCGCAAAAGATGCTGCCGCTAAAAAACTGGCAGATGAAGCGGCTGCAAAAAAAGCAGCAGAAGATAAGGCTAAAGCAGATGCAGATGCTGCAGTGAAGAAAGCAGCGGAAGATAAAGCCAAAGCCGATGCGGAAGCGGCCCGTTTAGCAAAAGAAAAGGCAGATAAAGAATTAGCAGATAAACTCGCTAAAGAAGCGGCCGCCAAAAAAGCGGCTGATGACGCTGCTAAAGCTGCGGCCGATGCTGCGGCTAAAAAAGCTGCCGATGACGCTGCCGCGAAAAAAGCAGCTGAAGACAAAGCAAAAGCTGATGCTGAGGCGACTCGTCTTGCAAAAGAAAAGGCAGATGCAGAAGCTATTCGACTGGCCAAAGAGAAAGGAGATAAGGAATTAGCGGACAAATTAGCGAAGGAAGCAGCGGCCAAAAAAGCCTCCGACGATGCTGCAGCAAAGAAAGCCGCTGATGATAAAGCCAAGGCTGATGCAGAAGCTGCAACAAAAAAAGCCATTGACGATAAAGCAAAAGCAGATGCCGAAGCCGCACGTTTGGCAAAGGAAAAAGCCGATAAAGAACTAAATGATAAGTTATCCAAAGAGGAGGCTGCAAAAAAAGCAGCAGCCGATAAGTTAGAAGCAGACCGTTTAGCAAAAGAAGCGGCTGCCAAGAAAGCAGCTGACGACAAAGCTAAAGCAGAAAGTGAAGCGGCAAGGTTAGCCAAAGAAAAGGCTGATAAAGAATTAAACGATAAGTTATCTAAAGAAGATGCGGCTGCAAAAGCAGCGGCAGATGCAGCCGCCAAAGCTGCAGCGGAGGCAGCTGCTAAAAAAGCAGCGGATGATAAAGTGAAGGCAGATACAGACGCTGCGCGTTTAGCTAAAGAAGCTGCCGATAAAGCCAAAACAACACCTAAGCCTTTAACCGTTGATAAGTATAAGGAAGCTAAAGATAAAGGTGACGCTTTATTTAGCATGACACGTTACAAGGAAGCTAAATTGCCCTATGAAGAAGCACTGATAGCAAAAGCCGGCGACAGTTATGCAAAAGGACGTTTGGCTGAAATAGAAAAATTATTGAAATCTGACGCAGCCACCGCAGTTGAAATAGATGCTAAAAAACAAGCATTGCTGGCTAAATATCCTCCAGGGGTTACCGAAGAAACGATTTTGGGAACCGGTGTTGTAATTTTACAACGTGTGGTGGTTAAAGAATCAGACGTATATGTTTATCAAAAGAAGATGTTCAGTTGGGGAGGTGTTTCTTACTTTAGAGATGCTAAAGCAATCACTGAGTCAACCTTCGAACAAGAAACCAAACCTTAACCATCATTATGCCTGATATTTTTGAAGATATCCATTGTTCTGTTTGTGAAAACGTTACTCCCTCCGAATTCAAAATTTTATACGAAAAAGAAAAATTTTCAGTTGTAGAATGTAAAAAATGTTCGTTTACTTTTATTCCGCCTTATTTCAGGAAACAGATTTCTTACGAGAATTATAAAGACGAAAACGTGGCCAATGCTGTTCGCAACGGAAATAACTGGGTTAAAATTGAACGGCATAAAATCCGTTACGACCTGATTAAAAAATTTAAAGCTAGTGGTTCGTTATTTGATCTTGGCGCGGGCTGGGGCCACTTTATGTTAACCGGTCAGATGCTGGGATACGATGTGTATGGAATCGAAGTGTCTGAACAGCCTTACCTCTACTCTAAAAACGATCTCAAATTGCCCGTTGACCACATCGACTTTTTTGACATGAAAGAGGATAAAAAATTTGATATTGTAACCATGTGGGATGTTTTGGAACACATTGATAAAGCAGATGATGTTATTGCTAAATGTGCTCGTATTACTGCCAAAGACGGTTATATTGTCATCCAGGTTCCGCAAATTGATTCCTATTTTGCTAAAAAACATAAAGACAACTGGAAGATGATGGGCTTAGATCATGTGAATTATTTTGGTAAAAAAACCATCACGCAATTATTGAAAAAACATGGTTATGAAGTTAAAACCATCAAATCATCTTTTGAAATTAAGTTGTTTATCATGTACACTATTCTTCCTTTATTAAAAAGATTAAGAGGAGAAAAAAAACAAACTCAACAGCAGGCCAATAGCAATATCAAAGCATCAGAGAGACAGCAGTATTTTAACACATTTACAGAAAAACCTATGTGGAAACTGAAACTCTATATGAAAATTCATAACCTCATCTACAAAACACTGGAAATTTTAAATATTGGCGAAGAAATGATTGTGGTTGCAAAAAAAGTAAATTAGAAGATAAGCTGGTACATCCACTCGTCTTCAAACTGATTGGCGGCAACCCTGTTCCATTGTTTTTTTATACCAACTTTATTAAAACCACATTTTTCAAATAAAGAAACACTTTCGTTGTTGGACGAACTAATATTGCAAAACAGCTGATTCATGAGTAACGTTTCGCAGGTGTATTTTTTTACTAATTCAATAGCTTCTGAAGCATATCCTCTTTTACGGAACGCTTCAAATATAAGCACACCAACCCCTACCCTAAAGTGCATGGGGTCAAATTCAAACAGATCGATGGTGCCCACCGGCTCATTGGTTAGGTTCAAACAGATCATCAAACGTAACTGCTTATTGACGTAGATGTCCTGGTGTGCCGTTTGTAAATATAATTCCAGAACATCTTTACTATAAGGTGTGAGGGTATTACTTACTTTCCAGATACCAGGATCATTTTCAGATGCGTAAATCGTCTCCAGATCAGAAGATTCCAGTGCTCTTAAATAAATATGATCTGATCTGGTAAACATTATTCTTTATAATAATTAGCGCGTTCGGTTTTTATCACTAGCTGTAATTGCTCATTGGTGTACATGGGTAATGAAAATTCACCATGTTCTGTTTTCGCCTCCAGGTTTAATCCTAATGTAATTTCGATATACTGATTTTGTTTTAGATGCTCCATCAGTTCAAATAATAACTCTTCCTTATTTTCACAGATCGCATAAAATTCCTGCAAAAATAATTTGACAGGATTTAAACAAGATGCTTCATTGGCTTTTACCTGGGTAAATTGTTGAATATAGTGCTGGCAAATTTCTTTTTGATAATCTGTACTGAATACCGGATGTTTTTTCAGTTGAACAAACAGTGTTTCTATTTTTTTTTGTTGAATGGTTTTCAGTAAAACCGTAAGCTGAATATTTAACTCATGCCCCTTAATGGTTAACGAATTATAATTGCCGTCAATTAAAATTCCAATATGTGGTGGCGTACGCGATGCATGCAGAATAACCAACCAGGTATTTTTATAGAGCAATTCCTGATCAAAAGAATTGGAAATTGATAATGTATAAGGGCTTTGAATGATCATTACCCAAATTTACAGAAAAGATTTTTTAGAAAAAACTAAGAAAGTGATAATCCCAGTTTTTTACTGATGACACCCTCTTTTAACGAAAACGCGGACATACGGATCTTTGAGAGCTTTAATTCATTTAAAATAAAATCGATTAATAAAACCGAGATCACGATCATATCAACACGCATTTCAACGAGGCCTTTAATGCGATACCGCTCGTTAAGCGTTGATTCTTTAAGCATGTAGCTTATAAATACATAATGATGATAGTTGATATCGTACTCTGTCTTGGAGTCATGCAACTCTTCGGTGTCGAGTTCGCCTGCAATCACGTCTACAATCGAATCAAAGGCTCCTGATGACCCAATTAGTTCTACTGGTTTATGCTTTTTAACCGCCTCAATTAACGGAGCAAGCTCCTGCTTCAAATATTCATTAAACTTTGTGATCTCAGGAGCGGTTACCGGATCCGATAATTTGAATTTTTCGAACAGGCGGGCGGCACCCAGTAAAAAACTTTGTTTCCAGAATATCGTTTCTTTATCAGCCAATATAAATTCTGTACTCCCGCCGCCTATATCCATAATCAGTGAAATAGAATCATCCATTTTCACCGCCATTCGGTTGCCGTAATATATTAAATCAGCTTCTTCATCGCCGTCAATCACGGAAACTGTAATGCCGGCTAACTCCCTGGCCTTAATTACAAATTCCTGTCCATTGCTGGCTGATCTGATAGCAGACGTAGCAAATGCGTATGTGTACTCTACCTTGTAATTTACTATCTCTTGCTGAAATTGTTTTAATGCATCAATACCTCTTTGAAAGGGTACTTCGGCTATATAGCCCGCATTAATAGTGCCTTCACCTAATTTAACGGCAAATTTGGTGTTAAATATTTTTTTGAACGTGCCATCTGCAAATCGCTCAGCGATTAACATATTGAACGTATTCGTTCCAAGATCTATAACTGCAAATACCATAAAGTTATAACTGTGTTACTAAGTGCGTGCCAATAAAATCATACCATTTTTTTAAATCAGGTACGGGTATTTTTGTTTGACAAATCGTTTGTCTAGTCCTCTTCGTTTTTTATCGGTTCCCAACATCGAGGAAAAAATGATCGAGATCTCATGTGAGCCACCCTGGTATTTACGGAGGGGAGATGTGACGATATCATAAGAATAACATATTTGAAAATTTTCTTTAATCGTATATCCAAGATGCAAGGCAATAGCGTCACTTGGACGGAAGCTAAATCCCGCAATGAGTTGTTTTTTCATATGAATTCGCAATGTATAATCGAATGAAAGAGGAACGCCCGGAACAAATATCGCCAGCACTGAGTTTTCAAAAGTAAAATCCGGGTTATCGGCCCAGTTAAAACCAGCTGAAATATTATAGTGCGGAGCGTTTGTATATTTTGATTTTTTTAAAGAATCATTTTGATAAAATTCAAACTTGGCACTCGAAAGGTTATTAGCGCCTACTCCCAAATGAAAACGGTCATTATAATATAATAAGCCAAAGCTACCGTCAAACGTTCCTGCAGCATCCGAAGTATATTGATTGATCGCTTTATCCTGTTGATTTCTAAGTGTAACGCTATTACCATTGAATCGCGTTTTCATATAATTCCCCTGAACGCCGAGTGATAATTCGGAATCAGCAAATTTTAAATGATAGGCTGCTGTGACACTTCCGTTTGTTGTATTAAAGGGACCAATATTATCTCTAAAAACAAAGCCTCCCACTCCTACTCTGCCTTTCCACAGTCGGGTATTTAATGCTAAGGCATATGTTTTTGGTGAACCATCATAACCCGTCCATTGATTTCGATAATTGATACGGATATCAACCAGCCGCTTAGTACCGCAAAATGCAGGATTGTATAGTGTTTGATTATTACGATATTGGGTCCACCAAGGGTATTGTTGCGCTACAACAACTTGAGAGACAATGATCAACACCAGTGATATGAGAGTTTTTCTAATCAAAATAAAGGTTTAGTGCTTAATAATTAGAAAAACACCTGTTAATTAACGCGAACTCCGTCTTTATATTTTGCAATAAATCCGGAAAAACCTTTAGATTGTAATTGGTCACGATATTTAACCGCTTCTTCCTTAGAAGTAAATTTTCCGGTGGTTACTTTATACATTCCATTAACCATATCAATAGTCAGGTTAGGAAGTCCGGCATATCTACCTTTACTAGGTTGAGATGTAAAAGCGCCGATTTGAACTTTAAACGTCATACCCGCTTCAGATGTAGGAGCTGTTGTTTTTTTAACAGGAGCTGTTTCTACCGGCTTGGTTTCTACTGGCGTACTGGCAACTGTTTCTACGGGTTTTGTCTCTACCGGCGTACTTGCCACTGTTTCTACAGGCTTAGTTTCTACCGGAGTACTGGCAACAGTTTCAACCGGTTTGGTCTCAACAGGTGTAGTTGCAACTGGTTCCACTGGCTTGGTTTCTGTTGGAGTGGTAGCAGCTACACCGCTTCCACCGCCTATTGCAATAATAACAGGAGTAGCTTCAATTTCTTTTTTCTCATTATTCTCTAAATAATAAAATTTTTGAGCAAATGTAGCTGATGCAGGCGCATCCGAGCCAACCGACACTTTTAATTTTATGGTGAATTCGGGATCACTTGGAACCGATACCCACACTATTTTAGCACGTTGATTTTCAAATGTGAAGTTACCTCCTTTTACCTCAATGGCCGAAATTGTAATTCCGCCAGGAACATCCATTTGATATTTAGCAAAATTGCCTACAGTTCCTTTACTGATTTTAACATCTGCTTCTATCGTAGATCCCGAATTTGCAGATGTGGGGAAATTCCCAATGATCGTAATTTGGGAAAAGGAAATAGTAAAGGTTGTAAGTGCTAAAAATGTTAATAGTTTTTTCATATATCAAATTTGTAATTACACAAATATAATTAAATTGTTTTAATACAAAAACTGTATTTTTTTGGTATTTGACGTTGTTTTTAGTCTGTTTTATGCCGAAATATTTCTAAAAATCCTGTCAAAATTCTTCACTATCATTTTATTTCATTCTCTCAATGTAAGTATAGTTTTACTCATTCGCTTATTTACTAAATTGATTTAATCTGTTTTTAACAATTAGGAGTTCTATTCTGTAGAAAAATTGGTATATTTTTGTGTTTAAACCTATTCAAAAATCAGATGAAAAAAGCCTCTCTTCCTTTTCTGCTACTCTTTATTTTTCTATCACATTTTTCATTTTCACAACAACGTAATACTTCAGGTATTAAGAAAGAAATCATTAAAACTCACTACTATACATTTGAGGGAAGTGCCACTCCATCAAAACTGGATGAGTTACAACTAGCTTTAGCAGCACTTGAATTTGTTACCGAAGCAAAAGTAAAGTACAAGACCGAAAAAAGTGCCGGACAAATTATTGTTATTACAAAGGAACAACAGGTCGTTAGCGAGAATCAAAAAGAATTCAGTCCTCCTGTACTTAAACGTACAATCATCAGCCAGGGTTTAACACCTCTTGAATATACAAAAGGAGAAACCATTACTAAATAATTTCCAGTTAATCCAAATCAATCTTATACATCGTCGTATGCAGAAAATTTATATTGCCTTTTTATTGGTGTTGTCGTTTAATGTTGCCAGATCACAGGGCGAGAACTGTTCGGGTGCTGTACTACTCACCAATGGTGTTTGTGTTACAGGTACGCCCGGTACTTCTCAAAACATTGTGGGATGTGTTGGTAACGCGGATGACGATTCATGGTACAGGTTTGTTGCTACGGCAACCAGTCATTCATTAACCGTTACCGGATCCGCTTCGTATGATGCGGTATTACAGTTTTTTTCAGGAACCTGTTCTTCTTTAATTTCCGGTAGCTGTGTTGATAACACGTTATCTGGTCAGGCAGAATCCATGGTTGCCTCTGGTTTAACGGTTGGAAATACATATTATGTAAGGGTGTATCATTATTTTGCAGGCTCAGGGGCAGGAACGTTTACAATGTGTTTAAATAACGCACCAGCCGCTCCTGCCAATAATAATTGCGCAAATGCCATTAATTTGCCAGTAAATGCTGCTTGCGTGCAAACTGCGGGAACGACCTATGGAGCCACTACGCAAACCCTGTATCCTGCGTGTTCAGGTACATCAAATGATGATGTATGGTATACATTTACTGCAACCAATTATACCCAAACAATTCAGGTAGCGGGCTCCAGCGGAATGGATGCCGTGATTGAATTATACGATGGAAGTTGCGCAGCATT
The DNA here is from genome assembly GCA_040387475.1 of Bacteroidota bacterium. Classification (GTDB taxonomy): domain Bacteria; phylum Bacteroidota; class Bacteroidia; order B-17B0; family Aurantibacillaceae; genus UBA4416. Next base: position 14,651 of record JAZKDT010000008.1, on the reverse strand, counting down.
TACATCGATCAGTTGTACCGATAATACTTTTTCAGGACAAACAGAAACAACAACTGCAACTGGTTTAACACCCGGAGTTCAATATTTTTTCAGGGTTTACGATTATTATTCTACTGCAGGGAATTCATTTAGCGTATGTGTTTCCGGAAATAGTATCATTGTCGGAACTCAACCAAATGACGAACCGTGTGGCGCAATATTGCTTCCGGCTGTAACCGCTGATTGTAACTATTCAACCTTTTCAAATGTGGGCGCCACGTTAACTGCAGCTGCACCTTCACCCACAAATTGCTTAGGCGGTACGGGTGGTTTTGGAGCCACTACTAAAGATGTATGGTTTGCCATTATTGTTCCGGCCAGTGGAAATATATGCATTACACCACAACCTAATTTAACCGGCACAGTTGTTACGGATGGTGTAATGGCACTCTATACCGGGTCATGTGCCAGTCTTACCCAAATAGCCTGCTCTGATGATGCTGATGGGACTGCCGGTATTTATAACTACCCCGGGACAGCGAATGATTTTTTGCCTTACATTAACGCAACCGGTTTAACGCCGGGAACGACCGTATATTTGAGATATTGGGGTTGGGGAGGGTCATCCGGTGATTTTGGAATTTGCGTTCAGGCACCAACGAATGATTTATGTGCCAACGCTTTATATATATGTGATATTAACGGATACTCTGCGTCAACAAGCCCGGCTTTTACACCTGACAGGCCGGGAACAGGAACCGGGCAAATGTTTGGAAATAATGAAACTTCTGCAGGAGTTGATCAGCCTAATGGCACAAATACTGGTGGCATATTTGGTTATTATCCTTTTCCTGGAACAACACCCGGTGTTTATTCTTCGCCAGCTATCGATGTAAATATTGAAAATAATTCCTGGATCAAATTTACAGCGGCCAGCCCTACTATTGCATTACAGGTGAGTGTATACGACTGTTGGGTGAATACACCCGGTAACCAGGGCGTTCAGATGCAGATATTCAGCGGAACAAATTGTTCGAGTTTTACTCCAGTATCTTCTTTCCAGGAAGGAATAGGTACCTATACCGTAAATGCAACCAGTTTAACAGTTGGTAATAACTATTATTTAATGGTTGACGGTTGGGGAGGAAATATTTGTAATTATAATATTCAGGCTATTGCCGGAGTGGCATTTCCGGCAATTACCGCAGTACCCGGAAGTATTTGTCCGGGACAAAGTTCCATTCTAACGGCACCTTCTGGGGCTACAGGGTATACCTGGGAACCAACGGGAGAAACAACTCAAACTATTTCTGTAGCGCCCGGAACAACAATGACCTACACCTGTTATGTAGGTGGAGTTTGTGGTTATAAACAAACTCTTACAAAAACAGTGACTATGTTGGCTGCGCCAAGCGTTTCTATAAATGCCGGCGCGGCTATTGTTAATTGTGGTACGCAAACAACTACCTTAACCGGTGGTGGAGCCAGCAGTTATTCGTGGAGCACAGGTAGCACAGCTAACTCTTTTACAGTTGCACCAACGGGTAGTATAACGTATTCCGTCATTGGTACGGCTGCTAACGGCTGTACAAATACGGCCGTCAGTAATGTAACAGTCAATACAATTCCAACTATTATACCGGCGGGAACAAATACTATTTGTAACGGAAGTAGCACTGCACTCACCGTTAGCGGAGCCAGTACGTATACATGGTCGCCCGCTGCGACCCTCAGCACTTCAACTGGAACCGCTGTAACCGCTTCTCCAACAACCGGAACAAATTATACAGTAACGGCAACGGCAGCCAATGGTTGTACAAACACCGCAACTTATTCCGTTACTGTTAATGCAAAACCATCGGTATCGTCAACAACGACGGGTTCAATTATTTGTGATGGTAATTCCACCACGCTTAGTGGAGCAGGTGCTTCAACTTACACCTGGACCAATGGTGTTTCTGACGGCGTTGCGTTTACACCCACAGTAACAGCAACATACACCGTAATAGGTACTAATGCGGTTACCGGATGTACCAATTCTGCTGTAAGAACAATAACAGTCACTCCTACTCCAACGGTTAACACAACGGCTACCAATTCGGTCATTTGTTTAGGTAATTCGACTACATTAAGTGGCACCGGAGCAACAACCTATACCTGGTCGGGTGGAATAACAAATGGCGTTGCCTTTTTCCCTACAACTACCACCACCTATACGGTTACGGGTACAACTGCAGGCTGCACAAATACAGCGGTAAGAACTATAACTGTCAATAATTTACCTACCGTCTCGTCAACAACAACAAACTCTGTCATCTGTAATGGGCAGTCAATTACTTTAAATGGAACCGGCGCCAGTTCTTATACATGGACAG
>JAZKDT010000008.1:0-12287 GCA_040387475.1 Bacteroidota bacterium | reverse complement strand
ATGGATGCGTAAATACGGCTGTAAGAACTATAACCGTTAATGCAATTCCTACTTCTACAACCAGCACGAGCGGAACGATTACCTGTGCTACACCAACCGTTAATTTAAATTCCAATTTGGCAGGCGCCTCGTATACGTGGACTGCACCGGGCGGAAGTTCCATTTCAAGTGGCGTCAATTCTCAAAATGCTGTAGGGCAAGGATCGGGAACCTACACATTAACTGTAATGAGTACAGCCGGTTGTACATATTCAACAACACTTGCCACTAACATCAATACAACAGTGCCCACAGCTTCGGCTACCAACGGCACTCTAACCTGTGCTCAAACATCTACGATTTTAACAGGTGGCCCGTCGACGGGCGTAACGTATAGTTGGTCTGGTCCGGGAATTTTAGGAAGTACTACTTCTGCGAATATTACAGCAACTGTTACCGGAAATTATTCGTTGGTGACCACAAGTATTTTAACCGGCTGTTCCAGTACAGTTTCGGCAGTTGGTACAGTGACCAATAATTTAACTACGCCAACGGTTACCGCGGGCTCAAACCAGGTAATTACCTGTGCTGCACCTTCCGTAACATTAACGGGTAATGCAACTGCAGGTTCTAACTTAAATTGGAGCAGTGGCGCTACAACCAATACCACGAGTGTGGGTGGTGCAGGAACTTACACTTTAACAGCAACCAATCCTGGAACAGGTTGTTTTTCTACGTCTACTGTTCAGGTGTTGCCAAGCGCGGGCACGCCAAATGGAACGGTTGGCAGCGTCACATCCTCTATCACCTGTTCCAATTTGTCTGTTGGGGTAAGCATCACGTCTACTATATCACCGCTTACATATTCATGGACAGGACCCGGAACAATTGCATCGCCAACATCATCAGCGACTACAGTATCATCCGGCGGAACTTATACGATCACGATAACAAATACCGCAAGCTGTTCTCAATCTTATCCTGTTGTTGTGCCAACTAATACAACACCGGTGAATGCAGTGGCCAGTATTGCAGCTTCTTCCAGCATAACCTGTAACACAACAAGTTTAACACTAAGCTCAACTCCAACGGGAGCTAATTATACATACTCGTGGACGGGTCCAAATATTTTATCGGGTGCTAATACTGCTAATCCTGCAGTAGGAGCCGGCGGTAGTTACTCGGTTACTATCACCAATACGGTTAATGGCTGTTCGGGAGTTACCGGAACAACTAATGTAACGGTTCCATCAAACACCATTGTGCCAACCATTAGCTTAAGTGTTACTTCGGTCACAACCACCTGTTCTTCACCCAATACTACGGTGACGGCTACTGCCAGCTCAAATCCTAATACCACGTATACGTGGACCGCTCCGGGTAGCGGAACAATCAATAATACTTCTGTCAGTACTCCAAGTTTAGGCGGAAGCGGGGTATTTACAGTAGCTGTAACTAACACAGTCAACGGTTGTTCATCGGCTCAGGCAACAGTTAATGTGGCAACCGATGCCAACGTTCCAACATTTACCTTGTCTGCAAACGCTACTACTGTTAACTGCACTACTCCAACTCCAGGTGTTACCATTTCTACAACGCCCTCCGGAATAAGTTATGTATGGTCGCCCGCACCAAATACAGGAGGTAATACATCAAGTCCAACGTTTACAGCCGCCGGTAATTATACCTGTTTGGTTACAAATACAGTAAATGGTTGTAGCACTAACGTTCCAATGGTTGCTGTGACCTTAAATACAACTGCACCAACTGCCACTGCTACTCCGGCTTCTTCCATTACCTGCTCAAGTACTTCTATCAGCATTAGTTCTACCATAACACCAGCTACCAATGTAACTTATAGCTGGTCAGGGCCAACCGTTGTATCAGGCGCAAATACGCTTTCTCCAACTATCGGTAGCGGCGGAAATTATGTGGTAGCCATGACGAATACGGCAAACGGGTGCTCCAACAGTTATACGGTAAATGTTCCAACAAATACAACCGTACCAACGATGTCTTTATCCACAAATGCATTTACTACAACTTGCTCGGCACCTTCAGTCGTTATTTCTGCAACCAGCAATGCTGATCCTGCTACAACTTACAGCTGGACTTCTCCGGCAACGGGAACTATCAGTAATACAGGCATCAGTAATCCGAGTGTGGGAGGTAACGGTGTGTTTACTGTTACGGCAACTAATTCTGTCAATGGATGTATATCTGCCTTAGGAACAGTTTCAATAACTGCCGATGCAAATACGCCAACATTTACTTTATCCGCATCTGTCGCAACAGTTAGCTGTTCGGATCCCGCACCAGGTGTTTCTTTAACTACTACTGTAACCGGTGTAACTTACCAATGGAGTCCTGCTCCTGCGTCTGGTGGCAATACGGCAAACCCAACGTTTACCGCCTCAGGAAACTATACTTGTGTGATCACTAATACGGTTAATAACTGTAGTACTAATTTACCGCAGGTAGCAGTCAATGTCAATACCGCTTCTCCCGCTTTAACTATAACACCAAGTGTATCAATCACCTGCTTGTTTAGCACAGTTACTATCACATCAACGGCCATACCTTCATCAAGTACTTACTCGTGGACGGGGCCTGGTATTACAGGAAGTACAACCGGGTCTTCCATTACGGCAAATGCAGCCGGCATTTATACCCTGGTTGCAACCGATCCGGTAAACGGTTGTACAACAATGTCTGTTTCATCAGTTGGAACAAATACTACCTTGCCTACTCTAACAGCAACAGCGAGTAGCACGATCATTAATTGTTCGCTGGGAAGTACAACTTTAACGGCTAACGGATCTTCTTCAACGAGCTGGATAACGCCAACCGGACCAGCTGCGAATCCTTTGGTTGTTACTGTGGCCGGAGATTATACAGCAACGGTAACCGATGCGGTGAACGGATGTAAAACAGACACAGTTGTAACTATTGTAAATGATGTATTACAGCCAGATGCCAATGCGGGAGCTGCAACCGTTATTCCTTGCAGTTCAAATTCGGTAACCTTATTAGGAACATCCACGACAACAGATGCTGTCACCTATAATTGGTCGGGGCCAAATGCAGAAAGTATTATCTCAGGGGGAAACACTTCAATGCCAATAGTTGCTTCTACAGGAGTATACACGTTAACAGTTACTAATGCGGGTTCCGGTTGTTCACAAACCGCAACCGTAAATGTTAGTCAGGGTAACGTAACAGCGGCCTTTACCCCAGATACAACCATGGGCGAAGCACCTTTAACAGTTAACTTTACAAATGGCAGTTCAGGAGCTACCACGTACAGTTGGGATTTTGGGAACGGAAGCGTTTCTACAAGCACCAACACCAATACGGTTTTTGACACGGAAGGAACTTACACAGTTGTATTAATTGCCAGTTCCAGTTTATGTTCGGACACTACACAAAGAGTGATAACCGTTGAAAATGGTTTTACTATTGAAATACCGAACGTTTTTTCTCCAAATAACGATGGAGCCAATGATGTTTTTAAAATAAAAACAACCGGTGTAAAATCAGCCGAAGGCTCTATTTATAACCGTTGGGGACAATTATTATACAGTTGGGATGTATTAAACGCATCCTGGGATGGAAAAGCGAGTAACGGAGAAAATTGTCCCGACGCAACCTATTTCTATATCATAAAAGTAATTGATAAAAAAGATAAGGAACATATGGCTCCCGGGTATGTGTTAATTGTAAGATAAATTAAAAGGCTACTGTTACAGTAGCCTTTTTTGCTAAAGTATTTTACCCCGATTTCGCTTTAAGTTTTATGGATTTGCAGGAAATGAATTAAATTTACTTTACTTTCCAAAACAATTATCTTTGTGTTGTTATCATGACAAGCAGTTTCTTTTCAAAACATAAACAGGTTATACTTTATGGCATATCCATGGCGATGTTATTGTTTTTATTGAAATGGCTGGAGTTACGTTATATCATAATCAATCATTCACTAGAAATTTATATTGGAGCCATTGCTTTTATTTTTACCGGATTGGGGATATGGTTAGCACTTAAATTGGCCAAACCAAAAACCAACACGGTTATTATAGAGAAAGAAATTATTGTCGAAAAGGAGATTTTAATAACGCCTAATACGGAGTTTACATTTAATGAGGTTGAATTCAATAAGCTAGAGATCAGTAAACGAGAGTTGGAAGTTTTGCAATTAATGTCGAAAGGACTAAGTAACCAGGAAATTGCAGATCAATTATTTGTGTCATTAAATACCATTAAAACACATAGTTCGAATTTATTTGTAAAACTGGACGTAAAAAGACGAACACAGGCGGTAGAAAAAGCTAAACGATTGAATATCATTATGTAAACTTCTCTCCTACTTTAGTATGGAAGCAATTTCTAATGCTAAAATCATCCTAAAGTATGACGATAACTGGCTTTTGACCTGGTAAATTTGCACCATATTAACCCCTTAAAAAAAATGAAATGAAAAAAAATGTATTAGTATTCGGAGCTATTTCGGGTGTTTTGGTAAGCACCTTTATGTTCTTTAGCATGTTGTATTGTAGTAAGCATCCTGATTTTGAGGGTAGCTCAAGCATGGTGGTTGGTTATGCCTGTATGTTGGTAGCGTTCTCCTTTATATTTGTAGCTGTTAAAAATTACAGGGATCATTACAATAACGGACTCGTGACTTTTGGAAAAGCATTTCAAATTGGTTTGTATATTGCATTAATAGGGTCTACCTGCTACGTAATCACCTGGGCGCTTGAGTATAATTTTCTGTTTCCTGATTTTATGGAAAAATATAGCCAAAATATGATTGATCAGATGACAAAAAGCGGTGCATCGCAACAGATGATCGATGCGCAAATTACAGAAATGGCCGGCTATAAGGAGATGTATAAAAGTCCGGTATTTTTTGCGTTGTTTACCTATATGGAAATTTTACCTGTTGGATTAATTGTTTCTCTTATTAGCGCTTTGATCTTAAAGAGAAAAGCTCAACCTTCTCAAATCGCTTAAACCTAAAAATATGGAAAATTTAGTTTCAGGAATTGGCGGAATATTTTTTCGCTCAAAGGATAATAAAGGGTTAGCTCAGTGGTATGAAAAGCATTTTGGTATCTCGATGGTTTGGCAACAGGAGAAAGGTAAAACAGCCTTTGCACCTTTTAAAGCAGATACCGACTACTTTGGAAACATGGATCAGCAGTTCATGATCAACTTTAGAGTACCAGATATTGAGAAATTACTGAATAAGTTAAACGAAGCGGATGTAAAGATCGATGAGAACCGTATGAATGATGATACTTATGGCAAATTTGCATGGGTTTATGATCCTGAGGGAAACAAGATAGAGTTATGGGAGCCTGTTAAAGAATAGGTAATCATCATTGCGAGTGGTACGAGGAAGCAATCTCATACGGACATTGTATAGTAACTTTGTATGAGATGACTTCGCTGCGCTCGTCATGACGATAATGTCGACAAAAACCTAACTCATTATTTAAACTACATACCTAAATTCATATGTGAGCGAAAAGATTTGTCGTAATCCTTCATGCTTCTTCTGATCACTTCATGCGCCTCTTCCCTACCGTATGTTTCGGTAATTTCAACGATAGCGGTTGACTCGCCCGGAATGTTTTTATAGGTTAAAAAGTAATGACGTAACCGGTTGATCAATGGTTCAGGACAATCTAAAATATCTTTCCATTTACTATAAATTTCATCTTTGGCCATTACGGCGATGATCTTATCATCAGCCTCATTTTTATCGATCATTCTAAAACCACCAATAGGTATGGCTTCCACAATAATATCACCACTTGTGATGTTACGCTCGGTTAGTACACAAATATCCAAAGGATCGCCATCGCCAATAATGGTTGTGCGACCTGTTCTTTCATTGGCTCTCTCGGCTACAAAATCTCCACAATAGGTTTGAGGAACGAAACCATACAGTGCCGGAATAATATTAGAAAATTTTTGTGGGCGGTCAACCTTACGGTAACCGGAAGCTTTGTCAATTTCGTATTTAACCAGGTCGGCCGGAACCATTTCGATGAAAGAAGTAATTATTTCGGGGCAATTCTCTCCGATAGAGATGCCATGCCATGGATGCGCTTTGTGTAATTGAACTTTCATGTGTGATTGAATTGAGTACGGTGCAAAGCTAAGAGTTTAAAGAGGATTTGCAAAGTAAGCTTGTTTATTAAAGTTCCCGCCTTATGCGCTAATACTCATTCACATAAAGATACCGGTGTTTATAAACATAAATATCGGCAATTCTACCTAACGGCACAGGTAACACCACGCAGGGACATGTCTAACTCCATGCGTGGATATGATACTTCATCCGCGGGTATCGGGAACTCTATGCGTGGGTATAAAGAACTCCACACGTGGATATCGGCAACTCTATCCGTGGATATGCTGAACTCCGCACATGGTTGCGCATAATTCCGTCCAGAGATAGTCTGTTATTCGGGGCTATTCAGGATTTTGACTCATCTTAGGAACATCGTTTCTTTCCGTAACGATCAATTTTAATGGCGAGCTTATTGTTGAAACAGGTTTTAGTTTTAGAAATACACGTCGGTCCGGAAAATTCAAAATAATATCCATTGATAGTGGTAAGTACCATCCAAACCATCCACCCGTACTAACCCATTTGGTTTTCGTTACCTTGTTTTTGCGTGGAAAGGTCATGAGTTGCTTCATGGCCCTATGCTTATTAAAAATAATATCGTTGGGCGCAGCAACCGTTTGAGAAGTTAATGTGAGTGTATCATTTACTTTTAATGAATCAATGACTGTATTTGGACGCCATATAGATGCCTGAATTGTATGCCTGGGATCAGGTTCCTGGGCATAAGCATTAAAGTAAACCGTGCCTAATACGATGGCGAATAATTTAATTTTATGCATTTAGTGATTATAAAACTCCAGTTTGTATTGTTCCATAAAATGCCCCAGGAGATTTCGTAAATATGTAGTATCACCAAGCATATATTCCTTAATGGTACCGTCCTCTAAACAAAATATGAGATGTCGTCGGTAATAAACTGACTCGTTAGAACTGTTATATAATTCTTCTTCTTTGATGCCTGTTCCAAATATTTCATCCCACTTGTATGTAAAATCGCCAAAATCGAGTCCGCGATTATTCATCGTGAAGTGAGGAAATTCTAAGTGACCTGGCAATGGCAAATTAGCTTCTTTTTGATAAGGTTCCAGCAACGCCGAAAAATCCAGATAGAATTTTCTCCTTGCTAAAAACCACCAACTGCTGTTCTTCGAAACCTGCTTAACATGGTCTCCAATAATTATTTTAGCTTCGTTGTCGGTCATCCTAATTGAAACTTATGTAAGTTCTCCGCTTATCTTTTGGGTAACCATAAACTTGCGTTGTTGCCATTGACCGGCTTCTGCCTCCAAAAAAATACTCATTTTGGATTCTCATTTACTTAAAAAACTTACCGAATAACCAATAAAAAACCACCAGGCAAATCATGGAACAGATCAGGATCACCACAAACTGGGTTTGATCAGGAATGATGTTCCGGTTCTCATCAGCTTATGTAATCCTAAATGTTCGGTTAAAAAGCGTGTCTCCTCGTCGTAAGAAATACCGGTTGTTTCTGCAAAATAATCTTCCTTAATATTCCTGATATATTTTCGGCTGCGGCTGCAAAAATCGAGTTTGGCATTATCTATCTGGTAATAGTTAGAATATATCAGCCACTCGTCCCCTACTCTTAACTCAAGCTTACAAGGATCGGTATCATTAAATAAAATAGTGAAATCATCGGCCAGCATCCCTTTGTATAACTCAGAAACTATAAACACAGCCTGGCTGTTCTCTTTATTTAAGGTAATGGATCTGATCTTTCCTTTAAAAATAACCTCGTATTTTAGGAGTTCTTTGTCATTTAAAGAGCTTAACGGGCATTGGCATGCAAAGCTGAGTTTGGCAGTTAAAGTTAAAAGGAGTATGAGGATCCCGTTTTTCATTTTTCTTGTGCTGACGCTTCTCGACTTCGCTCGAAGTGACAGACTACTTATTTTAAACATTCATTGTTTTTACAAACTGTAAAGTAGCTTCCAGTTCCTGGTACATGATCTTATCATCTTTAATAAATGGAATTGATTTTCTCAGATCTGTTAGTAATGTTTCGATCTTTGCAGATGATTTTAGAGGGCGCCTGAATTCAACGGCCTGCGCAGCATTTAATAACTCAATGGCAAAAAGTTTTTCTACATTCTCAATAACCTTGTAACATTTGGTGGCGGCATTTGCACCCATGCTCACATGATCTTCCTGTCCGTTACTCGACACAATGCTATCCACACTGGCGGGAGTACACAGTTGTTTGTTTTGACTTACAATACTGGCCGCTGTGTACTGAGGAATCATAAAACCTGAATTTAAACCTGGTTTGGCAACCAGGAATGCGGGTAAATTGCGGATACCTGAAATTAACTGGTAAACGCGTCTTTCAGAAATACTACCCAACTCTGCAATTGCAATGGCCAAAAAATCGAGGGAGATAGCCAGCGGTTGTCCATGGAAGTTCCCGCCACTAATAATTTCATCGTCTTCCGGAAATACCGTTGGATTATCAGTTACCGAATTGATCTCTGTTTCAAAAACAGAATTCACATATGCGGTTGCATCTTTGGTGGCGCCATGTACTTGCGGAATACAACGGAACGAATAAGGATCCTGAACCTGAACTTTAGTTTGTGCTAAAATTTCGCTGCCTTCTAAATTTTCGCGAATGGCCCGTGCTGTTTGCAATTGCCCTTTGTGGGGGCGAATGATATGAATATTATCTTTAAAAGGTTCGATCCTTCCGTCAAAACCGTCTAACGATATAGCGCCAATCAGGTCGGCCAGTTTGTTTAATTTATTGGATTTTAGTAAACACCAAACGCCGTAAGCACTCATGAACTGTGTCCCGTTTAATAACGCCAGTCCTTCTTTTGATTTTAAGGTGATAGGCTCTAAACCGAGTTGTTTTAATACCGCGGCGGCCTGGCATTTATTGCCCTGGTAATTTACTTCTCCCATTCCTAATAAAGGCAATGATAAATGAGCCAGTGGCGACAAATCTCCGGATGCTCCCAAAGAACCTTGTTGGTATACAATAGGATAAACTTTATGGTTATACAGATCAATTAAACGCTCAACGGTTAGTAATTGTACGGCACTTTTACCGTAAGATAAAGACTGGATCTTTAACAATAACATCAACCGTACAATTTCCAGGGGCACTTCATCGCCCATACCACAGGCATGCGACATCACCAGGTTAGTTTGTAATTGCTCTAATTCATTATCAGGTATGATCACATTACATAAAGATCCAAATCCGGTATTGATACCATAAATTGGCGCTTTTTGTGAGGCCATTTTCTTATCTAAATAGTCACGGCATGCAGTAATACTTTGTTTGGCTTTATCAGATAATACCAAGGTAGCATTTGAATCCAGGATATGTTGTATATCTTTTAAGGTGATCAGTTTGTCGGTGTTAATTGAATAATTCATCATATGTTTGTGTGGTACCGGTGGTCAATGGTGATTAGATTGTTTGCTTCTCGACTTGGCTCGAAGTGACAGTATTCATTACCGTTGCTCACTGGTGGCGTTATCTTTGTTAATGTTATTTAAGTTAAATACGATCGGATATTTGGTTCTGTAACGAACGGATTTCCCGTCTTTTTTTGCGGCTTTCCATTTGGTTTGACGCATAATCCGTAGGGCTTCCTCAGTACAAAAATGATTGAATTCTTTTTCTATCGCAATGTTGCTGACAGTACCATTTGGCTCTACAACAAAACTCATAACAACGGTGCCTTGTAAATTCTGACGAATGGCCAGATCAGGATACTCCAGGTTTGAAAGAATAAATTCGCCCAAAGCCTCATCTCCTTTATAGTATTCGGGCGAAGTATCTGCTCTTGTATGAATTACAAAACTTGTATCAAATAAGGATTGTTCCTTATGAAGAATAAACCCGCGGGTTTTAGTAAATTTTTTATAGTTCTCGGGATCAAATTTAAATACCAGGAAACTCTGCGAGGCCACTGCTACACTGCCAATAGTTGCGGGTGTAAATAAAAAATAGCGTAGTAATCGCTTTGCTTCAGTTTTAAATTCTTCTTTATACGCTTGTTTAAATTCTATATTTTTCACTGATCCGTCGGCCGATACCACAAAATAAATGGCCACATCGGCAGCTTCTTTTTTCTTTAACAAAACGTCAGGATACATTACCTGGGATTGAAATACATAATCAACGTCTTTTTGACCTCCAACCGGTTGAGCAGGTTTATCAACTTTTGTTTCTATGGTTTCCTGGGCGGACAAAGAACAACTAAACAAGGTAAAAAGTATAATCAGGTATCTCATTTTTTTTGTGCTTTTAAGTATCTTTGTTTGCCGCTCATATCGTTAATGATCTCTGTAAAATTAAAGATTTTAGCGGCATTTGCATAGTTTTTTACATCGTTGGCATACAAGGGGTTAAGTTCAAAAAACAGGCATCCTTTTTCTTCCAGATAATCCGCGCATAGGTCAATAATACACTTGTAAAAAATAATAGGATCTGTGTCTTCAACAAAAAGTGCTACATGAGGTTCGTGATCCAACACTCTCGGTTCCATTTGTTTAGCTTCTGAATTTAAAACGTACGGAGGATTACTGATGATAATGGAAAAAGGAAAAGGAAATATGGAAGATGGAAAATTTGAAAGAATATCTAATTTTGTAAATTCAACTTCTACTTTATTTTTAGTGGCATTTGATTGCGCAACTTCTAAAGCTCTTTCAGAAATATCAATTCCCGTTACTTTTGCTTGTGGCAAATTTTTTTTTAGGGTAATGGGAATACAACCCGAACCGGTCCCAATATCTAAGATGGTTAATGTTTGGTTATTTACTGTTTCTTGTTTGTATTGTTTAATGATCAGATCAACGAGTTCTTCTGTTTCGGGCCTTGGAATTAAAGTGGAAGCGTTGACATTGAATTTTAAATTATAAAAATCAGCTTCTCCTAAAATATATTGAACAGGTGTACCTGATCTTAATGCTTTAGCTGTATCGTAAATTTTTAATACATCCGATTGATTAAGGTTGCCCTGAAAGTTTAGCCGTGTATCTGTTTTCGAATAACCTAAATAATGATCACAAACCAGCTCAAATATCGCATACAATTCATTTTCATCATACACAGAAAGCAATTCTGTTTTGTAGAATTCGTATAGGTCTGAGAGTTTGTTAGTGGCGATTTTCATAAAAGAGATAAAAGATTAAAGATAGAAGGATTAAAGATTAATTAAATACGCATTGTCTTTTATCTTAAATCCTTCGTCTTTTATACTATAGTTACTTATCCTGCAGCATTTTTTCCAGTCCATACATTTCATCACGTAAGCTGGCAGCTTTCATAAAGTCCATTTCTTTAGAGGCTTTTAACATCGCTGATTTTAGTTTCGTAATCTGTTTTTTCAACTCATCAGCACTCATGTACTGCACAACAGGATCTGCAGCTATCGAATATTCTTCGGGCTCCACATAAGTTCTAACCAGTTTTCCATCCATTCTCACTTCTACACCCGAATCATTTGGCTGTAATAAAGCTTTTTTACCCGCTTGTGTTGGCGTAATACCATGTTTGTAATTATATTCTATTTGGCGTTTACGGCGGCGGTCTGTCTCTTCAATGGTAATGCGCATGCTGTCCGTAATTTTATCGCCGTACATAATTACACGTCCATTCACGTTACGGGCGGCCCTGCCTGCTGTCTGCACTAAACTTCTTACATTTCTCAAAAAGCCTTCTTTGTCGGCATCTAACACACACACTAAAGACACTTCGGGCAAATCCAGACCTTCTCTTAATAAATTAATGCCTATTAAAACATCAAACATACCCACTCTTAACTGACGCAAAATTTCAACCCGTTCCAACGTATCCACTTCACTATGAATATAACGACAACGTATTTGTAATTTGGTTAAGTATTTAGATAATTCTTCGGCCATACGCTTGGTTAGTGTTGTTACCAGTATGCGTTCATCTTTTGCAACTACTTTATGAATTTCATCCAACAGATCATCAACCTGGTTGCCACTCGGGCGAACCTCAATAATCGGATCCAGAATTCCTGTAGGACGAATTAATTGCTCAACTACAATACCTTCGGCTTTTTCCAATTCGTAAGCCGCCGGCGTTGCGGATACATAAATAACCTGGTTGGTCATGGCCGCAGCCGTTCTGTACTCGGTCGGCAAGGGCGGGCTGGTT
>JAZKDT010000007.1:34583-45574 GCA_040387475.1 Bacteroidota bacterium | reverse complement strand
CCAGTCAATCGTTTCGTAATTCCTTCTCCGGTGTCGTCGAAGGAAATGTAAATGTGACGTGTAAACTGGTTTCAGATTTCTTTTTTGGTGTGGGTTATTCATACACTTACTATAAATCTCAAAAAGTATTCAGAGATCAGAATGTAAATACCAATATGCAATCGCAAAACGGTTACTTAAAACTAGGCTATGATAAATTTTACAGCGACAGAGGTTTTGTTACTTTCTCGGTGAACATGGGTTATAATTTTAATCAATATAAAGGACTTAAATACAGAAGTGATACATTGGTTGGTAAATACCCCACTAAATTTAGCAGCGCATTTGTGGAGCCCGTTATTGGCCTTTATCTAATGGTTGATCCTAACTTCGCTATAGGAGGACATATTTCCTATAATTATAATTTTTCAAAATACGATCCAACTTATCCCGGTTTTGACAGATGGTTTGACTACAAAAGGGTAAAAAATAATTGGAACATGAGCATGATAACCGTTGGTTTCGGCTTTTACTACGGATTGGTAAGAAAGTAATTATTCGAATCTTAGACTCTCAATCGGATCTAACTGAGAAGCGCGTTTGGCCGGCAAATAACCACTAATTAACCCCACAACCAAACAAACAAGAAAGCCGGTGATAATCCAGAACCAGGGCATAAAAAAATCTGAACTTAAATTAAATGAAATCAGGTTTGCCGTAATAATTCCCATCAAAATTCCAAAAAATCCACCGCACACACAAATCACGATACTTTCGATCAGGAATTGAATTTTAATAGTTTCGGCCGTTGCGCCCAACGCTTTCCTAATGCCTATTTCTTTGGTGCGCTCTGTTACCGATACCAGCATGATATTCATTAAACCAATAGATGCCCCGATTAAAGTTATAATACCAATAATTAAAGCTCCCATGGATGCTTTGCTGGTAAGACCAATTAACATACTCGCCAAACTATCTGCGCGTGTTATCTCAAAATTTTCATCTTCTCCCAAAGGAACTCCACGTATTTTCCGGAATAATCCGTTTGCTTCTCCGAGAGCTAAATCGAGCCATGCAGCATTTTTTGCCAATACGCTGATCGTAAAACTCATGTCAGGACTCCCAAAATACTGACGAGCGGCCGTTAATGGAATCACACAAATTTTATCGCCGCCAAATCCCATGCTGTTTCCTTTACTTGCTAAAACTCCAATTACTTTGTATTTACCGCCACTAATAGTGATGAACTTATTTAATGCTTTTTGTTTTCCTTTAAATAAGGCAAACTCAACATCTTTCCCTATGATCACATCATGTGTTCCGCTAATAATTTCCTGTGGCGAAAAATTTCTCCCCTTCTCCAATTCATATCCGCTGGTAATGAGGTAATTTTCGTCGCCACCAAATACCTGGATATTGGGGTTTGTTTTTTCGGATTCAAATTTCAAACGGGCATTAAATGAAGCCATGGTTGAGACCGCAGTTGTTACCGGAAATCCAAATTCATTCTTAAACCGCATCGCATCTTTGTACGTAATGTTTTCGTATTTTCTGGAACGTTTGCCTTTTCTGCCTATTCTCACCGAAGTTTCTTTATTCCGGATCGTAAAGGAATTGGCACCCATACTCGTAAAATTACTATTGATGGAACCTTTCATCGCATCAATAGCGGATGAAATCCCAACCAGCGCTGTGATGCCAAAAAAGATGATGAGCATTGTCAGGAAAGCCCTTAATTTGTTCCCTTTGATGGAGTCTGTTGCAACTTTTATATTTTCCTTCAGCAATAATGCCATAGAGTAAAAGTACGTAATTAACAGATATTATCTTTACCGCTTATATAGCCTGCAGACTATTTATATAATTATTCGTCTAAACCCCTTATCGCCTTTTCATAATCTGGCTTGTTCAGAAGGGTTGCATCTATTTTTTTGTCATCCAACGTACCAAATACGTGTATATACTCCTTAGAAGTCATCCCATCATAATCAATGATGTTGTATTTGTATTGAATAGTTTGAAATATATTTAACACTAACAAAAACACAATACCCAAGGATAACATCACTTTTTTTGTTTTACCGAATCCCTGTAATTTATAAAGAAACGCTGCTAATGGAATAGCCAATAAAGGATAAATATCTATGAGAGAACGCTGACTGAAAGAGCCCCCATACCACCAACACCACCAGCTCGAAACAACATACAAATAAATCGGAAATAAAATCAATAACGGCATTATAAACACTCTAATCGTTTGTATTTTCATATACCAAAAACCAATTAAGGCAAACAACATAATGGGAGTATATATCAACCAGCCTTTTCTAAAACTGAATAAAACATCCAAAACATGAAAGTGATCAAAATAAAATCCTTCTTTACCGTATGAAAACACCAGGTACTGTCCTGTAACATATTTATAATAAAGAAACTGAGGTGCTACCACAAGCGCTATTATAACTGAAAACAACAACATATATTTATAATGGTCTATTATAAAAGCCAGTCTGGAACGTATTTCTTTCCAATTATTAATATTGAAAAATAAAAAGGGCAGGATCAGTAAGATATTTAAAGGCCTGATCAAAATAATCAACCCAAAACAGAGAGCGAGAATAACTACGCTTTTAATGCTAACTTTTTCATAAAAGCTAAACAGGTAATATAGAAAAACAGAAAACAAAGAAAAGGTATAAGTGTGTGACATAGCCGATTCTGCTGTAGAATAATACAGCACATTTGTTCCAAAAAAAATAAGGACCAAAGTAACCGCGGTTATTTGCTCGGTATAAAATTTCAATAGAATTTTTCTCAAAAAAAACAGGCCGAATAGAAGATAAAATAAGCCTGAGAATTCGATAAAAAATTCATAAACATCCGAAAATCCGTCAGCTGAATATCCAAAAGGAGTAGCTAATGCATGTGCCATAAAAAAGAAAGGTGCATACATGACCGACATTCCCATCGAGTATTTTAAAATCCTGTTGCCCTGCGCATCTTCCTGATACCAATATTTAATCCCTTCCTCTTTGGTGTTATTTTGCAGCGTTACAAACTTAAGCGTCAGATCTTTATCAATAAAAGTCGCTGGTAAATAACTATAATAACTCAGTACATCCCACTTTAAAACATCGTTATACTTATACTTTGCCAGGTTTAAGTGCACTTGGATAATAGTAAGGCAAGCTGTTATTATAACAGCTAAAGACGGAAATCGGGATGCGTATGAGAAGACTTTTTTAATAAAACAAATATATCAATTTGAGGCGCTTTGTTTTTAATTTGGACAGATAAATTGCGCATAACTTTTTTTATAGGTTTTAAAATTTAACTATAATTTAAGGCATTGAATTTAAAGTTAAACGAACCGTGATCCTTTGTATTGCAGAGAAACCAAGTGTTGGAAAAGAAATTGCCCGGATTATGGGGGCAACCAACAGGCGTGACGGTTTTTTTGAGGGCAATGGCTACCTGATCAGCTGGACTTTTGGACACTTATGTACACTAAAAGCACCTGATGATTATAGTGACGATTGGAAACGCTGGGATTTGAATTTTTTACCAATGATCCCGCCCAAATTTCAGTTAAAGGTTATTGATAATGGTGGCGTTGCAAAGCAATTTAACACTTTAAAATCGCTCATGGAACAATGCACTGAAGTAGTGAATTGTGGTGATGCCGGTATTGAAGGAGAACTGATACAGCGCTGGGTATTATCTAAAGCATCAAACACCAAACCGGTAAAGCGTTTATGGATTTCGTCGATGACGGATGAAGCCATTAAGGAAGGTTTTGATAATCTGAAAGACGGTAAAGAATATGATTTGTTATACGCTGCAGGAAACGCCCGCGCTATAGGTGATTGGCTTCTGGGAATGAATGCAAGCAGACTTTATACCGTAAAATATGCCAATGGAAAAGGCGTCCTATCTATAGGCAGGGTGCAAACTCCTACTCTTGCCTTGATTGTAAATCGCTATAATGAAATTCAAAATTTTAAGACGGAGATTTATTGGGAGTTGAAAACCACTTATAGAGCAGTGGTATTCAATTCAAGCAAACGAAAGTTTATAGCAAAAGAAGATGCCATTAAAATACTGGAAGAGATAAAAAATAATTTATTTGAAATTATTTCCAGTACCAAAAAAAATGCTAACGAAAGTCCTTTACCGCTTTTCGACTTAACGTCGTTGCAGGTTGAATGCAACAAAAAATTAAATTTTTCGGCAGATGATACTTTAAAACATTTACAAAAACTCTATGAATCAAAGCTGGTAACTTATCCAAGGGTGGATACCACCTATCTTCCCGACAACATGTATCCAAAAATCAAAGGCATATTGGAAAACATGCAGCCTTATGCGCAGTTTACCAAGTCTATTTTGGATAAGCCGATCAGGAAAAGTAAAAAAGTATTTGATGACAAAAAAATAACAGATCATCATGCCATTATTCCCACCGGAGTTATTCCTCCATCGGGAATGTATTTACCGGAAAAGAAAATTTACGATATTATTGCCAGGAGATTCATTGCCGCATTTTACCCTGATTGTGTTGTTAGTAACACGGTGGTATTAGGTGATGTGGGTGGCAATGAATTTTCGGCAACGGGTAAAGTAATTTTAGAAGAAGGTTGGCGGGTTTTATTTCCCAAAAAAGATTCGGCGAATTCAGAAGACAAAGAAGACGAGGAACAATTGATGCCATTGTTTGTTAAAGGAGAAAAAGGCGAACACTTACCTGATCTTCAGGAGAAGCAAACACAGCCCCCAAAAATGCATACCGAAGCCTCCTTACTAAGGGCAATGGAAACAGCCGGTAAACAGGTAGATGATCCCGAGCTGAGAGAATTAATGAAAGAAAACGGCATTGGACGTCCATCAACGCGGGCCAATATTATAGAAACGTTGTTTAAACGTAATTATGTGGTCCGTCAACGAAAAAATTTAATTCCAACGATTACCGGTATCCAGTTAATTAAAACCATCAATAATGAATTATTAAAATCAGTAGAACTCACGGGTATATGGGAAAGAAAATTACGGCAGATTGAAAAAGGAGAATACGATCCCCATTTATTTTTAACAGAGATGAAAGAAATGGTTTCCGAACTTACGAAGGAAGTTAAATATGAGCGCGGAAATTTAATTACGATTGAAGGCGACACGAAAAAGGAAGTTGGTGTTAAAGAAGAAAACTCTGCACCCGAAAAAAAGAAAGAGCCAAAACCTAAAACAGAAACGGATATAAAATGCCCGAAATGCAAGCAGGGCAATATTATTAAAGGAAAAAGCGCGTATGGTTGCGCTCGATTTAGAGATGGTTGTGATTTTAAAATCAATTTCGAGTTTGGCGGAAAAAGTTTAAGCGAAAAACAAATTCATACGCTTATTCAAAAAAAGAAAACTTCGTCTATAAAAGGATTTACGCTTAATAATGTGAAACTTAATGGATGTTTAGTTCTAACTAAAAATTGGGCTATTGAATTCCTGGAAGAAGTTACCAAACCGATAGCGGAAAATCAAACCTGCCCTAAATGCAAAAAAGGCAGTATCCTGAAAGGAAAAACCGCCTTTGGTTGCAATCGTTATAAAGAAGGTTGTGACTTCCGGGTAGCTTTTTAAGCTCCTATTATACATTAGTCGGGGTGCGTAAATGCATGGTAGGCCTTACTAGCTTCTAACATTTCTTCATCTTTATTTATTTTAAGAACCGCTACCGGATAATCTTCCGTATCTGAATTTTTAGCTAAAGATTGTGACATCTCTACTTCAAACTCAAACACATCTTCATTCATGTTTTTTAAGCCTTCCGGAATGTTGGTGTTCACGATCACAATTTTATCCTTGCATCCTTCTTTCTCAAATAAAAAGGTATATACCTGGTTATAATTTACATAGAAATTAATCGACTTTTTTGATTTAGTGTAAAGTGAATCGATTTTAGTTCCATCCAAATAAACAGAGATCGCATAATTTTTTGCGGGAATGTCGTTTACCAACGCTGACCCGGTAATTTCTAAAGGAGCTTTTCTAATTCTTTTTTGAGAGAATCCTGATAATGCAATACTATTTAATAATACTACTAATACGAATAAGTTAATTTTTTTCATGACTCTTGTTTTAAAATATGATTATAATGAATTTACATTACAAAACTACTGACAAGAGAATGCAGATAAAATAGTTCACTATATGATTGTCTTGTCATTGCAACAATGACAGGATCATAACTTTACTAAAAGATACATATGTAAGTAATAACGGTATTTTGAATTTTTATAGTTTTAACCCTATCACACAAACGTCATCTACCTGTTCAAGATGCCCGCGCCAGCCGTCAAACGCATTCTTTAAAACATGTTTTTGTTCAACCATAAGTTTTGTGTGATTGTCCAAAATCAATTCATTAAGGGTTTTGTATTTGAATTTTTTACCCTTCTCGCCGCCAAACTGGTCTGCGTAACCATCTGTATACAAATATAACGTATCGCCTTTTTTGGCATTAATACCGTAAGATTTAAAATCTTCCTTTTTTTCTCCTATACCTACGGGCATTCTATCGGTGGGCAGCTCGGTAACAGTTTGATTAGCAATTAACAGAGGCTTGCTGTTGGCCGCTGAATAGGTCAGCACTACCGTATCATTAGAAATATCAGACAAATCCATGCAGATTAAAATCCCGTCAAAACCATCCCTTTGTCCATCTTTATTGATGTTATCAATTAATCGTTGGCGTACATAATTAAATATGTCATTTGGTGCTTCTATATTTTTTTCATTAATGGCCTCACTTAAATAACCAATATTCAAGATACTCATAAAAGCTCCGGGAACACCATGCCCCGTACTGTCACACACGGCAAGGTAAAACCTTGACCCCTTTTTAGTTGCCCAGTAAAAATCTCCGCTCACAATGTCTTTTGGATTAAAGTATACAAAATAATCAGGGATATGTGCTTTTATAAAGTCATCGGGTGCAAGCAACGAAAACTGGATCCGCTTGGCGTAGTTAATAGAATCTATGATTTCTTTTTGTTTCTCCTCGATGATCTGATTTTTATCTTCCACCAGTTGTTTCTGATGAGAAATAATTCGGTTGGCCTTTCGGTTTTGCAATAAACTTCTGAAAATGAAAAAAGAAAAGATAGAAACCAATACCAGTCCGCCCACCACCGACCAGATTACAATTTGTTGAAAGCGGTTTTTTTCTTTTACGATGGCGCGCTCTTTATCTTGTTGTTCCTTGATAATTGCTTCTTTTTTATCGAATACATACTTTAATTGACTTTTAATACTGGCTTGATGATTAGCTTCATTATTAATGCTATCCTTATAAAAAATAAATTGCTTATAATGTTCCCAGGCAGACGCAAAATCACCCTTAGCCGAATCAATTTTTGATAACAACCGTTCAGCATTTCTGATACTGGCAGGAAAACCCAGTTTTTTTGAAAGCACCAAAGAACTATCGGTATATAACAGGCACAACGAAAGTTGCTTTTGTTTATCTGCACGTTCGTCTAAGGCCCTTTTCAGATAAATGGTAGCAATATTATGCATAGATGCCGCAACACCTAATTGATCTCCTATTTCCTCCCGGATGAGCTTGCTTCGATTATAATATTCCAGAGCTTTGTCAATATCGCCTTTATTGTAATAAATACCGCCCAAATTATTCAACGAATAAGCCATTCCTTCTTTATCCCCGATATCTTCCTGCAATTCCAAACTACGGGTACTATAATACAAGGCTCGTTGCATATTTTTTTGAGTGTAAAATAAATTACCAATATTATTAAGCGAGTTTGCAATTGCATTTTTGTTGCCAAGTTTTTCTCTTATTTTTAAACTCTTCAAATAGTAATCTAACGCTTTAGGAAGATCGTCCTGGTAATAATAAATAACGCCAATATTACTTAGCAATTCGGCCACACCACTTTGGTCACCAAGAGCTTCCTGCATTTTCAGGCTTTTTCCGAAAAAACTCAGCGCGTTGGGTATATCTCCCTGGTTGTTATACATGAAACCAATGTTGTTGTATGCATCCGCTAAGCCTTTCTTACCCTTTTTGACAATAGCAGGATTTTTACTTTCTATAAGCTTTTCGGAGATTTTGAGCATTTGCTCGTTATATTGAGGCCAAACATCGTCATCGCTGATATTTTCAACAAGTTCAAGAAGAATGGAGATCCTCGTGGTATCTTCGCGGGCATTTAGTAGGGCTTTTTTAAGGGAATCGATGTTTTGGGCTAATCCAGATTGGCTTAACAATATGCAAAATCCTATCAATACGATGATCCTCAAAAAACAGCTAATTAACTTCTTAAATATCGCTAAATTATATGAGATTCAAAATTAATCAGGCACGAAAAAGCCCTCACTCCAGAAAGTGAGGGCTTTAAATAGAAGCAGTTTGCAATGATACTGAATAACTTTCTCGAACTGTTATTCCACTTCTAAACCTTCAAAACAAAAACTACAACTAAACTAAACTATCTTTTACTTCATTTCGACTACGACCGCGTCCGATCATTTCGGGGTAAATATAACTGCATAACAATCGCATTGTCAATACCAATTACATTTTCTCCATACCAATGTAAGATTTTTTGAAATTTATGTAAACTAAAATTCAAATCACACTAAAACCACAGGTTCACTTTGCCGAAGTAATTAACGCCAGGTGCCGGGTTGTAATATCGACCTCCCAAAGCATTGAGGTCATTTCCCAGGCTGTACCGCTGATCTAACATATTATCTGCTCCAATGCAAATATCCATTACAAAACGGCTTTTGTTGTAGAATTTCCAGCCCATTTTTGCCTGAACCAAATGATACTCTTCAGCATAAACGGTATTGGCGTCGTTAAGTGGAATGCGCGCGGTGTAATTATACTGCACAAACAAATAAAAATTTAAAGGAAATTCCATAGTAATTCCTGTGACGGATATGTGTGGTGGAATACCAGTGACGTGATTGCCTGAAAAATCAAGAGTTCCATTTTTATAATTGATAAACTTAAATCCCTGGTAGGTATAAGCGTTCGTTAATAAAACACCCGGCATTCCATTTTCCTTGTTCTGCTTTAATAACTGATAGTTAAATTGAGATTCAAATCCCGGTTGATAAGTCCCTCCGGCGTTCACAAAATAATCCTGTCCTGCATTATTTATTCTTTTGACGATCGCATTACTTAACTCATAATAAAAAACAGAAGCGTCCCACCAAACCTTTCTGTTTTTAGAACTAACTCTAAATCCCACTTCATAATTCCAGCCGCTCTCAGGTTTTAATGACGTGTTAATCGTATTATCAGAAGAACGAATTTCATGTACAGTAGGTGGCGAATAACCCCGGCTTACGATAGCTCTTAAGGACACGGTTTTTGAAATTAAATAGGATGCCGCCAATCGCGGCATAAACTGGGGAACCAGGCTATTTTTATAAACGGATGTTTGAACAGGGGCCTGTCTTTCAAACATATATTGATTGTCATTATAGCTTACAGAAGCCTCTATGATCCACTTATTAAAAAAGTCGGCAACAAAACGTGTGAATACAAAACCTTGGGTTGCTCTCACCTCATCAATGGCTTGTACCGTATCCCTTATCCCCTTGTTATTACCATAATTACTGATATGTGATTCCATGATCTGGCCCTCGGCGCCGACGTTCAGCGTCACTTGTACTCCTGCATTATTTTTATTTCTGAATTCGAACCAGGTTCTGGCTCCGGTATTATTTTCATTACGAATTTCATAATTGGTGATGAAAGGATTTTCGAAAAGAGTGTGAGAACCAAATACACCAATTACCTGTTTGATCCGTGGGGAAATTTGCACTTCATGTAATATACCTCCATAATACGTACGGTTTCTGATACCCGCCTGTTGTTGTGTTGCACCCGGAATAAAGGCAGATCCGGGACGGGCCATTTGAGGATCCCTTTTCATTTGCTCCAACGTTAGTCCACCCGGTGTTTGGTAATTGAGATCTGAGTAAAAAAATAAGAAGCGAATGTTTGCCTTTTCTGAGTAATTATATTGGTTTGTTAGTTGCGCAAATTTTCTATCCATTGCGCTGTTCTCCCTGTAGCCGTCTGAACGTTGCCATCCCTCATGAATGGTGAATATATTTTTTCCAATTTTTTGCTGCACTCCTATATTTTGCTGAAACAAACCAAAAGCTCCGGCGCCAACGCCAATATTTACCTGGTTATTTTTTTTTGAATTTGTGGTTACTAACCTGATAACGCCACCTGAGTTAGCACCGAACAAACTTCCGTCGGGTCCTTTTAATACTTCAATGTGATCCAAACTATTCAGATCGATCAAATTTAGATAAGCTTCGCCCCCGGCATTAGTTAGTGGAAATTCATCCAGATAAATTTTTGTATTTCTGATTCCGAACGGAGAACGTATTAAACTTCCGCGAATGGATATCCGATAACTACCTGGTGAACGTTCCTCCATGCGAACGCCGGGTGCCGTGTTCAATACCGGAACCAATGACTGCCCATGGTTCCTGTACATGTCTGAACTGTCAATTATCGAAACGGAAGAAGGTAAACGTAAAACAGGCTTTTCCTGCAGGTAAGCCGATACCGTCACTTCTTTCAACTGAAGCGAGTCTGTTTGTGCAAATGATACCAACGTATCTAAAAGAAAAATACAAATTAGAATGCAACATTTATTTGTCATAGCTTACGCGCCAAACCATATTACCGGCATCGTCTGCCACAAGTAAAGAGCCATCATTTAAAACCGCCACTCCAACGGGCCGACCATAAACTTCATTTTTGTCGGAGTTCAACATAAAACCTGTCAAAAAATCTTCGTAAGCCCCTGGTTTCCCTTCTTTAAACGGCACAAAAACCACCTTATAACCGGTAGGATGTGACCTGTTCCAGGAGCCATGCTGACCAATAAATGCACCGTTCCTGTATTTCGCAGGAAATAATTTTTTATCATAAATGTGGGTTATATGTTTATCTATTATATAAATGC
>JAZKDT010000007.1:20251-34573 GCA_040387475.1 Bacteroidota bacterium | reverse complement strand
TTTTTTATCATAAAATGCAAGTCCTAAAGAGGCGGTATGACTTCCTAATTCAACATCCGGTACAATAGCCTTTGCAACCAGATCAGGTCGTTGATCTTTTTCTTTGATACGTGGATCTACATGACTACCATAGTAAGAATAAGGCCAGCCGTAAAATCCACCATCTTTAACACTGGTAAGGTAATCAGGCACTAGCTCATCGCCCAATTCGTCACGCTCATTCACCGCTGTCCATAGCATATTGGTACCTGGCATCCAGGCCATCCCTACTGGATTTCGGAGCCCATCTGCGTAAATTCTTTCGCCTGTGCCGTCAGTATTAATTTCAATAATACATGCCCGGCGGTTTTCTTTATCAATACCTTCTTCAGCTACGTTACTAGCTGATCCTACTGAGATATAAAGTTTAGTTCCTTCTTGGTTAGATATGATGTTCCTGGTCCAATGCCCACCGCTTGGCAAATCCATTATCTTTTTCCCACCGTCTGTTATTTTGGTATCCCCGGTTTTGTAAGGAAATTTCCAAACACCATCAGTACAGGCAACGTATAAGTAACCCTTCACTAATACAACTCCAAAAGGCAAATTAAGATTTGCAAGAAATATTTCCTGCAACTCTGGAACGCCGTCCATATTTTTATCACGAAGCAATGAAATCCGGTTCATATTATCAGAATCACCTTCAGCCTTGTTTTTTCCAACAACAGTTTCCGCCACTTTTTGAAGTCCTTTTGATCCTTTTTTAGCCTCTGAGACCAATACATCACCATTTGGCAACACGTATATCCACCGGGGGTTTTTTAAATTGTTGCCGAATTTACTCACCTTAAAACCATCGGGTGCAGTTGGCGTGGTGTTATCGCCCCACCCTTTTACAGTACTAAAATTAAAAACTGATTTAGTTTCATAAGGTTCGGGCAATGTAGTTTGAGTTGACACAGATGAATTGCCGATGCTTTGCGCACAAATATTGCTAACCACTGCGAATAAAACCGCCGAAAAAAAACAGGTCATTTTAAATTTCATAAATTAGGGTTGAATGATGCATTGTTATTTACCGAATTATTATGCCAGTATAGTTCATCATGGCATTAAATTTCAGAATCCAAACTACATATGGATATTAAAAATAAACCCAGGAATTTTGCAGGCTCAAACAAAGTTAACGATGAGCAAAAAATAACCAAACACCGAATTTGGATCATCAGCTATCTTATTATAGCAGCTGTTGCTATTACGATTTACTTTTTATTACGGCTCCATGTCTTTAAACTGTTTGGCGTTTATCTCGAAACTTTACAAAAAATAGCCTTAGGAAGTTTTATTGCCGTTATTATTTTATCAATTGCAAAATTTACAGAAGGCATCGTGCTTAAACGGACACGCGTAGTTTACACGCGCTACAATCTCACCAAAATGATCCGTTTAATAAGTTGGCTGCTGGTTATTGCCGTAGGTGTATCGTTCCTCTTTAAGAATTGGTATTCAGCCGCAGTTTCCCTCGGCCTAATTTCCCTGATATTAGGTTTCGCATTGCAAAATCCTATTTCATCTTTTATCGGTTGGTTGTATATTTTAATAAGACAACCTTATCATGTTGGAGATCGCATACAAATAGAATCTTTTCGCGGTGATGTTGTGGAAGTTAATTATCTGGATACCACACTTTGGGAATTTTCGGGAGATTATTTAACCAATGATTTGCCAAGCGGTCGACTGATAAGATTCCCCAACAGCCTGGTTTTACAATCAGCCGTATTTAATTACTCGTGGGAAAAATTTCCGTATATATGGAATGAAATTCCGTTTCACGTTGCCTATGAAAGTGATTTGAAATTTGTGGAAGAAACCATTAAGCGCATCACAAAAGATGAATTAGGCGAAACAACATCACAAAACATAGAACATTTTAAAAACTTGCTGGAACAAACGCCGATTGATGAACTGGAGATCAAAGAATATCCATTTATAAGTTTTCGAATCAATACAAATACCTGGGTAGAAGTGATGGTAACTTATTTAGTACATCCTAAAAAAGCTGCAGCAACAAGAAGCATATTAATCAAAAAAATATTAGAAGCATTAAATACACAAAAAGAGAAAGTGATGTTCCCTAATAGCAACGCCAGATAATTTACCCTATGCGAGGAAGCATTTCTACGATTGAAAAGTGTGGTAATTTCAGGAATGATTTTTACATTCTGTATAGATTTGTAAACTCATTTGTAAAGGAATAACACCACACCATTACTTCTTTAAAATAAAAAACACACCGTAGAAATAAAGAATGAAAAAATTCAAATACATAGATCAGATATACAATGAAGTAAAAGAGCATATGCCCGTGGAAGAAAGAATTTCTTACTGCCAAAAACTGATTAGCGAAACACAACTTTTTGTGCAGCAAAATTCATCACGACTGGAAGATCGCGAAAGACAAAGATACACTGCCATTCTCTTAACCGCACAAAAGGAAATAGATAAATTAAAAGCTAAAGGCAAAGCCAACTAAACACCTCTTTCTTTATCTAAATAGGATTGCACAACTGTAATCGCATTATCAATAACATCACTGAGCGCAGTAATAAACGCTCCTGGTTTGGCTAAGGAAAATGCATGTTCCAGAGCTTCTACTTCTTTAGGAATGTACTCATAAGACTGATTGGGATTAGCATTTTTGATACCTTCAACCAATAAGCTAACAATATCTTCAGCCAAACGGCCTCTTAAAAATTTATCTTGTCTAATGATAATATGATCGAACATTTCTGCCGAAATCCTTCCCATCTCACGAATATCTTCATCACGTCGGTCTCCTGTCCCGGTTATAATTCCTATTTTATAAGGTGAATCAATAGTGGTTAAAAACTCTTTAATACCATTAAATCCGTCCGGATTATGAGCAAAATCGATCATCACTTTATATTCCTTAAAATCAAAAATATTCATACGTCCCGGAGTTTGAGCTGCCGAAGGAATAAAAGTAGCAAGGTTTATACGAATATCTTCAATGGTAAATCCATATACATAGGTTGCCAGGGTAGCGGCCAGTACATTATAAATATTGAATGTAACCTTACCGCCAAAGGTTAACGGCACATAAGATGCTTTCTCTACACGAAATTTCCAGTCGCCTTTTTTGATGGTAATATATCCGTTCTCATAAATAGCTGCAATACCACCACTTTTACAGTGTTCTACTATAACCGGGTTATTTTCATCCATACTGAAATAAGCAATTTTACAATCTACTGTATTTGCAATAGACGCAGCATATTTATTATCAGCATTCAAAACAGCATAGCCATCACGCTTTACCGATCTGGCAACAACACCTTTTACATTGGCCATGTCTTTTAATGTATTGATGTCAGACAAGCCCATGTGATCTTCCTGAATATTAGTGACCACAGCTACATCGCATTTACCAAACCCTAAACCTGAACGGAGGATACCTCCACGCGCTGTTTCCAATACAGCGAACTCTACCGTGGGATCCTTTAAAATAAATTCAGCACTCATGGGTCCGGTAGTATCGCCTTTTGTTAACATAGAATTTTGCACATAAATTCCATCTGAGGTTGTAAAACCAACTCTGTATCCATTATTTTTCACAATGTGTGCAATTAAACGGGTGGTTGTTGTTTTTCCGTTAGTACCTGTGATAGCTATAATAGGAATACGACACGATTTACCCGTTGGATATAACATATCGATCACTGGTGCCGCCACATTACGCGGCAGGCCTTTCGCAGGTGCCAAATGCATTCGGAACCCCGGTGCTGCATTTACTTCTAATACGACGCCGCCCGTGGTCTCTAGCGGCTCGCTTAAATTGGTCGCCATAATATCAATACCGCAAATATCCAATCCGATAACGCGTGAGATTCGTTCGCAGATAAAAATATTATGCGGATGCACAATATCGGTTATATCTGTAGACGTACCGCCGGTACTTAAATTTGCCGTTCCCTTTAAATAACAGAGTTCATCTTTTTTTAAGACAGTATCTAATGTATAATTAGATTTCAATAACTGCTCTTCTGTTTCACGATCTATGCTGATTTCCGTTAAAACGTTCTCGTGTCCATATCCTCTCCGAGGATCTTTATTTTCAGTATCAATTAATTGTTTGATAGATGATTTTCCGTCACCGATCACGTGCGCAGGTTCTCGTAAAGCTGCTGCAATAAAACGATTATTAATCACCAAGATCCTGAAATCATAACCTGTAATAAAACGTTCGACAATTATTTTGCGGGAATATTTTTTCGCATGTTCAAAGGCTGCTTTGGCTTCGTCCAATGTTTTTACATTGATAGAAGCGCCTTTCCCATGATTTCCATCTAAGGGTTTAAACACTAATGGAAAGCCAACTTTGGCGATTACCTCCTCAACTTCCTCTTCACGCATGATACACATGCCTTTTGCCACCGGAATAGCATTAGCTTCCAGCATGCGCTTGGTCTCATCTTTATTGCTGGCAAGATCAACTGCTATAGAACTTGTTCTATCAGTCATTGTTGCCCTGAAACGTACCTGATTTTTACCGTAACCTAATTGCACTAAAGATTCACTGTTTAACCGAATGAAAGGAATATCCCGCGCTACCGCCTCATCAACAATACTGCCGGTACTTGGCCCGAACCGTTCTCTTTCGCGCATTTGACGCATCGCCGTAATATCAGCCTCCAAATCATATGCTTCCCCGGCTATTAAAGCCTCAGCAATTTTCACAGAAGCTTTAGCCGCATACACACCCACTTTTTCTTCCATATAAGAAAACACCACGTTGTAAACTCCCGGTTTACCTGTACCTCGCGTGCGGCCAAAACCACACTCCATGCCCGCTAAGGTTTGTATCTCTAAGGCAATATGTTCAATGACGTGGCCCATCCAGGTACCTTCTTTTACACGCTCAAAAAAACCTCCCTGGTGATCTTTCGAACACCGGTGTTGAATCATTGATGGAATCAATTTTTCCAAACGTGCCTCAAAACCCTCAATTTTATTGGTAGGAGACTCTTCCAGTTCCTCAAGGTCTAACTTCATAACGATTAGCTTTTTTCTGTAATTAGACCAGTAGTTAGGTCCGCGAAGGGTTTTGATCTCAACGATTTTCATATGCTCGGGGTTTATAAGGATCGCTCAGGGCTACTATCAGCACTGAGAATTTTTATCAATATACCCTTTGTTATTTATATAAACAAAATTCTGTTTAAAATAAAGTGATAAAATCGACGAGTGAAGTCAATTTAATGGCACTATAAGGTTAAATTTGTTCACCTAAACGTAGAAAATGAATAATCCAAAAGGAAAATTAGTCATCATTGGTGGCTCAGTTGACAGAGGCAGTTTTACAGCAGAAAATATACCTGATATACAAAAAAATTTAAAGTTTTTTGAAAAAGGGATCTTAAAACGTATCACAACCGAATCTGCTAAAAATAATTTGTCCAGGATTGAGATCATTACCACGGCATCAAGTATTCCTGAAGAAGTGGGCGATGAATACATCAAAGCATTTGCGCAATTAAATGTTTCCAACGTAGGTGTATTAAATATCAAAACACGCGAAGAAGCTAATTCTGCCGACTCGATTGACCGATTGAAGAAAGCTGATGTAGTAATGTTTAGCGGTGGCGATCAATTAAGATTAACTTCCATTTTTGGAGGTACGATGTTTCATCAATTATTATTACAACGGTACGAAGAGGAAGATTTTATAATTTCAGGAACCTCGGCGGGTGCTGCAGCAAGTTCAAATAACATGATCTACCAGGGGAGCAGTAGTGAAGCTTTACATAAAGGCGAAGTGAAAATCACCGGCGGTTTAGGATTTATCAACAATGTGATCATTGATACCCACTTTGTACAACGCGGACGTATCGGTCGTTTACTATATGCCTGCGCCAGCAACCCTGTTAACTTGGGGATTGGTTTGGGCGAAGATGCCGGTTTATTGATCACTAACGGTTTCAATATGGAAGCTATCGGTTCAGGGTTAATTATGTTGGTAGATGCAACACAAATGCGCCACACCAGTATGAGCGATGTTGAAATGGGAGCACCTGTATCTATTGATAATTTAATAGTGCACGTGATGGCGTTAGGCGATCACTATGACCTCAGAGTTAAGAAATTAACTATCCATCCACACGTGCCTGTAGCAGAATAATCAGTAAATCTTATTTGGCACCTTTTACTTTTTCTATCATTGATGTAATCTCCTCAATAACAAGTTTAGGTTCATCGTCGTGTATAAAGTGACCTGATTTATCAGTCATCACCATTTTTATCTGCGGATTTATTTTCAAATAATTATTAAGCAATTCAACCTTTATTTTATTTTCCTCCTGACTGTATTTGTCTTCTGTTATTTTATTGGAAGCAATTAAAGTGATGGGGATATTTAACGGAAAACCTTTGCCTGCAACCGATGCGGAATCTGTTGTGAAAGTATTTCTAAATTCACTTCTTATTGTTGCTGAGTATTTTGTGCTGTCGGTGCAAAATGAATTATAATACTTATCAAGTTCTGTTTTTTCGATGTCAGTTCTCAACGCTCTCTTCATCATTTTATGTTCGGGAATAGCGGGATCAATTAAAACCAATCCGCAAACTCTATCAGAATATTTATCTAAAAAGTAACGCGCAATTAATCCGCCTCTTGAATGTCCAACCAGGATAAATGATTTATCGAGTCCGATCTTGTCAACCAGTTCTTTAAGTTCAGCACATATATTTTTAAGGTTGCGCTCAGTGTTTAATGATTCGGATTTTCCAATGCCGGCTCTATCATAACTGACTACCCGTGTCTTTTTCGATAGTTCTTCCTGTAATTCAAAAAACTCGATCATTGGAGGGCCAAGTCCGGCAACTAAAACAACAACCGGGTTGCCTGCTCCTACACTTCTGTAATACTGCTTTTTTCCTTTTACTATAACGAACGTCTCCTTGTCCTGATGTATTCCAAATGAAAAACAGCTAAGAGATAATACTATTATGATGTATCGTATCATTCTATATGGTGACGGATAATAACGTTTTCGCGGTTGGCAATCGGCAAGTTTGAAACCGCTGTATACCGAAATGTTTGTTTAAAGATACAATGTTGCTATGCATTTGCAAAGAAAAAATAACTGTCTTTCCCGAAGGGACTTTGTTTGCAAATGCTTTGATGTCTGCCTTGTTGATGGCAACCATGTGTTAGCAGTTGCACGCCCTATTTAGTTTTATTAATAATACACTTTGGTAAATGTGTTTAGATGTCAATTTTAACATTTAACTGTTAAAACTAGTAAGAAGGTGGGGTTTATATTTGCCTGATATTCAGTAAGTTTTGGTTTTGCAGGTCGGAGTTCTATACTTGCAGGTCGGCGTTTTGTTAATGCAGGTCGGAGATATGTTAAAGCAGGTCCGAGATATGTTAATGCAGCAAGGAATTCTGAACTCGCAGGTGGGAGTTCTATACTTGCTGGTCGGAGTTTTGTTAATGCAGGTCGATGATTTGTTAAAGCAGTTCCGAGTTCTATACTTGCAGGTCGAAGTTCTGAAGTTGCAGTAAGCAACTTTGTCTTTTCAGATTTTGGTCAATAAGTTTAGTGATGTCCAAATAACTGTGTAAAAAGAAAATTATAGTTGTCCGCCGAAAAGTTGTCTACGGAGATTTTTTCTGGGCGTGTTACTGCTAACTTACTTATAAATTCCGATAAATGTATCGGTATTGCTCGATTTTTTAGCGCGATACATCCCTTCTGAATTAAAAGGCAATTCAATATTTCCTTTATTATCAATGGCTATTAAACCGCCTTCACCGCCAATCTTCACCAGTTTATCCATTACCACAATATCGCAGGCTTCTTTTAAAGTTAAACCCTTGTATTCTATTAAACACGAAATGTCATACGCTACTACAGAGCGAATAAATAATTCGCCGTGGCCTGTACAGCTAATGGCACAGGTATTATTGTTAGCGTAAGTACCGGCACCAACCATGGGGCTATCACCTACCCTACCATATTTTTTATTGGTCATGCCGCCGGTGCTTGTACCTGCCGCCAGATTACCTTTTATATCGATAGCAACAGCTCCAACGGTGCCGAACTTCTTCTCTCCATTTTCAAATTTATTTACCGTGTGATCCAAAACCATGGTATCACTTTCTCTCGCTTGCAATAACTGATGGTAACGCATCTGTACGAAAAAATAATCATCCCCTTCAAACTCGGCATTTATTTTTTCTGCAAATTCCATAGCGCCCAAACCCGCCAATAGCACATGTTCTGATTGTTCCATCACAGCACGCGACAAACTGATTGGGTTTTTAATATTACTTACACCGGCCACCGCACCTGTTGTGAGGTCTTTCCCATTCATGATACAGGCATCCATTTCATGTTTACCGGTATTCGTAAACACAGCGCCTTTACCTGCATTAAATAAAGGATTGTTTTCCAATGAACGAATTGCCACTTCAACGGCATCAACAGCATCACCACCTATATTTAAAATAGCGTCACCTTTATCAATGGCATCCTGTAATGCTTGAGTATATGCTCGTTCTTTTTCGGGAGTCATTGTACTTTTTAAAATAGTTCCCGCTCCTCCGTGTATGGCTATGCCGTATGTACTCATTTGTTTAATTTTTAGTTGGTGATGTTAGGTAAACAAATCAGCTGACTAAAATGTTTATGCAATTAAAGATACAAAGAAACTGTTTCATCCAACATCTATTTTATTCTTTGTAAAATATTTATATTTATCATACCAATTTTATCCGCATGAATAAAACAAACTGGGCTGATGCCCTAAAACCATTATTGAATCAATACAAAGGCAAAAAACATCCCTTGGACTATAAAAACACTTACCAGCTTTTGGTAATGGTTGTTTTATCTGCCCAGGATTCCGATAAGCATATTAACGCATTAGCTCCGGCGTTCTTTAAAGCGTTTCCTAACTTAAAAGTATTGGCAAATTCCAATGCCGAATCTTTAGCACCATTTATTAAATCAGTACGTAATTTTGGGAATAAGGGTAATTGGTTGATGCAGATCGCGCAAACTTTGAAGCTGGATAAAAACATTCCGCTCACCATGGAGGGTTTAACTGCTCTACCGGGCATCGGCCGCAAATCAGCCAATGTGATCATGCGGGAATCGGGAGTTAAAGCTGAGGGAATTATTGTTGATCTGCATGTAGTGCGAGTGGCGCCTCGCTTAGGTATTGCTACAGGAACTGACCCTAAAAAAATTGAAACGCAATTGATGGAAGCAATGCCCGAAAAGACCTGGGGCGATGTGGGTATGGCTATTTCATTTTTAGGTCGAGAGACCTGTCGCCCTAAAAATCCTAAACATGAAGATTGTGTAATGAATAAAAACTGCGAGTATTGCAAGGCAAATTTGCATGTCATGACTGCCACGCCTGTAAAACCCGCGAAAATAAGTAAAACACTAAAGAGCGAAAAAATAAGCTTGAAAGAAAAGCCTGTTAAAGCTAAGTCGATAAAAGGAATTAAAAAACCAAAATAGATATTTTCGTCGCCAATCATAGTGGCATAAAATTTCCATGAACAGAATAATAAATCATCTTTTATGGAAAATAAACTATTGCTTCCTAAAATGGAAGTAAACCTTGATAAAAAAGAAAGACTGCTCTCTGTAATTTCAGGAACAATGCTTTTAATAGATGCTATTTCAGGCAAAAAAAGCGCGCGAGAAGCTGTAGCTGCAGGCTATATGGTATTTAGAGGCGCTACAGGCTATTGCCCCGTTTACCAGCTTTTAACTAAAACATCAGACGCCGATCAGATACTCGTGGAAACTTCAGTGATCATTGATCGTCCGCGTAACGAAGTCTACGAATTCTGGCGTCAACTGGATAATTTACCTGTATTTATGAAACACCTGAGAAGTGTAATCATGGTTGATTCTATGACTTCCGAATGGGACTTAAAAGTACCAGGTGATATAGCCCGCATTAACTGGACCAGCGAGATTATTTCAGATGTACGAAATGAATATATAGCGTGGAAAAGTATTGAAGGCTCGATGATTGAAAATGCCGGAGTTGTACAATTTATTGATATGACCAATGGTGGCACCGGCATTCACGTTCAGATCTCATATAAAGCTCCTCTTGGCAAAATTGGCGAAGGCTTGGGGAAATTATTAAAACCGGATTTGGAATTGCTCATCAAAAAAGACATCGAAGGTGTTAAAAACTATATGGAGAAGGGCGAAATTCCAGGCATTGAAGAACCGAAACCAATGACTGTCTTGTCAAACTCTGTGCATTAATTTTCTCATTATTACCGATTGTGGAATTGTAGAATAATTTCCTAACCTATTACTTAATACAAAATATATGAATAATTTATTCAGAGGATTACTTGCCGGATATGGCGCAAAAAAATTAGGAGGCGGTTGCCTCGGCACAGTTGTTATTTTTATAATCCTGTGGGTGGTATTGGGACAATGCAGTTAGTAGGGTACCCGCTTTTTTGGTATCTTTAAGAATGCAATTATTCAAATTCCTTTTTTTATTGTGCATTGGGTTTAACCTGAGCGCACAAAATACATGGGTCCAAAAAGCAAGCTTTGCAAGTACGGGCCGACAGGGTCAATCCACTTTTGAAATCAATAATAAGATCTATATTGTAGGTGGCTGGGATTTTTCTGCATTTAATACTGAACTGTGGGAATTTGATCCTGCAACTAACATATGGACACAAAAAGCCAATTTTCCAGGTCCGGGCAGACGCTGCGGTGTCGCTTTTTCGATAGGCAATAAAGGCTATTTTGGTACAGGCGATAATGGTACATCCTTCAGTAATTATTTAAACGACTTTTATGAGTATGACGCTACATTGGATACCTGGACTCAAAAAGCAAATTGTGGTGCAGGAGCAAGATTTGGCGCCATTGCTTTTACACAAAATGGTAAAGGGTATGTTGGTTTAGGAACAGCTGCGAGTACGGCTTATTTAAAAGATATGTGGATGTATAATCCTGTATCGGACACGTGGACCTTAAAAGCAAATTTTCTGGGAACCGCACGTCGCTATGCGAGTTCATTTACAATTGGAACAAAAACTTATGTGGGAACGGGTCAGGGAGCAACAGGTCATGGTAACACCTTTTACGAATATGACTACGTAACGGATACGTGGACACAAAAAACAGGTTATCCGGCCGGTATCAGCACAGGCGTTGGATTCGACATTAATGGAAAAGGGTATTTTCTTACAGGTTATAATGGAACGACCTATCAACAAATTATGTACGAGTACAATCCTATTGCCGATTCATGGACGCAAAAAGCAAACTTTGGCGGTGGTATCCGTGGAAGCGCTACCGGCATTTCTTTAAACGGCAAAGGCTATTTGTGTGCCGGATACGGCGCAGGATTACATAATGATATGTGGGAATATGCACCATCTATTCCGGCAGCACCTACAGCATCTTTTTCCGTTATCAGCTCCAATATCTGCGTGGGTAGT
The DNA here is from genome assembly GCA_040387475.1 of Bacteroidota bacterium. Lineage (GTDB taxonomy): Bacteria > Bacteroidota > Bacteroidia > B-17B0 > Aurantibacillaceae > UBA4416. The sequence continues at coordinate 23,067 of JAZKDT010000007.1, read as the reverse complement.
TGCATTAACATCACCGATCTTTCGACTAACAGTCCTGATTATTATACCTGGGATCTCAGCGGGTCAGCAACGACAACTGCAACTGTTCAAAATCCAACAGGCATTTGCTATAACAGCCTGGGAACATACACCATCACGCAAATTGTCTCTAATCCATTGGGTGCGGACACATTATCCAAAATAATTAATGTAGGCCCTGTGCCTTCCTTAACTGTTGCTGCAAGTTCGGCCTCCATCTGCGCAGGTAAATCAGTTACTCTAACAGTAAGTGGTGCGAGCTCCTACACCTGGTCGCCAACAAGCATTACCTCTGCAACAGCAGTTGTATCACCAACAACAACTATAACGTATACTGTCACCGGAAAAAGTTCTAATTGCACCAGTACAAAAACAATCAGCGTATTGGTCATTGCGCGCCCTGTTATTTCAGTTAACAGCTCAAGTATTTGTTCAGGCCAGTCTTTCACCATTAATCCTTCGGGTGCGGGCGCAGGTACTTACACCATAACCGGGGGATCGGCCGTTGTAAGCCCCACTACGACCAGTAATTATTCTGTTACGGGAACAAATCCATCAGGTTGCGTGAGCTCCAACACAGCTGTAAGCCATGTTACAGTAAACGTTAGACCAACCGTTAATGCAGTTTCCAATAACTCATTAATCTGCGGGGGCCTAACCGTAACATTAACGGCTTCCGGTGCTTCAACCTACAGCTGGAATCCATCCGCCACAGGAAGCAGTATTACTGTTTCTCCGGCAACAACTACTGATTACACAGTTACCGGTACTGCAGCCGGCTGCAGTAATTCTTTTGTGTTAACGCAATCTGTTACGCCAACACCAACCTTAACTATTACAAGCACCAGCAGTTTATTATGCAGTGGCATGTCTGCTACTTTAACGGCGTCAGGGGCCAATACCTATAGCTGGATTCCTGCCTCTACTGATGCAAGCATTGCCATTTCCCCAACGGTGTCTACTGACTATACAGTTACAGGAACAACGGCTGGATGCAGCAGCACATCTGTCATCACCCAGTCTGCCGCCATTACACCAACTATAAATGTTGCAAGTACGCATGCATCATTATGTTCCGGGCAAACTGCTACTTTAAGTGCCTCGGGTGCTTCAAGCTATAGCTGGTCTCCTTCAGCCACAGGCTCAACTGTTGCCGTTACGCCAACGGTAACAACCGATTATACCGTTACAGGTACCTCATCGGGCTGTAGCAGTGTTTTTGTTTTAACGCAATCGGTTGCGCCAACTCCAACAGTGGAAATAACAAGCACCAATACATTCATGTGTACCGGCGAAACAGCCACTCTAACCGCATCGGGCGCAGCTTCGTACGCCTGGCTTCCCGCGGGCTCAGGAACCGAACTGGTTGTGTCTCCAACAGTAAACACTACTTATACGGTAATCGGCGAAACAAATAATTGTACGGCTTCTTCGGTGTTTACGCAATCTGTTTCATTGTGTACATCTTTAAAAATGGCAGAGGAACAATATATCGTCACTGTTTATCCTAATCCTTTTAATGGAAAGATAACGGTAGCTGTGACAGGTAATACACCACATACAATTAAAGTGTATAATACTTTGGGGCTGATGATTTATGAAACTACAAAAGACGGATCAGTGGAAATAGATTTGACTAACCAGGCTCAGGGCATTTATTTTATAAAGCTTGGAGCAGTTAGCAAAAAAATAATTAAGGAATAATTGATAGTAATAATTGGAAAGGCATATGACGACATAAAACGCCGCAAAACATAAGTGCTTTGCGGCGTTTTATTATAGACTAATAATCTAAGCTTCCTGTTTTAAGGGATTAGAAGCAGAGTGAACGTTTTCATAAAATTCTTTCAGATCACGACCTGTAAATTTTTCTTTTAAATTACCCGCCAGATCCTTTGCTCCTGTCATTAATTTTTTTCTTGTTTCCGTACCTTTATCTGGCGCCATTAAAATTCCGAGGGCTGCACCTGCTGCCACTCCTACTAACGCTGCTGTGAGAACTGTTGAGTTTTTCATAAATATGATTTTTAAGTTTTCTTATCAGGATAACAATTTAATGCCTGACGCTTTCATCGATAATCCGGAATAATTTCCACAAAAAGGGTAAGCCTGATTCAAATATGAGAAATACAATAACACATAACAGCAAATTAATTCGGTTTACTATTTGGCATAACATTTTAATAACCTGTGTATAACCAATTAAAATTCAAAATTATGTTACGCTGGTCTCTTATATTTTTAGTAGTTGCTTTAGTAGCAGCACTATTCGGATTTTCGGGCATTGCGGCAGGCGCAGCCGGTATTGCCAAAGTCTTATTTTTTATTTTCGTAGCGCTGTTCGCGATAGCCTTAATAGGCGGTACACTGTTGGTAAAGAAAAAATAACACTGCAGTTGAATCTATGCTAAGATTCGTATAAGCGCGACTCTTAGCATAGATTATTTTATAAATCTTATATTATGAAAACAACGGAATCAACCCCTGAAGTTGCCATTGCGCCTCACGGGCGTTTAAACGTGCAGGTTCAATCCGGTAACATCATGTTACATTTAAAAAAAACAGATGGCATTGAAATGACCTATGTATTGAACGGCCCGGGCGCTTATTTTAACGAAGACGTGAGCGATTATGTCAGTTATCAGATCATCGTAAATGAATTATCTGACTATGACATTGAATTAGCATAGGCCTGAGTTAAACTTGTAACATTATAACGAGAACATCGACTTTTATTCTACTCATTATTAATGTTTGTATGTTTATCTTTCAACTTTAAAACAGGAAATAGTTATGGG
>JAZKDT010000007.1:15296-20241 GCA_040387475.1 Bacteroidota bacterium | reverse complement strand
TTTAAGCATTTCGCTTAATCATCAAATTTGGTTTATAAATAATCCTGGAAGTGTGTGTTTAATATCTCCGTGAGCATTTCCACGGATAACGGCTTGCTTCTGTAACCATTCACATCAGCAATATTTTCAGCTTTTTTAATATCATCAGGATTACCGGATGTAGTTAGCATCACAATAGTTATTTTTGCTTTTTGATTAGGATTCAGATTTTTATATTCTTCAAGAAATTCCCAGCCATTCATCTTCGGCATATTTACGTCCAGAAAGATCAATTCCGGAATTACCTGATTCTCTTTCTTTAAAAAATCCAGTGCTTCCAGTCCATTACGTGCCACCTGGATAGAATTGGTAATATCCATTTTTTTAATAATGATCTCGTGATAGAAATTATCTTCATGATCATCATCTACTAACAAAATGCAATTCAGTTTTTTTTTCATAGATTCAAACTTTTAGGAAGTAAAAAGAAAAATGAACTTCCTGTGCCTGGTTGAGATTCAACCCATATTTTCCCGCCACGGAGTTCAACAATTTTTTTGCAATGTGCTAAACCAATACCAGTTCCGTGATATTCATCGCGGGCATGCAGCCTTTGAAACATCATAAATATTTTTTCGTGATAAATTTCCTCGATACCAATACCATTATCTTTAATTTCAAAAAGCCATTCGCTACCCATATCTTTTGCTGTAATAGTAATGACTGGATGAGTATCTGCTTTTCTGAATTTTATACCGTTAGCAATTAAATTTTGAAAAAGAGATTTGAAGCGTGAAAAATAACCTTCCATTACCGGAAGTGTATCAAATATGATCGTAGCCTTATTATCTTCGATCGTCTTTCCAAGATCAGCTACTATTTCCTCAACCAAAATGGAAAAGTCAATGTTCGTCGCCTCTTTATCATTTTCAATTCTTGTATATTCCAGTAAATCGCTGATCAAAGTCTGCATTCGACGGGATGCGTTGCTGATAAATTTAATATAGATATCAGCTTTTTCATCTAACTGCCCTTTATAATCATCGTGAAACAATCCAATGTAATTGGTTATTGTACGTAGGGGTTCCTGAAGATCATGCGATGTGATATAAGCAAACTGTTCTGACTCTTTATTTTTTTGTTCAAGTACAATTGTATATTTTTTAAGCTGTTCTTCGGCCAGTTTTTTTTCGGTAATGTCCCGTGCAATTTTTGAAATGCCTATTACTTTTCCTGAAGGATCTTTGATGGGGGAGATTGTAGCAGAAATGCTCACCGTTGAACCGTCCTTTCTCCTCCGTTCCGATTCGTAGTTAATCAGAGGTTTACCCTCTCCCACTACCTTAGCAATAATCTCATCTTCTTCTTTTACCTGTCCTGGAGGAAACAGAAAAGAAATATGTTGTCCCAACACTTCCTGTTCGGTATAACCAAATAATTTTTCAGCCTGTTTGTTCCAGCTGGTGATATAACTATCAGTTGTTTTACTAATAATTGCATCATTGGATGATTCTACAATGGCCGCCAACTGTACAATTCGTTCCTCAGCCTTTTTGAGTTCGGTTACATCCTGAGCGGTTCCTGTCATTCTCAATAGTGTGCCATCATCACTCAAATAAACATTCCCTTTGCAATCCAAAAAACATTCTGTGCCATCAGGCCGAATGATTCGATGCGAAAATTTGAATGCCTCTTTATTAACGTAAGCACTTTGAATGATGGAATTTACATAATCTCTCTCCTCAGGGTGAATGCAGGCTATAAAATTTTCGAAGTTTGACTCAAATGTATCTTTATTCCTGCCGTATATTCGATATAACTCGTCAGTCCAGGTAACGGTATTAGTCGCTACAACCCATTCCCAGCTCCCAATTTGCGACAGGTGTTGCGCTTCGTTGAGTTGAATCAGCGTGTGGTGTATTTTTTCTTCTTTTGCTTTTAGTTCATTAATGTATGACTCCAATTCTTCACCCAATAAATTTAAGCCAACAACAATAGAATCCAGATCATCTCCTTCTTCGGATAGTTCGCCCGGAGTGTCAAAATCGGCATTTGCTAACCGGACAATTTGCTCGGTTATAAGAGCTAAACGCTTTTCTTGTTCCATTATAGATATTGTTTCAGCCATTGTTTTGCTTGGTGTTCGTCTTCAAAAAATTTAACAGGATATGGTTGTTTTTTAAGGGTGAAAAATAAATTAGCAGCCATGCGACCTACTGCAGAATTCGAAATGACTCCAACAGCCTTGGCTACATCAGGAATAACCTCCGCCGCATAATCCCGCATTTCTTTATTTACCGGTGGTGAGTTAGTGTTATCAGATAACAAACACACCTTTTTACCACCCGTTATTTTTAAAAATTCAACCATGTTTTCCTTTGCCGCTTCAAGGGTTTGTTGTGGAACTTTTTTGGCAACAGAACATAAAATTCCATTTTCATCAAACCACATCGTTGAAGTAGGCATTTCATAAACCTTTGCGTCCTTTGAGGGAGTCATAAATAGTATTTAATGGTAAAGAGGTAAATATAGATAAAAAAGATTTTCTATTCCCCAATTATGATGGGGAATTATATACCCATTTTTTATAGCTTATCTAAGTTTTGTTTTTCAAATTATCTCACGACTTCTTTTGTCGCTTATTCCTGGCCTGTTCAAATTCTATTTGAAGCTTAATAAGTACCAGTGACTCGATATCCATATCCTCCAAACCTTGCTTCGTAATTTTTGGATTGTTGGATACAATGTAATCTATAATATTTTCTTTATAATTTTCTTTTGATCTTGCCATCTGTAGTTTTGGATAATAGGAGTGAATAAAGTATAAGGCGCGACTGATTATAAAACGCAAATAATGCCTGATCACCAAAGAAAAGGAACTTTTACATAAACATACAATCAGGATTATGCCACCGTTGGTGGGCCACGCTTACAATCTACGCAATACAAAAAAGATGCGTAATTGCTTTCTATACCGGCAAATACGTACCGACAATAAGATGTAACTTCTAACAGATCTGTATTGATTACATGGGGGCTTACGCCACCCATACCTCTTTGCTTGATTTTTTTAACCTTAGCGAAACGTTCAGTTCCGGAGACACTATGAAATGCTGTGAAGATCTTTGTTTCGGGTGCATTAACTTTTAAGAACCGAACCGTGCTTTTACCCTTACTTACAGTAAATGCCTTTACTTGTAAAAAAGCAGTAAGTAAACACAAAAAGCATATGAATCTTATTATTTGCACATGCTAAAAATATGCTTTTGTATATAAAAAACAAAATGATACTTTCAAAAAAAACAGTGAGTAGCCTATATTACATAGTGCGTGTTATACAATCCTTTATCTGAGGCTACCATTTACCGGTTACCTAATTGTGTTATATAAATGGAGAGTAATTAGCCAACCTATGCTATTTTATTCTACATTTAAATATTCGTTTTGTATGAAACCTAATAAAAAGGCTTTGTGGTTTATTACCTGTTTGCTTACGTTACAGTTTGGTATACAGGCTCAATGTGCGATAGAGGGTAGCCTATCCGACTCTTTAAGGGTACCTGTTCCTTATAATGCCATTGGCTTGCTAAATTTTAAAGACAGTAGTATTGTAAAAGGCGTAATAACTGATGAAGAAGGACATTACTGTTTTGAGTCAATAACGAAAGGTATTTACTTATTAAAAATATCGGCACTTGGTTTTAATACCTTTTGTTCTGCTAAAATAGTTTACGATAGCATAGGGGTCATTTCTTATCCTCTTATTCAACTTCAAACAGGCGGCATTAATTTAAATGAAGTATCGGTTGCCGCACAAAAGAAAACCGTGGAATTTAAGAATGGAAATATAACCATGAATGTTGAAGGTACTGCGCTGGCTATGGGTAATAGCGCTTATGACCTCTTACTACGCTTACCGGGGGTTATTGTTAATGACGGTACTATATCCATACAAGGCAAACAGGGCGCACGGGTAATGATAGATGGTAAGATCCAAAATTTGTCGAACACGCAATTACTTAACATGCTCAAGAGCATAAGTGCTTCGCAGATAGAAAAAATAGAGGTGCTGAAAAAACCGCCCGTTAAATACGACGCCGCCGGAGCTGGCGGAATGATCAATATCAAAACAAATAAACTGAAGTTGGTTGGATTTAGTGGTAGTTTGTTTGCCAATTACTCGCAAGGATTTTATGGAACACCGGCTGGAGGGTTTTCTTTAAATTATAAAGGGCGCTCGTTCAATTTCTTTTCAGGCTTTTACTCTACCAAAGAGCAAATACACCGCCAAACTGATTATAAAAATTTTATTACTTATAACGGCACCGAAACAACCCTCCATCAATCTTTCATTGAAAAAGAACATAACCAGGCCTATGGTGCTAATCTTGGTGTGGATTGGTTTATTGACAAAAAAAATTCGATCGGGCTAAAGGCACATGCCAATTTTGGGTTGGATAACGTTGAGCGCATGGCAACCACCTCTATCAGCGATCAAAGCTTAGGTTATAATACGTTACAGTATAATACCAAACAACCCAATCCATGGCTATATCCCGAATTTAATTTTAATGCCGAGCATTTGTTTGATACCACCGGAACTACGATTCGTTTATCTGTAGATTATAACCCATACTGGGATATATACGCCGCTAAGTTTGACAATCATTTTTTAGACAGTGATCAAACTGATGTGGCGACACCCCTTGTTTTCCGCACTTCTAATACGTTATTATTTACATATGGTGCTGCTAACCTTGACTTTGAAAAGACCTTAAAAAAAGACATAAAACTTGAGGCCGGGCTCAAGCATGGTTTCATGGAACTATTTAGTGATTATAATTTGCAGTACCGGGATGATGTAACCGGCTATTACAGCACTGATACAGCATTTACCAATATCTTTGATTATAAGCAAAACATCAGTGCCGCATACGTTAACATCAGCAAAGAATTTGATAAGTTT
>JAZKDT010000007.1:0-15286 GCA_040387475.1 Bacteroidota bacterium | reverse complement strand
CGAAAACACATTTATTAATACAAACAGCAAAAGTGGGGGTGTAGCGTTTCAAAAACAGTATTTTAACCTGTTTCCTTTATTGAGTATAGATTACGAAGCATCTAAAAACAATACGTTTTCTATTTCTTATAATCGCCGTGTAGACCGCCCTGACGGTAATTCTTTTAATACCTTCCGGCAGTTCAGAAGCTTACTTACCAGCCAAAGAGGAAACCCTTATCTTCAACCACAATATTTACATTCGTTTGACCTGACCTATTCTTATAAAACATGGCTTAATCATACGCTCGCTTATTCACGCACCGGCAGCCCCATGATTAATTACAACATCCAGAACGACTCCAGTAAAACAACCATCAGCACATCTACTAATTTATTGTGGGCCAATTATTATGGTTATACTCTGTTCATCCAAAAAGACATTTTTAAATGGTGGTCGGTTAATTTAAATGCCACGGTTTTTCATATTAAAGCTTATGGCATCGTTAATGATATTCCCTACACATCCTTAACTACCGCATTTAATCCTGGACTATATTCCAGGATTACCTTGCGTGAAAATTTTTCGATCGAATTAAATTCGTTTTACCTTACGCCTTACTTAGAGGGTGTAATGCACTACGCCCCTAGAAACCTGGTGAACATCACGTTTAAAAAATCTTTTCTCAACGAGAAATTATCAATAGCGTTAGCATTTAATGACATATTTAATGGCTTACAACTCCGCACTTCCTTCAATTACCAGAACCAACGTAGTTACGGAGTGCAAACACTTGATTCGCGAAGAATAAATCTGAGCATCAATTACAATTTCGGCAAATTAAAAGTGGAGCAACGCGAGATTAAGGATAAGGATCCTATACAAATGGGAAAATAAATTATTCTTAGGCCCTATGTTCTGCTTTATAATAAATAGAATAACTAATAGGGCACTCCCCCACTCAGGTAAGGCGTGTAAGTGATCATATCCGGATTAGAAAATACCGGAATGCTAAGAACCGGAATAGTTGAATGATTCACCAATTGCTCACTGTAAGACCCCTTGATAATTTGATCCATACTAAAGTCATGCTCCTTCATGGTAACAATTAATCCTGCACTGCTTTTAGCAGACAATTTTAAAATTTGTTTTACAAAGTCAGAGGTAAAGATGAGCTTGGATTTGTAAGTAATGCTGTTTTTGGCCAGATATTTTTCTACCTGTTCTACATATTGTTTCACCTTAAACTGTTTATTTTCATCTGTATCATCTGTATACCCTGTAATAATAACAGTAGAGTTAAACAAACGTGCTAATTCCACCACGTAATCCACTTTTTGCCGTGAATTTCTTTCAAGACGAATCGGAAGAATAATGTTTTTAAAATTAATGGTGCCTGAATTTTTTTGAATCGTTAATACCGGGCAGATAGAGTGACGTACCGTTTTATAGGAATTGCTTCCCGCAAAAAATTCTTTCACTCCGGAAACCCCATGTGTTCCCATAATGATGAGATCAAATTTTTCCTGCTCCGCCAAATAACATACCGTATCAATCACATTTCCTGATTTGATCTCGTAATCAATATTAATAGCGTCAGTAGCATGTATCTGTTTCACGATCTTTTTTAACTCAGCAACCGAGCGCTTTAGGATTGACTTATTAATAGCTTCTTCGTTTTTTAAAGGTGCATCGTCAGCAGCCGGAAAATACACTTCCTGTGCGACATGAATTATTTTAATAGTAGCACCTGCCGTTTTAGCAATAAGCACTGCTTGTTTTAACGCATGCATAGCAGTAGCCGAAAAGTCTACCGGCACAAGAATCTTTTTAATGTCAAATTTTTCCATAAAGGTTGGTTGTTTTAACTAACTGTTTCAAACTATGTGCCACCGAAACATATAAAGAGCAGGCATGGTTTTTTATTAGAAGAAAGCGGAGAGGACAAAGGTTAATATCTTTAAACTCTTCTCAAGATGAATGACTCAAAATGGTAAAATACTTCGGATTTTAATATAACGCATGAAAGCAACTGAACGCTCCTTATTGGATATGAAGCAAAACATACTGGTATTTGCATTGGCAAATTTGGGAGTGTACCTCCTTATCTTTTTTATAATGAGGGCGCTCGGCCTGCTTCATATATCAGGTTTAAGGATGGTCAACTATATTCCCTTAACGTTTTTGTGCTGTTACCAGGTCAAACACATGGCCTTAAAAACCAAGGAGTATCTCCCCTTTTTACAAGCCTTTCTTTTAGCGATCATTACCGGCACGGCCTCCTTTGTCTTTTTCGCCGTCTTTATTTTTATCTACTCTAAACTTGATCCTTATTTTGCAAGCCTGTATTTTAGTGATCCTAATGGCTCCCTAAGGCTAACTCCTTTTATTGTACTCTTTTTTGAAGGCTCTGCCGGAAGCATTATTGTGGGCCTGATAGTGGCAATGTATTCGGATAAAAATGCTTAGCAAACAAAGAAAGGACTGCTTTGGGTGTATTCTGCCTTTAAAAAATATCTCCAAAGTGTATTGACTCTAAGGAACAGAGATAACTAAAGGTAATGCTTAAATAAAATACAATCCTCAAAAAATACAATTACCTTTATGACTGTATGCGCCCAACAAAATTAAATAAACGCAGTCTTCCAAAACGCAAACCGGCGGTGGTAAAACCGGTGTCGAAGAAGACCAAGGTGAAACCTAAATTCAATTTAAAAGGAATTCCTGCAAAATACAAGCACATTTGCAACCTGGCTATTGAGCATGCAGAAACGCAAATTCAGTGCGATGAGTTATTATTAGTGGGAGTTAACGCCTACGAAACTTTACTTGAAAGCCACACAACCGAAAGCGCCGAAAAATTAAAGCTGGAGGTTGTTGCAAAAGCTATTTTAGAGAAAAAGGGATCGTATGCAGTGTCTTAAATCTTGCATCAGATCAATAATGCAATAAGGAAATATTACACCAAACAGCCTAATAGTTCCCTAAATATCACTTTAAAAATTAAATAAAGCGATACATTTCAATCTGAACTTTTTAGATGCCTAATACTAGTCACAACAAATAGAGTGTTAATAGAAATGTACCTATATTCTGTCGAAAATTTGTAGAAAAGAGGTTAAAATGCGTTGTTCCTGACTATCACTTAACATTCATTTTCCTAAATCCGTTTATATTTGCATGTAAGATTTAAATGAAAAAGTACAAAATAACCACCATTCAACAGCTTTATAACGTTACATTTTGTTTAACCGTTATTATTGCAACTATTGTTATATTAGCCTTCTCCAGCAAGGGATAATTAAAAATTAATAAAAGCTTATGCATTTTGCGAGTTCTGTCCGTTTAACCATTTTATTCCTTTTGATAAGCCACCTCGGTTTTACACAAATTTACAGAGCTAATGCCTGGAAACGTTACAGAAAAGAAATTATCTTACAAGTGGGGGCTTCAGGTTTTCTTGGCGACCTTGGGGGAAGAAATTTAACAGGAACGGATTATAGTCCGGCCGATATTGAAGCCACAGCTACCCGTTTGGCTTTAACAGCTGCCTACCGCTATAAATTTACTCAAAAAATAAATTTACATACCAGTTTTAATTATTTAAGTCTTTCGGGAGATGATAAACTCACCACCGAAAAATACAGGAACAACCGTAATCTCAATTTCAAAACAAACCTGTATGAAGTGGGCACCCGCATTGAATACTGTCTTACCAGTCTTCGCCCCAGGGGTATTTACAATTTAAAACACAGCCTTGGTAAAACGCGAAAACGCCGTGTGTTTGAAGCCAATGCCTTTATTGGGGTAGCCGCATTTTATTTTAATCCTATGGGTAAAAACCCCGTTACGGATGAGTACGTTAATTTATATAAATTGCACACCGAAGGGCAGGGCTTAAATGGCGGCCCAAAACAATATAAACGGTTTGGTATTGCTATTCCTATGGGACTTGGCTTTAGGGCGATTATAAATAAGGAATGGACAGTAGGTTTAGAATTTAACTATCGCATTACATTTACTGATTACCTGGATGATGTAAGTACAACTTATTATGACAGGGCTGCTTTAGCAGCTGCGTATGGTAACGAATCGGCAATCATGTCGGATCCAAACCTTGGTAATGTCCCTGGAGCAAGTGATCCGGATGCTATGGGTAATAGAGCACAAAGAGGCGACAAAAATAAAGATGCATATATGTCTCTTCAGTTAACAGTGGGCCGTATTATTAAATCTAAACGGGCTGGAAGAACAAGACTGAGATCTAAGTTCTAAAACAGGCTACCTCAAAGGTTACTATAAAGAATCTTGCTACAATTTATGGCAACACTCCACCATGTTTTGAAGTAACTTTACAGTAATGTTTGAAAAAGAATTTAATAAACTTCCTTTGTTGCAGCGTATGGAATATGTTGCCATGGAAGCGGACCTTATCGGTGAAATTAAACACTACAGTTTCCGGATATGTTTATATACGGTTCATGGATATTATATTGAAGCGTTTTATGACCTCAATACCAATTATCTGACAGACGTAGCCATATTGGATCCCGATGATACCCGGATGAATTTATACGCGAATAAGGTTGATATTTCAGGCTTACTCAAATAATAAAATCCGGATACTTTACCGTGTATAATGCCAATGGATAACCCAATTGATAATGCGTTTTAAAAGGTAAGGATGAACACCCGGAATTTGTTTATTCACTTCCTTTGTTAAGGCCTCGTAATTTATATCCTCAAACGCTGCATAGCCGGTAGCATTTTTACTACGATCCGTAAATTGTTTGGTGTCTATCAACTCAGCTGTTTTATCATATACATGGTAACACATTAACAGATCCTGCGCTTGTGACCGATAAGGAAGATCTTTTGTTTTTTTAAGCAGATTTTTTAAAGCACCGGCTTCGGTTTTGTAAACGCCCGACGCCTTATACTGCGTGGCTATATGTGATACATGATCATAATACGTTTCTTCAACACGGGGCATAAAAAGGATTTATTCAAATATACAGAACCTTCGTAATTAAAAGTCATATTTTAAAATTGCATTCTGCCACTTATGAAGTGAAACCCGCCACATAAAAATTTCACTAAAATTAACAGGTTACCCTTTTATACTTTTGGTATCAATTATAAAGTATCCAATAATTTATTTAAGTCACCCGAATGGAAACAGCACCACACCTGCTGTTAAAGGGAAACATATGGCATACCGTGATGCCTTTAAAAAAACAAATTATATGAATTATCATTTTGCTGCGGTTTGCGTAATCGCGTTAAGTATGGCCGCCTGCGGATCAGGCCACGAAGAAAAAAACCAACAAAAACAAACGATGGATATGACCACGGTGGATATTACTCCGCCTCTGTATGAATCTGTTGCAAACGCCTCGCCTCCTCCCCTGGCGGCATCGTCCGTTTATCCGATAGCCAATGAACAATACAACTCCCTCGTCGAAAACGAATTCAAATCTTCCAAAGCCAACCCGCTTTCTACCTTTGCTATTGATGTGGACGGGGCTTCCTATGCAAACGTTCGGCGAATGCTTATGGAAGGCTACCTGCCGCCAAGTGATGCGGTGCGTACCGAAGAGTTCATTAATTATTTTTCCTACACCTACCCTCAACCTACAAACGGCCAACCGTTCAGCATTAACAGCGAATACAGCACCTGTCCGTGGAATTCGCAACACCAGCTATTGCAAATAGGCATTAAAGGTAAAGAAGTTGATTTGAAATCTGCACCCAATAATAACCTCGTCTTTTTAATTGACGTGAGCGGCTCTATGGATGAACCGGATAAATTACCTCTCTTAAAACGGGCCTTTAAATTATTGGTCAATCAATTGCGTGAAGATGATCAGGTATCGATTGTTGTATATGCTGGGAACGCAGGTGTAGTATTGGATGGCGCTGATGGCGATGAGCCTGAAAAAATAATAAATGCTTTTGACCAATTGCAGGCCGGTGGCTCTACCGCTGGCGGAGAAGGAATTGAGCTGGCTTATAAATTAGCTAAAGACCACTTTATTAAGAAAGGTAACAACCGCATCATTCTTGCCACCGATGGTGATTTTAATGTAGGCATGTCGAGTCAGAATGAATTGGAAAAACTCATTGAAGAAAAACGCGAAGAGGGAATTTACTTATCCGTGTTTGGTTTTGGCCAGGGCAACATACAGGATAATATTATGGAAACCTTAGCCGATAAAGGTAATGGTAACTACAACTACATTGATAATTTTATGGAAGCACGCAAAGTACTGGTATCACAATTTGGCGGCACTTTAATAACCATTGCCAAAGATGTGAAGATACAGGTTGAATTTAACCCGCAATTGGTAAAAGAATATCGCCTGATTGGTTATGAGAACCGTGCCTTAAATGCCGAAGATTTTAATGATGATAAAAAAGATGCGGGAGAAATTGGCTCCGGCCATTGTGTAACCGCGCTGTATGAGATTATTCCATTTGGAAGTACGGACAGTAAAGTAAATGTGGATGACCTCAAATACAGATCTGTAAATACAAACCCCACCGAAGTGGCTACCGTAAAGTTCCGTTACAAAGGTGTCAATAAAAAAGATACCACTTCACAGTTACTTTCCAAAGCCATCCACGCCGAAGATTTTAAATATAACACATCTCCCAATTTAAAATTAGCTGCCGGTGTAACCGAGTTTGCCATGTTGTTACGAGACAGTAAACACAAGCAAAAAGCAAGCTTTGAGCAGTCTATCGCTTTAGTGAGTGCCGCTAAAGCCAATGATTCCGAAGGCTACATAACCGGCCTGATAGAAATGATCAAAATAGCGAAGGAACTCAAAGTAAATCCCGAGCACCTGCATTAAGTTTAAAAGCCTTCCTTACCGGAAGGCTTTTTTATTAAATAGATAATACTTACAACTCATTACCTTAATTCAACAGTTCATAGGTTTTGTACTTTATAATAGCGCGTGGCACATGTACTATTGTACCATAAACTTAAACCTATGATAAAATACTACCTAACCACTTTACTCATAATGGCTTCAACATGGCTTAACACAGCCAAAGCACAGGAGCCTACACAAACCATTAAAGGAACTGTTATTGATAAACAGGCCCAATCTACCCTGCCGGGAGTCAGCATCGTTATCATCGGCTCAGATCCGATAAAAGGAACTACAACAGATACAGATGGAAAATTTAAATTAACCGACGTTAAACCCGGACGGTATGATTTGAAAATTTCATTTATGGGTTATAAAGAGATCGTATTGCCCAACATTCTGGTAACTTCCGGTAAAGAGGTTTCAATAGATGTAGGATTAGAAGAAAATGTAAACTCCTTAAATGAAGTGGTGATCGATGCTACTAAAAATAACGAAACTAATAATGAACTTACGTCGGTCAGCGGACGCTCATTCTCTATGGAAGAAGTCAATCGCTATGCCGGTGGACGTTCCGATCCTTCCCGCCTCGCCGCTAACTTTGCGGGCGTAAGTTCTCCGGATGATTCACGAAATGATATTGTGATCAGAGGAAATTCGCCAACCGGTGTTTTATGGCGCATCGAAGGATTAAACATTCCCAATCCCAATCACTTCTCAACCATCGGTACAACAGGCGGACCGGTAAGCGGCATCAATACCAATTTGTTAAAGAACTCCGATTTTTTCACATCGGCGTTCCCTTCCGAATATGGAAATGCAAATGCAGGTGTATTTGATCTTGGTTTCAGAAACGGTAATTCAGACAAACGCGAACACACCATTCAATTTGGCGCATTAACAGGTATGGAAGCTATGACAGAAGGGCCGATCAACAGGGCCAAAGGTTCGTCATACGTGGTAGCATACCGGTATTCGTTCACAGGCTTTGCACAGGCATTAGGCTTGTCTGTGGGCACGGCAGCAACGCCTTTTTACCAGGATCTGTCTTTTAAAATTAATAGCGGGTATGGCAAATTGGGTCGCTTTACCCTATTTGGCTTGGGTGGAAAAAGCAAAATTGACTTCAAGCATGACAAAGTGGATAGCACCGATCTGTTTGCCGACCCTACAGCCGACAGTCATTTTACAAGTGACATTGGATTAGTGGGCTTAAAACATTTTATCAGGGTAGGCGCAAAATCCTACTTCAATACCATCATTGGCGGTACTTATGCCGGATCCTATTTCAGCCTCGATACGATCGCCAAATCAGATGAATCGGCTACACGTGTCACTGAAAATAAAGTTTCGCAAATTCGCTACTCGGCTAATATATCTTTCAATTCAAAGATCAGTTCACGATTGTTTGTAAAAATAGGTGCTATTGAAGAGCTGATCAATCTGAATTTGTTTTACAAAACACGCGCCTTAACGCCAACCTGGCAACAAATATGGGATTATAACGACTATACATCTTTACTGCAAGGCTACGCACATGCCAAGTATAACTTTACAGATAAATTAACACTTAACTTAGGCTTACACGCTCAGTATTTAACGCTCAATGGTTCTACGTCTGTTGAACCACGGGCAGGTTTAAAATATCAATTAAATCAAAAGAACACACTGAGTGTGGGCTATGGCATGCACAGCCAGATGCAGCCAACCGATGTTTACTTTTTTCGCTCTGTCAACACAGACGGAAGCTACGATCAGTCCAATAAAAATTTAGATTTTACACGCAGTCAGCACTTTGTAATTGGCTACGACGTGTTACCATTTAAAGATTGGAGAATAAAAACAGAAGTGTATTACCAGATCTTATCTAACGTTCCTGTTACCGAAACACCGGGTAGCTTCTCGATGCTGAACACCGGTTCCAGTTTTAATCCTACCGAGCAGGGCTATTTAAAAAACACGGGCACCGGAGAAAATTACGGCGCGGAATTAACGATCGAAAAATTCTTCACGAAAGGTTATTACGGTTTGATCACTGGTACCATTTATGAATCAACTTACAAAGGCAGCGACCATATAAAACACAATACCGCTTTCAATGGCAAATATGTATATAACGTGTTGCTGGGTAAAGAGTTTAAATTAGGAAAAGCCAAACGCAACACCATTACTCTTGATGTAAAAATGACGCAAGCCGGTGGACGTTATTACACACCGGTTGATCTGGAAGCTTCGCAGGCCGCTAAGCAGGAAGTATTAAAAGGCGATGAATATGCGTTTACAGAACGTAACCCTGATTTTTTTAGACTGGATGTGAAAACGGGTTTCACGTTAAATAGTAAGAAAAGGAAAATGTCACAGTCTCTATTCTTTGATGTGCAAAATGTGACTAATAATAAAAACGTATTTGCCCAGCGTTACAACCCATTAACGAACAATATAAATACAGCCTATCAAATAGGATTTTTTCCAAACTTTGTGTATAAAGTTCAGTTTTAATTATGTTGTTAATGAGCTTCGCACATAATAATTTGTAAATTTATAACATGCCTAAAAACTGGACCCGGTTCATATACATGATCATAGTGGGGATAGGAATTTCATTCCTACTCCACTATATTTCTGTACCCGTGAATGGGCCCGGCATTCAGTTTATTGATTTCCTGATGTCTATCATCATCACTATTATTATCTGGGAGGGAAACTTACGTCTTGATCATTTTTTAAACGCCAGGTTCTCCTGGGTTTCCAGCCCGTGTAAACGTATTATGGTTCAATTGCCGGTTACTATTATTTATACCGCAGTTATTATGTACGTGTCCATGCTCGCATTTAATATGTATGTGTGCAAATTACCACTCGAATCCAAAAATGCATTTATGTCAACCTCGCTTATCATAGGGGTTATGATTGCCATCATTTTATTATCGATTGAAATTGGGCATCAGTTTTTCGGACACTGGAAAGCATCATTAGTAGAGATCGAACATCATAAAACACAAGTGATGCAGGCACAGCTGCAAAATCTTAAAAGTCAGATCAATCCACACTTTTTATTTAATAATATGAGCGTGCTTTCTTCTTTGGTGTATAAAGATCAGGATAAGGCTGTTGATTTCATTAACCAGTTGTCGAAGGTATATCGGTACCTATTGGATAATAAAGATAATGAACTAGTGAGCCTGAACGAGGAACTGGCTTTTATCAGATCCTATACTTACCTGCTGCAAATACGGTTTGATACAAACATTACTTTCGAGATCAATATTCCGGACGAGGCCAAGCGTAAACTATTGCCTCCGATGGCCCTGCAGATTTTAGTGGAAAATGCGATAAAGCATAACGAAATATCGGAAGCGCAGCCGCTAAACGTTAGCATTAAAACAGAAAACGATTGGCTGGAGGTAAGCAACAATTTGCAACTCCGTTCGCAAAGCGAGCCAAGTTGCAAGACCGGCTTAAATAATATCCGCGATCGGTATAGTTATTTCACCGAAAAGTTGATTGACATTACTGAGGACGCCAAATCGTTCCATGTTAAAATACCATTATTACAAGCCAAATGAACGCCGTTATTATAGAAGACGAAAAATTATCTGCTGAGCATTTAGAAAACATGCTAAAGCGTATCGACCCTGCTTTTAACGTAGTGGCCACATTCGACTCTGTAAAAAAAAGTATCGGTGCTTTTCAAAAAGGAATACATGCCGATGTATTATTTGTTGATGTGCATTTAGCAGACGGGCTTAGCTTTGAAATCTTTTCTCAGATACAAATTGACATCCCGGTAATTTTTACAACCGCATTTGATGAATATGCCATTAAAGCTTTTAAATTGAATAGCGTAGATTACCTTTTAAAACCAATTGGTGCAGAGGATTTACGTGGTGCTCTTGATAAGCTTAAAAAATTTAATACACAACAACAGGTGTCTATCATTCAGGATATGGCAAGTGTCTATCAAAATTTGAACAAGCAATACAAAAACCGTTTCATGGTAAAAATGGGCGATAGTATTGTTTCCGTTAAAACAGAAGAAGTATTGCATTTTATTGCGGAGGATGGCATCACATTAATGCTTACTAATTCAGGAAAACGTTACCCTGTTGATTATACTTTAGATCAACTGGAAAGCTTAATTGCGCCGGATATGTTCTTTAGAATTAATCGCAAGGTATTGATCTGCATCAATTCGGTTCAAAAAGTGAGCTCTTATTTTAACAGCCGGCTAAAAATAAATTCAGAGTTACTCCACGATGAAGCAGCCGTTGTGAGCAGGGAACGTGTGAGCGAATTTAAAGCCTGGCTAGATAAATAACCAGCACTTAAAAGTGCTATCAAAAAAAATCTTACTAAAAATCAGAACGTTAGCCTTATTAAGTGTATTATTTACACTAAGAATGTTACGCATATGGTACTTTTACCTATCTTTGTGTCATAATTACACTAAGAAATGAAACAACAGTTAAAATATGTTTACGAATATGAACGTCCTGCGCTGGCAACCGACTGTGTTATTTTTGGGTTTGACGGAGGTGAACTGAAATTGCTTTTAATTGAGAGAGAAAAAGAACCCTTCAAAAACAAATGGGCATTACCGGGTGGTTTTGTATTTATCGAAGAAACTACCGAAGAATGTGCCAGGCGTATTCTTGTAGAAAAAACGGGAGTTAAGCACATGTTCATTGAACAACTATACACCTTTAGTGATACCGACCGTGATCCACGCGAACGAATAATTTCTGTAGCCTATTTTGCCCTGGTAAATAAACATCAGTATGAGTTGATTGCCGGTCGTGATACCATAAAAGCCGAATGGTTTGAACTATCCAAATTACCAAAGCTGGCATTCGATCATAGTAAGATCGTTAAAGTGGCCATCCAACGCATTAAAGGAAAAGTATCTTATCAGCCTATCGGATTTGAACTGTTGAACGAAAAATTTACCTTGTCACAACTACAGGCTCTTTACGAAGCTATTCTTGAAGTGTCAATTGATAAAAGAAACTTCCGTAAAAAAATACTGGGTATGGGATTTTTAAAAGGGCTGGAAGAAAAAGAACAAAATGTAGCCAGGAAAGCAGGCCAGTACTATAGCTTTGATAAAAAAGCCTACAAAGAATTAACACAAAAAGGATTTCACTTTGAACTTTAAACCATAACACTATGAAAACTATTAGCTTATTTGAACCGAACGAATCTGTAGAATTAAAAAAATTTGCGGGTGGCGAATGTCACGTCAAACTATTAGCATCATTTAACGAGACTGATAAGGTCAGAATAAATACCCGCTTAAATTCATCGGATGATATCATGAACGTATGCTTAACCGTAGACGCCTTAAGAAATATGTATGTACCTTATATCGAACTCTTCATTCCATACATTCCTTATGCCCGCCAGGACAGGGTGATGGTTCCGGGCGAACCTTTATCGATCAAAGTATTTGCAAGCCTGTTGAATAGTTTAAACGTGAACAAGGTGATTGTGTTTGATGCGCATAGCGACGTTTCAGTAGCGCTGTTAAACCGTTGCGAAAATATGGCGAACTATGAAATGGTAAAACATTTTTTGAAAGCGTTCAACCTGAAAGATTTTGTCTTGGTCTCGCCAGACTTAGGTGCGTATAAAAAGGTAGATAAGCTGGCTCAAAAAATAGACTACAAAGGAAACATCGCCACAGGCATCAAAGTACGTGACCTGGCAACGGGGCAGATCGTTAAAAGTGATGTTAATACAGATGACCTGAGTGGAAAGGCCTGTATTGTGATAGACGATATTTGCGATGGAGGAAGAACCTTTATTGAATTAGCCGCTGCTTTAAAAGCAAAAAACGCCGGTGATCTTTACTTCATTGCATCACATGGAATCTTTAGTCATAATGCTATCGACCGGTTAAAAGAAGCAGGATATAAAAACATTGGGAGCTCTAACTCTATTAGCAATATTCAGGAAACTGAATTTTATAAATCATACAATTTATTCTAAAATGAAACATACTATCGATTCTATACAAAAACAGGAAAATGTAGAGTATTTGTTCTTTTGGGGACATCAACCCTCCAAAGATGGTTCGATTATTAAAACCTGCATGAGTCAATGGTGGCCTTCAGATTTTGGAGGAGACGGTATAATCTATAAAACAGCCGAACATTATATGATGGCAGGCAAAGCAAAGTTATTTAATGATATGGATGTTTTTGAAAAAATTCTCTCTAAACATTCTCCTAAAGATGTCAAAGACCTGGGAAGACAAATTAAAAATTTTGATGCAGTTATTTGGGATGAACAAAAATACAACATAGTTAAAAGAGGGAACTATTTAAAATTCTCACAAAACAAAGACTTAAAACATTTCCTGATTCAAACAAAAAATAAGATCCTGGTAGAAGCAAGTCCTGTAGATGCTATATGGGGAATAGGTTTAACAGAGGATAGCCCGAATGCCAAAAATCCAAAAGAATGGAAAGGGGAAAATCTGTTGGGCTTTGCTTTAATGGAAGTAAGAGATGAATTAATAAACGATTAAACAAAATGAAAGATTTAAAACATATCAGCAAATTTTTAAGCCTGATATTAAGACATAAACCTGAAGAAATAGGAATTACTATGGATGCCAATGGCTGGGTAAGTGTAGATGAACTAATTGAAAAATGCAGGCAGAAAAATACAGTATTTGATTTTGACATATTAGATGAGATAGTTATTAGCAGCGACAAACAACGATTTGCCTTTAGTGATGATTATTCAAAGATCAGGGCAAACCAGGGTCACACAGTAAATGTTGATCTCGAATTTGAACCAACCGAGCCAACCGGATTTTTATATCATGGTACTGTCGAAAAATTCATAGGTAGTATCCGATCTAAGGGTTTACAAAAAATGCAACGCCTACATGTACACTTAAGTAAGGATTTGGAAACCGCTGTAAAAGTTGGAAGTCGACGCGGTAAACCAATTATTTTAAAAATTAATGCGTCTCAGATGCATACAGATGGGCATGTGTTTTATTTATCAAAAAATGGCGTATGGCTTTGCGAAGAGGTTCCTGCAAAATATATAGAATTTTAATATCATGAAAATAGTAAGTCTCGATACGTTTCTTTATCTCATAGAAGATTTTTTAAGTTCTCAAGAATGCGATGATCTTATTTTATGGAGTGAGCAAAAAGGCTATGAAGATGCAAAGGTTCAAATGTATGGTAAACAGGTAATGCTAAAAGCAGTAAGAAATAATTCAAGAATTACTTTTGTAGATTTTGATTTGTCAGCTCGCATTTGGGAGAAATTCAAACCGTTTGCAGTAGATAAATTTGCTAATAGTGAAGTACTGGGATTAAATGAAATGTTTCGTTTTTACAAATACGAAAATGGACAACGCTTTAAAAGACATATTGATGGCAGCTACATCAGGAATAATGAAGAAGCAAGCTATTTTACATTGATGATCTATTTGAACGATGATTTCGAAGGTGGAAGTACAACCTTTCAGAATAGTGAGGTTAAACCAAAAAAAGGAACCGCACTTGTATTTTATCACGGGATGAAACATGCCGGAGAAGAAATACAATCAGGAACAAAATATGTATTAAGAACTGACGTAATGTATAAATTAATAAAATGAGAACGAGAACTTTAGTCATAGGAGACATACACGGAGGTTTTTTAGCACTTAAACAGGTATTAGAAAAAGTTGCTGTTACATCAAATGATCAATTGATCTTTTTGGGCGACTATGTAGATGGATGGAGCCAGTCATGCGACGTTATTGAATACCTGATCGAATTAAAAAACACTAATAATTGTTTATTTATTCGTGGTAATCATGATACCTGGGGCGAAGACTGGTTAAGAAGATCTTATGCAGATCAAACCTGGCTAAAGCACGGAGGAAGTTCAACCATTGAAAGCTATGGATTATACGAAGAAGCGAAATGGAAAAGACATTTACAGTTTTTTGAATCCATGATCAATTACCATGTTGATGAAAAAAATAACCTTTTTATTCATGCAGGTTATTCATCGATGCATGGACCTGAGAAAGAAACCTACGCATCTAATTATAGTTGGGACAGAACTTTATGGGAAATGGCTCTAACGATGGATAAACGAATACAAAAGGATTCTAAATTGTATCCCAAAAGATTGAAGTTATTCCATGAAATCTTCATTGGCCACACTCCTACTCTGAATTATGATATAGAAGAACCAATGAATGCAATCAATATCTGGAACGTGGATACAGGAGCAGGGTTCTATGGGAAACTCACTATACTGGATGTAAGCACAAAAGAGTTTTGGCAAAGCGATGTTGTTCAAACATTATACCCTGATGAAAAGGGAAGAAATAGAAAATAACATGATCATAAAACCACCACATAGTTTATCCAACATAGAAACTAAATTTTCTATATTTCTCGCAGGTTCC
>JAZKDT010000006.1:7186-17826 GCA_040387475.1 Bacteroidota bacterium | reverse complement strand
CAGTCTGGTCGGTAAGCTGGTAAACAGATTAGAGGAGGCTACTGCTATAAAAAATAAGATAGAAAATTCCTTTTTAAATGTTAATTCAAAACAGAAAACGGTGTTGTACCTGATCTGGAAAAATCCCTACATGGCGGCAGGCAATGCAACATTTATCGGCGATATGTTATTAAAAACAGGCCTGAAAAACATATTAAGTGAGTCAGAAAATGAATCGGTCGCTTCGCTTGAAGTTACTAAAGACTTAAGCCGTTACCCCCATTTAAGCATCGAAGATATTAAAACCCTAAATCCTGAACTCATTTTTCTGTCTTCAGAACCTTATCCTTTTAAACACCAACATATCAACGAATTACAGGGGCTGTTACCGCAGGCAAAAATTATATTGGTGGATGGAGAATTATTCAGTTGGTATGGCAGCCGATTATTACACAGTGCTTCTTATTTTAATAGTTTACTGGAAAAATTGTAAACACACTTCCCTCTCAAGTAGGGGGCACAGACGTAAGCAACTTCCCTCTATCCCTTGGAGCGCGGTGAAGGTGCATTCTCGGCAGTGGAATTGAGGAGGGAATTTTCTCTCTTCCTCCTGTTCAGTTTTTATCCTTAAAGTTAAATAGGCTTAACCTTGCATAAAAAATCCCCTTACTGTTTGGTAAGAGGATTTCTTTACAATCTAAAATGATTATTTATAAGTAGGCCTGTTAACGCTTGCTCCCAGTGATTTACCATAACCCGGACTGGTATTAAATTTCAAGCTGAATTCCATTCCACCTTTTGCTTTCGACGCACCTGTTAGCTGAGAGGTGTTTAAATCGTACGTTACACAAAATGCATATTTGTCGTATTGAAACATAATCGCGGGAATAATTGCATCACCAACACGGTAATAAGAACCAATAGATAAAGCGCATGGTTTTTTAATTCCGGTATACACTGATTGATCCTGGATAATATATTTGAATAAACAGCCTACATTAATTTCCTGCGACGGACCCTGTCTCATATATAAAGCACTTGGAACAATAGCAATGCCCGTATTTTTTATGCCGATGTCAAAGTTACCATGCACCACAAACTTGGCAAACTGTTTATCACCACTTCCTGCATACGAATATTTTGGCATATTGTAATGGAATACAGATGCACCAATGTCAAATTTGGTTCCGTCCTGGGCGCTGATATAACGCTCGCTCTTAGCAAAATGATAAACCAAACCAGCTACCATATCTCCTTGTATAAAAGAGTTAACCGGAGTTTTTTCTCCCGAGGCAATAGCCGCGTCATACGTTGCTCCGTTATACTGGCTTTCCCATTGTAATTTGGAGGCATCTATGGTTCGGTAATTAAACCCGCCACCAATACCGGCCGATAATTTACCATACTCACTTGTTTTTACAACTGCGTTAAAACCAAGATTTACCAGTATAGCGCCTAAACCTGCATCTCCTGCTTTATCTTTGTAAATGCTAAGCGACATACCGGTATATGCTTTTTTTAGCTTCAAATGTTTTAGCGTTTTTTCAATACTAATACCATAGGTTTGAAAAGGGCTGGTTACGCTGGCCCATTGATTTTTATAATTCGCTATAATTCTAGTGTCAAACGCAGTACAACTCATCGCAGGATTTAATAAAACAGGTGTTTCATTAAATTGTGAAAAATGTATATCCTGCGCCTTAGTTATAAAAGGAAGGATAAAGACACTTGCTAAAATTATTTTTTTCATGGTTTCTGTTTATTAAAATATAATTGAGTCTTCTTTTTGATTATCTGATTAACGTAATATTGCCTTTCATGTTAAACGTTTGTCCATCTATTGATACACCATCAGCTCTGTAAACAAATACGCCGGTATCAAGTCTTTTTCCTCTAAACGTTCCATCCCAGCTATTTTCAAGGGTAGTTGTTTCAAACACTTTCTCTCCCCATCTGTTAAAAATCTGAAGATTAAATGTAGAGATACATCTTCCGTGAACATTAATAAGATCGTTTAAGCCATCATCGTTTGGCGAAAACACATTGGGTATAAAGAAATCTCCACAGTTAATATCCACGATAACGGTCACCGTATCCTGAACTTTACAGTATTTAGAGTTAGATGCCACAACAATGTATTGGGTCGTTAACGTTGGCTGCACTACTGTACTTGAACAGGTTACACAGGCAATGGTATTATTAATGTTCGGCGACCAGCTATAAGACATTCCCCCGGAAGCAAACACTTCTGCTGATTCGCCAATGTTAATAGTGGTGTCGCCATATACAACGAGTATTGGCATATCAAATACGGTTACTAAATTTGATTTAAGCATAGTATCAACACCACAACCGTTAGATGCTGTGGCAACTACTGAAAAACTACCCGCAGACGGATAACACGCCTCGGGAGCAATTCCAACAGTTGACGTTCCAACGCCGCTTTCGTAATACCATTGATAATAAATTGGTAAGCTGCCCGTAGATGTAGCACTAAATGTAACACAGCCACCTGTACAAATAGTGTCGTTGTTAAGAGTGGTGACATTTAAAATATCTGGTGGCGTTTTTATCTTAAGTTCTATAGTGTCAGTACTCGCGCAAAAACCATTTGAAACGGTAACCGTATAAATAACCGTGACTGATGTAGGCGGCAACGCGATTACGTTTGATGTATCTGCCGCTCCCGAGATAGCGGTAAGCGGTAACCAATTGTAAGTTAAGCCAGCACCGGACGCTACTGAAAGAGATACCGATTGTGTGATACAAACTGTGGGACTACTGGCCGTGATCGTTGGGTTAATATCCGGCAAAACATCAATGATGGTAAATGCATATCCCGTACAGTTTCCCACAGCAGAAGAAATAATTACTGATGTTGAATTAACAGGACTAAGAGAAAAACTTGATCCTGATGTGGTGAAAGTTCCGGGAGAGGGAGTCCAGGTGTACGTTGATCCTCCTGATGCCGTAAAAGAAGTATTTTGTCCTGAGCAGATAGTAGATAAGGTTGGTGTAATAACTACAGTTGGCGTGATATTTACGGAAATAGAAGCAACCGCCGTAGTGGTGCAAGCTCCCGTTCCTGACAATACCGTGTACGTTGTGGATGCGTTAGGCATAACAGCTACCGTAGCTGAACTGGTTGGAGATGGTCCGCTACTTGCAGTCCACGTAAAGGGTCCTGCGCCTGTGGATGATAAGGTAACAACTGCGCCCGCACAAATGGTTGTATTAGAGGGGGTAATACTAATGGAAGGTGTGGCGCCAATCGACACCGTTGCGACAGCAACAGCCGTACATGTGGCCGGGCCCGAGATAACCGTATAAGTGGTGGTTGTAGTTGGTGTAACTGTAACGGTACCAACAGCCGGCGGATTAGTTCCGCTGCTCACAGTCCATGTAAATGGTCCGCTGCCGCCCGCAGTTAAAACTGCACTTTGACCTAAACAAATAGTTGAAACAGATGGTGTGATACTAACCGTTGGAGTTAACGTAATAGATACAGTTGCCACGGCTGATGATGTACAGGTTCCTGCACCTGATATCACCGTGTATGTTGTTGTTGAGCCTGGTGTAACCGTAACATTAGCTGCAGTAGCAGTTGCTGTTCCGGTATTGGCACTCCATAAAAAAGGCCCTGTCCCCGAAGCTGATAATGCAACGCTTTGTCCGGCACAAACGGATGATAAGGATGGGGTAATAGCAGTGGGAGGAGGAGTACCTACAGAAACGGTAGCCACAGCTGATGCGGTACAGGTTCCTGCTCCGGATATAACTGTATAAGTAGTTGTTAAGGAAGGAAAAACGGTTATAGTAGCTCCACTCGAAAAAATTGGTCCGCTGCTGGAGGTCCAGTTAAACGGTGCATTTCCGCTTGAAGTCAGTGTTGCGCTTTGCCCCTGGCAAATAATAGACAGGGATGGCGTAATGGTGATAGAAGGGGTTAATGTTATCGAAACAGTTGCTACTGCAGAAGATGTACATGTGCCAACTCCGGAAACTGCTGTATAAGTTGTGGTTGTACCTGGGGTAACTGTCACGTTAGCCGCACTTGCCGGCGCTGTTCCGGTACTGGCACTCCATACAAATGGTCCGGGGCCCGATGCAGATAACCCTACACTTTGTCCCAAGCAAATGGATGATGAGGCGGGGGTGACTGTAATTGGGGTGGGCGGACTGACCGTAACCGTTCCACTCCCGACGACTGTTGTTGATGTATTAGATGGATTTAAACCTGTAACTGTTACTGTATATACAGTGGTAACGGCCGGTGACACCGTAATAGTTTGTGTTGTCATACCACCCGGGCTCCAAACAAAGGTGGGGCTCGTTAAATTGGTGTTAGCCGAAATAGTTGCTGTTTGTCCGGCACATATGGTTGCACTTGTAACAGGAGCAATGAGTCCACAGTTAGTAGATCCTGAACCACCTACCTGGTTAAAATTAATGTTTTGGGGTTGGTTTGAATAGTTAGTGAGTAAAAGCTGATAATATTGTCCCGCTACAGCGTTGTTAATAGTAACCGTTTCAGTGGCACTGCCCGAGTAACTGCAATCAACTGTATTAGCAGCGGTTAAATTACCGCAGTTACCTGTTGGAGATGTAAAAGGTCCCCAGCAAATAAAATCAACATCTCCTCCTCCAGTGCCGCTAATACCAATGTTGATGATTCCGTTTTGCGAAACCTGGAAATAGTACCAGGCAGGATTGGGTGTGCTAAATAAACATCCATAATCGGGCCCTGCCCCGGCACTAGCATTACCAACACCCGCCGGAAATGTTGTTCCGGTTGTATTGTTTGCGCAAAATGCAGCAGCACTTCCACAAGCTGTTTGTGATATACCTTTAATGGCAGTTAAGCAAAAAAGAAAAATAAATATTCTGATTTTCGTCATAGTGTTGGACTTAAATAGTTGATATGATTATCGGATAAGTGTAATGTTACCTTTAAAACTAAACGTTTGCCCGTCGATGGAAACACCGTCGGCTTTATATACAAATACACCGGTATCCAGCCTCTTACCTCGGAAAGTTCCATCCCAGCTGTTGTCCTGTGTCGTAGTTTCAAATACTTTTTCACCCCATCTGTTAAAAATCATAAGGTTGAATGTCGAAATACATCTTCCATGAACATTGATCATGTCATTTAATCCGTCATCATTTGGTGAGAATACATTTGGCACAAAGAAGTCTCCACAATTGATATCAACCGTTACGGTAACAGTGTCCTGAACTTTACAATAAGGTGAGTTGGAGGCAACAACAATGTAATGCGTTGTTAACGTTGGTTGAACCACCGTACTTGAGCAGGTCACGCAGGCAATGGTGCCGTTTATGTTCGGCGACCAACTGTAGCTTAAACCGCCTGTAGCAAATACCTCGGCTGTTTCACCAATATTTATAGTTGTATCACCATATACTATTAATACAGGCATATCATATACGGTTACAAAACTTGTCTTCACCATTGTATCAGTGCCGCACACATTATTTGCAATGGACATGACGGAGAATGTTCCTGCCGAAGGATAACACGCTTCCGGCGCAATACCTACCGATGAAGTTCCAATGCCGCTTTCATAATACCATTGATAATATATAGGTTGGCTACCGGTTGCGTTAGCACTAAATGTAACACAACCACCTACACAAACGGTATCGTTGTTAAGTGTTGTGAAATTGCTAATGTTAGGCGCGGTAAACACTTTTAATTGAATAGTATCCATCCCCGTACATACTCCATTTGAAATAGTTACCGTATAAATAACAGTAGTTGTGGTAGGAGGCATAGCAACAATGCTAGATGTATTGCTTGCTCCCGAAATAGCATTGGTTGGCTGCCATGTATAGGTTAAGCCGGGTAAAGGAGGAGCAGAAATAATTATGCCTTGAGTTAAACAAACGGTTGGGCTACTCGCCACAAGCACCGGATTAACAGATGGTAATACACTTACAGTTACCACTGCCGGAACCTCAAAACATCCTTGTGCTGATTGTCCAATGACAGTATAGGTGGTTGTGGTTGTAGGATTTACATCTAACGTTTGCGTAGTTGCTGATATTGGTGACCAGGTATAAGTACTTGCTCCGTTTGCCGTTAGTGTCGATCCAGTTCCGCCAACGCATATAATTGTGTTATTAGCTGATGCTGTAATAGTACTTACCGGTGGAACTGTTAACGAAATAGTTTGGGTAGATGTACAACCACC
Source organism: Bacteroidota bacterium (assembly GCA_040387475.1). Lineage (GTDB taxonomy): Bacteria > Bacteroidota > Bacteroidia > B-17B0 > Aurantibacillaceae > UBA4416. The sequence continues at coordinate 11,635 of JAZKDT010000006.1, read as the reverse complement.
TGTTTCTCCTGTTACCGTATAAATACTGGTTACCGATGGTGTGGCAGCTACAACTGAACCTGTGTTCGTGTTTAAGCTCGGGCCAGTCCAGGTGTAAGTTGTTGCACCGCTTCCTGTTAAAGATACCGGAGCCACGCCCAGGCAATAGTAAGATGAACTCGGTGTAATGGTTGGCGTAAACGATATAATATTCACAAAGGCCGTCGCCATACTAACGCATATTCCGTCCGTTCCGCCAACGGTGTAACTGGTATTGGTAGCCGGCGTAACTACAATCGAAGAAGCTGTTGATCCCTGAGACCATGAATAACTAGTGGCACCCGAGGCTGTTAGAGTAGCGCTTGCTCCGCTGCAAATACTTGTAACGCTCGGAGTAATAGAAATATTTAATGCAGGTGAAACACTCACCGTGGCAACAGCTTGCGCCGTGCAAGCACCTGTTCCGGCTAAAACGGTATATGTAGTTGTAGTTGTAGGGCTCACAGAAACGGTTGAAGTTGGAAGAGGCGTTGTTCCGGTGCTTGAACTCCATGCAAATGGTCCTGCACCGGCGGTTCCGGAAGTCGATAAAATAGTGGATTGTCCGTTACAGATAATTGTACTGGAAGGTGTTACATTAATAGACAAGGCTGGAGAAATTGAAACAGTGGCAACGGCTTGAGCTGTGCAAGCTCCGGTTCCCGACAATACAGTATAGGTTGTATTGGAAGTTGGACTTACTGTAACGTTAGCAGCACTGGCAGGAGCAGCGCCAATGCTTGCAGTCCAGGTAAATGGTCCGGAACCACTTGATGATAAGGCAACATTTTCTCCCAAACAAATGGTTGTATTTGATGGCGTAATATTGATAGATAGAGTAGGGGCAACAGATACCGTTGCAACAGCCTGGGCTGTACATGCACCGGTTCCTGACAATACGGTGTATGTTGTAGTTGTAGTAGGAGTTACTGTTACATTAGCTGCACTTGCAGGAGCGGCTCCCGAACTTGCCGTCCAGGTGAAAGGGCCGGTACCGGTTGACGATAGGCCAACACTTTCTCCTAAACAGATAGTAGTATTGGAAGGTGTAATGTTTATTGCAGGAGTAGCACCAACCGAAACAGTGGCAACGGCTGTAGCTGTACAAGCTCCCGTACCCGATAAAACAGTATAGGTTGTAGTTGCGGCGGGAGTTACAGTTACATTGGCCGCAGATGGTGGATTAGATCCTGAGCTGGCAGTCCACACAAAAGGTCCGGCACCGCTCGCTGCTAAAGCCTGACTTTGACCTGCACATATTGTTGACAGCGATGGTGTAATGCTTATGGATGGGGTTAGTGATATTGATACCGTCGCTACAGCGGTTGCAGTACATGCTCCTGTACCGGATAAAACCGTGTAAGTTGTTGTTGTAGCTGGTGTAACCGTAACGTTAGCTGCTGCTGGCGGATTAGCACCGGAGCTGGCAGTCCAAACAAACGGCCCGCTACCACTGGACGATAATGCCTGGCTTTGTCCCGAACAAATTACCGATAAAGAAGGTGTGATGGCAATGCTTGGCGTAGTTGAAATAGAAACTGTAGCAACTGCCTGCGCTGTACAGGCACCTGTGCCTGATAAAACAGTATAAGTAGTTGTAGTAGTGGGAGTAACAGTAACGTTACCGGCTGCAGGCGGGTTAGTTCCCGAACTGGCAGTCCAAACAAATGGACCCGAACCGCTGGCAGATAAAGCCTGGCTTTGGCCCGAACAAATGGTTGATAAAGAGGGCGTTATTGCAACAGACGAACCGCCCACAGTTACAGTAATAACCGTTGAACTTACACAAGCACCCACCGTTTTTATCACCGTATAGGTTGTGGTGGCGGCAGGCGTAGACACAGTAACGGAGCTGGATGTTGTACTGAGTCCCGTAGCCGGCGACCAGGAATAAGTTCCGGCGCCACCGTTTGCAGTTAACGTAACACTTTGTCCGGCACAGATGGCACCGGCAGGCGTTTGGCTTACCGGAAGCGCTGGCGGAGGTGTAAATGCAATAGATACAGTTTGTGTTACAGGAAAGCCGGGACAGGTATTGATGTCAGAATATTGTACCGTATAAATTGTAGCGGATGTGGGATTAGCTGTCACAACAGAGCCGGTTGTAGACGCCAGACCTCCTGATGCTGGAGCTGTCCAGGTATAATTACCTATTGCAAATCCTCCATTAGCAGTTAACGTAACTGTTTGTGGACCGCAAACACTGGTTGGATTGGCTGTAGCTGTTATTGTAGGCTGATTAGCACATGATAAACCATTTACATCTAAAAACACACCTGAATCATAAATTCCGTCAGAATCGTCCCACACACCAATGGTCATGGTGTAGGTTTGACAAGGCGTAACAGCGCATGAGGCTGTCAAGACAGGCGTTTTTCCATCGTAAATCAATCCCGGAGGGCTGTCAATGTAATATGCGCAATTGGTACATGGACCCGTATTGGCTGAGCCATTATTTACATTTTGAATCGATACCACGTTGGAAGTAGTTGTTGTAACAGGCAGCAAAGCCGTATTGTATTGATTGTAGTTTCCACCTAAAGGATTTGGACCACTGATAACAAATCCAAAAACGTCATTGATTGAACCGGTAGCAAATTCAGGATATTCTTCGGAAGCAAACACATAGTTGATACTTAGGGTAGCACAGCTTGGTGTGATCATAAAATTTATATAGCAGCCATCATAAGTTGTTCCTCCCGATAACGTGTTACCAAGGGCCGACCCGCCACCACCGGCACTACTATTATCCTGGCTTGCAAAACCTGTTGGAGGTCCGGCAACACTGGCTGCCGTTCCTGTCGTTAACAATATTCCGTTATTTAAACCTGCTCCTAATGCGGCCGCACCGTTGTTAAAAGTTGCAAAAGCACCAAGCGGGCAAGTGATATTTAATCCTGTAACGGTAACTCCATTCCCCTGCAAAAGTGCCTGCATTTGGGCAACTGTTGGATTAACGGAAGTAGCAATTTGCCCAAAAAAATTAGAGCATAAACCAGACAGTACAACAAATAGGAATAATTTTTTCATAGTAGTTTTTGAAACTGTTAATTAATCTTTAAATTTAAAAAAACGTTGCTGTTTTAACAAGCTTTCGCTTATGTCATCTAGTGAAACTAGGCTTTGAATTAGGGAATGAATTTTTGCTATGATTTTCGGCCTTGGTTGGGCTTTAAATCATATCTTTGCGCAAAATTTCACCCATGATCCAAATTGGAAAAACAAATAAATTAACCATTCTGAGACAAACTCCTCCGGGTATGTATTTGGGTGACGAAAATGAAGTGGTTTTATTGCCTAACAAACACATTGAACCTGAATTTCAGGTTGGAGACGAAATAGAGGTGTTTATTTATAAAGATTCTGAAGACCGGATAATTGCTACGCGCTTAAAACCTTACGTTGAAATAAACCAGTTTGCTTTCTTAAACGTTTCAGAAGTTTCCCGCGTTGGTGCTTTTTTAGATTGGGGATTAGAAAAAGACCTGTTTGTTCCCTTCAAGGAGCAAAAACAAAAAATGATTGAAGGGCATAATTATGTGGTTTTTATTTATCTGGATGAGCTAACCGATCGGATCGTTGCATCGAGTAAGATCAATAAATTTATCAGTAACGAAGTTTTAGAAGTTGAACAGGGAGAAGAAGTTGATTTGTTGGTATATAATGAAACAGATCTTGGGTTTACCTGTGTAATTAATAGTATTCACAAAGGATTGATATACCATAACGATGTGTTCACTGACCTTGCTGTTGGTGATGCGGTTAAAGGTTATGTAAAGATGATCCGCGATGGAAATCTGATCGATTTGAGCTTACAAAAAGTTGGATTTAAACATGTTTTATCGTCCACCGAAAAAATATTGGAGTATCTGGTTGCGCATGAAGGATATCTTGAGCTTACCGATAAAAGTTCTCCCGATTTGATTGAGCGAAGATTTGACATGAGTAAAGCCACCTATAAAAAATCGATCGGTATATTATATCGCCAGCGTAAAATTACCATTCATCCGGATGGTGTGAGATTGGTTGAAAATAAAGAAGGTGAAGAGGTGAAGGGAGTTTAATTTTCCTGCGTCATTGCTGGGGTTTTTGCCCGACGTAATCTCACACTATATTAATTTTAAGATTGCTTCTTCACTGCGTTCGCAATAACGAGATCAATCCTGTAAGTGTACCAGATCATTCTTAGTAAAAATTCTTACCGGGTATAATGCCGCCAAAAAACCTATTCCCATTACTACTCCCAGTATCAATAAAAAATCTTTTAATTGCAATTCAATCGGGTAGTAGGGTATAACGCCTTGTTCTTCAAATTCCACCAAATGAAACTGCTGTTGCAGCAAACATACAATTAGTCCAATTACCAGCCCGCTTATGGCACCAACCGAAGTAATTAAAAAACCTTCCTGCATAAAAATAGTTCGTATAAAT
>JAZKDT010000006.1:0-7176 GCA_040387475.1 Bacteroidota bacterium | reverse complement strand
AGTCAACGCTCCAATGATGTTGAATGTAGCTATTACCAAAATAAAACTCAGGATCAAAAAGGTCCATAGTTTCTCCGTTTCCAGGGTTTTAAATAATACGTCATTTAGCTGGTACCGGTTTTTAACAAGATATTGATTTCCTAATGCATGTTGTAGTTTTTCCTGAACTAATTTCAATTGGGTTTTATCGTCTACACTGAGTTCAATCGTTGAAAAAGCACCCGGACAATCAAATAATTGCTGAGCTGCTTTCAAATCTATCAACACATATTTGAAATCAAAATCATCATTTAAAGCAAAGATGCCAGCCGGGCTGATTGATATTTTATTAAAAGCATCTTCCGGATTGATGCTCTCTGTTTTACCGCGGATGGGTGCGTAAATTGAAATGGGGGAAACAAAATCATTCACATTAATCCCTAAACGACCTGCAACTCCGCGCCCAAAAACGCCATAAAACTGATCTTTATAATTAAATCTGTAGGTGCCGTCAACTACTACCGTGTCAAAATGAGTTAGGTTCTTAAATTCATCATCTACGCCTTTTACTGTTATAATAGCCTGTTTATCGTCCAGTTTCATGAGGGCATTTTCTTCAATAGAGTAGGAGATGCCTTTTATGCCGGGAACAGATTTTATTTTTTTAACCAGTTCTTCCTTGTCAGACATGTATTTTGAGTTAATGGCTGTTACTTTTAAATCGGGTTCGATAGCATGGTACAAATCGGCAACAATAGAGGTCATTCCGTTCATGGCCGAAAGAACGATGATCAACGCAGCCGTAGTGATAGAAATAGCGATGATGCTGATCCAGGAAATGACATTAATGGCATTGTTCGATTTTTTCGAGATCAGGTAGCGTTTGGCTATGAAGAATGAAAGATTCAAATTTGATAGGATAAGGTCTTAGCAGGGTAAAAATACAAAATTTATTGCTCATCCTATTTATGTTTGTAGATGTAAAACTGATGCTTTACTCATTACCGGTTTTATGTAAAGATTTTTTTATTAGATTTGATAAACTTAAAAAACATATCATATGAAAAAACTTCTACTTTTTGCTGCTGTACTAACCGGCAGTTTATCACAATTATCAGCACAATGTGTTATTGGCGCTGCATGTACTCCCAGTGCACAAGGATATTGTACTGTACCGGCAGAAAGCACCAATTTACCGGCAGGTACTACTAATATGTCTTACACAACAGATATTCAGTTTACTTTAGCTACAAGCATTGGCGGTATTGCAACTATCACGGATGCTACCATTAGTTCTGTTACTGGCTTACCTGTGGGTTTTGCATACTCTACAAATCCTGTCAGCGGTAATTTTCCCGGTGGATCCAGCGCATGTATGCGTATCACAGGAATTACTACAGCGCCAGGAACATATTCCGTAGCTGCAACTTTCGCAGTTAATACGAGTTTTGGTCCTACAACACAAACCTTGACCTGGTTTTTAACGATCAACTCTACAACTGGCGTTCAATCTTATAACCAGGTTTCTAATGTGTTTGTATCTCCAAATCCTGCAACATCTGAATTAACAGTTGCTTCTGCTGATCACATGGGTAAAATTCAAATTGTGGATGCTTTGGGTAAAACCGTGTTAACGCATGATGCCAATTATTCATCTCAAACAACCATTAACATCAGTTCATTAAGTAAAGGTGTTTACTTTTTACAAATGAATGACGGTTCAAGAATTTCTACCAGAAAATTTATTAAAGACTAAGGTCTTCTTAACATAAAAAAAAGCCCCGTATGAGTTGTCATACGGGGCTTTTTATTTAACTTACGATTAAATGGGCTTATTAAAAATAGCGTTTATTTTTTCAGCATAATCATATGAATCATCAATAAAGAAATGAAGTTCAGGAACAACACGCACTTGTTTGCCGATACTTAAACCTAATATTTTGCGGATGTGTTGTTTTTGATCGTTTATGGATTTGAATAAAGCATCCACATCCTGTGTAGCCATAATACTTAAATATGCTTTGGCTGAACTTAAATCGGAACTTACGCGCACGATAGTGACTGTAATAAAACCGTTATTAAACATTGTTTTAGCATTTGCTCTAAAAATCTCCGCTAATTCCTTCTGTAATAATTTAGCGACCTTACTTTGTCTTACACTTTCCATGACACAAAGGTAGTGATTTTCATCGTTATTTAACCACATAGATACATAGAAAATATAGGAAGATGAGTATAGGGTAGATTATAGAAACTACGCTTACACCTAGGTATCCTATACAAAACTCATCAATGTCTCGCGCTTTTAAAACGATGTTTCGATGAGTTAAAAAATTAAATTTTAATTCCAATCAAACACACATCGTCTACCTGTTCCAGGTTTCCTTTCCAATGCATGAAGTGTTGTTTTACAATTTCTTCCTGGTTTGTTAGACTTTTGTCTTGAATGGATAGAAGAAGGTCTTTTAATTGCTTGTACTTAAATTTTTTGCCTTTTGGTCCTCCAAACTGATCGGCATAACCATCGGTGAATGTATACAGAACATCATCTGGTTTTAACTCAATACGATATTGTTTAAACGGCTTTAAGTCATTTCCAAAAATACCAACAGGTTGTTTATCTCCTTTATATTCTTCCAGAAAATAGCCATTGTCATTTTTTCGAATGAGATAAAATGAGTGATTGGCCGCCGCGTATTGCAATGTTAACTGTTGCTTATCTATCACACAAATGGTCATATCCATGCCATCCTGTTGTTCGCCCGACAAGCCTTTTTGTCTTAAGGCCGTGATTACTTTTTTTCTAAGACGACTTAAGATCAAAGCAGGTTCGGTTAAATCATGCTCATTGATAATTTCGTTTAACAAAGAAACCCCCAACATACTCATAAATCCTCCCGGAACACCATGACCAGTACAATCACCCGTGGCAAAAATAATTTTATCGTTCTTTTTGGTTATCCAAAAAAAATCGCCGCTAATGATATCTTTTGGTTCAAACAAAACAAATGAGTCTCTGAAAAAAGTGGCGAACTCATGCTTCAACGGCATCATAGCCGTTTGAATTTTTTGCGCGTAGCGAATACTATCAGTTATCTCTTTATTTTTTTGATGAATTGTACTGTGTTGCGTTTCGATAATGTCTGATTTTTCCACTAACTGATAATTTTTCAGGTTGAGATCAGAATTAAGGTATTGTAATTGCTGTTCAGATTTTAGTTTTAAACGGTATTGCTGTAATCCAAATATTAAAAGGCCTGATAAAATAACTATTCCAAGAACTGTAAACAGAATCACTATCTTCTGTTGCCTGCTTTCAGCATCGGTTTCCAGCAATTTTTTGGCTACGGCAAGTTTCTGTAATTCCTCTTTTTTATTAAAATTAAATTCCAGTTCTTTTCTAACAATCTCTTTTGTTTTGTCGATGTTGTATAAACTGTCTCTTAAAACAATGTATTGTTTGTAATGATACAAGGATTTGTCGGCGTTTTTTTGAAAATCATAGGCATTGCTCAACACCTGGTGCGCGTCTTTTATGAGGTAAGGTAAATTCAATTTCAAGCCGGCGTTTAACGCTTTTGTTCCGTTTTCGATAGCGTCTTGTATCTTAGATTGATTATAATTTATCTGCGATAATACCAGTGTGGCAGATACCAAACCTTCTTCATCTCCTATAAGTTTACGAATGGTCATGCAGCTGTCAAGGTGTTTCACGGCATCGTTATACCGTTTGGTGTAATTATAATTTTTGGCAATGTTCTCGTGTACTTCTGCAATCCTGTTTTTTATGTTTACCTGTTTACTTATAGCTAAGGCAAAAAAATGATAGCTGAGGGCTTTTTCATAATCACCCTTGTCCTGATAAATTTCTCCAAGGTTAGTAAGTCGTCCTGAAACACACTGGAGATCATTAATTTCCCTACAAATATCAAGGCTTTTTAATTCTGAAGCCAGCGCTTTGTCTGATTCGCCAATATCTATATATATCTTATATAAACTCAGATAGGAATTTGCGAGACCCCGTTTATCGCCGTTTTTTTCACGCAAGGTGATGCTTTTCTGAATGTATTCAATGCCTTGCATGTAATCGCCCAGGTGCGAATAAGTTAAGCCAAGGAAAGAATAACCGGCGGCCAGTCCCAATTCGTCTTTTATGGCCACTCGTATTTCTATTGATTTTAAAAATAAATCTTTGCTTTTGCCGTACATGCCCTTATCGCTGTATATAGAACCCAGCAGATAGTATGAACCGGCGAGTCCATTTTTATCGCTAATAGAGGTTGCTAATTGAACCGTTTCATTCAAAATTTTTTCAGCAGAATCAAATTCATTTAATGCACTTAATGATTTTGCCTTCATATTAAGTGCTTTTACAATATACCTGTTGGTGTTATCCAACTGAGATAAATTTACTATGGCAGAATCAGCTAGAGCAAAAGATAATTCATATTTGCTTTCGTTATAACAAATAGTGGATTCATATAAAAGTAAAGCCGAGTAGGTGAGCTCGGATTTTTTCGATAAGGCTTTTAACTGAATGATTTCGGTTTTCGCATCCAGATATTTTCCTTTAAGTGTGAGATCAACGATCCTGGCTAATTGTCCTTGTACATCTTTGTCTTCCGAAAAATATTTATCAATGAGCCATTCTTGTTCGCTGTTAACCGTTTTTGTTTGCGCGAAGCAAGAACCGTAAATAAGAAGCCATATGATCAGTGTTTTTTTCAGAAGTTCTTATTTTATAGTAGTGATTCAACCGGAGTACACACATTATTTTCGCAGATGTAACATTTTAATTTGTCTTTAAAGACAGATGACTTGTAAATAGACTTACCAAGTAACATCCTTAAACATTCCTGAACACCTTCAATGATGCTTGGATGCGGATGCATCATATCTGCCAATTCGCGAATTCCCTGGTTGGTATGGATTAAATAGGCAACAGCCTGTATGGCAGAGCTGGCATGTTCACCTACAGCACGCATCCCTAAAATGCGCATCCCGTTATCATTAGTAACAATAATTTTAAAAAAGCCTTTTGTTTTGCGCATAGCAATAGCACGGGCGTTCGTACTGTAATCGAGCTTCACTACTTTGTGTGCTAATCCTTTTTTATTACAATCCTGTTCGCTCATACCCACACTCGCTACTTCCGGATTTAAGAACATGATCGTGGAAATGTTTTGATACGATAAAGGTTTAATGGTTGGCCCAAACATTCTCACAATGGCGTGCCTGGCTTCACGTTCTCCTACATTAACCAACGCCATTTCGGTGGTCACATCGCCAGCCACATAGATATTGGAGATATTGGTTTGTGTGTCATCGTCCCAGATACTTCCACGGTCGTTTAATTTTACTCCCGCATTTTCCAACCCTAAACCTTCTACGTTTGCAACTCTGCCAACCGATACCAATGCTTTTTCTACATTGATAATTTCGGTGCTTCCGTCTTTGTATTCGAGTTCATATTCTACTTGTCCGTCTTTGATATCCATTCGTTTTAATGAGGAGCCGTGGTGGATGGTAGCTCCATGTTTTTCCAGGCTCTCGCTGATTAGCTCAGCTACGTCTTCATCTTCAAATGGTAAAATACGATCCGCCTTATCGATCAGGTACACTTTTGTTTTGCCCATATTAGAAAAGATGGTGGCAAATTCGCAACCAATAACACCGGCACCCAATACAACTAAACTTTTTGGAAGCTCGGTTAGATTTTTTACGCCATCACTGGTCATAATGATCTGCTCATCTATTTTTATGTGAGGTAAATATCTCGGTCGGCTTCCTGTAGCAATTAATATATGATCGGCTGTTACAAATTTTTCGCTCCCATCTTCTTTTTTAATAGAGATTGTATTTTTATCGATGAAACTGGCAGTGCCTTTGTCATAACAAAATAATTCGGGCTGCTGTTTTTGAAGTAAATGCGTGTGAACGGTCATCTGCGTTTTACGTTCAAAGATGGCCTCTTTCACGATCTTTGATATATCCTGATAGTCTACGTGGTAATGCGGGATCATTTCCCGAATGGAAGAAATTTTTTGTGAAAGTTCCCATAACGTTTTGGATGTCAATACCCCATCGTAAACACCTGCGCCTCCAATCCGTTTTTTTTCAACTAACAGTACTTTTTTCTTAAAGTCCAATGCGCGCATAGCTCCGGCGTAGCCACTTGGCCCGCCACCTATTACGATTAGATCATAGTGTTCCATAATTCAGTTATAATTAAAATGCGCGGTTTATGCCTACCATCCAGCGGAACTGGAAATAATCTTTTTCAGCAAATGGTAAACGATTTATAAATAAAGGCATATCAAAACGGATAGTCAAAGGTTTTAGTCCATACAATGGACCCCACTTTTGAATGCTGACAGCTACACCAACGCCGGCATCGGCAATTAAGTCCGACATCACTGTTGCTTTGGTTGGAGCATTGGTATTGATTGTACCGGCGTCGCCAAATAAATATGGATTTATTTTAACTGTATTATTGAATTTTTTAATAGTCATAAAACTAAATAATTCGCCGAACTCGATTTCAGCACTGGCCGAAGCACCCGTTGTTCCTTTATAATTATTCACAATAAAACCATTAGGATCTTCTGAAGCCAAAACATAACCTGAATACCCTCGTAAATTCAATCCGCCACCTGAGGTGAAGTGATTCGTCATAGCTCCGTATTCTCCCCACTCAGGCGGAATAAAGCCCATAGAACGCGTATACTTATTTTCCATCAGATCTTCAGGGTTAGCGCCCGAAGCAAACAACATCGATTCGTCTGCGAGTTTGGTTCCAAAGCCTAACTGAGCAAATACCCGTGTATTGATGTTGATTTTACCAAGGTCATTTTTGTTGATAGCGGTGTACTGTAGATTTGAATAATCGTAATCGCGGGTTAGTGCGCTGGCTCTCATATTCAAATTCATGGTTCCAATACCATGGTTGTAGCTATAATTGTGGTCGATGCCAACATTCACGTAGCTGTTCATTTTCTGGATCTGCCATTCTTTTTGATTGATCAGGTAAACCAGGTCGTTTGGCATATCACGCACCATTGCTTTATATTGAATGTAAACCCTGTTCTTATCGTTGTTACTTTTTTTCTCAAACCCAATTAATCCACTTTCCAGTCCGTCAAGCGATTTTAACGTCAGGTAAATGTTCGATTTTTTAATAAATTTGGCTGTTGATGT
>JAZKDT010000005.1:48983-54731 GCA_040387475.1 Bacteroidota bacterium | reverse complement strand
CGACGCGTTAGCAATATCCGTATAGGCTATATATTCGTTATCGGCTGCATCAAAAGCAATGGATAAACCAGACACAGAACCGGTAGTAATTGCGCCGCCAACAGCAACAAAAGAGGAGCCCACTAGGGTGTAAACCTTAGCTTTGCCGCCGTCATTGTTATCACGTATTAACACGGATACTTTTCCGGTACTTTTACTGATTGCTATTGCCGGTTTAATATTGGAGGAACCGATGATAGTGGCTGTCAAAGACCAGGTGCCCGAAGTAAAACTGTGCAATTGAAAAGCCATAGCATCACTATTATAAGCAAATGTGTAAAGCTTACCATTTGGTGCTATTTCCATTTCCGAAGGCAAGGAATATTGTATAAAATTGGATGTACCAAAAGGAACAAGGCTGCATTGAGCATGAATAGTGTTAACCCCAAATAAAACGCCCGCAACACATAGTGTTTTTAATAAAAATTGTTTCATGAAAAATAGTTAGATAATATAATCAAATGTAGAGAAAAAAGGTAACGAAAAAAGAGAGACCCAACTTTTAACAATTTAATTTTTAATTAGTTATGAAGTATTATTTCGCGGGCTGTTAAAAAAAGACCATATAAATTTATAAGCGGTAGGAGTAGGCTAACTAAGATACATTTCTACCAAACCCTCTGGAGCATTAAATTCAATTGTTTTCAGATCATCGTCGATTTCTATGATAAAATCGTCATTGAATGGTAATATGATCTCAACACCGGTTGGATGTATCACTTTTATGATCGCATTTTCGGTTTTTTCATCTACATCAGCTATATTTCCAATATTTCCTAATCTGGAATCAATAATGGCATAACCAATAAATTCTTTCAATGATTCATCCTCATCCAAGATAAACTCCGGTAACGCAAATGCTTTTTTTCCAATCAGTTTTTTAGAAGTCTCAACAGCATTGATTGTTTCCAGTTTTAAAATATAACCAGTATTATTTGGTCTGCACTCTTCAACAAAGTAGGGAACCTGGGAACCATTCAGATCCAAAAAAACAGATTTAAGTTCTTCATCTATATTTACCAATTCGTTTAAGCGAAGGATCACATGTCCTTTCAGTCCGTGCGTTTTACTAATGTATCCTATTTCCTGAGTGTCCATGTTAATCTATTGTTTCGTTTCCGGTATCAAATTTCGGCAAAGCTAACTTATATTTCACTGCGATAACACGAATGATGATAATTAAACTCATACAGAAGGGTGCAGCAATGCTTTCATTGATGTTGAGTGAGAGAAGTACGGTATACAACACGGCACCAATGATACAGGCGGTTGCATAAATTTCTTTGGCAAAGATAAGAGGGATTTCATTTAAGAGCGTATCACGTATAACGCCTCCAAATACGGCCGAAACTAATCCTAAAATTACAGCGGCAAAAGGGTTTACGTGATATTCCAGACTTTTTTGAACTCCTAAAATGGTGTAAATACCTACTCCCACGGTGTCGAATAAAAACAGGGTGCGGCGTAATTTGATAATGTTTTTTTTGAATAATAAAGTCACACCAAAGGCCACAATAATGGATATTAAAATATTTGCATCACTTAGCCATGATATCGGATAAGCGCCAAGCATCATATCCCTTAACGTTCCCCCACCAATTGCAGTTATAAAACCGGTAAAAAAAACACCAAAATAATCGTGGTAATGTTTTTTATCTCGCGCAGCTAATGAACCTGAAATGGTAAAGAAAAAAATACCAATAAGATTTAACCAGTAAAAAAGCATTTTGACTTATTTTAAATGTTTATTTTAGGTTCCAGTTTTTCCCCTTCCCATTTTGCTACTACGGCGCTTGCAACGGCATTTCCTACAACGTTTGTAGCAGAGCGACCCATATCCAGAATCTGATCAACAGCTAATAAGAGCAATAAGCCTTCACCCGGAATATGGAACATACTTAACATACCGGCAATCACAACTAGTGATGCCCTCGGCACTCCGGCCATACCTTTACTGGTAATTAACAAGATCAGCATCATTTGAATTTGATCGCCCATTGTCATTTGAATGCCGTAGGCTTGTGCGATAAATACCGTAGCAAAGGTCATATACATAATGGAACCATCTAAATTAAAAGAGTACCCAAGCGGTAAAACAAACGAAACAATGCGGTTACTAATGCCAAATTTTTCTAATTGTTCAATAGTTTTTGGCATGGCGCTTTCAGAACTGGCGGTGCTGAATGCCAATAATACAGGTTCTTTAACGTGGGATAATAATGAGAAAAAATTAATGCGTAAAATCAAACAAATAGAGAATAAAATGCCAAAGACAAAAAATAATAAGCCTCCAAAAAAACAAGCCATTAAATAAGCATAGCCACTCAATACATCTAATCCCTGCTGTATCACTACAGCAGTAATAGCACCAAACACGCCAATAGGAGCAAAGCTCATCACAAAATTAGTAACCTTAAACATGATATGCGATAAGCTGTCCATAGCTTTAATCATCGGTTTTCCCTGTTCACCAATGCTAGCTGCAGCTATTCCAAAAAACAAAGCAAAAATAACAATAGGCAAAATTTCGTTTTCCGCCATGACTCTTACAATGCTGTCGGGTACGATGTGGGCTATAAAATTAGAAGCACTTTGTGCATTGGCTTTTACTCCTGCGTCGGCGGTAGCAGACGGTAAATCAAGAGCCATCACCTTTCCGGGCTCAAATAAATTAACGATCACCAATCCTAATGTTAAAGCGAGTAGGGTGGCGAACGTAAAATAGATAATTGTTTTTCCACCAATTCTTCCAACGGCTTTAAAGTCGCCAACTTTGGCAACTCCCATTACTAATACCGCTAGTACTAATGGCGCGATGATCATTTTAATAAGGCGTAAAAATATATCGCTTAAAATGGAAAAATTGGAGGCGGTTTTTTTCTTGGATTGTTTTAACTGGTCTTTTTCTACTTGGGCAACAGCTGCCGAAACCTGTTTTTCGATTTCCACATTTCCTTTCGAAATTTTTTGAATATAGGATTGCTCCATTTTGGGTGCATTATCAGTGATGGATTTATTAATACCATATCCTAAAATAATACCCAGTATCATGGAAATAACGATAATGGTAATGAGCCTGTTTTTTTTACTGAACATAGTTTTGTTTTATAAAGTATAATATTTTTTGTCAGTTCGAGCGAAGTTGAGAACTATTAAATTAACGTTAGAACGCTTCTCGACTTCGCTCGAAGTGACATTGTGTTTTAGTTTTTAATCATTTTTTTATCATAAAAAATCCAGCATCATCAGCGTTCTATTTTTTATGAAATCTTAGAACTCTTGTTTCTTAATAAATGGTCAGCAAGCACTAAAGCCGCCATTGATTCAACAATTGGCACTGCTCTTGGTAATACGCATGGATCATGCCGACCTTTACCTTTTACCGTTGTTTCGTTGCCATCCTTATCAACACTTTGTTGATCCTGCATAATGGTAGCAACCGGTTTAAATGCCACATTAAAATGAATATCTTCTCCGTTGCTAATACCACCTTGTATGCCACCGCTGTGATTGGTTGAAACGATTATTTTTTTTGTCCCCTGAGCGGAGTCGAAGGGTACAAAAATATCATTCAATTCAGATCCTTTAAAGTTGATCGAGTTAAATCCTTCTCCATATTCAAAACCTTTTACAGCATTAATGCTTAGCATAGCCTTTCCCAGATCAGCATGTAATTTATCGAATACAGGTTCTCCCAATCCAATAGGTGTGCCTTTTATCACACAGCTAACAATGCCGCCAATCGTATCACCGGCTTTGCGGATATCTTCAATGTAACTTACCATGTTGTAGGCAGTCGCTGCATCCGGACAACGGATAATAGATTCTTCGGTTTTTGAGAGATCTAATTCTTTATAAGACTTCTCCAATTTAATGTGTCCCACGCGACTTACGTACGCATCTATACAAACGTTGAGGTGTTTTAAATATAACTTAGCAATAGCGCCGCCAACAATTCTGCAGGCTGTTTCCCTGGCCGAAGAACGACCACCGCCACGGTAATCCCTGATGCCATATTTTTCCTGGTAAGTAAAATCGGCATGAGAGGGGCGAAATGTATCTTTAATATGTTCGTAGTCGTTGCTTTTTTGATTGGTGTTGTCAATGGTAAATCCAATAGGGTGTCCGGTGGTTTTACCTTCAAAAATACCCGACAAAAATTTTACTTCGTCCTCTTCTTTGCGTTGCGTTGTAATATGCGATTGACCCGGTTTTCGGCGTTGCAGTTCTTTCTGAATAAACGCGATATCAATTTCCAGTCCGGCGGGACAACCATCCAGGATTCCGCCAATAGCCACACCATGACTTTCGCCAAACGTAGTTAATCGAAATAAAGTTCCAAATGTATTGCCTGCCATCGAAGCAAAGATACTAAAATACCAATACCTTAAAAGCGGAATCCTAATGAAAAATTGTTTAAAATCCCTCCATTTCCAAGGTCAATTTCGCTAAATCTGCCGCTGTAATATATGCCTGAAGGATTCTTCATAATAGTCGTTCTTTCACCGATCAATAGCTGAAGTTGTAGCCCGAGTTGCATTGAAAAGAAAAACCGGTTTGAAAAATGATATTGCACGCCGTAAAACGGATTTATTAAAACACCATTATAAGTTGTTGAATAAGAGCTTGTCATTGCATTATTGATATTTGCCGAACTTGAAGAATTCATGCCCTGCATATTCATATCCACATAATTTGGATTATAGCCGCTGTAACTTGACACATATTTCTGATAGGTGGAGTAAATTTCCCTGCGATGAACGTATCCTACGTCTAATCCGGTAAATTGTTTTACTCTTTTTTTACCCCACCGATATTCAATTCCGGTAGTTATATTGAACTCAGGCTTGTATTCCCAACGCTTAAAGCTAACTACGTCGGTAACAGAATCCCAATAAGCCACCTGAACATCTGAATATTTCTGTGGTAGCTTTTTCTGAGAAGCAACGATTCCAAAGCGAATGAACAGTTTTGGCTTTATCTGCCGTTTATAATTTAAAGAACCTTTCATTTCTATTTTACCGTCTATCTGACTTAATATTTTTATCAGTGGAATAAGATCAACCGTAAGTTCATTTTTTTTAGTTGGAAGCGAATCTTTTGTCAATTGAGCAAATGTTTTATTACTCAAAACAATTATAATAATGATTAGAACAATATAATTTTTCATGTAGTTTTGTATGTATGTTTTATAACGAATAATAATTGAGAATAGTATGCCTTCAAAACTTCTGATCAAAAATATAAAAACCTTAGTACAGGTTCGCGAAGCTGGAATTTTAAAAGTCAGCGGTGCGGAAATGAAAGAGCTTCCATGTATTGAAAATGCCTGGATGGCTGTAGATAATGGTTTGATTGCAGATTATGGGAGCATGGATGACTTCCCGGGAATTGAAGATTGGAAAGGACTGGAAATTATAGATTGCGAAGATAAATTAATTTTGCCCTGTTACGCCGATAGTCACACACATATTGTATACGCCGGAAACCGGGAAGGTGAATTTGTAGATCGCATTAATGGACTCAGTTATGAAGAGATTTTTGCCAGAGGGGGCGGTATCTTAAATTCTGCCAAAAAACTGGCAGAAGCTACAGAAGATGAATTGTTTGAACAGGCAATGATTCGTTTAAAAGAGGTTATATCTCAGGGTACAGGGAGCATTGAGATTAAAAGCGGTTATGGTTTAAGTGTAGAAAGTGAATTGAAAA
>JAZKDT010000005.1:19011-48973 GCA_040387475.1 Bacteroidota bacterium | reverse complement strand
GTTACGTGTGATCAAAAGAATAAAGGATCTGAATTTGATGCCTGTCAAAGCCACATTTTTAGGAGCACATGCTTTGCCGTTAGATTACAAAAATGACAAAGCTGGTTACATTCATTTGATCATTAATGAGATGTTACCAAGAATCGCAGCAGAAAAATTAGCTGATTATATAGATGTGTTTTGTGAGCAAAATTATTTTACCTATGAAGAGACCAAAACTATTTTGGAAGCCGGTAAAAAACATGGTTTAGTGCCTAAAGTACATGCTGAACAGATGAGCCATTTTGGTGGTATACAGGCGGGAGTAGAGTGCGGCGCAATAAGCGTGGATCATTTGGAATTTTGTGACGATAACGACATTGAATTATTAAAACAATCAGCTACGATGGCCACCGTGTTACCCGGAGCCGCTTTCTTTTTGAGCTTACCTTTGCCGCCTGCCCGTAAAATGATCGATGCGGGTTTACCTATAGCTTTTGCAAGTGATTTCAATCCCGGTTCATGCCCAAGCGGCAATATGAATTTTATGATGAGTTTAGGCTGTGTACAATATAAACTAACTCCAGAAGAAGTGATCAATGCTTGTACCATTAATTCAGCTTATGCCATGCACGTTTCAAACGAAGTGGGCAGTATAACAGTGGGAAAAAAAGCCAATTTCTTTATCACCAAACCCATCAGTTCCTATGGATTTATTCCATACTCATTTGGGAGTAACTTAATTGAGAGTGTTTATTTGAATGGAGTCAAACAGCAAGTCATTGGCTTCCCATCATAATTAAAATTATAAATTTACTAAGGCCACTTTTATGAAAATTTTTATTTTCGTTTCGCTGTTTATTTTTTCTCAAACCATTTTTTCTCAATCTGAATTCTGGGGAATAACCTCCGCTGGCGGACAATTTGGTGTGGGCACTATTTTTAAAACAAACGGTTCGGGAAATAATCACGTCATTGAACATAGTTTTTTTCAAATTGAAGGAGCTGGACCCTGTTACACACATTTAATTCAGGGCGGTGACGGCCTGCTTTATGGACTGACTTCTGGCGGTGGATCGTATAACATGGGACTTTTGTTTCAGTACGATCCGGCGAATGATGTTTATGTAAAAAAAATTGATTTCGACGGTGTATCAAACGGTGAATTCCCAAAAGGTTCGTTAATGCAGGCAATAGATGGTAAATTTTATGGCTTAACTTCACAGGGAGGATTAAACGATATGGGCGTATTGTTTCAATATGATCCGGCTACAAATATCTGTATTAAAAAATGCGATTTTTCCGGGTCCGCAAATGGCAGTCATCCTTATGGTTCTTTGGTTCAGGCTACCGATGGCATGCTTTATGGAATGGCCGCTGATGGCGGAGCAAATAATCTTGGAACATTATTTCAATATAATTCCAACACAAGCACACTTACAAAAAAGTGGGATTTTGACGGAGCATTAACGGGCAACATGCCGTTTGGTTCTGTTATACAGGCATCTGATGGGAAATTGTATGGAATGACTGTATATGGTGGGGTAAACGATATGGGCGTGTTGTTTCAATATGATTTGAGCACAGGAATACTCGTCAAAAAAAATGACTTTAACGGCTACTCAAATGGAAGTTACCCAGAAAGTGCCCTCATTCAGGCTGCAGATGGCATGTTATATGGATTGACCAAAAGAGGAGGCTTGAGTAATATGGGTGTTTTATTTCAATATAATCCGCTGACGAACGGTTTTATCAAAAAAATTGAGTTTGCAGGTAATTCAACGGGAAGTTATCCACGGGGATCCTTAACTCAGGCATCGGACGGGTCCCTTTATGGTGTTACCTTTGCTGGAGGTGTAAATGACCTGGGTGTTTTATTCCAATTCAATCCCACAACAAATAGTTTTACAAAAAAGAACGATTTTTCGGGCGTCACTAATGGAGGGAATCCTCAGGGAACAGTTATGCAGGCAGCCGACGGAAATATTTATGGAATGACTAATACAGGGGGATCAGATAACGCGGGTGTCCTATTTAAATTTGATCCAATAACAAACATCTATTCAAAAAAACAGGACTTCATAAAATCAATTGACGGAAGAAATACCCGCGGCTCATTAATTTTGGCTTCTGATGGCATGTTTTATGGAATGACCTTTAATGGTGGAACTGATAACTTCGGTGTGATATTTCAATATGATCGTATGACACATATTTATACAAAGAAAATTGATTTTACTGGTGCTGGAAACGGAAAATTTCCTGAAGGGTCGTTAGTTCAGGCATCTAATGGAATGCTATATGGAATGACCACATATGGAGGCGCAAATAATGTGGGCGCTTTATTTAAGTATGATATAAGTACCAACACCTGTACAAAAACACATGATTTTTCCCTGGCAACAAGCGGCGGAGTTCCACATGGGTCATTGATGCAGGCAGCGGACGGCATGTTATATGGTATGACTCACAGCGGAGGTGCCGGCAATGCGGGAGTTCTTTTTCAATACAATCCGGCTACTGATACTTATGTCAAAAAAATTGACTTTTTGGGAACGTCAAATGGTAGCTCACCGTTTGGATCTTTAATGCAAGCTTCAGATGGTATGATATATGGCGCAACTTTTAACGGTGGTACCAGTTCAAATGGAATTCTGTTTCAATATAATACACTAACAAACATCCTTACCAAGAAATTTGATTTCGTTAATACCAACGGTTTAAATCCTCAGGGGGCTTTAGTACAACACACTAACGGAAAGCTTTATGGTATTTGCACATTAGGCGGAACCTATGGAAAAGGCACATTATTTGAATTTGATATCAATAGCAACACTTATAGTAAAAAGTTTGATTTTGATGGAATACAAAAAGGAATGAATCCGCACGGGTCTTTATTGCCAGCAACAGACGGTAATATATACGGAATGACGTTGTTAGGCGGATCAGATAATTTGGGCGTTTTATTTCAATTTGTTCCTGCCACCAATACTTACAATAAAAAAATTGACTTTAATACAGTAAACGGCGCAAATCCATACAAGACCAACCTCCTGGAAATCGCAGAAACTGCAACCGGGTTAAACGAAAAGGCCACCGCAAACAGGAATTGTATAATTTATCCAAATCCCAGTGGCGAAACTTTGAATATTGATCTACAAGATTTTGATGAAAAAACAGTGGTACTGGAAGTGTATGATATCGTTGGAAATTTGATGTTTTCTGAATCACTTCACTTAAAAAACAATAGTATAGCGGTAAGTCAACTGGAACGGGGAATGTATCTGCTAAAAATTATTTCTGATAAGAACAATCTTTATACGAAAAACATCATAAAAAATTAATTCGGGTAATATAAGCAGATGCAAATTACATTAAGTTTATATGTAACCTGCTTTGATAATTCGCTAAAATTAATTTGAAAAAAGAATAGCAAATTCTTAGACAAACTTTAATATCTTAAACAGTGTGTAAACCTATTTTTAAAACGCGAATAAAATATTTTTTAATACTACTCTTGATTTTATTTTGTAGGCCGTTTGTTTTTACTCAAACGGTGGACCACGACCTGGACAGTATTATAAATGCCAGACTCACGCACACAACCCGTTTTATTTATGTTAAAAAAAATCACGTTACAGTAGATACTTTTTTGATAAAAAAAGTAAGCCGAAATAACAAAGATACCAGTATTGTTTTAACGTTTTCCGATAGACGAACAAAGAAGCTGAAAGCCGATGAATTTTGGGGAGTAATTACTGATTTTGGTGAAAGAAGGCGTTTTTATAACGGTAGAACCTATGCCGTTTGGAGAACAGAAGCTCCTTATTTTTATAAAAAAACCTTTAATAACAAAGCAAGGTATTATTTTAGTGAAACGTTAACAAGCCCGGTTTTTACATTAACTGAGGAAAATATTAATGTAAATGTTATTGATCCGGTAACCCTTAAAAAAATGCGATTATATATTGAAGATAACAAACTCGCTATCATACACACTAATGATGACGCAATCGATAATGCCGCAGGAATATCGATGGAAGTTGCAGCTTTTTTATTTCAGCTGACAGGACTTGTATTGCAGACATTTTTAGAATTTGTGAAATAAACTGTTACTCGTCAATAATTTTTACCCACATCCTTACTTCGAGTAACGGCCTGTCATCTTTATTTTTTCCAACAGCGGCTATTTTATCAATGACGCCTAGTCCTTCAACAACTTCTCCGAAAATAGTATATTGCGTATCAAGATGTGGAGTTCCGCCAACAGTTTTGTAAACAGCTTTATGCTCCGCGGGAAAAGTATAATGCGGTGTTTTTGCATATTCTTCATCTACCATTTTATTGATCACTTTAAAATACACCATCAAACTATCGTTATTTTGATCTTTCTTGAAGTTGTCCATTTTCTCTTTTAAAACTTTGTTTTCGGGCTTATTTAAGATCTCTTCTTTTATTTTGATAATAATGGGCTTATTGATTCGTTTTTCAAATGAAAGAAGATCCTCGTCATTCCGTACCTTACCCTGTACAATATAAAATTGAATGGCCGACGAAGCTTTTTCGGGATTTACATCGTCACTATTCCTTGCGGCACATAACATCCCTTTTTTATGAAATAGGGTTGGCACAAATTCAGCAGGTACAGTATATTTGAGATCGCCATCGCCCAGCAATTTTGCGGGTTCAGCATACTTACTATCAGGATCACCGCCCTGAATCATAAAATCCTGTATAACCCTGTGAAACAACAAACTATCGTAATAGTGTTCCTTCACAAGTTTCAAAAAATTATCACGGTGTTTAGGGGTTTCATTAAATAATTTCACCTTCATGTTACCATAGGTGGTCGAGATAAGGATCGTTTCTTTAGCAAAAGTTTGAGAAAAGCTGTGTTTAATAGCCAAAAACAGACTTAGACTCAATATTATGGATTTTAGATACATGCTATTCAATTTTTAATTATATTTGGGGTACAAATATTAATCCAATATAATTAATATAAAAATGAAACTAAAATTATTTATTGCAACTCTGGCTTTTGGCGTAATTACTTTGGCTTTTAACAGTTCATGTCAGAAAAAAACTGACTGTAAGTTAGTTGTTACAGCTCATGATCAATCCGGAAATGCTATTAATGGCGCAACTATTAAATTATACGCCAATGTTAAAACCTCTTCCGGAGCAACGGTTGAAGCTGATTTAAAAGCTGAAGGCGTTTCTGATGGCGGCGGAACCTGTTCTTTTACCTTTAAGTTACCTGCTATTTTAGATGTTAAAGCAGTTGCTTCGGGATTATCAGGAGTGGCTATTGTTAAATTAGAAGAAGGAAAAACAGTAGAAAAAGAAGTAATTTTAAAATAAGAAAACATATAATTTGCGAAAAATCCTTTGCGTTAGCAGGGGATTTTTTGTTTACAGGCTTTTGTAAAAAGCAATCACTTTTCCGGCTAATACTTTATAATCAAAATATTCTTCGGCCAGCAGCCTCGAGGCTCTTTGAAGTTCACGTTTTTGACCGGGATTTTGTAGCAAAACGGTAATTGCTTTTGTAAATTCATCTGCTGAATCAGCAATCATCATATCTTTTCCTGCCGAATAAGGAATTCCCTCGGCACCAATGGTAGTAGTTATAATCGCTTTACCGTAGGCTAAGCCCTCAACCAGTTTGATCCTCAGGCCACTTCCCGACCATAAAGGAACAAGCATGATATCATAAGTTTCATAAAATTCAGCCGAACTTTTTACATCGTCAACCACTGTTATATTTGCTGATGCTGTTTTTTTAAATCGGGCAGGCATTCCTCTTCCGGCAATTACCAGTTTGGCTCCGGGTTGTTGTTTCAATACATTGCCCCATACTTCTTTTAGCAACCAATCTACGGCTTCAATGTTCGGCATCCAATCCATCGAAGCGAAATGGAATAGCGTATTGGCTTGTTTGGATTCTGTGAAACGATAGTTCTCTAAATTAATACCGGTCAGGCAGGTATGAACCGCCTTATCGGGACAAATTCCCAGTATTGTTTTTTTGTCTTCATCAGTAATGGTCACAATAGCATCTACATCATGAAACGCCTTTATCTCGAACGAGCGCAAGCGATTATTTTGCAAGGTTAAATAGGTTTTTTTAATGCCTGTTTTTTCGTTCGCCAGGTGGCGTTCCCATATTTGGTGCTCTATATTGTGGCTTCTTAAAACAATTTTAGCATTTGAATAGCGCTTGATAATGGGAATATAGGAAGCCATAAAAACTCCTTCCAGCTGTACAACATCGAATGTATGACCCTGTAATTTTTTTATGAGCTGGTCTTCGTACTCTTTAAAAAAGAAACGACTCACAAAATAAGATTGAAAAGAAAACAAATTACCAAATGCGCCGCCTATGCTGGTATTTGCATCTCTGTATATACTTTGGTAATGCGTTTTTTGCTTAAATGCAGCAGAAACCTGTTCGTCGGGTTTAAAGTGCTTTTTTGTGTTAATGGCCAGTAAATGCAGTTCAACGCCATTGTCGGCCAGGCCCTCAGCCAGGGTGCTGATGGCAATGGAACTTCCATCATTGGCCGGAAAGGGAGCTTTATTACACAGCTGAAGAATTTTCATTGCCGGCCTTTGGAGTTCGTTTAAATAGTTTTTTTAATGGTTGTGTATAAGTATACATGTCAAACAACGCAGAATCTTTTGCCGCCATAATGGTGAGAAAAATACCGAGGGGTAAAAACAGGATCAATGGAAACCACGAACCAAATACTACATTGTACACACCTTCAATAACCAAATCTTCAAAAATGATAGTAACGACATAGTATAATAAAAAGAATAATACGGCAACTACCACCGGTAATCCCATACCTCCTTTACGAATGATGGCTCCAAGCGGAGCGCCCACAAAAAACAAAACAATACATGCAAACGATATGTTTATTTTTTTATGCCATCCTACCAGATAATCGTTTTTGTTCATTTGGTTTACCGACACTTCGTTATTAATTGAATCAATATAACTACTGGAACTTCTTACAAGATTTTGCGCATTTTCAACGCTTCGTTTAAACTCATCTTTAGTTAAAGCTGAATAAAATATTTTAAGTGGCTGGTGATTTTTTGAAAGACCTGATGTATGGAGCGTACGGGCTAAAAAATAACTATTGAATTGATTATTCAAATTTTTATATTTCTCTCCAATCTTTAAATTAAATGTGTCAATTTCACGGTCAATCATCCACACATCCATCATTTCGTGATGGCCCTTAAAAAGGTTTTCTTCGGTTTGCTTCATTTTAAAGCTGCTCATATCCACATTTACATTGAGCTCTTTATATAATAATTGCATCAGAGGCCGCGTTTGCTTGCTGTTAACATCCGATACCACATCTTCATACCTCGAGCCATTGTTTAACTGAATTTGCAAATAGTTGGTATCGGCAGATGTTTTCATTTTACCACTATCGGCATATAACTGAACGTTATTTCCCAGCCCATCGGAGTGGTCATAAATACTTAGATTAAAAAGTGTTTGTCCATCTTTACTTTTCTTGCCAACCCGGATGCTATAGCCATCCAGTTTATCAAAATAAACACCCTCTTTAATACTCAATGTGGGCTTGGCCTGGCGAATATCCCACAACAAACGGGCGGATTTAAGGGTTATGTTGGGCAATACAAAATTATTGAAAACAAAAGTAACTGCTGATAAAAAGATGATAAAAATAAAAATAGGTTTAAATATCTTAAACAGAGATAAGCCGCTCGATTTCATAGCCGCCAGCTCGTAGTTTTCGGCAAGGTTACCAAAGGTCATGATCGACGATAGGAGCACAGCCAGAGGCATAGCAACAGGAATGAATGTGACGAATGAATAGCTGAAAAATTGAAGAAGGATCCAGGCACCCATACCTTTTCCTACAATATCATCCATATAAGTGAATACGTGGATCAAAAAAAACACAAATACACCTATGACAAGGGTAGCGAAAAAAGGTGGTAAATACACTTTTAACAAATGTCTATGTAGTACTTTTAGCATCAGTTATGGAGGTCTAATTTAATTATATTTTTTAAGGAGAACTGTACAATTTATATAAACTTTGTTATTTTTGTAAGATATGATTAATGGAAAAAAGATAGTAGTTGTATTGCCTGCATATAATGCTGCATTAACTTTAAAACGTACATATGATGAGATACCTTTTGATATTGTAGATGATGTTGTATTGGTAGATGATCATAGTACGGATAATACAACTGAAGTTGGAAGACAATTAGGGATCAAACATGTAATTCGTCACGAAAAAAATAAAGGCTATGGTGGTAATCAAAAAACCTGTTACGATAAAGCCCTGGAAATAGGAGCAGATATAGTTATTATGCTTCATCCTGATTACCAATATACCCCAAAGTTGATACATAGTATGAGTTACATAATCGCTAACGATTTGTTTCCTTCGGTTTTTGGGTCACGTATTTTGGGTAAAGGTGCATTAAAAGGCGGCATGCCTATGTATAAATATATATTTAACAGATGTCTTACCTTAACTCAAAATATTTTGATCAATCAAAAGTTAAGCGAATATCATACTGGCTACAGAGCCTTTAACCGTGAGATTTTGGAAACGATCAGTTATCATGAAAACTCTGATGACTTTGTATTTGACAATCAGATGATCTCCCAGATATTTTATGCAGGCTTTCAGATAGCGGAAATCACTTGTCCTACCAAATATTTTCCGGAGGCGAGCTCTATTAATTTTAGAAGAAGCGCAACCTATGGAATGGGTGTATTAGGTGTTTCTTTCTCGCACTTCTTTAACAAGCTAGGTCTCGCAAACAACAAGATCTATAAAAGAAGAAAATAATAGCCATCATGAAAATATTCAAGTGTCTTTGCCTGGTAATTTTAATAGCCTTACTACCATCCTGCAAATCCTGCAAGGATAAAAAAACGGCAGAAGAAGCACCCGTTGAGATTCCGGATGGTGGACCAAGTGTTGAAAATACAATGGGCTTTGGCGTACTGAATAAAGTAAAGGGTATTTGGAACGGGCCTGTTACTTCTTCCACACCATTGGGAGGATATCCTGAATGGATCGTTGATTTTCGACCTATCTCCGAAAATCAGGTCTCGTCAAAAAATGAGTTGGATACGGCAAATGATATCTTTATGTCGTTTTTTATAGCAAAGTATAACAATCATTATAAAATGGCTTTTAGGAATGGCGGTACCTTTGTTGGAAAGGAACGCGTTTCTTATTTTTTGATTGATAGCGTTTCTGAAACGGCTTCTCAATCTTTCTACAGATTTTCAGAAATTCTTATCGGTAGAGGACGTGCGTATACTGAAGTAATAAGAAAAGGTGATAGCCTGATCCTTAAATCCTATACCAACCATTATGGCACCCAACCTTCGGCCTCACCTCATATGGCTTGGAGAGCGAAGTTACAGGATACAACAGCTGCATCCCCTTCGGTGTCGGCTTTTAATTTTCCCAAAAAATCACTGACCAAAGATTTGTCGTCCAGTTTTTTAGGACAAACAGAAACCATTTATTATTCGGCATCGGGGCCGCCGCCCGGCGATCCATACCCGATAACATCGCAACCCTATTTAGGTAAAACGACCGTCAATTATTCGTTTGATGCAGCTCACGTGCCTAATCCTTCAAAAAAGGTATTGTTAATTATTATGACTCAACCGTTATTCAGTGGATCGGTTCCTCTTTTGGCAAATCTGAAATACCGTTCGCGATATGTAGGTTTAGCTGCTAACGATCTTAGTTTTGTGTTTAATTATATGCATCCTGGTTCTTACTACATTTACGCGGTATATGATGCGGATGGAAACGGTACAGCTAATAGCGGCGACTGGTTAAGCACAGCAAACACATCGTTTACTTTAAACGCTTTGGGAACAGCCAGCATTAGCACTCAAATTAATTTTACCATTCCTTAAATCAGGTTCAGTTCTTTTAATAAGTGTTCAACTTCTTTGTCCTTACTTAAAAACCGGGCATTAATGCCTGTTTTTAAAGCGCCTTCAATGTGCTGCGGCGAGTCGTCAATAAACAGTGTTTCTTCTGGATTTTAATTATTTTCGTTTAAAACACATTCAAATATTTCAGCATCCGGTTTGCGCATTCCCATCCTGCAGGAATAGTATACTTTTTCAAAAAAAGGCTCCAGATTTTTATAACCACGCGTAGTAAACAATCGTTTTTCAAATTCAGTAATGTGTGTTTCGTTGGTATTACTTAGTAAGAACAGTCGGTATTTGCTTCTCAGTGTCGTTAGCAATTCTAACCGGCTTAGAGGGAAATCGAGCAGCATGGCATTCCAGGCGTATAACAGTTGGTCAGTTGAGTTTTGCCCGTCAATAGCTTTTTTAATTTCCGAAAAAAAATCGGTTTCAGATATCTGCCCTTTATCAAATAAGTCGAATATCGAATTTTGGTGCATTTGAGTATAAAACGACTCAAATGGTTTTTGGGAAATTTTATTAAATTCCTCAATAGTTCTGGGTATATCGAGGTTAATGATAACGCCTCCAAGGTCGAAGATTATATTTTTTATTTGACTCATATATTTTGAAAATAGA
The DNA here is from genome assembly GCA_040387475.1 of Bacteroidota bacterium. Lineage (GTDB taxonomy): Bacteria > Bacteroidota > Bacteroidia > B-17B0 > Aurantibacillaceae > UBA4416. The sequence goes on along the minus strand of JAZKDT010000005.1, from coordinate 38,400 downwards.
TTACAAATATATACTTTTGCCACCTTAAGTCTGAATAGACTGCTCCTATAGCTCATTCGGTTAGAGCAACTGACTCATAATCAGTAGGTGCCTGGTTCGATTCCAGGTGGGAGCACCAGTTAAAACGCTAAAAAGCCCTGATAACAACGTTTCAGGGCTTTTTTTATGGAGTGTAGAGTAACAATAGAGTAACTTATTAACAGAATGCTCTTAAGTCACACTATATCAATTGTTTAGGGGATAATAAAAAAGCCCTGGTTGCTATCCCAGGGCTTTGCCAATTTATATAGTACGGTAACAGCTTCTTTTTAGTTCGGTCAATATTTCTATAGCCTGTGCTGTATCCTCTAAATGTATCTTTATTTCATTTACCTCTAAATACCAGGCTAAATTGATGTCCTGATAGATTGAAAGTCTGAGAGCGTCATTTATGCCTTTAAGGTTATATCCGCTCTCGTCTCTGTTTTCTAGTTCTAATTTATACAATATTTCGTTTTTAAGTTATTATCCACCCGCAATACGCTGATGGTTTTTTTCTGATATGAAATATTAGAACTAGCTTGTGTTATACCCGATATTTGTCTCCTTTCTTTTAAGTTAATATTTAGTGAATTAGTACTATATACTCTAAGTTGTAACTAAAGTTTCGTTTTTTTCAAGATTCCAGGAAAATTAACCTGGTTCAATCTGTAAATTGTTAAATGTTAGTGCTTTATGTTAATATGTTTACCCATAAGCACATTCTCTATCTTCTACCTTTATAATAAATACCAAAAAAGGAATGATTGAATTTTACAAAGAGTTTTATTTCAAAGAGTTAAGCGTAAAGACGCAGTTAAATGATGGGGTAAACATCCCAGTTATCATTTTAACGGGCATTGTCAGTTTACACGTCTTTATTTACTCAACTGTTTCTAATCCTAACATCACAATACTCTTAAATTGTGTGGCATTTATTAATTTCTTTTCAGTACTAGTTGCTATTTGGTATTTGGGTAAATCTTATACTAACCTGGGTAAAGCACATAGTTACAAAGAACTAACTACTATGAGCAGCTATTTAAACGTATACGCTGAATATGAGAAAGAAAAAAATAAAAAGGAGTTTGAATATAATCTGACAAGAGAAATTGCAGATTGTGCGTCTCACAATTTTGAAATTAATAGAAAAAGAACAGAAGATTTAGCCAGAGCAAAAAATGCATTATTTGTGTCAATAGCGTTATCAGTATTTTTTTCCATTGTGTATATACTCTCTCTAATTATAATTAAAAACTAAAAAAATGGCAGACAAGAAAAAAGAAACAAAACCTAGTTCACAAGTTAAAGCGGCACCACCTAACTCAGATGTTAAAGCTACTTTCCCTCAAAGCATTTATATCAAAAACTCCGACCAGCGAATAAAGGCTATTGTCAATAAAAGTGGGGAAAAGAAGTAATATATGAATAATACGGAATTCACCTATTTATTAAAGGAGCTAATCATCCTTAAACACTTAATGGCGGCTGACAATGGTTTTATAAAAAACTTTATAGCTATTATACCAGCAACTATCACTAGTGCTGCTACTTTATGTGGCATCTGGTGGTTGTTTAAAAACAACTATGCAAAAGAATTGCAGTTTAAAAAAGAAAATGACGCTAAAGAACTCTTATTAAGAAAAGAAGATAAGGACAAAGACCTGCACGAAAAGGTTGTAAAAATTTATGGTCAAATTACTGGGTATAATTATTTAATGATGAATATCATTCTAAGTATGAATAAGGCACAAATTGATGGAAAGTTTGTAGAAGCAATGATGGTTATAGATAAAGCAAATTCTAGTGCTTTAGATTATAAAAATCAATATTATAAATACTTGGATGAACTAAATAAGCTATATCAGAGTTTAATTAATGTGAATGAAAAGTATGCAGCCGCCCTAGGCGAGTATTTATGTTTTTTTCCTGACACAAAAGTGTTTTTATTGTTTGATAAAATAAGCAAGTTGTATATGTACACACATCCTGTAAATTATGATACGAAATTGACTAGAACCGAGGCAGGAAAGACACTAGAACAAATGATTTTAGGTGCTGATAATTATGTAAAAGTTACATATAGTTTACACTTAAAAAGTATTGGGGATACAATACTTAAAGAATCTAAAATTAAACAATAGAATTATTATATGAATATACCATCATTTGACATTATCGGAAAGCTTGTAACCTTTTTAGGTATTGCATTAATATTATTTGTCGGTAGTAAATATTATGAATTGACTAGAGACGCTAAGGCAAATACAGAAAAGTTAGAGTTATCTGACTTAGAATACAATCTGGTAGGGTTAGAATACAATACTGCTCTAGAGGAATATAATGCAGTTTTTCGTAAACATAGTTCTACCATACTTAATTCTGAGAGAGATTTAGACTCTAACAAAATTACACAAGCAGAATTTAATGACATTAATAGTGCAAATGAGAAAATGTTTATCGAACAACAAACTAAATATAAAAGTATTTTGCCTTCTTTAGAAAATAATTATAAAATTAAAGCTATTGCAAAGAAGAAAACAGAAGCTTTATTTGAAAAGGGTGGGATTGTATTTCATAAGGAGGTAAATGTTTTAATATTCTTTTCATTTATAGCAGTTGTTTTAGTTATGGCTGGTCTATCAAGTTGGGCAGATAAAGAGAAAAGAGAAGCATTTTATAAAATAAGAGAAAATATAGACAAACCTCATTTTACTTACAATTGTCAAAGTTGTGGCAGAGCATTTAATGCAATGATTGTACCTGCTAAGGACGGAGAAGTTAAGAACTATAGATTTTGTAGCGATTGTTATGAAGATGGTAAATTGAAAGAGCCTGATTTAACACTTCAAGAATTAAAGAATAGAACAAAAACTTATTTAATTTCAAGAAACTTATCTGAAAGAAAAATTAGAAATATATTGAGTAAATTGGAAAAGCTACATAGATGGAGAACAACTGTGTATTAAATTTATATATTTGCAACTCTCAAAAACTTTAACCCTTAATTAAAAGGCGGTGCAAATTATAAGTACCGCCTTTTTAGTTTATATTATCCTTAACAAAAAACTCGTAAATGCTGGGTTTATACACCCAGGTTTCACCAGCGTATGGTTTATGTTTGAATACTTTTTGATACTTTCTATACCACTTTTGTTTGCTTATACCCATTGTTTCATACATCTTCTTTAGAGGAATCCAGTTATCTATTTCTTCGTCATAGTTAACACCCTGTGGGTTTTTAGCTGTCTTTTTACGCTCTTTTTTCTCGGCTGTTATATAAGATGCCACAGCACGCTCAACCGCTTGGTCAAGCATTAACTGTAATTCATCTCTGGATAGTACAACCGTTTCCATTTATTTAGGTTTGTTATTTTTTTTAATAGTTTTTGCAGTATACCAGAAGTTCAATTTTTGGTTTACGCTATTTTCTGGTTGGTTTGCTAACTCTGTAACAATCTTTTGTTTTCTTTTTTTAAGCCAGTCTTTTACTTTTAACATTGCTATATATTTAATTTTTAGATAAAAAAAATGGGCTACCTTTTGTGTATAGGTAGCCCATTTTAAATGTTGTCTTATACTTGTACTTGTACGTATGATTTGAATGAGAGTTTCAAAGTGTGAATAACTTTTGCCCCTTAGTTCTTTTGAGCTGAAAGTGTTTTAGGCTTTAACTCTGAAATTATAATTTTTTCACCTGGTGTAATGTCTTTAACATAAGCATCAAACATATCCAACATACACATTATACTATCAGCTCGCTTTTTTACATCACTAACACCGCACAAACCACCACCTCCAAAGTAATTATAGGATGTGCCATATTTATTTATCTTTTCAATGAACAAACTATTTTTTATATCATAACCTACACACATTTCAGCAACGCATTTTTTAAAGAATCGACTTTTTAATTCCAGAATTTTTAAGTCTTTTTTTCCTACTCTCAATTCAATAGAGTGCACCACAATACTATTATTAATCTTTTCTGCATTAGGTTGCTTTACGGTGGTTGTTGTTTTTGCTTTCATTTTCTTTTTTTTAATTGGTTATATTATTATACGGTGTAGATTTGAAAAAAAAGAATTTGCTCTTTTTTGTCGATTTAGATTCTATTATTATATATCGGGTGCTTTCATAATATTATAACGTTCAATATTTAGAAAAAAAGAAATTAACCCTGTTTGGACATTTTTTTGGGTTGGTCGGTTGGTTGTTTTCATAACCTTATACGGTGTCAAACCATCCTGTAAGAATTGTTCTCAAAAAAAATAGGCTTGAAAATCAATGCTTTACGAAATGGCATTTTTGACCAGCTGGCATATTTTAAGAAGATGCTACAAATTATAGCCGTGCGGGGTGCCTATATCCCTTAATTTTATTCCCCCCTGTTTTCGGGTTATAAATGTCCTTTGATGATAAAATATTAGACTGCTATTTTATAGCACAAAAAATTAAGTATAATAAGGTACCTGATGCTCTTGTTAGAATAAAATCATCTTTTTTGTAGTTCTCTGGTCTCAAATCATCTAGTATTTGTTTCAATTGTGGGTTAATGCCAAATTTTTTTTCCTTACCCTTTGCCACACCTTTGCTCATTATATAAACAAATTCGTCTTGTTTTTCATTAGACCATTTAAGACAAAGTAAATCTTCTATCCTGATACCAGCGCAAAGGAACGATAGCAAAAAGGCCTTTTGAGCATAAAATTTAAGGTCTACTGTATCATAAACATCAGAGTTATTATACTGGCACTTAAACAATGATTTTATCTCAGTTTCGGTTAACCGCTCTAATTGCTTTTTTAATTTTTTTGTGCTGGGTATTTGATATTTTCCATCTTCTACTTTACCAAAAGGATAAAGTTCTTTATTTACAACCTGTTCCTTTTTACTCATTGCCATATTCCAAAGACGTTTAATTTTCTTCATATAAATGCTAAGGGAAACTAAGTTGTTTTTTTCTCTCAAATATTCATCAAATTTCTCTAGCCAGGCAGGTGTCATATCTGAAAAATCAAAGGGAGCGTCCCCAAAACAGTCAATAATCTTGTTTTTTGTGGTTACATATATCTTTTTATTATTGAAACTTTTCATTCCAGCCATTTTTTTATCCAAATAAGCTATAAAATCCTGTTTTAAGATGATTGTATTTACTGCCTCGTGTACATCTGACTTACTTACAATCAGGTTTTCTTCAGTTAATTTCTTAGATGCCTTGCCGTATTTTGTCAAATCAAACCCAATTAGTTCGTTATAACTCTTATAATTGGGGTGGTTTTTCTTAACCCAGGAACCATATTCCCCAGACCATTGATTTGTTGCTACTCTCATAAATTGATTTGTGTCTGTTTTAACGGGCTCCCTTTTATGCTTTTTATTCTGGGTGATTCTGATTTGAACCAGCCTTAAACCGTCTTGGTTTGGGGTTGTCTTTAACTCTACATTAATTGTTATTTCGCTCATTTTACTGGTATTTTAGAGGGTGCTGGTTCATTCCAACAATACAAAACTATAGAGTAACAATAGAGTAACCAAATGGGTATCTGGTTGAAACTGGATAGACTTTTTGAAACGACAAAAACAGTTAATTTGCTGAAAATTAACTGTTTGAAACGATTTGAAACTAAATGAGTCTGCTTAAAAACCTTTAGGCTATCTCAGGTGGGAGCACTTAATAACACGATAAAACGCCCTGATATCAATCGATTCAGGGCTTTTTATTGGATAAGAAAAATCGAAGCACAAATAATGTGAGTGGATAAATAAATAATGGAAATTTGGATGTAACTTATTGAAAAAGATTATTTTGCCCTTTTTTTCTTTTCCTTCTTTATCTCGAAGTCAACAAGTTCACACAGGGTAATATCCAGGGCAGAAGACAATAAATGCAGGTAATAAATATTGGGGCTAACCCGTCCGCTTTCGATGCGCTGTAGACTTTGTTGGTCTTTGTTCATACGACTGCTTACTTCAACCTGCGTCAAGCCCTTGGATACACGTATTTGCTTAACGTGTTGACCAAATAAAAATTGAAGATGTGATTTACTAATTGTCATTATTATAATTGAGTACAAAGTTAAGGTTACAACGTAAGGTGTTTAAAACCATTCTGTTGTATTTTCAAGTGTTTTCGCTAATTATCGAGTAGAAAGGATGGAAATAAGCCAAATTGACTTGTATGAGAAAATCCGGACGATTAGCTACTCAAAGTTAAGCTTTTTTTTGTTTTTTTTGTTTTTTTCTTGAAACACTACATTTTAGTTATGATATTCTCGCGCCAACCATATTTTGCGCTTTTGGGTAATTTTTTACGAAAGATGTGCTCAGGTTAGTCAACACTTCTACAATTTGCCATTTTTAAGGTTGGTATAAGAGTTGAAGTTGTTTCAACGCTAATAATCAATAACCTTAAAATCTACACGTCATGAAACGAAATCATTTTTTCTTTGCAGCTTGCATCGCAGCATCCGTTACGCTTTTGGCTTTTTCAAGAAATACAGCCCCGACTAACCTGGGAAGCGGATCAGACACGACTACAACAAGTACGACATCTACAACTGGCACTAACGAAGGAATGGGTAACACGACCTCCTCTACAAGTACCACTCACACAACCAGTACAACAAATTCAACGGGTACAACAAAAACAACCAATTCTACCACGCGGTCGTCAGGCTCTACTACAGGCACGTCGTCCACAAATTCGTCCACAGGTACTACCAAATCAACCGGTTCAACCACAAAATCAACCGGTTCAACAGGAACTACTTCGACAAATTCAACAACAAGATCTACTGGTACAACAAACTCCACTACTTCAACAACCGGTTCTACAGGATCCACTACATCTACAACCGGTTCAACAACTATGTAATCAATTCCATAAGGCTATCTGAAAGGATAGCCTTATTTTATGTATGAAATATCTTTATTTCGATATCAGGGCCTTGGCAGTTATGCGATTGTGTATAGCAGCCGTGCTCATGTTTGATATCGCTATCCGGATTACCGACTTAGAGGTATTTTATACCGATAAGGGGGCCGTGCCGCTTCAGATGTTATTTCTGCACTCCTGGAACGATTATTTTATCTCCATTCATGCGATCAGTGGATTATTTATAATTCAACTGGTGCTTTTTATGTTGGCTTTCTTTTTTGCGGCCATGTTATTTTTAGGTTACCGAACTCGCTTGTTTACTGCGCTATCGTGGTTTATGCTATTATCGCTTCATAATCGTAATGTTCTTATTTTACAGGGTGGAGATGATTTATTACGTTTGGTTTTATTTTGGGCGATGTTTATCCCCTGGGGGAAACGTTATTCCTGTGACAGTTTACTTGAAAGAGATGTAACCTATAATCAACAGATATTCACAATTGCAACGGTGGCTTACCTTTTACAAATCTGTTATATCTATTCGGGCTCTGCTTTATTGAAAGGTAGCGAGTGGAATACAGATTATTCGGCGTTATATTATGCTTATAGTTTAGATCAGATTGCTTTTCCATTCAGTAAGTTAATTTACTATTACCCTGAACTTTTAAAGACTCTCCCGTTCTTTGTGTACTATTTTGAGTTATTGGTTCCTGTATTATTTTTTATTCCATTTAAACACGCGTGGTGGCGAACTCTTGGTGTTATTTCCATTATCATTTTTCACGCATTCAATTCTGCTAGTCTGCTAATAGGTCTGTTTCCCGCCATTGGTATTGCAACCGTAACAGGACTTTTGCCAACTGATTTTATGGACAAAATGGAGCAGTTGTTTGCTGGTTTAAAGCTAAAGGTTGCCGTTTCGTTCAGAGGCTATGTTCACATACTTAATAGATTTATCCGCTGGAGAAAACCTCGTGAGCAATCTAATTTCTATTTGAAGAATGCAAAATCGGCTGTATTAATATTTTTAATTGTATTTGTATTCGATTGGAATTTTAGTAACCTTTCTTTTGTGAATAGTAAATTGTCTGATAATTTAAGGTTCATCGGTTACGGATTAAGACTTGACCAGAGTTGGGGGATGTTTGCTCCCGGGGTTTTTAAAGATGATGGTTGGTTTGTGTTAGAAGGAACAGATCAAAAAGGAAAAAAGATTAACTTACTAAAACCGGACGAAGAAATAAATTATAAAAAGCCGGAATATGTGGTACAGATGTTTAAAAACGATAGGTGGAGAAAATATTCTGAAAATTATATTTTTGCGTATAATGAATTTATGCGTGGCTATTTCTGCAATTATTATCTAAGGAAATGGAATAGCAATCATCCCCAAAGACAAATGGATAGCTTAACAGTTGTTTATATGAAGGAATTTACATTGCCGGATTATCACTATTCGAGGCCGGAAGAAATCAGGTTGTGGACCTGTGTTAAGTAAATTGTCATTCAACTAAGCCCAACGATCTTAGTTTAAAATAAACGGCAATTAGTTTTCCTGTCTAAAAATCTCACTTGTTGAAAGTGATTAATTCCTATATTTAATTGATTTTAAATTTCAATTAAACGTGAAAAAAGTAACACTCCTCTTTTTTTATTTACTGTGTATAGATGGTTTTTCTCAAAGTTTTGCTAAAGCCTGGCAGCCTATTCAAAAACGCATTGATAAAGGTGATGCGTTTTCAAATGAAGAATTGCGCTCGTTTTTAAAAAAGTATGATAAAGAATTGCAGCAAAACCTGATCGAGAAATCGATTATTATGGATTACCTGGGAAGTAATGCTTTTCATGAAGAAAAATACCAGGAATCGGCCGACCTCTTTAACGAAGCTATTGATATTACCAAAAGCATGAATGATACCATCTATCGTGCTTTTTATGTATACGACCTTGCGTGCCTTTATAATCATATTGGTTATTATTCTGATGCAGAATCTCTGTTTATAAAATCATTGCCAACACTCGCTGCTGTGTATGGATCAAATAGCATTGAATATACTATGCGATTTAAAGTTTTAGCCGAAATGTATGTGGAAATGGGCAATTACCCTTACGCAAAATCTATGAATGATGCTTTATTGTATTATTTCAAAACATTAAAAGGTGAAAAAGACAGGGAATATCTTATTTGTTTAAATAATGATGCTCGTATCCATCAGGGGATGGGAGATTATGAAAGCGCTCTAAACACATTTAAACAATTATTGGTTATTCATACATCTCTTGTGCCTGTTAACACGGCAGATTATATTACAACCTTAAATAATACGGCAGAAGCGTATCGACTTACAGGAAATTACAACGACGCCATTGCGCTTTTAAATCAGGGTATTACGCTGTCTGAGAAGAGCTCCGTTAAAAATGAGTTAACGCTTGCAACCATGTTCAATAACCTGGGTTTGTGTTATAAAAATATTGGTGATTATAAATCGGCAGAAGAAGTAAATGATAAATCTATTTCCATTTATAAAAAACTAAAACTTGAATACTCGCCCGATTACAGTACTTCATTAAATAACCAGGCTGAACTTTATCGACAATTGGGACGTTATAAGCAAGCTAAGGATCTACTACTAAATGTTTTATATGTGAGAGAGCAAACCCTGGGAACAAAGCATCAAAATTATGCCAATGCACTTTGTAATATGGCAAATTTACAGGTGGATGTAGGATTGTACACGGATGCTGAGCCTAATTTATTAAAAGCCAAAACCATTTACCTTGAAACTTTGGGCGAAAACCATCCTTTTTATGCAAATTGTTTAAATAGTTTAGCTATGCTATACATGCATTTGCACCGTTATAAGGAAGCAGAGTTATTGAAGATGGAGGCTCTTGAAATAATGAAAAATAGCGTTGGTGAAAGTCATGAACGCTATGCATATTTCCTGGGAGGAACAGTTTCTTTATATGATGCTCTGGGAAATTATGACAAGGCGATTGAAAATACGCTGAAGTCTAATGAAATATTGAAGGCGAAATTTGGAGAAAAAAACATTGGTTACATCGATGGTCTGTTTGTTCTGGCTTATCTGTACACAAAAGTCAATAATTATAAAAAAGCACAGGAATTATACCTGTTCACATTAACTCATTACAAGGATCAGTTTTCTGATTATTTTGAAAGCATGAGCGAAGAAGAACAGCTGGCACAGTTTGGTGTCATGGGCGATCGTTTCAATGTATTCAACAGTTTTTTCATTTCATATACCAGGTTATTTCCGAAAGAAAATCACAGTGCATTAATTTCGGCTTGTTTTGACTATCAGTTATTTCTTAAGTCACTACTGCTAAACAACAGCATCAATACCAGGCGGGCCATTTTAAATAGCAATGATACCTCTTTGGTAAATACCTACAATAGATGGTTAATTCTTAAGCAACAAATATCCGGACATTTTCGGGATGTGAATTTTCAGCAGAGTTACTGGAGCGTTGCTGATATGGAAAATCAGGCGAATGCCCTTGAACTCATGTTGAAATCGAAAAGCAAATCTTTCAGTGCTAAAAGAAACATTAAGTATGGAGATATTCAACAGAGGTTGAAAGTAAATGAGGCAGCAATCACCATTATTAGGGAAGAGACAAAATTGAATGACACTACCTATAATGCCGAATACGTGGCATTAATTTTAAAGAAAAATGATGTTTACCCTTCATTGGTTAGAATAGCTTCATCCAACGATTTTGAAAAGAAATTTGTAGATGAGTACGTCAATAATATGTATGATAGGGTTGAGGATAAATGGTCATACGATCGTTTTTGGAAACCAATAGCCTCAAAACTCCAGGGTATTTCAAAGGTTTTTATTTCTGCCGACGGTATTTATAACCAGGTGAACTTGTATACCTTGCAAAATCCGCTAACAAAAAAATATGTCCTCGATGAGATAGCGATCAGTGTATTGCCGGGTTTAAATTATTTATTGAATGATGCCATAAACAATCCGGCAAATAGCGCCGAACTATACGGTTTCCCTGATTACGAGTATGATTTTTCGAAAAAAGCAAGCATACCGGTTGCTAAAGAAACGCTGGCCAGCAGCCGTTACGGTTTATTTGAATTGGTACCACTTCCGGGAACCAAAACAGAGGTGGAAAACATCTCTAAATTCCTCGAAGAATCAAAATGGTATGTGAATATGTATCAAAAAGAGTTAGCTTCTGAAGATCAGTTAAAAAAAGCAATATCGCCTAAAGTATTGCACATCGCCACCCATGGCTATTTTTTAAAAGATGTGTATGATAAAGAAGATAAAAGTTTTTTAGGATTTGAAGCCGGAAAAATAAGAGAGAATCCGTTACTCCAATCCGGAATCATGCTTGCGGGAGCTTCTTTGGTTGCTAAGGATACCACAAATAGCAAAACGCAGGATGGAATTTTCACAGCCTATGAAGCGTCTCTTCTGAATTTAACGAATACTGATTTGGTGGTTTTATCAGCCTGTGAAACCGGTTTAGGTATTGATTTGTACAACCAGGGAGTTTTTGGTTTGCAACGGGCCTTTTATATTGCAGGAGCAAAAAATTTAATTATGAGTTTATGGAGCGTGGATGACGACGCTACTCAAATCTTGATGACTCAATTTTATAAAGAATGGAGCGTTAATCCAACGAAAGAGCTAATATCAGTGTCTTTTAACAAGGCTCAACGCGAAGTAAGAAAAAAATATCCTCACCCTTATTACTGGGGTGCTTTTACGTTACTGGGAAATTAGGGGTAGTTCGCTAATGATAAACATTTACTAATAAATTATATGAAATTAAAGTCGGTACATCATATTGCTATCATCTGTTCAGATTATCCAAAGTCAAAGCAGTTCTACACGCAGATACTTGGATTTCAGGTTAAACAGGAAATTTATCGGGAGGAAAGGAATTCTTACAAACTGGACCTGACTTTAAATGAAATCTACGTGATTGAGCTATTTTCTTTTCCAAACCCAAAACCGCGACCGACACAGCCTGAAGCAACCGGTTTAAGGCATATTGCTTTCGGAGTCGAAAATATTGAAGAGGCCGTGATTCATTTGATGGGATTTAATGTTGTTTCTGAACCGATCCGAATAGATGAATTTACAGGCAAGCTATTTACTTTTTTCAAAGATCCGGATGATTTGCCTATAGAGTTATATCAACTCTAACCTCACTCGAAAATTCCGATTATCAATTTCTTTAATTACTTTTAGTTCATTAATTTTTTCTTTATGAAACTGATCACTAAAATATCCATGCTCATTTTATTGATTGCTATGGGTGTTAGCAATACCACTTGTAAAAAAACATTTAATATTTCGTACGAAGGCACTGTATATGATTCGATAAACGGCATTCATAAAAAACCGGTTGCGGGCGTAGTTATATTATTATCGGCCTGTAACGGTAAAATAGCAGGAAACTATTCACAGTGCAATGGATCTTTATACACCATTGAAACTGCCACGACCGATGCTGATGGTCACTTTAGTATTCAGTCAACCACCAAACTCAGGAGCCAGGCATTTTATGTGGGATTAGAAGGAAGTAAATACAGTGCTGCTAATATTGGATTTGCACTTAAAAATCTCCCCACTGAATTATACAAGGATTTTAATTAATTACTTTTGACTCGTTTTCTTAACTTAGATCAAGTGTAATTAGCTTGTCATTAATTAATTTTGGATTCTGTTAAACCAGATAACAGCATGGATCGGAAACACTTTTTAAAAACCCTGGCTTTGTTGCCGCTAGCATCAATAGGTATGAAATTGAATGATTTGAATAAACTTACGGATACTTTTGGAGGCACGAATAAAATGCCTGTTTTGTTTGTGGGTCATGGAAATCCTATGAATGCGATTACGGATAATCAATACAGTCGCAGCTGGAAGGCTATGGGAGAGAAACTGGGAAATCCGAAAGCGATCTTGTGTATATCTGCACACTGGCTTACAAAAGGAACTGCGGTTACAATGGTTGAGCATCCAAAAACAATCCATGACTTTGGCGGGTTTCCGCAAGAGCTGTTTAATGTACAGTATCCTGCCCCAGGCGCTGTAGATTATGCAAAAATGGCGATCTCAACGATCAAATCAACTGTAGTACATGAAGATTTTGAATGGGGATTAGATCATGGCGCCTGGTCGGTGTTAAAAAACATGTATCCTTTAGCCAATGTTCCTGTGTTTCAGGTGAGTATCGATTATGACAAACCGCCTCTATATCATTTTAATTTAGCGAAAGAACTTTATGAGCTGCGCAAAAAAGGTGTGCTGATAGTTGCCAGCGGCAATGTAGTACATAATTTGGGAATTATTAGCTGGGATGGTAAAATTAAAGCCTACGACTGGGCCGTTGAATTTGATACATTAGTTAAAAAAAGCATTGATGATAATAATCCCACACCTTTGATCGAATATCAAAAACTCGGAAAATTAGCCACCATAGCTCATCCTACAAATGATCATTATTTGCCGCTGATGTACACGCTTGGCTTAAGACACGCTACAGATAAAGTGCAGTTTTTTAATGAAACACTTGACCTTGGATCTTTAAGTATGAGAAGCATTCTATTTAGCTAAGTTTATTTAGCCTTTTTCTGCTGGCATCATATTTTAATGTAATGGTTAATAATCGCCGTTATGAGTCAGTCCAACACTAATCTTTTTCTTTATCCAACGCCCGCTCCCACTTACCTATTGGGGAGCGTTGATTATTATGAATTTAGATATCAGGACTTTTTAAACCGTTTCCCTGATGAAATTCCGCCCCATTATTATATGGCATACGGTGATAAATATGTAAAAAAATTTAGTGACGTGCTTTTTAACAGGCTTTCTGCCAGTGGAAAATTGTGGATGATACAAACGCGCTTAGAATTGCAACTCGAAATAGAACATAAATTATGCAACGATCCACAAATTGAATTGCGAAAAAATGAGTTTAAAGATTTCGCATTTGATTCGCACGCTAAAATTTATAAAAGAACAGGAGTGATGGAGTTGAGCTTGCTGGATCGATTTGCCATTTTAATGTCGTTGGATGTAAAGGATTTTTTTGGAGAAATTGGATGGCAGGCTATTAAAGTTGGCCTGTATTGCCATAATTATCAACCTAACTTTTCAAGCTCATTTAAATAATCCTGTTGCAAATCTTCGTGCAGTCCTGTAATGAGCGTATTTATTTTTTTGAGTTGCTGTTCGTACATGTTTACAAGCAGTTGGCTTTTATGATAGGGAATCCGCGACTCCTTTAGCTTTAAGCAGAAGTAAATATGTAAATCAGCTGCAGCGGCTTTATCGCTTATATATTTACAGTATTTTGTTATGATACGTAGTAATTTTCTCAGGCTTTTTTTAACGTAATATAAGTTAGATTGAGACTTTAATTCATCGAAATGTTCATCTATTTCTGCCTTTACAGCGGTTATAAAGCTTTCTTTATCATGTGCCTGAAATAGTAAGTAATCTAAAAATTCTTTATTATCTTTTTTATATTTGGCTAAGCTCAGGCATAATTCTACCAGCTGCTTTTGCGGCAATTCATGCAATTCTTTTTTTAATTCGCTAATGCTTGATACTTTCAAGATGATTATGGATTAAATAGTTTGTAAGTAGAGTAGGCACTTGTTTTGTTTTGAAGCTTAAGCAATAAAAGTCCTTTGCTTAAGGAGCCGATATAAATTTCAGAACTGCTGTTAATGTTTTCTGACTGTAATTCCATTTTGCCATCTATATTATAAATACTCAGGTTAATGCCGCTTTCTAAAAATCCGGTAATGGAAACTGTTTTGGAATCAAAATTTTGGATGATGTTATAGGTGCTTTTTTTTAATTCTTTGATTCCCACCGGGTAAATGCTCGTACAATCGGCAATGGAATCAAGTTGCTTGTATTCATTACTGTTATCACTAAAAAAACAACTTAACTGACCTGCTCCGTTAACTTGTGGCATAGCGCCAGGGGTATTAATAAGACATAAAGAGCCCACACCTTCTACCCAAACCGTTGTTTTTGTGTTAGCAGTTAACGTATCCAGGGCATGTAAATAAAAATAGCGATGATTTTTGTTAACTAATGGTTTCATTACGATAGAGTCAACTTTAAACGTACCTGCAAATTGGGGATAAGGACTGCCGGGGTTTTGAATGCTTGTGCTGTCGCCCACCTGTAGCGAAAAATCGTAAAGCAGATAATCTTTCGCAGGTGGAGCATCTGCTAGTAAACGCATGTATATTTTCCGGGTAACCGTATCTTCCCTGATAACAAAATTTTTATTATAGTGGAATAAGTCTAAGAATTGATAATGAAAGCCATTAATGAGTGTATCGCCAATGGTATAATATTTATCGGTGGCACATCCCGAATTGCAGTTGGTTACATGCCATTCGGCCGGCGAACTGAGCATCGGAATATAAGACTGCGTATAAGCGATTTTAAAAAACACAAATAGCATGGCAAGTTGCAATTGAATCTGTGAGCTATACCTCTTATTTCTTGTTATTTCAATCATGTTATTGAAATATGGAAACGATAGTCGCGTCGATGCGCTTAGGTTTTTTTGTTTTAAAATCCAGTAAATACCAGGTCGTTTTAATTTTGGCAATGAGCGTTCCCGTTTCTGAGTCACAAATGTCAACGTAGCGAAACGATTTGGCTCCTTCCGGCTCTACAACCCATGTTTTAGCGATAAGTTTAGTGTCGATGAACGCCTGCTTTAAATAATCTATCTCATGTCGACTTACTACCCACATATATAATTCGTTCATTTCCTTGGGCGCAACCGAATTCCAATGAGCAATGGCAACATCCTGAACCCATTTTAAGTACGAAATATTATTGACATGTCCTTGCTCATCAATGTCAACGGGCTGAACCGTAAGGGGATATTCGAAAATTTTAAAATCCATTAATCCGAAAAATACTATTATATTAATATTTCCCTAAAGATACTAAATGTTTAAAAGACAGTACATAAATCTTTGATAATTGATCGTAATCTTAAAGGCACGTTTTTTCGTATATATTCATTATGAAACTAAACCTTGTCGTCATATTTATCTGTTTTTTCAAAGGAACCTTGTTATTTTCTCAAACGCAGGATAGTGCCGCCACTGATTTAAAACAGGAGAGCTACATCCGGTTAAAGTACGATAACGATTTTTTTAGTGCAACAGATCGGTATTACACGCAAGGCATCCAGTTGTCCATTATCCACAGGGTGATCAAATATTCTCCTTTATCTTATGCTCTAATCCCTTTAAAAAAAGGCTCAGTAAATTACTATGGTTTACATTTTGAGCAGGATTGTTTCACCCCAAAAAGTATTCGTTATGACACTTTGAATTATTTGGAACGACCATTTTCGGCGGTGTTTTTTGTTTCTCATACACTCAATTCATTAAACCCTGAAAAACAAATGGCTTTAAAAACCGAGTTGGATTTAGGTGTTATCGGACCCTGCGCGAGGTGTGAGGATGAACAAAAGGCCATTCATCGTTCTTTACTAAATATTCAGCCGCTTGGCTGGGAAAATCAGATCAAAACAGATTATATAGTTAATTATAACTTAAAGTTTGAAAAAGGTATCCGCATGAAAAAGAATAGAGAACTTGTTGGACACACTGCCTTAAGAGTTGGAACTTTGTACACTGATATATCAGCGGGTTTAACTGCGCGTTTAGGATTTTTAAGTCCTTATTTCAGCAACCTCGGCATGGATAGATACTCTATTTACAGGAAATCAAATTTTCAGTTTTATGGAATATTAAAAGGGAATGTGCGTGCTGTTGCTTATAATGCGACGTTACAAGGCGGTATGTTTAATCGGGAGTCAGTTTACACAATATCTGATAGCAGAGTTACCAGGATAGTTATAGAAGGTATGGCCGGCTTTGTATTTACGTATAAGCGCATAGGACTGGAATACAGTAAGTTTTACCTAAGCAAAGAGTTTAAAGAAGGATTAGAGCAGCATTGGGGCAGGTGCGTGATCACCTATAGTTTTTAGTTATTTGATCTCAATTTTAAAAACTTTTGATTCGTCGCGATCCGCTTTTAAGCGGTCTAAAATAAGATTGCCGTTAATAGATTCAAACGATCTCGGATAAATATGTATTTTTTCTTCCCTGATATCAAAAACAGATTTTTTTGTCATTTTACCCGAAGCGTCAATTTTTACGCAGGTTAAATATCCCCCTCTGCCGGCTGCATGTGGAGCTGGTGTTTCTGTCAAAGGAAGATCAATGTTCTTAGCATTATCCAGGTATAAAAAGAAATCTTCTCCCTTATAGGTATGGTGGTGATAGCTTAAATCAGCTGTGCCGCTACCTGACTGTTGTTTTGGGATTTTGTTGCACCAAATGGTCTTTCCGTTCTTATCAGCTTTTAAAATCAATAGATCGTTGTAGTAGTAGGTATACGTAGTGTAAGTTGTTTTTCCATTATAATGTGTATGGGTTACAACATAGTACTCTTCGCCAATAATCATCACACTGCCATCCGCATAGAAGACGAGTTTATCAAAGGTGAGGTTTGCTGCTTCCAAAGCTCCGTCCTTATCTTTCTTGTCCATTTTTCTTTTGGTTCGCTCGTTCTCATAGGCTTTTAAGGTTTCAACCGGGAATTCGCAATACGTGGTCTTAATATCTTTTAAAGCGTTATTTGCATCATATTCCAATCGTATGATGTACGCACCGTTAGAGCCGCTGCTGTTTTTTCTGTCAGAATAATAACCTGCAATTACAATATTATGGTTAAGATCTTCAGATAGCACAACCGAGTTTGTGTATTTATTATCCAGGTTTATTTTTATAGATTGTAAGGTGTTGTTTTTTTGATTAACCCTGATCAATTCATAGCGCATGGCGTTTTTATGTTCCCTGTCAACCTCGCCATCCAATGAATTATTTATTTTTACTTCTGTGAGCATGTATATATTGCCACGCGAGTCAATTTCATAATCCAAATTATTCATGTCATATTCAGAGTAGGGCATTTCAATTTCTGCCGCATACAATTTATTCATTTTGTCATCAAATAAATTAAAGCCTATAACGTCTTTGTTTAATTTGTCTCTTCTTTCAGTAGGCTTTACAACATAGGTCACAAGCACTTTAGTACTATCCATTGAATAATTAAACCGGTATTTGTTATAAGGAACCAGCCTGTTAGTTTCAACGAGTTTTATGGGTTTGGATTCAAACTTTAGAAAATCTTTATCAAATGGTAGTGCAAATAATCTTTCGGTTTCAGTTTTTCGATCCCAGGTTGAATAAAACCAAAAAAAATCATTCTTTAAACCGAAGAATCCTTCATTATCACGTTTTTGCTCAAATTCCGGGAAAGGAACTATTTCTGTTTTTTTTACATTTTTAAAATCTTTATCAAAGATCTGGAAGATCATATCTTCTTCCCGTTTAAAATATACTTCAGCATACTCATTGGCATTGAGTTTGTAAAAACCCATGTCCACATGTTTTTTTACGGTTTCAAACTCGTTACTAAAACTATAAGACAATGTTTGGCCAAACAAAGAAGAGGAAATAAGAACTAAGATCAGAAATGCTTTTCTCATGGTATTATTTGGTTTGAAGTTTTAATATTTTAGTAGTTTTTCTGTCGGCCCTTACATGATAAACGATCAAATTATCTGCTACCGATTCAAATTGTCTTGGCCGTATATCGTACTCATCTTCCTGAATATACAACAGACTTTTAGTTATGTTCCCAGCAGGATCAACTTTTACATCTTCCAGGTAAGTGCCTTTGTTTCGTAGTTTTTTATCTGGCAGCTGATCCACCAATTCACGTTCAATAGGGCTATCTCTGAAAAGGAAATGGTCGTTTCCGTCAAGCGAATAATTATAAAAAGACAGAAAAGATTTTTTATCACCTGACTGTTCTTTCGAAATTCTCTTGCACCAACTTGTTTTTCCCTCTGCATCCATTTTTAAAAAGAAAATGTCATCGTAATGATAAATTACGGAGGTGTATGTTTTTCCGTTTGCATAGGAAGAGATTTCCGTAGTATATTCTTCTTCTCCAATAATAAGCATGCTTCCGTCGGTGTTAAAAATAACCTTGTTGAATTTTAGGTTAGTGATCTCCAGTTCGCCGCTAGCTTCTTTTTTATCCGTTTTTTTCTTTTGCTTTTCACTCATGTCTTCCTGGATCACTTCTTTAGGAAAATCACCGTAAGACTTAATTATGTTTTTGACCTTGCCTTCCGCATCGTAAGATATTTTGAAGACAAAAGCCCCGTTTACCGAATTGCCCATCTTTTTGTCGGAGTAATATCCTGCTACCACTAAATTGTGATTCAAATCTTCGGACAATACAGGCGCAGAAATATATTTATTGTCGAGATATAATTTTGTGGCTTCCAGTGTGTGCGTTTGTTGATTAACTTTCAATAATTCGAAACGCACAGCATTTGCAAACTCTTTATCAGGGTTT
>JAZKDT010000005.1:0-18934 GCA_040387475.1 Bacteroidota bacterium | reverse complement strand
AATGCCATCTACGGAGTTGTTGATTCTCACCGAAATGAGCACGTAAATATTTCCGTTGGCATCTATTTCATAATCAAGGTTCGACATGTCAGATTCTACATACGGCATTTCAATATCGTGCGCATACACTATATCCATTTTATGATCAAGCAGGTTAAAGCTGATCACATCTTTATTGACGCTGTTTTTTCGCTCTTTTGGTTTACATCTGAATGTGGTTAATGTCTTAGTGCTGTCGTTTGAATAGTCATACTTATAATAACTTTCGTCGCCAACCTGGTAAGTATCGATCATTTTTTTTGCAGGTCCAACAAAACTTAATGTTTTTTTATCAAAAGGATAAGCAAACATTTTCGCGTTCTTAGTTTTATTGTCAAAGCTGTAGTAAATTAAAAAGAACTCGTTTTTAATTTTTAAGATCCTGGAAACAAATGATTTTTCGCACTCCACCGGAAGAGGTATAATGGATTGTGTTGTAACTGTTTTAAATGTTTTATCAAAAAGCTGAACAGCCATATCTTTGCCATCTCTACTATAAAAACTAGCGTAGCGGGTTTCGTCAAATTTGAAAAAGCTTAGCTCCTCATATTTTTTAAGTGTTTCAAACTCATCGCTAAAACTATAGGATAAAGATTGTGAAAAAAGGGATGTAGAGAAGCAAATTAAAGCAAGAATTATTTTTTTCATATAGGTTATTTTGTTAAAGGTAGCAAATATGTTCCCTAATCAAAAAGCCTCTGCTTTTGGTTGCAGAGGCTTTTTGATTTGTGTCAAATTCTATTTCTTTTTCGCTGCTGCTTTCTTTGCAATCGCTTTTTTAGCTGCAACTTTTTTAGGAGCTGTTTTTTTACTGGCAGCTTTTTTTACTGCCGACTTTTTGGCCGGAGCTTTTTCGCCAGCTAATTTTACAACTTTAGCCTTTTTGGGAGCTGCTTTCTTAGTGCCTTTTTTATCAAATGCTTTTGGAACCTGGGCAACGATCATTGCTTTTACTTCATCTAATGTTAAGGCAGAGAGTTCTTCGGTTGTAAATTTGCCACCTCCGTTTTTAATCAATTTCAACATAAGTTTGCCAAACTTAATTTGCGGACCCCAACGGGCATTTTCAACCGAAATTTTTTCTTCCGGCCAGTTTTGGATGTAACGGTTTGCTTCCTTATCTAATTTCTTTTCAATTAATTCGTTAATATCATTTTGAGATAAATTATCAAAATCATAAGCTCTCGGTACATTGATAAATAATCCTTCGTACTTTATAAACGGACCAAAGCGACCTTTACCTTTTGTAACGCCTTTACCCTGATAATGCGCAACCGGAGCATCAGCCAGTTCTTTTTCTTTGATAATTTCAACAGCCATTTCCATATCAACCGTTAAGGGATCAATTGTTCTTGGAATAGAAATAAAGGCTTCTCCTAGTTTGATATATGGACCAAAACGGCCCACAGCAACAATAACTTCCTGCCCGTTATAATCTCCTAATGTCATTGGCAATCTGAATAAATCCAGCGCTTCTTCAAGTGTAATGGTTTCGATACTTTGGGTTCTTCTTAAGCTGGCAAATTTTGGTTTTTCTTCAGCGCCCTCAATCGTTTCGCCAATTTGTGCTAAAGGACCAAAACGGCCAACGCGCACCGACACCGGTTTTCCGGATGCAGGATCTGTTCCTAAAATTCTTTCACCACTGGCACGTTCACTATTTTCTGACGTTGTTTCCACTGTTTTATGAAACGGTGTATAAAAGCTTTTCAGCATTTTTTGCCAGTTCAAATTCCCGTCAGCAATCTCATCAAATTCCTCTTCTACTTTAGCGGTGAAATTAAAATCCAAAATGGTTGGGAAGTATTTCAATAAGAAATCATTAACCACCATACCAATATCGGTTGGAAATAATTTTGATTTTTCGGCTCCGGTATTTTCCGTTTTAGTATCTTTTGTTAAGTTTTGTTTTACTAAAGTCAGTTGAACGTATTGTCTTGGAGTCCCTTCTTTATCGGTCTTTTCCACGTAATTACGTTTTTGAACCGTACTGATGGTCGGGGCGTAAGTAGATGGACGACCAATTCCTAATTCCTCTAATTTTTTTACTAAACTCGCCTCTGTATAACGTGCAGGGTGATGCGTAAAACGCTGCGTTGCGGTAATTTCCTGGCTATCCAGTTTTTCTCCCACTTTCATTGGTGGTAACATCGATGAATTTTCTTCGTCAGAATTTTCATCATCTGTACCTTCCATATACACTTTTAAGAAACCATCAAATTTTAATACTTCGCCCTGTGCTACAAATAATTCCGTTGCACCGCTTACATTAACTTTTGCGGTTGTTTTTTCCAACTCAGCATCGCTCATTTGTGAGGCAATGGTACGTTTCCAAATTAAGTCATACAAACGTTGCTCATTGCGTTCCCCATCAATAACCGTACGATCGATATAAGTTGGACGGATGGCCTCGTGAGCTTCCTGCGCACCTTTACTTTTGTTTTTATACTGGCGTGGATTATAATATTTTGCTCCGTAATTCTGGTTAATTGCTTTGTTGGCCTGATCCATGGCGGTTTCCGATAAATTTACGGAGTCAGTTCTCATGTAAGTGATCTTACCGGCTTCATATAAACGTTGCGCCACCTGCATGGTTTGCGCTACCGAAAAACCTAATTTACGCGCAGCTTCCTGTTGTAAGGTAGATGTTGTAAAGGGTGCAGCCGGGGAGCGTTTTGCTGGTTTGGTTTCTAAACTTTCAATGGTATAAGAAGCAACTTTACATTTTTCTAAAAAGGCCTGTGCTTCGGCTTCTGTCGAATAACGTTTATCCAGTTCAGCTTTTAAAATGCCGGACCCTACTTTAAATAATGCGGATACTTTATACGCAGACGTTGATACGAATTTCTGAATTTCCCTTTCTCTTTCCACAATTAAACGCACAGCAACCGATTGTACACGGCCCGCCGATAAGCTTGGACGTACTTTGCGCCATAAAATAGGAGATAATTCAAAACCCACCAGGCGGTCTAAAACACGGCGTGCCTGTTGAGCATTTACCAAATTAATATCAATTTCACGGGGATTTTCAATCGCTTTTAAAATAGCTGGTTTGGTAATCTCGTGAAAAACGATGCGTTTTGTGTTGTTTTTGGTTAACCCTAAAGTTTCATACAAATGCCAGCTGATCGCTTCTCCCTCCCGATCCTCATCGGATGCTAACCATACCATTTCGGCTCCTTTACTTAATTTTTTTAGTTCGGCGATCACTTTTTCTTTATCCGGCTGAACTTCATAAGTTGGGGTGAAATTGTTTTCGATATCAACACCAAATCCCTTTTTTACAAGGTCTCTGATGTGACCAAAACTGGATTTAACAGTGAAATCTTTTCCTAAAAATCCTTCTATGGTTTTTGCTTTAGCGGGGGACTCGACGATTACTAAATTTTTTGCCATGTATATATATGTATAGAGAAGTTAAAGTTCCATTTTAAATTCAAAAGGAGTCAATTTTTAAGGATTTTCGTTTTAAAAATGATATTAATTCTCCTGAATTTTGCTGCAAAGGAAAAAAATTTAATCCGAATAAACCTAATTTTTATTTTTGATCACCTCGAAAGCCAGCAGTTTTAATGCCCAAATAACTATTTAAATAATTGATTTACAGTACAATGAATTATTTTCAAAAATATTCTTTTCCAATCCGTTTGAGGCGGTCAAATAACCTACATTTACAATTTATTCGATATTCAAGGGATAAACTTAAGTTCTTTTGGATTGTTATTCTGTTAAAATGTACTTTAATAAAAACGGTTTCCTATCGGTAGTAATTTTTGCCCTGTGTTTTTACATTGGTAAGTCACAAAATTTAACCGTTAATTCTTCCATTATTTCATCAACCGATAACACGACCGTAACTTTCGGACAAGGTTTTGGTAACCGCATAACTAATAAAGGAGTTCAAAAACTCGAACCCTTGATTTTTGAAGCCCAATTGGCGCCACTTTTTACGCTTCAGTTCAATAAAAAAGTTCCATTTGGTTTTGCTTTAACGCCTAAAATTGTTTGCCGAATGTTCAACGACAGTAGCTGGACGGTGAGAACGCCTAGTTTTATGCCTTTTATTATGGTATACCATCGCATAAAATTTCCGATACTTAAAAAGTACAACTTGTTTAAACCATTTTTAGATGTAAAACCCACTTTTTTTATGTCTTATAAGTATGGCCATCACTCGAACGGTGCTGGCGGAACCTTTTATATTCCCGGTACAAAAGACGTAAATTTAAGAGATGGTAATTTTGCTACTGATTATACAGAAGCTGCGATCAGTTTTTTATCCGGGGATACTATAAATAAGAAAATACAGATGTTAAGCGGCCGGCTTGGTTTTGAATATCATGTAGGTTGGAACCGGGAACCTGAAATGAGCGATAGTTATTATTATGAACGCATAAACCTGGAACTCCGGTTTCTTTTATTTAACCGGATTACTGTTATTCCTATATTTTCAGGCATGTATGGAAAGAATGGTTTTAGGCCTAAATATGCCTCTGATACCTACATTAGTTTCAGACCATTTCCGAAAAAATCAGATATAGCTATTTTTGCTAAAGTGTATATTGGGCCCGATTATTATAATTTACGGTATACTAATACCATGCGCTATGTGTCTTTTGGTTTTTTACTTGAACCTAAAGGCCTTGCTATCATTAAATAGTTTAATTTTTAGTGTCAAAATGTCATAACAATACTTTATCTTTGCGTTTTTATTGAACTTTAAAATGGAGAACAAAATTATAGACGAATCTAAACAGGGCGAAGCATTAATGGTTGAACCTAAAGACAAACTTTCTACAGAAAAGAATGTGGGCGGAAAAAAAATGTTTTTGGAGAGTTACGGCTGCCAGATGAATTTTGCAGACAGCGAGATCGTGGCTTCCATTTTAATTGATAAAGGCTATACAACAACAACTGATTATAAAGAAGCAGATCTTATTTTTGTAAATACCTGTGCTATTCGCGAAAATGCTGAATCGCGTGTTCGTCAGCGATTATACGATTACAAGAAAGTTAAAAAGACAAACAAGAATTTATTAATAGGTGTTTTGGGTTGCATGGCAGAACGATTAAAACATCAATTCCTGGAGCAGGAAAAACTGGTTGATATGGTGGTGGGTCCGGACGCTTACCGCGATCTGCCAAACTTAATTGCAGTTGCCGAAGGCGGACAACAAGCCATCAATGTTATTTTAAGTAAGGAAGAAACTTACGCCGATATTTCTCCGGTGCGCCTGGATCACAATGGTGTAAGCGCTTTTGTAAGCATTATGCGTGGTTGCGATAACATGTGCAGTTTTTGCGTAGTGCCTTTCACGCGAGGAAGGGAAAGAAGCCGCGAACCTGAAACGATCGTACGTGAATGCAAAGAAGCATTTGATAAAGGATACCGCGAAGTAACTTTGTTAGGACAAAATGTAAACTCTTATTTATGGAGCGGTGGTGGACTAAAAAAAGAAACACTCACTGAAGAACAAAAAGCAAACTCCACAACCTTCGCCGAGTTGTTGGAAATGGTTGCACGTATTCATCCCGATCTGCGCGTACGTTATTCAACCTCTCATCCAAAAGATATGGGCGATGATGTATTGCATATGATGGCTAAATACGAGAACATTTGCAAATACGTTCATCTACCAGTGCAAAGCGGTAATAGCGATGTACTTGAAAAAATGAACCGCGGTTATTCGCGCGAATGGTACCTGGATCGCATTGCAGCTATCCGCCGAATTATGCCGGATGCAGGTATTAGCGCGGATATCATCACCGGGTTTTGCGGAGAAACAGAAGAGCAGCACAGAGATACATTATCGTTAATGGAGAACGTGCAATATGAATTTGCATACATGTTCTCTTATAGTGAACGCCCTAAAACATTAGCCGAACGTAAATACGAGGACGATATTCCGGCCGAGGTAAAAAGCCGACGCCTAACGGAGATCGTTGATATGCAGCGTAAACACAGTGAAATAAGAACTAAACAAGGCGTTGGCAAAGTTTACAGAGTTTTGGTAGAAAATGTTTCTAAAAAATCAGCCGAGATGATGAGTGGACGAAATACGCAAAACACTGTTGTTGTTTTCCCTAAAGGAAATTTAAAGAAAGGTGATTATGTAAATGTGTTGATTACTAGCTGTACGAGTGGGACTTTGATAGGGGAATGCGTTTAGTTTTTTTGATTAAAGACAAATGATTAAGGATAAAAGAGAAATATATGAATCATAATTTCAGAGAATTAAAAATCTGGCAAAAAGGAATTGATTTAGTGGATAATTGTTATAATTTCACTGAGACATTGCCTAAGGACGAAAGATTTAATTTAATATCTCAAATTAACAGATGCTCGTGCTCTATTCCAACTAATATTGCAGAAGGCTGCGGTAAAAGAACGGCAAATCACTTTGCCGAGTTTTTATCTACATCCTTAGGATCTTGTTTCGAACTTGAGACGCATTTGGTAATATGCGAAAGGAGAAATTTCGGAAACATTGAATTAAGAAATGAATTGGCGATTAACATCGTTGAATTAAAAAATATGATTTTTAACTTCAGAGAAAAGATTTCAGGACAGGGAAAGTCTTAAATCATTAATCTTTTATCTTTTATCAGGCAGAGAATGAACTTACAAGATATAAAACAACGTTTCGGAATAATAGGTAGCAATTCGTTGCTTGAAAGAGCTATTGATGTTGCAAGACAAGTAGCGCCAACCGATTTAAATGTATTGATTAATGGAGAAAGTGGAACCGGAAAAGAAGTGTTCCCGCAAATTATCCATCAAAACAGCTCACGTAAACACGGACAATATATTGCTGTTAACTGCGGGGCTATTCCCGAAGGAACCATTGACAGCGAATTGTTTGGCCACGAAAAAGGATCATTTACAGGGGCGCATGAAGCCCGTAAAGGTTATTTTGAGGTAGCAGATGGCGGAACCATATTTTTAGATGAAGTAGGGGAATTACCTTTAACTACACAAGCCCGTTTGTTGCGAGTATTGGAAACCGGAGAATACATCAGGGTAGGAAGCAGCAAAGTTCAAAAAACCAATGTACGCGTTGTTGCCGCTACCAACATTAATTTCAACGTCGCTATCGAAAAAGGAAAATTCAGGGAAGATTTGTATTACCGCTTAAATACGGTGCCCATTAATTTGCCACCGCTGCGAGAACGTAAAGACGATATTCATTTATTGTTCCGCAAATTTGCCAGCGATTTTGCAACAAAGTATCGCATGCCTGCCGTAAAGTTATCTTCGGAAGCAGAACATGCTTTAGTGAATTATTACTGGCCTGGAAACATTCGTCAGTTAAAAAATATTACCGAGCAAATTTCCATCATTGAAAAAGAGCGGGACATTAATTTAGAGAGTTTGTTGCAATACCTTCCAAATTATAACACGAATACGTTGCCCGTAATTACAAATTCGGGTTTGGGTAATAATACTGCAGGTGCAGCAGATATGAACGAAAGAGACCTGTTGTACAAAGTGCTTTTTGATATGAAAAAGGATCTGAACGACCTTAAAAAAGTAGTTCATAATATTGTTCAGGTAGGAGGAAATACAATGTCCGATCTTCCATCGGATGATTTACAAACCATAGACAGATTATATCATAACGATTCTAATTTTCCGGTTGTATCCGGAGCTAATGATGTTAAGATTCATAATCCTATTATTGTTAAAGATCAGTCGGTGGGTTTTAGTAAACCAATTGAGGTCGAGGAATCCTTATCGCTGCAGGATAAAGAGATCGATATGATTAAAAAAGCACTGAAAAAACACAAAGGTAAACGCAAATACGCCGCGCAGGAATTAGGTATCAGCGAACGAACCCTGTATCGTAAAATCAATGAATATCATATTGAAGAGTAAATTCCTGATACTTGTTTTTTTTAGCATCATCGGTTTAAAGATAGACGCTCAGTTTTTAGATAAGACCTATTATCTGGTTGATTCTATTGAGAGTGCTACTATTGATAAAACGGATAGAGAATTTTTAGACCAAACCATAAAAAAATACAGAGCTTCTAAGTCCGATACTGCAAAAATTCAAACCATTTCTTCTTTAATTGAGGGCTTGCAGGACGAAAAAATATGGATCAAATACAACAGGTTATTGTATAATACATCGAGAGAAAAATTACAAACATTACCTGATACTAATAGCAGAGCTTACTACATACTGAAATCTTCTGAAGCCCTTGCTTTAAACAATTTCGGATATTATTATTTTAACTATTCCAACAGGCAGGAGCTCGCATTAAAATATTACCTGCGGAGCTTAACAATTAACGAAGATATTGAAAACTATAATGAATTGATCACAAGCTTTTCAAATGCAGGAAACGCTTATTTAAACCAGGGTGATCTAAATAATGCATTGATATATTTTCAAAAAGCATTAAAACTTGAGAATAAGATTACTAATAAGTTTTTATTGTTGGCTCCGTTAAATAACATCGCACAGGTTTATTATCATCTCAACGATACAGTAAAGGCCATCGAAACTTTAAAAAGAGCTTTTAAGATAAGTTCTAAATCAGATAACAATTTTTTGAAAGGAAGCTTACTTCATAATATTGGATCGTTAAGTTATTATACAGGTGATCCCACCGGTGTGCAAACATTAAAAAAAGCATTGGCGCTTAGGTTACAAATAGGAGATAAAAAAGGAACGCTTCAAACTACACTTTCTCTGGCGGGTATTGAAACGAAGAACAAAAATTTTTTGATGGCCGAAAAATACCTCGACGATGCGGGTAAATTGATTCTTCAATTTCCCAATTCAAATATTGTGGGACTGTATTATAACGACCTGGGAAATTATTATGAGGCCATGAACGAGAAAAAATTAGCAATTGCCAGTTTGGAAAAAGCAATAGCTATTTATAAGGGCAATTTCGAAAATGTTGACATGGTTAAAGCATTAAATAACCTGATAGACCTTTATGATTCAAACGATCAGAAATATGCTTTGAAAAAACTGGAAGCTTATGAGTTAAGACAAAACATTGTTAAAAACCTGGATAAAACTGCCGCTCAGAAATTGTTAATGAAACAAAAGTATGAAGAGGATCTGAAAATAAATGAAGCCAAATTTACACTCGAGCAACAGTTAAAGGACGAAAAAAACCGAGCAGAGAGACAAAGGCAGCGACTCATACTGATTGCAGTATGTGTAATGTTGTTAGGCGTACTTGTTTTTTCGGTGTTAATTTTTAAGGCCTTAAAAGCTAATAAGCAGAAAAATAAGATCATATCGGATCAAAAGAGGGAAGTTGAACATCAAAAAAATCTGATAGAAGAGAAGCATAAAGATATTACTGACAGCATCACTTACGCGCACCGTATTCAATCCTCGTTAATTCCAACTCAGCAAATATTAAACAAACAATATGCGCAATTAGCTATTTTGTTTCAACCTCGTGATATCGTAAGTGGTGATTTTTACTGGTATGCGAAAACAAAAGGCCTTAATATTTTTGCATTGGCTGATTGTACCGGACATGGTGTACCGGGAGCCTTTATGAGTTTTATTGGTATCAACCAGTTAAATACTATTGTTAACGAAAAAGAGATCATCAGTCCGCCTCAAATTTTAACGGAACTTAAAAAAGGCGTGGTACAAAGCTTAAACTCTGATCAAAGCAATACCGAGCGAAAAGACGGAATGGACGTAGCGGTTATTTGTTTTAATGAAAAAGAATTGCATTTTGCCGGTGCCAATCAGTCCATCCTCATTATTCGGGATAATTTACTGATCGAATTAAAAGGAAATAAACAACCCGTTGGTTTGTCGGAGAATAATGAAAGCTTTGCAGAAGTTGATTTTGGATTGTTGTCAAAAGACAGGATTGTATTATACAGCGATGGCGTAGTCGATCAATTTGGAGGAGCGGCCGGTAAAAAATTAAAAACCAGGCATTTTAAAGCTTGGTTAGTTGAAACTTCCTACTTATCATTACAGGAACAAAGAAACGCCCTAACCGAAAAATTAAATTCATACAAAGGAACTTATGATCAAACGGATGATATCACTCTTGCCATCATTGAAGTATAAAAGCACTTTCTTAGTTTTTGCGCAAAAGTGCGTGGCCGTTATCTTACTTTTCAACACTTTAACCGGTATAGCCCAGGTTGTGCCTACATACGAAACCTTTAATTTAAAAAACGGACTAAAGGTTTATTTACTACAGTACGGAAAAATTCCTGCTATTAATGTGAAGTTAGTTTTAAATACCGGCAAAGTAAATGAAACGCCGGGCCAGCAAAATTACAGCGATATTGTATCTACCGCTATTTTAATGGGAAATGCCAAATACGATATGGAAGCTCAAACTAACAAAGCTTTTGCTTTAGGAACTTCTCTTTCGGCATCTTCCAGTAATGATAATACAACCATTCAAATGGATATGTTGAGTAAAGATTTGGATGCAGGAATGGATCTCATGTCAGCGGCGGTATTAACCCCACTATTCCCAAAAGAAAAAATGGATCTGTTAATTTCCCAGAATATTGATTTCAATAGCCCTGCTAAAATGGATATTGCTCAGCTGTCCTCAGTATTCAGTAATTATTTTATGTATGGTTCCGCTAACCCGCTGGGCCGCTATTTTTATAAAACTCAAATTCAAAAAATAACACCAGTGATTATCAAGGAGTATTACGATTTTAATTTCACACCCAAAAATGCCAATTTGATCATCTGTGGTAATTTTGATGTAACAACTATCAAACCCATAATCGAAAAATATTATGGTTCCTGGAAGTCTGAGTTTGGTGGTGCAAACGGTGTCAGTTTAGAATCTGTTTCTTTTAAAAAAAGGGAAATTGGTTTTATGAATCGAACAGGGGCAACGCAGTGCGCCCTGCAATGGAACAAGATATCGCCGGCGGTAACCGATAAAGATCAATTGGCGTTTAGCCTGGCAAATACTATTTTTAATGAAGTTTTGTTTAAAGAGATCCGTGAAAAAGGTGGTAAAACATACGGTATATCAAGTGGGCAAAGAGCCAGTAAATACTCCAGTATTTTTACGATCGTGTGTTCGGTAAGAAGCGATGAAATGCTAAACACCATTAATCTATTTGACAAAACATTGTCGGATTTCAGTACAACAGCTATTGATGATGTTAAATTTAAAGAAGCTGTTTATAAAAAGATCATCAGCATTAAACGTATGGAGAGCCCGGATGAGATCTCTTCTTTTTACAATCCCCTGATCTATAATTTTGAAAAGAGAAAAAACATCATCAATGATCTGAATGCATTAACCATAGACGAACTGAATAAAGTGATTAAAAAATATTTTACGCCTGATGTTTACAAGCTCGTTATTTCGGGTGACCAATCAAGGGTTAATGATCAGCTAACAAAAATTAACAGTTTACAAAGGTTTACGGCCGCTGATATTGAAAAGGATAATTAATATTTGATTATTTTTAAAGCCTAAACTATTCTGAATATGACATTTAAACTTACTACTTTGGCTGCCGCAGTTTTGATCATTGCTGCCTGTCACTCTACCAAGAAAACAAGTACAGCTACCACATCAACTCCGCCCCCGGCTAACACTTCAACAGCTCCGGCAAATCCCCCTGCAGGTCCTACATTGCCTCCAAAATCAAGTAAAGGCATTTTTGAACCGGGTAACGAGGAATTAACAGCTGTTTTAACTAAATATCCGGATGCAACGTTGCCTGTATTAAAAGAAGGCTATTTGGTGTATACTGGTGAAGCCTGTACAGGTTGTCACGGCGCAAAGGGTATTTATAGAATTCCGGAAAAAGAGTGGCCGCATATTATTGATGATATGGGGGCAAAAGCAAAATTAACGGCTACTCAAAAAGATGCTTTGACCAAATTTGTATTCGCTATAAAAGCTACTCAGCCGCCACCGGCAGCAAAATAATAGTTGCGGCGTGAACGAGGCATTTCTTCATACTATTTGGAAATATAAATTATTAGGAAAAAATCAATTCATAGGTTCCAGGCAGGAAACTATTGAAATTGTATCTATAGGTGAACATAATCAGGACTCCGGTCCTGATTTTTTTAATTCTAAAATAAGGATCAACGATGTGTTGTTGGCTGGTAATGTTGAAATCCATATTAAAACATCTGATTGGCTAAAACACCATCATCAAAACGATAGAGCATATGATAACCTGGTGTTACATGTGGTTTACGAACACGATAAAGAGCTTCTGCAAAACGAGCAATTTAACGTATCGGTTCTCGAATTAAAAGGATATATCAAGCCATCTTTACTTGAAGAGTATAATCGGTTGCAGATATCCAGGCAACCCATTGCCTGCGGTAAATCTATTGCCCGTGTTTCAGATATTGTTTGGAGTTCGTGGATGGATAGATTAGCGATAACCCGCATAGAACAAAAAACGGCCTACATCGAACATTTATTTGAATACAGTAATCAAAACCATGAAAATGCTCTTTATACCTTGCTTTGTCGGAATTTTGGATTCAAAATAAACAATGACGCTTTTGAGTTATTGGGAAAGTCATTGCCGTACTCTCTATTAAAAAAGTATGCCGATAATCCGGTTCAGGTTGAAGCGCTGTTATATGGTGTAGCCGGGTTTTTAGACGAGTTGTTTGAAGATAAATATCCCAGGCAGTTACAAAACGAATTCGAATTTTTAAAGGCCAAACATCAGCTAGTACCGCTAAAAAAAGAAAACTGGAAATTTTCAAAAACGCGTCCTGTTAATTTTCCAACGATCCGGATTTCGCAGTTGGCAAATCTCATCAGTCGTCAACAATCTTTATATCATCTGATTGAACAAAAGCCTGATTTGAAAACGCTCGAAGCTTTTTTTCAATGTGAGCCCAATAATTACTGGAATACACATTTTAAATTTGACTCAATTTCAGAGGAGAGTTCAAAGCCTTTGGGACAAACTGCCATTCATTCGATCGTCATCAATACCATCGTTCCATACGTGTTTTTTATGTCGACTCATAATTTGCATGCAGAGTTTGTAGAATATGCTTTGGATCTTTTATCTGAATTACCTGCTGAGATAAATACTAAAACTAAAGAATTTAAAAAGCTGGGTGTAAAAACAACAAACGCTTTAGAAAGCCAGGCACAAATTCAATTATTTGATTCGCTTTGCTCAAAGAAAGCATGCCTTCACTGTAACGTAGCCGAGTTTTTGCTCAAAAGTTCGGTGTAATTGAAAAAGGGTGCATCCAATGTTGTATCTTTGCGATAATGACAGATAAAATTAGATACTGGTTTGAACAACACGCTTTTGGTGTATGTGAATGGTGGGGTAAAAAACTTGGCATTAAAACCACCAACATCCGCATGTATTTTATTTATTTATCTTTCTTCACCTTTGGTTCCCCGGTCATTATTTATTTCATTATGGCTTTTATCCTCGAACATAAAGAAAGCTTTAAGCCTACTAATTTCCGTCGCCGTAGCGTTTGGGATCTGTAAATAGCCTCCTATTCGAATAAAGTAATCGAATCCGAAATAATAAGATCGAATTCACATTAACTTCCATCGATCTCGCATTAAGTAGCATCGATCTCGCATTAAGTGTCATCGATCTCGGGTTAAGTGTCATGGATCTCGTATTAAATACAATCGATCTCGCATTAGGTATCATCGATCTCGCATTAAGTAGCATCGATCTCGCATTAAATACAATCGATCTCGCATTAGGTATCATCGATCTCGCATTAAATACAATCGATCTCGCATTAGTTATCATCGATCTCGCGTTAAATACAATCGATCCCGCATTAAGTAGCATCGATTTCGCATTAGATATCATCGATCTCGCATTAAGTAGTATCCATCTCGCATTAAGTATCATCTAATTCGCATTAAGTATAATCCATCTCGCATTCAGTATCATCGAATTTGAAATAAGTAACATCGATTCCATATTCTGTCTCCGTTTTTTGGGGATGATTGCAAATTAAAGTACATAAAACCTCTTTATCGACAAAAACAACTATTTTAACACATAAATGATATACTTAGTGTGTTAATTAAATTTTTATCTTTTAACTATTTTTATATATTAGTGAGCCCTTTTAAAATGAACAAATTAGCTTATCCCTTATAAATAGAAATAAACATACCTCATGAGAAAAATTTTATTATTCATTTTCGTCGTTTCAACCACAATTATTTTTGCACAGGCTCCACAAGGAATCAATTATCAGGGTATAGCCCGTAATTCAGGTGGAACAGTTTTGTCAACGGTACCTATCGGCATTAAACTGGACCTTCACCAGGGAAGCGCAGGCGGGCCTGTTGTTTTTTCGGAAACACACAGTCCGGTAACTAATCAATTTGGATTATTTACTTTAAGTATTGGTTCCAATAACGGAACCGGTTTTTCGGCTATTAACTGGGGTGGCGGGCCGTACTTTTTAGAAGTGTCTATTGATCCTACAGGTGGAAGCAGTTACTCGCCATTAGCCGGCATTCAACAATTTATGAGTGTGCCATATGCGTTATATGCGCAAACTTCTGGTAACTCAAGTCCTACGCCCACCATCAGCATCAATGCCCCAAATATCGTGACAGGGTCAGGAGGCTTTTATAACATCACTGTTCCGTCTCAAACGTTAAGTGTCGCCGGAAACCAGGTATCTATCAGTAACGGTAATACAATTACAATTCCCACCGGTACAACCTATTCGGCGGGTAACGGTATTGATATTAACGCGGGCGTTATTACCGGTACAGCCAATATAGTTGGTACAGGAGCAACCACGGTGAATGGTACTTATCCTAACCTGACCATTAATACGCCTACAACACAAACTTATAGTGCAGGATTGGGCATTGATATTTCGGCAGGTGGAGTTATTTCAAATACTTTAACACCTGCAACACCAACTATTACAAGCTCAGGAATAGCGGTAGTAACGCCTACCACCGGAAATACATTTAATGTGAGTGTACCACAGCCAACGTTAAGTTATAATAACAGTACAAACGTTTTAAGTTTAACGCATGACGGATCAACGGTTGCAACGGCTACGCTAGTGGGTATGGGAACAAATACAACCAGCATTGTTGGATCAGGTTTGGCAACGGTAACGCCAACAACAGGAAGCACGTTTACAGTGAGTGTACCCAACCCAACTCTAACACTTGGTGCCGGAGCACTTTCGATCAGCAATGGTAACAGTGTTATATTGCCTGTACAAACGTTAAGCATCAACTCCAACTTACTATCCATCAGCGGGCCGGGTGGAAATACTGTAACATTACCAAGTGCTACCGCTTATTCATTAACTTCTAATTCAAATACACTGACCTTAAGCAATGGATCAACTGTAACTACTGCTACGGTGCCTGTTGGTACTACCTACGTTGGAACAACCAATAATGTTACGGTTACAGGTAATACTATTAATTTAGCGGCCACAGGAGTTACTACAAATACATATGGAACTAATGCAACGAATGCGGTTCCAACATTTTCGGTAGATAATTTTGGTAGGTTAACAACTGCAAGTCAATACACTCCTAATATTACAGGTGATGTGATAGGGACGATCAATACGTCAACAGTTTCAAAAATAAGAGGAATTAATGTGTCACCAACAGCTCCAACCGTTGGCCAGGTATTACAATTTACCGCAGGGTCTTGGACACCGGGTACCCCAGCTGTACAAACGTTATCTTTATCCGGATCGGTATTATCCTCTGGCCCAACAACAAATTCAGTGAGTCTAGCATCATTGCCTGGTTTATGGTCGGCTTCTTCCACCACAGCTATCATACAAACCAATACCACCAATAATGTTGGTATTGGCATGACGAGCCCGGCACCACAATATAAATTAGATGTTGTTGCAACAGCAGGAAACTCTGTGACCATACACGGTTTAAACAGTGGCGCAACTGATGCTTTTGCCGGCGTGTATGGGGAAAATACAAGTGGCGGTATTGGCGTATATGCACAAAGCTCCAGTGGTAAAGGTGTTTTTGGGAAATCGACTTCTGGCTCCGGTGTGTATGGAGAATCGACAACAGGTGACGCCGGTAAATTTATTCTATCCGGTGTGTCAACAACTGGTAATGCCGTTAATGCTCAAACCAATGGAACATCTGCCGCCTTATTCGCTAAAACTTATAATACAACAGCCACGGCCCTTGCTGCAAAAATAGAAGGTAACGTAGATATTCAAAATACAGGTTCACCTACTGGCAGATTGATCAGCGCTGTTCAAACAAATTCGGTAAGTGATGGATTTGGTTTGGATATGACCAATACAAATAATAACGCCAATGCTTTAAATATTAATCACCTGGGAAGAGGATCTGCCGGTTATTTCACAATTAATAATGCAGCTAATACCAGCAATGCCCTTAACGCCGTTACAAACGGAATTGGCAACGCCGGTTTTTTTGCGGTGACTGATCCTTCTAACAGCAACCACGCGGTACAGGGTAATTCATCGGGTTTAAGCTCCGCTATCTTTGCATCTAATTCAAATACAACTAGCTCCGGTTCGCATGCGTTACATGCCAATGCCGTTTCAGGATCTGCCATATTTGCTATAAATACCAGCACAATGGCCTCTACCATTTATGCTACTAACTCTGGAGCAGGGAATGTGATATTTTCTTCGGCCAGTGAGGGTGTTGCTTATTATGGAACCAATGCGAGTACAACTGGTAGCTCCGTTATGGAGTTAGCGAGTAACGGAGGCGGTGTAGCGCTACAAGTATATAAAAACAGCACTACCGGCGTTACAGGACCAGTGGCTACTTTTGCTAACAACCAGGTAAGCAATCCCTCCGACGCAGTAGTTATTGTTAACGGAGGTGCCGGTACAAGTTTGTCGAGCACTAATAACAACGCTTCTGTTTTGTCTTATGCCGGTATGTTTTATGGCGGATTGGCAACCAATGGTAAAACAAACACGTCGTCAGGTTTTGCATTTAAAGCGTTTGACAACAGCTCGTCAGAATTATTTGGCGTGAGAAATGACGGTCATGTTGGTATTAACGCCACCTCGCCGGCTCACCGGTTAACGGTAGTGGAATCTTCTCCTGCCAATGCAGCAATTTTCGGTTCAAATATTTCGGCTACGTCAAATCCGTCGGGGCATGGTATTATGGGTTTAACCAATAATGGCAACGCTTCGGCCGCGGCTGTTTTCGGTCAAAATACGGGTGTCGGACCGAGTTTCTATGGAATCAAAGGTGCATCGGAAACAGGTATCGGCGGCCGTTTCGAATTACTAAACAACGGTAACTCGGCAGATGCAGTTATGGCAAAAACAGATGGGTCGGGCGCAGCCCTACATGCGGTGTCGGGAACAACTGCTAACATGGTATCTACCGTAGGATTATGGTTAGAAAATGGTCACTTGAAATCAACAGGAGCTACTGTTTCTACGGGCGCTATGAATGTCTCGGGTGGATTCATCACACCTTCTTTTGCTCCTATATTAACCAATTGCACGGATGTAAAAGGTACCTTTTCTTTTACAACCAGTGTAACGGGAATAGTTGCAGGTGCATATATCGAATTACAAATTATGTTTGCAAAAGGATATTCGGTTCCACCAACCGTGGTTGTCACTTCTGCATCAGATCTTCAAGGCTTAAATTACATGGTTATGAATATCACTTCAACATCATTTTTTGTTCGTGTTTACAGAACTGCTAATACGAGTGTGAGTACACCCACAACAATTATAAATGGTTCTATTTTTAAATTTAATTACATGGTCATAGAATAAATTTAAATCATCTCCATACAAAAAATAATATATAATTAAATGAAAAAACTATTAGCCGCTTTATTTACATTGTCAACCTTGGGTGTGTTTGCACAGACGCACGCCGGAATTAATTACCAATCCATTATTCGAAATACCGGTGGAACAGCGATGGCTTCAACGCCTGTGACTATTGATTTTAAGTTGTACTCTACTGTACCAACTTTTACCAACACATTGCTATATCACGAAACACATTCAACCACCACCAACCAGTTTGGGATGGCAAACCTGGTGATTGGTAAGGGGGCTGTGGTTGGCGGTGTGTTTTCATTTACTAACGTACCCTGGCCGGCAGGGGTTGCTTATGAAGTATATGTCAACTCCAATATGGTAGGAACAAGGCAACCATTTATGAGTGTACCGTATGCCTTTGCTGCAGCGTACGCTCCTGCACCGAGCGTAACCTATTCAAGCAATATATTATCGGTTGGTGGCAATACAGTTAGTATTCCCGCAGGAACTACTTATTCAGCAGGGCCGGGGATTGATATCTCCGCTTCAGGCGTTATATCAAATACAGCCGTTACAGCTGGCAATCCAACAATTATAGGCGCAGGGGCAGCCACCGTTTTGTCATCCGGTAATTCATATACGGTAGACGTACCGGTTGTAACGCCCGTTAATCCAAGTATTACGGGGTCCGGTATTACAACGGTTTCGTCATCAGGTAACTCTTACACCGTTAATACACCCGCCCCTTTAATCTATACATCGGGACCAGGGGTCAATATTTCTGCAGGCGGTATTATAACAGCTACAGGTTCAATATCAGGAGCTGGCGCGGCAACCGTTACCGGTGTTTATCCTAATTACACGGTTAACGTTCCTACAGGAACAACGTTACCAACTGGTTTCAACGGGCAATTTTTATATAATACGGGTGGTACTGTTTGGGATACGC
Organism: Bacteroidota bacterium; assembly: GCA_040387475.1. GTDB lineage: Bacteria > Bacteroidota > Bacteroidia > B-17B0 > Aurantibacillaceae > UBA4416. The sequence continues at coordinate 196 of JAZKDT010000005.1, read as the reverse complement.
TTCCGCGTAATAATTTATATTTTGATGGTACTAATTTTGGGGTTGGTACAACTTTTCCTTCAGCAAATTTTCACGTCAATGGTGATGCCAAATTTAATGTCAGCGTAACAACGCCTCAGCTTTACATTACTAATTTTAAAATGAATGGAAGTAATCCTGGTTATGTGTTAACCAGCGACGCTTCTGGAAACGGAAC
>JAZKDT010000004.1:39881-74063 GCA_040387475.1 Bacteroidota bacterium | reverse complement strand
AGCATTAATTTAAGTAGTTCTACCGGAAGTTTGGTTACATCTACAACCAACGCTACCGAAACTTATACGGTTACCGGAACGGATCTGAATACATGTATTAACAGTGCTGTTACCACTATAACCGTTGTTACTACGCCTACCATTAGTGTTAGTTCTTCTTCAGCAATTATTTGTCCGGCAGCGTCTGCTACACTTATTGTCAGTGGTGCAACTAATTACACATGGACGCCCTCAGCGACCTTAAATTCTGCCAATGGATCAACCGTAATAGCAACGCCTGCAAATACCGAAACCTATTCGGTAACCGGTGCAAACAGTAATTGTACCGATGTGAGCCAGGTTGTTGTAACGGTAACTGTAAATCCCACGATCACTTCTACATCGCATACTATTTGTTCCACACAACAAGCTACATTGACTGCCACCGGCGGTTCAACCTACGTTTGGAGTCCGGCTACCAACCTAAATACAACCACGTCGGCCACTGTAATTTCAACCCCTCCAATCACTCAAACATATACGGTAACGGGGGTATCGCCTTTAGGATGTGTAAGCACTTCACCCTCAACCGTAACTGTAATCCCTACTCCAACGCTGGCTGTGTCAGCGAGTACGCCCGTTATTTGTATTGGTAACACAAGCACTTTAACTGCAAGCGGTGCATCTTCCTATACATGGTCGCCGGGCACTGTAAACAATGTTAATTCGGGTACTACTACTGCAACACCTTTGTCAACCACTATTTATACAGCTACCGGCTCTAACGGACAAACTACATTTGGCTGCATAGACACCAAAACAATTCAAATAGTTGTAACGCCTCTCCCTGTTATTGTAACCGGCCCCGGACCGATTATTTGTGAAGGACAGTCAACATTAATATACGCTACCGGCGGAACCACATATACATGGAGCCCAACAACCGGTGTTAGTGATATTTACGATTCAACCACTACCGTGCGGCCAATTGGTTCAGGAATTAGCATATATACAGTTACGGGAACCTCCAACAATTGCAGTAGTACAGCCACTATTCAAATAACAGTAAATGGGTTGCCAATTTTAGACGCAGGTATTGATAGCACAATTAATATTGATCATATCATTACACTGAACGGCACAGGTAACACGCCTGTTGGGTTTATTAATGCTTCTACAGGAGTTAAACTGGATTGTAATTATTGCCCAACAGTTACAGTGAATCCGCAGGAAAATACCTGTTACACTCTGGAAGGAGTTTCTAGTGCAGGTTGTAGAAATACGGATATCGTGTGCATTACCGTTACAAAAGATTGGAATGTATATATACCAAATGCATTTACTCCTAACGGTGATGAAAAAAATGAAGTGTTTATACCGATGGGATTTGGAATAGCTGAAATTAAATTAACAATTTTCAACCGTTGGGGTGTAGAAATTTTCAAAAGCAATGGCGACAACATTGGCTGGGATGGTAAAAACAAAGGTCAGCTATGCGATCAGGGGGTTTATATATACCAGGCAGAAATAACAGCGATGTCGGGGCAATCAATTGTAAAAACGGGTCACGTAACGCTACTTTCCAAAGTAAAATAATGAGAATTGCTAGCTGAGCTGATCGGCTAGTAATTCCATTTCATGTTTTGCATCTTTGTGGTCGTAAATGATATGGTTTACGGCATTTGTAATAGGCATATGCACATTGTATTTTTTATTGATCTCAACCACACATTTAACAGCGTAATAACCTTCAGCTATCATATTCATTTCCAGTTGTGCTTGTTTAACACTGTAGCCTTTACCTAACATAGTCCCAAACATACGGTTACGACTGAACTGAGAATACGCCGTCACCAAAAGATCACCTAAATATGCAGAAGCTTTTGTATCCCTATCAATAGGATGCACAGCCGCTACAAAACGATCTATTTCCTGAATTGCATTACTCACGAGTACTGACAAAAAATTATCTCCATATCCCAGTCCGTGACAAATCCCACCAGCAACCGCAATAACATTTTTTAATACGGCTGATAATTCTGTCCCGTAAATATCATCGCTGCTTGAACATTTTATATAACGGCAACCCATGTATTCACATAATTCATCTGCTTTTGCTATATCACGACAAGCTAAAGTTAAATAAGACAACTTCTCAAGAGCTACTTCCTCTGCGTGGCAAGGACCGGTCAATACTCCAATATTATCTAAAGGAACATTGAACACTGTATTAAGATACTCGCCAACAATTAAATTATATTCAGGTACAATTCCCTTAATAGCCGAGAAAACAGTTTTATCTTCAAAAACTTCAGTAGGAATATCTTTTATGGTATTATTAATAAAGGCCGATGGTACAGCCAAAATAATAATATCTGCGTTTATCAAGGTATTTAAAAGATCAGACGACAACTCTAATTTATTCAGATCAAACTGAACCGAACTTAAATAACGGGGGTTATGTCCGTACTGATTCATATGGTCAATATCCGATTGATTTCTGAAATACCAACTTACCTTACTCGCATTATTACTTAATATTTTAACGATAGCTGTTGCCCAACTTCCACTTCCTATTACTGCTATTCTTTTTCCGTTTGTCATTTATTTATTTTTAACCGCAAAAGAGCGAGTGTATATCGCCCAAACATGCAGATACTATTTTTATGTATAAACTATATCATTATCGCTTAACGGCGTTAATCCTTTTAATGCCTGATAAATGCGAACAAGTGTAACTACATCTTTAAGGCAGTAGATTTTAATTCGCTCAATATTTTTTTCCTCGTAATACACTTTAGCAATCTGACTGCCATCAATGTCATCTTTAGGCGAAGGGATACCAAAAATATGTGCCAGCAAATTTAAAGAAGTGAAATTTTTAATATCGCCAAAACGCCACATCTCCATGGTGTCAAGATGTTTAACTTCCCAGGGCTTCATACCCTGCAGCTGCAATAGTTTTGGCAATGGAATTTTATTAACTAATAATCGACGACATAAGAAAGGGAAGTCAAATTCTTTTCCATTATGTGCACATAAAAAATGATCTTTCGTATTGAAAAATTGTTCCAATAATTTAGTGAATTCCGTTAAAATATCATGTTCATTATCTCCGGCGATAGCTTTGGTTCTGAATTTGCCTTCACTCATAAATCCTAAACCAATGCAAACAACTTTGGCAAACTCAGCATAGATACCCGCTTTGGCATACTGTTGCTCTGCGGTAACATCTTTACCATACATCCATTTTTTATCCCATAAATCTTTTTCTGTTTCCGACAAAGATCCGTATTGGTAATGAACAGGAACTGTTTCAATATCAATAAATAAAATATTTTCAATCTTAATTGAACTCATTATTTTCTTTCGTATTTCCTAAAGGTGTAAGCGAAATCATTTTTCTCATCCGCATCATGTTCTTCTTCCCAAACCAAATGAAATTTATGCATATCTATTTCCGGAAAAAACACATCAGCATCTAAAGTTGTTTTAACCACTGTGAGGTAAATATTATCAACTGAATCCATAGATTGTTTGAAAATATTACCCCCACCAATAATAAACACTTCATTTTCTGACGTCATCTTAACCAGGGCCTCATCCAAACTGTTAACCACCATGATATCAAACTTATTATCAGAGTTAAAATTTTTATCTCTTGTAACAACAATGTTTTTGCGCCCCGGTAAAGTACGGCCAATAGACTGAAACGTTTTACGTCCCATAATTACCGGACAGCCCATAGTTGTTGTTTTGAAAAATTTGAGGTCGGCCGGTAAGTGCCATGGTAGTTGATTATTTTTTCCAATACCATGATTTAATGAAGCGGCAACTATACTTGATAAAATCATATGTTTAGTAGGCTAAATCCTCAATAAAGAAAAAGAAAACGACGGCTGCTACCCACTCTTTCTTTACGCCTCGGCATTCTCCAATCTTAGAACCATTTTTATAAATATCACCATCCGATTCTATCTGGCCAATTTTAGAGCCATTTTTATAGACATCACCGTCACTTTCAATTTGTCCTACTTTACTACCATTTAAATAGATATCTCCATCCGATTCTATTTGCCCTTTTTTAGAGCCGTTCACGTAAACGTCTCCGTCGCTTTCAATTTGCCCTTTTTTGGAACCGCCAACATAAACATCTCCATCGGATTCAATTTCTCCTTTTTTACTTCCATTAATGTAAAGGCTCTGCGCCGAAACAGTATTGCAGAAAAGTCCTGCTACTAAAACTAAAATTATTTTTTTCATTTTATTGTTTTATAAACTTAGATTGTTTTGTATTTCCTGATTTGTCTTGAATTTTAATAACATAGATGCCGGTTGCTAAAAAGGATAAATCTACAGATTGTGACTCTAATAAATTTCCCTTTAATAGTATTGCTCCGATATTATTAAGAATTGCATATTCAGTTGCTTGCAATGAACTATTAATGTTTAATTCAGTAATTGCTGGATTTGGATATAATTGAATTTGATTATCTTTAGAATAATCTTCAACAGAAGCAATATTGCAAGTTGAGAAATATGTTGAATAAACAGCGGAAGGTTCAAAAGGGCAGCCGCCTAAATAGCCAGTTATATCAAACCTATCTTTAAACCCAACGCCTTCAATTAAAGAAGTTTCAAACCCTCCAGTTACCAAACATCCAAAATTAAACTGTCTATGATATGCTCCACATATCAAAACGCTATCAATAGAGTTTACAATCCTTCTTTGATTATTCATAATATATCCAAAGGCACTATAAGCATAAGTTTCTTTTAGAGAATCACCAACATTCAAATTAAAATCATACCACAATGTATCTTTATTAATTCCACTTGTAACATCTAGGTAATACACTTTTTTATTTAAAGAATCATTTCTATAGCCAAAAGCAAAAAGTCTAGGTCCAAAATTAAATGGATTATTCATACTTGTTGAAACGGTCACTTTTTTATAAGTATATAAGCCAACTGTAGTATCTCCGATGGCTTGATAATTTTTATAAGAAAAAGAAGAAGTCGTAGGCGGGGAACCACTATAATGTTGACCAGATACATACCAACTACCATAAACTTGAGGAAAAGGCTTGTACACATTAATTTGAGAAAATAAATTAGTACAAACTACCAAAGCAATAATTAATAGTATATATAATTTAATGGTTTGCACAATAATTTATTTTAGATTTAAAGAATTAGTCTCTATATTTTACTTCAACATTATGAAGTTCTATAATTGGTTTTAAAAATTCTTCCAGGTCAGTAACGCATAATTGAGATGCAGCGTCGCATAAAGCGGTTGAAGGATCCGGATGTGTTTCGATAAACATTCCGTCAATCCCACTTGCTACACCTGCTCTTGCCAATACAGGCAAGAACTCCCGCGCGCCGCCTTTTTTATCTGAACTTGGGATACCATATTTACGCACGCAGTGTGTTACATCAAATACAACCGGGTAACCAATATTATTCATATGATAAAAAGCACGAGGGTCAACAATCAGATCATTGTATCCGAAAGAATAACCACGCTCCGTTAAAATAACCTGGTCGTTACCACTATCAATACATTTTTGTACAGGATGCTTCATATTATCGGGTGCTAAAAACTGACCATGTTTGATATTGATCACGCGTCCTGTTTTTGCAGATGCAACCAACAATGAGGATTGCATACACAGGTAAGCAGGAATTTGCAACACATCACAAACTTCGGCTGCAGCCGCTGCCTGATCGTGAGAGTGAATATCGGTTAATACCGGAAAACCAAATTGATTTTTGATCTTACCCAATAACTCACAGCCTTTAATCAATCCCGGGCCTTGATAATAACTTAAACTACTACGATTATCTTTTGTAAAAGACGATTTATAAATAATTTTGATCTTCAAACGCTCCTGAACTTCTCTTAGTTTCTCGGCAGTCTTCATCATGATACTCTCTTCCTCAATGACGCAGGGCCCCGAGATCAGAAACAACTCCTTACTACCACATTCAATATCTCCTACTTTTACTATTTTTTTTGACATGTTTTTACTTGTTTAACCGCAAAGATTGCAAAGGCTTGCAAAGGTTGCAGAGGTTAATATTAATTATAATCTTCTGAATAGACTTTTTATATAATCCATCGTGGCAATCTCTTTATAGTTATCTCCAAATGCATGATTCCACATGAATGGTAAATTATAAGAAACAGTTGCCATGGCTGTGATTTGTTCTTCTGTCCAATCTTTACTCAGGTTTTGTGGCAAGACAATGTTGTGCTTTTCAAGCATCTGCATAAACTCGCTATGGCCTTTTAAATAAATATCGCCTAAATGTTGAAAGATGATGCAATTGGCATAACAGTGACGTGTCCCTAAAACCATAGATAAACCGTAGCTGATGGCGTGACATGCGCCTACTTCGCTATAGGTTAAACTTAACCCACCCATTAAAGAGGCTACCATCAATTTATCATCATTTTCAGGTGTCCGCCCTGCGTTCTCACCCAAGTAAACTTCTCTGCAAAGCTTCAATGATTGCTCACCATAAGCTAAGCTAAAGGCATTGTTACGAATACCTGTTTCCGATTCGATACAATGGATATAAGTATCCATTCCCGTATAAAACCACCAATCGGTAGGAACAGAGGCGATTAATTCAGGATCCAGGATTACCTGGTTAAACACCGTCCAGTCACATTTTAAGCCCAGCTTTTTTTCAGGACCGGTTAGTACTGCGGTCATTGACACCTCAGCACCTGTGCCCGAAATAGTTGGAATGCCTAAGTGATAAATCCCTGGTTTCTTCACTAAATTCAATCCCTGGTATAAGGTGGATGAACCTTCATTAGTCAACGTTAAAGATAAAGCTTTGGCAATATCCATAATACTTCCACCACCAATTCCTATAACGCCGCTTGGCAAACCTTGCTTCGCTAAAATTTCATCACGCAGTGAATCTATTTGCTCGGTTTTAGGTTCGTGCGGATCAACATCAATGTAATAGATCAGATCTTCAGGTTTATTTTGAAGTTTGTTGGATAAAGGTTTTCCTTTAAAGTAATTATCAACTACATACACAAAGTAGTTTTTATTTTCTTTACGAACTGGTTCAACCGTTTCTGCTAATTGCGAGAAAGAACCTCGTCCGTAAGTTACCTTATCAATATTTTTAAAATTTTTATGCAGCATTAGGCGTTCTCAGTTTTTAAAGCTTTTGTAACACATGCAGAAATATTAGAGGCTAAAGTTGTCATATCTGCTTCTGTCCATTTGTATTTAATACCAAATGAAATTAACCGGCCAATCGTTTCCTGTGTTTTTGGTAATTGCAAATTTTTATAATCCTGTGGTGCGCCCAATATTTCAATAGGTAGTTTAGAAACCGTACGTAATTCTTTGATATGATCCCATTGATTAATAAAGTGGTACATATTTTTAAACCAGTAATCAAATCCAACAACACCGGCAGCCTTCATTTCATCTACTACCCGTTGAGCCGTTGCGGTGTCTGGTAATAATAAATTCAAACAGGTTGCCGAATCTCCATCCGGATCAGGTAACTTTGCAAAAGATATACCTTCTGTTTTAGACAATAAATTCACTAAGAATTTTTTGTTGGCGCGATTTTTTTCTTTGATCTGAGGAACACGACGCGTTTGAGCTACTCCCACCGCTGCATGCAATTCGGATATACGATAATTGAACCCCAAATAAGGATGTTGTTCCATGCCACGCACTGCACCAACGTGATCATGTCCGTGATCACTATATACATCTGCTTTTTTATAAGTAGTTTCATCATTTGTTACCATCACTCCGCCTTCACCGGCAGTAGCAATTTTAAAGAAATCGAATGAATAACAACCTGCTTTACCAAATAAACCGGTAGCTGTTCCTTTATAAGATGAAGCAAATGACTGTCCGGCATCTTCTACTAAAATTAAGTTATTGTCGTTAACCACTTTCATAATGGAATCCATTTCAGCCATGCCACCACACATATGTACCAAACACACCGCTTTGGTTTTAGGTGTAATCGCTTTTTTTATTCCCTCGGCACTTAAGCACAAAGTTTCATCAATTTCGGCAAATACAGGTAAAGCGCCCACAAATAAAACGGCCTCTATCGTTGCCATAAATGTAAATGGCGGCACAATAACTTCATCACCTGTACCAATGCCACTTGCTGCAAGCGCTGTAGCAACAGCTGTAGAACCACTGCTCATAGCATGAGCAAATTTAGCTCCTGTGATTTTACGCACCTCTGCTTCAAAATCTTTTGCTTTCCAGTGATCGTTACGTAACGCATCATGGTTGTAACGGAATAAAACTCCGGTAGACAATACATCTTCAATTTCCTTGCGCTCTTCGGCGCCAAATAATTCAGTTCCAGGCATCTTATAAAATTTTAGTTGTTAGTGATTAGTTTTAAGTTACTAAAGTTAATGTCGAATTTATTTAATTGATGAATCTAGCCTAATTAGGTAAAAACTCAAAGTTATTCAATTCATCAATCACACCAAAGTTAATAGACGTTAATCTTCCGTTCTCGTAGTAGCAGTCTAAACCAGCTTCGTCGAAGCTTAAACGCTTTTCGCCCCATTCCTGGTTTTCAGAATCGGTTAATGTATATTTATTTTGTTTCATTAATTCGATCAATTCCTGCTCTTTTAGAGCGAAAATATTTTTCGAGAATAATAAAGTGTCTTCATTGTCGACTTCAACACTTCCAAATTTCATGGCATTTTTATTATCAAAAAAAAGAGAAAAGCCTGATTCCCAATAGTGATAAACCGTGCAGGAAGTTTCTAAAATAGGATCATCCAACACCTGAATCTCTTCCGGTTTTCCAAAAACCAATTCAGCATCCACGGTTGATACTCCAAAATTTAATGTGCAAAAGCCTTTTAATAAATTAATTTGTGGTGTAAAGTCCATAACTGATATAAAAATAAGGCTAATCACCAGTAAAAACAAGCCCTTGAAATAAATTAAAAAAATAATAAAAAAAGTTTTGCTAGTTACAAATTGGTTTATATATTTGCAGCCCGAAAAGGTAGAAACGTTCTTAAATTCATGATTCTGTAGCTCAGTTGGTAGAGCAATACACTTTTAATGTATGGGCCCTGGGTTCGAGTCCCAGCAGGATCACAAGAATTACTACTAATTCGAAAAAAGGAGACAGAAATGTCTCCTTTTTTGTTTTTATATCTTCTTTATAATTTCATCAATTAACGATTTTTATATCCGTTTACTAGGATGCGAAATCACTTATTGCTTAACTTAACATTTTAAAAGCCAGTAAGTGTTTCAAAAAGATGCCATTTATAAAAGTGTTACGGTTAACGCGTCTTCTGCAAAAGTGTGGGAGGCGATAACAAACCCTGAATTAATGAAAAAATGGATGTTGGATGACGAGATTGAAATTACTACAACCTGGGAACCGGGATCTGCAATAGTAATCAAAGGAACTTTACATTGGGTTTATTTTGAAGATAAAGGTACTGTCTTGAAATTTGAGCCGGAACAAACCTTACAATATACGCATCTTAGCTCCTTGTCAAAATTAGCTGATGAAAAACAGAATTACGTCATTTATGAATTCAAATTGAAAACCGTTTCCGATAAAACCCTGCTATCTGTATCATTACATAACTTTCCAACTGAATCTATATATCAGCACCTTGCATTTTATTGGAGCATAACTCTTAATATTTTAAAACATTTTATAGAAACCACAAAATTCAATTAACTATGAAACATATAAGAATAATTCTTTTCGCCTCTGTTTTAACCCTGAGTTTATCGATCAAGGCCCAGCAACATAATAATGCTACAGAAAGTAAAGAGCTGATTTGGTATACAGATATCATGAAAGCTAACGATGTATCGAAAGCAACCAACAAACCGATATTTGCTTTTTTTACCGGAAGCGATTGGTGTGGATGGTGCAAGAAACTGCAAGCTGATGTGTTCTCAAAAGCAGAATTTATTCAATGGGCAAACAAACATGTTATTCTTTTGGAAGTAGATTTTCCAAGAGCAAAAACGTTAAGCCCTGAACTCATACAACAAAATAATAGTTTACAGCAAACTTTCCAGGTTCGCGGCTATCCCACGATATGGATATTTAACCTTAATAAAAATGCTGATGGAGTGAAATTTGACATAGATAGCTTTGGTACCGTAGGATATCCACAAAATGCCGAGCCGGGTAAAGAACAAATCAAGTTTTTAAAAGATGCAAATGATCTTTTTGAAAACAAAAAAACAAAATAGTTGTTGTGTATATAAACGTGCATAATTGCACAATTTTTGAATATCGGAACTTATATGGGAAAAATAATTCTAATTGGTGGAAATGTTGATAGAGGTTTACCCTCGCTGGCAGGACAGGCTTCATTGAAGTTAAAAAAACCGGAACCAAAAATTCTCATGAAGATAGTATCTGCTATGAAGGGAAAAAAATCCAACATAGAGATCATTACTTCTGCCTCAAAAATTCCAAACAAAATTGGAAAGGAATACACTGACGCTCTCAAAGCTCTTAATTGTACAAATGTGAGTCTAATGCATTTTACCAATAAACGGCATGCGGATAAAAAAGAGTTTATTGAAAGAATTAATACTTGTGATGGCATTATTATAACGGGAGGAGATCAGGTTTTACTTATTAAAACGCTTTATAAAAGTAAACTGCTAAAGGCCATAAAAATGCGTTTTGACTCTGATCCCGATTTTTTGGTAGCTGGAACAAGCGCCGGTGCGATGGCTATACCGGATATTATGATTGCCGACGGAAACCCGTCCGAAGCATTATCAAAGGGATACATAGAGATTTCGAAAGGCCTTGGAATTTTAAAAGGAGTGATCGTTGACACCCACTTTATACAACGCGGCAGGTTTGGAAGATTAATTGAGGCAACCGCAACCTACCCTTCACACTTGGGTATTGGATTAGGAGAAAATACCGGTGTGTTTTTTCAGAAACCTGAAATGGTTGAAACCATTGGGAGTAACCTTGTAGTATTAATAGATGCCAGCCAGTTGACTTATAATAATATTGCTCGTATAAGAAAAGACGATGAGATTTGTGTTCAGGATATGAAGCTTCATATTTTACCGAAGTGCCACAGATTCAATATTACTAAAAAGGAAATTTATCCCGACAAAAAGAAAGTAAAAAAATAAGGCTTAATGATTCGAATTAACCTCACTCCTAACTATTTGCCGGGATAATTTATCCACTTCGATGTTATAATTAACTACGTCAGTGGGTTTTTGATGAGCTTTTATCTTCACAAAATTCACGTCTATTTTTTTAATCAACTCCAACAATTCTTTTACGAGGTCAACGTTCCTTATATCATGCCCTGCCTTTGTCTTAAAACCGGAAGAAACAAATTTATCCTCCCGGGCTATCAATCCAATCACATATTGACTATCCGACACAACTTTAACCTCGGTAATGTTTTGAAAATAGACTGTTATATGCTTTATTGAATTGATCACTGCCAAAATCTCCATCCGGTTATGAGTGGTATCATACTCTTTTCCACTAAGCACAATTTTTTGATTATCAATTAATAATACAGAAGCCCATGCACCTATCAATTGCTGAGTATGGCAGGAACCATCTGTATATATTTCGGCATGTGTAGTCACCTATTATTTTTGATTAGAAATAAAACTATTTACCTAAACTACTGTTTTTTATTTAGCTTTGAAAATCAAATGGCATACAAATCAAACATACCTATCTGCATTTTTGCTATACTGCTTTTTTCAAGCTGCAATGCCTATTATAACGCCTTTTACGCAGATCCCCAGAAATGCTTTGATGTTGCTAAACAGAAAAAACCATACGATGTTATTATTGTTCCAGGCTTTCCCTACGACTCAGGAAGGGTAAATATGGTGCTTTCGGAACGGGTAAAATGGGCGAACTACCTGTACAAAAATGGGTATACCAAAAATATTATTTTTTCGGGAGGAGCCGTTCATAGTCCGTATGTAGAATCCAAGGTAATGAAGTTATTGGCCATACAAACAGGCATTGACGCAAAGCATATTTTTACTGAAACAAAAGCAGAACATACTACTGAAAATCTTTATTATTCCAGTATGATGGCAGATAGTTTAGGTTTTAAAAACATCGCATTTGCTTCGGAAGCCGCGCAATGTAGTTTTATGAAACCCTTTACAAGAAAATTTAAGTTAACGGTGGATTTCATACCCGTTATCTTAGATAGTATCGTGCGTCTTCCCACCCGACTTGCACCAATTGCCGACTCACTGGTACTTGTAAACAATTTTGTCTCATTAAAGAATCGTGAAAGTAAATTAAAAAGCCTGCGCGGCACACGCGGTCACAAAGTAAAAATTGAAATGCGCAGAGCAAAAAAACTAAAACGCAGATCCAAGCAAAGACTATGATAACAGATGAAAAAGTAATTGAACAAACGGCTAACTGGATAAAATCAGTCGTGATTGACTGTAACTTTTGCCCGTTTGCTGCCAAAGCATTATTTAATAAAAGCGTTCGTTATATCGTAAAAACAGAATCGTCCGTAATACAAAGTTTAGAAACATTAAAAAATGAACTTCGCCATTTGGATAACGAAGAGATGACCGAAACGAGTTTTCTCATTTTTCCGAATGATTTTAATGATTTTCAGTCCTATCTGACCCTGGTAAAAAAAGCGGAAAAACTCCTTGCTGATGAAGGGTATAACGGTATTTACCAGTTGGCAAGTTTTCATCCTGATTATTGCTTTGCCGACTCTGAAACTGATGATCCGGCTAATTATACCAACCGCTCCATATATCCAATGCTGCATATCCTCAGGGAAGAAAGCATAACAAAGGCATTACGTTTGTTTCCTAATCCTGAACAAATTCCGCAACATAATATTGATTTTGCGCGACAAAAAGGTTTGCAATACATGCAACTATTACGATCTACCTGCATATAAAAAACTTCTGTAACATTATTTAAATTTTATATATCAATGTCTTTTGTACCTTTATTACGGAATGCGGATCTCAATAATTAAAACCTCACTAGCTACGTTTGCGATAGTTATACTATTGGCACTTTATGCCTGTACAAAAGATTCTGCCTCCCCTACTTTTGGTGACTACCCGCCTGAAATTGGCAAGATTCTCACGTATAAATGTGCTACATCAGGTTGTCATAATACAGCCAGCTATAAAGGTGCTGCCGATTTAGACCTCTCCAGTTTAGCAACTTTATTTAATGGATCAATCAATGGTTCTCCGGTAATCCCTTTTCGCAGTGATTTTTCATCGCTATGCTATTTCGTTAACACATATACAGACCTTGGTCCTATAAACGGACCAACTATGCCGTTAAATGGTAATGCGTTAAGCAGAGAAGAAGTCCAAACTTTAAAAAACTGGATCGATAACGGTGCGCCTGATGTGAATGGTAATATTAAATGGAGCGACAATCCTAACCGAAAAAAATATTATGTCTTGAACCAGGGTTGCGACGTTGTGACTGTTTTTGACGCTGCAACACAATTACCTATAAGATACATTAATGTAGGCGAGAATTCAGGAACTATCGAAAGCCCACACATGATAAGAGTTTCGCCTGATGGGCAATACTGGTACGTTATATTTACCAAAAACACTATTTTACAAAAATACCGGGCGTCAGATGATAGTTTTGTTGGGCAGGTAAGTCTTGGCGCATACCAGGACTGGAATACCATAGTGATAAGTGCAAACAGTAAAAGAGCCTATTGCGTATCCTGGCAGTTAAGCAGTCGGTTGGCAATTGTAGATATAGAGCATATGACATTACTTCATAATTATGGAGGAGGCACTTTTCAGGATGCTCACGGTATCGCTTTAAATAAAACAAACGACACCATTTATATAACCAAACAACAGGGTAATTACATTTATAAAGCGGATACAGCATTAAATACAGGTTTTATGGAAGTAAGATTGGACGGTTCTCCCTCATCGATAGGAACTTCGTCGTTAGATCCACACGAAATTATATTTTCACCGGACGGGACAAAATATTTTGTATCCTGCCAGAAATCCAATGAAGTGAGAGTAATGAGCGCCGCCGGAGATGTGTTACTTCAAACTATAAGCACCGGACAATATCCGTTAGAATTAGCCATAAGCGCATCGAGAAATAAATTATATGTAACCTGTGAATACGAACCTTCTATAAACCCAAACTCAAAAGGCTGTGTCAATGTCATAGATATGGCAACCTATCAATCTACAAAACATTTGGTAGGCTATGAGCCACACGGCGTTATCATTGATGAAACCAATGGCCTATTGGTAGTTGCAAGTAGAAATACGGGCTCTACCGGCCCTACTCCTCATCATACGGGAGTTTGCGGACGAAACGGATTTGTGAATTATTTCAACATTAATACGATGCAATTGTTATCTAAAAAAACAGAAGTTGCATCTGACCCATACTCTGTTGCGATTAGACCCTAATGAACGATATTTTAAAAAATAAAACGATTTTGCTATTTGATGGTTATTGCAATTTATGCCATTCTTCGGTACAGTTTGTTATGAAACATGAGAAAAGCCAGGAATTATATTTCACTTCTTTGCAATCTAAGGTTGGCCTCGAAATATTAAGTTATTATAAAATTGATGCTGTAAAAACGGACAGTTTAGTTTTAATTGAAAAAAACAAAGCCTATGTAAAGTCTTCGGCCGCGTTGCGATTGGGTAAATACTTAAAAGGCATTTATTCATTTGCCTATATATTTATTATTGTGCCGCCTTTTATCAGAAACCTTGTTTATGATTTCATTGCAAAAAACCGATACAAATGGTATGGAAAACAGGATAGTTGCATCATTCCGGACGAAAATTTAGCCAAACGGTTTTTATAAACTTATTTTAATTATATTTTTCTAACATGACAAAACTTTCCGTAAATATCAATAAAATAGCAACCATTCGTAATGCCCGCGGAGGTAACACGCCTGACCTAGTAAAAATGGCCTTGGATGCCGAACGTTTTGGGGCACAAGGAATTACTGTCCATCCAAGACCAGATGAAAGGCATATTCGTTACCAGGATGTATATGATCTTAAACCACTCTTAAAAACAGAATTTAATATTGAAGGAAATCCCAGGGAACAAAAATTTATGGATCTTGTTATGGATGTAAAGCCTCACCAGGTAACGTTGGTACCTGATACAACGGGGCAACTCACATCCGATCACGGTTGGGATACTATTCTTAATAAAGAATATCTGACAAACATCATTACAAAATTTAAAGCCGTGGGAATTCGAACCTCCATTTTTGTTGATCCGGATCTTAAAATGATCGAAGGCGCCAAAGAAACCGGAACGGACCGCATTGAGCTATATACAGAAGAATATGCGCGGTTATATACAACATCCAAAGAAACGGTCATCAAACCATTTACCGACGCATCTCAATTGGCCAATCAATTAGGAATGGGAGTGAATGCCGGGCATGATTTGAGTTTAGAGAACCTTGCTTACTTTAGGGCAAATGTTGAAAATTTGCTAGAGGTTTCTATCGGACATGCTTTAATAAGTGATGCGTTATATTTAGGATTAGAAAACACCATACAATTATATTTAAGGCAGTTGAAGTAACAAAGCAGCTAAATAAAATCCAATTACAAATTGCATTTAAATAAAAAAGCCTCAGTTTTGGAGGCTTTTTTATTTTTATAATCTTTACTGTAATACAATTCGTTTAACCTTTGAACCCGATTTAGATTTGATCGTTACAAAATAAACTCCTGTGTTTTTATCAGACAGATCAATTTTTATTTTGCCACCGTTCGACTGTACCTGTTTAACTTCCTTAACTGTTTGGCCTAATGTATTGACAACGGAGATCGTAAAATCCTGAACGTCTACCGTTGAAATATCAACAAATAATTCACCATTTGTTGGATTTGGATACACGCTCATTTCAATATTTGACACGTTTTCTTCAACTCCGGTAACAGAACAAACTGTACTGGTAGTCAAAGATAATCTTCTGGCGCAAACACTCATAACAGCCTGCATACGTGCTTTTTGTCCGGCAGTAAACATAACCATACATTTATCATCACTATAATCCATATAATTCTGATACATTGCTCCTGTACTTCCTGCACATGCATCTGCACTTACGGCACCTGCAGTTGTAGGGCAAGTGTAGTTTTCATCCGCTTGATTTGGTGTATCAGTTACGTAATCAGACCCTGAGCAAGCTGTTCCATCATCACCCCAAATATGCCATAAACCTAACCAATGACCTGTTTCATGAGTTAAAGTTCTGCCTTTATTATATGGAGCAGAAGCTGAAGCAGTACCTATATTTCCTACATAATGATAATCCACCACAACGCCATCAGTGCTTGCAGCGCCACCGTAGCCTACCATATCAGTCACAGGAGTAGTTCCGGAAGGAATAGTTGGAAATTGAGCATAACCTAAAGTTCCTAAATCAGCTCCTCCAAATTCAAGAACCCACACATTGTAATATTTTGTAGGATCCCATGATGAGCCAGGCTTTACTGTTGATTCAATATAGGACATAGCGTATGGCAAAGCTGACCAACCTTTTGTTGCTACGCTGATACGGTCGATTCCCGGTTCTGTTAAAATAGCACCCGTTGGGCTAATCTTAGCAGGGCAAAAATTAATTTCAACATCAGCACTAGCCGATACAAAAGAAGATTGCGTAACATATGTAGAGAAATCTGCATTTGTTTTTCTGTAATCAGCATTTAAAACAGCCAGCTGAGAATTGATCTGAGCCGCATTTAAATTTCTTCCGCTCGTAGCTGATGTACTATTTACAGCAACTCCAGAATGAAGAATATGAAAAATTACAGGAATATTATAAACCAAAGATGCTTTTTTAGAATTAGCAAATTGTTGGCTTTTTTGCATCATTTGTTGAAATGCTTCTTCGTATGAAGGGTTTACCGTTGGCGATGCACATTTACGAACCGGTGTCTGTTGAGTTGCATTTTGAGCTATCGCTCCAAAAAACACAAGCGTTGATAAAGATAAAGTAGTAAAGATTTTTTTCATATTGTTCCGTTTAGTTATACATAATTACAATTTTTTTTGTAAAAAGTCAAGTTATAAAACGATTTTTGAGGTAAATTAGATGTTTTTAGAGATATGTCAACTAAAGTGTTAATTATTGAGGATGAACTCGCTCTTCAACAAACCTTAAAATTAAATCTGGAACTTGAAAATTACCAGGTAGAAGTATGTGGTTCGGGCGGAGAAGCGCTTTCGATGATTCGTGGGTTTAATCCTGAACTCATCTTACTGGATATTATGCTGCCGGGTATAGACGGAATGGAGATCTATAAGCAGTTAAAAGAGCTCAAAATTAATACACCCGTAATATTCTTAACTGCAAAAAACAACGTTCAGGATAAGATTGAAGGATTGAAATTAGGTGCCGACGATTATATCACAAAACCTTTTGACCTTGAGGAACTTTTGTTGCGCATTCAAAATGTTTTGAAAAGGAATGCTCCAAAAAAAAATGAAATCAATACGTTTAAATTTGGCGGTTGTGAAGTTAATTTTTCAACGTTTCAGGTAGTTACAAAACAAGGCCAAACCGAAGATATTTCAAAACGCGAAATAGCACTCTTGAAGCTTTTAATTGATAACCTCAATAATGTGGTATCAAGAGATGAGATCCTCGATAAATTATGGGCCAAGGATGAAACTTCGTCATCAAGAACGATCGATAATTACATTTTAAATTTCCGGAAATTATTTGAAATCAATCCTAAAGAACCGGTTCATTTTCTTTCTATACGAGGCGTTGGTTATAAATTTTGCGCTTAACAAAATTACCAGTTTGAGCGAAGTCGAGAAACTATAAAGTCAAATCTTCACAAAACGCATCACTTGTTCTCCTTCAACAATTACCGCTTCTTTAAACATATTTAAAGGGCGAACCCATAAATTTTCTCCTTCTTTTTGATAAGTAGCTTTATAAACTACTAATTCCTCAAGCGTTTCGCTATGATGCGCAATTCCAATTACTTCGTAAATATTGCCCTTGTAATGCTTATATAATCCTGGTTCCAAATCCATAATTTTTTTCTACATTTTCCATCCCACACCTCCCCTCTTACAATCTTTTTAGCTCGTGTGATCTGCCACAATAACCCATTGTCCGTTTATTTTTTTCCAAAGCAAAGTAAAATAACCTCCTGCAGGTTTGTCTTTTTTAAGTTCCCACTGCCCTATGATATAAATGCTGGTTTCCGACAATTGGGTAGCCTCCTTAATAGTAAATGTTAAAACACCCATTGCTTCTTTAGTTGGGTATCCTTTACTATAATTATCATACGTTTTTTGCCAGCCATAAGTGATGCCTTTACTGCCTATAAATTTCAAGCTATCGCTTTTCCAATAATATTTCATAAATCCATCAATATCTGCTTTATTCCAGGCCATTTCCTGAGCCTTCATATGCTCAATAACCGCCACCACCTGGTCTTGCTTTTGAGAAAACGCCAAATCGGACAAAAATAATAAAACCAGGATAATGATGGGTCGCATGTGATAAGTGTATAAAAACCTGTTAATAATTTTGACTATTTCTCACAATAATAAGCAAAAATATAGTAGATTTGTACTGCGTTCTTTAACACACTTATTAAGAAAAGCTGAGGGATACGCCCAATGAAGCTTTACCAACCCTTGATTAGTTAAAAGTTTGAAAGTTAAAAAGTTTGAAAGGTCGAAAGCTTTCTAAACTTGGAAACCTTCTAAACTTTACAACTAATGAGAAGGTGGGAATTCGTCACGTTACAACGTGGAAAATAAGTCGGAATAAATTAGTCCATAAAAATTATATACACTAATCCCTTCTGACTCTAAAAACAGAAGGGATTTTTTATTGAATAAAAATATGAATACCATACAACAGGAATTAGAAAAAAGAGTATTAGTGATCGACGGTGCCATGGGCAGTATGATTCAACAATACAAACTGGAAGAAAAAGATTTCAGAGGAAAACGCTTTGCAGACTGGCCTAAGGATCTGCAAGGTAATAATGACTTGTTGTCAATCACCATGCCTCATATCATCAGAACCATTCATAAGGAATATCTGAAAGCCGGTGCTGATATTATTGAGACCAACACCTTTAGTGCCACTACTATTGCCATGGCAGATTATGATATGCAGAGCCTTGCCTATGAATTAAATTACGAGTCGGCCAAAGTTGCCAAAGAAGCCATCCAGGAGTTTTATGCTGAATTTCCACAGTTTGCCGGCATTCCAAAATTTGTAGCAGGTGCGTTAGGCCCAACTAATCGCACTCTGTCATTATCTCCTAACGTTAATGATCCTGGTTTCAGAGCCATTACATTTGATGAATTGGTAACCGCGTACACCGAACAAGTGAAAGGATTAATTGACGGAGGTGCTGATTTGCTATTGGTAGAAACCATTTTTGATACATTAAATGCTAAAGCGGCGTTGTATGCCATTCAAAATTATTGTGAATCTATTGATCGGAAAATGCCGGTGATGGTTTCGGGAACAATTACAGATGCAAGTGGTAGAACTTTATCCGGACAAACAACAGAAGCTTTTCTAAATTCGGTTTCTCACGTCGATTTATTAAGCGTTGGATTGAATTGTGCTTTAGGTGCAAAAGATATGCGCCCTTATTTAGAGGAATTATCTTCTAAAGCCCCCTTTTACGTGAGCGCATATCCAAACGCCGGTTTACCGAATCAGTTTGGAGAGTATGATCAGGATGCTCATGAAATGGGGCACCAAATCGAAGATTTTTTACAAGCAGGATTTTTAAATATTGTTGGTGGCTGTTGTGGCACCACACCGGCACATATTAAACGTATTGCTGAATTAGCAAAAGAAGTCGCTCCGCGTAAAAAGCCGATTGCCGATCATTTGATGCACTTGAGCGGACTAGAGCCCTTTACCTTAACGCCTGAGAGTAATTTTATGAACGTGGGTGAAAGAACCAATGTAACCGGTTCTAAAAAATTCCTGCGTTTAATTAAAGAAGGAAATTTTGAAGAAGCGTTATCAATTGCCCGTGAACAGGTTGAAGGTGGCGCACAGGTAATTGATGTGAATATGGATGAAGGAATGCTGGACAGTGAACAATCGATGACTACATTCTTAAATTTAATTGCATCCGAACCTGATATTTCAAGAGTGCCTATCATGATCGATTCCAGCAAATGGAGCGTTATTGAAGCTGGATTAAAATGTGTACAGGGTAAAGCTATTGTGAATTCTATTTCCTTAAAAGAAGGCGAAGAAAAATTTATTGAACAGGCTTTGAAAATAAAACAATATGGTGCAGCCGTTATTGTAATGGCTTTTGATGAAGTTGGTCAGGCAGATACACTGGAGCGTAGAAAAGAAATTTGTAAACGTGCTTATGATGTGTTGGTTGAAAAAGTAAAATTCCCGCCGCAGGATATTATTTTTGATCCCAATATTTTTCCGGTAGCTACGGGCATGGAAGAGCATCGTTTAAACGCTCTGGATTTTTTCAATTCAACTAAGTGGATCAAAGATAATTTACCCTATGCAAAAGTGAGCGGCGGTGTAAGTAATGTGTCGTTTTCTTTTAGAGGAAATGATCACGTACGCGAAGCTATTCACGGGGCATTCTTATACCATGCCGTAAAAAACGGAATGGATATGGGAATTGTAAATCCTGCCCAGTTACAAGTGTATGATGATATTGATAAAACGTTGTTGGAGTTAGTAGAAGATGTTTTATTGAACAGACGCGATGATGCTACAGAACGTTTGGTAGATCATGCTGAATCATTAAAAGGAATCACCAAAGAAAAAACAGAAAAAGACGAGGCCTGGAGAAAAGGTACCGTGGAAGAACGTTTAAGTCATGCTTTGGTAAAAGGAATTGTAGAATATATTGATACTGATACGGAAGAAGCTCGTTTAAAATTAGGCCGACCTTTGCATGTTATCGAAGGTCCGTTAATGGACGGAATGAACATCGTTGGAGATTTGTTTGGTCAGGGAAAAATGTTTTTACCACAGGTAGTAAAAAGTGCGCGTGTTATGAAAAAAGCGGTAGCTTATTTAGAGCCCTACCTGCTCCAGGAAAAAGAAGATAACGCAAAAGCTGGTATTGTAGGAGACGGCAGAACAAATGCAGGAAAAATTTTAATGGCCACTGTAAAAGGTGATGTACATGATATCGGTAAAAACATTGTAGGTGTTGTATTAGCTTGCAACAACTATGAAATCATTGATATTGGTGTAATGGTAAGCTGCGATAAAATTTTAGAAGAAGCAAAAAAACACAATGTTGATATTATTGGATTAAGCGGATTGATAACACCATCACTGGATGAAATGGTGCACGTGGCCAAAGAAATGGAACGTTTAAATTTTAAAACTCCTTTATTAATTGGCGGAGCAACGACTTCTAAGGTACATACGGCGGTTAAAATTGCTCAAAATTATTCAGGACCTGTAGTTCATGTCAACGATGCCAGTAAATCAGTTCCGGTTGCAAGCAGCTTAATTTCCAATGAATTACGCGAAGCTTTTATGGCAGACGTGAATAAGGATTATGATCGTGTGCGGGAACAAAATAAAAATGCACAGTCTCAAAATAAATTTATTTCGATGGCAGAAGCACGCCAAAATAAATTTCCGATTGATTGGAGTAAAACTGAGATTGCCAAACCAAGTTTTATTGGAACAAAAGTATTTGACAATTTTGACCTTAAAGAAATTGCTGAGTATATTGACTGGACGCCATTCTTTATCTCCTGGGAAATGAAAGGTTCTTATCCCAAAATTTTAAAAGATCCTACGCGTGGGGCTGAAGCAACAAAATTATTTAATGATGCCCAGGCTATGCTAACAAAAATAATCGACGAAAAATGGTTAACAGCCAGAGCGGTCATTGGCATATTTCCGGCAGCTACAGTAAACGATGATGATACGGAAGTGTATGATGAGCAGGGAAATAAATTGCATACGTTTCACTCTATTCGTCAGCAAAGCAAAAAACCCGCGGGCCAATATAATGTCGCCTTGGCAGATTTCGTAAAACCAAAGAATGGAACTCCGCGCCCAACAGATTACATAGGTGCTTTTGCAGTGTGTACAGGTTTTGGGATTGACGCTCACGTTGCCCGTTTTGAGGCCGATCATGATGATTATAGCGCGATCATGTTAAAAGCATTGGCAGATCGATTAGCTGAAGCCTTTGCCGAATTAATGCATAAAAAAGTACGTAAAGAATATTGGGGCTACGCTAAAAATGAAACCTTACAAAACGACGAGTTAATAAAAGAGGAATATGCGGGTATTAGACCGGCACCGGGTTATCCGGCACAACCGGATCATACTGAAAAATGGACGATTTGGGATTTACTGGATGTTGAAAAGAACACCGGGATTATTTTAACAGAAAGTTTGGCAATGGTTCCAACAGCTGCAGTAAGCGGTTTATATTTCGGTCATGATCAATCGCATTATTTTGGAGTTGGAAAGATCACCAAGGAACAAGTGGAAGATTATGCTAAACGCAAGAACAAAAAAACAGAAGAGATAGAACGCTGGCTGGGCAGTGTATTGGCGTATTAATAAAATTAGTTTTATATTTACTTCTAAATGCCCGCGCCCGCTATGAAAACTTTCGAAACAAAAGCATATACGATGATCGTTCATGATGATCTGTTGATTGAATTTACAGTTAAACCAAACTATAATCTTCAGGCAAGCGATGTATGGGAATCGAGAGATCAATCGATCGAACACATTCCGGGAAAAAAGTTTTTCGTATTGTTTGAAGGAGATGAAGATGCGTCCATTTCAGGTGAAGCAAGACGAGCAGGAGCTTCTGATGAATATACTCAACATGTGGCGGCCCTGGCCTTATATAGCAATAAATCGTACGAAAGAATTATAGGAAGTTTGTTTTTAACTATTAATAAACCCAAAGTTCCAACCAAATTTTTCGAGGACCGCGAAGAAGCTATCGCCTGGCTAAAAATTCTTCAAAACACGATGCGATAATTAGATATTTATTAGCATTTTTTAGTGTCTCTTTTTGTAATTATATAGTTATATTTATAGAACTACTATTTTATAAATTATGCAGCGCTACTTATACTTGTTTCTTTTTTCAATCTTCTCTCTTCTTACTTATTCTCAAAGTCTACCACCCGGTACTTATACTAGTACCAACAAAAAGGCTGTTAAATTTTTTGAAGATAGCAAACAAATGTTCCAGGTTAGAAAAGATGTGGAAGCTGAAAAACTAATCAAAAAAGCTTTAGAAGAGGACCCAAATTTCATAGAAGCTCTTTCTGCTTACGCTGACTTTTTAATGGCGAAAAACAGGATCAAAGAAGCGATAACTATGTATGAAAAAGCTATCCAAACTAATCCTAAACTATTTGTCGACAATAGTTATTATTTGGGAGGAGCTTATCTGCATGAAGGTATGTATGATAAAGCCGTTGGTGCCTTTGAAACCATTATTAAAGCAGAACGCATTAATCCCAACTTAAAAGACGAAGCTGCCAAACAGTTAAAAAATGCCAAGTTTGGGGCTGATGCTGTCAAACATCCGGTTCCATTTACGCCTGTAAATGTAGGTCCCGGAATTAATACGGCAGACTATGAATATTTTCCAGCACTAACGGCCGATGGCAGTACGTTTATGTTTACCCGCAATTTAAGAGAAGGTGAAGGTGTAAATGCAGCGGGACAGGAAGATTTTTTTATAAGCAGAAAAACAAATGGCGCATGGCAGGCCGCCTACCCGATCACGTCTGTTAATACTGCCGGAAATGAAGGTGCACCCTCTTTAAGTGCTGATGGAGAAATTATGTTCTTTGCTTCGTGTATGGAACAAACCGGCGATTACGGTGCTTCAGACAGAAAAGGTTACGGAAGTTGTGACATATTTTATGCTCAAAAAATAAATG
This sequence comes from Bacteroidota bacterium, assembly GCA_040387475.1. Lineage (GTDB taxonomy): Bacteria > Bacteroidota > Bacteroidia > B-17B0 > Aurantibacillaceae > UBA4416. Next base: position 50,099 of record JAZKDT010000004.1, on the reverse strand, counting down.
GAAAATGGACAAAACCCAGAAATGCAGGTTCTACCATTAATACAAAAAACTGGGAAACACAACCAAGCTTTAGCAGCGACGGTAAAACATTATATTTTATACGTGGAACCGTAACGCGTGAAGGCATTAAAAACCCTGATATTTATTCTTCTACCATTGGCGCTGACGGAAGGTTTACTGAACCTGTAAGATTGAATGATAATATCAATACTCCTGATGGAGAAGAAAGTGTATTCATTCATCCTGATAACCAAACATTGTACTTTAGTAGCGAAGGCCATCCTGGAATGGGAAACCTGGATATTTTTGTAAGTAAAAAGCAAGCGGATGGCAGCTGGGGTAAAGCCGTTAATTTAGGATATCCTATCAACTCGGCCGTTGATGACAATAGCTTACTGGTAGATGCTAACGGTAAACTAGCTTACTTTGCAAGCGAACGTGGCGGCGGTTTTGGTGGATTAGACATATATCAATTTGAATTACCCGAATCTGCACGCCCTGAAAAAATAACATACGTAAAAGGCTTAACATACAATGCCAAAACAAAATTACCGGTTGATGCTTCTTTCGAATTAATCGATCTGGAGACACAACAATCTGTGACGAGTGCATACAGCAACAGTGCGGGGGAATTTTTAGTAACCTTAACTTCTAATCACAATTATTTAGTGAATGTAAGTAAACCAGGTTTTTTATTTTATAGCGATAATTTTTCTTTGAAAGATAAAGTGGCAGATTACAGCAAACCTTATCAGTTACAAATTCCTCTGCAACCAATCGACACCGGTATCATTGAATTAAAGAATATTTTCTTTGATGTGAATAAGTGGGATCTGAAAGCCGAATCAAAAGCAGAGTTGCAAAAGATCATTACCTTTTTAAAAGCCAATCCTACATTAAAAGTTGAATTCAGCGGCCACACCGATAATAGCGGAGACAAGGTATTTAATAAAACCTTATCGAACAATCGAGCCAAAGCTATTTATGATTACGTGATTGAGAAAGGTGCACTTACACCCGCAAATTTGTCATACAAAGGCTATGGTGATACAAAACCCAAAGCACCAAACGATACGCCTGAAAATAAAGCAAAGAACAGAAGAACAGAACTAAAAGTATTAAGCAAATAAATACGAATCCATTTAGAGTTTACTCATCATTGTTCAAAAACAAGGTCTGTACATCCTCTAAATTCGTAATCACTACAAATGATAACAGCAAAGAATATAAAAAAACAATACGGCTCGCTGGAAGTTTTAAAAGGAGTCGACGTTCACATTAAACCTTCTGAAGTAGTTTCTATTGTTGGCTCATCCGGAGCCGGCAAAACTACCCTACTAACCATTTTAGGCACCTTAGACAAGGTAACCTCGGGCCAGATCATGTTCAACGGCGTAAACATTACTTCTTTAAACGAAAAAAAACTAGCGGCTTTTCGAAACCAACACATTGGTTTTGTATTTCAATTTCATCACTTATTACCCGAGTTTACTGCCCTGGAAAACATTTGCATTCCCGCCTTCATTAATAAAACAACTAAAAAAGATGCTGAATTAAAGGCCACTGGTTTATTGGATCTACTGGGACTGAAACACCGCGCTGATCATAAACCTTCTGAGCTTTCGGGTGGCGAGCAACAAAGAGTTGCTGTTGCGCGTGCACTCATAAATGATCCTAAAGTTATTTTTGCCGATGAACCAAGCGGTAATCTTGATAGTGAAAATGCCCAAAATTTGCATCAGCTTTTTTTTAAACTGAGAGATGAATTAAAACAAACTATTGTGGTTGTTACCCATAACGAAACGCTGGCTAATATGGCAGATAGAAAATTGATTATGAAAGACGGATTAATACAGTAAATCAAACAGTCATTAGTTTTCTATCCAACATATCTATTCCCGAGTTAAGAGCAATCATTCAAAAAAGAAATGCCCAAAAACTCTCTAAATTAAATCGCATTTTATTGTGGATTAATTACGGGTTTATTGTTGGCTTATTGGGATCTATTGCTTCCAAATATATTTCACCAGATCATTTCTGGATCCTTGCTTTTTTTGGATTAGGCTTTCCGTTGATCCTGTTCGCCAATATTTTTTTCGTCATTTATTGGTTTGCTCAATTTAGAATACATGCCTCGTTTTCTTTCATTGCTATTTTATTAAGTGCACGAACCTGCCTGGGATTTATTCAATTTGATGTTAAAGCAGAAACAATTTCCAATAAAGACATCAAGATCATGAGTTATAATTCAATGCTGTTTGATTTGTATAACTGGAGTAAAAACAAAGAAAGCCGAAATATCATTTTAAACTCGCTGGCCGAAGAAAATCCGGACATTTTATGTTTACAGGAATTTTACACATCTGAAGAAAAAGGTGATTTTAATAATATTGATACAGTAACCGGATTGTTGAATGCAAAAAACTACCATGTTGAGTATACAACTACCTTAAGAGGTAACGATCATTGGGGAGTTGCGACTTTTACCAAATTTCCCATCATTAAAAAAGGCAAAATAGAATTCAATACCAGTGCTAACAATATTTGTATCTACACAGACGTGGTCATAAAAAAAGATACAGTTCGTATCTACAACATGCATTTACAATCCATTCGTTTCAGCAAAGCCGATTATAAGTTTTTAGATGAAGTAAATAGCGATACAACAGACACCAAAGATGAACTGGCAAAAAGTAAAAGCATTTTAAGGCGTTTAAAAAGGGCCTTTGTGAAACGGGCAACGCAAGCAGATGGGATTGCCGCGCATATTGCCGCCTGCAAATATAAAGTGATCGTTTGTGGCGATTTTAACGATACACCTGCATCTTATGTTTACAATACCGTAAGAGGAGATTTAAAAGATGCCTTTATCGAATCAGGTTCGGGTTTCGAGCAAACTTATACCGGTAAATTTCCAAGATTCAGGATCGATTACATTCTACATAGTAAGGAGTTTACGAGCAAAAATTACCATCATTTATCGGAATCCCTTACCGACCACTATCCTATTGTAAGTTATATTTCTTACCAGGAATAAGGCATTTACCTTTCGTATTCAAATTCTTTGTAATTTTGTCGTACATGATAATCACCGGAACTGTATTTTTTGCGAGCTTATCAATTGCTTTGACAGCTTTTGTTGCATACTTATTGGTAAACAACCATCGCATAAAAAAACATCATACTCTGTTACGAAAAGAATACAAAGTACTTGAGACCAAGTTTAACTCAGTGGAACTGGAAGACATTAAATACAAGATCAATCCGCACTTGTTCAAAAACATCCTTAACTCCATTCAATCTCATGCCTACCAAACCTATTTTTCATTGGATAAATTAAGTAACGTCTTGGATTACATTCTTTATGAAACAGATAAACGTTTTGTAAGTGTAAAAGAGGAACTCAATTTTGCCTTAAACCTCATTGAAATCAACAAATTAAAACTAAGCCCTTTATTTGATATTAAAGTCAAGAATAAAATTGATGAAAATCATCCTCTTTACGATCAGGATTTGTTAGCTCCCATGATATCTGTTGATTTGATAGAAAATGCCTTTAAACATGCCGATCTGCAAAGTCACGATTCTTTTATCTCGATTACCTTTGAACTAAAAGATGATTATTTTGCGCTAACCGTTGCTAATAAAATCAGCGCAAAGCCTACGTTAAAGAAATCAAATAGTGGCCTCGGAAAAGAGAGTACAAAAAAGCGGTTGGATATTATTTATAAAGAATGTTATACATTGGAGCAATTTGAAGAAAATGATGTTTTTATATCTCACTTAAAACTTAACTTACTTGACTACAAAGCTAAGGTGCTTGCTACTGGATGATGAACTCCCTGCGCTAAGCTATATCAAACTCTTATGTGAAGAAATTCAGGATGTAGAAGTGGTTAAAGCATTTAATGATCCTGTCAAATTTCTCGAAGCTATCCCAAACCTGGATTTTAACACCTGTATTTTAGATATTCAAATGCCCGGCTACACGGGACTGGAAGTAGCAGAACACTTAAAAGGAAAATTAATTATTTTTACAACAGCTTATAAAGAATTTGCAGCCGAAGCCTTCGACCTCAACGCGGTAGATTACATTCGCAAACCTTTGCAAAAAGAACGGTTCGAAAAAGCCATTACCAAAGCAAAGTACCTATTACAAACACGTGCTAGTGAAGAAAAAAAACAGACTTTATGGAACACCGATAAAGGAAAAACGCTTTTGGCATTTAATGATATACTTTATATAACCGCTTCTGAAACTGATAGCAGAGACAAAATTGTATATCTTGAAAACGGCACCAGAACTACCATTAAAAACACAGGCTTTGAACAAATTCTCAGTATTCTTCCTTTCGAAAAATTTTGCAGGGTTAATAAAAAAGAAATTCTTGCGTTAAAAACCGTTGTTCACTTTACATCCGACGAGATCAAAACCAACATCCTTTTAAAAAATGGCGGCTCAGTAAATTTTGTGTTGAGCGAAGTATATCGCGACGATTTTAAGATAAAACTCAAAGCTTAACATCTTGTTACATCATTTATCTGTTTTGTTACAAATCTAAAATTAGAGAGATTCTTATCCTGCCGTCCTGGTTAACTTTACACTCATATCGTATGAGGAAAGTCTTTACTGTTTTTATTTTATGTGTTTTTATGCTGTCGGGGAAAAGTCAGACTACAGTGGGCATCGGTTTATACCCTACCGGAAGCGAAGCAGGCTTTGGCTTTAGATTAAATAAAGACAAAAGAGTGTCGCTTGATGCACGGTTAGCTAAAGCTAGCATATATAGTTCTGTAGCTACTCCGTCAACCTTTGTTACAGAATTAAATATTATATACCGGATCATATTACTCGAAAAAATAAGGTTTCATACAGGTATTGGCTTAAGGAGCAACTGGAACCTGACACAAACACATAAACAGGGAGCCATTATTCCTATTGGTGTAGAAGGATTTCCATTTTCATTTCAAAACGCAGGAATATTTTTTGAAGTAGCTCCATTCTTTGAAACAGATGACAAATCAAATTGGCAGGGAGGCTTAAGAACCGTTGCGGGCTTTGTATTTTATTTTCCGAAAAAAACAAAAAAAAACTCTACTGAAATAGTCATACCAAAATAACACCATTCAAATAAAAATGAATGATGTAGTGCATATACAAAGCAATAAAATCAACCTATGAAAAATCTTAAAGACGCGCTTTTTTACATTATAACAGTTGGCGGCTTCGCTTGCCTGATGTATTTTATCATCAAAAAAGGAGAACCGTTAGAACTAACAAAGTCTATCAAAACTGAACAGGTTGCAGATTCTAACAGTTGGACCCAGATCAAGGACACGATGCATCATAATGTAACTCATCCTTTGGCGATTCTATTATTACAAATCATTACCATCATCGTTGTGGCAAGAATTTTCGGCTTCCTGTTTAAAAAAATTGGCCAGCCTACTGTTATTGGCGAGATCATTGCCGGTATTTTCTTGGGGCCGTCTTTTATAGGAATGTTCTTTCCTGAATATTCCTTATTCCTTTTTCCAAAAACATCCTTACCTAACCTGCAATTCATCAGCCAGATTGGACTGATATTGTTTATGTTCATTGTAGGCATGGAACTGGATTTGAAGACTCTACAGAAAAAAGCACATGAAGCCGTAATTATCAGCCATGCCAGTATTATTTTCCCCTTTGCATTAGGGATGGGCCTGGCCTATATCCTTTACCAATCTTATGCTCCCGACAACATCAACTTCTTATCTTTCGCGTTATTCATTGGCATATCAATGAGCATTACTGCTTTCCCGGTTTTGGCAAGGATTGTTCAGGAACGGCAACTTACCAAAACACGTATAGGAGCCATCGTAATTACCTGTGCTGCAGCAGATGATATTTCGGCATGGTGTATACTAGCTGCTGTAATTGCTATTGTGAAAGCAGGCTCTGTTCTTAGCGCATTCTACATTATACTCATGGCGGTTGCCTATGTGATCCTCATGCTAAAAGTCATTCGGCCATTTTTAAAACGTTTAGGAGATATTTATTCTCACCAGGATACTTTAAGCAAACCGGTGGTCGCCATTTTTTTTGTAACCCTGCTTGTATCATCTTACTTAACCGAAATTATTGGTATCCATGCGTTATTTGGGGCATTCCTTGCCGGCGTTATCATGCCGCAAAATTTGCATTTCAGAAATGTGTTTATTGAAAAGGTTGAAGACGTTTCACTTGTATTGTTACTTCCATTATTTTTTGTATTTACAGGATTAAGAACACAAATTGGCTTATTAAATGATATTCACTTATGGGAAATATGTGCACTGATAACGGCGGTTGCCGTTGCGGGTAAATTTTTTGGGAGTGCGATTGCCGCGAAATTTGTTGGCCAGTCATGGAAAGACAGTTTAATGATAGGCGCTTTAATGAATACCCGTGGATTAATGGAACTGATCGTGCTCAACATCGGATTCGATTTAGGAATTTTACCGCCTGCAATTTTCACGATGTTGGTGATCATGGCCCTGGTTACAACATTTATGACCGGACCTGCCTTAGATTTTATTAATTATATTTTACCAGATAAAAAAACAAATGCTAAGTCTGATAATATACAGGCGCAGGGTAAATATAAAATATTATTTTCCTTCGGAGATTCGGAACGGGGAAAAAGCATGGTGCGTTTAGTGAATAGCATTGTTGGAAAGGCCGGGAATAATGCCGTAATATCTGCTCTGCACCTGGAGCCGAGTAATGAGTTACATCAATACAATATCAGGGAAGTAGAGAAAGAAAGTTTTAGACCTATCAAGCGGGAAGCTAACAAGTATAACCTGACACTTGAAACGCAGTTTAAGCCAACCCTTGACTTTGAGAAAGAGATTATTGAAACCGCTAATACCGGAGATTATGACTTATTGATCGTAGGCATGGGGCAATCGATGTATGAAGGAAGTTTACTAGGGAAAATACTCGGCATCACCACAAAGATCATTAATCCTGAAAAATTATACCACACATTAACAGGCAGCGAAAAAATAGCCGGCAATGGTTTTGACGACAGAACAAATGCCATTGTACGTTCGGCGAAAATGGAACTGGGAATTTTTGCTGATAAAGGATTAAAGAAGGTAGATGATGTTGTGATATTGGTTCTGTCTAATGAAGATGAATTCCTTATTTCTTATGCACAGAAAATGATCCATAATAACGAATCCAGAGTTATTGTGATTGATTATAATGACAAGATCAAGAACAATGCTGTATTTAAAGAAAGTATCAGAGCTATTGAACAACAGGCGCCAAATCACATTGCATTATATTCGCAGGATAAATTAACTGAAGAGTTTCTGCAATCCAAAGATTTGTTTCTGATCAGTATTGATGCCTGGAGGCATCTGGTGGAAATTGAACCACAATGGCTATCAAAAGTACCGTCGGTTTTAATTCTAAAAAAGTAACAGAAATTAATCAAAAAACAACCAGTTAACTCCAAATTTGAAGGCCCTGTCTGGCTGCAAATAACCGGGTGTTAACGAATAATTTCTACCCATTAAACCTTGTGTAACATGGTCTATCTTGATAAAGATGCGAACCGGTTTAATGCGGGCATTTAAAAAGAAATCGACATAGGGATAATTACCTACAGCCTTTGCGGTTTGAACATAATATTGATTAGTAGAAGGCATATAAGCGTAGCCGTAAAACTCACTGTAGTACTGAGCATTAAAGCCAATTTGAATTTGTAAGGCGCGTTTAAATAAATTTCCCTGGTAATATAATGCGCCATTGACGATGTTATTTGGAACGCTCACAATAGCTTCGTATGACGAACTCTGATACCTGAAGCCAGCATTGATTCCCAAATGTTTGAAGAGTAACAGATCTTTATGAATGAATGCTGAAATATTTTGAACACCAACGGATGTTTGCTCAGGAACAGCCTGCTCATTAAAATAGATCATATTTTTAATGGTTTGATAAACAAACCCAATCTCAAAACGGTTGTCCACCGTAGAAATACTCATAGTAGATTGGAACTTGTCGGTAGGCGAAAAATTATTTGTCCAGGTGTAATGATTGCTAACCCAGTTGTTAAACATAAAATCGGGATGGCGTTTTTCGGCATTCACATTAAAATTAAGTACCAACGCCGGAAGGACTCCGCTTTTTTTCATTGTTGCCCAGAGCATTTTTTTTAAATACCGGTTATTTATCTCCAGAGAGTAATCACCGGCATTAGGGCCATTAGCTATAAAACTGGCTTTTGCAAAGCCAGAATAACTTTTGTCAGAAATATATAATCCGGCGTTAATACTGTTATTTATAAAAGACGAATCCAAATACTGGTACACCTGGTTGATCTCGTTTTTATATCCCACTTTCAATTTTGCATTGATTGGATTGATCTTTAAGGTATAATTCAAACTATTGCTAATCGTACGCCAATGAGTTGAATCCAGCGTAGAGACGGTATCCAGGTAAAAAACATTATAAAACCCATCACTGCTAGCTGCTGCATCCGTATACTTTGTGAAATTTCCCGAATAATTAAACTGGTAATCTATAAAATGAGAGAATACAGTTGAACTGTCCTCTGTTTTATTTAACCTGAACCAGGGATTAAAATCCAGCGTCGTGTTTCTCATTTCACGCTTGGCATTACTTAAATTAACCGGTAACAAAAATTTATTGACAGATACATTTTCCAAAAACAAGGTGTCATTAGCAATACCACCGTTTTCCTGGTGCTTTACTTTGTTGTATAATATGTAAGCATAATAACCTACTCTGCTGTCTTTAGATATATAATTGGAACTGGTATAAAAGTTATTGGTAAAACTTTGCTGTTTCTGATAAAAGCCAATGCCGCTATATCGGTTAAATGCCAACGTAACATTTAACTTATTCTTAAATGTATTCGAAAACAACAATTTAAAGGTCTGCTCCTGTTTACTACCGGCAATTCCTGTTAAGCTCGCATAGGGCCCTTTATTTTGAAAATAGTGTACATCATCGGAACTGATCATATCATTTTGATAAGGCAATGGCATCATATTAAATCCAACGGGTTTATACTGGTATTTAATATGTAATTGTGACGACGGCATTCCTAAATGACCGTTTGTATTTCGCGGAAAGTAGTTTTGAATATGACTGATGGTTGTGTCAATTTTTGAGTACTTAAAATCCTGTAAATTATTTTTATCAGCATTAGAAAGGCTGCTGATAAAACTACTGTCGGTTGGATAATTTACCTGTGCAGAAACAGCAAAAGAAAAAAACAACATATACAGCAAAACTGCACCACAAAAAGTATGTTTATGTTTGAGCATTAAAACCAGAAAAAATAAAAACTTAAAATTTGTCGAAGAAATGTTCTTCAACGTCAAAGGTAGATTTTATTCCGACTTGTTTATAATCAGACTCTAACCATTTTGTAGCTGTTTGGCGGCCACGTTCTTTTAAGCTCAATAAAAAGTCCCAGGAGGTGTTCATTTTGCTGCTATAACTCAATTGGCTAAGAGCGTCGTAACCTGAAATAGTATGCACAAAGATCTCTCTATTGCTTTTTTCGTCCGATTTAAGGATGCCGTTTCTCAATAACTCGTTACGGTAATGAATAAGCTTCATTTCGTTGATAAGACTGCTATTAAAGGATATTTCGTTAACCCGGTCAGCAATATCACGTGCGGATGTTGGAACTGAACTGATATTAACAGAATTAATCTTTATTAACACAATATCATGCAAATTTGTATTGGTAATCAATGGAAAAATTGGTGGATTTCCCATATAACCACCATCCCAATAATATTCGCCATCAATTTGTACTGCCTGGAACAAAAAGGGTAAGCAAGCAGATGCTAAAACCGCGTCCACCGTAATCTCTTTATTACTGAAGATTTTTGCGCGGTTTGTCTTAACATTGGTAGCACAGATAAATAATTTCTTCTTACTATACATCTGCAACTCCTTAAAATCAATCAGATCTGTTAAAATATCTCTTAAAGGGTTATAATTTAAAGGATTAAAATTGTAGGGCGACATATATTGAGTCATGTTATTGAACATCATATATCCGGGCGAATTATGAATGTCGCCATTACTAAATAACTTGTCAAACGTGCTAGGCTGAAACATGCTTCCGGCCTGTGCCACTTTTCTCCACAAGGTTTCTAATAGTTCTTTCGCTTTTTTTGGTCCGCCAACGTGCAACCCGTATG
>JAZKDT010000004.1:12426-39871 GCA_040387475.1 Bacteroidota bacterium | reverse complement strand
GCATTTACAGCGCCCGCGCTGGTTCCACACATGGCATCGGCCACTAAGTGATCAACTTCCAGTAATTTATCTAAAACACCCCAGGTAAATGCTCCATGAGCACCTCCACCTTGCAGGGCAATACCAACTTTTTTTGTTTCAGAATGACTCATCGAATCCAATTCTATTTTAGAATGTTAAACCAATTTAGCACTTCAATAGACTACCAAATATAGCTAAATAAACGAACTAACAAAATAATTTAAGACGAGTGTTGACAATCGGTAGATTAATTAAAAACTAAAGCGCTATTACAGGTTCTCTTTCACAAATTTCAGCATTTTATTATACAAATGCGTTCTGGTGTAACCACCGTAAATACCATGATTTTTATTAGGATACACCATCAGGTCAAAAGGTTTGTTATTTTTAACCAAGGCGTTAGCCAACTCCATCGTGTTTTGAAAATGAACATTATCATCGCCACTACCGTGTACCAGCAAAAATTTACCGGTCATTTGTTTGGTGAAATTCACAGGTGAATTATCTTCATAGCCGCTTTTGTTATCCTGTGGTTTGCGTAAAAAACGCTCCGTGTAAATGTTATCATAAAATTTCCAGTTAGTAACAGGCGCAACCGCGATGGTTGATTTAAAATACTCAGCTCCTTTGGTAATTAATAAAGAGGCCATGTAACCGCCGTAACTCCAGCCCTGGAATCCAATTCGGCTTTTCTCGACATAAGGTAAAGTACCTAAATATTTTGCGGCGTCAATTTGATCCAATGTTTCTAATTTACCTAACTGTAAATAAGTACAGTGTTTAAATTCACGTCCACGACCTAACGTACCTCTGCCATCAACACAAACAACCATGTAACCTTCCTGATTTAATAATGAATGCCACCAAAAATCAAAAGTTTCCCAGGCATTATTACATTCATTGGAGCCGGGTCCGTTGTAAGCAAACATATAAACAGGGTATTTTTTATTAGGATCAAAATTTTGTGGTTTCATCATCCAACCATTCAACTCAACACCTTCCGTATTTTTAAAGGTGAAGAATTCTTTTTTAGATAATTTATACTCTTTCATTTTAGCTTTTAACGCTGCATTATCTTCTAACACTTTAACCAATTTTCCATCCGCGCTGTGTAATTCGTAAACAGCAGGTGTATTGGCATTGGAATAAGAACTTACATAATATTTTAGGCCTGTGCTAAAATCTGCACTCGAAGTTCCTTCTGCAGTTGATAAACGTTTTTTAGCTGCGCCGTCTAATTTTATGCTATAAACATCACGGTTAATTTGTCCCTGTTCGGTGGATGTGTAATATAATGTGTTTAATTTTTCGTCGTAACCATTAAATGCAACAACATCCCATTTGCCGGAAGTAATTTGATTTACCAGTTTGCCTGTATTATCATAGTAATATAAATGATTGTAATTATCTTTTTCGCTGCTCCAGATAAATCCTTTATTGTTTGGAAGGAAGGTTAAATCATCTGTAATGTCAATATAGGTTTTCGCTTCTTCCATTAAAATAGTTTTGGTTGATCCGTCGGTTGCATTCGCATACATCAGCTCAATTTTATTTTGCAAACGATTCATTCGCTGTAACGAAAGGGTATTTTTGTCGGTTGTCCACTGAATGCGTGGAATATAAATATCTGTTTCTTTTCCGATGTCAACCATCGTTGTTTTAGCGCTTGCCAGATCATACACGTGAACCGATAAAATAGAATTATCTTCGCCGGCTTTAGGATATTTAAACGTTACTTTATCAGGATAGAGATTATTATTATAAGTATCAAATGTGTATTCCTTTACTTTACTTTCGTCAAAGCGCACAAACGCTAATTTACTTCCATCCGCATTCCATTCAAAATAATTAGCTTTACTAAATTCTTCTTCATAAACCCAATCGGCCCAGCCATTTTTAATTTCATTATTTTTACCGTCAGTAGTAACCTGGGTTTCTTTACCATTAGCCAGATCTTTAATAAAAAGGTTGTTGGCGCGAACAAAAGCTACTTTGTTCCCAACTGGCGAAAAAGTAGCAAACATTTGCTTTCCGTTTGCCGATAATTCAGACGTTGTACCTGTTTTAAGATCGTACACGTAATTATTTTCAACTGAAGAGCGGCGATAGATCCCTTCTCCATCCGTAGCAAAGAACAATTTGGTCTCATCAGGACTAAAAGAATAGCCACTGATGTCAATTGTTTTATCTCCTACTTTTACAGCAGAGCCTTTTACCAAAACAGCTATTTTCTTACCGGATTTAAGATCGTACTTTACGATATTGTCAAATTCGCCGTCCTTTTCAAGATCAGTATAGTGCAAACCATCCTTCATGGCATTAAATCCACCGGCCGACGCAGGCATAAAAGCATATTTGCTCCAAATATCTTCAACAGAGATAGATTGTTGCGCAACGCAATTGATAGAAATAACCGAAAAAACGGCAACTGACAGAAAAAATGACTTCATAAGGTATATTATTTAATATTGGCATGAAGATAATCATTACTCCCTATTAACAAACACTATTTTACTCAAACGGTTGCTATGTTAAATAAATGACTAAAATGTTATGTGAATTTTTATTAGCTTAGCGTTATAATAAAACCAATTATGCAAATTTTCAAAACCATTATCATAGACGACGAAGAAAACAGCCGTAGTAACACTAAAACTATGCTGGCTACCTACTGTCCCGAAATAGAAGTTATTGCCGAAGCGTCAAGCGGTATGGAGGGCAAAAAAATGATCCAGGAATTAAAACCTGATGTTGTTTTTTGCGATATAAACATGCCGGGCATGACTGGTTTGGAAATGATAGATGGGTTGGTTCATCGTGATTTCTGTCTCATCTTTTTAACGGCCTATAGTGAACACGGTATTAACGCTGTAAAAGCGGGTGCTATTGATTATCTGTTGAAACCCCTATTATTAAGTGAATTACAGGGTGCAGTAAAAAAAGTAGTAAAACACTATGAACAAAAAGGAGGAAATGCCCCGGCAACAGCTATTGATAAGAACCTCGTTTTGATCAATCATAGCAAAGGATTTACCTTAATTGATTATAAAGACATTATTTGGCTCGAAGCCTCAGATAATTACACTAATATTTTCCTGAATAATGCAAAAAAAATAGTGGCGTCAAAAACTTTAAAAGAGTTCGAATCTATTTTACCAACTAACGTGTTTTTTCGGATACACCGTTCATCTTTGATCAACATCGATTTCATTAAAGAATATTCTAATGCAGAAGGTGGAACCATTATCATGGCAGATGGAACGAGTATACAGGTGTCAAAAGCCCGCTCACAAGAGTTTGCTGAGTTTTTAAAAACCAGGGCGGTTACGCCTAAATAAGCAGAATTTTAAATTTGAAATTTTTCATAATCGCGGGCTTGCCCGCGATTATGATTTAAAGCCATTTGTAAAATATTCCGTATTTTTAGAGTGTATAATATGTATATCAAACACTTATATTCTTTACTGGCGGGAATTTTATTACTGGCCTTAAATGCATATGCGCAAAACCGCAGTTTCTCGTTTCAGCATTATGGTCCCGAAGATGGGTTAAGCAATGCCAACGTATTTGCTATCAAGCAGGATAAAACGCATATCCTTTATTTAGCAACCGAAAATGGGGTTTATAATTTCGACGGTTATAAATTTGAAAAAATAAAGCCAAAAACCCCTTTAAAGTCAAATTTCATTCGAAACATAGGCTTTAATCAAAATGACAACCTGATCATCATCAACCGAAGAGAAGGTATTTACGAATTTGACAAAAAGAAAAATGAAGCCTTTCTTGTAAAAAACCTCGTATTTAAAAACTCAGTGGATGAGCTAATTACCGATGAAAATTATGGCTATTCCCTAAACGACCAGATCTCAGTTACATCTACTGAATTAAAAACAGGAAAGGTAAATGATGATAATATAAAACAATCTGATAATAACAATCAGGCTTTTTCTATTTTCAAAACCAGGCAAAACCAAATATTAGTAGGAAGAAGCGATGGCCTGTATCAATTTAAAAACGGACAGCAGCAAAAAATAAATATTGGAAAAAATATTCCGGTTTATTCTATTACCGAAGATACACTTGGTATTTTATATGTTGGAAGCGATGACGCCATTTTTTGCATTAAAGAGAATAAAATCAGTAAAACCATTCCTGTAAAAACTCAAAAGGCAACCAGTTTTTTTAGCGCTAACAATGTGGCACATGTCAGTAAATTAATAGTAGACAAATACGAACGAATATGGTTCACCAATAATCCAGATGATAACCTTTATGTGATTGAAAACAACATCACGTTTGATGCTTTTGATTTGTTAGGTATTGATAAGGTTTTGATCAATTGTATCTATAAAGATACTGATGATCATATTTGGATAGGAACTTTTAATGATGGTGTTTATTTTATTCAGAACCCGCAGCTACAAAATTTCTCTTTTACATCAGGTCGAAAAATATTGCCGGTAAGCTGTGCAGATTTTGTTGAAAAAAGCATTGTGGTAGGCACTAACAACGGCTTGTTTATTTTCGACAAAACAAATAACAATACACAAACTGTAGTTGCGCCTGATGAACTATTTAACGAAGCTGTTTATGGGCTACATTCGATAGGAAAAGGGATGATGTATTCTAAAACCAATTCGGCCAGCAATACCAAACGGTCGTTTTTAGTAAATTCGTCATTTTATACGTTTGCTCCCATTGCCGCACGTTTATTTAAGTATTGCAAAAATCCCGCTCAGGCTTATATGGCCGACGGAACCGGAACCCTATTTAAAATAACGAATTACACCTATGAAAAATACACTGTACTCGACACCCTCATTTCATACTCCGATTACAGAACAAGGATAAATTCAATTTATGAGGCAGGTGATAATTTATTTGTTGGTACGTCAGACGGATTAAGTATTTATTCATTTCAAACAAAAAACTACAAAAACTACCGTAACCAATATTTCAGTTTTGGGATAAACGATATCCAGCGCTATCAAAATAAAACTTACCTGGCGCATGAAAATGGCATCACGGTTTTTGAAGATTCAACGCTTATCCAGGAAATAGGAACCCAACAATTAACAGCGGTTAAAAAGATAAAATTCTATCAAAACCGTATCTGGATTGCAACACTGGACGGATTATTTATTTGCGATAGTAAATTTATGCCAATTGTCATATATAATAAATCAAATGGCTTATTATCCAATACCATCAACGATATCGTTTTCGATGGAAATAACTGTTGCATCTGTAGCGATAAAGGGATTACGCTTTGCTCAATAGATGATTTAATAAAAGAGCGCCGTTATCCGGGTAAGATCTTTATTACGTCCATTGACGCTGAGGGCGAATTCTTAGAACTAGAAGAGGATATTTTAAAGCTAAGCAGCTCTCAGTCAGATATCATGTTGAGTTTTTCGAGTCCCCTATATGTAAAGCCCAACAAACAATATTACAAATACAGATACGACAAAGGCAATTTTAGTATAGAAAATCGTCAGATACATTTAACATCCATTAACGGCGGAAAACATCAGCTGGAAATTTCCTGCTCATATGATGGCATTTCCTGGAGCGATCCGGTTACTATCACCATTCAAAAAGAAATCCCCTTTAAACAAACCAACTGGTTTATTTTTTCCATTGTAATAGGCGCTCTGTTATTTATTTCAATTCTTGCTTATATCGCCATCAGGAGAGTGAGGATGAAAGCAACAAGGAGGGTACAGGAAGACCGGCAAGTGAATCTTTTAAAACACCAGGCAATGAACTCTCTCATGAGTCCGCATTTTATTTTTAACTCACTCACCTCTATTCAAAATTATATAAACTTGAACGACTCTTTAAAAGCAAGCGAATACCTGGCTAAATTTTCTAGGTTAATACGGATGATTATTGAAAAAGCTGCTCAAAGCGAGATTGTATTACACGAAGAACTTACCCGCCTAAATTATTACCTCGATCTGGAACAGGAACGTTTTAAAGGTAAATTTTCGTTTCATATAGAAGTTGCTCCGGATGTTAATACATTGGAAATTAAAATCCCTAATATGATCATTCAGCCCTATGCCGAAAATTCGATCATCCATGGTATTTTACCTAAACACGAACACGGAAACCTGTATATCCGTTTTAAGAAAGAAAATGAACAAACCTTATTGATCGTCATTGAGGACGATGGTATCGGGTTCAATAAAGCCAAAGAAAATGCCAAAGCCGGACACAAGTCTCTGGGCACCAAAACGATTGAAAATATCCTTGAATTGAACACAAAACTCACCGGAAAAAACCAGAAAGTGGAGATAATCGACAAATCTGACTTATACCCCGCTGAACATGGCACAAGAATCACAATTTCTTTGCAGATTTAAATTTTTTAAATAATACTATAATTTAACACTTAAGAATCGAACACCCGCACAACTTTTGCAACAGAATTGAACATCAAAAAACACATATTCATATTTCTATTTGGTTTTATTGTGCATCATGTAAATGCCCAGGTGCAACCACTCAACATACTGTCAGATACAACGGTTATCTGCGCCGGCGACTCTTTTTTAGTAAGGTTTACAGATGAGCAGGTAAGCAAAAACGCTACTTATAACTGGCAAACACCAAAAGCAATCATTGTACATGCCAAACAATATTACTTAAAATATAAAGGCCTGCATATAGTTAAAATTAACGATGGTAAAAGGCAACTGATTGATACAACCTACGTAAAATTAAACGACCGGCCTAAAATTCGTGTGAGGGATACTATTATATGTAGCGACCCTATTATTGTTAATGTGAACAATAAAAATTATAAATATGTATGGAGTAATGGCGAAACAACCGAGCAAACTACTATCGAAAAACCAGGAACTTACTGGTTGAAGATAAATAATAAGGGATGTTTTTATACGGATACGTTTAAAGTAAATCCATCAAATTTTGCTGTTCCCAATTTTGGGAAAGAACTGTTGATTTGTGAAAATGATCCTCCAAAAACAATCTCAGTTAAAGCGCCATCCGACATGAAACTGTATTGGAACACCGGCGCCAACACCTCTGCTATTAATGTTTCAAAAGAAGGGATTTATTGGGTAAAAAGTACGTCAAAAAATTGCGGAACAAAAACCGACAGCGTTATAGTGAAGTATAAAAATTGTGATTGTGATGTTTACATACCAAACAGTTTTACACCTAATGATGATGACCGGAATGATCTTTTTTCTCCCGCATTTCAATGTGAATACAATTATTTTTTACTGACTATTTTTGACAGATGGGGTAATACAGTTTATACCTCCTCCAATATTAACGGCAAATGGGACGGGAAATTTAAAGGCAATCCCTGCCCCGATGATGTGTACGTGTACAGATTAGAAGCCATTCAAAAAGTGACGGATAAAAAGATCATTCGTAACGGGCACATTTCATTGTTCAGATAATGAAGATTAATGAGTTATACAGGCGTGACCAATTGTAATGAAAATCCTTTTTGCCCGCCTCTTGCAAAAAGATTGCAGCATTGGCGGGTACAAAGCGTAGCTTTTGACGAAGCCACCGAGCGAAGCTCAGCCCCATCCCGCTGCCTTTTTACAGGGATCTGCCCAAATAATTATATGTCTGATTTTTTCGGCATTCTTATTTCTTTATTTTTAATCACTTCATCATTTCGCCTCAATGCGCAAGACGACTTAATTCAGATACGTCCCTTTGGCGCCAACCCCGGTAATTTAAAATTGATGTTTTATGATCCTGGAAACATTGCGGAGAAAGCGCCGTTAGTGGTGGTGTTGCATGGTTGCACACAAATGGCAAAATCCTGTGCCGAGCAATCGGGCTGGAACAAACTGGCAAAAATGCACAAGTTCTATGTTTTATATCCTGAGCAAATTATCCTCAACAATGCAGAAAACTGTTTTAACTGGTACCGCGCCGCAGATCAAAGCCGTGATAAAGGAGAGCCCGCTTCTATCATGCAAATGATCACACATCTTAAAAAAAATAAGAATATTGATAGTACCCGGATATACATTATAGGTCTTTCGGCAGGTGGCGCTATGAGTAGTATCATGATGGCGGCTTTTCCGGAGGTATTTGACAAGGGAGGTGTAATGGCTGGCGGGCCCTATAAATCCGCAGAATCAGTCATCAAGGCCGGAACTTCCATGTTGGGAATGGTATCCAAATCTCCCGAAGAATGGGGAGACCTTGTACGCAAAGAAAACCCGGATTACAAAGGTAAATACCCTGAGTTAGTAGTATTTCATGGAGGTATAGATCCAGTAGTAAGCACTAATAATTCTAATCAGCTCATTAAACAATGGACCAATATTCATAACACCGATTATGAAGAGGATGAACATTACGAACGCTTTAAAAACGACGAGGATATTGAATTAACCATTTATAAGAATAACGAACAGCAGGAGGTTGTTCGTTATTATCGCATCAAAGGCATAGGTCACGCTTTACCGATAGACACTGGAAGCTGCCCTACGCAAGGTGGCAAAACCGGAATATTTGCCATTAACAAAGGCTTTCACAGTACATTTTGGGCGGCTCAATTTTTTGGACTTATAAAAACACCCTATCCAATAAACGGCGAAACTGTTGTAAAACCACGCGCAACAGGCCTTGCCTACTCTGTTCCTTTAAATCCAGGATCTACATATAACTGGAGAATGCCTGCCGGAATGTGGATCAACAAAGGCAAAAACACAAACGCGATTACTATAGATGTTGATTACCAAAGTGGCCATTTAGAAGTTACCGAAACCGATGCTAATGGCTGCCAGCTAACCCCTTCCGGATTATGGATCGAGGTAAAGCAGTAACCACTTAACTGTCTCTGGAAGGCACAGGGAGATGATTTCAAATTCTATTACCTTTTTCATCAGTATAAATCATAAGAATACCTGTGATCTGCTTTCCATTTTTGGTCTTATTTTTCAAGGGAAAAGAGAGAAAAATCAATTCTTTAATCCTAAAACAACTCTCAAAAAGATTTCATTTTTTAATAAAAACCTCCTAAATTCACTACTTTATATCAGTTAGGTGACTTTTAAGAAAATACTATTTTTTCCTTTTGCCGTTATTTATGGCATCATCACCTCATTCCGTAATTTATTATATGACTGGAAGATCCTAAAAAGTAAATCGGTTGATGTTCATACTATTTGTGTTGGAAATTTAGCAGTGGGCGGCACGGGCAAAACACCACATGTGGAATACCTGATAAACCTATTACAAAATAATTATAAGATTGCTGTTTTAAGCCGCGGGTATAAACGCAAAACTTCAGGATTTATTCAGGCAACTCAAAACAGCACTGCTTTAGATATTGGTGATGAACCTTTACAATACAAAAGCAAAAATCCAACGCTCGAAGTCTGCGTAGACGCTAATCGTGTGAATGGTATAAAAAAAATATTAGAATTTCCTGAACCGCCTAATGTGGTTATTTTAGATGACGCTTTTCAGCACCGCGCCTTAAACTGTGAGTTAAAAATAGTGGTTAGCGAATACACCAATTTGTTTTTAAACGATTGCATGATGCCGTCTGGTTATCTTCGCGAATCTAAAAAAGGAATTAAAAGGGCTGATATCATCATTGTAAGTAAAACTCCGGATAAAACAACCGCCATCGAAATTCGAAACACCATCAAAGACCTTAAACCTTTGGCGCACCAGCATTTATTTTTTACCTGGCTCAAGTATGGTGAACTCATGGGCTTTCAAAACCGTGCTGATACCATTGATACGTTAAACGACCTGTTCCGCTACCGCATTGTAGCTTTTACGGGAATAGGTAATCCCGATCCAATGATCACGTATCTCAAAGAATATTCATCCGAAGTAAAACACATCAGCTATCCCGATCACCATCAGTTTACGATTCAGGATATTGCCGATGTGAGAGCTAAATTAGATGCCATTGAGGGTGGAAATAAAATAGTGGTAACTACTGAGAAAGATGCCATGAGATTACGTGATACTGACTTGCAGGATATAGCAAATACATTACCTTTGTACGTTTTGCCGATAGAGGTAGATTTTAAAGATAAGGCACAGGAATTTAATGATACAATAATAAACTATGTTAGAACAAATAAATTTTACCACAAAAAGTATTCTTGAAAAAACAAATAACTTTCGTCCCGAAATTGGAATCATTTTAGGAACGGGATTAGGGGGGTTAGTAACAGAAATAAGCGCAGAGTTCGTTTTACCTTACGAAGAAATACCAAATTTCCCGGTAAGCACCGTGGAAGGCCATAGTGGTAAACTAATTTTTGGTGAGCTTGGCGGTAAAAAAGTAATGGCTATGCAGGGACGTTTTCATTTTTATGAAGGCTATACCATGCAGCAAATTACGTTTCCGGTTCGTGTAATGAAAGCTATTGGTATTCATACTATTTGTGTGTCTAATGCAAGTGGCGGCATGAATCCCGCTTTTGAGATCGGAGAGATCATGATCATTAACGATCATATTAATTTATTTCCAACTAATCCATTGATCGGAAAAAACATTGCTGAACTGGGGCCGCGCTTTCCGGATATGAGTGAAGCGTATGATAAAAAATTAATTGAGATGGCGGTTGATATCGCAAAGGCAAATAACATTAAAGTAAGCCAGGGTTCATACGCCGGATTAACCGGTCCGTGTTTTGAAACACCTGCCGAATATCTTTACATCCGTCGTACGGGAGCTGATACGGTTGGAATGAGTACCGTGCCCGAAGTGATTGTTGCCAAGCACGGCGGCATGCGCGTTTTTGGTGTGAGTATCGTAACTGATCTGGGCGTTGAAGGAGATGTTCAAAAAGTGAGTCATGAAGAGGTACAGCATATCGCAAAAATGCAGGAACCAAAAATGACTTTACTAATGAAGGAATTAATTAAGGCAATGTAAAAATAATAATTACGAATACAGTGCGAATGTACGAATCCTAGCTGGGTACAAAGATTCGTATTATTCGTATCAAGATTCGTAAACAACATAAAACAACATGAAACAAACGCTATTAGCACTAACATTGATCATCTCTTTAATTTCTAAGGCCGACGAAGGTATGTGGTTACCACAACTTTTAAACGCCATGAATATAAAAGACATGAAAAAGAATGGATTAAAATTAACTGCTGAACAAATTTACAGCGTTAATAAATCCAGTATGAAAGATGCTATTGTACAATTTGCAGGGGGTTGCACGGCCGAAATCATTTCTAACCAGGGTTTGATATTAACCAACCACCACTGTGGTTATTCGGCAATCGCCTATCACAGCACCGTTGAAAAAGATTACTTAACCAATGGCTTTTGGGCCATGAACAAAAATGAAGAAGTTTACACTCCTAACTTAAATGCCACTATCATTCAACGTATCGAGGATGTAACCGCTAAAGTTTTAAAAGGCATTACAGCAACAAGTACCGAAGCAAAAAAAGATTCGATTACTAAAGCCAACATTAAACAATTAGAAAAAGAAGCCATTGCCGGAACCCACTATGAATCTTTCATCCGTCCTTTCTTTTACGGTAACGAATATTATTTATTTGTTGTTGAAAATTTTAAAGATGTTCGTATGGTTGGCGCCCCACCTTCATCTATTGGTAAATTTGGTGGCGAAAGCGATAACTGGATGTGGCCACGTCATAATGCCGATTTTTCAGTATTCCGTATTTATGCCAACAAAGATAATAAGCCCGCGGAGTATAGTGCCGACAACGTACCCTACAAACCAAAAAATGTGATCCCCATTTCTATGAAAGGATATAACCAGGGCGATTTCACAATGGTATACGGTTTTCCGGGACGTACACAGGAATACTTGTCGAGCTTCGCAGTTGATATGATCATGAATGAAAGCGATCCTTTAAAAGTTGCTTTGCGCGAAAAACGCCTGAACATTATGAATGAAGATATGCTGAAAAGTGATGCCGTGCGCATTGCCTATGCCAGTAAGTATGCCAGCGTTGCTAACTATTATAAAAAATGGATGGGCGAAATGAATGGTTTAAAAAAGTATGACGCCGTTGCTAAAAAACAATTATTCGAAAAACAATTTACAGAAGCGGTGAGTACTGATCCCGCTAAAAATGAAAAGTACGGCAATATTTTTCCGCAGTTGCAAAAAGTATATACAGAGTATAAAGTTCTGAATAAGCAGGTGGATTACTATGGCGAATGTTTAATGGCAATTGATGCATTTTATTATGCGCGCTTTTATATCACGCTAAACAATGAGTTAAAGAAAAAACAAAAAGGAGCAACCAATACTTTTGAAACAACACTGGCTGAATATAAAAAACTGGGATTCTATAAAAATTATAATAAACCTACGGATATCAAGCTGTGCGAAGCAATGCTTACCGAATACATTAAGGGAGTTCCGTCAAGCAGCCGACCTTATGTTTTAGATTCATTTATTGTAGCCAATAACAATGATGCTAAAAAAATGACCGATTTTCTGTATTCCAATACCAGTTTTGTGGATAAAGAAAAAACAGAACTCATGCTTAACGATTACGAGAAATTTACCAACCTCTACGAGAGAGATCCTGTGTATTACATCGCCGCTGCCATTGTAAAATACTACAACACCTCTGTATTTCCTCAATTTCAGTACGATGAGCGTGAAATTAACGAGTTACAGAAATTATATATACAAGGACAAAAAGAGATTTTCAAAGACAAAAAATTCTATCCAGATGCCAACTCAACGCTACGTGTAGCTTATGGCAAAGTAAATAACTACAAGCCAAAAGATGGAGTGGAATATAATTACTACACAACACTGGATGGCATCATGGAAAAATACATTCCAAACGATGAGGAATTTGATGTGCCTGCAAAGTTGAGAGACCTGTATGCTAAAAAAGATTACGGACCTTATGCCAATAAGGATGGTAAACTGCAGGTGTGTTTTACAGCCAGTAACCATACTACCGGCGGAAATAGCGGCAGTCCTGTTTTTAACGGCAAAGGTGAGTTGATAGGAACCAATTTTGACCGTAACTGGGAGGGTACCATGAGCGATATCATGTACAATCCCAACCAATGCCGTAACATCACTTTAGATGTACGCTATACATTGTTTATCATTGATAAATTTGCCGGAGCCGGCTATTTATTAAATGAAATGAAACTGATAAAGTAATTTGAATAAGACTTTTTAATGCTGGTTTTGCGTAATTATTTTATTACTTTAGTAACATAAATAATTACGTATGAAAAAAATTGCACTCTTAACTTTTATAGCTTTTACGTTTTTTGGCTGTACCAGGAAACAAACTTTGGTTGAACCGGAAGGAACCCTGGCAGAATATAACGACCATTGTTACAATGGCTTATTAGACGGTGATGAAATAAGTATTGATTGCGGGGGCGAATGCGGGCCTTGTAATTTTGCAACACCGTCCTGCTCCCCTGGCACCAATACACTTAAAATAGGTGCTTCAACTTATGCAATTGCTGGTACATCCTGCGGAAATCCCAGCTCCCAATTTGAAATGGACGGCGCCTATATCGACGGGAGTGTAACGATTGAGATTGGAGAAAATGCACCCGACCTCACTGCCGAATATGACATCATCAATAGCGTTCCTCTTTCTCATCAGGCTTCTATACATTTTACAAGCGGTTCATACGGTGGCTTAAATCTGTATTCAGGCAAACTTTACTTTTCCCAGGTTGGTGGAAAATATATAGCTACAATCTGCAATGGCATGGCGCATTCTTTTGTAACAGGCGTGGATTATTCCATTACTGCAAATTTCAGTTGCCCTTAATCTTAAATTATTCTTTCATCTAAACACTTTTTCAAATGAAAAAACTTTTAATATATAGTATCTTATTTTCTTCGCTTGTTGCCGCGGCACAAAAAAGCACTTATAACATCACCAGAGAAAACACCGACATGAAATGCATTTATGGAAAAATTGCATTGTTGGATGCGCTTATATCCACTTCAAGGATGAGTTTTGCGGCCGGCGTTGGAACAAGAATGTATTTTAACGGCCTTTATGTTGCCACTAATTACGACTTTCATTACGCAGATGGTCTAGCAGAAGCCAGTTCTACCGAAAATGTACAAGGTACTTCTGTTTTTAAACGTCAAAAATCCAGGAACGCTGATATTGTGGGCGGCTATTTCTTTCAAAAGAAAAAAACAGATGGAAAAGTTAGAATCAACCTTAAAAACGGACACAACAGTACTACTTATACCATGGTTGATGCCGAATACAACAAACTGTTTGGAGCACAGGTTGGCTTTAAAAATGGCTTTAGTTACCTGGTTGTTCCACGAGGTGTAACTGTAGCGAATTACTATAATGAAAGTGCGGGAACTTTTGAAACCGACAATGGAATGACTACGATTATGAAATATTCATGGCTTACCATTGGCGGAACTATAGGTAAAACGGTAGATGTGGAAGCTAATTTTAGCGAATACGGTATAAAAGGTGCTCACTATTTAAGAAGAATCTACGCAAATGTTATTATAGCAGTTAAGTCAGAATTAGAAGATGTTTATTTTACAGCAAATCATGGTTCAAGCAATGAAATGGTAAAAAGATATGTGTTGGATGGAAACGTGGATATGTCCAAATTTGGTTTTAACGTTGGTTATGAAACATTTAGTTTAAAAAAATGCGGATTGGTTACCAGCCTTGAAACTGGTATGATGCCTGGTATTAAAGGTTCAGGATCAGGCAATTTTTATTTAGGATTTAGAGTTGGTTTAGTGATTGGCAAAACCCTTTAAAAAAACAAACAGCTCAGTTAAGTCATACTATGCTGGATTTAGAGCTCATCAAACAAAAGTATCAGGACATGCTAACGGATGACCTGGTGAGGTTATCAAAGAAGCCTAAAGACTTAAGAGAAGAGGTGATTCCTATTTTACAGACTGAATTAAACCGCAGGGGCAAAAGAGACGATGCCGCTGCATTAACCCGTTTATTAAATGAAACGCCTGAACTAAAATACCAGGGACTATCGCTCATTGAGTTAAGAGAGGTTGTAAAGGAAAGATTAGAAGCCGGTGAAGCAATGGATAGCATTAAAATTGATTTTCGGTTAAACGGCATTGACGTGTTTGAACTTTTAAAAGATGAAGTTAATTTTGAGGAAGAGGTTTACAGTTCTATTACCCAAATGAAACAAGACGGTGCAAGCGCTAAAGAAATCGACGAGCATCTTGAAAAAAATTACCAGATTGAAAAAGCAGATACAGGTAAGATAAAAGCCGACCTCATCATAAAAGGTAAAAGAAATCAAACCATCGGATTTATCCTTATTGTTATTTCCTGCATCTTAATCTTACTGATCGTATTTGACAACAGTATAAAAGGCGTTAAAGGTTCTGTTATCCTGTTAATTTCCGGAATTTCCATGTACGCTTTAGGCGTAAAACAGGCCAAAGAATAAAGTTTTAGTCAGTTAAAGCCTTCTCGTTAGCTATCGTACAAATTGAGCTTTGTGGAATATACACCTCAATATGGGAATTATTTAATTAGGGGAATTTGGTACACGGCTTTGTTTGCTGCAAACAGGTTAAGGCTGTATTTGGCATAGTATTTAACTTATTTCTTCACAAAGACTCAAACCCTTTATTGATTTATGAAATTTTTAAATACCCGGTTTAAAAAAACTATTTTTTGGCTGATTCTCACGGTCATCATTATTGTAGCTGTAGTGATCATTTTTATTTCCCCTATTGCCAAGTTCACCATCGAAAAATATGACATTAAATTTTCGGGGCGCCAGGTAACGATGGATTGGATATACGTTAATCCTTTTACAGGCTATGTACACATTGACGACCTTAAAATTCATGAGCAGGAAAGTGATAGCATATTCTTTTCGGCTGATGGCATATCCGCTAACTTTGAAATGCACAAGCTACTTTCTAAAACCTATGAAATCAGTAGTTTGACTTTAGACAACCCCGTAGCGCACATCATTCAAAATAAAAAAGAATTTAACTTTAATGACCTCATCGAAAAATTTGCTCCTAAAGATAAATTACCTAAAAAGAAAAAAGAGCCCGTTCATTTTAATATCCTCGATATTAAAATCGTAGACGGTACTTTTTATTACCATGAGCGCAATATTCCTGTAAACTACTTTGTAAAAAAAGTAAACATTGAAACAAGCGGTAAAATGTGGAACCAGGATACCTTAGCGGTTAAGTTTTCGCTGGTATCGGGCATTGGCAGTGGCGATATTAAAGGAAATACCACCATTAATATTAACTCCCTGGATTACCGCATCAAAGTACTGGTGAACAAGTTTGATCTTTCGGTATTGGAACAATACTTAAAAGATATTGCTAACTACGGAAGTTTAAGAGCTAACCTCGATGCCGATTTGTACGCTACAGGCAATTTCAAAAAATCAGAACAACTCAACGCCAAAGGACTAATTGCCGTAAATGACTTTCATTTTGGTAAAAGCAAAACCGAAGATTATGCATCTTTTGTAAAAACGGTGGTAAGCATCAAACAACTCAGTCCTATCAATAAAAAATATAGTTTCGATTCGATTGCTGTTACTAAACCATACTTTAAGTATGAAAGGTATGATCACCTCGATAACTTACAAAACATGTTTGGTAAAAAAGGTGGTAAGGTTAAAGAAGCCAAAGCATCGCATGAGGAAGTCAATATCTTATTCCAATTGGCTGATTACGTAAAATTGCTGGCAAAAAACTTCTTCAGATCCAACTATAAAATTCAGCGCCTCGCTATTTATGAAGCAGATATTAAATATGCCGATTATACCCTTAACGAAAAATTTTCGGTATCCGCTAAACCATTAACCATTATAGCCGATTCGATTGATCGTACCAACCATAACTGGGTTAACCTGAGATTAAGAAGTAACATTAAACCGTATGGTGATGTGGCGCTTGATTTGAGCATTAATCCACAGGATAGTTCTGATTTTAACCTGGTATATAACCTTGATAAATTGCCGGCAGCTATGTTTAACCCGTATCTTATTACATACACATCGTTTCCGCTGGATAGAGGTACCATACAGGTAAAAGGTGATTGGAAAGTAGAGAATGGTGTCATCAATAGCCGCAACCATTTACTGGTGATCGATCCGCGGATCAATAAAAAACAAAAACGCAATGGCGCAAAATGGATCCCGCTTAAAGCTATTATGTTCCTGGTGAGAGAACGGGGAAATGTTATTGATTATGAAGTGCCTATTACGGGCAATTTAAAAGATCCCAAGTTCAAATTCAAAGATGTGATTTTTGATATAGTAACGAACATCTTTGTAAAACCGGCTACTACACCTTACAGAGCCGAAGTAAAACATATTGAAACGGAGATCGAAAAATCACTGATTGTAAGATGGGATATGAACCGCAGTACATTGCCGGAAAGCCAGGCAGAGTTTATGGAAAAGATGGTGGATAACCTGAAAGACAATCCTGAGACAAATATTACTGTGAGGCCCATATGGTATACCGAAAAAGAAAAAGAATACATTGTATTCTTTGAAGCTAAAAAATTATTTTACCAATCTTATTCAAAAATAGGAACCCGTGAATTAACGGAAGCGGATACTATTGTAATCGATAGAATATCGGTAAAAGATTCTTCGTTTATTAATTATCTCGATAAAAAAGTAAATACTGATGGTTTATACACGGTGCAGGATAAATGCATGAAGCTTATTGGCAAAGAAAAAGTAGATAGCAAATACAGTAAACTGCTTCAGGAAAGGTATAAAACGTTTATTGCCTATTTTAAAGAAGAAGGCCTTCAAAAGCGGGTAAAAATGGTAGCCAAAATTGATAAGATGCCATACAATGGATTCTCGTTATATAAGATCAGTTACAAAGGTGAAGTGCCCGAAGACCTGCAGGAAGACTACGAACGTATTAACGAATTGAACAGTAAAGCGCCACGTGAGAAATTTAAAAAAACACGTGAGAAATACCGCAAAAACTTACGTAATAAGTAAGCTATGTTTGCTGCTCATTGCTTTTTGACAGATCATCCAAAAAGTTACGCAGTTCATCCAGCTTATGTACCGGTAATTTTTGAAGTGTTTGTGTAATAGTACCTTTACTTCTTTCTTTCACTATTTTTTGAAGCGAAGTGGTTGGAAGAACATTCGTACTATCGGTGTTACGCCAGGAAAATAAATCGTTAGGTGTGCATCCCAGGAGCAAACACAACTTTTCCATGTGAACAAAATTAATTCCCTCTTTGGTATTATTTAAAAGTCGGTGGGCTGCATGCCGGGTGAAGCCGTTCTTCCATAAAAAATAATTGGGATTATCAATACCCTTGGCTTCGAAAATAGGTTTGAGGTTTAAATAAATCATAATTTCCAGGCTTAAATACTTTAGCTTTTGATTTAAACGGTGGACTACATTTGAATGTTGCGCGACTAAGAAGGAAGAAAATCTAATATTTGTTAAAGAAAACGCATTGCCGGTGAAAGCAACGGAAATGCCTGTGTAAACAAACGAAACATCTGTGTAAATGACGAAAATACCTGTGTAAACACACGAAAGGCCTGTTCAAATAACAGAAATAACTCTGTAAAAAGCGAAAATGCCTGTGTAAACTAACGAAATACCTGTAAAAGAAATAGAAATGATGGTGAAAGAAATAGAAACGGTAGTGTAAACAAACGAAATACCTGTGAAAGAAATAGAAATGAGGTAGGAAGTTGGTAAGGAACTGGTTATTGGAATTTATTTACCGGCAACCAACTCGGGGTTAGCGGATGATTTGTAAAGAACCATATGATTATCAAACCGGTACCAGTTGCCGTCAATACTTTGCCAGGTTTTGTCGGGAACTTCCTCCCACTCCATATCGTTTAAAGATACCATGAGTTTGTTTTGGGAAATACACATTTTGTGTTCGAAGCGATCCTGCCAAATAGAATCCTTAGCCGGGCGCCAGTTCGAAAAATCGTCGGAAATTTCTAATTTATTGTCCGGGCCTAATTTGTAACACTTATAATCGACTCCCATCCAAAAATTCTTATCCGGCTTTGTCCAGCTAAAAACTTCGGGGTTCTTTTTAACACTTTTTTTAACAGACAGGGTTGAAAGAGCGCTGAAAAACAGACCAACTAAAAATACAACTATCAATGGCTTTATCATGAGTACAAGGATCAAGGGTGATACAATATATTATTTATATAAATACCTATACCAGTTGAAAAGCAGTACATTGACTGTTAAAAGGAGGAAAAACCACCTTAAGTGTAGAATAGCTGATACCGATATTACTCATATTTACGATAATTTTACAGAAAGGGATTTAATGAGAATTATTTGATTGAAAATTATTTTAGTGTTTGGCGTGGCCCAAGGGCGCGGGCTGTTGTTGTAATCTTTGCCGCACTTCGACTCCGCTCAGTGACCGGCAAGTATTTTCGCTTGCACTTGCCTTTTTTGCGGGACATGCCCAAATTCTAAACTTTTGCTTTACAAACAACAATATTGTGTGAGATTGCTTCGTCGTACCTCCTCGCAATGACGATAAAGAGCCGTAATAAACTGTCTACAAATAAGAAAAAAACCTATCTTTGCGGCCATGTCATTTGAAGGAAAAACAGTCTCATTTCATACGCTTGGTTGTAAGCTTAATTTTTCGGAAACCTCCACTATTGCCCGCTTAATGCAGGAAAAAGGGTTTCAGAAAATTGCATTTGACCTTGGTGCCGATGTGTGTGTGATTAACACCTGTTCGGTGACAGAAAATGCCGATAAAGAATGCAAGCAAATTGTTAAATCGGCCTTAGCTAAAAACCCCGATACCTTTATTGCGGTGGTTGGTTGCTATGCGCAGCTAAAACCCGATGAGATATCAAATATTGAAGGGGTGGATGTGGTGTTGGGTGCTTCGGAGAAATTTAAATTACTGAACTACATTAATCTTTCGGGTAAGAATGTTCATACCGAAATTCATAATTGTGAGATCAGTGACGTGCATACCTTTGTTGATTCATTTTCGGTGGGTGACAGAACCCGCTCTTTTTTAAAAGTGCAGGATGGTTGCGATTACAGCTGTACCTTTTGCACCATTCCTTTAGCCCGAGGTAAAAGCCGCAGCGACACCATTGAAAATGCGGTAAATAATGCCAAACGCATTGCCGAAAGCGGCGTTAAAGAAATTGTTTTAACCGGTGTTAACCTGGGTGATTTTGGGTACGGTGTTGATATTGACACGGATACTAAAAAGCGGAAAGACTATAATTTTTTGGACTTAATTACAGAACTGGATAAAGTAGAGGGTATTGAGCGCATACGCATTTCATCCATTGAACCAAATTTGTTAAAAGATGAGGTGATAGAATTCGTTGCCCAATCGAAACGCTTTGTACCTCATTTTCATATTCCTTTACAAAGTGGCAATAATGAGATCTTAAGTAAAATGAAACGCCGTTATAAGCGCGAATTGTACCAAGACCGTGTTGCCAAAATAAAACAACTGATGCCCGATTGCTGCATTGGCGTAGATGTGATCGTTGGTTTTCCGGGTGAAACGCAGGAACACTTTTTAGATACTTATAATTTTATTAATTCGCTGGACGTGTCGTACCTGCATGTATTTACTTACAGTGAGCGCGATAACACGGAAGCAATAACCTTAACCGGTAAAGTGGATTATGCCGAACGTAAACGCCGCAATAAAATGTTGCGTATTCTTTCGGCTAAAAAGCTACGCGGTTTTTATGAGAATCATTTAAATAAAGAATTTACCGTATTGTTTGAACATGAGAACAAGAATGGTATCATGCATGGTTTTACTGAAAATTACATCAAAATTTCCCATCCTTTTGATGAAGCTTTGGTTAACCAATCGGTTGCGATAACTACAAAAGCCCTTAACGAAGAGGGTTTTGTGAATGGGGATTTGGTGCCGGTATTGGCTTAGTTTTTATTTGAAATTTTATTTTTTAGAACTTACTTTCTTTGCCTGCCATGGGAATTATTTATAGCTTCTCTATTTTCTTTTTCCTTGACGAAAAAGAAACAAAAATTCAATCCGCCAGCTGGCGGAGAATTCCATTTGCCCGGCAAATTGCTTCCCAGAATGGTGGTTCGCACCGAATTGCCAAAAGCAGCCGCACTATTACCAACGTATGGAGTGTTGGTGGAGAGTTAGTTTAGATTTTATTTTCAGAACTTACTTTCTTTGCCAACCATGCAAAGAAAGTAACAAAGAAAGATCACCGCTTCTTAAATTTATCTCGAAAATTACGCCCCACTTTCCCGCCCGATTCTGGAAACTCGGTCCGAGGGACCTCAAACAGCCCAGAATCGTCGCGCAAAATTCCTTGCTGAAAGTACGCCTATTTTCGTCGTTAAATTTAAGAGGCGGTTTAGCAAAAAGACTGAAGCGAGCCAGCCCGGACCCCTCGGGCCGCGCCCAAAAACCTAACAAAGAATTGTATGAGATTGCTTCGGGAAAAACCCTCGCAATGACGATTTGCCTTAATATTAGTAAACATTCCAACGTTTAAAACATTTTAAGTATTTGCCTTATTTTGCTTGTGTTGGCGTTATTTTTAAGTACTATAATAACATGGCAA
This sequence comes from Bacteroidota bacterium, assembly GCA_040387475.1. Classification (GTDB taxonomy): domain Bacteria; phylum Bacteroidota; class Bacteroidia; order B-17B0; family Aurantibacillaceae; genus UBA4416. The sequence continues at coordinate 18,270 of JAZKDT010000004.1, read as the reverse complement.
CAACCAAAAATAAATTCAGGGAAAAACCGGTAGATGATACTGTTGTGCAGGAACCTTCGATCGATAAAAATGATATTGAAGAAACCGTACTGACGTCGGGCAAAAATAAATCAAAATCTGCAAAAACAGATTCTGCAAAAAGTGCATCGTCTGCTAAAAAAACGGTTACAACTAATGCAGCGGGTTCAGAGGCGAAAGCAAATTTGCTGGCACGCTGGAATTCAACCATTTCTTTATACCGCGATGAGCGCACACAAAAGCTTATTGGTTTAATGCTGGTGCTTGGTGGCGCTTATTTATTTATTGCATTAACGTCTTACATTTTTACCTGGGATAAAGACCAGGACAAAGTATTAGGCCCTCTATCTGAATTGTTTGCCATTGATACCAAGGTGCTGAACTGGCTTGGAAAATTTGGCGCGTTAGTATCTCACTTATTCATGTACAAATGGTTTGGTGTAGCATCTTTTATTTTAGTGCCGGTGCTTATTATTTACGGATTACAAAAAGTATTGAATAAGCAAATTACGAAACCATCGGCCTTTACGGCCAAATGGCTATTCTTTTTAGTGTGGACGAGTTTAAGCTTAGCATTTTTCTTTCATGATAAATTATTTTACCTGGGTGGCGGATATGGTTACATCCTGAATATTCAATTATCTAATTATGTGGGAAACATTGGCACGCTGGCTATTTTAGCATTTACCATGCTATCATTTTTAGTATTGAGTATTAACATGAATTTTAATATTAAAAAAGATGTCATTCCGAATTTGGATAACGAAGCGATTATTGAAAATGAATTAAGGGAAGAAAGCGGACCGATTAATCCGCATGCAAACACTGTTTTTGAAAAAGAGCCAACCTTAAGCAAAGAAGAGGAAGAAGCTTTATTGAACTTTGAAGTACTAAGCACAAACGAACCTGTTGTAGAAGAAGCAGAAGAAGAAAAACCTTTGGAGGCAACCACTGAAAATATTCCTTTGGATCTGGAGATCACACCGAAGCAAGATGAGCCAAAGAAACAACTTGACTTTGAAATTAATAATCCGGGAGCCGACGAAATTTTAAAAGAGCCCGAATTTGTTAAAGAAGAGCCCAAAGAAAACCAGATCACATTAGATGATGAATTAAAAGCATCGCAGCTGGTTGAAAAATTTGGTCAGTATGATCCGACCTTAGATTTAGGTCATTACCAGTTCCCGAGTCCTGAATTATTAATTGATTACGGAACAGGTAATGCCAAGGTGAGTAACGAAGAGTTGACGGCCAATAAAGACAGGATCGTTAACACCTTAAAAAACTACGGTATTGAAATTGATAAAATTTCAGCTATCGTTGGGCCTACGGTTACGCTTTACGAGATTGTACCGGCGCCGGGCGTTCGTATCTCCAAAATTAAAAACCTGGAAGATGATATTGCTTTAAGTTTAGCCGCCTTAGGGATCAGGATCATTGCCCCTATTCCGGGCCGCGGAACCATTGGTATTGAGGTACCAAATCAAAATCCGGAAATGGTGCCGATGCGAAACATCATCGCCTCAGAGAAATTTCAAAACTCAACACATGATCTGCCAATAGCGTTAGGAAAAACCATTAATAATGAAATTTTTATTGCCGATTTAGCGAAGATGCCTCACTTGTTAATGGCGGGTGCAACAGGTCAGGGTAAATCTGTGGGATTAAACGCTGTGTTGGTTTCGTTGCTTTACAAAAAACATCCTGCACAAATTAAATTTGTACTGGTAGATCCAAAGAAAGTTGAGTTGACATTGTTCAATAAAATTGAACGCCACTTTTTAGCAAAATTACCAAACTCAGAGGATGCTATTATTACAGATAACACAAAAGTAGTGCATACGTTAAATTCGTTATGTATTGAAATGGATAATCGCTACGCCTTGTTACAGGATGCCCAGGTAAGAAACATCAAAGAATACAACGTTAAATTTATTAACCGGAAGTTAAACCCGAATGAAGGTCATAAGTATTTACCATACATTGTTTTGGTGGTGGATGAGTTTGCCGATTTAATTATGACGGCAGGTAAAGAAGTGGAGACGCCTATTGCCCGTTTAGCACAATTAGCCCGTGCTATTGGGATCCATTTAATTATTGCAACGCAACGTCCGTCTGTAAATATTATTACAGGAACTATTAAAGCCAACTTCCCGGCACGTATTGCTTTTAGAGTAACGAGTAAAATTGATAGCCGTACTATTTTAGACGCCGGTGGTGCAGAGCAGTTAATTGGACGAGGCGATATGTTATTAAGCACGGGCAACGACCTTATTCGTATACAGTGTGCGTTTGTGGATACACCCGAGGCAGAGAAGATCACCGAATTTATTGGCTCGCAACGCGCCTACCCTAGCGCCTTTTTATTACCCGAATATGTTGGTGAAGATGGCAGCGATGGGAAAGAAGAAATAGATTTAAGCGAGCGTGACAAGATGTTTGATGAAGCTGCAAAACTGGTTGTACAGTTTCAACAAGGATCAGCATCTTTTCTTCAGCGTAAATTAAAACTGGGATATAACCGTGCCGGCCGAATTGTTGATCAATTGGAAGCAGCTGGTATTATTGGACAGTTTGAAGGCTCGAAAGCCCGTGAGGTGAAATGTAAAGATATGGCGCAGCTGGATGAAATTATAAGGAGTATTAAGGGGTAGGTTTACTAAAAGATTTTGCTTTCTGTTTTTCTTTTTCCTTGAAGAAAAAGAAACAAAAATTCCATCCGCCAGCTGGCGGAGAATTCCATTTGCCCCCCAGCACCGTCGCAGAATTGGCAGTCCGCACCGAATTGCCAAAAGCAGCCGTACTATTACCAAAATATGCAGGGATGCAAAAAAAAGAGTTGAAAATTTTAGCTTATAACCTTTTCATACGCTCTTCTGGGAGCTCCGCTTAACATCACCTCACCGCAATAGGTGTAGTTTAATTTATCGAGGATTTTAAGCATGGGGATATTATCGAAATTGGTATCTACTTTAATACTGTATACTTTATGCTGGATAGAGAGATCTTCGATCATTTTAAACAATTGAGTAGCAACCCCTTTTCCTTTTACATGATCAGCAGTAGCAACCCGGTGTACTACCACATAATCACCGATGGTAAGCCACTTTCCATTAATCTCTTCGTAAGCAGGTTCTATTCCAAAAATAATTGCCGAATAGGCAATGATCATATCAGCATCTACAAGCACGTAACCATAATCATTGGCAATATCTTGTGCAATAACTTCTTGGTTAGGATAACCGTTTTGCCATTGTTGGCTGCCGGACAGCCGGCGTTGCTCGATAGCCTGTTGCAGGATTGTCCAGATAACGGGCAGTTCAGAGAGGAGAGCTTTTCTTAATACCATGTGGTTTGACTATTTTAGTGATAAATAAAAATATGATTCATGTTCATATAATTTACTTCAAAACTTTAAACGACAGATTCGTATTTTGAAGGTTTTTAACTTTACGACAAAGTTCATGTAACGGAGTGTGGTCGGAAAGATTGAGATTAGATTTATACAAAACAAGCTTTGAGAGTACATACACTGTAGTTGGATTTAGCTGCTTTATCTTTAATTCATAAACACCGAAATCATTTTCAAACAAAACATTTTCACTCTCGTCATGAAAAATCCGTATGTCTTTGTCGAACATAAGATAATATTTTATATTGTCGGTATAAGCAAATGAAACTGCAAGCTTGTTATCCTCATCTTCTTCCAAATACGAGTTAACTAACCTATGTGAGATGATTTTTGATAGAGAAAGTACTTTCAAACTATCATTAAGACTTGTAATTTGACTGATTTGCTTTCTGTTAAATTTCAACGAAAAAATAAAAGGCGGTACATGTTCACTTTTTTCAAGCGAAAGAGAATCGATCTGATCTTCGGAGCTATCAAATAATATTTTAGTGACGTCGCTGATATCAACAGAGTCTTTTTTCTGATTATTATATAAGTTTCTGTAAATAGATGTTAATGCTCCTGTTGTGAAGAGTTTTGTACGTTCAAGGAACTTGTCATTACTTTCCTTTAAATTGATATAAGCAAAAGTGTTTATATTTTTGGTATTGCCAATCTTTGTAGTTAGGGGCAAATTTAAAAGATTAGTATTTAAGGCGGTTCCATTGCGTGGAAAAATAATAGCTTTAGTACCTTCCAGTTTTTCCGGTATCTCGCCAAAATCATAGGCTTCGTATTTTTCTTTCGGGAAAATGAAATAATATTTTCCATCAAATACAAATGAAAAAAACACGTCTTTAATTTGATTTCTACTAACAAAATTAGCATCAATATCTCCAAGTTCCCTGCCTCTGCCCAAACATAAATAATAATCGAAATACGTCATATCTAATACAGTGGAATATAAATCCATTATGGAACCATAGGGCAGTTTGTTGTTTTTTAAATGCTCTCCTAATAGTTTGTTTGCCTCGGCTGTATCTCTTGGATAAAAAAGCGTTAAACTATCATTAATAAATCCAATGGTAGCTGCCAGTTTCTCAAGTCTTTGCTTTTGGGTAAGGTGATCTGTTTCTGCACCCATGTGTTTTGTTATGAAACTACCCAGATTTTTGTCATAACTTAATCTGTGTCCTGTGTATCGATAAAATGACATTTCCTGTCTAAAATCGCTCCAATATGCGTATTCAACAGGTATAGTAACTTTGTTTTTATAAAAAACACTGCGGATAGCAATTCGCAAAAAAGGTAAATCGTTATATAAAATAAGTTTACTTCCCTTTCCTGTTTTTTCGAGATTATTAAAAGTCCATATGTAATTCCTCTGTCCTTTACCGATATCACTTCTAGCGGCGGGTAATTGATTATACCCTTTGGATTCAATTTTTATACCTTCGGCAAGAGATAATGTAAACTCAGAGAGGATCGTAAATGCTTCTCTATGAAAAAAAACATCGGCAATAGAGGGATTGCCTTTTTCGGTATATGATATCAGAAACTCCACCTCATCTCCAATTTCGGTAGCCGGAATAACAAACTTGCAGATTCCGGAACCATATTCAAGCGTCGTGATCTTTATATCCGCTGCTTTTAGATCCGTATAAGAACCATCAGGTTTTATAGATCGTGCCCTTATTTTTTCAATCAACTTTACATTAGGAAGCAAAAATTCGGGGTGTATATCCAATCCTTTTTTTGAAAATATTTTTGATTTTTGATGGATAGTATAAGTTATCTCAAATTTTGTATTTAAATCAATGCTAATCTGATTTTTATAAAAGATATTTACAACATCATATTTGCTTAAGGAGTCATTAATAATATCATACGTTGGCTTAGACATCCAACTATCTTTATTAGATGCGAATAGACAGTTGACCACAAAGATCAACCCCCATAGAGAAACGCTTTTAATTATTGACAATTTCATATTCGATAGAACTATTAATTTTTCTGAGCATTTCTTCATTTAATTGTTCGTATTCGGCTATTTCGATATCGTTTAATTCCACATTATTTATTTTGAACTGATAGTTTATGGTAATCGTCTTATCTCCATTGAAAGCTATGCTAAAATTTAAAGACGATGACTTATTTTCAATCTTCACATCGTTGGTTTTTGAAATCAGTTTAATTTGATGTTCAAAGTTAATTTGGTATACAAAGTTGTTATTAATAGTTTGATATGAAATAAACCTAAAGCCTTTGGTTATTTTTTTAGGAAACTGATGCGGAAATATTAATGACTTAAGTAACAAAAAGTTTTTGCTTTCGAGCTTATTAATAGTATTTAAAACAGTTATATCCGAAGTGACGTTACTTGAACTATCGGTGACCGTAGTTTTAAAGTTAGTGAATTTGATGGTGGGATTAAG
>JAZKDT010000004.1:2125-12416 GCA_040387475.1 Bacteroidota bacterium | reverse complement strand
GGATTAAGTTGATTATAGTACTGTGCGATCTTTGATTTAGCATCAACAGCAGTATGATTTTCGGTCATGTACTTTGCAAATTTACTACTAAGCCAAAGGTTGCTATCATCCATGGTTCCCGCTAAAGAGCTATTACTAACCGTAAGGTTTAATGTGGTTTTTGAATAATTTTTATCGGAATGGATAACCGGTACAATCCCCAAAACGCCTCCTTTGTCATTTACCGAAAAATAGGGTTGCCCCTGAATGAATTCGCTTGGCATGTCAAATGTCCCGGTTTTGTTTGTAGCATCTAAAAAATAGGTTTTATTGGTTTTGGTTTTCACTACACAGATTGCGTGATTTGCCGAAGACAAACAGGGGAAATCGGTTTTGTATCTATAATTAATTGTAGCAATTACAGTTAGGCTGGCATCTATTTTAAAGTATTTGAGTACTTGACATATCAGACTCGCCATATCTTTGCAGTCGCCATATTTTTTTTCCAGAACATCATTCACATCCCTTGGTCTGAATCCTTCTAACCCATTTTCGATATCAACATATTTAACATTGGACCTTACATAATTAAAAACTGCCTTTATTATTTCCTCTTCATTCAGGTCCTTTTGTACAACCGTTTTTATAGTATTAATACTTTGAGATTTTAATTTTATATTATCTTTAATCAATTCGTTAAACCAGTCATTAAAATAAGTCCACCCGTTAACCGTGCCTGAGGGAATGACAATAGCCCGTATGGGAGGGGCAATAACAGATTCCACCTCATACTTACTATGTATTTTCTTTTTTACATTAGATTTTACTTTTGGAATTGATACGATCGTGTAGATTTTTGTATCGCCATTAAGTATTATAGTATCAATTTTGCAAAAATGTAAACTTGTATCCGGTTTTAAAATTAGAAACAGATTACGCGGAGACTTTATCTCATAAACAATAGTATCTGACTCGGGGTATCCTATCAAATCAAAGGTTGATAATAAGATTAAATGTTTACAGGAGACTTCATATTGTACGGCGAAATTTAAGGACGTATCGGTAAGCTGTATTATATATGCTTTTAAATTATTGTAAAAATGATCTGTCTGGATTGTTTGTTCATTAATGGAAATCCCGCCCGGCAAAACATCTCCCGTATAATAATCAAGTCTTTTAAAATTGTTTATATTCTCAAGATCGGAACCAACAACAGGTATAACTTTATCTGAGGGATCGGTGAACCTGCCTTTATAAAGCACTTTTTTTGTATATCCACTTTTTTCGCCAAGAATTGTGATTTTTTCAACGATTTTCTGACATTTTAATTCGCCGTTAAAGCCATACATTCTGACAGCATTACATAAAACTATAATAATAATTAAGTTACACTTTTGCCAGATTTTCATAGAATACATAAATATAAGTATTTCCAAATAAAAACTCCCATTCACAATAAAGCAAACAGGAGTATTAAAATGAATGTATTTTGCGTTTAATCTTCGTCTTCAAATATTAGGTCGGCATCTTTTTCCCAAATTTCCATTTCGCAGGGTTTACAGTTGAACTTTAATTTGTAAGCATTATCGCCGTGGGTTAAAGTTAAAGGCTCTACAACCTTCTCTCCCATCGTGTCTCGCTGAAAACGTGCGCACTTTCCTAATTCATACTTAACACAATATTTGGTAACCATCACCCGCGATTTTCCGGGATCCCATTGCAATTCAAATGCTTTTTCGATGTCGGTTACACCATGTCTTTTATAAAAAGCCCTGGCCATGTGGTTTGATACATTGTAGGTAAAATCCAATTGAGAAACCGGATATGGATGCTCTGTTTTTTGAATCTGGAATTCTTCGCGATGATACTCTTTTACTCTTATATCAATGAGTTGTTCCAGTACCACCCTTCTTATCTCGTTTACTTTTGAGATTGGTAAAAACCAGTTCTGCGAAAACTCAACCTTTACATTGTCGATGATAAAAGGTGTTCCGCCGGTTTTAGATAAATTTTTAATAATGTTAGGAGTGGTCGAATCTTCATTCTTAGCTAATTCTTTAACTGATTCAAATGAAGAGATACTTTGATGACCGTCTTCATCAACAGCAACCAGCATAAACCCATCATTGGTTTCAGTAAAGGTTAACTCAACCCCGATTTTTCTGACAGCACTATCATCGCGTTCCACCAGCCTATTGAATTCTGCATCTGAATTTCTATAAATAACGGTACCTAAGGGAATATTTTTAAACGTATTAGGGACAACGATATTATTAACGATGATGTTAATTTGCATCCCATCAGGTTCATTATTTTCATTTAAGAAATATAACCCATCGCCATTATTCAGCTTTTCATAATTTTCGATGATATAGCCATTGGCTTTGGTTTCAATTAACTTTCCAATATATTGTCCCTGTGATTTTGGGCTATCCCATGAACCAATTTTTTCGGTACGCTTGTTAACGAAATAATCCGTGTAACCCCGGTTGAAGCTGCGATCCATTTCGGCATCAAAATTAAAGAAGGTTCTGCCCGAAGAAGCTTTTTGGAATTTATCATTATTCTCTAAAAAAGCATCCAGTTTTTTACGTAAGAAGGATGTATTGTTTTTAACATACACCATGTCCTTTAAGCGACCCTCAATTTTGAAAGAAGTAACACCCGCTTCTACCAAATTTGGTAACTGATCGCTTAAATCCAGATCTTTAATAGATAATAAATGACTGTTGGCTATAAGGGTTTTGCCCGTGCCGTCCACTAAATTATAAGGTAAGCGGCAATTTTGAGCGCAGGAACCACGGTTTGCACTTCTTTCTCCGTTAGCAATACTCATATAGCAGTTACCGCTAAATGATACGCACAGTGCACCTGATACAAAGAATTCCAATTCAACATCCGTTGCTCTGGTTATATCTTTTATCTGATCAAGGTTTAATTCTCTTGCCAATACCACCCGTTTCATTCCGGCATCAGCCAGGAATTTCACATGTTTAGGGTCGCGGTTATTAGCCTGTGTACTTGCATGAATAACAATAGGAGGTAAATCCATTTCTAACACGGCCATATCCTGAACAATTAACGCATCCACGCCAATGGCATATAGTTCGTGAATCATTTTTTTACAATCTTCGAGTTCGTGATCGTACAGAATGGTGTTAACCACGACAAATACCTGTGCTTTAAAAAGATGGGCGTACTGCACCAATTCTTGAATATCCTCCAAAGAGTTTGTAGCATTAGACCGGGCACCAAATTGTGGAGCTCCAATATATACCGCATCGGCCCCGGCGTTGATGGCAGCCATACCTTGCACTAAATTTTTGGCAGGCGATAAAATTTCGACTTTTTTCTTCATTGATACTGGAGTTGCAGAGACTGCAATTATTTGGTTGTTTGCATGTAAGCTCATTCTAATTAAAAACTCCCACCTGTTATAACAAATGGGAGTTTTTGTTTATTACAATAACATACTAGTATCTGTAAGCGTCGCCTTTGAAAGGACCTTCTACTTTAACACCAATATAATCTGCCTGCTCGTTGTTCAATGTATCTAATTCAACACCAATTTTACCTAAGTGTAAACGAGCTACTTTCTCATCTAAAATTTTAGGTAACACATATACTTTTTTCTCATAAGCAGCTGTGTTTGTCCATAATTCTAACTGAGCCAAGGTTTGGTTTGTAAATGAGTTACTCATTACAAAACTTGGATGACCTGTAGCGCAACCTAAGTTAACCAAACGACCTTCAGCTAAAACCAGGAAGCTTTTTCCGTTAATCGTATATTGATCAACCTGTGGTTTAACTGTATCTTTTGATGCACCATGGTGTTTGTTTAACCAAGCCATATCAATTTCTGTGTCAAAGTGACCAATGTTACAAACGATAGCACCATGCTTCATCATTTCGAAATGACGACCAACGATGATATCTTTATTACCTGTAGTAGTTACTAAAATGTCTGCGATTTTAGCCGCGTTATCCATTTTCATTACCTGGTAACCATCCATTGCAGCTTGTAAAGCACAAATTGGATCGATCTCCGTAACAATAACACGCACACCTTGTGAAGATAAAGACTGAGCTGAACCTTTTCCAACATCACCATAACCTGCTACAACAGCAATTTTACCTGCCATCATTACATCCGTTGCACGACGGATCGCATCAACTAATGATTCGCGACAACCGTATTTATTATCAAATTTAGATTTAGTAACCGAATCGTTTACGTTGATAGCCGGTAACAATAAAGTTCCGTTTTTCATACGCTCATATAAACGGTGAACGCCAGTGGTTGTCTCTTCTGATAAACCTCTGATATCTTTAGCTAATTCAGGGTAAACATCAAACACTAAGTTTGTTAAATCACCACCATCATCCAAGATCATATTCAACGGCTTGCGGTCTTCGCCAAACCATAACGTTTGTTCGATACACCAGTCGAATTCCTCAGCACTCATTCCTTTCCAGGCATAAACCTGGATACCAGCTGCTGCGATAGCAGCTGCTGCGTGATCCTGAGTAGAGAATATATTACAAGAACTCCAGGTAACTTCAGCGCCTAAAGCAGTTAAAGTTTCAATTAATACGGCAGTTTGAATGGTCATGTGTAAACAACCAGCAATACGCGCTCCCTTTAATGGTTGAGAAGCACCATATTCAGCACGAAGCGCCATTAAACCCGGCATCTCTTCTTCAGCTAATTTAATTTCTTTACGACCCCATTCTGCTAATGAGATATCTTTCACTTTGTACGCTAGGTACTTTCCTGTTGCTACTTCTGACATGTTATTTTGTTGATTAAAATTGTTTATTTTTTATAATTATGCAAAGATAAGACATAAGTTTGTAACACTCAAACTATTGACGTTTATTTAAACACATTTGACAGAGGTTTTTAACATAAAACAGGGGCTTTTTTTTGGTTTACTCAACCTGGATGAGTTTGCTATGGCTAATAACCTGACCTTAAAAAGAGATATAGAAACCCAAGGGAAGAATTACCTCATAAAGCAATTATTGGATGAAGAGGCAGAGATTAATTATGACGGAAAAGGTAAGCCCTATTTGCGCGATAATCGGGCTTACATCTCTATATCGCATTCACATAATAAACTGGCCATTATCATTAATGAGCTGGAACCAACAGGTATTGATATTGAATTAATAAGGGACAAAGTACTCAGAATCAAACATAAATTCTTATCAACAGCAGAATTAAAAGATGCGGCTGACAATGTTGAAAAGTTACTGATTTATTGGGCAGCCAAAGAGACACTTTATAAGATATACGGATTAAAAGAAGTAGATTTTATAGAACATTTGTTTGTAATGCCGTTTACAAAACATAATTTAGGGACGTTAACCGGGGAAATTAATTTACCCGGCTTTAAAGAAACCTTTACACTGAATTACCAATTGCTGGATGATTATGTTTTGGTATACGCATTAAACAAAATAAACGCTTGTTAGAAAAACAAACATATACGCAACTTATCATTTTAGTAGATCCTGATAAATACAATCCGGCTTTAATAAAAATGGCCGATAAGAGTAATAAAGTGTCATATATTTTTGTTGGGGGCAGTGTACTAAAAAACAACACTTTCAACAAAACCATCAAATCTATCAAATCTATGACTAAAATTCCGGTTGTTATTTTTCCCGGTGATGAGTCACAGGTTTCTAAACAGGCGGATGCAATTTTAATGCTCTCACTTCTATCCGGCCGAAATGCAGAGTATTTAATTGGCAAGCATGTAAAAGCCGCCACCAAAATAAAAGCGTCTAAACTTCATGTAATTCCTACAGGCTATATTTTAATTGACGGCGCCAAAACATCTACCACTCAAAAAATAACCAAAACAAAACCTTTGAGTCGTAAAAAAGAGATCATCGAGACTGCTTTGGCAGGGGAATTACTCGGCAAAAAACTGATTTACTTAGAGGCTGGTAGCGGAGCAAAAAAAACATTGACTTCTTTGGTAATAACAGATGTAAAGAAAAACATTACCATTCCACTAATTGTGGGAGGCGGTATTGATTCGGTTTTAAAAGCAAGGCAAATAGTGAAGGCTAATCCGGATTACATGGTTATTGGAAATGCATTGGAAAAATATCCGGCTCTATTAGCAGATATATGTCATTTATTTTAAAGTATTTGTATGTTGCTTGCAGTTAAGGTTAAAAAAGTGAATAAACATCCTAGCCGGATTGGATGCTAAATTGTGGTAAATAAAAAATAATATCAACACATGAAATTAGTAGTGATAACACAATCTCAAAAAAGTGACAGCGAAATTCAGGCGATCATTCAAATGTTTGAAGCTGGTTTAGAAACGTTGCATGTCCGTAAAAACAGGTTTTCGACCAAGGAATTGGAGGAATATATTAAGGAAATTCCTGCACATTTTCATAACCGGATCATTATTCACTCACACCATAAATTAGCGCTTAAATACAACCTTAAGGGTTTTCATTTTACAACAACTCACCTCAATAAAAAATTAAAACTCTGGTGGAATACAAAAATGATCTACATCCGAAAACCCAATCTGGTTAAATCCATTTCATTCAAAAGAATATCGGATGTTTACAGTGAAGAAAAAGTTAAAACTGACTATTGTTTTTTAGGAACAATGTTTCATAATGTTTCAGGAGAATTGTACAGTGGCTTTTATCCCGAAACTGTAATTGCAGCGCTTACTAAATCGGGTAAAAAAATATATGCACGTGGCGGCGTAAACGAAAAAAGTGTTGAGTTAGCTTATCAACTTGGATTTTATGGCATTGCCCTTTATGGTCACTTATGGAAAAGCACCGCCCCTTTTGAGAAGTATATTGAGTTTGTTAGATTTTGTAAAGAAAAAAACATTTCATTGGACTAATGGCTTTTGGGGATTGGATAGCTTTAATAACGGGTGTTTTAGGTGTACTTCTCACCATTTTTGAAACTATCTGGTGCTGGCCTATTGCACTTATTTCTGTCATCATATCCATAGCGGCGTTTTATAACGAAAGACTTTATGGCGACATGAGTTTGAATGTGTTTTATTTTTTCAGCGGTATTTACGGCTGGTATTACTGGCGTAAAAAGAAAGGCCATTCGTTTATGGTTTCCAAAATGCCAAAACAATGGTATCTTCCCATGGTATTATCAATTATCGTACAAAGCGTGGCGTATTATTACCTTTTACATTACTTTAAGTCCGACCAGGTATTATTTGACTCTATCCTAACAGCGTGTAGTTTTTCTTGTACCTTTATGATGACTAAAAAATGGATAGAGAATTGGCTGTTCTGGATAGTGATAGACGGTGCTTATGCGGTACTATACATTATTAAAGATATGCCCACCTACGCCCTACTCTATGCGTTTTTCAGTATCATGGTCATTTATGGTTATTTTAAATGGAAAAAGCAGTTAATAACAGTATGAAAAAGATAGTTATCATTGGAGCTGAAAGCACGGGTAAATCTGTATTATGTGAACAGCTAGCCAAACACTATAATACAACTTTTGTTCCGGAATATGCGCGTACATATTTCGAAGAACATGATATTAATAACTATAACACAAACGACCTGGAGATCATTGCAAAAAAACAGCTTGAACTGGAAAAAGAATACGCGAAAAAAGCTAACGAATTTTTATTTTGCGATACCTCTTTGATAACTGTTAAAATATGGTCGACCCACAAATTTAACGAAGTACCTGCCTTTATTACAAAATCCATTAAGCCTAACGATTACGATTTATATCTTGTATCCAATAATGATATACCATGGGTAGAAGATCCGCAAAGAAGGCATGAAGGTTTACGCGATCATTTATTTAAATGGAACAAACATGAATTACAAAAGCTCAGCGTGGATTACCAAATCATTAAAGGAACAGGAGAAGACCGGCTGACATCAACTATTGAGTTGATTGACAATGCATTTAAGCTTAAGAAATAAAATCCATTACTTCATTAAAAAACGCTTCGGGTTGCTCGGCATGAACCCAATGTCCGCTATTTGCAATCGTTTTTAAATTCACATCCGAAAAGCGATTCTTGATATCCACCATATCGTCATCTAAAATATAATTGGATTTTTCGCCGCGTATAAACAATGTTTTCGTATTTGATTTAAATGGAGGAACCACCACTCCTATATTATTATACTCTTCTGTAATTGTTTTCAGATTAAAACGCCAGGCCATCTGTTTTGTTTCATCTTCACGCCAATAAATATTCTTCAACAGGAATTGTTTAGTTCCAAAGTCGGTTAAATATTGGGCGAGTATCGCTTCCGCATCTTTACGGGTATTGATGTCAGAAAAATCAACCGCGTTCAGGGCCTTCAAAACCGAATCGTGGTGTGGCTCGTAAGCTCTTGGTGCGATATCTGCCACAATTAGCTTTTGAGCAATGCCGGGATATTGCTGTTCAAAAAACAAAACTGTTTTTCCGCCCATACTATGCCCCAATAAAATAACGTTTTGTAACTGATGCGTATCCAAGAACTCTTTCAAATCCTGCGCCATCACCTCATAATTCCAAACATCACTATGAGGTGACAATCCGTGATTACGCTGATCGATAGTAAATACACGAAACCCTTTGTCGGCAAAGCGCTTTGCTAACGTGTTCCAATTATCACTTTGCCCAAATAAGCCATGTAAAATAATCAAAGGCTGTCCTGATCCAAATTCTCTGTATGCTAGTTTCATGTTCTTTATTTTTATAGAGCGCTGATTACGCGGATTATTTATGATTACTAAAATTAAAAATGTTCACTATTTTATTTTTTTCATCTCAACTCAAAATCATAACTTATCTTAATAATCTGAGTCATTTGCGTTCCAATTAATCTTCTATTTTTAAAATCAATTTCCTCAACATATTCATCGCCGTTATGGCCGTCATATGAATATTACGCTGGCGATTATCACCAAATACAAATTGTTTAGGAATAATTTTGTCGCCATACGCAACCGCTATCCAGGTTGTGCCCACTGGTTTTTCATCTGTTCCTCCACCAGGCCCGGCGATTCCGGAAACTGCAATGGCCAAATCGGATTTAAAAGTCGCCAACGTTTGCTTTGCCATCACCATCACACACTCTTTACTCACTGCACCATGGCTTTCAAATATAGCATGGTCTACTTTTAATAAATTGTGTTTGAACTCATTATGATAAGGAACGATGCAACCGTTATAATAAGCTGAGCTACCTGCTACACTTGTTATTAAATGAGAAATATAACCGCCGGTGCAACTTTCTGCTAAAGCCAGTTTTAATTTTTTTTCAATTAACAATTTCCCTAATATCTCTTCCAGTTTGGGTTGCTCCTCACCATATTGTTCGTAACCGTAAATATATTTCCCAATAATGGGTTGTATCTTTTCGGCTTCCCTTTCAACTGCATTTTTTAATTCTGCTTCATCAAAACCTTTGCTGCTAAGGCGTAATCGCACCATACCTGGCGACGGTAAATAAGCCAGGCCAATTTGTTTGTCTGTTAAAGCATCTTCCCAATCGCTGATCATTTCGGCTAATGCACTTTCGCCAATACCTTGCGTTAGTATAGTTTTATGATAAATGAACGGTAACCTGAAACGTTTTTTAATTTCGGGTATGATATCATCAGTGATCATGCCTTTCATTTCATAAGGTACACCGGGCATAGAAACATAAATTGTTTTATTTTTTTCCATCCACATGCCTGGCGCCGTCCCATTCTTATTTCTGATTACCAAACAACCCCGGGGCACTTCGGCCTGTTTCTTATTTATCTCAGAAATCTCTTTATTTCTTTTGGAGAAAAATCCGGTAACATCTTTTAACACATCCGGATCCGTTACTAATTCGGTGTCAAAAAATTCGCAGAAAGTTGTTTTTGTAATATCATCTTTTGTTGGTCCCAGGCCTCCTGTAATCAAAACAAGATCAGCTCTCTTTCCGGCATCCTCAAAGGCTTTTAAAATAGCGTTTTTTTCATCCGCAACAGAGCTCATGTGTACGATACTTACGCCAACCATGTTTAATTGCTGAGCCATCCATACCGAATTGGTATTGGTTATCTGTCCTATTAAAATTTCGTTACCTATTGTTAAAAGTTCAGCATTCATTATCTCTAACTTGTTATTTATATCTATATTTAAGGGATAAAATTACATTAACTAATTTGTAAAACCACATGAAAAAATATATATTTTTAGTTGGTACAATAGCACTTGTAGCAACATCTACTATAAGTTGCGACCCTAAAACACAAGAAGCCTTGTTGAAAACCGGCACGGATATACTAAATGCGGCA
>JAZKDT010000004.1:0-2115 GCA_040387475.1 Bacteroidota bacterium | reverse complement strand
GCAACCACCGGAACAAATACAACCACCGGCACTTTAAGCAATGCCGATGTTATCAAAGGATTAAAAGAAGCATTATCAGTAGGAACAAATAACTCGGTATCCCTTACATCTAAAGTAGATGGTTTTTTAGGAAATCCATTGATTTATATCCCATGGCCAAGCCAGGCCATCGTAATGAAAGAACGACTGACTCAATTAGGTTTTCAAAAACAAATAACAGATTTTGAAACTTCATTGAACCGTGCTGCCGAAGAAGCTACCAAAACAGCAGCGCCGGTTTTTTTAAATGCTATCACTAACATGTCGATAAGCGACGGATTTGCGATATTAAATGGCAATGATACGGCAGCTACTCATTTCCTTAGAGAAAAAACAACTGCCTCCCTTAAACAGTCATTTTCACCAACCGTAACGGATGCCATTAACAAGGTAAAAGTTACTTCTTATTGGTCGCCATTGATTACGACTTACAATAAAATTCCAGGGATAGAAAAACAAAATCCGAACTTAACTGATTACGTGACGGATAAAGCGATAAACGGGTTAATGATGATGATTGCCAAAGAGGAAACTAAAATAAGACAAGATCCTATGGCGCGTGTTACTGACATATTGAAAAAAGTATTTGGATCAAAAAAATAATTTATAAATTTTAAAACCGGAAAACATGTTTAAAAAAACGCATATCACCTTATCATTGCTTTGTTTGGCCAGTATGAGCCAGGCTCAAAACTGGGGTAATGTTTTAAATACTGCTAAAGATGCGGCTGTTACAAATTCAACGACCATTTTGGATGCCGCTAAAACAAATACAAAGACAGCCGAAGTGATAGAAAAAGCACAAGCAGCTTTAGGAGGAACCAGTCCGGCAATGCCTTCGTTAACAAATGATGAAGTGATTAAAGGTTTAAAGGAAGCGCTTACGGTGGGCACAAATAACTCCTCGGGATTGGCTGCCAAAGCAGATGGTTTCCTTAAAAATCCTGCTATTTTCATTCCCTGGCCGGCAGAAGCTAAAGATATGAGAGCTAAACTTATTAAACTTGGCATGCAGAAAAAAGTAGAAGAGTTTGAGACATCTTTGAACAGAGCAGCAGAAGAGGCCGCTAAAAAAGCAGCGCCTGTATTTGTGAATGCTATCACAGGCATGAGCATTGGTGATGGTTTTTCTATTTTAAACGGAGCAGATACTGCTGCCACGCATTATTTACGAGAAAAAACATTTTCTCCGCTGAAAGCACAGTTTATGCCAATAGTAAAAGAAGCTATAGCTAAAGTAAAAGTAACGAGCTACTGGACTCCTTTGGCTACAGCTTATAATAAATTGCCGGGCGTAAAAAAACAAAACCCTGACTTAAACGACTATGTGTGTACTAAAGCTGCAAACGGTTTATTGACTTTAATTAAGGACGAAGAGGCGAAGATCAGAAAAGATCCGATGGCTCGTGTAAGCGATATACTTAAAAAAGTGTTTGGCTATAAAAAATAACATCAGTTGATGAATAAAAAGGGAGATCGTATCTCCCTTTTTTTATTGTAGAAAGCGTAATAACCCAATAGCAAGTTCATCGACGCCGATGCCGGAATTACTTAACAAAACCACGCCAGCTTTCTTTTCTTTTACAAAGCCACAAAAGCTACTAAACCCGTAAGTTCCGCCATTGTGCCAGATTAAGGTGTTTCCAGTCCTGGTAGGTTGTAAAAACCAGGCATAGGCGATCGATCGTTTATCTTTTTCGAACTGTACTTCATGGGAAGCGCGAATAACAGATGATTGCTCTTCGATGTTGGACTTAAGGTATAAAGCCATATCGGAAATGGTTGATCGCAAGCCACCTGCGGCAACCTGATCACCCAGATCCCAATGGGGCGTTTCAGTACCTTTCTCATTATAACCCGGAGCAAAGTTTGGCAAGTCCTGTTTTGGTACCGTAACAAAAGTGTGCTTCATGTTCATCGGTGTGGTGATATATTGACTATAAAGAACTTCTAAAGGCTGTTTATAAACATTCTCCATAATAATTCCCAACAATGCCATACCCGTGTTGGAATAATCCAATGTAATTCCGGGTACGGTGTCAAGCTTCAAGGTGCCAAGGTAGTCGTAAATCATTT
>JAZKDT010000003.1:0-62488 GCA_040387475.1 Bacteroidota bacterium | reverse complement strand
ACTTTTTGGTTCTTTTTCGTCAAGGAAAAAGAAAAGCAGAAATAGTTTTTAGATTTCCGGTGACTGAGCGGAGCCGAAGTCCAAAATGTCTTTTAAACTCTCCATACTTTTTGACGGCAAAAAGTATCCAAAAACCTTCATGATTTTGTGGTAGGCAATTTGCGTTTTCCGCTATCGCGTCACCCGCAACCGTTTATAAAACACCTCACGCCTTCTTGCCTGTCGGCGCGAAGTCTTCGTTGCTTTTATAAACTATTGCTACACAAAATCATTGCCACAAAGTTTAGACTCTAATTTTTATGAGAGGATGTAAGCGGTTAGCTTGTGAGGAAAGTTTGATTTTACAGTGCGGTGGCTGAGCGGAGCCGAAGCCCTGCATACGTTGGTAATAGTGCGGCTGATTTGGCAATTCGGTGCGAACTGCTATTCAGGGAAGATATTGCGGCGCAAATAGTGGTTGGCGAATTGCCTTGACTTTTTGGTTCTTTTTCGTCAAGGAAAAAGAACAAAGAAAAAAGCTTTTGAAAAAAGTACCTAAATAAAAAGCCTCCTGTAAAATATACAGGAGGCTTTTTAATGTATTGCTGCTTAACTTCCCCGAAAGGACGGTAAATTATTTACCTTTTACTTCCTTCACTAAAACACCTTCTTTAATAACACGGAAAGCTGTTCTTCTGTTCTTTTGATGAGCCGCTTCAAACTCTTCGCTCTTTGGAACCATCGTTGCAATTTGTGCATCGCTGATCAATGGTTTGGTTTCGCCATATCCTGTAGGTAATAAACGCTCTTTTGTAATGCCTTTGCTCAATAAGTAAGTTACACAGGATTGTGCACGTGCCTGCGATAATTTTAAATTCAACATATCGCTACCACGGGTATCGGTATGCGCGTTGATCTCAATACTAAAGTTATCATTCAACTGTAAGTAGTCATAAATTTTATCCAGGATCTCTAACGACTTAGGACGTAAGGTTGCTTTGTTTAAATCGTACTCAATACCTTCAATTACCACATCCTCTTCAGGAATGATACTCAGCGTAAAATTCTGTACAATGTGCGTGGTCTCTGTTAAGCCCTTGGTAGTGGCACTGGCCGAACTTGCCTGGTACCCTTTTTTTTGCGCTTTTAAGAAATATTGCTTGTTTTGTTTTAAAGGAGATGAGTAAAACCCTTTTTCATCCGTGATCAAAAATAAAGGTTCTTCTTCTCCTTCTACATCTTTTACAGTAACAAGGGCACTTGGAATGGGATTTCCGGTGTCATAGTCTTCTACAACTCCACTGATGTCAAATAGAATAGGTTCGTTCTCAAATTCATAGATATCATAGCAGTTGCCACCCGGACAATCTTCGCGGTCACTGGCAAAATAACCTTTGTTTTGGTAACGGTCTAAAATAAAATACGCATCATCTTTACTGGAGTTAATAGGGCTGCCTAAATTTTTGGGTGTGGTATAAACAGAGTCATCACTGTTCAACGAACTTTTATACACATCTAAACCGCCAATGCCTACATGTCCGTTAGAACTAAAAAACAAAGTGTTTGAAATGGTATGAAAGAAAGGTGTTGTCTCGTCACCGGATGTATTGATGGTTTTTCCTAAATTTTTGGCTTCACCTGTTAACCCTTTTTCATCGATGTTACATACATACAAATCAAATCCTCCAAAACCACCTGGCCTGTTGGATGAAAAATATAATTTAGTACCATCAAAGGATACATAAGGCTGCATGGTTTTATAACCTACTTTATTAACGGTTTCGCTGAGTTTGTAGGTTTCAAAGAATAAACCGTCTTCCATTTTTGCCATGTAGATAAACGATTCTGTCCGGTTAGCATCACTCCAACGTGTATAAAACATAATGTTATCCGATGATACAATACTGGAGCCTTCATGTAATCCGGTATTTACAGGTCGGCCAAAGTTTACAGGTTTCATCCAGCCGGTATCTTTCAACTCCGTGTAGTATAAATCACATAAGTATCTTGAATCCTGTTTTTCGGGATCTAATAATACACCCCCTTTACGGGCGCTTGTAAATAATAATTTAGTAGCGCTGCCCCAATACATAGGTGCAAAATTGGAAGTACCCACATTAAAAATGGTGGTATCCATTTTACGCGCCACAATCAGTTTTTTATGACTCATGGAGTCTAACGCAAAATAACAAGAGCTTAAACTTTTTTGAAATACTTTTTTAAGTGAATCGGTTTTAGCGGTTTCCATCAGGATCTCGAACAGGAACATGGCCGTATCATATTTTTTTACCTGCAATAACGATAAAGCATATTGATGCATGTCTTCCGGATACGATCCGTTATCCACTACTTTTTTGTAATACCTTACGGCATTTTGATAATCGTAATTAGCACGGTAACTAATGGCTAACTGGTGGTTCACATAATCGGCTTTAGTGATCTCACTTTTTGGTTTGGCCGAACTTCTTTTGGTTGAATCTTCTTTGAACTCTTTTGTTTTTAAATTAACCAATTGCACTTCATAAGGTAAAATAGATTCCTTTAAAGCGATGGTATCGTTCAATACTTTATTGTAGTAATCAATAGCGGTGGTATAATCTTTTTTCTGAAAAGCATCATCTGCATATTTTAACCAAAGCTTTTTTGATTGGCCAAATACCTGAACTGTTGCAAGAAGAATAATAGTAGCTAATAATAATTTTTTCATAAGTGGATAATAGTTTTCATCAGGGTCATATGGAATAGCCGGATTTTTTAAGTCGCATCCTTCGTGAACAGGCTATTTCATATACTTTTATAATCTTGGACAGTGACGTATATCTTTTTTATTTGATTTTTTTGGCATATAGGTAAATGATATCTCAAACGCCCCGCGTGTTTTAGACACATCTTTTAAAGAGGAGGTATTGGCATCATATCCTATTTTAGCGATGTAATTATTTTTACGCGCGCCAATATAAAATACGGCAGCATCCTGGCTTCTGTAATTTACACCGGCAAGTACATAAAACTCCTGTTCTTTAAAGAAGTAACCCATATCAACCGAGTACAATTGTTCCAGGGCATTTTTCTGCATCATGATCAACACTTTTGGCAACACATAAAATAGCTCGGTTACATTTATTCTTACCCCGCCATGTACATAATGCCTGAAAGGTAATTTGTTGCTGGTTGCATAAAACGTTTCCTTTGGATTGGTTAAATTAAAGATCGAATATCCCAAAAATGGATTTAAGCGCGCCTGTTGCTTTGAATTGTAAAATAAAACACCGGCGTTTACCTGTTCCCTGATAAATGATTGGCGGCTGTAGGTTTCTCCGGATGCCAACGATTTATCAAAATAACCGCCATCAGCTGTATTGTATTGATTATTGAATGTATATAAGCCGGCTTCGATGGTTTTTTGCATGGCGCCTGCCTGTATACCAAAAGATAAATTGTTGTTTTTGTTTTTATCCAAAGGCACGGCGTATGATACCGAGAACAAAGCCTGCAATACATTGTAGTTACCAACGCCTGCTCTCATATTCATGATCTGTCCGCCAAAGCCCCATTTACCTTTTGGTGCATCCAAACTGATCAATGCCGTATTGTAGGGTTTAAAGGCAACTGAGCGCCATTGGTTTCTGTATTGCGCATGAATCCGGAAGTTGGCATCTACCAACCCCGTCATTGCAGGATTTAAAAATAACGGACCGGCATCATACATGGATAAATGAAAGTCCTGTGCTTTAATGGAAACAGTCCATAAAAGCAGGATACAATAGGATATAATTAATTTCTTCATCATCTTATCTTAATAGGGTTACATCACCCGTCTTTTTAACTGATTTACCATTTAGCATTTCTACTTCCACTACCCACACATAAACACCCAGTGGCTGATCAATATCTTTAAATTTACCATCCCAGCCTTCCAGCTGATCGTTTGTTTCAAATATCAATTGTCCCCAGTTGTTATAAACTCTTACATTGATGGTTTTGAAAGGTCCACCTCTTACGAGGAAGAAATCATTCTGGCCATCTCCGTTGGGCGAAAACGCTGTTGGTACATCTGGCAATAACACAATCGAGATATCATGTCTGGCAGAGTCAAGGCATCCGTTAATATCTTTTACAACCAGTAACACAGAGTATTCTCCTTGCCCGTTATAGGCATGCGTTGTATTTTGTGTGTTGGCAGCTGCCGAATCTCCAAAAGCCCAATACCAGTTTATCAACGGACTAGGCCCTGTTGACAGATCCGTAAATGTAGCAACCTCTAAGGCTTCAACCGGGTTAGGGCTAATACTAAAGTCGGCGTTTGGCCCAGGGATAACCGTTACTACTTTACTGATCGTATCCTTACATCCCACAGATGATGTAGCTATTAAGGATACAGTAAATGTATTTGTACTGCTAAAAGAGTGTTGTGGATTTTGAATGGTAGAGCTTTGACCATCGCCGAAATTCCATGCCCATGAAACAATGGCTCCTGATACTGTTTTCGAAGAATCTACAAACTGAGTGGTGTTTCCTACGCAAGAGGTGTTGTTATAGAACAAGGCCTGTGGTAAGAAATAAATTTCAACTGTTTTCTTCACTGTATCATTACATCCGTTACTTCCGTAGGCAACGTGTGCCACTGTATAAGTACCCGGGTTAACGTATGTATGATTTGCATTAGCCGTAGTTGCTGTACCCAGGTCACCAAAATCCCAATGCCATCCGGTTACTGTTCCTGCCGGAATAGTAGAGTTATCCGTAAATGTGGCTGATTGTTGCGAACATACATTAGCTGCCGTAAAGTTGGCGGTAGGAGATGACTTAAAGTTGAGTTTAATAGTATCACTCACCGGCGCGCATCCTTTGTTGTATGTAGATGTAAGTACCAGTGTTACCGAACCATTGAGCACATCGATGGTAGAAGGTTGATAGAAGGTTGACGTTAATGAATCATCGGGTGTAAAGGAGCCTGTTCCTAAAGTAGTCCATGCGCCTGTGTTGGATGATACCACACCAATTAAAGGAATGAGTTGATTATCACACACCGTATTATCAGGACCCGAATTTACCGTTGGCGATTTGGTGAGCGTCACTAAAACCGTATCCGATTCAGGAGCACAATTTCCTCCCGTAGATGTTAATACTAATTTTACCTGTCCGGCAAGCGTATCAGCCTGACCTACGGTGTAGATCGTGCTTAAGTTTCCGGAGTTTGCAAACGTACCGTTACCCATCGTAGACCAAACACCTGCACTGGCGCCCGCACTTACCGAACCGTTAATAGGATAAAATATATTGCTCGAACAGATGGTATCGTTTAATCCTGCATCAACTAAAGGACCCGGTGTAATGTTTACAATTAAACTATCATTTACCGAATTACAGTTCCCGTTATTAGTAGATGTTAATTTGATACTGAAAGTTCCAAGGGCGATATCCGATGGGCTTAATTGATACACGGTATTTAATGAAGTGGTAGAAGGAGAAAATAAACCCGAACCTGTGCCCGACCAGATACCTGTTGTTGTGCCGGCCGTAACTGTACCGTTTACAGCAATGGTGGCGTTATTGGCACATACCGAAATATTAGGCCCTACATTCACTAATGGTGCAGCGGTAAAGGTAATTTTTACAGTATCTACTTCCTGGTTACAGGTACCATTATTGGTAGAGGTTAAAATCAAGTTGGCAAAACCGGCTGTCAGTTCCGGAGCACTTGGAGTATAAGTTCCGGTTAAAGCCGTATTGTTTGGGCTAAACGATCCCGAAACCCCACTCCAAACACCCGTTGTAGTGGCTCCCGAAATTAAACCGAAAAGCGAAGTAACGGCGTTGTTCTTACAAACCGATACATCCAAACCTGCATTTACCTGAGGAGCGGTGGTAAAGTTAATAACCACGGTGTCTTTTACCTGGCGGCAATTACCATTGTTAGATGAGTTTAAGATCAGGCTTACAGAACCTGAAGCAATTTCGGAAGCACTTGGTATATAGGTAGAACCAATTACCGTACTATCGGGGTTATAAGTTCCTGTTCCTCCCGACCAGTATCCGGTAGTTGTTGGTCCACCAATGCTTCCCGATAAAACACTTGCCGCATTATTGGCACAGGCCGATAAGTTGAAGCCTGCATCCACGGTTGGTGCACTTGTAAAACTAATTAAAACACTATCCTTTACCTGGTTACAATTGCCATTGTTGGTTGATTCTAAAACAAGTTTGGTGAAACCTGCCAGAATTTCGGAAGGCGTTGGCGTATAGATCGTATTAAGAGAGTTGCTGCCCGGATTAAACGTTCCTAAACCGCCAGACCAAAGGCCTGTTGTAGCACCAACCGTTACAGTTCCGTTAAGAGCAACGGTTGCATTGTTTACACAAACCGATAAATCCGGTCCGATAGCAACTAATGGTGCTCCTGTAAATGTGATGACTAAGGTATCGCCGGCCTGGTTACAGGTTCCGTTATTGGTTGATGATAAAATTAAACTGGCCGATCCGGCTGATAATTCAGATGCACTTGGCGTATAGGTTCCTGTTAACGCTGTGTTATCCGGGAAGAATCCACCTGATGCACCGCTCCATATACCGGTATTGGTTGGTCCGGCAACTACACCTGAAAGAACAACCGCTGCATTGTTTTTACAAACCGACAAACTAAGTCCAGCATTTACGGTTGGTGCGTTGGTGAAATTAATAACCACCGTATCTTTTACAAGATTACAGTTTCCGTTATTCGTTGAATTTAAATATAAGTTTACAAAACCGGCAGTAATTTCGTTAGCGCTTGGCGTGTAAGTAGAGTTTAAGAATGTACTGTCAGGACTATAACTTCCTGAGCCACCCGACCAATATCCTGTAGAAGTAGGTCCTGTTACGTTACCCGAAAGTACCGTAGAGGCATTATTGATACATGACACTAAATCGGATCCGGCCATTACAACCGGCGCGTTTGTGAAGGTGATCAACATGCTGTCTTTCTCCTGTTTACAGTTTCCGTTACTGGTAGATGCTAAAACTAAATTTACAGTTCCTGTAGCGATCTCAGCAGGTGTTGGAATATAAGTAATGGATAAAGCAGTATTGCTTGCATTAAATGTTCCTGCTCCGCCCGACCAGATACCGGTTGTTGCACCTACAGTTACAGAAGCGTTGATGGCAACTGTTGGATTGTTTTTGCAAATAAGTAAATCCGGACCCGTTTGTACTAAAGGCGCACCCGTAAATATAACTCTTACCGTATCCACAACCTGGTTACAAGGGGTATTGTTGGTTGACGTTAATACCAGGTCAACAAATCCAGCTGATAATTCGGCAGAGCTTGGAGAGTACGTATTTGTTAATACCGTATTAGCCAGCGTAAAAGATCCCGAAGCGTTACTCCAGATACCAGTGGTAGTTGGCCCAGCCACCACACCCGAAAGCATCACGGTGGCATTATTTTTACAGGCTGTTAAATTTAAACCGGCGTTTACAGTTGCAGGATTTGTGAAATTGATCACCACATTATCTACCGTTTGATTACAGTTACCATTAAAGGTTGACGTTAATGTTAAACTTACTGAACCCGCTGCAATTTCAGAAGCACTAGGCGTATACAGGGAGTTAAGGGAAGAATTACCAGGATTGAAAGTTCCGGTTCCGCCCGACCACATACCGGTAGTTGTTGGGCCCGAAACGTTTCCGGATAAGGCCGTGATAGGATTATTTTTACAGGCAGAAAGGTCTAAGCCGGCACTTGTTACAGGCGCGCCTGTAAACGTAACCAGTAAACTATCTTTAACCTGTTTACAATTACCATTGTTGGTTGATGCCAAAACCAGGTAAACTGATCCGGCCGAAATTTCGGTTGGAGTAGGTGTATAGGTATTTGTAAAAGCAGTATTGGTTGGACTAAAAACCCCTGTGCCTCCCGACCAGGCGCCACTGGTAGAACCAACAGTTACTGCACCATTAATCGCTACCGTTGCATTGTTAGCACACACCGATACGTTTGAACCCATCGTTACCACCGGTGGATTTGTAAAAGTAATCTGTAAACTATCTTTTGTATTTGGACAGCTGTTTAAACTACCTGATGATGTTAAACTGATTTTCACACCGCCTGCAGTCAAATCACTCGGTGATGGTAAATAAGTTGTATTTAAAGCTCCTGAGTTTCCAAAAGATCCGGAGCCAGAGGTTGCCCAGTTTGCACCGGCAGCTAATTGCAATGAACCGTTTAAGGAAATGGTTGTAATATTATTTTTACATAAGGTTAAACTATTTCCGGCATCAACAATCGGTGATTTGAAAATATTTAACTGCATGGTATCTCTTATCGGTGTACAGTTACCTGTAGATGATAAAACAAATTTAATATTGGATTGATTTAAATCGTTCGTGCTTAATGTATACGTTGTATTTAAACTGGTAGTGCTTCCAAAAGTTCCTGTACCGCCAATTGTTGTCCAGATACCACTGATTGCTCCTCCATCTACGCTTCCGGTTAACGATACCGTAGTTGTTTCTGTACATAAATTTTGATCGATACCCGCATTTACATATACTTTTCTAAGGAAGGATGACATATAGTGGTATAAACAGCCACTGCTTGCACCCCCGTTAATAACACCCATAGCAAATAAGCTGTCTGTTGGGTGCGTATTGGTTAACAGGTTTGTTACCCCCGAAGGAATTTGAGCGGTTGTATAGCTTCTTTGAAATCCGCTCCATACGCCGGCAGTTCCAGGAACCACAGTAAAGCCCGAAGCAGGAACCAAAGCCGCGCTTCCGTTTAAAAGGAAGTTATTTACAGCGGTGGTTTTACATAAAATATTTAAAATGAATGTTTGTGTATTGGTTCGTGTAAAACTTACCTGGTCAGATCCCGCACAGTTTAAAGGAGGAAGAATAGCCTCACCCATCTCACAGCCAAAGCCGCTGGTATGAATCACATAAACCGCTTTATCAGATGTTATATAAGTTAATGGTTGCCCAATAGCATAATAATAAGTATCTCCTTTATTTAATAATACAGAAGAAGTAGTTCCATCATTAATATTTACCTGGGTAAAGTTTTGAGTTGCTACTACGTATGCCCCTTCGTTTTCTCCGGGACTCAAACCACCTTTATTTACAATGTATTCGGTACCAACTACTTCAACAGGTACGATCTGATCGCCCATTAAATCGAAACAACCGGCTACACCGTTTACCGAATCATCAGATACAGTCACAGAGATAGGTTTATTGGATACAACGATCGACCCACTTAAATTCTGGCCTGCTACGGATGAAGCATTTGTAACGTTTTCAACATTATAAGACTGGCCTGCATTTAAACCAACTGAATAAGTCATATTGGCGGCATGCCCCACAACATTACAGCGGGGCGTTACCCACACAACGGTCGCATTTTGAGTAGCTACAATTAAAATCTGAGATTTTGGAGTAGGCGTGTACCCACCATTATTTCGGCGTGTCTGAAACGGGCAAACAAATTCTAAGCCCATTCCGTTTTGACCCTTCAGTGAATAAGTTTCCGGGTTATTAACTACGGTCACTACTTCGTAAATAGCAGTTATTGGAAAGTTGGAAGTGATTTTTAAACCGCGGTTATGTACGGTATTAGCCGGTGTATTTTCTATCTGATTAATCAAATGCGACAACGACTCTGAAACTAAAGAGTTGGCCGGAATAACAAAAGTTGTATCGAACGTGGAGGCAGGCTGTCTTACGCGAACAGTAGTTGCGTTATTAAATGAAGACAAACGCAGTACCACAGGGATATTACTGGCGTGTCCGGTTGTTACCCAAGGGGCGGCAAACCAAAACACAGTATCAATTTGCGATATAACTGATTTACTGCTTACTAAAAGCAGGATCAATAATATTCTATTTAGTGCCTTCTTCATTTTGTTTTTTTAATTTGGTTTTAATACTATTATCAATATCATTCAATTCCTGCTCATCAGCATCCAGTTTTTTCTTTGGCTTAATAAACTGATAACACACCGCAATTTCATGCGACCCTTTTGAGTAGGATTTAATATTTGAAGTGGTTAGATCATATGAATAACCAATGGTTAATTTATCCTTTATTGTAATTCCGAGTAATGCACTGGCGGCATCATTCATCCGGTAAGAACCACCAATCCAGAATAAGTTTTTATAGATAGCGCGTAAGCTAAATTCGGGTTGAATAGGTAACGGTGCATTAAATTTAGCTAAAGCCGACGGCTGAACAGAAAGCGTTTTAGACACTTTAAATGTATAACCCAGGGAAGCATACATGTGTTGCGATAAATTACTTTGTGAATCCTTCCACGAAATTTTATTGCCGATGTACTGGTACGTTGCTACTCCAAAAAAGAATTTTTCGCTGTATACATATAAACCGCCGTTAGAATCAAACACGTTGTTGGATAAAATATTTCCTGTCAACATATCATCACCGGTATCAGCAACTTTGGCATCATATAATTTAATGCGGTATTGAACCATACCTGCCGACACGCCTAAACCGAGTTTGTAATTTTTATTTAACTTAATATGGTATGCAAAAGTTAGGTACCCTGATGTTCTGCTTAATAAGCCAACGTTGTCAGAATTCACTAAGGCACCAATAGCCACTTTCTTTTGTTTTCCAATAGTGCTGTGCAGGCTCAGCATGTAAGTTTTTGGCGCATCCTGAAAACCAACCCACTGATTACGATAGTTTAAATTCATCACCGCATGTTGCTTTGAACCGGCAACCGCTGGATTATAAGCATAGGGATTTAAAATATAGTTGGTGTAGATAGGGAGCTGTTGTCCAATACTATACTTACTAACCAGCAGGGTGCTTAGCAGGATAATGGATATATAAATGTTTTTCTTCATGTTATCTTATTAAGAGAATTCCTCCTTTAAATGGTTCGGTATTATTGGCATCATTTAATTTCAGAACATAGTAATATGTTCCAACCGGCAATGCCTGGCCTTTATAGGTCCCATCCCAGGGATTGGTGTAACTTCCTTCCGAAACGTATACGTTTTCACCCCAGCGGTTATAAATTTCAATAGATGCATTTGGATATAAGAGACTTAAGAAATCTAACTTCCACACATCATTTTTTCCATCGCCGTTTGGTGAAATTGCATTTGGAATTAAAGTCGATATTTCATTAGTGATATTATTGATTTTAATAACTGCTTTTGCTGTATCAGAACATCCATAACCATCGCTTACAACCTGGGTGATAACATAGGTTCCGTTATCATAATAAATGGTGGAAGGATTTTGTAAAGTTGAACCGTTTCCTTGTGAATCACCGAAGCTCCATGTCCAGCTGTTTGAGTAACTGGAAGTATCTACAAAATTAACGGTTGTTCCTACGTTTACTCCTGATGAAATAGAGTACGCAAATCCTGCCGATGGTCTTGGTGTTAAGTTCAATTGTTTGGATACGGTATCCTTGCAACCGTGGTTACTGGTTGCAATTAATTTAATCGTGTAAAAACCTGATCCCGGGTATAACTGGGATGGATTTTGCACGTTACTTTGTCCAGGCCCACCAAAATCCCAGAACCATTGGTTAACAGTTTCAGGAGATGAAACGGTTGAACTATCCGAGAAATTCAAGGTGAGTAAATTTCCGTTACAAACTCTGTTGATGCCGAAATTGGCAGTTGGTAGTGGATAAACAATCGGTGTTTTTCTGATGGTATCATAACATCCAAAGGAGTTGGAAACTACCAGCTGGGTTGTGTATGTAATAGCATTAGCAAATGTATGCGATGTATTTTGAGTAGTAGCAGTAGGCGTTGCGTCACCAAAGGTCCATTCCCATGAAGTAAGCGTGCCTGAACCTGCCGAAGATAAGTCGGTAAATGTGGTTGTGTTATTTAAACACACCAGGTTGTAATTAAAGTTGGCAAATGGTTTCGCCATAAAATTCAATTTGATGAGATCATTTACCGAATTACAGCCACCGTTATTGGTTGAGGTTAAAATTAAGTTCACATAACCTACAGCAAGCTCTCCTGCACTTGGAGTATAGGTTGCCGTTAACACACTGTTGTTCGGGTTAAATGAACCGCCACCGCCTGTCCAGATGCCAGTTGTTGTTGGACCGGATATAACACCGGCTAAAACCGTAGAAGCATTGTTTTTACAGGCAAATAAATCGATACCTGCATTTACCACAGGTGAATTGGTAAAGTTAATAACGATTGTATCGCTCACCTGGCTACAGTTTCCGTTGTTGGTTGAGTTTAAGGTGAGGCTTACACTTCCCGCAGTCAGTTCTGCTGAACTTGGTGTATACGTAGTAGTTAACGATGTATTACCAGGGTTAAAAGAACCTGTTCCTCCTGTCCATATACCTGTTGTTGTAGCTCCTGTAACTGTACCTGAAAGTGTAGTAACCGGATTATTTTTACAGGATGACAGATCTAATCCGGCATTCGTTGCAGGCGATATGGTAAAGTTTATGGTAAGACTGTCTTTTACCTGGTTACAGTTTCCGTTATTAGTGGAAGCTAACGTAATGTTTACTGAGCCTGTTGCAATTTCTGCAGCAGTAGGAATGTAAGTTGGATTTAGCGAGGTATTACTTGGTGTAAAGGTTCCTGTTCCTCCTGCCCAAATACCACTTGTGGTTGGACCATTTACCGAACCTGAAAGAACGGAAGCGGCGTTATTACTACAAGCCGATAAATCAATACCTGCGTATGTTGACGGAGCTGTTGTGAAGTTGATCAGGATATTATCGCTTGCAACGGTACAGTTACCGTTGTTGGTCGATGTTAATATTAAGTTGACAAAACCTGCCGTAATTTCTGAGGCACTGGGCGTGTAGGTTGCTGTTAAAGCTGTATTGGTTGGTGTAAATACACCGTTGCCACCTGTCCAGATTCCGGTGCTTGTTGAACCGGATACAGTTCCTGTAAGTACGGATGCTGCGTTGTTTTTGCAGGACGTGAAATTAAGTCCGGCGTTAACGGCAGGAGAAGTTGTGTAAACAATTTTAACTGTATCCGTTACCTGCAAACAGGTTCCGTTATTAGAGGATGTTAAAATTAAGGTTGCAAAACCTGCGGTTAATTCTGCGCCGCTTGGCGAATAAGTGGCAGTTAAAACCGAATTACTTGGATTGTAATTTCCTGTACCTCCGCTCCAAACGCCGCTCGTTGTAGCACCTGAAACCGTTCCGGATAAAGCACTTGCCGCATTGTTTTTACAAGAAGTAATATCTGCACCCGCATTTACAACCGGAGATGGTGTATAATTAATTTTTACACTGTCAACCACCTGTAAACAATTACCATTATTGGTAGATGTT
The DNA here is from genome assembly GCA_040387475.1 of Bacteroidota bacterium. GTDB lineage: Bacteria > Bacteroidota > Bacteroidia > B-17B0 > Aurantibacillaceae > UBA4416. The sequence continues at coordinate 49,220 of JAZKDT010000003.1, read as the reverse complement.
AGAGTAAGCGTAATTACACCAGCCGCAAGGTCAGCAGCGCTAGGCATGTAAATTGGATTTAAAGACATGTTATTTGGCGAGAATGTTCCTGTACCACCAGCCCAGAGACCCGTAGTTGTTGGTCCGGATACAATACCCGACAAAGAAGCATTCGCATTATTTTTGCAGGAAAATAAATCAGCACCAGCATATACAGAAGGAGCGTTTGTAAAAATAATGGCTACAACGTCACTCGCGGCATTACAATTTCCATTACCCGTTGACGTTAAAGTTAAATTCACAAAACCTGCCGAAAGTTCTCCGGCGCTTGGTGTGTAAGTTACCGTTAGGGCTGTATTTGTTGGGGTGTAAACGCCTGCGCCTCCCGTCCAGATTCCTGTTGTTGTAGGTCCTGAAACTGTTCCCGTAAGCACTGAAGCTGCATTATTTTTACAGGAAGAAATATTTAATCCTGCGTTTGATGATGGAGGAGTGGTATAGTTAATTTGAATAGTGCCCGTTACAGCCGCACAATTACCGTTGTTGGAAGAGGTTAAAGTTAAGCTGGCAAAACCTGCAGTTAATTCAGAAGGGCTTGGCGTGTAAGTTGGATTTAAAACGGCGTTACTTGGATTATAACTTCCCGAACCACCTGTCCATACACCAGTTGTTGTTGCTCCAGAAACTGTACCTGAAATAACTGCTGCCGGATTATTTTTACAGGCAGATAAACCAGGCGCTGTTACCACCGACGGTGGCACTGTGTAATTGATCTGCATAACATCGGTTACCTGCAAACAATTTCCGTTGCCGGTTGATGTTAAAGTTAAAGAAACGATCCCTGCCGCCAACTCTGCAGCACTTGGTGTATAAGTCGCATTTAAAGCGGTGTTGGTTGGTGTAAAAACACCGGCGCCACCCGACCAGATTCCGGTAGTGGTTATGCCTGATACAATACCTGAAAGGGATGCACCTGGATTATTTTTACAGGCAGATAAATTAACACCCGCATTAACAGTTGGTGGATTGGTGAAGCTAATTAATACGTTATCCGTTACCTGGTTACAGTTTCCATTACCCGTTGAAGTTAAAACAAGGTTAACCAAGCCTGCCGAAAGCTCTGATGCAGTTGGCAAGTAAGAAGCATTTAAAGTTAAGTTGTTTGGTGTAAAAGTTCCGGTACCGCCACTCCACATACCGGTGGTGGTAGGACCAGACACTACACCCGACAGAGGGGTGGAAGGATTATTTTTACAAGTGGAAATGTTTGTGCCGGCATTTACCGTTGGCGGACTTGTAAAAATAACCGTTAAACTATCTTTTGCAGGATTGCAATTACCATTATTGGTTGAGGTTAAATACAATTTGACTTGTCCTGACGAGATATCTGCGGTGCTTGGTAAATAGTTTGTAGATAATGAGATGTTACTTGGATTAAAACTTCCGGTACCGTTAGTAGTCCATTTACCGGTAGTGGTACTTCCGCCAATGGTTCCGCTAACTGCTACCGTTGGATTATTGGCACAAACGGACACAGTGGTCAGTGCGATATTAGATGTTGGAATAGGTGTAATAGTAACCTTCATCGTGTCTTTTGCAGCTGCACAAATTCCGTTAAAGGTGGATGTTAAAACCAGCGTTGTTGTTCCTGCGCTTGTTTCGGCGGCACTGGGCATATAAATAGCGTTTAAAGCAGTGTTAGTAGGAGTGAAAACTCCGGATCCTACACTTGTCCATACACCGGTAGAAGAGCCTCCGGCAATAGTTCCATTTAATAACACATCGCTGTTATTACCGCACACGATCTGATCGATAGAAGCGTTCACTAAAGGCGATGGCTTAACAGAAAGTAATAACGTATCTTTTTGTTGTGGACATTGTCCGTTCGTAGTTAAAAATAATTTCACCGGTTTAACAGTGGTGTCTAACTGGCTTGGCGTGTAGGTATTTGATAGTGCTGAGAATCCGCCATTAAATGTACCGTAACCGTTTGTTGACCAGATACCAGTGATGTTCCCGCCACCAATTTGTGCATTTAATAATAAGCTTCCGTTAGCACAGATGGTGAAATCACTACCTGCATTAATAGAAGGATATGATTCGAATTCGGATACATAGGAGTATGCGCTTCCTTTATTAAAAGCACCGTTTAAAATACCCAAACCAAAAACATCTCCGGTATTTGTAACAGTGTTATGTGATCCCACGGGAATGGTAGCCGTGGGAAAATATATGCGGGCAGATTTAATAGCACCGGCCGAACCAGGAACTACCGTAAATGCAGACGCGGGAATTAATGAAGCATTCCCGTTTAAGGCGAAGTTTCCTTCAAATCCTGTTCTTGTAAATAAATTCAGCGCCAATGAATCTGATGAAGCCCTTGTAAATGCTGTTGTAAATGTTCCCGCACAAAAGAAAGGAGGTAATTGAGCACCACTCAATCTGCATCCGTAACCCGAAACGTGTAATGCATAAACAGGTTTATTTGTCTTTACGTAAGTAACCGGCTGTGTAGCGGTGTATACAAACGTTTCACCAAAACTGGCAACATAAGTGGTGGTTGATCCATCATTAATCGTGATCTGCGTATTATTTTGGGTGGCTAACACAAATATTTTTTCAGTAGTAGCGGTTCCTTTATTAACAATATAGTCGGTACCGATATATGTTGAATTCGTTATCTGGTCGGCTACAGAGCTCAAACAGCCCGATTGATTTAATCCGCTTGATTGAATGGTAACTGCAATGGGTTTGTTGGCTGATACGATGGATCCTCCTAAACTAGTGATAGCGCTTCTTGCAGTATCCTGGCAAGAATAACTCTGACCCTGTTGCAATAAAACGGTAAACGTAGCATTTGCAGCGTGACCAATAATGGCTGTTTTAGGAGTTATTAAAACGGTAGTATTGTTTTGCGAAGCAACAATATCAAATGACGAAAATGATTTTGGTGAAGTGGCCGGTGCCTGATTCCAAAACTCCTGCATAGGAATATAAAAATCCACGCCTAAAGCTTTTGGTCCTTTTAAACTAAGATATTCGCGGTTTGCCGCAGCACGTATTGAATATAACGTTGATACTTTTTGAGTAGCCGATATATACAAACCGTTATTAAGAATACTATTAGCAGTACTATTTTCAATACCTGTAATAAAGGGAGTCAGGTTAATGGAGTCAATCGAGTTTGCCGGGATAGTAAGCGTAATAGGCACAAACCCGCCATTGGCAGGTTGTCTGACCTTTACCGTAGACGCTTGTCCGTAGGTATTGAAATACAAATAGATAGGCCTGTCTCCCAATCCTTGGGATATATCAGGCGCGATGAACCAAAAAGAGGTATCGATCTGTGATCTAACATTCAAAAAAAATGTTAAAAACAGTAAAAAGAGTAAAGATTGTTTCTTAAACATATGTTTTCAAAGATAGAGCAGATTTTTTAATCGACAAATAAATAATTAGGCGGCAAATTACAGAATTTCTCCCGATTGTTAAAAAATTTAACAATTATCAAGCCAAATATATTTTAATGGAAACTTGCAGAACAAAAATAGTTTCTTTAGTTTTGTGCCCGAATTGTAAAAATGGAACCACAAGAAAAAATATTAAAGGTATCGCTAGAGCTGTTTTTCAAATTTGGGATCAAGCGTGTAACCATGGATGATATTGCCAAAGAGCTTGGTATGTCTAAAAAAACGATTTATCAATATTATAAGGAAAAGGACGACATCGTTAACCAATTATGTGAAATTGAATTGTTAAAACAGCAAAAAAAGTTTGAAGATGTAACTAACCAGGCAAAAAACCCTATCCATGAGATCATGTTGATTTCACAAAATGTGACTGAAATGCTTGAAAATGTAAATCCAATGTTTTTTCTGGACCTTCAGAAATTTCATCCCGGCGCTTTTTTAAAATTTCAAACGTTTAAAGATGATTGCGCTTTTCGCGATATCCTGGCCAATATTAAAAAGGGGAAAGAAGATGGATTTTACAGATCCAATATTGATACAGAGTTTGCGGCAAAATTGCGTTTAGCTCAAATTGATATGTTGTTTTTTGGTAATTACTACACCTTTGATAAGATCAGCTTTACCAAAGCTCACGAATTGATCCTGGATATTTTTATTTATGGTATTTGCACTATAAAAGGCCATAAATTAATTAATGAATACAGAAAAATAAAAGAACAAGAATAAAAAACAATTATATGATGAAAGTAAATTCCTACGCGTTACTGCTGGCTTTATCAGCAACGCTGTTACAAACAAAAGCACAGGAAGCAACATCGAACTCGTTTAGTTTACAACAGTCGATTGATTACGCCTACAAAAACAGTCCTAATTATTTAAATGCTCAAAACGATGTATTGATGGCAAAATACAAGCGTAAAGAAGTCATTGGTATGGCAATGCCGCAAATTACGGCGAGCGTGGACATGAAGAATTTCCTGGAAATTCCAACCTCTTTGATCCCGGGAGAAATCTTCGGAGCGCCTCCGGGAACGTTTATTCCGGTGAAATTTGGAACAACATTCCAGGCAACGGGAACGGCTCAGGCCTCGTTGTTGGTTTTTAGCGCTGATTATTTAGTTGGATTGAAAGCAACCAAAGAAATGATCGCTTTAATGAATATCAGTGTACAGAGAAGTAAAACAGAAACCGTTAGCCAAGTTTCTAAAGCATATTACGGTGTTTTAGTAAATAAGGAAAGGATAAAATTACTGGATGCTAATATGACCAAGCTTGAAAAATTATTAAACGATACCCGAGAATTTAATAAGCAGGGATTTGTTGAACAAATTGACGTGGATAGATTGGAAGTAGCCTTTAATAATCTAACTACGGAAAAACAAAAAACAGAACGCTTGATCAGTTTAAGCGAAAACCTGTTAAAATTTCAAATGGGCTACGCCGGAAAAGATAACCTCATATTAACAGATTCTTTAATTGTTACCGATAGTGGAGAGTTATTTGATGCTTCAAAGATTGATATTACAAAAAGAACAGAATATCAACTCTTAGAAGGACAGCAAAAATTAAACACCATTAATATCAAACGTTTAAAATTTGGATATATGCCTACGTTAGTTGCATACGGTAGTCTTGGATACTCCGGAATGCGGAATGATCTTGAGTTCTTTAAAAGAACGCATGATTGGTTTCCTACCGCGTTAATTGGAGCAACGTTGTCGTTAAATATTTTTGATGGATTTCAACGACACTATAAAATTCAGCAAGCTAAGCTTGAATTTAAAAAAGGAGAAAATAGTTTAAAAAATTTGCAGCTGGCTATCGAGCTTGAAGGGGCATCCGCTTCGGTTAATTACAACAACGCCGCCTCGTCGTTACAAATTCAAAAACGTAATCTTGATTTAGCGCAAAATGTTTACAATGTTTCTCAAAAAAAATACGAGCAGGGGGTTGGGAGTAACATCGAAGTAATCAATGCTCAACAATCTTTAAAAGAATCTCAGGCCAATTATTTTAATGCGGTTTATGACATATTAGTTTACAAAATAGATTATTTAAAGGCAACAGGCACATTAGTAAAATAAAAAATATAAAATAAAAACAACCAATACAATCATATGAAAAATACAATTTTATTCATCGTTATCTCCGCTATATTTGTGGCTTGCGGGTCGGGATCTACAGACAAAAAAGCAGAGCTTGAAAAATTAAGAACGCAAAAAGCAACCCTTGAAACACAGATTGCTACTTTGGAAGAAGAGCTTGCAAAATCAGATACAACCAAACAAAAGTTGGTTGATGTTATTGCAATGCCTTTGACAGCTCAATCGTTTAAAACTTATATTGAAGTACAGGGCCGCATTGACGCTGATGAAAATGTGTCTTTATCGTCGGAAATGCCGGGAACAATTACCCGCATTAATGTAAAAGTTGGCGATGAGGTGCGTAAAGGACAAGTATTGGCTGAGACTGATTCACGTGCAGTAGAACAACAAATTGCTGATATCAGAACAAGTTTGGATTTAGCAACCCAGGTTTACCAAAAACAAAAAAATCTGTGGGATCAGAAAATTGGAACAGAAATTCAATTTTTACAAAGCAAGAACACAAAAGAAAGTTTGGAAAATAAAATCTCTACCATGCAGGAACAGGTTCGTATGAGTAAGATCATCTCTCCAATTAATGGAACTATTGATGCGGTTAATATCAAAATAGGGCAAGCGGTTGCTCCTGGAATGCCAGCCATCAACGTGATTAATTTCTCCAATTTAAAAATCAAAGCTGATGTGTCTGAATCTTATGCTAATCGCATAAAAGTAGGTAACGAAGTACAGGTGTTATTTCCTGATATGCACGATTCTATTTCTTCAAAAGTTAATTACGCTTCAAGGGCAATCAATAATTTAAGCAGAACATTTGGTGTTGAGGTGTTATTGGATAATAAAAAAGAATATCATCCAAACATGGTAGCCAAATTGAAAATAAACGATTACCAGTCCTCAACGCCTAAAATTATAGTACCGGTTAAATTCATTCAAAAAGGCACTGATGAGAGTTTTGTTTTATTGGCCGTGGATGGAAAAGTGGTAAAAAACCCAATTAAAATATCACACGAATATAATGGAATGGCTGAGATCTCTGAAGGGTTAAAAGACGGCGATTTGTTGATCACGGAAGGTTACGATTTAATTAACGAAGGCGATAACGTAAACGTGAAAAAATAAAAGTTTACCTATTGAACTTTCTAAACTCATTAACTTTCTAAACTTAAACATATGTTAGATAAAATAAAAGAATTTAAACCCTCAAGTTGGGCGATAGACAATAAAATGACTGTCTACCTGATCACCATCATTATTTGTATTGTTGGGATCATGACCTATAACTCTTTGCCAAAGGAGCAGTTTCCAGACATCACCGTACCAACTATTTATATTAATACCATTAATGGTGGTAACTCGCCAACCAATATCGAGAACACCATCACCAAACCGATTGAAAAACGTTTAAAAGGTATCTCCGGGATCAAGAAATTTAACAGTACTTCCCTTCAGGATGTATCGGTTATTATCGTTGAGTTCCATACAAACGTTAAGGTTGAGGTAGCCAAACAAAAGGTAAAAGATGCAGTGGATGAAGCCAGAGCTGATATGCCAACCACTCTTACCCGCGAACCAATGATAAAGGAGATTGCTTTCTCCGAAATTCCTATCATGTATATTAACGTGGCAGGTAAATACGATCTTAAACAATTAAAAAAATATGCTGAGGACCTTCAGGACAAGGTAGAAGGTTTAAAAGAGATCAACGAAGTTAAATTAGTTGGTGCGTTAGACCGAGAGATCCAGATCAATATTGATGCGTATAAATTACAGGCTGCTCAGTTAACATTAACTGACATTCAACGCGCTATAGGGCAGGAAAATCTCACTATATCCGGCGGTACTATTCCATTAAACGGAATGAAACCTACGTTAAGTATCAAAAGCGAATTCAAAGAACCAAAAGAAATTGAGAATATTGTTGTAACATCTGCAGCAGGCGCCAAGCTATTCATCAAAGATTTTGCAACGGTGGTTGATGGATTTAAAGAGCAGGAAAGTTACTCAAGCTCAAACGGAAAAAATGTAATTACATTAAACGTTATTAAACGTTCGGGCGAAAACCTAATTGACGCGGCCGACAAAATTGAAAAGGTAATTGAAGAAATGAAGAAGGACGAATTTCCTCAAGGTCTTGATATTACAATTAGTGGTGATCAAAGTGATAAAACCAAATCTTCTTTAACGGATCTGATCAACACCATCATCATTGGGTTTATTTTAGTAACCGTTGTATTAATGTTTTTTATGGGTGTTACCAACGCTTTGTTCGTAGCGCTATCTGTTCCTTTATCCATGTTTATTGCCTTTATGGTAATGCCAAGTATAGGCTTCTCGTTTAACATGATCGTACTCTTTTCATTTATCCTTGCCCTCGGTATTGTGGTGGATGATGCCATTGTGGTAATAGAGAACACACACAGGATATTTGATAATGGTAAGCGTGATATTAAAACGGCTGCAAAAATGGCTGTTGGCGAGGTATTTATGCCGGTGTTATCCGGAACCATTACAACCTTAGCACCGTTTATTCCATTAGTTTTCTGGCAGGGTATTATTGGTAAGTTCATGTATTTCTTACCTGTTACATTGATCATATCCTTATTAGCATCATTAGTAGTGGCTTATATCATCAACCCTGTATTTGCTGTTGATTTCATGAAATCCCATGAAGAAGAGAGTAAAGAGCACGGTAAGATCACTAAAAAAGCGCGTCTGCAGCTGATTATTTACGGAATAGTGGCTTTAGTGTCTTATTTATCAGGCCATTTTGCAATCGCTAATTTCACCGTGTTCCTGGCATTCTTCCTGGTATTAAACCGTTTATGGTTATATAAAGTTATCGAAGCATGGCAGTTCCGTATCTGGCCTGGTTTTGTAAAACGTTATGTGAAAGTGTTGGAATGGTTCCTTCGTAAACCATGGCAATCTTTGGTGTATGTATTGGTGTTATTTGTTTTATCGATTGTATTATTTTCGGTACGTAAACCAAAAGTAGTGTTCTTCCCTAGCGGAGATCCTAACAACCTGTACGTGTATGTGAAATTACCGGAAGGAACAGATCCACGTGTAACAAATGACCTCATGCGCCGCGTAGAAGCAAAAGTGGAAACGGTACTTGGAAAAAATAATCCTTTGGTGGAATCGATGATCACCAACGTAACTATTGGTACAACCGATCCACGCGATGGTGATCAAAATGCATATCCTAACCGCGGTAAAATTGCTATTGCGTTTGTGGAGTTTGAAAAACGTCATGGCGAATCAACTACTAAATATTTGCAAGGCTTGCAGGCACTTAACTGGGATATTCCGGGTGCAGATATTGTTGTGAATAAAGAGGTGAGTGGGCCTCCAACACCAAAACCTATCAGTATTGAAATTATTGGCGAGGATTTTAAAGACCTGAACAAAAATTCAGACGAGCTTAAAAAATTCATCAACAACGCTAAAATTGGTGGTGTAGTAAGTTTAAAATCTGATTTCGTTGCCAATAAGCCGGAGATCGTTTTTGATATTGACAGGGAACGTGCTCTACGTGAAGGTATTTCAACCTACCAGTTGGCAATGGAGATTCGTGGTGCAGTATACGGTGTTGAAGCTACCAAATTCAGAGATGTGGATGATGAATATCCTGTGCAGTTGCGTTACAAAATGGATCAACGTATCGATATCGAAACACTGCGTAACTTAAAGATCACCTATCGTGATATGAATATGGGCGGTATGATCCGTAGTGTTCCATTAGCTTCGGTATGTGATATCCGTTACGATTATACCTATGCCGGTATCAAACGTAAAAACAATAAACGTGTGATCACTTTATCATCCGATATTAAAGACGGCTTTAATCCTAATGAAGTTGTGGCTAATGTTGAAAGAGCCATGAAGAGCTACAAGAAAACAGGTAACGTAATTGTACAATTTGCAGGTGATAAGGCCGAGCAGGCAGAAACCATGGGATTCCTTGGCCGAGCCATGTTAATTGCCGTAGGAATGATGTTACTGGTTTTAGTGGGACTGTTCAACTCTTTAGGCAAGTCACTTATCATTTTATCCGAGATCGTTTTCAGTATCGTTGGTGTATTGATCGGGGTATCCATCTTTAAAATGGAAATGAGTATTGTTATGACAGGTGTTGGTATCATTGCCCTCGGGGGTATAGTGGTGCGAAACGGTATCTTACTCGTAGAGTTTGCCGAATTTGCCCGCGAAGGCGGTATGAGTCTTTACGACGCAACGATAGAAGCAGGACGCACGCGGATGACTCCGGTTATCTTAACCGCCACTGCTGCTATTTTAGGTTTAATTCCTTTAGCGGTAGGTTTAAATATTAATTTCGAAACCTTGCTTTCGTCCGGTAATCCACATATTTTCTTTGGTGGAGATAACGTAGCATTCTTTGGTCCTTTAAGCTGGACAATGATCTTCGGGTTATTATTTGCAACAGTTTTAACATTGATCCTGATTCCGTCTATGTACTTAATTACAGAACGCTTAAAACGTAAATCGATCGTGATTTTAAATCACTTCGAATTACCAACAGCAGTCATGTATATTCCATTCCTGATCTTAATACTGAGAGGTGTTTTAGCCATCCAGGGTAAGAAACTGGATTACGGAAATTTAGACAGATAATAACATTTCATAGAACGGCTCACGAAAGTGAGCCGTTCTTGTTTGAATCATGTTGTTTGAAATCAATATATATTAAGTTTATGTATGATTTTCAAGAAAAATTACCTGAAACCAAAAAAGCCATTATATTTGCTTAAAATTTAACTAAAATGAACAAACTATTTTTTGCCACAGCAATCTCTTTATCTGCCTTAGTCATTTCATGTGATGATAAACCAACGGATGAAATTGCCGAAAATGTAACCGAAGAAACTACACCAAAAGATACGACACCGGTAACTGTGAACGAAGAAACAAAATTCAAATTTGATTTCGCTATCGCTAATATTCCTTCTCCTGTTGGAAGTATTAACGAATTATCGGGCTGGGGAGTTGATTATAACAATGCATTATTAGTAGATGCTAAAAAACCATTGGCAGCTAGTAATGAATTCTCTAAAGCAGTTGCTTTGGGTATATATAATATCGATATGTCTTATGCGATGGTTAACAACAAAGGTGAAGATGTATTAAAGTTCATGAAAACCGTTGTCACTACTTCCGAAGCATTAGGCTTAAAAGGCGCCGTGGATCAAATGGTTGGAAAACGTGCAGAGAAAAATTTATCTAATAAAGATTCCTTATTGGTTATTTTGGACGAGATCTTTGTAAAAAGTGATTCTTATTTAAGAACTAATGAACGTGTATACACTGCTTCAGCAGTATTTGCGGGCTCATGGGTAGAGAGTTTATATTTAACCTGTAAAGTAACTGAAAGCATCAGCGATGCGGCGGCTAAAGAAAAAGCACACAAACACTTATGGGATCAACGTTTTTATTTAAAAAACTTAACAGACCTTTTAAATGATTACAAGGATAAAAAAGAATGCGTTGCTTTAAACGACGAATTGAAAAAAATTCATGCAGACATCGATGCCATCAAAGATCCTAAAGATATGAATGATGCAAACTTTAAAGCTATTGCATCAAAGATCTATGCCTTAAGAGCTTCTTTAATTAAATAAATAAAATATTTTTTTAAGAGCCCTCCGATAACATCGGGGGGCTTTTTGTTTTAATTAATGGATACAAATCTTTCGGGTATTAAAGGTAAGGATGGATTTTGTCTGTTGTCACTTAATGTTGAGTCAAGCGGCAGCCTGTTTTTTTGTGTATAATGTTTTCTATTGTTCTCATCCGGTAATCCCTGTTCTAATTAAAATCATAACGAATCATAAACGTCAGCGTTATCTGTGTTCAATTCCCTTATTTTCCGTAAATTTGCAGGCACTCAAACCATGCGCAAACTCCGTAAAATAGTTTTAAGAACCTTACTGATTTTCACCATACTCCTGGTTGGCTTTGCTATCTATTTTGTGATTGCTATTCAAATTGATGTTCCTAAAATTGAGAACGACACTACGCTTAGCTGGAAAAGGGAAACCATCTCACCCGAATTTTACAAGGTTAACCAAAATTGGCTCAAACACTCAAAAAGCGGTTTATGGGAATTGTACGTAGAGGGTGATGCTTATGAACGTGGCGTAGCCAATGGGATGCTTACCAAAGAGCTGCATGAGTTTCAGGAAGACGCGTTTGTAAACCAGATAAAGATACTCGTACCCGATATCACCTATTTAAATTACCTCAAATTTTTTGTAGGATATTTTAACCGTCACCTTCCGGATAACATTACCGAAGAATATAAAGAGGAAATCTTAGGCATCTCGAAATTTGCCAGCGATAAATATGATTTTATAGCACCCAAATACCATCGTATTTTAAATTACCACGGTGCACATGATATTGGGCACGCTTTGCAGGACAAAAATATGACCGTGGGTTGTACTTCTTTTTCAGTTTGGGATGAAAAAAGTGCGGATGGCAAACTACTCGTAGGACGTAATTTTGATTTTTACAGTGGAGATGATTTCGCGAAAAATAAAATTGTACAATTCACCAATCCAACAACCGGTTATAAATTTGCTACTGTAACCTGGAGCGGTTTTATTGGCGCCTGTAGCGGTATGAATGATAAAGGAGTTACAGTTACCATCAATGCCGCCAAAAGTTCCATTCCAACGGATGTGGCCACGCCTATCGCTTTATTAGCCAGGGAAATTTTACAGTATGCAAAGAACATTGATGAAGCTATTGCGATTGCTAAAAAAAGACATGTATTTGTCTCTGAAAGTATTTTAATAGGAAGCGCTTCCGATAACAAAACCATCAGCATTGAAAAGTCTCCTGAAAAAATGGACATTTACGAAGTGGAGAACACCAAAGAAATTATTTGTCCTAATCACTATCAGGGAAAAGAATACGCCAACGATTTAAGCAACCTAAGAAATCAAATTGAAAGCTCATCTTTATACCGGAGCATTCGCTTAAGGCAATTGCTGGGCAAGTATGATACACTCAATTATACCGAAGCCGCAGCCATCTTAAGAGATCAAAAGGGCATCAACAATAAAAACATTGGGATGACCAATGAAAAAAGTTTGAACCAATTATTAGCACATCACGCGGTAATTTTTAAACCACAGGATAAACTCATGTGGGTTAGCGCCAACCCTTTTCAGTGCGGTGAATTTGTATGTTACAATTTAGATTCCGTATTTGCCAGCGCAAAAACATTACATACAAATGCCGCCATCAATGTTGAAAAGTACGGTATTGCCGAAGATCCTTTTTTGAAAACGCAGGCCTATAAAAATTTCCTCTTGTTTAAGCAGATCAAAAATTATATTCAATTCATCATCAAAAAGTCAGAAAAACTTGAATTAGCGCCAAACCTAGAGAACGCGTTCATTCAAACTAATCCTCAAAGCTATTACATGTATCAAATCCTCGGTGACTATTACCTGTCGCGCAACAATAAACCAAAAGCCACTCAATATTATGAGTTAGCTCTTACAAAAGAAGTCGCCACCCTCAAAGAAGAAAGACAGATCAGGGAGAGTTTGGCAAAGTGTAAGTAATTATTTTAGTTTAAATTTAGCAGTTTTGATCTTGCCAACGTGGAAGTTGTTGTCCCTCATCCCCAACCGCTCTCCCTATGGAGAGGGGAGATATGTTAACGCCAACACCAGAGTTGTTAAAGACAAAGCATGAGTTGTTAAAGCCAAGGGCAATGTTGTTAAAGACAAAGCTAGTGTTGTTAATGCCAAAGCCAGTGTTGTTAAAGACATTAGGAGAGTTACCACAGACAGTGAGATTTTGAGCGGCGTAGAGACTGTCCAAAAAACTGTGTAAAGGTAATGTCAGCTTATCTGCGTAAAATTATGTAGTTTAGTCCCTCATCGCCAAGTCTCTCCCTAAAAAGAGGATAGAATAGGGCCAATGAGAGGGTTGTTAAACGGCAAATTTCAAAAAATTCCTATCTTTGAAAAATAAACCCAAAAACAACATACATGAAGAAACTTATACTTTTTTTTACTTCTTTTACACTCTTACAAACTGCCAGCGCTCAGATCATTAACCCAGGTTTCGAAACCTGGACAAACGACCTGTTAGTGCCAACAGCTATGAATCCTAACAGTGGTGACGGCACTACAGGATGGTGGGATTTTAATTATTTTAATAGTTCATTTTTGGGAAGTAGCCCGGTTTCAGTAACGAGGGTTTCGGATACGGTTCATTCAGGAACTTATGCTGCGCGAGTTCAAACCAGAGCTTATACATCAACGTCGTGGAATTATTATAATGCGTGGGGAACACCTTTTATTGGCCATCCGTATAATGATACATTAGGTATTTTATTTAACGGTAATGCAAGCGCAGCTACGCAAACATATGTACCCGGCATTCCTTTCACTCAAAAGCCAACGCAATTTAAATTCTTCTATCAATATAAGCCTAACGGAAATGATACGGCGATCTGTCGGGTATTACTGGTTAAGCAAAGAGTTCCTATTGCAGGTGGCATATTTAAAACCAACGTACCAACAGGCACATCGGGATGGCAGCAGGCAACTGTTACCTTTACCTATGTAAGCACAGCAACTCCTGATACATTGTGGGTTTTAATGAGTTCATCTTCACTGGATAAAAATCCAAAAGCCGGAAGTATTTTGTGGGTTGATGATGCTAGTGTAACGCTTTCAACAGGAGTTAATGAAATGTTTGCTGCAGAAAATGACATTGAGATCTTCCCGAACCCGTCAAGCGGCGTGTTCACTATCCATACCGAAACGTTAAATAATGAAGAACAATATATTGAAGTATATAATATGTTGGGTTCAAAAGTTCGTACATCTGCTAAAAGCAAGCTCTCAGCATACACAGTCAATCTCTCTGATCAGCCTAAAGGAATATACTTTGTGAAAGTGTATAGGGGTGAAAAAGTGACAACCCGCAAAATTATTGTTCAATAACTATTCTATTTTCATGGAAACTTTAAAATGGTATAAAAGCAAGCGCAAGCTTGACGAGTTTTTAACGATGATCTTGATCGACGATATCAAAGAATATTACGCTAAGGAAACTACGACAGATCAAACCAAATTGTACACCGCCTTGGGCAACTATTACATCAAAACAACCGACTACAATAGGCTGTTACCTTATTTAGGAGGAACCGTGTTTGAAGAATGCGATAAACCGGCGCGAAAGAATTTATCGCCGCTTTAAGACAGTGTATAGTATTGCCATTTATTGTAAAAGCCCCCGCTATTTAGCAGGGGCTTTTACAATAAATTTGATTTAATAGTTATTTTATAACTTTAATTGTCTGATGATTACCATCAACAGTAGTAATGGCTACAAAATAAAGTCCTTTCGATAGATTTGATGTATTCCATTGAATGTTTGTAGTATCGCCCAGCATTTCCGCGGTGATTTGCAGTTCAACAATTCTTCCCGTAATATCATACACTTTAATATCGTTTTTCAACAGGCCTTTGATAGCGATTGTCACTTTATCTTTTAATGGATTCGGATAAATGCTTGCGAAATTAACACCGGAATTTTCTGAATCTTTAACCCCAGTCGTAAAAGGAGCCATTTCAATTGCTATATCTCGTACAGGAATACCAAAACCTATTTTTCCAATTAGGGATGTTGCTCCTGTTGTTAAATTTATAGAGTAAAGCTGGTCAACCGTTGCAGTGTTTGTATTTGCACTTAGGAAGGCCGTATTGGTCATACTAAAAGGATCATAGTAAATATCCATATCAACCGTAGGATCGGAAGGATTAATCATGATGCCTGAATTTCCAATAGTGTTGAGCGTTCCATTGTTGGGCGGCACCTGGCTTGTTAAAATATTAAGTGACTCTTCGTAATTATAGAGTGCGGTAGTCGTAGCGGTATTATAGCTGTTTGTATAAGCTACAGTTCCGGCATTTGGATTTGCACCAAAATTTATATCACTTGCTGCAAAATTTATATTCATGTCTGTAGCAGAAATGGTTCCTGTGGAGGGTTCCAGGCGGTAGTTCATGTCATTATTTGAAACAACTCTTATTCTGTCAACCGTTGGATTAAAATCAAAACCAACACTTACGGTTCCCAACATTACTGCTACAGCTGTTGTATTAACGGGTGTAGCAACCGCTGTTGTTTTATTAATGGTATACAGCTGCGATTCATTATTACTCGAGTTGTAGCCTAACGCATATAACATGCTATTTGCAGGTCTGAAATCCATTCCTACAAGTGTTTGTCCGCTTGTGATACCGGTTAAAGTATTGATATTGCGAATGTAATTTGGGTTTTGAGTGTCAAACGAAATTAAATTGTTTCCTGATATACCAAAGGCTAGCTGACCCATAAGTGCAGGCATCGTTCGGTCGATAAACACCGAGATGTTAGATACAGAATTGGTTGTACCAATTGCACCTACTAAAGAAGCTGCACCAGTTATTGTATTTAAGGTATAGAAACTAGTTGTCGTTGTAGTCCCAGACATGTTTGCTAACAAATAGGCTTTATTTACGGAAGTTAAATTATCGTAAAATATATCCATGTCAACCATTGGGCTTAACGTGTTACTGATGATTCCCGAAGAGGCAATCGTATTTAATGTGCCATTATTTGGCGGGTTTTGTAAAGTGATGACATTTAAAATATGGTCATAATTGTAGAGTGCAGTTGTTGCTGCGCCGATATAGCTGTTACTATAAGCTGCAGCTGCAACGTTTGGAGCAGTTCCAAAATTAGGATCTCCGGCAGCGTACGCCAAATTCACGTCAGTAAATGCTATGAGCCCAGTAACGGGGTGTAGACGGAAATTACCGCCGTTTGCGGATACCACTCGTATTCTGTCAACTGTAGGATTGAAGTCGAATCCAATAGGACCATTCCCCAGCGCTATGCCAGTAGGGACATTAATAGCAACAGCAAGACCCGAAGTTAAATTAATGGTGTACACCTGATAAGTATTGGTTGTACTGTTGTAGCCAAACGCATATAACTCACCGGTATTTGGTCTGAAATCGAGTCCCTCAATGGTTTGGCCCACTGTAATACCTACTATAGGTACACTTGAATTAATTACACCAGGAGTGTTGGCATTAAAAGAAACTAACAGTGTGTTACTGACTGTTCCGTAAACCATTTGAGCATGAGATGATAATGAAAATAGGAACAACAGAGAAAGCATACTGCTCACTTTTGTTGTTCCGGCTTTAAATAAATTTGTAAATGTTTTTTTCATATAATTAGTTTTAAGGGTTTTCATCATATACGGAGCAACTCGTGAACTGGATTACTTTGTTCATGTTTTTAATAAATTACACCCTTCATAATCCTAAAGTCTTATGATAAGAGGTTCTGGCACACATTTTTCGGTGATCATAGTATTAATCATTAAAAAAATTGCCATGGAAAATGTAAAAGCAATTCCCCACAACTACCATAGTTTGGTGACTTATATCAATGTAAAAAATGCCAGTAAAGCTATTGAATTCTATAAAGAAATTTTTGGAGCTAAAGAGATGGGTAGGGTAAGCATGCCCGGAAACATAGTGGGACACGCAGAACTTAAAATTGGCGATTCACGCCTCATGATCGCCGAAGAAATGCCAGAGTGGGGAAATAAAAGCCCTCAAACACTGGGGGGTTCACCGGTAAGAATTTGTTTTTACGTAGATAATGTAGATGAAGTTTTTAAGCGCGCATTAGATGCAGGCGCCAAAGTAGAGGGAAACATGGATGTTAAAGATCAATTTTACGGAGATCGCTCGGGTAATCTTGTAGATCCTTTTGGACACATCTGGATTATCTCAACCCATATTGAAGATGTTGATTGGGAAGAAACCCAAAAGCGTTCTGATAAAATGATGGAAGACGCTAAAAAATGAACTTAAATCCCGGCAGCAATTACCTCTTTGTACAATTGTTCGTACATCGGTAAAACGGTTTCGATATCAAATTTTTTGGCCTGCTCAAAAGCATTAGCTCTGAACTCCTGAAATTTTTTCTCGTCAGATAATAAATCAATGGTGTTTTTCGCCATGTCTTTATAGTCTCCAACCTTGCTCATGTAACCTGTCTTACCGTGGATATTTAATTCAGGTATACCGCCTGTGTTCGAAGAAATTACCGGCATTTTCATCGCCATCGCTTCCAAAGCCGATAAACCAAAGCTTTCTGTTTCGGATGGTAAAATAAACACGTCGGCAATTGCTAGTACTTCTTTTGGATTGGCAATTTTACCTACCGAAATAATATCACTACAGGTATCCAACTCCCTGCATAATTTATCAATGGCCGGTCGTTCGGGCCCGTCACCTACTAAAATGAGTTTGCAGGGAACTTCTTTGCGTACAATATCAAATATCCGTAATACGTCTTCTACACGTTTTACTTTACGGAAATTAGAGATATGTATTAAAATCCGTTCATTTGGATTCGCAAAATTTTTCCGGTTGCAGGATTCAGAGGAACTTTGGTAATCCTCAATTTTAATAAAGTTTGGAATAACCTTTACATCATTGGCAATCTTAAAGGTCTTTAAAGTATCTTTTCTTAAACTCTCAGAAACAGAGGTGATGGCATTACTGTTATTGAGCGAGAAAAAGATGACAGGCTCAAAAGAAGGATCTTGTCCTACCAGGGTGATATCTGTTCCATGCAACGTGGTAATATATGGCAATTTTATTTTACGTGACTTTAAAATTTGTTGCGCTAAATAAGCTACCGATGCGTGGGGAATAGCGTAATGTACATGTAATACATCCAGGCGTTCATAAATAGCAACATCAACAATCTTGCTGGCTAAAACACTTTCGTATGGTTGGTAATCAAATAAGGGATAATCGTTGACATTCACCTCATGATAAAATAAATTTTCGTTGAACTGGTTTAACCTAAAAGGTTGAGAGTAAGTTATAAAATGTACTTTATGTCCTTTGCCGGCCAGGGCTATTCCAAGTTCTGTTGCTACAACGCCGCTACCACCAAAGGTTGGATAGCATACAATTCCTATATTCATTTGTTTAGTTTAAAAGTTACAAAGTTAAAAGTTTAGAAGGTTGTGTAATGATCCAACTTTCTAAACTTTCAAACTTTCTAAACTAATTTTTAATTAACCTTGTTTCCATTCACATCCAGTTCAATCATTTCATAACCTAATTTGGATAGCTTATCAAAGTTGGTGGCTTTATCGCCCACAACTAAGATGATCATATTCTTATAAGGTAAATTTTTCTTAGCGAGTTCATCGATCTCCGCTTTGGTGATCGTTTTTATAATAGTTCCCTGTTTGGCTACGTATGTTTTATCTAAATTAAATTCTACAATGCGTTTTACAAAACCTAATTTTTGTTGCGGCGATTCATACTTTAAAGCATCCGCCTGCGCCATCGCATTTTTTGTGAAGGTAAGTTCATCGGCATTGATACCGGTTTCGCTGTATTTTTTTAACTCGTCCATAATGATCACCAACGAACTATCTGTTGTGTTTCCTTTAACGCCTGCGCTGATGGTATATGGTCCAACAAATTTGTTTCCGCCAAAACCACCACGTGCTCCATAGGTAAATCCTTTTACTTCACGTAAGATGTAATTTACACGGCTATTAAATGCTCCTGCAAAAGAATAGTTCATAATAGTTGATTTAAAAAATTCATCCGTTGCATCATAAGCCAACGATAAATTACCAACTCTGATCTCTGATTGAGGAGCACCTTTTTTATCTACAAAATACAATCGTGTTTTATCGATTTCAGGTAATTTATATCTGGCTTGCGGCATAGTGTTAACGGATTGTAATTTATTTAAGAAAGCCAGTTTCTTTAATGCAGATACCTGATCGATATCGCCGCTTACAGCTAATATGGAATTAAAAGCAGAGAAGTTCTTATAATATTCTTTCACGTCATCTAATTTAATAGACGCAACAGTTTCCGCATTCCCAATAGCTGGAATAGATAAATTAAATTCAGGGCCATACAATAATTTTGAATAAACATTACCGGCAATAGATGTGGCCTGTGTTAATGAGTTAGCAATGTTATCCAATTGTTCTTTTTTTACAAGGTCAAAATCTTCCTGATCAAATTTTGGCATGAACAACATTTCCTGTGCAATTTTCAACGTTGAATCCAGGTTTTGTTTTAAGCAGGAAATGCTCATATTAATTTCATTGTCGCCCGCGGCAAATGATACGTCACTTCCTAATCTTTCAAGCATGCTACCAATTTCTTCGGCACTGTGTTTTTGGGTAGATTCTTCCATTAATGAAGTCAATAAAACCGCTAAACCTGCTTTTGATTCATAGCGGTGGCCAATTGGCATACTGAATAAAATATTCACTTTTGGAATATCTGTATTGTTAATACCTATTGCTTTTACACCATTCGTTAAGTTAGATGTCCAGTACATTGGTAAGGGAACCAGCTTTGCTGTTTGCGCGGTTGGCACGTTCTTCCGAACAAAAACATCTGTAGGCTCGGCATATGATAAATTTTTATACTCTGCACTTTCCTGCTCAATAGTTCTTTCATACATTTTCCAGGTATCAGGCTTTGCGGCCAGCTCTGATTTTCCTTTTGGCACGCAGCTTAGTACAACAGCAAATTTACCTTTGATGTAAGTATTATAAACGCGCATGATATCAGCTTTTGTTATTTTCAAATTCTCAGCCATTTCAATTTTAAGGTAATTAGGATTATTGGCATATGTTTGATAAGCCGCTAATTGTCTTCCTTTTCCTTGCACAGTCGTTAAACCTTCATATAAACCACTTTGGTAATTGATCTTATATTTTTTAATATCGTCATCACTGGCTCCGGTCTTTTCCCAGTCAGCTAACGATTGGTTTAACATTGCTTCTATATCAGATAATTTAGTTCCGGCATTGGCACGGATCAGGATTTCGAATTGACCTGCTAATTCACGGCCATAGTTATATGCATTTGCCGAAACAGCTTTTTGAGTTTTAACAAATGTGTTATATAAAGGCGAGCTTTTTGAAGATGCTAGAATTTCTCCTAATGCTGTTAATGCAGCTTCATCCGGATGCATAGATGGAACTGTTGCATAGGTTACTTTATACATGGGGAATTTCACATTGTCTTCATACGAGATATATTTATTCTCGGTTAATACGGCAGGTTGTTTCTCCATATTCTTCACTTCAGGTCCGCGTGGTATAGAACCAAAATATTTATCGGCTAACTTCACAACCTGTTCGGTATTTACATCACCCGACACGGTTAGTACCGCATTGTTAGGTCCGTACCAACGCATATAAAAACGTTTCAAGTCGTTCACATCAACCCGGTTTAAATCTTCAATGTAACCAATGGTTGTCCAAGAGTAAGGATGCCCTTTTGGAAATAAAGCCTCACCCGTTTTTTCGCTTACTAAGCCGTAAGGTCTGTTATCATAATTTTGTCCACGCTCATTTTTCACAGTAGCACGTTGCACTTCAAATTTCTTTTGCGTTACAGAATCTAGCAAGAAGCCCATTCGATCTGCTTCCAACCATAACATTTTTTCCATTTGATTGGAGGGAACGGTTTCAAAATAATTCGTTCTATCAGAATTGGTTGATCCGTTTAAAGTACCACCGGCTTCTGTAATGATTTTAAAATGTTGTTCATCGGCTACATTCTTTGAGCCCTGAAACATCATGTGTTCAAAAAAGTGGGCAAAACCCGAACGTCCTTGTTGCTCGCGGTTTGAACCAACATGGTACGTTACGTCTACATAAGCAATAGGATCGCTATGATCTTCATGAACAACAACCGTTAAACCATTAGCCAACACATATTTTTTATAAGGAATAGAAATTTCTTTTCCAACTTTAACAACGGTTTCTAATAACTTGGGCGCTGTTCCTGCCGGTTTTACAGCTACAGGTTTTGCAGCGGGTTTAGTTGTTGCAGGTTTCACCTGTGCAGTCATCGATAAAGATGCCACTGCAAGAATTGATAAAATAGATTTGTTCATGAGTTATGTATTTTGAGTACTTAAATATATTAAATTGAAAACAAAATGCGGTGGAAAAAGTATAAAAGGCAAAATAGCTTTACGCGCGATTATTCATCAAAGAAACCGGTTTTTTTAAAGTAATCGATCAAGGCGTCATTCATTAATTTGTTTTGATGTTTAGCGTCCAAATGAGGTAAATTTTCTTTAAGCTCCCAATGCGGCCAGTCGTCATCATCACGGCCTTTATATTCGTAAAATCCGTAGGGTGCCATCACGGTGCAAACACCGATATGCATTACTTCCAGCTTTTCGTCTTTTTTATATTTGCGGTAAGGCTTATCTAACTCCTGTAATCCTATCATAAATAAAATGGCATCATGATCCATTTCCGAACCAAAACGCTCTTTTAATTTATTCTGTAGTTGTTGCCAATCAGATACCATCGTTTTCATTTTCGTATGAACTGTCTAAATCATCTTCGTCATCCTCATAGGTCGCACCTTTTGGAGGAGGAATGAAATATTGAAAATTTTCTTCAATATAGCTTAGAATCGCTTCTTTTCCCTGTTTTTTTTCAGCACTCGTTTCAAATATTTGAGGCAATTCGCCCCAATAATCCATCAACCGTTTTTTGTATTTCGCAAAATTACTGGCCCATTGGTTTTTTCCTAGTTTATCAATTTTGGTAAACGCCAGGCAAAAAGGAATTTCGTGTTGAGTGCACCAATCCATAAATTCTCCATCAATAGGTTGTAACTCTAAACGACTATCAATTAAAATGATCACGCAAATTAAATTTTTTCGTTTGGTGATATAGTTACTGATCAATTCCTCAAATTTATCCAAATTGGTTTTGCTTGTTTTAGCATAGCCGTATCCGGGAAGATCCACCAGGTACCATTTGTTATCAATGATAAAATGATTGATTAACTGTGTTTTGCCTGGCTTTGACGATGTTTTAGCAAGGTTATTCTGGCTACACAACATATTGATAAGGGATGACTTACCAACGTTACTTCGCCCGATAAACGCAAATTCAGGCTTATCCGGAGGTGGACAGTGTTTATTGTTTGAACTGCTTTTTAAGAACTTCGCGTTTTTTATTTCCATGATTGTATTACAAGACTTAAAAGACTGATTGACTTAAGAGAGTCAAGACTTGATTTATTTTTAACTTATTAATTATACGCTATTTTGTCACTTTAGTCAAATAGTCTTTTCTATATCTTATTTCTTTTTAAGCTCTTTCTCTTAGTTCTTTGTTGTATGTTTCAATATGTCTGTCCGATTTGCTTTTGTAAATATCGGCAATCGTTACTAAAATACCCGTTTCTTCAACACCACCAAACGTAGGATTGATAGCAGTACCAAATGACAGCATGGTGCTGGATAAATTACTGTAAGCGTTTACCATCGGTGGAATATTTTCTCCTAATGCTCTTACGTGTTTATTTAATATAGCGTGTCCCGCTTTATAATCTTTCCCTTCAATCTCTTTTAAAAATTCTGTTACATCTGTTTTTATTTCAACACTATGAATTGGAGTTACCAGTTTTTTAGGATCGGGAAAATAATATTTCAGGAAAGATAAAATAAGATCGCGTGCCACGATATTGAAATCAGTATACATAGTAACTTTACCATAATAATATTTCATATCGGGATTGTCAACTACAATCGCTCCTAATCCGTCCCATAAATTATCCAAACTGAAAAGGCCTTTTCTAAATTGTTCGGAAGGTTGATATTGTGGCTGTATAAAAGAACGACCTAATTCAATGGTATACGGGAGGTATTTTTCATAAAATTCAGGCGAGAAATCAAATAATTCAGTTGTAGCCAATAACACTTTTCCATTTTCATATTCTGCGTCCCGGCATAAAATAAATCGGTAAGCACCAACGATTTCCTGGTCAACTGGATTCCAAACCAATAACTGCTGGTAAGGATGCGGACCCGTATCAAATTCATCCAGGTCACAGGCTAATCCGGTTCCACCTCCTGCATGTCGGAAACTTACTTCGCGTAGGCGCCCAATTTCCTGCATGGTGTTTGGTGAATTGTGGTGAGTGATGATATAAATATCATTCTCCCCATTGTTGGTTTTACGTATGTAGCGATCTTTAGTTAACTCGCTTAGCAGCGCTTCGCGAGGAATCTTAGCTATGATGTCTTGCATAAATAATTTTAAGGCAACAAGGTAACAAAAAATGAGGATTAATAACGATTTAGGAAATAGTTTCGATATTAAAAGATATTAACGATTATATATTTAAAATATGTTTTTTTAACGATCATTTAACCCCTATGTCACTTTATCTTTAGCTTATGTCGCCAACACTCATCATCACGTGCATTGCTTTATATTTCGGTGGATTACTGCTTATTGCCTACCTAACTTCTAAAAATTCAACAGCAGAAAGCTATTTTTCAGGAAATCACGCCTCGCCCTGGTATGCGGTAGCCTTTGGAATGATCGGAGATTCGCTGAGCGGCGTTACTTATATTTCTGTTCCTGGTAAGGTTGGGGGCGCTAATTTTTCTTATTTACAATTGGTACTGGGTTACTTTGTTGGTTATTTTATTATATCCAAGGTATTGTTGCCTATTTACTATAAGATGAACCTTGTTTCTATCTACACTTACCTGGAAACACGTTTTGGAAAACATACGCAAAAAACAGGCGCTTTCTTTTTTATTTTGTCACGGATTTTAGGCGCCGCGGGTAGATTGTATTTAGCGGCAGGTGTTATCCAGTTTTTTGTGTTTGACCGGATACAAAGTGTGCACGTTCCTTTTTGGCTAAGTGTTTCAGTTATTTTAGCGTTGATGTTGCTTTACACTTACAAGGGAGGCATTAAAACACTGGTGTGGACAGATACTTTTCAATCCTTGTTTTTAGTTTTAGGTGTGGTTGTTTCGATCGCCATCATCATCCATAAAATGGATATTGGTTTCGGGCAAGCTGTTTCAAATATCGCAAACTCCCCCTATTCCAAAACTTTTTTTTGGGATTGGCATAAGTCTAATTTCTTTATAAAAGAGTTTATCGGCGGAATTTTCATAGCGGTTGCTATGACTGGTCTTGATCAAAACATGATGCAGAAGAACCTTAGCTGTAAATCATTGGGAGATGCTCAAAAAAATATTTTCTGGTTCAGCATTGTGATGGTTATCGTTAACGTATTCTTTTTATCGTTAGGCGTTTTGTTATATCAGTACTATGCGCATGCTGCTATTGAGCTTCCCATGAATGCCGAAACCGGTAAAATAATTACGGATAAAGTTTTTCCGAATTTAGCTTTAAATCATTTGGGCATGTTTGCCGGATTGATCTTCATCATTGGATTAACTGCCGCAACGTTCAGCAGTGCTGATAGCGTTTTAACCACATTAACGACTTCCACTTATATCGATATGTTGGAGTATGATAGAAATACCACATTAACGGAAGCTCAGAAATCAAAAAGACGAACATATATTCATATTGGGTTTGCTGTATTAATGTGGCTTGTTATCATCATCTTTGATATATTAAATCAGCGTGCTATTATTGACACCATATTAATGCTGGCGGGTTATACTTATGGCCCGTTGTTAGGATTGTTTGCTATTGGATTATTCACGAACCATAACTTAAATGATAAATTAGTGCCGTTGATTTGCGTCATAGCACCCATCATAACTTATGTGTTGGCCAATTATGTTGTAAAAACTATGACCGCTTATGAAATTGGTAATGAACTGATTTTGATCAATGCCGGAATTACAATCCTGGGACTCATGTTCGTTAGAAAAAAAGCGGCGCTGGGCATTTAAAAAGTTTAGATTTTAGTTTAGAATACCGGTTTACTCAGTGTAATACCTTATTTGCGAAATAGTATACTTTAAAAAAGTAGGCACGCAGATTTTATCATTAAATTTACAACAAATCTGACTTTGATATTTTCTGTTTAACTATGTTTTTTTCTTTTAAAAATACAACGAATAAATGCCTTTATCTTTTTGTGTTTTTTTTGTCGATGTATGGTAACTTATTCCATGCACAATGCAGTTTATTATGTAATACTGATTTTGAAAACAATCAGGTAACTTCAAGTGTAGGTATAATTGATACGAGCCTGGTTCCTTGCTGGGGGACCACGGCGCCTGATAACATGATCGAAGTGTGGCATACCGGATTTAACGGAGTACCGTCCTATTCCGGAAATCAGTTTATCGAATTGAATGCTTTTTTTGTTTCAACTTTATTTCAAAATTTTAATACTACGCCTGGAACATTAGTAACGATCTCGTTTGCACATAGAGGTAGGGCCGGCACCGATGTTATGGGAGTTAGTGTAGGGCCGGTAGGCGGAGCATTAACGTCATTAGGTACATTTACAGATGGAAATGCCGCCTGGGGTTATTATACGGTTAACTATGTTATTCCAGCTGGTTTTGGAAATAATTATACCCTGCAATTTAACTCCATTTCAGCAGCTGGCGGTAATCCCGCTCTTGGTAATTTTTTGGATGCCATTTCTGTGGCATTACCTTCAAGCGCTACATTAAGCCTTACCTCCACACCTGCGTCCTGCGGCAGCAACAACGGCTCGGCACAAGTGGCCTCGGTTACAGGCGGCGCATCCCCTTTTTCATATACCTGGTCGCCAGGTGGCGGAAATTCGGCCAATATAACGGGAATCGCTACAGGAATATATTCAGTGAATGTTTCCGAAACGAATGGTTGTATTGCAACGGGGACGGTATTAGTAGGTTCCGGCGCGTCACTTACTTTAACTCCATCGTCTGTTAATGCGTCATGCAATGGAGCAATGGATGGTAGTGCCCAGGTGGCGATTTCTGGGGGTATCATGCCATATTCATATACCTGGTCACCAACCGGCGGAAATTTAGTGAGCGCTTCAGGACTTGGCGCCGGTATTTATACGGTTTACGCTACAAGTTCTAACGGTTGTGCCGGCTCGGCAACTATTAACGTTAATCAAAGTACTACATTGAGCGCAGTTACTGCAGCACAGAGTGAGTCGTGTTTTGGCGCTCATGATGGCATTGCACAGGTAACAGCCAGCGGTGGCGGAATATATACTTACACCTGGTCGCCGGGTGGGGCTAATTCATCATCTATTGCATCACTGGCACCCGGCACTTATACCGTAAATGTGTCCAGTTCAGGATGCGCTACAACCAAAACAGTTTCTGTAAATCAGGGAAATCCTATAAATTTTTCATTTGCAACGGTTAATCCCTCGTGCGTTGGTGTTTCCGACGGAAGCGCGCAGGCTACAATTACAGGTGGAACAGGTGGTTACACTTACACCTGGTCGCCCATAGGTGGCAATGCCGCCTCGGCCTCAGGACTTTCTTCCGGTACTTATTCACTTATGGCTATAAGTGGAAACGGCTGTAGCGGTTCTTCCACAGTGACAGTAAATCCCGGATTGGCTTTAAATTTAATTGCCTCATCACAGGCTGCTTCTTGCTTAGGCGCCAATGATGGAACTGCGCAACTTGTCGTGAATGGAGGAGTTGCTCCTTACTCATACACCTGGACTCCATCAGGTTTAAATACACAAAGTATTTCTGCACTTTCTCCAGGGAATTATACGGTTCAAACGCTAAGTTCAAATGGATGCGCAGGCACTCAAACTGTTTTGGTGGCTCCCGGTTTACCGATCAGCTTAAATGTTATTTCGCAAAATATCACTTGTTTTGGGCTATCCGATGGCACAGCGCAAGTAACCGCCAATGCCGGCACAGCACCTTACACTTACGGCTGGAGCCTAACAGGCTCATCTACATCAGGTGTTACAGGATTAGCGGCCGGCATGTATAGTGTACAGGTTACCTCTTCTGATGGTTGCACCGGTTCTAAAACTTTTTCTATCACTCAGCCTTCTTCACTGAATTTAACAACAACCTCTCAAAGCGTTTCGTGCTCAGGATCAGCAAATGGAAGTGTTCAGGTTTTTGCAACGGGCGGTACAATTCCTTATACGTACGCCTGGGCTCCATCCGGGCAAAATACACAGAGTATCTCAGGTCTTTCGCCCGGAACATATTCCTGCACTGTTACTGATTTTAATAGTTGTCATAAAATAGTTTCTATGACTATATCCGGCGTTCCATCACCTACAGTCACTGTAAGTACATCCACTGTATGCCAGGGTAATTCCACAACACTTCAGGCTTTTGGAGCCTCAGCCTACATCTGGTTGCCCGACAATAAAAGCGGATCAACCTTTTATTGTAAGCCTTTAACAACTACTACTTATTCGTTGGTTGGTTTTAATCAGTATGGATGCGCAGATACCGTCCTTAGTCAGGTTATTGTTAATCCGTTACCTACAGTAATGGCAGGAAATGATACTGTTATTAATATAGATGAACTTATTACCCTAACAGGAACTTCTTCGGGTTATTATGGCTGGATTCCTTTTGGTAATAATATGCCGTTGTCCTGTAATTATTGTCACGAGACAACGGAAAATCCGCAGACTAACACCTGTTACGTATTGGAAGCCGTTAACGAATTTAATTGCTATAACAGCGATACAATATGTGTTAGCATAACAGATGATTGGAATATTTATATTCCAAACACGTTCACACCAAATAGAAATGAAATGAATGATATTTTTATTCCCGTAGGATATGGTATCACCGATATTGAACTGGAAATATATGATCGATGGGGAGCAAAAATTTTTAAGTCCGACGACAAAACGAAAGGCTGGGACGGAACCTATAAGAATAAGGTTTGCCAGACGGATGTGTATGTTTATAAGGTCATTATTATAACCATGACCGGGCACGAAGAGCAAAGAGTAGGGCACGTGACTTTACTTAAATAAATTTCGTTTGTGGGCTAAAAAAATTATCTTTACACACACATTTAATTTATATGTTCAATAGTTGGCTTCCTATCACAAGAATCAAAATTTTTCTGGCAAAAATTTTATATAAGACTGTTACCTTGTTTGTTGGTAAAGAAAAGAGGATCATCAAACAAGATGGAGTAAATTATGAAGTAGACCTTTCGGAAGGCATTGAGCTCTCTCTTTATTTATTTGGAAGTTTTCAGAAGCACATTACTAAAAACTCGTTTTTAACTATCAAGGATGACTTTACAATTATAGACATTGGTACAAACGTAGGCTTAATGACTTTGCAATTTGCTAAATTAGTTCCTAAGGGAAAAGTGTACTCTTTTGAGCCCACATTTTATGCCTTGGAGCGATTAAAAAGAAACCTGAGCCTAAATGAAGATCTTGCGAAAAACGTGACTGTCATAAATTCTTTTGTTTCCGAAAAATCTTCCGACAATCCTAATATTGTTGCTTTCTCGAGTTGGAAAGTAAATGGCGAACGCGGAACTAATGATCATCCGGTACATTTGGGCACACCAAAAGGCACAGATGGTGTACCCGCTATTTCTTTAGACGATTTTACGGAAATAAATAATATCGAAAAGATCGATTTTATAAAAATTGATACCGATGGTCATGAATATGAAGTATTTAAAGGAGCTAAAAAAGCCATTGCTAAGTACCGACCCAAAATTATTTTTGAAATTGGCTTATATGTAATGGATGAAAAAAACATTTCGTTTGATTACTATTTTAATTATTTCAAGGATTTAAATTACAAACTGTTTGATACGAAAACAGATCATGAAATCACTCTTGAAAATTACAGGAAACATATTCCAAAAAACGGATCTACTGATTTAATTGCAATTCCCGGATAATCCTTTAAGTAAACGTAAATTGTTTCTTCTATGTTAAATTATTCTCGGATGAATTTTCCGCGAAATTAGTTTTTGCTGAAAACGGTTATTCTTTCTGAACAAGCACATTAAAACTAAATTCAAAGGGTTTGTCGTTATTTTCAACGATATAATCTTTTGTTATTTTAGTTAGTGTATCGTTATCAATCAAGTAAAAGCTGTAGCCTAGCTCGTTAAAAAAATCATAAAAGGCAATTGCAGAAGTGCCGGCTCTTTTAAATCCATGAGGCCAATATTCAGCTATAATTTTCAGATCATTGCTTGAAGACAGCAAATGCTTCATTCCACTGAAAGCAGTTAACTCAAAGCCCTGTATATCTATTTTTATAACATTTACTTTTGATATGGTGCGGTCCTTAATTAACTCGTCGATAGATACGGAAGTCATCTCTTCAACGCTATCATAATTATTAACCGGATATGTTCGGTGATCAACGTTCAGTAATTTCGATTTGTAAACTTTGATAACGTCGGTCTTATCAGAAACGGCTTTGTTAAAAAGCTCAATGTTATTAATACCTTTTGTGTTTTTTTTTAGATACTTGAAGTTTTGAGAATCCGGTTCGAAACAGTAGACTCTGCCTTTATCGGTGGTAAATTGCGACAATAACTTTGCGTAGAATCCAATATTTGCCCCTATGTCTAAAATATGATCCCCGGGTTTAATTATTTTTTTAAGAAGCTCAATTTCTGTCTTATCATTTTTGAGCTTAAATTGAGAATAGGATAAATTGTAAAGGGGAAAACAATATTTATATAATATGTTCCCTAATTTTATCTTGGTGTAATTAAAGTCCATGATTAATATTTTATTTCGTACAGATATGCCTGCTCACTTACGCCCATTTCTTTTATCAAAACGAGTTTTTGAGGATATTTTTGCATGATAGGCCCTGCAATATTGTGAAGGGTGTTAATTACATCTCCCGTATTTTTTGTAGGATTAATTCTTAAACTGGCAATTAAGAGATGGGTTACTTTATTCTTTTTAAATATGGCTAAAGCCGAATCCGGGTTCGATTGCTGGGTTTGTGGATCTTTCGCAATTACTGAATAGATAGGATAAAAATGTTTTCCTTTGGCATACACAAAGCTCATAGGTGCTTTCCTGGCAGCTACATAACTGGATTCTGGTAAACTATCTTTGCAATATGCACTTAGCTTTAAATAGTTTTGCCAATCGGGCGTATAACCATAATAAATATCTCCTTTTAAATTTTTTGTGGCGATCGGTAAATTTTTAAATGCCCGCTTTCCGGATGACATAATAAACGAGATTGAAAGCAGCGCGGTAAGCCCAATAAACACGCGTTGATTAGATGTTTTTTCGAAATAAGCGTATAGGCCATAGGATATGCCCAAAAGTAGAGCAGGCATATGCACCATAATAAAGCGTGGCTGATCCCATCTCGCTTGTAAAACAAAAAATGTTCCGAAGCAAATGGTTCCTGCAAACAATAAGAAGAATAACACGAGATCATTTTTGTTTTTATAGGCTTTGTAAAGGCCAAAAAAAGTAAGACCTAAAATGATAAAAGCAAAAAAGAAATAAATGGTATTGTTGGATGTTTCAACTAATTGACCGTCCTGTTCAACAACTTTTTTATATAGAAATTCTTCATCAAAAAAACCGATTATCTGATAAAACCGTTTTCCAACATATATCGCAATATTATCTGTAAACCTTCCAAAAAAACCAGCAATATCTTCCTGCCCTTTACTGGCGTCATAAGGGTCTTTATTAAACAATATACCCATTTGAGATTGATATTGAATAGCTGATTTTCCCCATATGAAATTTTTAATAACCTCATACAGCACTTTAAATAAGCCAAAGAATCCTAAGGCAAACGCTGCTTTTTTCCATTCTTTTTTTACAACATAAAACAGCACAATAGCAATGACTCCGAAGATCAAAATGTTTTTGGCGATCGTTAACACCATCATCATAAAACCCAACATCATCCACTTTTTCCAATCCTTTTTTATATCCGTACTTAGTGGTTGTTCCGAAAAGTTATATTTAGTGAAGTAGTAAAAGAAAACAGCTTGCATCAGCATGTAAAATGCTTCGGAGAAAGTTTGACTCGCAAAATAAAGAATGAGGTAATTGAGACATAAATAAATATATACTAAAAACTTAATGACAGGCTTTACTTTTTTGTCAAGAGCTTTATAAAAAATAACAGCTCCAAGGGCATAAAACAGAATAGAGAATAGTTTAAAATATACAAGGTTTGTCCCAAATACAATTGTAAGTAATGCCAAAAACATGGGGTACATGGGAGCATTAGACGTGTAAAAGAAATTTGGAAATTCATGAACGTACTTATACCCGGCCTCAATGTAGAGAGAATCATCATGTGCCTCGCTCATCCGCGCGTTAAAGCTCATGAACGCCAATGTTATTCCAAGGATTAATATACCCCAGAAATACGTTTTTTCATTTTTATCTAAATAAGCATTTAGTCTGTCGAACACGTTTGACGAAGGTTGAACCGTGCTTTTTATTGTTGTAGTTTTTGCCATGATTTATTTGCTCAGGTTCACAAAAATAGCAAATTAATTAAGCTTACGTGGTTTTGTAGCACCATGATTTTGTGTATTTTTACTACTTATTTAAAAAGGAGATATTATGCCGATACGCATGTCAAATGACGAGGATTCAAACTCAGGCTGGGGCGGGAGTCAGGGCCGTAATTCTGGCTCAGGTCGTGGTTCGGGTGGCGGCGGCAATTTTATCATGATGATATTGCCTTTTTTGTTCCGGTACCCAAAAATTGTAATACCTGTTATATTGATAGCAGGTGTCTTTTATCTTTTCAGAGGTGGGTGTAGCGAAACTGGAGCTTCTCACGAACAAAGGGCTTCCTATGGAACCGGTGCAACCTTAGATCCCTCGGTTTACGACAGTACTGAAGTTTATGCCTCACTTAGCCCCGATGAACAATTGCCTGAGCGAGTGTCATTGGAACGTTTCGCGCCTTCGGCGGGCGATCAGGGGCAGCAAGGATCCTGTGTAGGTTGGGGAAGTACCTACGCGGCCCGAACTATTTTGGAATCTATTAATACGGGTAAAGATCCTGATCAAATCGCATTTAGCCCGGCATTTACCTATAATCAAATTGGGTTGCGGGATTGCCAGGGAACTTATATTGATAAAGCTGTTGATTTGTTAACTACGGAAGGAGCAGTTCCGTTCAGTAAATTTCCTTATGATGAAAATACCTGCGCTAAACAACCTGATAATTATATGCTAAAAGAGGCTTCTCAGTTCAGGATGAAAGGAGCCAATAGGCTGTCAATAAGCGGCGATGATTATACCTGTGATGTAAATTCGATCCGACAAAATTTAGCTCACAACGCACCTGTTGTTATCGGAATGAGTGTAGGTGGCTCCTTTATGCAGGATATGGAAGGACATGAATTTTGGCAACCCAATAGTAATGATTATGATAAGAATGGATTTGGCGGCCATTGCATGTGTATTATTGGTTATGATGATTTTTACTTCGAGAAAGATGGCGCTTTTTTAATTCAAAATAGCTGGGGAAAAAAATGGGGAAAAAATGGAAGGGCCTGGATAAGTTATAGTGATTTTGTAAGCTTCGCTAACGAAGCATATGGTTTATACCCGATGCCAGATAGAACCACGAAAGACAAATTAAACTGTTCATTAGCTTTGGTTGAAAAAGAAAGTAAAAATTATATTCCTCTTGTAAATAAAGGAAATAACATATATAGCACAGTGCAACCAGTAAAAATGAGCACGAAATTTAAAGTGGAGTTTAAAAATAACATGGAATGTTACGTGTATATTTTTGGTAAGGAAGTTGATAACGGTAGTTATGTTTTATTTCCTTATACTCCGAAACACTCGGCTTACTGCGGTGTTACCGGAACACGTGTTTTTCCGCGTGATCAAAGCATGAGTCCTGATGAAAAAGGGACAAAAGATTATATTTGCGTATTAATTTCAAAAAATCAATTGGATTACAAGGCGTTGAATGAGAAATTTAATGCAGATAAATCAACAGATTTTCAATCGCGTATAAACACTTTAATTGAAAGCGACAGGATAACTGACGTTCAATTTAAATTAGATAACAAAGTAAATTTTGAGGCAAATGCCTCTTCAAAAAATATAGTTCCCATAATCATCGAAATAAATAAATAGTAATGTTTCACTTCATTCTTCGCACCATTCCCCGTCCTATACTCATTAAACTGAGTTTGATATTTAGTAAAATAGCCCCCATTCTTTATTATGGCAATAGGTTTGAGGATCCTATCAGTGGAAAAACTTATCGTAAATTTCTGCCTTATGGATACAGTAAAAGTGTTGCCCGTGAGAATGCGTTGTGTCCGGGAAGTTTATCTTTAGAAAGACATCGGTTGTTATGGTTGTACTTAAAAGAAAAAACTAATTTTTTTACAGCTAACCATAAATTATTGCATATAGCACCTGAACAGTGTTTTTACAAGTTATTTAAGAAAATGCCCAATATTGAGTATGTAACCGGCGATTATAATTCTCCCATTGCTGATCATCATTTTGATTTGCACCATTCACCATTTGCGGATAACTCATTTGATGTTATTTTTTGCCACCACGTTTTAGAACACGTTGAGGATGCGGATCAATGCATGCGTGAATTATACCGTATGATGAAACCGGGTGGTTTTGGCATATTTCAAATACCGCAAGATGTCAATCGTTATAAAACATACGAAGACAAAACCATTACCAGTGAAAAAGATCGTGAGATTCATTTCTGGCAAAAAGATCATGTCCGTTTATTTGGCCTGGATTACAAAGACAAATTAGAGGCGGCAGGTTTTAAAGTAACCGTAGAGGATTACACAAAAGAAATTAGTCCCGAATTGGTTGAGCGTTACCGTTTACCCAAAGGAGAACTGCTTTATATGTGTAGAAAGTAATTTACCGACTGGTTTACCTTATTTTTTAAAGAGAGCAAAGGCGTGAGTCTATCAAACAATAAATATCTTATATATACAGATCCGATTATGAAAAAATATTACCTGAATCTTTTGTTACTATGTTTAATGGTGGACGCTCAATCACAAAACATTACCTATAGGTTTAATGATCCTTTTAAATTACCTGCGGGACACAAGGACATTGGGTTTTTTGGGTCCGAACAGGATGGTTTTGTTCAATTAAGTTTTGACAGAGGAAGCGATCTTATTTCTCAGAAAATTAATGCTGGCGACTATAAGGTTATAAGCGAAGAAAAGATGGACGTGTCAATTTTTCCAAAAAACTTTATGAATGAAGTGTTCGTATCTCTTCAAGGTAATAATAATTATTGGTTTTATTCTTTATTCGAAAAAGAAAAGGAACGAGAGGTGCTATCTGTGAAGAAAGTCGATCTTAAAACAAATAAGTTTTCTTCCGATTCTGTTCGGGTATTGGAATGTAACAGATTGAAAGGCGTGTCGGTTGTAACCGGGCTTTATCAATCGCAGATAAGAGACAAATATGATTTTTTTCCTTCAGCAGATAGTTCAAAATTACTGGTGAAATACGTGTTAAAAGAAAGGGAAGAAAATGAAAAAATTGGAATTTTTGTATTTGACTCCAAAATGCAAAAAATATGGGGAAAAGAAGTGGATATGCCTTATCCCTTGAACAGAACAACTATTTATGGATACTATATCGATAATAAAGCAAGTGTTTATATTTTGCTAAAAGTAAAATATGAAGATTGGAAAGATCGAAAAAAAGACAAACTTCCATTTGATTATTATGAAGTTTTAAAGCTTTCAAACGGTTCAACAATTTTCCAATTAACCAAACTGGAATTTGAAGACAAATTTATTCAATCAGTTAAAATGGTGGGAGATCTGAATAATAATGTGATAATAGCGGGCTACTACTCACACTCGGCAAAAAATATTGACAAAGCTGCAATGAAAAAAGGAGATTTTTTTGCTACCAAAAAAAGTATTGATGGTGTATTTCTGCAAAAGTTGAATGCAAACGGCGGGTATGATAATATTGGCACCGGATTTTACGAATTTAGTATAGATGTTATTACTGCGTATGAAAAAGATCCGGTGATGAAGGATAAGGAATATGAGGAGGATAAAGACAACGCAGAAATCGATTATCTGGATTTGGATCATGTTAAGTTTGACGAAGCAGGAAATATTGTTATTATTGGAGAACAATATCACGCATTTTACAGGGAAATTCGCAACAGCCAGACAATGCAGGTTAAAACACGGGTAAATCATTATTTTGAGGATATCGTAGCCGTGAAAATTGGCAGTGACAATGCTATTAAATGGGTTGTGAAAATACCAAAAAACCAACGGCATATGGAAGTAGTAAACGGGCAAATGTCGTTTCAGGCAAAAAAGATGAATATATGGCGTATAGCTGATGGAAAAGGATCATTTGGACATAAGGATATGTCCTATTACCATGATGTTTATAATAATGAGGATTACTTCTATTATATGGATAACGTAAAAAATGCCAATCTCTTACCCGATCAAAAACCAGTACCTCATGCCAGCGGTTTGGGAGGATATTTAATGGTTGCCAAAATTTCTACCGATGGCAAACTCACTAAAGTACCTGTTTTTGACATCAAGAACGAGGATGTAAAGGTGCGTCCCACGCACTTTTATAAATTAAGTAAAAATAAAATCATCGGATTATGTAAAATTGATGAAGGGTATTCTATTCTTGAAATTAAATTACCTTAATTATAAAGGAGACCAATTAGTAAAGACGGGAAATTTGCCAAAATTAATATTCAGAAAAAACATACATAAACTAAATAACTACAATATCGTTAAGGAATTTTTGATGAACACACCTACACCTTTTGAATTTGCTAGTGAATTTAAGGTAAAGTAGCTGACTACTCAACAGCTAGTTCAGATTAATTTGTTGTCCCATAAAGCCACTTCTTTTATTTGAGCGGTTGTATACTTTTTACTTGTTTAAATTTTAGATCAGTTATATTTTCACGATCGTAAATTCAACACGCCGGTTAAGTGCTCTGTTTTCTTCGGTGTTGTTTTCAACTACCGGCTTTGATTTTCCAAAGCCACTGGAACTGATTCGTGATTGCGCTATTCCTTTTGAAATCAAATAATTTAGAACCGCTCTTGAACGGTCTGTTGATAATTTTAAGTTCGATTCTTCTGATCCAACATTATCTGTGTGCCCACCCAAAGCTATTTCCATTGTTGGATTTTGTTCCATTAATTTAACGATACGATCTAATTCTGAAAACGATTCAGACTTTAAGTCAGCTTTTGCGAATTCAAAGAATATATTATTGATCCTGATCACCTGGCCCGTTTCTATGGGAACAAGATAGAGATCGCGAATGATCTCCTTATATTCGGAAACAGCAGTGAGATCAATATTATCTGAGATAGAGATGAAATTGCTGGCAGATGCATTAAAGCCATAGTTGATACCGTATGGTAAGGCAATTTGATATTCGCCTGTAATAGGATTGCTAATGGCAGTTCCTACATTCAACCCGGTAACCAGGTTTTCGTAGCTGATCTTGGCTTCTATAGGTAAGGATGTATTTTTATTCAGGACTTTACCTTTGATTAATACCACCGGTTCAGGTTTATTTTCTACGGCAAGTTTAATTTTCACGATGTCGCTTCCACCAATGCTGTTTTTGGAGCTCGTCATGTAGGCATATTCGCCTTTAGCATCGAGCGAAAAATAAGCATCCCAGTCAGATGAGTTAATGGTTGGACCGAGATTTTGCGGCTTCGACCAGTTTTGCCAGGTATCGTCTAATCGTGTGGTTTTCCAAATATCATTGCTACCAAGCGTACCCTCTCTGTTACTTGAAAAATATAGAGTTTTATTGTCAGACGCAATAAACGGTGTTGATTCATCATTTGAAGTGTTTAAGGCTTTAATGTAGGCCGGCGCCGTATAAGTGTTATCTTCTTTTTTAAACGATACATACAGATCCATATTTGTTGCATCCACTGTTTCACTTAAATAAATAATGACTCCTTTTCCGTCGGGCATTAAAAAAGCACCTGAGTATTTTCCTTTTTCCAAATCACCGTAACCTGGAATTTCCAGTCCAACAGGATCATTCCAGCCTCTTTGTCCTCTTGTAACCATCGATAGTCCGCTTCTTAAACGTTCACTGTTTTTAAAATAACCTCTGATGAGAATAGAATTATTATCAGGAGACACATTAAAAATACCCGAACTTACCATGCCAACGTTGAAGGGTTTATTCATGAATTTAGCCGTCGACCATTTCCCGGTACTATCTTGTTTAGAATACCAGGCGCTTTGAACGGTGGTGCCCAAAGATTGCCTGAACAATTCCCTCCAAAAATATATTTCCTTTCCATCTGCGGAAATAACCGACTGGCCTTCACCATTTTTAGTATTAATAGCCGGGCCCAGATTAATTGGGGTGTAAGAGTCCTGTGCGTAAATTAAACTACTACAAACAAACAGTATACTTGCTAATATTTTTTTCATTTTAAACTTAAGTAAAAAAATTGCCTCAAACTAGTTCATAATTTGAGGCAATATGATGTGTGGTGTTATTTATTTAGTAAGATCCATTTTGGTTAACAGGATTTTGTCACCTCTTTTTGTTTCACTGAAGAAAAACAAATTGGTTCCCATTTTATAGCTGGAAGTGTTTTTAAATAAGAAAAAATCTCTTTTTTCATCGTCACCAAAGGTTTTGAAATCAGATAACTCGCCATTGGCAATGTTAATGCTGCCGTAATCAAATCCATATAGTGGTTCGCATGTTTCAATTTTTACAGTTCCCACATATTCAGTATTGCAAGCTACTGTTTTAGCCGATCTAAGTAACCAGTATAATTTATTTCCATCACCTGATTCAAAAATAGAGTTGTTAGCAACAATCATGTCTGAAGTTAATTTTGAACCGCTGAACATGCCTTTCTTTTTATTTTGATCCACAAATACACCATAGTTCTTTTTTAAATTGCCATTCGGCTCAAATTGAAACATGTAAATTCCTTTGTAAATTTTTTGATTGTCTTTTTTTACAAAATCCTGTCCGCTTATAAAGATATTTCCTGAACTTGTAAAAGAGATTCCGGTTACAACAAATTTCTTTCCGTCAAACTTTACAAATTTTTTCTGGTCAATTGGTTTGGCTTGCTTGGCTTCAAACTCTTCGATGTTTGGTGAGCTGATAAAATCAAATTTACCATTTGTTATTTTTCCTATCTGGAAGTTAGTGTATTTCAATTCATCCAATGTAAGATCAAGCGTTTCCTGCGTTTGACCAAAATCAGTTGCGCCAAGGGCAGCGAAACCTCCGAATGGATTGCCGGTAGGAGCAGCAGCGGCCAGGTCTTTTTCTTCCTGTGATGCCGATGTTGTGGGAACCATTTGAGCATTGTTATATATTTTATCCATGTACTTTTCAGTAGGATCTTTGGTAATTGCTGATCCGTATAGAAAAACCGAACCCTCTTTCTCATAGGCACCCAATACTCTCCAACCGTTAGAAGGAGACTCGAAGTTAAAGCGCTCAACGATCTCGCCCTGGGGTGTTAAACGTACATACGTATAATTTGTTGGCTTAGGGTCTTTATCATCTTTAAACATTCCCAATGGCGCAAATACAAGTATCCAGTCGCGGGGAAAATCATCATTACTTAAAGCCTCATTGTCATCTTTTAAAGGTGCGGAAAAATAAACTCCCTGCGGATTTTTAAATTCAAGAGTATTGGTTGTTTTGATGTTGATTTTATTATCACAACTCAAAATATCGAAATGCGTATATGCTTTATGCGTTTTCTTTTCAGTTCTTCCAGCCAGTACCAATAAGTTACTATCTGCTTCTACTTCGTATGATGCTCTGTAGGCATATTTAGAATCGGTCTCGGTTTTTGCTTTAATTTTCTCTAATTGTTTTACTTTTTTTGTGTAGCGACCATAATACCAGTTATAGGAATAGGTAATTTGTTTTTGTCTGAAAACAACACCTCCGCTTAAGTCTATAGATGCTGCCAGGTTAATGGTAGAATACACGTCGCCTTTATAATTAAACCATTTCCAGCGCGCTCTTACTTTATCCAGCCACTCTTCTTCTCGTACCGTGTTTATTAAATTAAGATCTTTGTCATAGGTGTAAATTTCGGTTTTCACTTTTCTGGCAAGTAAAGAAGGTAGAATATAGATCATATCTATCGTTTCTTTCTCTTTATTCATTTCAATATTTCCCAAATAGCCGTTTTTGGCTTTTCTCGATACTTCGTATGTTTTTTCAATAATAGGTACCTGCGCTTTAATATTTAGTGTACTTAGTAAACATAAGAAGGCTGAGGATAAAAGAATGATTTTTTTCATGATGTATATGTTAGCTTTTAATGATTTAAACAACTTGCTACCGGCAAAATTACGCCGCTCCTTTTTAAGGATCATACCCACCAGAGGGTATTTTAGATGATGGTTAAATTTTTTATCACAAAAAAAACAGCCTTACTTTTGGTAAGGCTGTCTAATATCAGGTTGTACAAATCTCAAATTAGTCTAATTTTGTCCACACTACGGTAGCTTGTTTTAATTTAGGATCTGTTAAAACGGTGCAATATGTTTTTGTAGTTGCGTTATAATCTGATGAGCCAGGGTTAATGAATTTGGCTTCTTTTTTATTTTCTGGCTGACCAAACATATATTCTTTTTTAAGAGTTCCGCCTTTATAAGTATACATTACGCCATTAGTTCCTGAAATACCTGCGATTTGTCCGGCTTCTTTATTTTCAGGTCTTTCCATGTTATCGATGGTATTATTGAAAAATAAATAGCTGGCGTTATCTGTAGAAACAAAGTCCATTCCAAAATACCAGTCGTTATCAGATACAGGTGAGAACCCGCTGTTAACTCTACGGCCTTTGCGCGCGCTGTTATAGCTAAAAGGATCATGATCTCCTTTTCTGTAAATACGACAAGGGAATACTGCGGAAGAAACTTCTTTGCCTTCCGGAGTCATTGTTACTAATGCTACATCTCCATAAATAACGGCTTCAACCGGCGCAGGCATTCCCATACCTCCTGATCCGTATCGTTTTGCCATTTCCTGCCAAAGGAAGGTAATGTTACCGTTTTTATCAATAAAAGTTCCTTGCGTTACTCCGGCAAAGTCACCTTTTCTTTCCATTTTACCTTTATAGTATGCGTTAACATTTGTCATGTCTTCAGCAAATGGTTTGGATAAAGCTAATGAGGTAGGATTGATACTTTGGTTGATGCGTGTATTCTGAATTGTTAATAGCATGTGCACTAGTTCTTTTGGTTTATTATATACAAAAGTTGCTTTGGCACCTTTTGTATAGTCTGTATACTGTAACTCTTTTTGAACAAAGGCTGTTTTGCCTTTATTTAATTGAGCAACATAATATCTGATTTCCTCACCACCAGATTTTTTTGTGTTAAATGCACAGGTTCCAATTAAAACGTAATCACTTCCATGAACGTAGGCCGCAAGAAATTTCGTGAACTTGTATTTATCGGTAGGCGTATTGTA
This sequence comes from Bacteroidota bacterium, assembly GCA_040387475.1. Taxonomy (GTDB): domain Bacteria; phylum Bacteroidota; class Bacteroidia; order B-17B0; family Aurantibacillaceae; genus UBA4416. Next base: position 8,329 of record JAZKDT010000003.1, on the reverse strand, counting down.
ATTTGCTTTGTTAAGCAATTTGTGATCAGGACCATAATGCGATACTTCTATACGATCTTTGGTCTCAGCAGCAATCGTATTATATTTTATGATGGCATAGTAGTCTGAATCCGGATCTTTCTCGATAACGAAAGTGGGTACATCCGTATCTCCAAAAACCATTCCGTAGGCAGCGCCCATAGTCATTTCATCAAGTTTACCAATTACTTCTTCACTTTTTAATTTCCCGGTTGTACCGTCCATAATTAATCTATAGAATACCGGCTTCTTTTTATTGTCTTCATCCGTTCCGATAATAAAAGCTACATAGTCGCCTGCTATTTCGTATACACCTTCTATTTGAACGAGATTTAATTTTTCACCTAATTTTGTTAGTGGTAATTTGCCCGAACTTATTTTTTTTCGTTGAGCATTAAATAATGTAAAGTTCACACCTTCTTTTTTGGTGATTTCCATTAATCCCGTATTATTATTTTTTAGTTGGATCAGTTTTGTCCAGCCATCAAACTCAGGAAAGGATTCACTTTTTTCATAAGATTTTTGAGCTAAAAGACAGCCACATATAAGGGCAAAAACAGCACTCAATAATTTTTTTTTCATAATATTATAGTAGTTTGGTTCATGGTAAAAATAAAACAAATAATTTGTAAAAGAACTATATATATCAAAATTAATAAATTGAGAATTATTTGTATTTTCACATCATGAAAGCCCTTCTTTTTTACGCAAACATATTGGTATTCAATATTTTAATTGGTCAGCAAAATCTTCAAAAAAACTTCCTGCCCATAAAATCGCAGGGTATATTACCCGAAATTTTTACACGCGATATCAAGGAGACAATTAAAGCAGATTTAAATGATTTAAGTGCGGAGGATAAGGATAAAAAGATCAAGTCGGGATATTTTACATCGGTTAATTATGAGATAGAAAAGAAGGTCAAAAGTGGCACAACCTTGCTTAATGATGAAATAACCACGTACATCAATCAAATTGTAGATGTAATTTTAAAGAACCAACCCGATCTTCGAAAAAAAATAAAAGTTTACACCTCCAAATCATCGGTTGTTAACGCTTATTGCTATGATAAGGGCTATTTATTTGTGAATTCTGCATTGGTAGCCCACACAAAAAGTGAAGCTGAATTAGCATCCGTCTTATGTCATGAGATCTCTCATTACACCAAGCAGCATAATATATTGGATTACATTCACACCCAAAAGATGGAGAAAAGTGTGGAAGGTAAAACTCATAAGGATTTATTCCTCGAACGTTGCCAATACTCAAAAACCCAGGAAAGTGAGGCAGATTTAGAGGGATTTAAATTGTTTGAACAAACCAATTATGACTTAAATGATGCGGCTAATGTTTTTGAATTTCTTCAGTATTCGCATTTGCCATTTGAGTTAGTTGAATTTAAAAAATCTTTCTTTGAGAGCGATCAATTTAAAATTCCGGCTTACTACTCACTCAAAGATCTGGCACCTATCCGGAATAACTCCAATGAAGATGACGCAGAACACACGCACCCCAATACGGCAAAACGAAAAGCTGCTATTATCGATGTAATTAAACAAAAACAAAATTCGGGACGGGTTAAATTTGAGTTAGGTGAGACAAAATTCAATTATATCAGGGATCTGGCCAGGTTTGAATTGTGCCGCTTATATTTGGTAAACAGGGATTATGAAGCGGCTATTTACTCTTCTTATATTCTTTCTCAGCAATATCCGGATAATGTATTTTTAGCACAAACTATTTCTAAAAGCTTGTATGCTATTAGTCTCTATAGAGCGTCCTATTTAAGATATAATAAAGATTCTTATTTAGATGGTCCGGTTCATTACCTTCAGGTTGAAAGTTACCCGCAACAGTTTTATTACCTGGTTAATAAAATGCCCGACAATGAGTGGAATTTGATGTCGTTAAATTACGTGTATCGTGCAAAGAAGAAATTTGGAAACGATAATATATTAAGTTCATTGTCTGACAGCTTACTAACGATGATGCGTTACACGAATTGTAACTTGGATGGATTTATGAGACGTGGCATAGTAAACATTAATCCTAACAAGGATACAACCACGTACTACAAAAAAGTATTCCTTGATTTGTTTGAGAATGATAAAGCATTTTGCGCCAAATTCCCTAAAACCGTTGGACATGAAACTGCCATCCCTTACACACCAAAGAGTTACAATGTAAATAAGTTCTCCAAAAAATTACGTACGATTGATAGCATTAGTATTGTTATGTCGTTAGAACCATTTTATGTGATATACAACGAGGACGATAATCAGATTGACTATATGGAAAGCGATAATCGGCAGAGAGAGTTGATTGAGTATATCAAAACCTGTTCAGCTAAGAATAAATTTAAACTCGTTGTTTTGGATCCTGGATTGGTTGATTCTTCTGAAGTTGATAAGATAAATGATTTTTCAATTGTGAACGATTGGCTTAGCGAAAGAACCGACGGAAGTGATAATGAAAAAAATAAAGTGCCTGTGTTTAGTGTAGACGAAATCAGTAAAGTTACCGGAAAGTATGGGACATCACACGTTCTAAAAACCGGTTTTGTGATTCTTAAACAAAAACGATATAACGGGTATGTGTTTTACGCAGTTATATATGACTTTAAACAGAACAAAGAAGTGTACGTGCAACAAGAATTTTTTAAAGGCATTCCTTCAAAAAATGAAACTGAAAGTAAGATATGCAGTTTATTCCATGAGTTGAAAACCGGCGTACGCATGAAAGAAGATCCAAAAACAAAAAAGTAATTTGTTATTTTAACTTATTAACTACAGGATTAGCGTAAAGCGTTAAAAATAAATTTTTTAACACTTCAGGTTCGCCCGTCATCGTTTTTATTTTAGAGTCAATATAATTTATAAAACCCGATTTTTCCGAATGGTTGTAACTGGTTTCAAAAACATTAGTTTGATTCAATAAATCATAGGCAATATAATTTACCGGATTTAATTTATAGCTTTGATAAATACATTTGTCAATACAAGCAACTAACTGTTTTATTTTTTCATTTTCGTTGGGTGCTTTATCAATTTCTATCAGTTCTTCTTTAATAGGCTTGCCAAATGCGACATGAATTTTTCCCTTTGGTTGCTTTATTCCGGTTAAAATACTGTTCAAATCTTCTCCCGGCGCCTTCACATACTTTGTGTGTAATGATGACAGGTAAAGTTCCTGTACTTTGAGAACATCGCATGGTTCATATTCAAAGCTGATGGTTAACGGAACAATATTTAATTCTGTAAAATTTTTTTTAAAATCTTTGTCTCCGCTCATGTTCAGCATTTTCAATAAACCTGTTTGAGTAAGATCACTACCGTCTTTTGTTCTTCCGTTTCTCTGAGCAATCCAAACGCTTGTGTTTTTATCAACAATGACGTGGCGAATGTATGCACTAAGCTGGCGGGAAATGTCATATAATTCTTTTACATTCCCTTCACGCTTTACAGTAAACATACGGTTCATGCGTCCAAAATCAGTAATAAAGCCCTGATCCATTAAGTTAGATCCAAAAGTAATTTCGGAAGTTTCAAAATCTTCTCTATCTAAAATGATTTGCAGAATAGCACTGTCCAATAAAATATCGCGATGATTTGCAATATATAAATAAGCTTTATCTCTGTCCAGTTGTTCAATGCCACTCCACGTCAAGCCAGTAGAGGTAGAGTTTACTATTTTCCAGATAGCTTCACTCATGTAGCCGGTTTGAAATTCGTAAGGAGACTTTGTATTAAGCGCTTTTTCAATAACCTGCTCTTTCGTCATCTCAGGCCACAAATAAGCCATCGCTTTATGATATGTATCATAGTGGGCAATGCGTTGCATTACCTGGTCAGATTCATTATCATAATAAGGCCTTAAAAGTTCAAAATTAAACTCTTTTGCAAACTCGCTGTATTGTTTTGGTGGTTGTGATTTGTAATATTTCATTAATATTTTCTTCTGTCGATAAAGGTAATAGGCTTTCTACTCATTTCAGGATTTTGTCGTTTACTGATGACTTCAGGCGTTTCTAAAACTATTGCGGGCGCAACTCTTAATTTTGCACGGAAGTGATCTTTAAGGTCCTTATCAAAATTTTCGGGAGGGTTAATGGCTCCAATATTGATTACTATTTCATCCGTTCCAATCTCATTAGTGTAAACTTCGATAATAAAATTTTTAATATAAGGTACCGTGTTTAGAATGTCGTATAAAGATGGTGGGTATAAACTCGTTCCTTTGAATTTGATCATCTGCTGCTTCCGCCCTAAAATAGGGCTTAGGCGTAGGCTTGTTCTTCCACAACTACAAGCTTCATAGTGGGCTTTACAAATGTCGCCGGTTTTAAAACGAATTAAAGGCATTCCCTCAACGCCCAATGTTGTTACTGTTAATTCGCCTGCTTCACCATTGGCAACGGGTTTGTTATCATCATCTAAAAACTCAGCAATTAATAATTCGGGATGATGATGGCCGCCGTTTTGGGCTTCACATTCGGTAAAGGCAGCGCTCATTTCTGTGGATGCATAGGTGCTGAATAATTGTAACGGCCACTTTTCGGTAATGCGTTTTCCTAAAGTATTATAGGTAAAGTCATCGTTACGAATAGGTTCGCCAATGCACACAACTTTTTTAATACTGCAATTTTTATAATCGATGTTATTCTGTTCTGCAAATTCAATTAATTTGATGAGAAAAGAAGGGACAGCAATAGCAACAGTTGGCTTTAACCGTTTAATAGTATCCCATTGAAATTCGGGCATGCCGTTTCCAACTCTTACAACTCCGGCACCCATTTGTTTCAATCCTAAAAAATAAGCCATTCCCGCCATAAATCGACGGTCGATAGTAGTCATCAACTGATACAGATCATGTTTAGTGCCACCGGCACAAGCCAGGGAAATGTGTTCGTTGTAGGCCAATCTCTCCAGGTCCTTATCAGTTAGCACAAAAGTTAAAGGATCACCTAATGTACCGCTTGTAGTAACATAGTCAATGATTTTATCAGGTGTTACGCATATAAAATCGTGATTATTGTTGTAAAGATCGTCTTTTGTTGTAACCGGAATTTTTTGGAGATCTTCCAGCGTTTTTATCGAGCTTACATCGATATTATTTTTTTTAAAGAGTGTTTTATAAAAAATTGACTGTTCGCCTACATACATTAATAATTCCTGCAGTAAAGATTCCTGAAAGGTATTTACCTCCGATAATGGTTTAGTTTCGATTTCAGGAATATGAGCCAACATATATTACTTAATAATGTATTTTTGTAAGGTTCTAATATACTAAACACCTGCTTATTAATTTTAAAAAAGAAAGGATATTTTTTTTATTTTACAACAAATTGAACATGGTTAATTTTGATATAAAGGAAACGCTTTCGGGTAGGGATTATAAGGCGCCTGCACTTGCTAATTATATTTTAGAGCATCACCTCGAGAATGAATTGGTGGATTATGCCTTGGCTCAATCCAATGAAATAGAATGGCGTGGAATATGGATCGTCGATCATTGCAGTGAAATTGACGAAAAACGAATAAAGCCCTTTCATGAACGATTAATTAAAAACCTAAAAAAAGAAAAATTGCATGGTAGTGTTATCCGTTGCACACTTAGGATATTTCAAACTCAGGTCATCCCTAAGAGACAAGAATCTTTTTTACTGGATAAATGCTATACTTATTTAAAAAATCCCTATTGGCCCATTGCCATCAGATCATCATCAATTACAGTTATTTTTAATATTTCAAAACGCTACCCTGAACTTATCGAAGAATTGAAAGTTTGTTTGCTTCATCTCATGCCATCTGAAGCAGATGCGGCTATTACATCCAGAATTAGGTCCACACTGAAAGAAATTGAAAAACTTCAACCCAAATCTAAGTAATGATGACGACTTTCTTTGAAATTATAAAGTCTAAAAAAGCTTTATACGGTATAGTGTTGATTTTATTACTGTTACCAACTTATTTTATCCACACAAAAGTTTATCCTGATTGGGGTGATGATTTTGCGCAATATATCTATCAGGGTCAACAAATTCATTCTCCGTCGCCGGTATATAAACAAGTGTTTAATTTAGATGGCTACAGTAGTCCGAAGCGCAGTGTTTTTTTCTCGATAGTATTAAGTGTAATTGAGCCTACAATAGTCATTCAAAGCTATGTTAATATAACATCGGTTTTTTACATTATTGCAGGACTTTGCTTTTTTCTTTTTTTATCGAGGCATTTCAGTTTGCCCATATGTTTTGGCGCCAGTCTTTCCCTGTTTTATAACTTTTTAGTGTTACGATTGAAATCAGAGGTTGTACCGGAATTTTTATTTATCTCTTTGTTTTGTTTCATCCTTTATCTCACCTATAGCAAAAAAGCGTGGATAAAGTATTTGATCCCTGTTTTATTGGGATTATTGGTTTCTGTAAGGTTCGTCGGACTTTCGTTATTAATGGCTTACATTGTAAGTTTGATGCTTTCCAAAGAAGATCATATCAGGCAAAAAATTAAAAAAATGATCGGGTGTTTGGTCCTATTCAGTATTGTTGTCATATTTATTAACCGGTTTTTTATAAGTGTCATTAACAACGGGGAAGTTAATTTATACGGCAATATTGTTCGCCACGGTTATCAATGGCATATGTTGAAAGATAACGTTTCCATCTATGCGCGTTATATTCTATATTTTTTTGAACAGGAAATTCCTTTATGGATAAATGTCATCATCACATTAGGCGTACTATTGTTTTTTGCCGCAGGATTTATGAATTCTACAAAAAACAGATTCAATATTCTTCATTTTACTTTTATTTTCTATTTTCTGTTTTTATTTTTTTACCCTTACAACAGCGATACAATTAAGTATTTAATTCCCACGCTACCTCTATTTTTTTATTTTATGATTTGTGGGGCAGAATTTGTTTTTCAAAAGGTTTCTCCAAAATACAAACAGTCGTTTGTGCTTGCAGGTATCGTTATTATTTTAATGAGTAATTCAAAAACAGTGTGGTTGGCTCAACATTATCAGGACACTAAAGTGGGACCTTACAATGCCGGGGTACTCAATGATTTTAAACGGGTAAAACAACTAGTTGCGCATGACCAAAGTATCGCATCGGGCAAGCCTTTTGTGATCAATTTATTGTGCGACAGGCACAGTTATTTTCTGAATGAAAAAAATCAAAGAGAAGTGTTTTCTAAAGCTGACTATTTTTTATCTCCAAAGCCAACTATTGAGGAACTTTATCCTAAAAATAAAAATATTTTTGTATCAAAAGGCGACACGATTTCACTGACACACTTTTACTTAATCAAATTATAGAACGCTTGATCCCAGCTTTTTGACAATTATATTATAATCAGAGATCATTTCATCAATTACTTCCATAACTGTTTCCATTTTGTTGATAGTGCCAGATACCTGACCAATCTCTAACTCACCTTCGGTCATATCGCCTTCAAACATTCCTTTTTTTGCACGACCCCGTCCTAACAACACTGTTAATTCATCAACCGAAGCACCTCTCTTTTCCATTTCAACTACTTGTTCATAAAATGGATTTTTTAATAATCTAACCGGTGTTAACTGCTTTAGCGATAGTTGAGTATCTCCTTCCCTCGCCGTTAGGATAGCATTTTTAAAATTGGCATGCGCCGACGATTCCTGAGTCGCAGCAAAGCGGCTTCCAACTTGTACGCCTTGCGCACCTAAAGCAATAGCTGCTGCCATCGCTTCTCCGGAACCAATTCCTCCCGCAGCTATCACCGGGATTGTAACTGCTTTCGTAACCTGCGGAATCAACACCAAAGTGGTGGTTTCTTCTCTCCCGTTATGTCCCCCTGCTTCAAAGCCCTCGGCTACAATCGCATCTACACCTGCTTCCTGGCATTTTATCGCGAATTTAACGTTTGATACCACATGTACTACGGTAATACCGTGTTCTTTCAATAGATTTGTCCATGTTTTAGGATTTCCGGCCGACGTGAATACAATTTTAACATTTTCCTCAATTATGATTTTCATATGTTCCTCAATATTGGGGTAGAGTAGAGGTACGTTTACCCCAAAAGGTTTAGGAGTAGCCTTTTTACATTTTCTGATATGATCTCTCAAAATTTCCGGATACATGGATCCTGAACCAATAAGTCCAAGACCCCCAGCATTTGAAACCGCTGAAGCCAGTTCCCAACCACTGCACCAAATCATGCCGCCCTGTATAATGGGGTACTTAATGTTAAATAATTGCTTAATTGTATCCATTATGGTATTATTTTTGGTGTAAAGTTAAAGATTTTATTATTTTTGTATACTTTAA
>JAZKDT010000002.1:0-11228 GCA_040387475.1 Bacteroidota bacterium | reverse complement strand
CAAAGTAAGGCAAGCATTGCTAACATTAAGAGAACTAACAAAGGACGACATAAAACAAACAAGGGTACAACAGGGATCATGAACACAGTAGAAGACTATATAAACTCCGGTATCTTAGAGCTCTATGTAATGGGTATGGCTACTACCGAAGAGACCCTGCACGTAAATGACATGGCCTCTAAGCATCCTCAAATACGTGACGAGATTGAAGAGATAAGTAAAGCGCTGGAGATAGATGCGAGTAAAAAAGCAAAAGGACCAAGCGAAACTGTGAGACCTTATTTAATGGCTGTAGTTGATTATACCGAACGTTTAAAGTCGGGAGAACCAATGACGTTTCCCCCTCTGTTGACCAGCGATTCTAAAATAGTTGATTTTGAAGAATGGACCAGCAGAAAAGACATGGTGGTATCAGATAATTTTGATAACATGTACGCCAAATTAATTGGTCATACGCCCGAAGCAACAACTGCTATTTCCTGGATCAAAACACATACACCGGTGGAGACTCACACCAGCGAACTTGAACGTTTTTTAATTTTAGAAGGTTCCTGTGATATTACTATTGGTAATGATGTACACAGTGTAAAAGCCGGCGATTTTATTGCCATTCCTTTGCATATTCCGCATAGCCTGGTGGTTACCTCTTATACACCCTGCAAAGTTATTTTGCAAAGGGTTGCCGCGTAAAGGGTTTATCAAACACATCTTTTTAGTAACCTTTATTCTCTTTTAAGTCTTTTTAGTAAAAATGTGTTATTTTTACTTTTCAAGAAACTCAAAACTATGAAATTTCATAAAGAAGGATATCCCACATTATTAATAACCATTTTATTCAGTGCTATTATTGTCAGTATTGCTAAACTCGTTTTTCCTGAATTTGCCATTGCCCATTGGTTCGCCTATTTGCTATCCGGATTTTTATTGATTGTTGTAATACAGTTTTTTCGTCACCCAAATCGTCAACACTCTATTAATGATAATGCCATTATTGCGCCGGCCGATGGAAAAGTAGTTGTTATTGAAGAAACGGAAGAGGGCGAATACTTTAAGGATAAACGTATCCAGGTATCTATTTTTATGTCGCCTATCAACGTACATGTAAACCGTTACCCTATCGCAGGCGAAGTTACGTACGCAAAATACCACGCCGGAAAATTTTTAGTGGCCTCCCTACCAAAAGCCAGTACAGAGAATGAGCGAACCACGGTGGTAGTAAAACATGCAACTAACGGTAAATCGGTTTTGTTCAGACAAGTAGCTGGTGCTTTGGCACGCCGTATAGTGATGTATAGCAAACAAGGTGACAAGGCAACGCAATGCGGAGAAATGGGCTTTATTAAGTTTGGTTCGCGTGTAGATTTGTACTTACCACTGGATGCTAAGTTGAAAATAAAGATCGGTGATGTTGTAACGGGATCTCAAACTGTTATTGCAGAGTTTTAATCAAGGGCTTTTTTTCCTGAAAAGTGTCCTGGAAATGTGATTTAGTTATTAAATCTACATATTAATAATACTGATTCAGAAATGCCATTAAATTACATTAATAAATTTTTTAAGATAATTTTTTTATCAGTATGCCTTTGGCTGCTGATAAGAATTTTTTTATTCCAGGTTTTAAAAGTGCCAAGTGATTCGATGAATAACACTTTAAAAGACGGAGATTTTGTTATTGTAAATAAAATGGCATACGGAGTAAGAGTACCCATTACCCCTCTATCACTCCATTTTGGAAATCAAAAATATTTTGTGAACTGGATAACCCTTCCTTACTTCAGGTTACCTGGTTATTCGGATATCAATGTAAATGACATTCTTGTTTTCAACCTCCCGGTTGATGGAAGCCAACAATTGCCTACCGATGAAAAAAAAGAATATATAAAACGCTGTATAGGTTTACCGGGCGATACAATTTTGATTAAGCAAGGTAACATTTATTTGAACCAGATTCTCCTTGCCCCCTTAACTGAACAAATAGGTTGGTTTTCATTAAAAACAAAGGACAACAATATCGTTGACAACTTTATATCCTCCATTGCTGCCGATTCAATTTTGAACAGCCGGGATAACGTCTCCGTAGAAAAAAGATACATATTACCTGAAATTTATAACCCTAATTTCTTTCCAAACGCACCCCAAATAAAATGGAATCCTGATAATCTGGGACCGGTATATATTCCTAAAAAAGGACAGACAATCACTTTAACGACAACATCATTGTTGTTGTATCAACGTCTTATTGAAGTGTACGAAAAAAATCAACTTACTTTCAAAAATGATTCTGTTTTTATGAATAACAAATTTAGTTCCGAATATACATTTAAAATGAATTATTATTTTGTGCTGGGAGATAATCGTTATAACTCGCATGATTCCCGCTTTTGGGGCTTTCTACCCGAAGATCATATTATTGGCAAGGGGACAAAATTAGTTGGCCGATAAAAATATTTTCAAAATAGTATTAAATTATTTTCACTCATTAGTGGGTATTAGTGAGAATTATATTCCCCAAATTACTGAAGAATAAAATTAATATGGGAACAAATACCCCTTAACTACCCATTTATCGAATTCAATCAATAATTCATCGTTATTTTTATTTAAACTATCTAAATCCAATATATGTTAATGTACGTAAATAACGTAGGGCAACAGCTAACTGAAGAAACAAATTAATCCAAAAATAAACATGATGAAAAAAACTACCAAAAAAATTCTGACCTTAACTGGTGTTCTCGCTACGGCGGTAACCATTGGGGTGTGGGATTCTCAGAAATCCCTCGTGGAAGCGTCGAGCCACAGGGAAGCGCCGTTGATCGCTAATGATCCACTGGCCGACAACACGGATTTGTACGCATTTCGTAGTCCAGACGACACAAACTTTGTAACGATTATCGCTAACTACGTTCCCTTGCAGTTACCGCAAGGAGGCCCCAATTATGCGTCTTTCGGTGAAAATATTCGTTACGAGATTCACATTAAAAATGATGCAACAACTACGGGTGATGATATCACTTATAGGTTTACGTTTGCAAAAGTAAATCAGGATCCAACTACTTTTTTCAATATCCGTTTAGGACAGGAAAATCTTAAAACGACTTATACCTGTGAAAAAATAACTCCAACGTTAACAACAACGATTGTTTCTAATGGAGATGTTCCTCCTCCAAATATAGGCCCGCGCTCTATTTCCAACGCAACAGTAGGTTTAGGTGCAGCAAATTATGACGCCTTAATAACCAATGCAGTTAAAAATGCAATTGGCGGTGGCGGTGAGCAGGTTTATTGCGGACCATCAGACGATGCTTTCTTTACTGATTTGGGCGGAATCTTTGATCTGGGCCAAACAAGAAACGGAAGCGGTTCACGTGATGGTTTATCAAACAAAAACGTTCACTCAATCTGCCTTAAAATTCCAATTGCTACGTTACAGAAAAACGGTTTACCTGTAACTTCAGCTACTGATATTTTAGATGCTAATTTTATTATTGGCGTTTGGGCTTCTGCAAGCAGACAAACAACACGTACATTGAGTACGTCTGGCACTAATCCAACAGATGGCGGTGCCTGGATTCAGGTATCACGCATCGGTATGCCTTTAACCAATGAAGCTGTAATGCCTATCGGTGTAAAAGACAGATGGAACGCATTAACGCCATACAACGAAGACCCAGCTTATGAAGATTACTTCTGTAATCCTGAATTAGGATTGTATATGGATAACTCTCAATACGGTGGTGCAGTACCGGGACTTGCTCCTTTGCGTATCCAGGCAAATTCCTTACAATCTTTCGACTTCCGTAATACTAAACAAGGATTATCCGGTTTAGCGGGTAGTGCTGCGCTTAATGGAACAGCATTATCAAATGCAAACTTCGGTGCTTATTTATTAAGACCAAACAAACCCCGTTCAGTGGATTTATTGCCTATTTTCCACACCGGTGTGCCTAATTTAATTCCATATCAATTGGCAACCGGTAAAGGTGGTAATCCTTTAGCAGCAGGTAAACCATTCATCAATAATTTCTTACCTATTTTTGGTGATATGTTACGTTTAAATATGGCAGTACCTGTTACACCACGTAATCATCCTCAGTTTAGTTCAGAAGGATTGCTATATGCAGCAGTTTTAGGATTAACTGATCCTGCTTATAACGCGAGTGCAGCTCTGCAATGGATTCCTAACATGGATGGCTTCCCTAACGGTCGTCGTTTAGAGGATGATGTTACGCGTATTGAATTACAAGCTGTGAGCGGTGTGGTATTAGCAGCGGTAGGTTTATGGTATGATGATTATACTGCAGGAGGACCAAATCCTGTTACTCCTATGTTGGGTAACGTATTAGGTTACACTACAGGTGTTGAACATAATGATACTACTTTTAAAGCAGCTTTCCCTTATGTGCAGGCACCTTGGAGTGGTTACGCTAATCATAGCGGCCAATAATTAGGAATTATAAATATTAAAAATAAAAATCATGAACAAAAAATATATAGGTAAAATCCTAACGTTCACTGGTGTACTCGCTACGGCTGTAACCATTGGCGTATGGGATTCTCAGAAGTCTACTGTGGAAGCGTCGAGCCACAGGGAAGCACCATTGATCGCAAGCGATGCTTTGGCAGATAATACGGATCTTTATGCGTTTCGTAGCCCTGATGATACAAATTTTGTAACCATCATTGCTAACTATGTACCGTTACAGTTACCACAGGGTGGCCCTAATTATGCATCTTTTGGCGAAAATGTTCGTTATGAAATTCACGTTAAAAATGATGCGTCAACAACAGGTGATGATATTACCTACCGTTTCACATTTACAAAAACAAACCAGGATCCAACTACTTTTTTCAACATTCGTTTAGGACAGGAAAATCTTAAAACGACCTATACCGTTGAAAAAATTACGAGACTTCCGATTGTTGGAACGCTTATTACTACTACCATTATTACTAATGGGATAGTTCCTCCTCCAAACATTGGGCCGCGTTCAATTTCTAATGCAACTGTTGGCTTAGGTGCTGCTAATTACGATGCTCTGATGACTGCTGCAATTAAACCAGCCACCGGTGGTGGTGGTGAGATCATTTACGCAGGACCATCTGACGATGCATTTTTTACAGATTTGGGTGGTATTTTTGACCTTGGACAAACAAGATCAGGAGGAACAGGTGTAAACGCGCCTGAAGACGGTTTAGCTTGTAAGAACATTCACTCAATCTGTCTTAAAATTCCAATTGCTACATTACAAAAAAGCGGAAACGCAGTTACTTCAGCAGTTAATATCTTAGATCCTGATTTCGTAATTGGTGTTTGGGCTTCTGCAAGCAGACAACAAATTCGTACGTTGAATACTAACGGTACAACTTCTTATTCTGGATCCTGGGTACAGGTATCCCGTATTGGTATGCCTTTAACCAATGAAGCAGTAATGCCAATTGGTGTAAAAGATAAATGGAATTCTCAAACTCCATATACTGAAGATCCTGCTTATGAAGATTATTTCTGTAACCCTGAATTAGGATTATACATGGATAACTCTCAGTTTGGTGGCGCAGTACCGGGACTTGCTCCTTTGCGTATACAAGCAAACTCGTTACAATCTTTCGATTTTCGTAACACCAAGCAAGGATTGTCAGGGTTAGCAGGTAGTGCTGCACTTAACGGTACAGCATTATCAAATGCAAATTATGGCGCTTACTTATTAAGGGCTAACAAACCGCGTTCAGTGGATTTATTGCCTATTTTCCATACAGGCGTTCCAAACTTGCCGCCTTATCAATTAGCAACAGGTAAAGGTGGTAATCCTTTAGCGGTTGGTAAGCCATTCATCAGTAATTTCTTGCCAATTTTTGGCGATATGTTGCGTTTAAACATGGCCGTACCAGTTACGCCGCGTAATCACCCTCAGTTTAGTTCTGAAGGTTTATTGGCAGCAGCTGTGTTAGGATTAACTAATCCTACTTATAACACCAGTGCAGCTTTGCAATGGATTCCTAATATGGATGGCTTCCCTAACGGTCGTCGTTTAGAGGATGATGTTACGCGTATTGAATTACAAGCGGTAAGCGGTGTGGTATTAGCAGCTGTAGGTTTATGGTATGATGATTATACTGCAGGTGGACCAAATCCGGTTACTCCAATGTTGGGCAACGTATTAGGTTACACTACAGGTGTTGAACATAACGATACTACTTTTAAAGCAGCTTTCCCATATGTGCAAGCACCATGGAGTGGTTTCGGAAAATGTGGTGGTAAGTTAACTTCAGGATCAACAGTAGGCATCAATGAATTTTTCAGCGATTTAAATCTTGGTGCACCTGCCGGAATGATTCAAAACTTCCCAAATCCTGCAAGACAGCAAACAACTATTAAATATAGAATTACTGAAACAGGGCCTGTGGGCGTTAATATTTATGACGTAAACGGCCGACGGGTTGCTGCTTTGGTAAATCAAAAACAAGAAGCAGGTAGTTATGAATTGAACTGGAATGTGGAAGGAGTAACAAATGGTGTTTATTTTACCACCTTAAGTTCTAACGGCAGAAACGTTCAAACAATAAAAATTATTGTAACTAAATAAATTTTCTTCTAAAGCCGGGCGAATTATTCGTCCGGCTTTTTTATAATGTGAAGCAACCTATTAATTGAATTCATGATGCGTAAAAATTTATACATTATTTTAATGAGTGTTACAGCCGTTTTACTAGGCTGTATTTTTATTTTTTCCAAAAAACCGGGCAACAAAATCCCTTCTTATAAAGAGCGAAGAGGAAGTATTGCCCTTACAGGTGAGTGGCTTAATACAAAACAAGCAATAGATGGTTTATTAAAAACCATTGAATTAAATCCAAACGACTATAAGTCAAAATTAAGTTTATCACAAGCCTATATACAGGAGGCCAGAATTACAGGCGATCACGCCTATTACGATCAGGCAGCTTTAGAGCTGTTGGATGACGTGATAAAAAACGAACCAAAAAACTTTGATGCTTTATGTTGTAAAGCAACCGTATTATTATCTCAACATCATTTTACTGAAGGGCTTATTGTAGCTCAGCAGGCTCTGCCAATTAATCCAAACAGTGCATTTATATATGGTTTATTATGCGACGCGTATGTAGAATTAGGAAAATATCCTGACGCGGTAAAAGTATGCGATAAAATGATTTCTATTCGTCCTGATATCCGTTCCTATGCAAGAGTTTCTTATTTAAGAGAGATTCACGGAGACCTGAATGGGGCCATTGAAGCAGCTAAACTAGCTGTAGCAGCTGGTTACCCCGGATTAGAGCAAAGTGAATGGACCAGAATGATATTAGCACATTTATATGAAAATAAAGGGCAGCTGGATAGCGCCGAAATACAATATAAAATAGCTTTGACCGAACGCCCCGACTATGCATTTGCTATTGCAGGTTTGAGTAACATTGCCAAGCAGAAAGGAAATTATAAATTGGCCATTGCGGGTTATGAAAAAGCAAAAAACATCATGAACGAATATTCTTTTGAAGATGAATTGACCGATCTCTATAATTTAAACAATGAACCTGCAAAAGCAAAAAAATCTTCAGAAAAGGTAATTGCAATGCTTAGCCCTTTGTCTGACGCAGATGAAAGCTCAAGTACGCATGGTCACTATGCGGATAAAGAATTGGCTTACGCTTATTTAAAAGTTCCTGATACAGAAAAGGCATTACAACACGCAATGATCGAATATGAAAGAAGACCAAATAATATAGATGTTTGTGAAACGTTAGCCTGGGTTAATTATAAAAAAGGAAACTATGATGAGGCCAACAAGTTAATTGACAAAGCGCTTAAAACAAATTGCCAAAATCCATCTCTGTTATGCCATGCAGGTTTGATAAAGATAAAAGCAGGACAAAAAGAAAAAGGACGGGAATTAGTAAAAAAGGCGCTTGAAACTAATCCTTACCTTGATATTGAGTTACAAAAAGAAGCTAAAGGATTTATTGCATCTTTGTAATATGAGATTTCAAAATAAAAAAGCTGGTTTAACCTTTTTGCTTGTTCTGATAGCAGCGGCTATTCCTCATCAATTATGGTCACATCCAATGGATGATGCTCTCAGTAAACTTTCGAGAACTGAAGTGGCTTATGTATATCTTGAATTGGGATTTACACATATCATTCCACTCGGACTTGATCATATTTTATTTGTAATCAGTTTATACCTGTTAAATCCAAAACTTAAAACTGTTATCTGGCAGGCAACAGCATTTACAATAGCGCACTCGATCACTCTGGGCATGGCAATGTATAATATCATTACTCCCCCTGCTCATATAATTGAACCTGTTATTGCATTGTCGATCATGTTTGTAGCCGTAGAAAATATGATTACGGATAAGTTAAAAACGGCGAGGATAGTTATCGTATTTATGTTTGGTCTCATTCACGGAATGGGCTTTGCATCTGTATTAACCGACCTTGGGTTGCCAAAAGATAAGTTTATTACCTCGTTGATCACTTTTAACGTAGGCGTAGAGCTGGGGCAAATATCGGTTATTCTACTGGCCTGGTTGCTGGTAGGTAAATGGTTTGCTGAAAAGCCCTGGTATAGGAAAAGGATTGTTATACCTGCTTCAGCTATTATTGCAGTGATTGGATTGTACTGGACGATTGAACGCACCTTTTTTACAACTTAATACATCCAGATAAAAAGAAAAATCGTAAATAATCAAAGTGAAAAAACAAGAGGAAAATATAAAAAAGCTGTTCATTTCGATGATGCTTTTTGTGTATGCATTTGGTTTGGTAAAACCAGTGTTACCGCTTGTAAAAGATGTTTTGGCCCATACTTTCTTTAAATCCTCACACATGGCTACTGTTCATTATGAGAACGGAAGGTATCATCTTCATATGGAATTAAACGATGAGGCCAAAAAAGAAACGTCAAAACAAAATCCATACTTATCTGATAACGAAACTCTTGCTTTACATATTAAAACCGAAGAGCTTATTCTTACGCCTTGTGTTAAAATAATTTCTGAGATTTACTCACCTTATATTAACGTCTCGACGGATGTTAATATCCCCACACCTTTGCTTCCTCCTGAATGCTAAGGATTAATTTGTTTTTAATATCACATTTTTAATTAAAGATCATACATCAGGTGATTTTTTATTAAATTTTCATTTTTCCATTCTAATTCTTAATCTATCCTCTGGCGAGGGTCGTCTTAATATTGCTAATACATTATTAATAGTAACACTATGAAATTAATTTTACAACACCATTTGTTTTTATTTATTTTATTTATCAGTTCTTTCGCTTTTGCTCACCAGGGCAGCGTAAAGGGTAATGTATCAGACTCATCCTCTTCTCAAAAAATTACCGGAGCTACAATTTATCTGGTTGAAAATAACCAGATCACTTCTACTGATTTATTGGGAAACTTTTATTTCCCCGACGTACATCCTGGAACTTACACTTTAAAAGTGTCCTACCTCGGTTACGAAACGCTGGAACAAAAAATCTTGATTAAAGATGATGAAACGTCTGTTTACCATATCAAACTTAATCCTTCGGTCATGAATCTTTCCGAAGTAGTGATTGCACAAACAGGAGAAATAGGAACTTCCATGCAAACACTCAGTAAAATTGATATCGATCTTCGGCCAACAAAATCTTCACAGGACATTTTGCGAATGATTCCCGGCTTAGTAACTGCACAACATGCCGGCGGTGGTAAAGCAGAACAAATTTATCTTCGTGGTTTTGACATAGATCATGGCACAGATATCCGTTTGTCGGTTGATGGAATGCCTGTGAATATGGTATCACATGCCCACGGACAAGGATATGCAGATCTTCATTTTTTAACGCCTGAAGCCATTGATTATGTTGATTTTAATAAAGGGCCTTACTACTCTTCACAGGGAGATTTTACTACAGCGGGATACGCTAATTTCAATACGAAAAACTCACTGGATAAAAGTTCAATTAAATTAGAAGGTGGCTTATTTGATTCCTATCGTATGGTTGGAATGTTCGATCTTTTAGGAAAAGAGATGAAAGCAAAAAATCAAAGCGCTTATATCAGTTCGGAGTATATGTATACAAACGGCTATTTTAAAAGTCCGCAAAATTTTAACAGGATAAATATCATGGGAAAATATCATGGTATAATCAGCGACGATAAAATACTGACAGTATCCTTGTCTACATTTAGCAGTAAATGGGATGCTTCAGGACAAATTCCGACACGTGCGGTGGAACAAGGATTAATTACACGCTTCGGATCTATCGATGATAAAGAGGGTGGAAAAACGAGCCGCACAAACGCAAATGTCATATTGACTAACATATTGCCGCGTGGAGGCATAGTTAAAAGCCAACTTTTTTTGATCAATTATAATTTTGAGCTATACTCAAACTTTACCTTTTTCCTGGAAGATTCGATAAATGGAGATCAGATAAAACAAAAGGAGGAGCGTAATATTTATGGGTATAATGGCTCCTATCAAAAATCGGGCAGATTGTTTGGAATGAAATTAAAATCTGAAGTCGGGCTGCAATTGAGATATGATGATATTAGAAACAGTGAATTGTCTCATACAGCACAACGTAAATTTTTATTGAATCAACTGGCTTTTGGGCAAACACATGAGTTAAATGTGGGTGGCTATTTTGATGAAACATTGAATATTACAGATAAATTTATTGTAAATGCAGGGGCAAGAATAGATCAATTTCTGTTTGAATATGTAAACGATTTAGACTCTGTTTATAAACGTAAGGTCGTAACAGATTATATCGTTAGCCCCAAACTGAACTTGTTTTACAATTTCACAAACAACTTTCAATTGTATTTAAAAACAGGAACGGGATTTCACTCTAACGATACCAGGGTTGTGGTAGCTGATAGTGCTACTCAAACATTGCCAAGAGCTTTAGGTGCAGACTTTGGAACATTCTTTAAACCCACAAAGCGGTTGTTAGTAAATGCTGCCGTATGGATCCTGGATTTGGAGCAGGAGTTTGTGTATGTAGGCGACGCAGCAGTTATTGAACCAAGCGGTTATACCAGGCGTTATGGTGCTGATTTATCGATTCGCTATCAGATAGCAACATGGCTATTCTTTGATGTAGATGCAAATTACACAGTTCCGAGATCGTTATATGAACCTGAAGGAGAAAACTATGTACCGCTGGCACCAACTATTACCAGTATTGGCGGAATAACCGCCAAATTTAAAA
>JAZKDT010000001.1:543009-566381 GCA_040387475.1 Bacteroidota bacterium | reverse complement strand
AAATTTGTTTTCGTAGCTACGAATGTAAATGGTAAAAAAGCGGTTGCTAAAAAAATTATCATCAAAAAGAAAGCTGCACCTGCTAAAAAAGCTGCAGTTAAAAAAATAGCCAAAAAGGCAGCAAAAAAAACTGCCGCTAAAAAAGAAGTAGCTAAAGTAGTTCCTGTTAAAGTTAAAAAAACACCTGTACCTGTTGCATCTAAAGTGCAGCCGGCTGCAAAAACACCTGCTTTAAAAGCAGAAAATCCGACTACGAGTGCCGAAAAATTTGTAAAGGTTGGCGTTAAAACAAAAAAGCAATTGGTTGCAGTAGCACCCCAACCCGTTATTGAAATATCTGATTACCCAAAGAACCGGGTTAAAAATATTCTAATTTCTCAGCCAAAACCAGAAAACGATAAAAATCCTTACTACGATCTTTCTAAAAAGTACAACCTCGTTGAAACGTTTCGTCAGTTTATTAAAATAGAAGGCATTCCTGTTAAAGATTTCAGATCGCAACGCGTTGATATTTTGGAGCATAAAGCAGTGATCTTAACCAGCCGTATGGCAGTAGATCATTATTTCAGGATGTGTAATGAGATGCGTGTTACAGTTCCTGAATCAATGAAGTATTTTTGCATCAATGAAGCAACTGCCTACTATCTTCAAAAATATATCCAGTATCGTAAACGTAAAATTTTCTTCGGGCACCAAACTATCCAGGATCTGGTAGACGTGATCAGAAAGAACCGCGAAGAGAAATTTTTATTGCCGGCAGCAGACGTTCATAAAGAACAGATTTGCGACTTCTTAGACGCTATTAATATTAAGTATACAAAAGCGGTTATGTATAGAACTGTTAGCGCTGATCTTTCTGATATTAAAAACTTAAATGATTACGATATCCTCGCGTTCTTTACACCTGCGGGAATTAATTCGCTAAAACATAATTTCCCAAATTTCAAACAAGGTAATACGCGTATTGCCTGCTTTGGTGCCGCAACGGCTAACACTTTGAAAAAGCATGGTTACCGTTTGGATATTTATGCTCCCAATCCTAAAAACCCAAGTATGTCGGGTGCTTTGGATGAGTATATCAGAGAGGCTAATAAAAGATAACATACAATCGGTTTGAGATTTAAAACCGAATTAATTTACGGTTCATCTCATGAATTTTACCTTCACTAAAATAGAACGCTTATGTAGCAAAAAAGCTATTGATGTTTTATTTGCCACCGGTAAATCTAAAACGCAGTTTCCTTTTAAATTAATATACAAGAAATCAGAATTTGATAGTCCGTTTCCGGTAAGGGCAATGTTTGTTGTCCCCAAAAAAAAACATAAACGGGCTAATAAACGAAATGATATCAAACGCCGGATGCGCGAAGTATATCGTTTAAACAAGGATACATTATATGAAGCTTTAAAAGATCACAAACTTGATCTGATGTTTATTTGCCTGACTAATGAAGAATTGGAATATGCCGCTATTGAAAAGAGCATGCTGCAATTGATAGCAACCTTGGGAAAGCAGGAGTTTTTAGTTGAGAGTAAATAATTACTTCCCAATCTCATCCAAACTCTTCATCACCTTTTCTTTCAGCTCTTCTTTAAATAAAACAAGTTTATCAAAAATAGCTTCGTCCTGGCAACCCAAAATCTGTGCGGCTAAAATACCCGCATTTTGCGCCGCATTAACGGCAACCGTTGCAACAGGTACACCATTAGGCATTTGAACAATAGACAATAAAGAATCCCAGCCATCAATAGAATTACTTGATTTAACAGGAACGCCAATAACAGGCAGAGGAGTTAACGAAGCAACCATGCCTGGTAAGTGAGCTGCGCCTCCGGCGCCGGCAATAATAACTTTAATACCTTTACTATGGGCATTTTTAGCATAATCAAACATACGTTCAGGTGTGCGGTGTGCAGATACAATAGTTACCTCATGAGGAATATCCATTTTTTTTAAAAAATCTGCTGCATCGTTCATGATCTTTAGATCGCTGCTACTTCCCATTATAATTCCTACCATATCTTTACTGTTTAGTGTTTTATGTCCTATATCTTTAATGACGAATTTGTACGAATATACGAATCTGCACAGCTTAGATTCCTATATTCGATTGATTCGTAATCATCTTTTTTAACTAACTATTTTTACCAGGTCTTTTACTGTGATGGCTTTCTTCTTTGCCAAATTCAAATCATCGTCTATTACCGTGATATGTCCCATTTTACGAAAAGGCTTTGTGGTGACTTTACCATATAAATGAATGTATACACCTTTATATTTAATTGCATCGGTTAAACCTTCGTACTTAGCGGGGCCTTCATGATTTTTTTCTCCGAGCAAATTAATCATTACTGCCGGCTTAATAATACTGGTATCACCCAAAGGCAAATTTAATATGGCTCTTAAATGTTGTTCGAACTGGGATGTGATATTACCCTCGATGGTTTGATGCCCGCTGTTGTGAGGTCTTGGAGCTACTTCGTTTACCAATACTTTTCCATCTTTAGTTACAAATAACTCAACAGCCAGAATACCCACAATATTTAATTTTTCTGCAATTTTAATCGCAATTTCCATTGCCTGCTTGTCGATGCTCTTTTTAATATTAGCGGGTGAAAACAAGAACTCTACCAAATTAGCTTCGGGATTAAACTCACATTCAACCGCCGGAAAACACTTGGTTTCTCCGCTTTCGTTGCGTGCCACAATAACCGATATTTCTTTATCAAAATCTACCAAACGCTCTAATACACTGGGAACTTCGAACGCATGTTCTATTTTATTAGGATGCCCTAGTTTAACAACCCCTTTTCCATCGTAGCCACCTGTACGCATTTTTTGAAAAAAAGGAAAAAAGTCTTTGTACTTTTCTATCTGTGCTTTGTTTTCTACCAGGAAAAAATCGGGGCTTGGAATATCATTACGCTGATAAAACATTTTTTGTAAGCCTTTATCTTTGATGATCTCAATCACATCAGGCTGAGGAAAGACTTTTTTACCCAATTTCTGAAGGTCCTTTAAAGCCTCCACATTTACATTTTCGATCTCGATCGTAATAATATCTTTATCCTTACCGAATTTAAAAACGGTGTCATAATCGGTTAAGCTACCTTTTGTA
This sequence comes from Bacteroidota bacterium, assembly GCA_040387475.1. GTDB lineage: Bacteria > Bacteroidota > Bacteroidia > B-17B0 > Aurantibacillaceae > UBA4416. Next base: position 563,262 of record JAZKDT010000001.1, on the reverse strand, counting down.
AATTCATTGGCAATGGCTTTACAGGGGGCATTAGGATCCGGATCCAGGCAGCAAACATAAAGATTGTAATTGATAGCGCTTTGGATCATCATGCGGCCCAACTGGCCGCCACCTAAAACGCCTATTTTAATTTTATCGGGTTGAAAATAAGTCACGGATAAAGGTAAATATTTTTAGGATTGTATGTTAAATAAAAAAACCGCCTGAAGCGGTTTTTCTGATTTATTTAGCTGCTTTTTTTGCTGCTTTTTTCGGTGCTGCTTTTTTTGCTGCCGCGCCTGCCGCTATTTGCTCTGCTGTAACTGCTGCTGTTTTTTTACGTGGACGAAGATTTCCAAATGAACCTACTTGAATTTTTCCGCGTCTTGATTTTTGATCGCCTTTTCCCATGATTAAATGTGTTTAAAATTAATGTTGTCAAAAATAGCTTATTTAATGATACTTTCAAACATAAAAATTGAAAGCAAGGTGCTTTTTAGCCATTAAAAGTGTTTATTCGGATTAAATGGTTTAGTTGGCTTTTCTATGGTTGTTAAAATAGAAGTCATCTTTTGTTTATCTGCCAGAATTTTCTTTGCTTCTGTAACGTCTCCGTCAAACTTTAAAGCAGTTTCAATTCTGCCTTTTTGAAAAGTATAACGTGAAGCAATTTCCTCTTCAATAAACTGTTTTATTTCAGGTTTAAAACGGATCAAATCATCTTTTTTATTGGCGGCCATTTTATTTACCAGGGCATCGTATTCGCTTTTAATGCTTTCAAAATATTTTTCGGTCGTGGCGTCTTCTTTCAGATCTTCCAGTTCAAAATCGCTTTGAGTCTTATATTTATAATCTTTATCTTTTAAATACTCTACAAAAGCATTGTAGTCGGCATCAGAAAATGTTGAGCTTGCGTTATGTTGCGGATGTTTTAACAGGAACTGGTTTACGAAACTAAATATGTGATTCTTATTCAATAAGGTCAATAATACATTACTGTATTTTACAGGCTCTGTTTTTACATCGGGCAAGATTCCAGCGCCGTCATAAATGATGCGTCCGTTTTTTGTTTTAAACGCTGTGATCAAAGAATCGGGAACTTTTTCAACTCTACCTTCTTCATCTTTATGCGTGTAATCCAATGCCTGAATGCAACGACCGCTCGGGATGTAATATTTGGCAACCGTTACTTTGAGTTTGGTGTTATAGGTTAAATCCCTGGTTTGTTGCACCAATCCTTTACCATAGGAACGTTGGCCAAGGATCACAGCTCTATCCAGGTCCTGTAATGCACCGGAAACAATTTCGGACGCGGAGGCGGAGTTATTATCCACCAAAACAACCAATGGCATTTGAGTATCTATAGGCGTGTACAACGAAAAATACTGTTTGTTCCAGTCTTTCACTTTCCCTTTGGTTGAAACAACCTCGTTATTTTTCTCGACAAATAAATTGACAATGTTTACTGCCTCATTTAATAATCCACCCGGATTGCCGCGCAGATCAAGTATCAATGACTTACAATTTTTTTCTTTGAGTTTGACGAGCGCTTCCTTTACTTCACCTGAACAATTATCGGTAAAGCTGGTTAACTTAATATAACCTACTTCAGCGTTCAGCATATCGGCATAGGGCACTGCTTTTACTTTAATTTCCTCACGGTTTAAACTCACTTCTGTAGCTGCCGTTTGGCCCAAACGAATTATTTTTAATTTAATGGGGGTACCCGCCTGACCTTTTAGCATATTGGTAATATCTTCGGTTTTTTTAGCAGACACGTTCACGCCATTTACTTCTATAATTTCATCACCGGCTCTTAAACCTGCTTTAAATGCAGCAAAATTTTCATACGGTTCAGTAACGGTGATCTTATTATTCACATCTTGTATCAAAGCGCCAATGCCACCATATTCACCGGTGGTCATGAACCTGTAATCTTCAATATCATTTTCGGTGTAATAATTTGTGTATGGATCTAACGACGCTAACATAGCTTCGATCCCGGTTTTCATTAATTGGCCAGGTTTTGTTTCATCTACATAAGCAATATTTAATTCACGGTAAAGTGTATTAAATACGTCCAGATTTTTGGAAACTTCAAAATAATCCTGGGAGAAATTGAATGCGAACACGGATGCCACGCAAACACAAACAATGATCATATATTTTTTCATAAGCCTACTTTTATTGTTTTTTATCCGATCCACATCATCTGGCAAGTATTTATGTCATTAGCAACATGAATGCTTTATAAACATGTATAATTGCAAATTAAACATGGGGATACATAAAATTAATTAAAAAACGCGTGTCAAATTGGGTATTTAAGGTTTTTTATATAACAAAAGTATGAGTGGCTTGTTTAGTAATTTAGTGGTCTTACTAAGTAAACATCGGGTTTCACCCAACTGTTGGGTAAATGGCACGATTTTTCTGTAATTTTGTTTTATAATCCCCGAGTTAATACCATGTAAACCCATTTAATCATTAACACAATGGCAACACAACAACTCACCATACCTATGTTTCCGCTTAATATTGTTTTATTACCCGGCGAAACAAAAACCCTTCACATTTTTGAAGAACGCTACAAGCAATTAGTAGCCGACTGTATAGATAATGAAGCTCATTTCGGCATTCCTTTCATGCATCAAAAAGCGATGGGCGATTACGGCATTGAAGTAAAGATTAGCAATGTGATCAAAAAATATGATAATGGAGAAATGGACATTGCCATTGAAGCCGTGAGGGTTTTTAAGATTCTTGAATTTTCGAAAGTACTCCCTCCAAAATTATACGGTGCAGGCATTATTCAATACGAAGAAGATATAACCGAAAAACCATCGCACATTGTTCAGGAACTAACTAAAGAATATATGTGGGTGTCGCAGGAAAATACCATTCCCATTGATGCTTTTGATAACTCTAATGTTTATGGCATTGCGCGTTTACTGGATCTGTCGGCTTTAGAAAAATATGAATTGATAAAAGTGAAAACAGCTTTTGGAAAAGATGAATACCTGAAACCAAAGATCAAATTATTCATTCATTTGATCAAAACAGAGAACGATCTAAAATCGAAGTTTGTATTGAATTGATTAGTTTCTTTTTTCTTGACGAAAAAAAATACGGCAATTGTGTAGTACATAATGAGCGAGGATGAGGGCAGTCAAGAAAACTTTAAGAAGGGTGGTTCGCTCGGAATTGCCAAAACCAGCCGCACTACTAACAACGCATGATAAATTTGATAAATTAATAATCATAAAAAAGCCTCGTCCGGAAACAGAAGAGGCTTTTTAGTTTAAGCTAAGCTTAAATTATTTTTTAGCAGGAGCTGCATTTGCTTCAGCCGCTACCGCACGTGTAGTTGTTACTGAAACAACTGATACGTTTTTAGCGTTTAATAAAACAGTGTCTTTCACGTTGATATCACCAACTGCAATTGAATCACCGATATCTAATTTAGTAATGTCGATTTCGATAGTATCAGGTAATTTATCAGCAATACCACGCGCTTTTAACTTGCGCATTTTCAATACTAATTTTCCACCTTTTTTAACACCATCTGATTGACCCGTAATAACCACAGGTATATTAGCTGTAACCGGTTTACCTTCCTGGATTTCTAAAAAGTCAGCGTGGATTAATTTATCATTGATCTTGTGATATTGTGCTTCCTGTAATACAGTTTTGTAAACTTTGCCATCTAAGTCGATCTCAACGATGTGTGCATTTGGAGTAAAGATAACAGGTTTGAAAGCGCGAATATCGGCTTCAAAATGAATTTGCTCTTTTCCACCATAAATTACACATGGCACATTTCCTTTTTCTCTAACCGCCTTAGCGTCTACTTTCCCTACGTTCGCTCTTGGTGAACCGCTCAATTTTACTGATTTCATTATTGTTTTATTTTAATTGTTTGATGATGTTTTTAAAATGCCCGTTTCATCTTATCCACACCGTTATTTATTTTACGGGAATTACATGATAAAATTGCTGCTGATGGATTCATAGTTTTGCACGCTATGGATCACTTTTGCAAATAATTCAGCAACACTTAATACTTTTATTTTTTCACTTTGCTGTCTTAATGGAACAGTGTCGGTTACAATTAGTTCTGTTAATTTTGATCCCGCTATATTATCGTAAGCTTTTCCTGATAAGATGGCGTGAGTACAAACCGCTCTTACACTTAGAGCTCCTCTTTCCATCATCATGTCAGCCGCTTTACATAACGTACCGCCTGTATCCACTAAATCGTCTACTAATACAATATTTCTTCCTTCAATTTCACCAATGGCTGTCATGTGATCCACAACATTGGCTTTTGTACGCTGCTTGTAACAAATAACGATTTCAGATTTTAAATGTTTAGCGTAGGCGTTTGCACGTTTACTGCCTCCCATATCAGGCGCTGCAATAGTTAAGTGAGGCAAATTTAATCCCTGTATGTACGGTAAAAATATAGAAGACGCATATAAATGATCTACCGGAATATCAAAGAAACCCTGAATCTGATCAGCATGCAAATCCATTGTCATCACGCGGGTTGCACCTGCTAGAGCAAGCATATCTGCTACTAATTTAGCGCCAATGGCCACACGGGGCTGATCTTTACGATCCTGACGGGCATATCCAAAATAAGGTAACACCGCAATTACTTCGTTAGCCGAAGCGCGTTTTGCAGCATCCAGCATCAAGAGTAGTTCCATTAAATTATCTGCCGGAGGCATGGTAGATTGAATAGCGAATACGCTTTGACCGCGGATACTTTCATCATAAGATACCTGAATCTCACCATCGCTGAAACGGTAATGAGACATTTTACCCAAATCTTTGCCGTAGGATTTTGCAATCTGTTCTGCTAAGGTATTTGTAGCACTTCCTGAGAATAATCTAACTTCTGTTTCCATGTTGTGATTAAGGGACGCAAATGTAGTAAAAATAGCCGTTTTTACAATATTTTTACTTGTTTTTTTGTGCATGGAACATTTGGTTTAAAGAAAAAACTCATTACATTTGCAGCCCTTATTGTTGGAAAATTGACAAAAGGGAGTCTAAAATGCCCAGCTGGCGGAATGGTAGACGCGCTGGTCTCAAACACCTGTGGGAAACCGTGCCGGTTCGAGTCCGGCGCTGGGTACTAAAGCGATACAGATTTCTGTATCGCTTTTTTATTGCTCTGAATTTCTGTATCTTTATTTAAGTGCGCCGATCGTTACACTAAGGCAGAGCCAAATTAACCAAAGGATCCAGTTGCCAAACTGTTGCAAAACCACAAAGTATGTGCAAAAAAATGAAGAAATGCTGGGAAAATAAATATGTTCTTTATTCATTTAGCCTAACGATCTCAATTATTATTTTTTTGAGCGCAAACGCTTTTGGTCAAAAACTCGCACCTAAAAATATTATAAATAAGGACGCTATGACTGCAATTGAGATCCGCGATTCCATCATTCATCCCAGTGTGCCAACTGTAGGTACATTATCTTCATACTGGTACAAATTTATTCCTAAAAAAGACACTCTCCTTATTTTCGATCTTGTGGCTATCGACCCCGAACATCACTATGGTTTTTCAGTTTATCAATACGAAAAAGCCAACGGTACAACTAATAAAAAACCAAAATTAAAAGGCGTAAGAGCAGTTTATAGCACGGGGTATTTCAATCCTCATGGCCCCAGGGGCTTATCATTGTCTGCAAAAAAAGACACCTTACAAACAACAGAAGGTTATACACAGAGCTATGTGAAGCCATTACCTATAAAGGCGGGCGATTCCTGTTATATTGTGGTAGACTGGACCTTTGCTAACAGCTGGGAAAAAGGCTTTAAATTATATTTATATGACCTGTGGCCCAACAAACCAAAACGGTTGAAGGAAAAGCCCGTTGTAAAACCAAAAGAAATTGTTTTAGAGAATGTATTATTTGAAATAAATAAATCTACGCTGCTAAAAGAATCTTATGCTTCACTCGATATTTTAGTAAATCAATTGGTATCACAAAAAACCATGACCATTGACATTAAAGGCCACACCGATAATGTGGGTGATGAAACAAAGAATCAGGGACTCTCTGAAAAAAGAGCTAAAGCTGTTTTTGATTATTTAATTTCTAAAAAAATTTCACCAGGCCAGCTTTACTATCATGGCCTGGGAAGTAAAGAGCCAATTGCGAGCAATGAAACAGAAGAAGGTAGGAAGAAAAACAGGCGAGTGGCATTTATAGTTGTAACAAAATAGATTTATATGAGCACATCAACTGCCTAGCCAAAGACTTTTTTCGCTTCATTGTTAAGCTTTTATGCTCGACTGATAGTTAAATAATATTAAGTTTCATTTTTAAAGCACTTAATTTTTTAATAGAAATCGAAGTTTGGTTCGGTTTTCTGTCGGCTAGGGTACAATGAATGAAAAGCCAAACTTCAGTTTGGCTTTTTTGTTTCTAAAATTCATGTGGGTAAAAAACTCAGGGAAACGGACTTAATTTAATAGCTGGTTTTATAAAGAATTATAAGGTGTGTCAAAATCATAATAATTTAGAGAAGGTATTTTTGTTACGCTGTGAAATAAATTTTCAATTCTGTCATCCCTAACTTGAGCGATTTCCAAAGCATCATAGAATCTTTCAGCATTGATAAGCTCAATTGACATTTTATTAATTTGATTTAAATTTTGCACCGTCTTAACTCCACCTTTTCTAAATGAGGACGTGGTTACATAAATCCCCTTCCTATATTTTCCAAGTATAAGCGCACCAATAAATGACCTGATTTGTTCCACTTCTATCGCATTTATTGATCTTTTTACCTGAACTCCGATTTGTTCAATTCCATTTTCGAGAATTACATCAATTCCTCCATCATGAGTATATCCTGTGACGATGACATTATAACCATGAGATTTAAAAACGCTTGCAACTACATTTTCATAAATTTTGGGGTTAATAATGTTTCTTTTATCATATTCAGCTGCGAGAAAATTTCTGACTTCTTCTACCGGAATATTGATATTTTTTAAATCAAGATTTTTTAGCGTGCCCACACATCCAAATCGGATATCCCATATTTGCCACTCTTCAGCAGGTACGCAAATGGTTTTAATAATTCTCCACCATCCACAAATCTTACAAGATTCCAGCGTTAATTCTTCAGTCTTGTGATCAAGGCGCAAATTAAGGTAGCAGTCCTCAAGACTATGCAGCTCCTTGTATATTCTAATTGTATTATAGAATCCTTGAAGGATTTGTTCGTTGGAAATATCCCATTGATCAATTATATCAACATAACTCAAAGGACTTGAACAATAGTGACATGTGAATATAAATGGATTATCATTTATTTCTTTGCCCGAAACAAAATCTTTGTGGTAGAAAGCTGGCATTTTATAGAGTATATTTAAAAGTAAAAGAATATTACTACAAAAATATCTGAGTTTGAAAATTATGAACAATAATTTTTGCTTAAACAAAACCAATCAAATGGCATAATTCTGTTTTTCCAGTAGCCTATGTATTTTTTGGATGTTTATGCAGCTTGCTTAAGTTATCAAATCCTAATTTTCCAGTATTCTGATCAAATCATTATTAATATAAAATACTTCCCTTCCATCTTCTTGTGCAGATACTATTCCTAATTCTGTTAATTGAAGCATATATTTTGTAAGTGTCGTTCTACTTCGGGCACCGGTTATTTCTCCGACTAATTTTTGTTTCATATATGGTTGAGAAAATAAGGCCTGATTTAATTCGTAAGAATACCATTTCAATTTTGAATTTGCATATTTATACGTTGCATCCATTTGATTTAAAATCTCATCTATTTTCTGATTTGTTATTTGTGATGTTCCTTCCACGGCAGTTAACATAAATAAGATCCATGGTTTCCAGGCGCCCCGTTGTGTCACACCGGATAAGTGATGGTAATAATCGTCTTTATGATTAATAATATATTTACTTAGATAAAGAACAGGATGAGATAATAATTTCTGATTTACTAGATATAGCAAATTCAATATCCTTCCTGTACGTCCATTTCCATCAGTAAATGGATGTATCGCTTCAAACTGATAGTGTGCGATAGCCATTTTTAAAAGTGGATCAAACTCATTTGTTTGATTTAAAAATTCAAATAAATTATCCATCTTTTGATCAACAATATCAGTTCCTCTTGGTGGTGTATAAATAATTTCTCCCGCTTTAAACTCACTTTGTCCTCTTTTAATTACTACTTGAGACTGAGGTGAACGAATACCCTGCTTAGTGTTTTTTATTTGCTGAAAAATTTTAACGGCAACTGATTTATCAAATGTTTTACCTTTCTCTAAGGTATGATAACCTCCCCACAACGCTTCTCTATATCTCAAAACTTCCTTTGTTGCGGGATTTGCAACCTCTTCTTTAATTGTATCTGACACCGCCTTATATAACTCATCCTCTGTAGTAAAAATGTTTTCGATAGCAGTTGAACTTTGGGCTTCCTGCAAGGAAATAGTATTTACCAACATTAACGGATTTGGGATTCGCATGATATTTTTATTTAACTCAGCTAAAACTCGTGAAGCTAAACCCCATTTTACTAAAATTTCTTTATCTATTATATTTTCTGAAAGTGGTAAATCAGGGAGTTCATTATATGGCTGATTCCTATCAAATTTTATAATTTTAGATTTGTTCATTTTTTATTATTATTTGGACATATAACAAATGTATGTCCATTTTTCTTAAAAATCAAGTATAATGTTCATTTAAATTCAAATAATGGACATTTCATTGATATTTGTTCATGTGGGAATTCTAAATTGACTCACAATCAATAAAAAAGTTCGATAAATCCACCCCGTAGGGTAGAAAAAATGGGGAGGAGCAAAATTAATTGGCCGCTACTGCATATAGAATTGCGCACGTTATTTGAAATACAAATTATAACTTTCTGTAAAATGATATAAACTATACCTTGCTTCCTAGCCTGGCGTTATTCGTTTAAAACAGATAGAAGAAAATACGCTTGCAGTTAGAAACCATTAATGCCTTCTTCCACAAATTCGTTCCCACAGGTCAGCAAACGTTTCTTTTACATTCATGTTTTTCTGATTGGCTTCTTCCATGCCCATTATTTCCACTCCCTTGTTTTGATATAATTTGTAGTGAAAAATAAACGTCTTTTTCATTTCGTTTTCCTGCATGTTTGTTCTGCCAAATTTTACGCCGTACATGTTAAGGGTGTCTCCATTGGCCTCCGCAATGGTATAAGGGTCGCTAAACCAACGGAGCACGGCCACATCCTTTTTACTTTTACACTGTTCCATTAAGTGCTGATGACGCGGATAGCTGTGCCAAGTGATGGGATGTTGACTGTGTAACAAGCTAAACTCCCCTATAAAAATGGTGCTGTCGTTACTACCTACCCCGTACCACAAAATATTATTAAGCATCGTTGGATTGGTCATATGAGCGGTTGCGGGAATATGCTGTTCTGTAATAGACTCCTGAACAATATCCTCTGCACGGTATTTATTAAAAAATGTAAATCCCAAATAAACAAAGCAATACATTAAAGCCGCTTGTGCAAGCTTGTTCCTTCTCACTCCATTTTTTTTATAAAAAACCGCCATCACTACCAGGATTAGCATTGGCAGCGTAAATAGCAGATCAACGATTGCCAGGTTATTTAATGAGTAATTTTCATTAGTGAAAGGCAATAACAGTTGTGTACCAAAATTAGTACACCAATCCAGCAACGAATGGCCCCATAAACAAGCCAGCATACATAATAGCATTCTTGTAAAAGATACTTTATCTTTAAACAACTTAACCAGCAACCAGGCAATAGGTATCGCGTAAATTGCCTCTATAAATAAAGAATGTGTATGCGCCCTATGCTCGCACATATAAGCCCTTGGATCGGCAAGGCCCGTGTAAAACAAATCAAAATCGGGTACGCTTTTAGCAACAGCGCCCAACAACATACCCCATCGTCCTATTTTTTTTCCAAGAAATATTTCTCCAATGGCAGCGCCAATAATAATGTGTGATAACGAATCCATTTAACGGTGTTTAATACGCTTATTTTTTTAAACTCTAAATATCCGAAAAACCAATCATAAATAGGCCGAAATAGTGTCATTACTTTTAATTAGCCAACAAATGCCAAAACTGTTATTCACTTTAAACAACATTATCAATAAGTAAGAAATTTAACGTTTAAACAACCTGTTTCTATTTGGGTTTTTGGGTTTCGTTTTTTAATTTTAGCTCATTCCGTTTTTAGTAGTTAAAAACGGGTTCTTCAAACAAAATACGAAGAAATTTGTTTGATAAGAAAAACAAAACGCGGTGAGCGTTTAGAACTTAAAAATGGATTTAACGGAAAATAAAGAACTTTTTCAAACAATTTTCGACTCTTCGTCCAACGACATTGCTGTACTAAAGTCTGTAAATGATCAAAAAGGCCAGGTAGACGATTTTTTAGTCCTTCTATTGAATGCACGTGGCATCAAGAGAATTAAAAATACAGAATATAAAGGAAAGCTTTACAGCGAGATCTTTTCTATTCCCAAAGGGGGCGAGATTCTACAAAAGCTTATTGAAGCCTTTGAAACCGGTGTTTCAACTAAATTTGAAAGTTCGTATACAGTTGAAGGCAGCAAAAACTGGTTTAATTTTACCGCTGTTAAGCACGACAAGTGTTTAGTTGTAACAACAGAAGATATCACTGAACAGAAACAGGCTGAAATAGCACTTAGTCAGACACTCGATACTGCAGAAAAACAGAGACGGTTGTATGATTCTATCACCAATAATACGCCAGATCTGGTATATGTATTTGACCTCAGGTATAATTTCACCTACGCCAATAAGGCGCTGCTTACCATGTGGGGTAAGTCAGAGGAAGAAGCTATTGGTAAAGGATTAAGGGACAACGGGTATGAAGAGTGGCATGCGCAAATGCACGAACGGGAGATTGATGAAATAATTGTTACAAAAAAAACTATCCGGGGAACTGTTTCTTTTCCTCACGCTGAATTGGGAAGTCGTGTTTACGATTACATTCTAGTTCCTGTTTTAAATGAAAAAGGCGAAGTAGAGGCTATCGCCGGAACAACGCGCGACATTACAGATATAAAGCAAGCCGAGGGAAAACTTCAGCAAAGCGAGATGCGTTTGAAAACAATGATCAATCAAACCTCAGCTCCCACGCTGGTTTTAATGGGGGATGATCTTAGGATTGAACAGATTAATACGGCTATGCTTAAAATGATTGGCCGTGGAGAAGAGATTATAGGAATTCCCTTAATTGAGATACTGCCAGAACTGGAAGGACAATATATTTGGGAAAAGGTGCAAAAGGTATACACGGAAGGCATCAATTTTGACCAGTCTGAAGTGCGCGTACCGCATAACCGCACAGGGATAATCCAGGACTATTATTATAACATTGCCTACAGGCCCCTAAAAGAAAACGGAAAAATAATAGGGATGATACAGGTTGCCATTGATGTTACTGAACAGGTTACCGCGAGAAAAAAACTGGAAGAAAGCGAAAGTAGATTCCGTGCTTTGGTAAACGCATCATCGGATGTGATATACAGCTTAAATGCCGACTGGACTATCATGAACCCTTTAGACGGGCGGGGATTTCTTTCCGATACCTCAGCACCTATAAAAAACTGGATGGAAAAAAATGTGCATGCTTCTGAACATGATACCGTAAAAAAAGCAATCGCTACAGCTATTGCACATAAAAGTGTTTTTGAGCTGGAGCACCAGGTAATAACTGCCGATGGCTCCATAGGGTGGACATTCTCAAGGGCAATTCCTATCTTAGATGATGAGCATAATATTGTTGAATGGTTTGGCTCAGCGAGTGACATTACCGCACAAAAAACGGTTACAGAGAAACTGGAAAGTCTTGTGGCTGAAAGAACCAAAGAGCTTAAACGTTCCAATGAAGATTTACAGCAGTTTGCACACGTGGCATCCCACGATTTAAAAGAACCAATTAGAAAAATAAAAACATTTACAAGCCGGTTGGAAGAACATTTAGATGGTAAGCTCGACGAAACAGCCAACCAGTTTATGAAAAGGATCCACGTTGCCACGGATCGCATGTTTACTATGATCGACGGTGTATTAGCATATTCTACAATTAATGCAAGTATGCAACAACATCAACTGGTAGATCTTAACGACGTCATAAAAAATATCGAAACAGACCTGGATGTAGCTTTACAAAAAAAAGGCGGAACTATAGAGGCAAAAGGAATGCCGAAACTTGAAGGTGCGCCTGTTTTGCTTTATCAACTTTTTTACAACCTCATTAATAATTCTATCAAATTTTCTAAGCCAGATTTAAAATTAACTATTTTCATATCATCCGAACCATTTGTTGAGTTCGGAAAAGAATTTGCCCGTATTACGGTAAAAGATAATGGAATTGGATTTGAGCCTGACTACGCCGGACGAATTTTCGAAACCTTCACCCGCCTTAATCCGAAAGACAAATACGAAGGAACTGGTTTAGGATTGTCGCTTTGTAAAAAAATAGCTGAGAGACATGGAGGTCATATCACGGCAATTGGTAGTTTGGACAACGGAGCAACATTTATTATAACGCTACCCTTAAAACAACATGAATCCGGCATTTAACCGACAAAAATGAAGGGATACATGAGTTGATTGTTTTTCCTACTGCGGTTTTTTAGAGGCACGCAACAGTTAAAAATTTCGTGCCATTTATAAGGCACAGCTATCCAGTCAGAAACCAACTATCCTAAAAGCTACCAAGCGTGCCTTCCTATAAATCTTCGTAACTTTGTTTGCGAAAAAAATTATCACTAACATGGAGCGAAAAGAGTTTTTAAAATTACTGGCCTTAGCTCCCTTATCTTTAAGCGCTATGAATTTACCGGAATTTGAAAAATTAACCACACAGTTGCCAACTCAAGGAAAAAAAATGCCTGTTTTGTTTACATCGCATGGCAATCCTATGGATATTCCGATGTCAAAAGAGGAAAAGCCTTTTTGGAATACACTCTTCGAATTAGGTAAAGATTTGCAAAAAAACTACGATGTAAAAGCGGCAGTCGTGGTTTCTGCTCACTGGTGTACCAGGGGAACGTTCGTTAATATTTCAAAGGAACAAAAACAGATTTATGATTATTACGGATTTCCGAAAAACCACTATGACGTAAAATACCAGGCTTTGGGTGCTCCTGATATTGCGCAGGAGATAAAAAAGCTCATTCCATCAATTGCAGAAACAACCGATTGGGGTTTGGATCATGGAGCATGGCCCATGTTAATGCACTTATTTCCTAACGGAAATATTCCCGTATTCCAGATGAGCATTGACTATTATGCCAAACCCAGCTATCATTATGAACTGGGGAAACAATTAAAATCGCTGCGCGAAAAAGGTGTCCTTATTATTGGAAGTGGTTCCTTGATCCATAACCTTCAATTAGTTGGGCAAAAATTTCAAACCGGAGATATGACTCCCTTTGGTTGGGAAGCAGAATATGATACGTGGATAAAAAAAGAAATTGATGCGCGAAGAGTAGAGAACGTCATCAACTACGAAACCAGCCACAAATTGGGTAAACTGGCTGCCCCAACTCCCGACCACTTTGTACCTGTTCTTTATAGTTTAGGATTAATGGATAACAAAGATGACATAAAGTATTTTTACGAAGGTGCTCCAAGTCTTCCTGCCTTTAGCGAACGCAGTTTTATTATTAGCAATAGTTTGTAAACGCATAAGATTGCTGTTTTTTTTCACAGGCATGCTATTTGAATATTAACTATTAAAACTAGAAATCATGAATAGCAAAGAATTTAAATTAAAAGGCAACTGGAACGAGCTTAAAGGTAAGATCAAGCAACAGTACGGAGAATTAACCGATGACGATTTAGTATATGAAGAAGGTAAAGACGATGAATTGGTAGGACGTATTCAGAAAAAAATCGGGAAAACCAAAGATCAAGTTATTGAATGGATACAGGGTTTGTAACTAAAGCAAATTAACTCAATAGGTAAAGGGTCGCTAACATTGTGTTAGCGACCCTTTTTGTTCTCATCAAATGCATAGCTTAAAATACGAGTCATTATTTGAAATAGAAACGACAAATACCAAATAGTTTTTTTAAAACTAGAGCTTTGTTATCTTTATGCAGATGAAATATATAAAAAAGAACCTGGTAAAAACATTATTTTGCGTTTCTTGCATTTGGTTTATCACCGCCTGCAAGAACGAGCCAGTTACACAAAATATTCAAGTCATAAAAAACGATACAACTCAACCTCCTATGTTAGAAACCATCTTTTTTAAAAGCGGCTATTCAAAAGTAAACGGACTTAATTTATATTACGAAATTTACGGTGCAGGCAAACCCTTGATACTTATTCATGGAGGTGGCTCTACTATTCAAACAAATTATGGCCAGCTTATTCCTTTACTTGCAAAAAATCGGCAGGTAGTTGCAATTGAATTACAAGCACACGGTAGAACCGCAGATAGAGATACCCCTTTATCTTTTCAACAGGATGCAGATGATGTAGCTGCACTTTTGAAAAATTTACAAATAGATAAAGCCGATATATTAGGATTTAGTAATGGCGGGCAGACAGCTATTGAAATTGCTTTACACCATCCGGAGATGATCAATAAATTAATTCTGGCTTCCACGTTTTATAGCCGCGACGCGGTGTTCCCACAATTTTGGGATATTTTCAAAAACGCCCACATTAAAGACATGCCACAGCCGTTAAAAGACGGGTTCCTAAAAGTGAATAACGATTCAACGGCACTTTTAAAAATGTTTAATCGTGATGTAGAGCGCATGCAAAATTTTAAAGGTTGGACTGATGTCCAAATCAAATCCATAAAAGCACAAACGTTGATTATGAATGGAACCAAAGATGTGGCTACTGTTGAACATGCAACTCGCATGCATCGCCTTATTCCCAATAGTGACCTGGCAATCCTTCCCGGAGGCCACGGACAATATATTGGCGAAGTTACTACCTTGGTAAATGAAAAATGGGAATACACATATGCAGTAGCCCTGATAGAAGAGTTTTTGACCTCTCAAAACCAATAAGCCTCACTGTTTTCCGATCACTTCTTTACGATGTCTTAATCCCCAGCGATACAACTCATCCAATAATGTTTGAAGCGACCTGCCATGTTTGGTGATCGAATAAATGACAGTTGGCGGAAATGAATCTTTGACCTCCCTTTTTATTAATTTATTAGCTTCCAGATGTTTTAATTCTTTTGAAAGCATTTTGTCCGTAATGGCATGAATTTCTTTTGATATCTCTGTAAAACGCTTATTACCCATCGACAGCGAAAGGATAATTAAAAGTTTCCACTTACCCTCCAGGGCTTCCAAAGAATCTTTAATAGCAAGCACATTTTTTGGGCAGGTGTCGTCGGTGAGCATGGTTATAGGGTTTATGTTACTATCCATTTAGATAGAACTATCCGAAAGGAAAGTACTATACATCAGATAGTAAATATAATTACTTTTGGTCACTCAAAAACACTAAAAATGGAAACCCAAAAATCATCAAAAATAATGCACATAATACTTTGGATAGCACAAGTAATAGTAGCACTATGTTTACTCATGGGTGCTGCCATGAAATTTATGTCAATCGAAAAAATAGCGGTACTGATGCCGTGGACAGGAGAAATTCCACCACTAATTGTCAGGACTCTCGGAATTGTAGATCTCCTTGCGGCTGTTGGATTGATGCTTCCGGCATTAATTCGTGTTAAACCACAACTTACCCAATGGGCTGCAATTGGTACGATTGTTCTTATGCTATCCGCCATCATCTTCCATATTTCAAGAGGAGAAGCATCAGTGATCGGATTTAATATATTCCTGGCATTTTTAGCGGCGTTTATAGCGTGGGGAAGAGCTGCTAAGGTTTCGATAAAAGCAAAATAATACCTACTCTACAATTTCCGGATCCAGTTGTATACATATTCAGCAACTTCTTCCCAACTTTTTTCTCCACAGATAAAATGGCTTCTTCCTTCAAAAGATTTATAGTCAACTACACTATTTTTGTCTTTATAGGAATCCGCAATTTTTTTTGTGAACTGCGCAGAAAAAATGTTGTCTTTCTCGCCTCCGATGAAAAGTAACGGCTGGTGCTGTCTTTTAAAATCGATGTTCGCGAAAGATGTTAAAAGAGTATCCCTGGCTATTTTTCTGCTTTCAGGCACAGCAATTTCCTCAAAAAACCGGTCACTTTCTGCCTTACTATAATTATTAAAAAACGCGTGATGATACCATTCCTTACTACCCATAAAAGCAGAGCTTACTTTAAAAGGGTTTACAACCGGCAACACCACTCTAATGGTAGCTAAAGGTGCAAATACATTTTTTGGAGGGGCGCCGTCGATACTTATACCGGCAATGGCTTTATTTAATTCTATCAATTTCATCACAGCCAAACCGGCTAATGAATGTCCAACAACGATTGGTTTTTCAGGCAATGTGTCTATCAGTTTGATAGCATTATTCACTACATCTTCAAAACCCGTTTGCGTTAATTGCGGATGAATACTATCTCTAAGACTTGATGGGTTTCCTTCATGTCCGGGATTAGCAGGCGTATGTACAGTAAATCCTTTAGCCTCAAAATACGTTTTCCATTGAGACCAGCTGGTGTTATTCACGAATAATCCATGAATGAATACGATTGTTTTTGATGTTTTCATTTTTTTTATTGTTTTGGTTGGATCAAAATTCCGTAAAACTTATATAAAAAACTTTAACCTAAGTTAAAATCGCATCACTTACCCGAAATTCTTTTCCTGATCCGACTTAAAGAAGGTCCTTGTATTCCTAAATAGGATGAAATATGATACAGCGGGATTGAACTAAAAATATCTGGATGATTCCTGATCAAATCAAGATAGCGTTCTTCCGGATTCTTAAAAAGAAAGCTTTCTGTGCGTTCCATCACCACATTAAAAGCTTCCTGTGCCAACAAGCGGCCAAAACGCTCCCACGCATGCGACTTTTTATAAAGTTCCAACAAATCAATAATGCTGATATAAATGACAGTAGAATCTGTCATAGCTTGTGTGTGATAATCACAAGGAATTTGATTGATAAAACTCTTAAAGGTTACCACAAAATTATTACTTGAATACAGAAAGACATTTTTTTCTTCGCCGGTTTTAGGATCAATGATATATGACCTGAAAACACCGTTTGTGATAAACCCTAACTGCTTACAAACCATTTTCTGTTCATTATAAAACTCTCCTTTTTTATAAATTCGATGTTTCCAATACGATTCAGAAAGTTTAAACTCATCCTGAGAGATATCAGCAAATTGAGAGACAGCCAAAGAAAGGTTGGGGAAGGTTGTCATTATATTACATTAAATTGGTTTATTAAATATACTATTATTAACTATTTATAGTGAAGCGCACCGTTAATTACTGCTTGCTAATTAATTCAATAAATGCCTAACTTTAAAAACCATAAATAAAATCGCAATGGCACAACACGAAAAAATATCTAGTCAACGGCTTAAAGCCATTGTTGGTGGCTCAATTGGCAATTTAGTAGAATGGTATGATTGGTACGCCTATTCTGCATTCTCACTTTATTTTTCAGCATCCTTTTTTCCAAAACAGGATGCAACAGCGCAACTCTTAAATACGGCAGGCATATTTGCAGTTGGGTTTTTAATGCGCCCGATTGGCGGCTGGCTGTTTGGAGGTATAGCAGATAGAATCGGGAGAAAACAATCTATGACCTTATCCGTACTATTAATGTCGCTGGGTTCATTACTCATTGCACTAACTCCTGGTTATAAATCCATAGGGGTGCTGGCTCCTGTGTTATTGCTGCTGGCAAGACTTTTACAAGGTTTAAGTGTTGGTGGTGAATATGGCGTATCTGCCACTTATTTAAGCGAAATGTCAACCGCCAATCGCCGGGGATTTTATTCCAGTTTTCAATATGTCACGCTGGTTGGAGGACAATTAATAGCACTGGGTATACAATTGGTTTTACAAAAATGGTTGCTAACCGATGAGCAGTTACACGAATGGGGTTGGCGAATTCCTTTTATTATCGGGGCAATTCTGGCTCTCGTCGCCCTATATCTAAGAAAGAACTTACATGAAACAGAGTCGTTTGAAGCCCAAAAAGAAAGAAAAATAGAAAAAAAAGGAACTATCAGGGAGTTACTTAAACATCCTAAAGCCATACTAACGGTTGTGGGCCTTACACTAGGAGGAACGCTTGCCTTTTATACCTATACCAACTATATGCAAAAATTTTTGGTAAATACCGTTCATTTAACCAAGGGTGAATCAACCCTTATATCCTTTATTTCTCTCTTGATATTTGTTGCATTACAACCTTTATTTGGTGCTCTATCCGATAAAATAGGTCGTAAACCTTTACTGATCAGCTTTGGAGTATTAGGCACGCTTTTTACAGTACCACTGCTAACGGCATTGAGTCAAACACAATCTCAATTAGTGGCTTTCTTACTATTAATGGCAGGGCTGATAATCGTAAGTGGCTACACCAGTATCAATGCTATTGTTAAAGCTGAATTGTTTCCTGCCGAAGTGCGTGCCCTGGGTGTGGGGTTGCCTTATGCCTTAACAGTAGCCATATTTGGAGGCACTGCAGAATATGTAGCCCTTTGGTTTAAAAATGCGGGTAACGAATCTTATTTTTACTGGTATATCACCATTTGTATTTCATTATCCCTCTTTGTTTATCTATTCATGAAGGATACAAAAGACACCTCTAAAATAAACCACGACCCAAAATTAACATCAGAATAGTTAAACATCTATCCAATAAATTCTATAAGGCCGCAGCTTCTCTATTATATTTATTCCGGTATTCCAATGGCGACAAACCGGTTATTTTTTTGAAGACTGTTCTAAAGGCCTTATTATCGGAGTAACTAACACTGTACATAATTTCATCTACACTTTCCCGACTAGTTTCCAGTTTTCGTTTGGCAGCTTCCATTTTTACTTTCTGCATGTATTCTACCGGTGTATTTGATGTGGCTTTAATAAATCGTCTGTCAAAATTTCTTCTGCCGATCGAAAACTTATCAGCCAGATCCTCTATGGAAATTTTTTCACTGACATGTTTTTCTATAAATAATTGGGCTTTTTTTATTTCTTCATCATGGTGCGTTTTCAAACCTGAGAAAATAGTAAAATGAGATTGCGTTTGTCGATCGATATCAATTTCAAAAACCTTGGCGCAATAAATAGCGGTCTCTCTGTCGCAATATTTTTCAACTAAATACAACAGCAAATGCAAAAAAGAAAAAGCACCGCCGTTTGTGTAAATACCATTTTCATCCGTGATGAGTTTATCAGCAACTAAATTCACATCCGGAAACATCTTACCGAACGCCTCAGATGCTATCCAATGCGTAGAACAGATCTTCCCTTTTAATAATCCGGTTGAGGCCAGTAGAAAAGCGCCTGTACACATACTGGCCACTTCCGCTCCATTTTTATAATGAGCGCTTATCCATGGATAAAGATCTTTATTAGCTTTAACAGAGGCAGCAAAATTGGGCTTGATGGCAGGAATAAGGATCAAATCCGTTTTTTGAACCTGTTTTAACGTGGCATTAGGATGCACTGAAAACAACCCATCGTGCACACTTACCTGTTTAGAGTTTCCAACTAATTGAATATTGAATGCAGGTTTCCGGCCTTTGGCAACCAGGTATTGGTTGGCCCGGGTAAATATCTTATAAGAACCAACAATACTGCTTAAGTTAGGATCTTCTTCGGGAATAAGTATTGAAACATGTTTTGTCATGGTACAAATATAAGCTATTCGTTTGTCCAAATCAACCTCTCATAATGTCTATTTCACACACTACAAATTCTATTTTCAGACAGTACATTTGTCATAAGATATTATCCAATTTAAAATTAAAAACATGGAAACAAAACAACTTATTGTAAAATCAGTGCTGGATGCCTGGAATTCACGACTAGACTCTGCTAATAAATTATTTAATGCATTAACAGATGAACATCTGCAAAAAGAAGTTGCCCCCGGTAGAAACAGAGGCAGTTATTTATTGGGGCATTTAGCAGTAGTACACGACAAGATGTTGCCCTTATTAAATTTTGAGCCTGCTTTATATCCGGATTTAGAAGAAGCCTTTTTAACCAAACCCGACCGCGCTATTTCAAATGTACCTTCGATACAGGAGTTAAGGATTGTATGGGACAATGTG
>JAZKDT010000001.1:533087-542999 GCA_040387475.1 Bacteroidota bacterium | reverse complement strand
AACTTGCAAATCACTTTAATCAATTAACTCCTGAGGAATGGTTACAAAAACACAGTGCCGTTTCCGCGGAAGATTTTGTGAAAGAACCACACAGAAACAGGTTGAATGTATTGATCGGCCGAACCAATCACATGCAATACCATATGGGACAGGTAGCACTTATAAAATAATATCATGAAAAACAAAATAGCCTTTGCCCTTATTATGGGAATCATTACAACAGGAATTATTTCGTTTACGCTTATATCTGTTAATATCGGATATACCGAAAAATTTGCAGGTATTTGGTTGCGCTCATGGGCGATGGCTTATCTAGTAGCTGTGCCGGCCATTTTGATCATGGGTCCCAAAATACAGAAACTAGTAGACTTTTTATTTAAAGAAAAAACAAACAGCATTTAACCACGATTATGACAACAACCGACTTTAGCAGCACATTCCTGGTAGACAAATCTCCAAAAGAAGTATTTCCTATTTTATTAAACGTCCGTTCATGGTGGTCAGGCCTATATGGAGAAACGTTTGAAGGATCATCTGAAAAACTTGACGATGAATTTTCTTTCCTTGCTGGTGGAGGTATGCATTATTCCAAACAAAAATTGATTGAACTTATACCTGACACTAAAATAGTATGGCTGGTTACTGATAGCAAGCTTACGTTTTTGAGTGATGAAGCAGAATGGACACATACAAAAATTTGCTTTGAAATTTCACAACAGGGTAACAAAACCCAGGTACGATTTACTCATATAGGTTTAAATCCTAACATACAATGCTATGATCAATGCTCGAACGGATGGAGCGGGTACCTACAGCAAAAACTCTTACCTCTGATAAGTTAAACGGCAAATAAAGTGAGGCTTACGGAATCCTGCTATAACGTTAAGCCCTCACTTCTTCCGTTTTTCGGTCTCTATGTCTTCTTCTTTTTTCAGAAGGAGCTTTTTCATGTTTCACTTTCATTTTTGTACGGGCTTTGTACTGGGGCTTTCCACTAAGCCGATTCTCAGCATTCGCGGAATTACTTTCCCGGTAATTCGCTCTTTTTCTTTCCATTTTCCTTTCCTTTCTCGACACGGTTTCACCCTGTTGTCTTGTATCTAAAGAAGATCGTTGCGCTTGCGCCGGCAACGAGATCAAAAAAGCCATTATGAGGCATAAACAATATGTCATGTAATTTTTCATGTTTTATATTTTAAAAGTTTATATTAACAACTATTTATATGACAATCTCAAATCCAATACCAGTTAGTATTACCTTTTTTTAGCAGATGTGAGAATGCCAATTTAAATTAGTTATTTAGCCTTGTATATTGTTCTACTGTTACAAACCATAGTATGTCCAGCATTGAATTACAAATAGTACCAAGTACCATAACTGATATGGATGTGATTTTTTCATTTTTTGACAGCGCCATAAAATATCAACAGGACAAAGGCTATGATCTATGGCCGCAGTTTAGCAATCAATTGATTGAAACTGAAATATCAGAATGCAGACACTTTAAAGTACTGGAAAATGATAATGTTATGTAAATCATCAATCAGTAAACAGAAAACAGACCATGAGCAAAAAAACAATCTTAGTTATCGGAATAGACCCTAAATGGCTCGACTTTTCGTCTCCTGAATTTTCATCCATGCCAGGTATAAACGCAGCCAAAGTATTCAACGGTATCACTGGTTCCGTAACCGCACTGAATGAACTTGGTTACGATGCCAAATTATGCTGGATTGATCTTGGTGTAACAGCTATTCAGGTTATACAGGAACATTTACAAACTACTCCATTTGAATGTGTATTAATTGGCGCAGGAATCAGGATACCCGATTCAAACTTTATATTGTTCGAAAACATGATTAATGCCGTTCACGAATACGCTCCAAAAGCGCGAATCTGTTTCAATACAAATCCTATGGATACTGTAGCTGCCATTCAACGATGGATCTACCCAGGTAATTAAACTAAAAATGGCCAAAGTCATATTTTGGCCATTTTCAAATATTGAAAAAACATTCAGTTATTGCGGGATACTATCCTGCTCCTCAATAATTTTGATGCGTAACTCTCGCGATATTTTTACAACACTTAAAGTATCTATAGTCGTATTTAAATTGACAAGATTATCTTCGGCGAGTTCCTGTCCAAACGGGATATAATTTGAAATTATAGATTTTGGCTCCGGTATATTCGCACTCTCCATGTCATCGTCTTGAACTAACAATGAAGGCGGGGCATTTTTTTCTATTACTGCATGAGCTGCAATTTTACCGGCATTTCTCTTTTTAATAGAGTGGGCAGCTCCTGTAACAAGCAATAAAGTGCCTGCTAACAAAGCAGCCTTAGTCCCTATCCCATATATACCGGTAACGGTAGCATGGTGGCCAAACAAAATGCTTTTTCCTTTACTGAAGGCCGCAATACATTTTGCTTTCAACTGTTCTACAGAAAATAAACCTATAAATGCCGGCGAAACGTTGAAATGGGAATTTATATTCATGAATAGTGCTGCATCATTTAACAGAGGTCTATAAATAAAATTCGTTATTCCCAGTTTATAAAACGATTTCTGCATCGTGGCTGAAATAGGCTCAGTTATCAGAAAAATCTTTATATGGTTAAGCGTATAGTAATTTTGCATAACCTTTAAAAAATCAATTGCTGACATATCAATAAGGTCGTGATTCAGTAAAATCACCGACGGTTTTTCCTGGTGACCTCCCATCAAAATATTAAAAGCACCTTTTCCATTCTCCGCATTTAATAACGAAAAAGTTCCCAAAGCTTTGCTAAGCGCTTGTTGTATAACTTCGTTTTCCAGAAGATTATTATTAATCAATAATATTTTTGTTTCCATAATTAAGATGATAAAAGATTTAATTACATTCTAAAATTACAAAAAAATAAAAATAAGGGGGAATAAATTCCCTATGTCAATAAATGTTTAATCTGATAGAACTTATGGATTTTAAAATCTCAGGGAAATTTGAGGGTTCTTGTTAAATAAAGGATTTGATATATAACCGGCAATGGTATCTATAATTCCAACGTTCTCTATCGTGTTTCGTCGCTTATCTTTAAGTTGCTTAAACTGTGAAGGCGAAAGACCGGTTGCTTTTTTAAATTGATTGGATAAATGGGCCACGCTACTATAATTCATTTTCCAGGCAATCTCCGTTATATTTAGTTCGCCATATATAATTAATTCTTTAATCCTTTCAACTTTATGAGAGATCGTAAATTGCTCAATGGTTATTCCCTGGACCTCCGAAAATAAATTAGACATGTACGTATAATCATGATCTAATTTTGTTGTCAGATAACTGGAGAAATTAACCTTAATGATGTCATCAGAGTAATGAACCATCTCTATGATACTGTTTTTTATTTTCTCGGCTAAAATTTTACGTTTATCCTCAATCAATTCCAATCCTGCCTGCATTAAAGAACATTTAAATTGATGAAGCTGATCGCCAGAAATGGCGCTGATGAGTTCAACCTCTCCCAGTGATACATCTCCAAAATGAACTCCGGCTTTCGTAAGAGCGTCTTTTACAACTAGGATACAACGCGCACTAACCATATGTTTTACAAAAAGTTTCAAATCCGTCATATTATATGTATAAAAACCACCAGTTATTACCTACAAATCCAATACCTTTTAAACTCAATTTTTATATGACTGAATTACAGTGAGATTAGAACGTTTCTTCGATTCTTTGTTTTCGATTTTTCCCACTCTGAGGAATTTTATAAATATTTTTTTTGCGCAACCGATTAATTGCGTATATTTGCAACCGATTAGTTTCGCAATTATGTAACGGATATGAGAAGAGATGTTTTTCAGGCTATTGCCGACCCCACGAGAAGAGCTATTATTTTACTGATAGCATTTCAAGCTATGACACCCAATGCGATTGCCTCACACTTCGATTCAACACGACAGGCGATTTCTAAACACCTCCGCATATTAAATGAATGTGAGCTTTTAAAAGAGGAGCGGTCTGGCAGAGAAATTCATTATACATTGAATGGCACAAAAATGAAAGAGATTGACAAATGGCTCGAACAGTACAAGGAAATCTGGGAAAATCGTTTTAATCAATTAGACGACGTATTATTAACTTTAAAAAACAACAAAAAATGAAACACAATTTAACCGTTGATTTTTCTGTAAATAAGGAAAATAACACCATTACAGTGAAAAGAGAATTTGCAGCGGATGTTGCATTAGTTTGGGACGCTTACACAAAATCTGAGATTTTAGATCAATGGTGGGCTCCAAAACCCTGGAAAGCTAAAACAAAAACCATGGATTTCAGGGAAGGAGGCCATTGGCTCTATGCCATGGTTGGGCCTCAAGGTGAAGAGCATTGGTCGAGGGCCGATTATCAAACTGTAAAATCTCAAAAAACTTTTACGGGGGTAGATGGCTTTACGGATGAAAACGGAACCATAAACAAAGAAATGCCTCAATCTAAATGGGAGGTTACTTTCACCGGTAAAGGAGATGTTACTTTAGTGGAGTTTCAAATTACTTTTCCTGATCTGACACAATTGGAAGAAACCATAAAAATGGGTTTTAAAGAAGGCCTTTTATCAGCTATGGAAAATCTCGATGCACTTCTTCCCTCTTTGCAGAAATAAATAATTTCATTTCATTCTAACTAAAAAGCCTCCATCAATTATGACGGAGGCTTTTTTTACTTAAAACAAAAATTAATTACATTTTGTTCTCAGTTTCTATATGGGTATTAGGGTTTAAAATCAAATTATACATTTGAGTAATAGTTGCCTGGAAACTTCCATTGATTGAAGCTGCATTGCCTGTACTGTTTTGGAAACCATTCACTGAAAATGAGAAATTACCTGTAAACATACCAGTACTTGCATTATACGCCAAACCGGTAATGGTTGTGCTAACTGTTGAAGTTACATAGAATTCAAAACTCTTATTTGCACCCAATGATTTTGTGAAGGTAAAATCGTTCATGCTGATATTTCCTGTAGAGGCTGTTTTAGACGTTGTGTTAACAATAATAGAGGCTCTGTTTGGGCTTAAAATATCATCACCGCCGCGGCTAATTGAAAAATCATAACTGGCTATGCTATTGCTATCCAATCTTCCGGAAGTACCGCCCCAGTAATTTTTATATTCAAATGATTCGTTAAAAGCGGTGCCATCCTGGCGCACGCCCGAAACATTACCTTTTATAAATCCATCGGTAGATGTTGGAACAACTCCGTTTGTACCGTTCATTCCATCCGCTCCTGCAGGACCAGTTTCACCTTTCTTACATGAAGTAACTAAAAGTACGGCAGCAACTATACCTGTTGCAAAGGTTTTCATTGTAATTGTTTTCATCTTGTATTTTATTAATAATTAATTTGATACAAAGGTGACGTTATTACTAAAAGAAAAAGTTACATAGTTCTGAAAAAAAGTTACATAATTATTGTTTTACAAGCTGTAACTATTTAAAAAAAGCACGTTATAATAAAAATTTAAGCGCAACATATTTTTACCTGGCAGCCCGCATATTATTTTAAGAACGCAAGAAAAAGCGTTTTACTATTGCTATGCTGTCAAGCGGTTCTCGCCCAGAATTTTATTCCCGACTCCAGCTTCGAAAATAACCAACACGTTCCTACTGACTTTTCCTCATTAAATCTTTCGGACTCATGGCGCACAGCCAGTTGGGGTACAAGTGATCTATTTTGCAAGTGCGACAGAAAGCAAAAAAAATATTCGTTGGTTGATATCCCGCAAAATCCAATGGGCTACCAG
This sequence comes from Bacteroidota bacterium, assembly GCA_040387475.1. Classification (GTDB taxonomy): domain Bacteria; phylum Bacteroidota; class Bacteroidia; order B-17B0; family Aurantibacillaceae; genus UBA4416. Next base: position 537,210 of record JAZKDT010000001.1, on the reverse strand, counting down.
GAAACACACTCAGGGAACTGTTACGGTGGTATATTTGCCTTTTCACACGGTGATTATCGCGAGTACATACAAACGCCGTTAAAGGCGCCTTTAGAGAAAGGTAAATATTATCGATTCACCATGTACGTGAGTTTAGGCGACTATTCACGAACCAGCGTTGACCAACTAGGCGTATGCTTTTTACAAAGTAAAGCGGGGTACGATAATTCAGACGTTATCACAAACTTAAATCCTGTTTATATGGTTATGGGAAAGGAGGTTTCAAAAGAAAAGGATAAATGGCATAGGCTTACCGTCATCTATAAATCAAAAGGGGGAGAAACATGGTTACTCATTGGAAGCTTTGCAGTTAACAAGCTCCGAAGCCTGAACCCCGATATTCCAAAAGATCTTAAAACCCACATTAATCAAAAGGCCGGACGGGATGCCTATTATTATCTAGATGATCTGAGTTTGGTTGAAACAGTATACATTGAAGTGCCTCCTACCAATTCAAATATTCCGGGGCCATCCAATAAATTGAGTGCAACTGACTCGATATTTGTCTTAAAATCTGTTGTCTTTGAATCTAATAGCAGTATTATTTTACCTTCATCATTCCCGCAATTAGACACGCTCATCGCCTATTTACAAAGGAATCCTGAAAAACACATGGACATAAACGGACACACAGATAAAACAGGCTCTGAAAAAACAAATAAGCATCTTTCCTTCCAGCGGGCAAAAGCGGTTTTCAGTTATTTAACAGCCAAAGGAATAGATAAAGCCAAAATCAGTTATCAGGGTTATGGAAGCTCAAAACCAATAGCTTCGAACAATACAGAAGAAGGTAAACAACAAAACAGGAGAGTCGAATTTAGCCTCAGCAAAAAATAGGTCCCACCAATCTCAAGTTGTCATGTAGCAGAATTTGCATGTTTCAACTATCTTATTACTTTTACAGTATGAGGCACCCGCGTTGTTTAGTATTAACTGGCATTGTTTTTCTAATGCTATGGTCCATGCCTAAAACGCAGGCGCAACAAACAACGTCGCTTTTAGAGCTTTTCAAAAACGCAAACCATGATACAACACGTTGTAATATTTTAAGTGAATTAATTGATTCCGAAAACGACGATAAGGTATGGCCGACATATAACGACCAATTACTTCAATTGGCACAAAAAGGCGTGAACAGCTCTTCCAATAACGGCCAAAAGATTTTTTACTCAAAGCACTTAGCCAGCGCTCTAAATAATATTGGTTTTCTGGCTCAAAATCAGGGCGACATCCCAAAAGCGCTTACTTACTATTTAAAGAGCCTCACAATAGAAGAAGAGATTAAAAATAAAAAAGGAATTGCTTATTCATTAAATAATATAGGGAGTATCTATAAAGACCAGGGAGATATCTCAAAAGGACTGGAATACTACCATCGCAGTTTAAAAATCAGAGAGGAAATAGGCGATAAAAAAGGGGTTGCCAATGCCCTAAATAACATCGGTATTATTCATAAAAATCAGGGAGATTTTAAAAAAGGATTAGAATACCATTTCAGAAGTTTAAAAATGCGGGAACAAACTCACGATAATCACGGCATAGCTGCGTCACTAAATAACATTGGAGCTATTTACAACGAACACGGTGATCCTGCCTGCCAGGCTTCTAAAGAAAAATGCTATAGAGATGCGCAGGCAAAAGCTTTGGAATATTATAACAGGAGTTTAAAAATACGCGAAGGCATTAACGATAAACTGGGTATTGGCCAATCCTACAGCAATATAGGAGGTGTATATTCAAATCTTGCCGAGGAAGAAAAACGGTTAGGTAACAGGAGTAAACAAGAAGATTTTCTTAACCTGGCTTTAGACTATTATCAAAAAAGTTTAAAAATTCAGGAAGAAATAAAAGATAAATCGGGGATAGCTAATTCACTCATAAACATAAGCACTGTTCTTCTTCATCAACATAAAGGTGGCGAAGCCTTGAAGCTTGCAGAAAAAAGCCTTCAAATATCCAAAGAGCTGGGTTTTCCTAAAAATATGATGCGTGCTGCAGCGGCTCTTAAGCGGATCTATAAAAAACAAAACAAGGCCAAAGAAGCGTTCGATATGTATTCCCTGGAGATACAGATGCGCGATAGCATTAATAATCAGGAGACAAAAAAAGCAAGCGTAAAAAAACAATTTCAATACGAATACGAGAAGCAAGCTGCAGCGGACAGTGTGAAGCATGTGGAAGAACAAAAAGTTCGGAATTCACAACTGGCTGCCCAGCAGGCCCAGCTCAAACAAGAACGAACCCAACGCTTTGCTTTGTATGGAAGTTTGGGTTTAGTGATCGTATTCTCCATTTTTGTTTACAAACGTTTTAAAGTAACGCAAAGACAAAAAAAAATTATTGAAAACCAAAAACTATTAGTGGACCAGGCCTTTAAACAGCTGGAAGAAAAAAACAAGGAAGTATTAGACTCGATTCACTATGCCAAAAAAATACAAACCGCGTTATTGACTAATGAGAAATACATCAACCGTAAATTAAACGAACTACTCAAGTAAATCCGAATAAAACTCAGTGTCATTAACAACGCGCCATTTTTTTCTTTTTTCCCAGGGTGCCTTTATCTTTTACCTTTTCAATATAGGTTATCACATCAGGAACTTTACAAGCAGTGCCATTCATGTTAACTTTAACGTCACCTATTTTTTTAGTTGCCTTGATAACGGTATCGGTAAGCGCAGGCACGTAACAACCAACGGAAATTAAAAACCCATTCATTTGGTAACGCAAACGGTCATCCACCTGGTGGATCTCTTTTTCTACTTTTGCAATTAAGGCTTTTAAAGAAGGAAGATCCAACTCACTATCTGTCTTAATCGAAACCAGGCTAGACAAGGTGGACCAACCAGCGGAAGCAATAAAATCTGTTTTAGAGTCGATCCATTCTAAAGCCAATTCATAACCAAAGCGACTTTCCGCTGCTATCCATGGAACTGTATATTCACTGATATTATTGGATACAGCTTGCTTTACCCAAAGTGCCAGATCTTTCTTGGTCATTTTATCTTCATCTGCTATAAGCCCTGCCAGGTACATTGCATCAGCATTACCCGTAGCATACAGATCTTTAGATAATTGATAATCTTTTTTAACTTTCTTTTGTATCACTTTCAGGTATTCAATCTTAACACCAAAAAATGGTTCTTTAATACCGTGTTTTAAAAATATATTTTTAATTGCCGGACTTCCTTTGGCTTCCAGTTCAGCCATGATTTCTTTAACAGTCATAATACAAATGGTTTCAAAATTGAAATTACTTATTTTTTTTAATTTTCCAGATAACGTACAAAATTAAGCCGTTAAACATCTGCTGGCACGGGATTAGTATCTCCACATATATACCATAAAACAAAGTACTATGAAAACAATTCACAAATTTTTATTAATCATCACACTTGGATTATTAATAAATTCCTGCAAAAAAGAAAGTGTTGATCCACGGGATCCAACTCCTTACTATATTAGCATGACCGACGCACCAGGCGATTACACGGAAGTAAACGTGGATGTTAAAGCCGTTGAAATTAAAGGGAACGGGCAAACTGTATTACTAAATATCAACGCCGGTGTATACAATTTACTTGATTTCACCAATGGTTTAGATACGATGATTGCGACGGGATCATTATACATACAAACAGTACAGGAGATCAGATTAATTCTTGGTCCAAATAACACAGTTGTAAAAAACGGGGTTAGTTATCCGTTAAGCACCCCAAGTGCCCAACAGTCGGGATTGAAAATAAAAGTAAACCAAACGTTAATGCCAGGTATTCCTTATTATGTGTTGCTTGACTTTGATGCTAATGCTTCTATTGTAGAGCAAGGAAACGGAGGCTTCTCCTTAAAACCGGTAATCAGAGCTGCCAGCGTTGCATCCAGTGGCTCCATCTCAGGGCAGGTGAATCCTCCGGGAGTTATTGCCACTATAGTAGCTACGTCAGGTTCTAATTCTTATTCAACAATGGCGGGTGCCAATGGCTATTTTATGATCCCGGGTCTGCCAATCGGGATATATGATGTAACAGTTACACCGGCGCTTCCTTATAATCCGGTAACCATTCATAACGTGGCCGTTAATATT
>JAZKDT010000001.1:226332-533077 GCA_040387475.1 Bacteroidota bacterium | reverse complement strand
GGGGAAGTGCCAATGTAGGCACCGTTAATTTATAAAGTCACTAAAAAATGGAGGGCAGCGAAAATTCGCTGCCTTTTTTGTTTGTAAGCTCGGTGGTATTTGAATTGCATGCATACATAACAAACAAACCAAACTTATGGCGAAAAAACCGACTAAACCAGGAAAATCTGTAAAAGCAGCACAGGAAACAGAAAAAACCAAAAAGCTTCAGGTATTCACCGAGCAAGGAGATGGAGAATTTCTGACAACTAACCAGGGATTAAGAATCAATGATAATCAGAATTCACTAAAAGCGGGAGAACGGGGAAGTACTTTGTTGGAAGACTTCATTCTTCGGGAAAAAATTACTCATTTCGATCATGAACGCATTCCTGAACGTATTGTTCATGCACGCGGGTCAGCTGCGCATGGTGTTTTTGAATTATATGAAAGTATGGGGAAGTATACCAAGGCTGGCTTTCTAAATGATACATCAGTTAAAACACCTGTATTTGTAAGGTTTTCGACCGTTGCCGGCTCACGTGGTTCCAGCGATTTGGCGAGGGATGTTCGTGGATTTTCGGTTAAGTTTTATACCCAGGAAGGAAATTACGATTTAGTAGGTAACAATATGCCGGTATTTTTTATCCAGGATGCCATGAAATTTCCTGATTTGATTCACGCGGTAAAACCAGAACCGGATCACGAAATGCCACAGGCTGCTTCGGCCCATGATACATTCTGGGATTTTATTTCACTAATGCCCGAATCAATGCATATGATTATGTGGGCTATGAGCGACCGAGCCATCCCCCGCAGCTTACGCATGATGGAAGGTTTTGGTGTACATACTTTTCGTTTCATCAACGAAAAAGGGAAATCTCATTTTGTGAAGTTTCACTGGAAACCCGTATTAGGCGTTCACTCAGTTGCATGGGATGAAGCACAGATTATCTCGGGTAAAGATCCGGATTTTCACCGTCGCGATTTATGGGAAGCTATTGATAGCGGAAATTTTCCGCAGTGGGAGTTGGGCGTTCAATTAGTTGATGAGAAAGATGAATTTAAATTTGAATTTGACTTACTGGATCCAACTAAATTAATTCCTGAAGAATTAGTGCCGGTAAAAATAATCGGCCGTTTAACATTAAACAGAAATCCCGATAATTTCTTTGCAGAAACAGAACAAGTGGCTTTTCATCCGGGTCACCTGGTTCCGGGAATTGACTTCTCAAACGACCCCTTGTTGCAGGGAAGATTGTTTTCCTATACCGACACTCAATTATCAAGATTAGGAAGCCCTAATTTTCATGAAATTCCGATTAATCGTCCAATAGTTGATATTCACAATAACCAACGCGATGGTCACATGCGCCACGCCATTAATAAAGGTAAAACAAGTTACGATCCAAATTCATTAGGCGGAGGCTGTCCTTTTCAGGCGATGATGAAAAATTTTGGCTTTACTTCTTTTCTTGAAAGAATCGATTCGAAAAAGATCCGAAACCGCAGCAAAAGTTTTTTAGACCATTTTAGCCAAGCGCAATTATTTTTTAACAGTCAAAGTGAATCTGAAAAATCCCATTTGATCAGCGCCCTGCAATTTGAATTAAGTAAAGTGCAGGCTCCCGAAATAAGAGAGCGCATGGTTGGTTTACTGACACAGGTAGACCGTGTATTGGCAAATAAAGTAGCAGACGGCTTGGGCATTGCTGCCAAAGCGCCCGAAACACCAATGAACAAAAGTATTCCCGCAGATGGGCATCCTAAAGATTATGAATCGAAAAAAGTAAAATCATCTTTGGAACGTTCAGCAGCACTCAGTATGGAAAACACAGCAAAAAATTCGATTGTGACCAGGCGTATTGCTTTTTTAGCGGGTGACGGGGTCAACGAAAGTTCATTCAGCAGCATGAAAAAATTATTGGAAGAACAAGGTGCAACTGTAAAACTGATCGCTCCAAAAATGGGAACCATCAAATCAGATAAGGGTAATAACATCCCGGTGGATGAGAGTTTTTTAATTGCCAGCAGTGTAGTGTACGACGCTATATATATTCCGGGAGGCGAAAAAAGCATTGATGCTTTAATAAAAGAAGCAGACGCTGTTCATTTTATAAGCCAGGCTTATAAACACTGCAAGGTAATTGCTGCGGGTACCGACGGAGAAGAATTACTGGAAGTGTCGCTGGTTGAAATTACCGCAAAAGACAACGGAGTATTGGTTGATCGTAGTCCCGATTTTGATGCGGCATTTATTAAAGCGATTGCACAACACCGTTTCTGGGAAAGAGAAATAGCGCGTAAAGTACCTGCATAAGATTTATGAATCTCACTTCAGTCATCGGCGTTGCGGCTAGCATTTTTACAGCCACTTCCCTGATTCCGCAATTGATCAAACTCGTTAAAGAAAAGGACTCCGGAAATATTTCTTTAGGAATGCTGGCAGTCTTATTTATCGGGCTGGTATTGTGGGTTTGGTATGGCTTCTTAAAAGAAGATTGGATCCTCATTATTTCTAACGCATTTTCACTGCTCATTAATATTATTACCGGTATCTTAAGTATAAAATATAAACCCAAATAAATTATGAGAAAAGGACCGGTATGTGTGTATGTTGATAATTCCAATATTTATATTGGCGGACAGGAGGCTGCGAAGGCAAGGCATGAAGACAGCCTGGCTTTAAGGATCGCTTTTAATCATTTTTTGTTCCTGATCACACATGGTTCCATGGAGTTTAATGAAATGGTATGGGCCGGAAGTGGTTCAGCCGAAATGAGCGATGTTTTTAAAAGCATGACCGATAAAGGGGTCGATCTGCAAATCATTCCGCGTTCGGAAAGTGGCGAAAATGAAACGGTTGACCAGGCCATGCAATTATCCATGTACCGCCATTGCAGGAAATATAAAAATACCCCGGGAACAATTGTGCTTTGCACTGGTGATGGAAAAGGATTTCATGAGGAAAAAGGATTTTTATATGATGTGCAGGGATTTATTGAAGACGGTTGGACTCTTAACTTATATAGCTGGGATGCTATTTGTCACGAAGGGTTAAAACACTTTGCTAAACAGCATGGTCATTATGTACCTTTGGAACCATACTATCATGCTATTACTTTCATTAAAGATGGCAGGCATGCCGATGAAGTAAAACTGTAATATACCTGCTGTCATCAGAATGGTTTGATGAGAAGATTACTATTAAAAAATAGTTAACTTTACAATTCAAAACACAAGTTGATCAATGTCTCAATTACCGTCTTTAAGAAATGTTCATGTAACCCGATACATTCAGCCATTACGCGAAGGTGGATCCTTACCGGCATTAGCTGAAGCGGACGATGATTTCAAATATGTGTTAAAGTTCAAAGGCACCGGTCATGGTGTAAAAACATTGATAGCGGAATTAATTGGCGGTGAAGTGGCGCGTGCTTTAGGATTGAAAATTCCTGAATTAGTTTTTGCTCATCTCGATGAAGCATTTGGCCGCACAGAAGGTGACGAAGAAATACAGGATCTTTTAAAAGGCAGTCAGGGTTTAAACCTCGCTTTACATTTTTTATCCGGTGCTATCACATTTGATCCCGTGGTTACAACCGTAGATTCGAAACTGGCATCTCAAATCGTTTGGCTCGATGCATATATCACTAATATTGACCGCACCTTTCGAAATACAAATATGCTGATATGGAACAAGCAACTATGGCTCATTGATCACGGTGCATGCTTATCTTTTCAGCATTCCTGGACCAATCTGGACGCTGCTGCTAAAACTCCCTTCGCATATATCAAGGAACATGTATTGTTGCCACAGGCCTCTTTATTAGATGAAACCAACATGGAATTCAAAACACGTTTATCCGATCAAACATTACGTGCCATTACCGATCTTATTCCGGATGAATGGTTACAGTGGAGAGATACGGACGAATCGCCGGAGGCATTAAGGGAGGCATATTTTCAGTTCTTATCCACACGACTACAACACTCTGAAATATTTACAAAAGAAGCGCAGGATGCAAGAAAAACACTTATATGAGTATGCTGTGATTCGTGTTTTGCCTCTGGTAGAACGTGAAGAGTTCCTCAACGTAGGAGTCATCCTGTTTTGCAAACAGGCCAGATTTATTAAAGTGCTATTTACTGTTAACGAAGTAAAATTACGTTTATTTTCGCAGGAGCTTGATTTGGAACAACTTCAAAACAATTTACGTTCTTTTGAAAAAATTGCGATGGGTATAAAAAATTGCGGGCCCATTGCCGAGATGGATCTGCCATCCCGTTTTCGGTGGCTAACTGCGGTGCGTAGTTCGTCGGTGCAAACCTCGAGGCCACATCCCGGCTTAAGTATTGATCTTGAAAAAACAATACAGCGCTTATTTGAAGAATTGGTGCTGTAAGTTGATTTATAAAATATCAAACTCATCGCCGTCTGTCATAACCGGAAATAATTTTCTGAATTCCTGCAAATAAACTCCTGAAAGTGTAAAGGCCTCTATGACTTCCTGATTTGAATTTGGCTGACTCAGTAACTCACCACGCGGATTAATAACCGCTGAATCTCCTGAGTGATTAATATGGTTTCCATCATTCCCAACGCGATTTACGCCAACAACATATGCCTGATTTTCGATAGCGCGTGCTATCAATAATTGCTTCCACGGATAAGAACGCACTTCGGGCCAGTTAGCCACATATAATAAAAGATCGTACGCATTTTCCTTCCTGTTACGCGCCCAAACCGGGAACCGTAGATCGTAGCAGATCAGCGGGCATATTTTCCATCCTTTATATTCAACGATGAGTCTTTGCGTTCCCGCCGTATAATGTTGGTGTTCATTTCCCATTTGAAACAAATGGCGTTTATCATAGTGTTTATAAGTACCATCAGGCATAACCCAATACAAACGGTTATAAAATTTAGTTCCGTCGCTTACTGAAACACTTCCCGTAAGCACGCACTTTTTTTGTTTCGCTTGTTGTATCATCCATTGTAATCCTTTTCCTTCATGAGCCTCGGCCAATGTTTCAGGGAACATGGTAAACCCGGTGGTAAACATTTCCGGCAACACAATGATATCGGTCGGCGCGGTAAGTTGATCCAACTTTTCAGTTAAACGGGCCAGATTTTTAGCGCTGTCTTCCCAATGCAAATCAGTTTGTACAATTGTAACTGTTAAATTATTCATGTTTAATTTTTAGACAAGTCGTTATATAATTTTGCTACTTTATTAGAATTAGTTACCCTTTTTAATTTGTACTGGAACGACACAATTTGAGAAGACACCAAAACTCCCGCACTTAAAATGGCCGCCACGCCGCCAATAGCAAGATCGTTGGCGCTTCCGCTACTTCCACCTATTGCAGATATGTATAAGCCTGTAGCTCCCACAAAGGCGCCCGCAAATCCAATTACATACTGCAGCGTTTTATGTCGTTTGTATTCCGAAATATTACTTTGTATGTCTGCATTTTTCCAACTCATGTTTTTTTCGACTGCCATCATCATCACATGCCTGTCGGAGATGTGATGGCCTTGAAATAAATAAGTGCCCCGCCTGAATGTCGTATTGATCTCATTAGGATTGGGGCCAACAGCTGTCGTGTATACAGGATTTCTAATCACCACTTGTCTGGCAGATTCCACTTTTGATACCGTAAAAGAATCAACCGCTCCGGTAAAATACTTTATTTTTTTTATTTCGTTTTTCGTGATAATGAATAAAGGGCCATCCGGCAAGTCAGACCTTTTATAGGAAACATCCTTGATATTAACTTCAAATATTTTGGCTGGGATAACGGCACCGGTTCTTTTATAGATTGTATCCTGGGCGGTCATCAACGTTTGAACTAAAAAAAATACAGCGATCAAAAAAAATTTCATGGTTTCCTGGTTTATGGATTCATATCACTATTGTACAGCAACGCTGCCTTGCGAATATGTTTATTTTTTAGAGATCTATAGATCTGTGCGGCAATAACAGAAACCACACAAACACTCAACCCACTTATCAGGTAACTTCTCGCGATCATCCGTTCCCGCGGAGTGTTAATGCGGTGTTGACGTGCAAAATAAATACCGCCTAAGCCCGCTGTTGGAGCGATAATATTAAAAGCAATTTGCCCGTTACGTTTACTATCGGCATCTACCAACGCCACGTTCAGGTCGTCGGAGTTCGTTTGAGGATCTTTTTTCATCATGATCTTCAAGGCGGCCTTGTGCGTAATGTCCATATTATTTAAAGCGATGTGTTTGTCTTCCACCACAAACAAAGTTAAGGGCGAAGGACTTCCGGCAGTTTTTTGCTTCAATTGAAAACGGGATTCCTCTTTTCCGTTCTCATATATAATTCTCGAGATCTGTTCATTACCGATCCTTCTGATAATACCATCCGGATTATAAAAGTTCTTATAACTTACTTCTGTTTTTGAGATCTCCAAAACTCTTACCAATAAAGTTTGAGAAGCATTGGTAAAAATAGTATCCTGCGCATAAAAACGGGCGCATAAAAAAATGAGAAAAGTTGCAGTTGAATATTTATTGATTATAGATGTCAACAAATTTATGTCTTTTTTTATTTAAGTTGATGTTGCAGGTAATGGCAGCCGCCGTTGAGATCAATGCAACCGCACCAAAAGCAGCCGGAACTACTACAAAGGATTGACCTGCATAGGAATCAATAGAATAAATTAAAGCAGTGATTGCTCCGGTGGCAATAGTGATGCCGCCGAAAACAATTCCTACGGTACGGGTAGCATCCTGCCCTCCTTTTAAACGCTTCATACTAGAAAAAGTAGCCATCAGTTCGGGCTTTCTTTCAGGACTTGGATGACTGTCAATTAAATTTAAAATATACATCGACCTGCGTTTTGTATCGCGAAATGTGATTTTCCCGGTGTTAACCGAAGGTGCTGCATACGTTACAGTCAATGGTTGTTCAGCAGTAACCGGTGGTGTTGACGTACTTTCTTTCATCACTTCGGTATAGCCGTTTTTATACACGATCTTTGCAATATCATTTTTGTTGATAATATACATGGGGCCATCCGGCATATCTGCTTTTTTATACTTCACTTCCGTTTGAGACACTTCTTTCACCAATACCACAACAATACTGCCGGGAGTTTTGTAAAAGATGGTATCCTGTGCCACAGCATTTATTCCACTGATAAAAAAGGCTCCCCCTAAAATTGATCTTACAATGATTTTTTTCATAATTATTAATTTTATCTTTTGTTGTAAAGCCTGGCAATCGCCATTTTTTGCTTTGTACGTTTATGTTTGTTAACCGACGATATAATTATTCCCGTAACTGCCACAGCAACGCCCGCACCCACACTCGCTAAAAAAGTAGGCGACTCGCCCATTCCTTTTACCAAAACAAATCCCGCCGCAGGAATAAGCACTCCTAACCCCGGTCCTATAAACCCAAAGAGGTACTGTCTTTTTTTATAAGACATTAATTTATGATGCTCATGGAGAAGCATTTGTTGCTTTTCGGCATTTGGTTCAGCCAGGATGATCTCCCGTAATTTTGCTTCGCCAACGGTTTCTCCCTGGTATGAAAGCCGGTCGCGGTCAATATAGATCCGTCTGTCAATGTTGACAAGTTGATTTTGTATATCGCCGGTCATATCCTGGCCCTGTGTAGCTTTAGCCCTACCTGCAGAAGTTAATGTATCTACTTTGCCATTAGCAAATTTGATGTAATGAATATCTCTTTTAGAAGTAACGTAAAGCGGCCCTTCTAAATTATCAAACCGATTGTATTCAATATCTCTCTCCCCTACTTTAACTATTCTAACAGCTTCCACCGTTCTTCCGTTAAAATAAATTGTATCCTGCGAATGGATGTGACCAAAGCATATAAACAGAAAAAAAATAATACATGTTGATCTCATATAGAACTTAACTAAGTAAATATAAGCATTAAATCTTACAAAGTATTTCCGCGGCCCTCTCTAAGGTCTCATCTTTCTTAGCAAAACAAAAACGTAGTAATTGTTGTTGTTGCTGGTTGGTATAAAAAACGGATAAAGGAATAGAAGCAATGCCTTTTTCTTTAGTTAAGCGGATTGCAAGATCTGTATCTTTTTCGTCTGTGATCTTTTTATAATTAAGCAGTTGAAAATAAGTACCGGTGCAGGGCTCTAAAAGGAAACGTGAAGGCGCAATCAATTTTTGAAAATAATCTCTTTTAGCCTGGTAAAAAATAGGCAGATCTTTGTATGTTGTTGCATCCTTTAAATAATCGGCAAGTGCCATTTGCAAGGCATGATTTACAGAGAACACCAAAAACTGGTGTACCTTACGAAACTCCGTCATTAACTCTTTTGGGGCTGCTACATAGCCAATCTTCCAACCCGTAGCGTGAATGGTCTTCCCAAAAGATGACACAACAATAGACTGTTGCGCTAAAGATTTAAATCTTGCCACGCTTTGGTGGGGTTTACTATCAAACGCCATGTGTTCGTATACTTCATCACTTACAACGATAATGTTTTTTCCAACGACCAGTTTTTGTAATTCCAGCAAATCATTTTCCGTTAAGGTTGTTCCGCTCGGATTGTGGGGTGTGTTGATGATGATCATCCGTGTTTTATCCGTCACCGATTTTTTCACTATATCCCAGTTAATGGTAAACCCAGGATATTGCAGGGTGATTGGAACAGCTGTACCGCCATTTACTTCAATTGCAGGAATATAACAGTCATACATGGGTTCAAATACAATGACCTCATCTCCTTTACTAATAAAAGCAGCAATACTGGTATAAATACCCTGCGTAGCGCCGGCTGTGACTGTGATTTCCGTATCGGGGTGGTAGGTAGCATCATAACAGGTCGACAGAAGCTCACTGATGGTTTCGCGAAGCGGCAGCACCCCGGTCATAGGTGCGTACTGGTTAAAACCACCAAGTGCATATTTTTTCACCTGTTCCAGTAATTTGGGATCACAATCGTAGTCGGGGAAGCCCTGAGAGAGGTTGATAGCGTTATATTCTTTAGCCAGGCCACTCATTACAGTAAAAATAGTGGTGCCTACATGGGGTAATTTAGAGTTAATCTGCATTTTTTTAATAATAATTAGCCTAAGTTGCTAAAAAAATCTTATTTTTGCTACCCGTTCTAAGAATTTGATGGAATTTTATCAAAATCCAAAACTTAATGGTCCTGTGGCCGAGTGGCTAGGCTCAGCTCTGCAAAAGCTGCTACAGCGGTTCGAATCCGCTCGGGACCTCTACAAAAACCCGAAACCCCTGTAAACACAGGGGTTTCGGCGTTATAAGGGGTGAGGGGTAAAACATAGGTAAAACATTTTTCCTGTTGATAAGTTTTCGCCCGAAAACTCTCGCTTACTTTCCTTTGCTTTTACTCATACTTTATCTATGCCTATGGCATGGGTTATCCATGCCTTTGCCCTTACTTTTTTATACTAATTGGTGTAAATTATATTGATGCGGTGCAAACGCATCGCACCGTGCCGCAATGCGGAACGGCTGTTCTACTTTTGTCTTGTCAAATGATTTCTATTCGCGATATGAATGAGTTGGCCTTACTCTTAAAGCTACTGCAGGGCTGCGAGGTAAGTATAAAAATTAACCTCAAAAAAAATCAATTTAAAATGGCTAGGCAAAAAGGAATCATCAAGCTAAAGGGTAAGATCGGAGATCTTAGCTTTTACAAAACGCAGGATGGCCATTTAGCCCGTGAAAAAGGTGGCGTTGATGCTGATCGTATAAAAAACGATGCGGCATTTGTGCGGACCCGTGAAAACGGCGCTGAATTTGGATCTTCTGCAAGCTCAGGCAAAGTTCTGAGAACTGCACTTTTCGCAATGCTTCAAACCGCTTCTGATAACAGGGTTGTATCACGATTAACAAAGTTAATGACTGATATTAAAAACCTTGATGCTACAAGTGCAAGGGGCGAAAGAAATGTAGGTGTGGCAATTGTACTACCAACCGCAAAAACTTTATTAAAGAATTTCAACTTTAATAAACGTGCGATCCTGGGAAGTATTTTGTTTCAACCTTATGCGGTAAACACCGGAACAGGTGTAATTACAATCAACGGTTTAGAGCCGGTTAATCATCTTACTTTTCCTACGGGAGCAACTCACGTAACTTTCAAAGGTTCATGGTTAAAATTGGATTTTGTAACCGGACAATATGATTTGCAAGCGAGTAACGTTGTAAATCTTCCGATTGATGGTGTGGCAACAAACGTTATACTAACTCCTGCAGGTATACCCGCAGGTGCGGGAACTGATTTGTATTTATTACAAATCGAGTTCTACCAGGAAGTAAACGCGGTTCAGTATTCACTTAAAAATGGCGCTCACAATGCTTTATGTATTGTTGAGGTTGCGTAAGGAGGAGCTAAACAATGGAAAACACTAGAAACAAAAAAGGGCTTTTTAAAACGCTCGCAGAGCGTTCAAAAGCCGAAACTCCATCGTTCTTTAAAAAACTACGCTTAGTTGGTTTAACATTAGCTGCCGTAGGCGGCGTATTGGTGGCAGCACCAATCGCCTTGCCGGCGGCACTTGTGACCGCTGGCGGTTACTTAATTGTGGTAGGAAGCGTAGCGACTGCCGTAAGCCAGGTAACAGTTAAAGACGATGATTGCGAACCTAAAAAAAAAGATTAATCACTATTAAAATTATTGTCATCATGAAAGACAACGGAAAAAACGAAACAACAACTTCAATTGCGATCGAAGTAAAAACGCAAAACTTCAACGACAAAGGCGAAGTGATCAGTGCAATGGTTGCAGGATCTAAACTAACCAAAGCAGATGCCGGCCGCTTGGCATTTGTGGATGAAGATTCTTTAACTTTTAAATCGAGCGGATGCGGTTGCCCTAAAATTGAAGTAGACCACAATTCAACTTCAAACGATATTAAATTGGAAGAAAACGCAACTAAAAACTCGACTTTAGAAGTTGATGTAAAAGCGCAGATCAAAGTGGCCGGTAAACTTGAACTGATCGATGCTATTGCATCGGGCGCTAAGCTTACCAAAGCTGATGCAGGCCGTTTATTGGATCGCAAATCTGAAGAATGGTTCAACCTACAGGCAGAAGGTGCCAACGGCACCGAATGCGGTAAAACAGAAATGCGTTCGCATTCAAAGCTTACTAAAGCTGACTCAGGAAAAACAGCTTAATCTTTTAAATCAATAGATCATGTCAACACATAACCACATAGAAAACGGAACTATCCTGGGCACAGTTTGCGGCACGGCCTTAACCGTTGTGGTGAACATTGGTTCATCCGATATTATAAAAACTGCTCTCCTTGCAGCTATAGGAGCTGTTGTTAGCTTCTGTGTATCTCTAGGGTTAAAGTGGCTTGTAAAGCGATTTAAATAAGTTTTTCAATATCCTTTATTAAGGGCGCCAACCGGCGCCCTTTTTTTATGCCCTTAAATATTTATAAAATAACGATTTGCGAAGCTTTACCAAAAGCCTCAGCTGTGCCTGTAAATGATTACGCGCATCTTCAATTTGCTGCAGGGTGTTTTTAATTGATGCGAATGATCTGTCGCCCTGATTGACACTATGCAAAGTTTCTTCTGCAACATCAATCAAATCACCCAGGCGAATGTAATCGACTACTGAACCAATTAATACAGGACGAAAGAATTGAAGCTCCCATAAGCCCATAAAGATGTGATAATGATATTCCATATCATCCTGATCATCTGCCAGGAACACAAAACAGTTTGCCCAATATTGCGCGCATGGCTTACCGCAATTGTAGCCTTTATTTAAAATAAAAAAGTGTGGTTGATTGTAGGTTACACCTACTTTGTGCGTTTTGATCTTTGATTTTAGCATATTAAGTTTTTTAAAAGGTTTGCTTCCCTTTCTTCATCTGATTGTGCTGTGAACTACCTGAAAACCCTAAATTGAACACAAAGAAAAAACACAAAAAAACCCAGCAAAATGCCAGGTAAAAAAATGAAAAAAGAAAGCAGTTTTTAAAGGCTTGCAACGGAGGCTTGCAAGCTTTTTGACAAAAAAAATACTACCCTTTAGGGTGGAGATTTTTTTTGCAAAACCCGAAGGGCTTGAACTTGAAAGCTGAACGTGGCAACGCCTTAACTTGCTTTTCTTTTTTTATTTTGATAATGTTATCTTATAATTTTATTTACAAGATTTGAACCAAATAATTATTAGTAATACAATAATAATGGTAGTTCTACTCCAAAAAACTTCTTTTAAGAAACGCTTGAGTTTATTTGGTTTTGGGGATGATGAACCTTCAGGCAAAGCCAAAGGATCAGACACTTCATCTATATTAAAATAGGTAATCGAAAAGTTTAATATTTTATCGTATGGAATGAATAAACTATCTACATTAAAAATATATTCTTTTGTTGTGTTGTCTGTTTTTTCATCTTTAGAAATAACTTTTCTTTTTACCCGCTCTAATTCTATTAGCTTTAAATTTCCTTCTTTATCGACGCTATAATCAGCAAGAAAGCCGGTGTAAATAAGATAAAATTCTTCCATGTCAACTAGTACATTTGCATATTTAACCACTTCTTTATTTGGATTTAAATGGCGGCCAGATAAGATATAATGCCATTCGTTATCAAACCTTAAAAATTTGAAGCGTTGATCAAGCTTGTTATTAATTATGAAACCGAGAAGTAAGCGTGCTGAAAGAATACAAATTATATTTAGAACTATTTGATAAGAAACTATTAAGATTAAATGATCTTCTAATGGCTGAAAAACATTTTCATTTTTTGAACTTATAATTGAAGACACTACATGATAATCTACTTGATACATGTTGGGACAAAGCAAATCCAAGCCTTCTAATAAAACCAAGCCCAAAAATTGGATAAATAGACTTAAGGCAATTGTCAGGATTATTTCAGAAAATGAGCTTGCGCGAATGTGGTAATCAGAAAGTTTAACAGAGTTAAATGCCTTTCTAAAAAGTGCACCTGGAACAAGAAATAATAAGATTATTATACATATGCCAATACTTAAATTAAACATATGGCGGTTATGCTTCTAGAAGGTGCTTTTTCCCGGAACGTTCAATTTTATATTTTTTACCACCCATTAAAAATTCCGGAGTTTTATTTTCACCGCTTTTTTCTTTTTGAATAGCATCTAATAATGCTTTTGCATTATCATCATCGGACAAAAGAGATTTTAATTTAGGGCTTAGAACTTGAGATTTCTTATCATAGTTGCCCCAAATAATAGCAATAAGTACTACAAAAAAAGCAACTATTGCTACTATTATGAAAGAATCGTCAGTGCCTTTTTTTATGTTTGCCATGCTAGTACTAGAATGTTTAATAAAAGTACCATTAATTTTAAATATATGGTGCAATCTGAATGTAAAATTATAATTAATAGTTGTTAATATTCGTATTGAGTTGGCTGTGAAAGTAAGGTAAAAGCGCCTGCGGCGTGCGGCTGGGAACGGTTGCAAATAATGAATGAGAGAGGTTTCAGCCGGCGATAGCCGATAGCTGAACCGAACGAATGAATGGTTTGCAATCCGATGTGCGGCGAGCCGTCCTGCGAGTGGAGCGAGGGTGGGAAGCCCGGGAGTGTGAGGTACGAACACGGGGGCGACCTATGTTGCCAGCGTGGCGAAATAAATAAAGATCCCGCAGGGGCTTTGATTTATGCCACGCGCCAGACAACACAAGGCAAAAAGAGGCGCAAGCAAAATAATAAATTATTTGCCGCCAAGCGGCTTGCGACCTTTTTGACGAAGCCCGAGCGACCCGCAGGCGAGCCGAAAAGTTGGCAGACGGTGGACTGAAGGCTACTGAAATGAATGGAGTGAGGCTTGCCCAGTGCATGAGGGTTTTGATCTCAAAACTGTACTTCCATGCACCGGGCAAACGTAACGCAATGAATGAAGTTGCTTGAAGGACAAAGGAGGCTGCCGTGACGAAAGCTCGTGCAAATTGCAAAGGGTGTGACAATACTTTTAACCCGTTGAGGAGCGGAATGTAGTTTACGGAATGAGCAACGGAAACGGGCAAAGTAGCTTTTGTTTTAATACCTTAAAAAACATACCTAAAAACAAATGCTACTTTGGTTTGGCGCATCCCTTTGCTTTGCACAAGCTGAGGAACACCACTTTACCGTTTCACTAATTTTATTACCTTAGTATTACTGAAGATTATGAAAAGCCGATTGACAATAGATATAAAATTAGATGAAACCGCTCAGGGAGTTAAATTATTTAAGACTATTAAAAAAATTGTATTAAACAAGGCAGAGTTATTCAAATTAGCGGTATTCGCATGGGAAATGCCAAAAAAGTTAAAAGAGTCTGAATATATTTATTTACAAAGCAAAGTACCCGCAATGGAATCGTTTTTAAATGATCATGTTTCATTTACTGACGGAGCAATAATTAATGAGGCCTATGGCGACAGGGTAAAAAAACAAGTTTCCGAATACATTGGAATTGCTGTTGGTTTGAAATACTCAATTAAACTTCTTAAAGTTAATCCGAATAAATTCTCAAAAATTGGCACTCCTATAAAGGGAAAGTATCTTGATTACTCTGTAATAGTTAATTCAAAGATTTATGACATCGAGACTAAAGGAACTGTTTCTAAGAATTTTACCTCGATGAAAGATGATGTTTTGAGTAAAAAAGAAAGCTCCAAAGGAAAAAAAACGTTTTTAAAATATGGGACTATTGCTTTATTAAGTGATGAAAAACATTCTCGAAAAGCTACCTGTATAATCGTTGACGATCCTCCTACTAATGAAACTACAGATGAAGATAATTCGCTTGAAATACAACTTCGAAATTACGCTACATTATTAAGTTTCATTTTGGATACGAAATATTACAATCGATTTATAAGGCCAGTATTAAAAAAAGAGCAAAGAAAAATTAGAATTTCTAAAACAAAGTTTTTTGGTAGATATGCTTTTAAAGGAAAATATTTTTTAGGCGAATGCTTCGATTATCGGCTAATAAGGGTAGATTTCGATAATGATCCCATAGCCTCATATTCCTCCTTTCAAACTGCTACTGAAAAGATTGGTAATACGAAAATATTTATCGGATTAGAAGAGGATCTTATTGAAACTATTAATAAACGAAATTTTGATGAACTAAAACAATACTCGCGTAAACCAATATATATTGAAGAAAAAAACTTAACTCAATATCTTAGTGAAGATGGAGTTTTAATTGTTAAATCAACTAATCATTCTGATCAACAAATTGAGGATATTTTCCCTGAAGATGTAGTTAAGGAGAGATTTAATTTAGGTAACAGTTTCGAAAGAAAAAAACGACATAAATGTGGTGCTCCTTGCAGAAGCAAACAAATTGAAGGTAAGCCTTGTGAAAGGTTAACTTATCGAAAACATTGTTATTGGCACAGATAAATTAGAATTCAATCTCAAGCTGATCTTGTTCAACCTCGACTTGTGCCTCTGCTAAAATATTGTAAATATTCATTTCAGTATCTAATGCTTCAAAGGAAACACACAATGAATAAGGTAATTGATTTTCAAGATTTTTGTCCCAACCAACATGCCCTATAACTGCAATGCTAAATTCATCTGCAAATTGATGTGGTTCGATAATAGCCCAACTTTTTTGAACTGTTGAGTTATTACGATTTATTCTATTGTTCGCCCATGCGGAATTTTCTCTAAGACACCATTTGATAGAATCCAATCCTTCTTCAACTTGTCCGGCTTCTATAACATGCTCATCCATTTCTAAATAGTCAATCGTTCTACTTCTAAAACTTTTGAAACTTTCATTATATTTTGATGATTGCCATTCCAGCCAATTAGATAAATATGAATGCGATCCTTTTCTTGTAAGCCTTGTTTTAGCAGTGAATGATAATGTTACTTCAACTAAAACTCTGAAATTTCTTCCTTCACCTTTCAATTCATCCGGAATTTTTAAATGGTAAATGTCTGCTTTTTTAGGGCCGACTTTTCCACTCTGAATAAATGTGATTCTTCTTTCATAATTATTTAGTGCTCTGTCAATATTTGGTAATCCATATCCATAATGCCTAATATCATCGTGTGTAGGATTGTTAAAACAATGGTCAGGTAATCTTGCGCTCTGAACAATTAAAGCCCTATACATCTGTGCTGTTTCATTTGGATGCTCTGCTTGTAATCTTGATGCAATGTAACTAACTTTTGGTGTGCTAAAAGAAGTACCATAAGAAAATTTGCCTACTGCATTTGAACCATGCATAGTTGAATGAACTAATTCAGGTAGAAATTCTTCCGATTTAATTAATTCAACTGACGCTTTATTTTTTGCTAAATCGCCACCAAATTCTACCACATCAGGTTTAATATTTCCCCACATTCCTAATCCAACTCTTGAAAATGGTGAAACTTTATCCTTTCCTGCGAGAGCTTTATAATCATCATTTTCAAAATCAGCCATGCCAATTGAACCCACAGTAATTGCAAAATAACTTACCCCGGGACTTGCTATTTTTGAACTGTCAATATTTAAATAATCAGGGTATGAAGTTCCTGCCTGAAAATGTTCTTTAATACCTGGATTACTTGTAGCAGAAGAGCTCTCCGATAAATTGCCAGCAGCTACAATAAATAAGATATCGTGTTCATGTGTTAATTTATCAATTGATGCTGCAAGTGAAGGCATGTGCGTACCTATGTACGCTGCATCATCAGCAACTGATAAATTAAAAATTTTAGTATCACTATAATCTTCCCTTATCTGTTCCAGTAATACCGGTGCAAATTTTGTGATGCTTATTCTATTATCCTTATCTAATATTCTTGCATTTTGAATTCTTGTTACCAATTGATATTCTGCATCACCTACTTTAGGAATTGAACCAGGGTATAATATCGCGCCTGCTACTTTAGTACCGTGGCCGCTTTGTTTTACTAGATCTGCTGTTGAGGCATCACCATCAACGTATGAGCGTGAACTTGCTGTATCAATTGCAGGAGAAATTAGTCTATGATTTTCTTGTATTCCACTATCTATTACACAAACTTTTGGTGAATTTTCATGAGGTGCTAAAATTGTTAACTGATAATTATCATCAATATTTATTGCCTCAGTTTCGATTGAATATGTAGAATCCAATTTCACTTCAAAGAGATATTGATAGGTTTGGACTATATCTTTTAATCCACTTCCTTTAATTGAAATTTTGAAATATATGGCATCAGTGCCAATATCCCATATATCGTGCAGTTCACCGCTATAGATATTAAGGTAATACTGTATTTCAGATTCTCTTATTATTTGCTTTTGATCTCTTTCTTCTAATAATTTTGTTTCATGATTTTTAAATTCGGTTACTGCTTGCTGATAAGCTGCTTCTGAATCAAATTTATTTATATCAGGAAATGCTTTAGTGTTAGTAATGCTGCAAGAAACACCCAATTCAACTGTATAAGTTGCTGCCTCATCCGTTGTACTCCAAATTGTTCCAATTTCACCTTTTAATAATTGTGAAACTCTCCAACCTTCATCTGTAACAAATTCCCAAATTTTAGCGGCAGTATTTTTATATCTACCTTCTTCCTTTAAAAATTGTTCAACGTTTTCTTTAAATGTTTTTAGGCCATCTTGCGAGGCACCAATAATATAACCGTCTTGTTCTTCTGAAATTAATTCTATTCCCCAATTAGAGAGCGATTCTATTGGAAATGATGAAGTATCAACTTTTAAAAAAACAGGAATGTCTTTTTCGTTTGGAGTTTTAATTCCTTGTTTTTCTTTAGCAGATTTTACTTCTTCCCATTTTTGTACAACTGTATTTGCCGAAGTGCCTAATGAAGCTCCGTGTTGTTGCCTGTTTTGTTTATTGGCATTTGTAATTGCAAGAGCCCTTTCATCAGGAGCGAAGCCTCTTCTATTTATTTTGATTACTCCCTCAACCTTAAAGGGAAGTTTTAGATGAGGGAATTCAGCCATAATTTATTTTAAGTATAAGGAGTTCTCTTCAAGAGATTTTTCGATATGATGTTGTTCAAGTATTTTAGATCCACTAATAACAGCCACTTTGGCTGCGTCATTTACAACTTTAACTACAATTGCAGCACTAAAACCGTTCATTTTATCTACAAGAAGTTCCCATTTTATATCGCTGGATTTATCAATAGAAGACAGTGTTAATTTAGCTAAACGTAATATTTCCTCTTTACTTGGTTTAGGTATTTCAATAATATCATCAAACCTTCTAAATAATGCCTGATCTAATGCATTTTCAAGATTTGTAGTGGCTATCAAAAGTCCTTTAGAATTATATTCTTCTAATAATGTTAGCAGAATATTTACAATCCTGTGCATTTCACCTACATCCTGAGAGTTGGTTCTTGTTTTTCCAACAATATCAAATTCATCAAGTAATAAAACACAAGGAAAATCTTTTAAACCTTCAAATAATCTTGTAAGATTAGATGCTGTTTCACCTAAGAAAGATGATATAATTACATCAAATCTTACCTTTAGAAATGGTAAACCTAAATTCCAAGCAATCCTTTCAGCACTCATACTTTTACCACAACCAGGTGCGCCATAAAATAAAATTTTCTGTCTGTATTTTAATCCATGTTTTGCAAGACGTTCTTTGGCAGAAAACTCTTTTTCAATCCTTCTGATTTTTTCTTCAGTTTCCATAGGCAATACCATTTCATGCCTCAACTCTTCATTCTCTATGTAATTGGCTAAAGGAAAATTGCGTCTTTTATCAGTGGGTATAATTATATTTTGAGGTAGAATTCTTTTTAATTCTCCTTTGAAAAGTTGGTTAGAAGAAAGATTTTTCTCTAAAATAACTTTTAATTTATCTGCAAGCTTTTCGTGTCCTTTCTTTTTCTCATCTTCGATAATAAGTGATGCTACTTTTACAACATCATCATTCTTATCTCCATCAATGGAACGAAATAATCTTATTAGCAAATCTTGGTTCATGTTTTATAAGTCCTCAATTAAAATTGTAAAATCTTAATAATTAGTAATTTAAGTTTGGATAAAACTAACAATTAATATGATAAATTACTATTACAAAGATAATCAATTTACACATTATTATTCTAATATCCTGCCATTGGTAAAAGCGTTGATTTTTGTACAGTTTAATCCTCTATGGCCTACAGCCCCTCTTATAATAGGGACTGTAGACTTTCAGAGTTGTTAAGTATCTATTTTTCATAAGATTACTGTAGCTAATTACTGCTATCCTTTAACAGAAATTCACCTTTAACCAACCAAGAGAAGCCAAAGGCGATAAAAGCAATGGTTTCCAACCAAAATACCGGCTTGTAAACAACAAGACTTTGGTAAAGACTATCGGGTAAAAGAAAGAACACAATCAACAAAATTATACAGCCAAGCATAATATAACCACAAACCTTATAGATCTTGTTTCTAATGATCTTTTGCGGTGTAGGTGTACTTTCGCCTTTTGTAAATAGAAATAAGCTGAAATAACACAGACAAAGAATAAACAGGCCGGCAGAAATTAAATGAAGCTGACCTATCCATGTGTGAGTTTCAACATTGCACCAAATGTTACAATCCATTACTGAATTGTCCGGATTGATCTTTAATGACGTTGGAAATAAAGCGACAATTAAACCAAAGATACCGGATAATGCTGAAACTATTCTGTCGGTAAGATCATAACCTTTGTATGACAAAAGGAATATTGATAGTGTACAAACATAACCTACAAACACGTCGCGCATGTTGGTATGGTAATAGTTGCTTATGGATAATTGGATCTCTTTACATTGTCCTAATAATATTGAACCTAATACCAGGATCACAGGGAAGAGAATACCTAATATGCCAATGATCTTACGAACGGTTAAATAGGAAAGGACCAGCTTATTTTCTTTTTCCAGTTGCTTGTAAATTTCATCCTGGCTTTGTCCACTTGTTGGGTCGTCTGTTCTGAAGTTGTTGTTTGTTTTCATTTTCTTAAATTTTTAATGATTTATATTTTTTGATTTAATCTTTGCAGCTTTGCATATCCTTATATAGGGGTCTGCAAGCTTGCAAACGTTGTTTTGTTTCCTGTTTGCATCGGAAGTGTTTATTTTACTCCGTTAAATAATAAAATACCTCCTTTCCTTCCTGACGTTTGCAAAGCTGCTTTGCTGTGCTGTTTGCATCGGGAATCTCTAATTTATGCGTTAGGATAGATTTTAGCCTGGCTTCAACTGTGCGCTCTTTGCAATCCATTTCGAAGCATAGTTTTTCTATCAGAATTGTTTTGGCTGTTGGTTCAATTAAAATCCTTCCTATTAGCTCTATTGTTTCGTCTAAGGCCGCTTTTTGGTTACGGCTGTCCATTGATTCCTGAATGGTGTTTTGATCGGCCAATACCAATCCTTTTTCAGAATCGGAATACTGAACATAAAAGGGATCATGCTTTTTAGAGCTGCGACATTTCAAATAATTCACTTTTATTAAATCGGTATTGTGGTTCTGCGCGTCCTTTTCAAAACCTATTTGAATTACTGTTGAAGCTTTATTTAAGATCTCTGTTCCTAAATGGCCTCTTGCCTTATCTGTACTGCCGGGGTTTTCATGTATCAAACATAAAAACGTTACATCGTAACGGTTGATGCTTTGGTTCATCATGTCAATTAATTTCATGCTGTCCTTAGTATCATTGAAATTGAAAACACAATCGGTAATTACATCAAGCACAATAAACAGGTGCATAGGAAATTGTTTTCGGATATGCTCTAAATAAATATTAAGCATATCAAAACGTTCTTCGCGTGCAAACTCTAATAATGAAATGTAATCGAAGCCGTAAGGGTGTTCTTCAATGGGATAACCGGCCTTTAATTGTATTTGCTGTAACGAGTAGGGAAGCTGATCGGATAAATTTCTTTCTGTGTCAACATAGCAAACTGCATAACGGGTAAGAATATTTGTTTTAAAGTTTAAAAGATCACGGTTACTCTCCGGTGTTTTGAGCATGGCTGCGCAAACGGTTTCGGCAAGGCGCGATTTATGTACGCCTGCCTTACCTTGTATAACATTGATTGTTTTTGGAAAGAATACCGGATTATCTTTTTGCCAGACAATAGGCTGACTAAAATTAATAGGCTTGCCTTTGTTCTCTTTTATTTTTTGCTGTGATTCAAGCAAACGTATCAGCTTGTCTTTAGAAGTTTCAAAGCCCTTCTCTGAGGTATTCGAATTGACAGCATTTTTCCTGTCTGGTGGAGGTGGAATATCAAACATAGGGCTTTAATTTTATTGGTAATAAGACAATGGCATGAAATAAACTTTGATCTCTCCGTTCTCGAAACGAACTGTTGCAACCCAATCTTTAGGTGTGCGGTTCTGCATTTCAGTTTCCTGCTTTATACAGCTTTCCAATTGCATGATCATTAACTTGTAATTCTGTTCTTCGATCCTCACAAATAATTCTGAGAAATAATTGAAACGTAATTTGTCGAGCTGCAGCTTATCAAATAATTTATTCAACTGCTCTTTGTCGGCGTTACTATCGTTAAACAACTTCTTGTAATAGTTCACATTGCTTTCCAATGTTTTTTGATCGCGTTCTAAAACGGCTGAAATTTGTTGAAGCAATTCAGTCCAGGTAAGATCGTGCAGTGTTTCTTTGTACTTATCCATTTTCTACCTCCTTACTTTTTAAAAGATTTTACATAGTGTTTTTCCAACAAAGCTTCTACATCGGATAAACGATAATAGATCTTGTTACCAACCTGAGAGAAAGAAATCTTTCCTTCATCGCGCCATGTTTGCGCGGTACGTTTTGAAATTTTCATCAGTAATAAGAATTCCTGATTATCGAGATACTGCTCGGATGGTTTTTTGTTCTCTGCTGTTAACTTTGATTTGATTTCCTCGATTGAGGCTGCCAATGAATTGAATTGGTCTTTGGATAAGATTACTGCTTCCATAAATAACGTTTTTTAATTGTTTATGGTGCAAAAATGCGGGAGAGTGAAAAGTCCTTTGGTCCCGAGGGGACCATGAGGGGACTATTTTTATTGCAAAGCGGCGTTAATCGGGGAGCTTTGAATTACTATTTATCTTGATTAAATTTAGGGTACAAAATCATCTAATTTTAAAAATGATAAATAAATAAAACATCCAATAACATGACAGAAAACGACATTAATAAAATTGTAACGGAACTATCAAAAGCATTAGAAATGCGTGATTATGGAAAATTCGTGAGTTTTTTTGATCAAGATGCAATTTTTGAAATCCCATTTACAGTTGAAGGAGGAACGGTACTGAAAGGGCTTCCAAAAATTAAGGAACATTTTGAAAATGTAAGTAAAAGCCCATTAGGAAAGCTTATTCAAATTGACAATGTGAACGCTAAAAGTTATTTTAGTTCGACTTCCGACATGGTAACAATTGAATATTTTACTAAAGGTAAAGCACAAAGTACAGGAGAGAATTTTGAAATACAATCTTCGATCGCTTTAGTTCAATTTAAGGATTCTCATATTGTTCATTATAAAGATTTCCCAAACACAATTGGAATAGCAAAGAAAGCAGGGATATTGCAACAGCTTGCGGCGACCTGGACAAAATAATCAAATCTACGGAAGGTTAAAACGCGCATTTCCCTTAGGTCGCTTTTCGTATCTTGATGGTTTCAATATTGTTTTAATAGTGTCTATTGAAATCTCTTTTCCTTCTTTATCCTTAAACCATGTTGCGATCATTTCTGCCAATTCATTTGGTGAAGCTTCTAAATATGGTTTACCGTCTACTTTCTTTTCGTGTATGAGCTGAAAGAAAATATCCACGAATTGATTTAAGTTAGTATTGATCTTAAATTTATCAGGGGACTGAGGGGACTTTTTGAGGGGACCGAGGGGACTTTTATTTTCAGTGGCAGTAAAGGTTTTCAATCTTTTCTTACTTAATTTATCCTGGTCTTTTAATAAAACAATTTCCAAATCAATTTTTTCGTTAAAGGGGACCTCGTTTGGATTTATGAGCTGTGGTTTATTTTGCAGATACTTTGTTTTTGCTTCCATCAGATATGAAAGCTTTTCCTCGGTGCTTGGATATTCCTTTATTTTCTTCTGCACCTTATCAAAGCTATATTGTGCAGATGGATTGAATTTATTGCTTTGAATTTCCTGCCTGATCAATTCTATAATTACTAAAGCCTTTTCAATTTTAATGTTCTGTTCTTTAGTAGTAAATATATCGCGGTTAATATCTATCAGCTTTTCAAACTTATTAAGCCAAATAAAGGGTTCTGCGAGCAGTTCGCATTGATATTGGATAAATGGCTTGATATCGGATTTATCAAGCAGGAATAAGCGGTGTAATAAGCAAGTACAATATTGCTCTAAAGAAAATTTATCTGATACTATAAAATCGGAAGCCTGCGCCTGGGTAAAAGCGATCACATCGAACCCGTTTGGTTCGGTAATAGAATGGTCGGTAATTGGATGCTCCTTGAAGGGAGCAACCTGAACATGGCTCTTAAGCATTTTAAATAAATCAATTTGTTGTTATCCTTTCGTTAAATCGTGATCAATTATCGATCAATATTACGTTTACTAAAATTATCAAATTTGCACCATTAAAAAAACCAATGTTGATAAATATAGCATCAATTTGCTACGTTTTGTAGCAAATTATTTACGTTCAGATTATTAATTTTATTGTAATAAAAAAAGAAAGCATGACAGAAAGAGAACAACTTGACGAAGTTTGGGAAACAGTATATTATACTGATGAACTGAAAAAAACAATAAGGGATATTGCGCCCGCTTTGATCGAATTTTTAATTGTGTCTCTACTTGAACAGGGAGATATTGAAGTAGGCTTATTTCATAAAGGCAAAGATGCCGGTTCATGTATAGCCTACGATATTTACAATATGGATAAGGTACTTGAAGTAAGATACAATCAGGACACATCTTTTGAAATGTACCTGGCTTTAGAAGATGATGAAGGAGAGATGCAATATTTTTATCATGCACTTACCGATAAAGAAATTAAAATCATACCTGAAGGTTTACAAATGCTGATGCGTAAAGCCTGAAATGATGGCGAGGAAATGGTTTACAGTAAAGGAACTATTGAGCGTTAATTTACTCTTCCCATTTCCAGCCTCTTAATTGATAGTATTTTTTCTTTGGCGTTGCTTTTAAAGGATCTATCCCATTTTTTTTACACCAATTAAAATGATAAACAGTGCCAGGAATTAAAGCAACAACCGGAAAGATAGCCGCCCAATGACCTAACCAATAATACAAGCCGACAGTAATGCCGGCAATGAATAACCATTTTACAATTTTTTTCAAAGCCGGTGTTTCTACTTCAAACCGTGCGAAGAAATTGCTTGCCAATAATTGAATTACTAATAATTCTGCCAATTCGATTTCTATTCCCATGATATTGCGTTTTATTAAAATTATTTTTTACAACACCCATCGAGTTTTGCAATTCCTGCGGGGTCTGCTTTTACTTCATCAGCATCGTAACCTAATTTTGAAATAAATAACCTGATCTTATCAATGTCGGTTTTACGAGTGTCGTAGATAACCGTTATTGTATTTGCTTTGGGATCGATATCCACTCTTTTAATACCATCTTCGTTGTATAGATCTTTATTGAATTTATCCCCACAGGTTTCGCATTGCTTGCAATGGTCGCAGTAAATTTTTGTTTTGATAACTGCGGTTTGAATGTTTTTATTCTTTTGCGCGAATGCAGATACTGAAATAAGCATTAAAAATACTAATGCGATTTTTGTGATGTTGAAGCTTTTAGTTTTCATAGTTTTTATTTTGAAGTATTAATTTAGTTTTATTTTTTGAATTCTCACAGCGTTTAGTATTGCCAACAAAGCTACGCCTACATCTGCAAATACAGCTTCCCATAAGGTGGCAACGCCACCGGCTCCCATTATTAATACAATAACTTTAACACCCATAGCCAAGGAAATGTTTTGCCAAACAATGCGTTTGGTGATCCTGCCTATTTTAATGGCTGTTACGATTTTAGAGGGCTGATCATTCTGAATAACAATATCGGCGATTTCAATGGTAGCATCGCTACCCAAACCGCCCATTGCAATACCTGCATCTGCCAAAGCCACTACTGGGGCATCGTTTACACCATCGCCCACAAATGCAATTACACGACCTTCATTTTTTAATGTCTGTACTTTTTCTACTTTATTTTCGGGTAATAAATCGCCAAAGGCATTATCTATTTTTAAAGCCTGTGCTACTTTATCTACTACACTTTTTTTATCGCCGGACAACATGACTGTTTTAATATTAAGGCTGTGCATTTCCTTAATGGCCTGTTCTGCATCTTCTTTTATTTCATCGGCAATTGTTATATAACCTGCGTATTTATTGTTTACTGCCACTACTAAAATCGTTTCTACAATTGTTTCAATGGTCTTGTCGTATTCGATATTAAATTTTTTAAGCAGCTTTAAATTTCCTGCTAATATCTCTTTTCCTTCAATCGTTCCTTTTAAACCATGTCCTGAAATTTCCACTACATTCCCAATGTTTATACCGTCTATTCCTTTACCTGCATGGTTAACAACAGCCTGTGCAATTGGGTGGGTTGATTTACTTTCGATAGCAGCGGTTAATTTTAATAATTCTTTTTCGTCCATATCTACCGCAACAATTTTCTGAACCTTAAATACACCTTTGGTTAAGGTGCCTGTTTTATCCATAACAACGGTATTTATTTTTGTCATTACATCGAGGTAATTAGAACCTTTAAATAAAATACCGTTACGTGATGCCAAACCAATACCACCAAAATATCCCAAAGGAATTGAGATCACCAAAGCGCAAGGGCATGAAATAACAAGGAACACCAATGATTTATATAACCAATCGTTAAATACATAATTTGAAACAAAGAAGTATGGTAAAAAGCAAATACCAATTGCCAGGAATACAACAATAGGTGTGTAGATCTTAGCAAATTTGGAAATGAATAATTGTGTTTGTGATTTACGTGCGGTTGCATCCTGAACCATTTGTAATATTTTAGACAGCTTGCTGTCTTTGAACAAGGTTGTTACTTTAATATCAGAAACAGAATTTAAATTTATCATTCCTGCCAATACAACTTCACCTTTGCTTTTTGTATCGGGTTTGCTTTCGCCTGTTAAAGCTGCTGTATTAAAAGAAGCTGACTCTGAAATTAATTCTCCATCCAACGCCACCTTTTCACCCGGCTTTACCTGTATCATATCCCCGATCTGAATTTCGGAAGGTGCAACTGTTTGGATTATGCCGTTACGATTTACATTTACCGTATCTGGGCGAATATCCAACAACGCTTTTATGCTCCGTTTTGCACGGTTAACGGCTGCGGTTTGAAATAATTCTCCAATGGCATAGAACAACATGACCGTTACACCTTCTGCATACTCACCAATAAAAAATGCCCCGATAGTAGCAATAGACATTAAGAAAAATTCTGAAAAGAAAGCGCCTTTTGCAATGGACTTTACAGCATCTTTCATAACGGGTAAACCCACAGGAACGTAGGCCACTATGTACCATACAAGTTTTATGTAATCCTTAAAGAATGCGGGTTTTATGATGTGTTCAAATAAGATGCCTGTAAGTACCAACACAAAACTTATGATCGCAGGAAGGTAAGCTTTCCATGTTACTGTATCAGAACCGTGATCATGGCCGTCCTCGTCCCCTTCTTCGTGCTCATGATCGTGGTCGTGCTTTTCACCTTCGTGATGAATATGCGGTTTACCCGATTTTCTATCAATTTTTTCCTCTAATGAGCAACAGGTCATATTGCCATGAGCATCGTAGGTGTGTTTATGGTTTGGGTCTTTATTTATCATCGTCTTTTTTATTAATGTGAATGCCCTTCGTCTTCTTCGCTGTTTTTCATTTTAGATAGAATATCGTAAGCACCATTAATAACAATAGAACTTTCGGAACTCACATCTTTTGGTAACTGAACTTCTGTATAGCTTAATTCACTTACACCTTTAACGACCTGAACCATTTTAAAATGATGTGTACCTTTTTCATCTGAAGTAACGCTTATAAAAATATAATCGTTGCCTTCAAAGTTCACAATTGCTTTATCCGGTAAGGCCGCTACACTTTGCGTACCTGCTTCAACATAAGCTTTTAAATACATGCCAGGTAACAACTCCATATCTTCCTTATCCAAATGGCAATGAATGCGCACGGTTCGGTCTTCTCTTATTTCCCTACCAATTAAATACACGGTTGCAATACGCTCTGTTGTTTCGTTCGCTAATGTAAAGCGTACTTTCTGACCTATTTTTAATTTTGGAACGTCTTTTTCAAATACTGTTAATTCAGCATGTAAGTGCTCTGTGTCAACAATTTTAAACATCACATCGGTTGGGTTTACAAACATGCCGATATTTACATTTACCTGTGTTACATAGCCACTAATAGGAGCGTAAAGTGTTATTGAATTTTGAAAATTGCCGCTTTCTACCTGATTGGTACTAATGCCTAATAACGCCAACTTTGATCTTAAACCGCTTACTTTTGCCATCATGCTTTGGTATTGCGTTTTTGATTGTAACAATGTCTTTTGAGAATTGACATTTTCCTTTGCGAGTTCTTCCTGACGTTTATACTCTGCTTCCAAATATTCCAACTGACTTTTATTATCTACATAATCCTGTTGTATCTGAATATAATCTGCGTTTTGTATCACAGCTATCACTTCTCCCTTTTTTACTTTCAAGCCCTGCAACAATTCCGTACTTTTTAAAAAGCCACCCATTGGTGCTGATACACTTACCAAATTTTGTGGTGGTACATCAAGCATACCATTTACTTTTATTGCACCGCTTAAAGCTTTCATTTCTATATTACCAAGTGTAACATTTGCCACCCTGTATTGTTCATCTGTAAACTCTACGGTGTTGGCAGCTTCTTCGTGATGTACTTCTGCTTTGGTTTCTTCAGCTTTGTTACCACATGAGGCAAACAGCATTGAGATAATTAAAACGGTTATTGATCTGTATATTATTAATTGTTTCATAAATCTGTTTTTAAATATTATTTTTTACCAATAAGGAATTCAAGTGCTATGATACTTTGATTGTAACGGTTAAGGCTTTGCAGGTAATTTGACTTAATAGACAACGCATTTTTTACTGCCTGTAAATATTCCACATAACCGATCTCACCACTTTTAAAACCTTTATCTGCCTGCTTAATTATTAAATCAGCATTTATCAAAGCGCTTTTTTCATAGTAATCAATTGTATTTTTTTCTTTTAAATATTCCTGTATGGCCTGATTATATTGTCCCTGCATGTTGACCTGGTACTGATCGTAATTACTTTGAACAACCTGTTGATTAATGCCAGCCGCTTTTACTTTTGCAGCTTGCGGAACAAACCACAAAGGAATAGAAACACCAACCTGAAAGCCTGTAAAACGTTTGGAGGCATCAAAATACTGATCAGAACCATTTATGTTTTGATAACCAATTAGTGACTGATTAAAATAACCAATTGTAAAATCAGGTAATACTTTTGCAGCTTCTACCTTTTTTTGTTTGTTACTAATTTCGACCTGTTGTTTTAAATAAGCTAATGCAGGACTTTGATTAAACGCAGAACTATCAGAAGGTACTGTCAACTCTAATTTAGAAAGGTTATCCTGGCTTATTTGTACTGCATTTTTACTGTTCATTAAAGCCTGTAATTGCGATTGGTATATTAAAATATCTGACCGGTTTTGTGCCAACAAATTCTGTACTTCCATCAATTGTGTTTCGGCAGTTGTCTTTTCCAATAAATTACTTTCTCCTGTTTTTAACCGAAGTGCGGAGGCTTTAAAGAACAGGTTATAAATGCTGTCCTGGCTAATCAATAACTTTCTTTCAGCCTGTAAGTATTGCAAATAATAGTAAGCTGTTTTAACCTGGTTTTTTAATTCGTTTTGAGTTACCTGTAATTTTAACTCACTACCTTTTATTTGCGCAGTACCTAATTTAGCCTGACTTGAAAATACCGTTGGGAACGGAATACTTTGGCTGATTGTAATATTATTATCCGTATTGAGTGAATTGTATTGCCCGTGCATTAAATAAAGGCTTGTCTTTCCTAAATCAGTTGATGAACGTTTTACGGACCTATTATAATCAATCTCGTAATTTGCAGCTTTAATGCCGGAATTGTTTTTTAACGCTTCATCGGTTGCCTGTTGTATGGTAATGCCTGTACCCATAATTTGAGATTTACCAAGTACCGGTAATAACATTAGTAAAATAATTACAGAAGCATGCGAGGTTTTTAGTTTACCTTTTCCCATACGCTCAAAGAAGAAATATAAAACGGGTAACACCAATAAGGTTAAAAGTGTTGCTGTAAGCAAACCACCAATAACAACGGTTGCTAATGGTTTTTGAACTTCTGCTCCTGAACCATGCGAAAGTGCCATAGGTAAAAAACCAAGCGATGCTACTAAGGCTGTCATAATTACAGGACGTAAACGGGTGCCTGTTCCTTTTAAAATAATGTCTTTTAAATCTGTCATACCTTCTTTTTTTAAACTGTTGAACTCTGCAATTAGAACTATTCCGTTTAATACGGCTACACCAAACAAGGCAATGAAACCTACACCGGCTGAGATACTAAACGGCATTCCCCTGATCCATAAAGCAAATACACCACCGATTGCGGATAAAGGAATAGCTGTAAAAATCAATAAGCTTTGCTTAAATGATTTGAATGTAAAATACAAGAGCATGAAAATTAATAACAGTGCTATCGGCACTGCAATTGCCAAACGTTCCCTTGCTTCAATTAAATTTTTAAATGTTCCGCCATAGGTAGGATAGTAGCCCGGGCTAAATTTTATTTCCTTATCTACCTTTGCCTGCATTTCTTTTACAACACTTTCCACATCACGCCCACGAACATTAAAGCCAACCGTAATTCTTCGTTTGGCATCATCACGCTGTATCTGATTAGGGCTTATTTTAAACTCTACATCGGCAACCTGTGAAACAGGAACTTTGTTGCCATTTGGTGCTGTAACAAATAAATTATTAATGTCGTCAATGGTTTGCCTGTTCTCTTTTTCCATTCTTACCACCAAATCAAAACGTTTTTCTTCTTCGTAAACCTGTCCTGCTGTTTCTCCTGCGAAACCTGTTTTTATAACCTGATTGATGTCTTCGATGTTTAACCCGAACTGAGCAATCTTATCCCTGTCAAATTTTATAACGATCTGTTGTTGCCCTGTTACCTGTTCAACATATAAATCCTGGGCTCCTTCAACACTTGTAGATAATTTGCTGATCTTGTTTGCATACTGCGTAAGCATGTCTAAATTTTCACCATAGATCTTTATAACCACATCCTGTTTAGCACCGGTCATTAATTCATTAAAACGCATTTGGATTGGTTGTTGAAAACCGAATGTTACACCAGGAATATCCTCTAAAGCTTCGGACATTTTTTCGGCTAACTCATCACGGGTAGACGCGCTTGTCCACTCAGATTTATCTTTTAAAATGATCATTAAATCACAAGCTTCTACCGGCATAGGATCTGTGGGAATTTCGCCTGAACCTACTTTGCCAATCACTTCTTTTACTTCAGGGAATTTTGCTTTTAATATTTTAGCTGCTCTTAGAGATGCTTCGATCGTTTGTGAAATAGAACTACCCGTTAATACTCTTGTTTCAACTGCAAAATCTCCTTCATCCAATGTTGGAATAAATTCTCCTCCCATATTCATAAAGACAATTACACTAAATATAAAAAGAACGAAAGCGGAAACAACGATTGTGACTTTTCTTTTTAATGCTCCTAAGAGCATCGGTGTATATCCGCGTTGGAAAAACTCAATGATACGATCTGAAATAGTTCTCTTTTTAATTACATTTTTATTTAAAAACAAAGCCGATACCATAGGTACATAAGTAAGAGATAAAATAAATGCGCCTAAAATGGCAAACGAAACTGTTTGCGCCATTGGCCTGAACATTTTACCTTCAACACCCACCAATGCAAGGATAGGTAAGTACACAATTAAAATAATGATCTCACCAAAGGCTGCTGAATTTCTTATTTTGGAAGCAGATTCGTAAACTTCGGTGTCCATTTCATTTTGTGATAATCGCCTGTTCAGATTTCTGCCTGCTAAATGGTGAAGCGTAGCTTCAACAATAATTACGGCACCATCGACAATTAAACCAAAATCAATTGCCCCCAAACTCATTAAGTTTCCTGACACTCCGAATAAGTTCATTAATGAAATAGCAAACAACATCGCTAACGGAATAACAGAAGCAACAACCAAACCCGCCCTGAAATTGCCAAGCAATAACACCAATACAAAAATGACGATCAACGCACCTTCTGCCAGGTTCTTTGTTACTGTACCAATGGCATTGTTTACCAATTTGGTTCTGTCTAAAAAGGGTTCTATTACCACACCTTCCGGTAATGTTTTTTCAATTTGCGTAATGCGCTCTTTTACATTGGCGATTACTTTTGAAGAATTGGCACCTTTGAGCATCATAACAATTGCACCTACAACTTCGCCTTCATCGTTGCGCGTCATTGCGCCGTAACGTGTTGCATGCCCGAAACCAATAGTTGCTACATTTCGCATTAATACAGGGATGCCGTTCTCATTTGTTTTTACAACAATGCGTTCAATATCTTCGATACTTCCTATTAATCCTTCGCTGCGAATGAAATATGCATTTGGTTTTTTATCAATGTATGCGCCTCCGGCATTCTGATTGTTTTTTTGTAGAGCTGTAAATACTTCGCTGATACTGATATTCATACTGCGCAGCTTATCAGGATTTAAAGCGATTTCGTATTGTTTTAAGTAGCCTCCAAAGCTGCTGATATCTGCAACACCTTCTGTTCCTAATAACTGCCTGCGAACTATCCAATCCTGAATGGTGCGAAGCTCCATTGCAGTATATTTTTTTTCATAGCCTTTTTTTGTATGAAGTACATATTGGTAAATTTCGCCCAAGCCTGTTGTAAGAGGTGCTAACTCAGGTGTACCAACGCCCTGCGGAATAATTGTCTTCGCTTCGTTTAAACGTTCGTTTACCTGTTGCCTTGCCCAATATACATCTACATGCTCTTTGAAAACAACTGTTACAACTGAAAGCCCGAAACGTGAAAAGGATCTTACTTCCTCGATACCGGGAATGGTTGCCATTGTTTGCTCAACCGGAAATGTTACCAAACGTTCTATTTCCTGTGCAGCCAATGATGGCGAAATAGTTATGACCTGTACCTGGTTGTTTGTGATGTCGGGCACGGCATCAATCGGCAACTGCTTTAATGAATAGCTGCCCCAAATAATAAGCGCTAAAGTTAAAATGCCTATTACTATTTTGTTCTTTATAGAAAAGCGTATAATCTTATCTAACATAATTTATGCAATTAATGCCAATAGCAAAAAGCTATGTAGCGGTAAATAAAAAATGGAAAACAAGCGGACATGAAATGACCACTTAGATTTT
Source organism: Bacteroidota bacterium (assembly GCA_040387475.1). Lineage (GTDB taxonomy): Bacteria > Bacteroidota > Bacteroidia > B-17B0 > Aurantibacillaceae > UBA4416. Next base: position 500,574 of record JAZKDT010000001.1, on the reverse strand, counting down.
AAGAAAAAAGATTAAGCGAGTTTAGGCGGTTGCCAGATAGTAAGTACAGCAGAAACAAGATCTGCATTAGCCGGTTTAGTATAAACCGTTTTGGATTCTGTATCTACAGAAAATTCGTTGGTGAAGTTTGAGAAAAGAATGTGAGTAGCGCAGCATGAACAAACACAAAAAGGTGTGCAGGTTTCATTTGCATGATCATGATGATCTTCCTGGGCAAATTGTTCAGTATGTTTTGCTTCCTTGCAATCCTGTTTATCGTTACAAGGCATAACGGATAAGCTTAAAAAATAGAAAGCAAAGAATATGTAGAATACTTTTTTCAACGATCCAAAGGTACAAATTATAAATTTAAAGGCAAATAAGTGAAAAAGGAGGGGTTTTTAGGCTGTTATTAAGCCATATTCTGTGATAGGCTCATTGAATACATCCATAGCATTATCAAGCTCTTCATTTACAATTTGGGCATATATCTGTGTTGTTTTAATATCTGAATGGCCCATTAATTTTGAAACATATTCTATTCGCATGCCTTTTCTTAAAGCCCTTGTAGCCCATGTATGGCGTGATGTATGGAAGGTAATGTGTTTATCTAACCTAGCATAATCGGCAATATCTTTTAAAGCTTTATTGCAGATAGTATCCTGCGAATCTATTGCTTTGGTTAAAAAATCTTCATTAGAATAATCGATATCATTACTCAAGAAAGGAAAAACAAAGTGATCAGGGTTATCACTAGGCTTACAATAGATATTCATAATATCAATTGCTTTTTGTGGCAATTTAATTGAAACCGGAACACCCTTGCATTTTTTTGTATAAATAAAAATGCGTTCACCATCATAGTTGCGTTTCTTTAATTTGCACACGTCTGAAATACGTAGACCGCCGGCATAAGAAGACAGTATATAAGCATTACGGGTATTAAATATTCTTGTTTCAGGCTCTAACTCTATATTTTCAATAGCTTCCAATTCATTTTCTGCACAGAAATTCTTTACAGTCTTTTCCCATTTGCATTTATAGTGTAAGAATGGATTTTCATCGTACTTGATCACTTTATCTCTTACCGCCTCATTTACAATGCGGCGGATTATTTTCATGTTTGCGAAAATAGTGTTGTTCTTATTGCCTTTTATTGGATTACCCTTTTTATCTTTCTTATCTGATCTCATAAAGCACTCATACTCCTTAAGCCAAAGAACTGTTAGCTGTTCAAAAGCGACGCTTTTATTGCCGGCATATTCTTTCATCTTTTTTATAACGCCATCGGCTTTATCATAAGTGGAACCTGCGATCTTTCCTTTAATGAGTTTGAAATATGTAGTACAGTATTCAAAAAAATCAACCGAGGCTTTACCCATTATATTCTCTTTAATCTTACTTGAGGAAATATCTTTAAAATGGGTTTCTAATTCAAGGGCCTGGTTCTCGGCTTCGGCAAATTTGTTTGAGATGAGGTTATTAATACGTTGGGAATTTCTCATGCCCTTTTTAACCCGTTTATTGTCTTCATCCCAATTATCTTTGTGGACAACAATTCCCAAAGCAATATACTTGGGTGTGCGGTTTTTAATCAATCTTAGGTATAGCGGCGCTTCCCCTTTCCTGTTTATTTTATCCTCTCTCCAGATTATTTTTACCGATGATGCCATATTTTTTTTCTATAAAGTTACGTCTGAAAGCAAAAATAAGGGTAAAACAAAGGGTAAAACATTTCCACAATTGCTTTGCTTTTAGCTACTTTTCATTGCTTTAACAAATCGCTGAAGCCCTTGCTATTAAAGCAAAGTAGCAAATCTGATAAAATCGGGTGCAGGGGGGTTAGTTCGCTCGGGACCTCCAATTAAGCCCCTTATATTGATTTATAAGGGGTTTTTTGTTTCAGAAAGAAGATTGACTCAAGTTGTAATTCAAAAAAACAAAGTACCAGTATGGAACATACAGAAATATTCCCGAAAGGTCAGCCATTACCAAAAGAATGGTTTACAGGTGATGCCTTTTTAACACCCTTAGTAGCGAAAGATAAAAATAATGACTTCACTACCGGAAGCGTAACGTTTGAACCAAAAGCGAGAACAAACTGGCATACACATCCACGAGGCCAGGTATTACTTGTTATTGAGGGGAGCGGTTATTACCAGGAAAAAGGCAAGCTAGCGCAAATAATAAAAAAAGGTGATGTAGTGACTATCCCGGAGAACACAGAGCATTGGCATGGAGCTTCACCCAATAGTAAAATGGTGCACATTGCTATTACCAATTTTAAAGATGATGTTCAGGTAACATGGCTAGAGCCTGTAACAGATGAAGAATATAATGGCGTAGCAAAATAATTTAAGAAAACTTAAGAATATGAATTCATTTAAAGTAAAAGCATTTGGCACTTATGCAGCCGATAAAAACCTGGAAGGGCTAACTATTTCAAGAAGAGAATTAACGCCCGAAGATGTTGAGATAGACATTTTGTTTTGCGGTGTTTGTCATTCCGATATTCACACTGCGCGCGGCGATTGGGAGGGGACACAGTATCCTTGCGTGCCCGGGCACGAGATCGTGGGAAAAGTAACCAAGGTTGGAAGTTCTGTCACCAAGTTTAAAACAGGAGATACAGTTGGGGTTGGATGTTTAGTAGATTCCTGCTCAACGTGTCATAGTTGTAAAAATGATCTTGAGCAATATTGCTCCAACGGTTTTACCGGCACGTATAACGCAGAAGATAAACATTTGGGTGGCCATACGTTTGGCGGTTACTCAGAAAAAATTGTTGTAAAACAAAACTTCGTATTAAAAGTACCTGCTAACATCGACCTTGCAGCATCGGCACCGCTACTTTGTGCTGGCATAACTACATGGTCGCCTTTAAAACATTGGAACGTAACCAAAGGAACTAAAGTAGCTGTTGTTGGCTTAGGTGGATTAGGACACATGGCCATAAAATTAGCGAAAGCGCTGGGCGCTGATGTTACTTTATTTTCACGTTCAAAATCTAAAATACAGGATGCCAAAGAACTTGGCGCAGATAAAGTGATCATCTCTACTGAAGAATCTGAAATGGACGCAGCGGTAGGGCAATTTGATCTGATCATTGATACGGTTCCTTATGTTCATGATGTTAAGCCTTATGTATCCACTCTGTCAATCTCCGGCACTTTAGTACTGGTTGGGTATCTTGGGCCATTAGATCCGTTTTTGGATTCAAGTGCATTGATCCTGGGAAGAAAATCAGTAGCGGGTTCTGTTATTGGAGGCATTAAAGAAACGCAGGAAATGTTAGACTTTTGCGGCCAGCACAATATTGTTTCTGAAATAGAAATGATCAACATGCAGGATATAAATGGCGCTTATGAACGCATGATCAAGAGCGATGTGAAATACCGTTTTGTCATTGATCTAGCTTCTCTGAAAAAATAAAATAATATGGCACGAATATTTATTACAGGATCTGCTGACGGTCTCGGTCAACTGGCAGCGCAAGCGCTAATTAACCAAGGACATCAGGTTGTTCTTCATGCGCGCAACAAAGACAGAGCAAACCTGGCTTTAGAAAAAGCACCTGGAGCCGAAAATGTGCTGATAGCTGATCTTTCCAGTATCGACGATACGAAAGCGCTTGCCCCAAAAGTAAATGCGCTAGGAAAGTTTGACGCCATTATTCATAATGCAGGTATTTATGAGGCATCAGGAAATAATGCAGATGGTTTGCCGGTATTATTTGTGGTAAACTGCCTTGCGCCTTATATGTTAACCTGTCTTATTGAAAAGCCAAAACGACTGATCTATTTAAGTTCGGATATGCACCTTCAAGGGAATGCTGATAATTTACCCATTGGACATAACAAAACGATTAGTTACTCTGATACCAAACTTCATGACCTGGTTTTGTCGATGGCAGTTGCGCGTAAATGGCCGGATGTGCATGTAAATGCGCTTCATCCTGGGTGGGTGCCAACAAAAATGGGCGGTAAAGGTGCTCCTGATAGTTTAGAAAAGGGATTTGAAACACAGGTATGGCTTGCTGTAAGCAATGATACCGAGGCAAAGGTAAGTGGCAAATATTTTCACCACAAAAAACAAGCTCATTATCTTTCAATGGTTAACGATGTAAATGTTCAGGAAAAGTTACTTAAAACCTGTGAACACATAACGGGACTGAGGTTGAACGAGGGCTAATTAAACTTTTTTTCTTAACTTTTATTTATTTAAACAGAAGTCGAATATTAGATGCAAGTTTAATTCAAATGTTTAAGTAATACCCAAGGGTTATAGGCATAGCGCACTAAAACCATTGTTATCACTGGCATAGGAGAGGTTCGCCCGACAGCGCTCGGGGCCTCAATAAAAGCAAAAGGCTTCGACACAGTCGAAGCCTTTCTTTTTTCATACAGGTGCGGCAGGCTTGCCCGTAAGCACAGGTATGGAAAAAGAAAGCAAATCGCAAAAGCGATTTACTTTTGCTTTATGACTTTAGGCTTGCCGAAGGATCATGTGAATAATCCGCCGCGGCCAAAAAATACAGCAGGTCTCTTGAAAGGGGCTTTTTTGTTTGACGCTCAATAAAAATAGCATTCAATCGTAGCCATAACGTACTCAGCAACGGTATTATAGCAAGTGAATCTAATATAAGATTAGCAACCTCACTATTACTTTACGGATATAACAAAGGCCCATCAGTTTTTTGATGGGCCTTCTATAGTTAATTAAAACTATCTGAGTTTAGCAGCAGCCAAATGGGCAACCACCAACACAACAACATACTGCCGCGCCTGCAACTACTAAAGCTGCTGTAACGCCTATAATTAATTTTGTCATTTTATTTGTTTTTTAAGGTTAAAATAAATTTGAATTCAATCTGTCTAAAAAGACAGCATCGGTCAAATTAATTCAGGTGGATGCCAACACTCGGACAAGTAAGTTGAAAGAACGTTGTCGTTTTGAGTATAGACCTTTTCTACAGTGATGCTGGCCACAAGTTGGAAATTAAACCGCTTCACTTCCGTGAAATTACAATGGCAATTTTGTATTGAGCAGCACGTTTCACATGATCTGGAACAATCTTTCGAAGGTTTATCAACTGATTGCTCTTTTGAGCATTGCATTATACTATTACATACTGTTGGCACTACTAATAGAAGTACTACATAAGTAAGAAGTATGGCTGAAAAAACTCTCATATTGGTAAATGTAGTAATTTCGATAAATATAATAAGGCTTTCCAATACATTTTTAACTATACCTTTTCGTTATCTAAATTTCATTTATTCCCCACAACTTTTGCCATCACAAGATGTAGAGTCGCAAGTTGGTGTTGATTCTTCTGAGCATGAGCCAGGCACACACTCTGTTGTTGAGCATTCTGTATTTTCCGCTATGACCGCCTGATATTTTGATACTTCAAAATAACTGAGGAAACCAATGCTTAAAATTAAGCCGATCCAAAACACAGCTTTGTTAATCTTTACTTTACGTTTTTCTTTTGCAGTTGGTTCGCAGCCACAATCGCCAGGACTATTGCAGTTAAATTTTGGTAACACATACAGTGAATAATAAGAGATCGTAAATGACACGGCACTTATGGCGATCAATAACGGTTCCAATGCGCTTATTAATGGTGAATTAGCCAGCGTTGCAGAAGATACGCCGAATAGCGAAGCTATTGGGCTTGCACATACGCTAACACAGGCACCGCTTTTACAACACGATAATAAAATCGGAGCCGCCGAAGTAAGTCCGCCTGTAATTGATGCCCAGAATGATTTTTTTGCTTTCATATTAAATCTGATTTTCTTTTTGTTTTAATCCCATCCAACTAAATACTGCCAATACCGCTCCTGATACCGGGGCCATAATATAAATCCAAATATGTTCTAAATGACCTGATGCAATTGCTGGGGCGATGGAGCGAATAGGATTCATGGATGCGCCACAAACAGGACCTGCAAACATGGCCTCTAAAAGAACTACGGAGCCAATTGCCAGTCCGGCAAACATTCCCTGTTCTTTACTTCCTGTTGCAACATGAATGATTACAAACATCAGAATAAAGGTCAGGATCAGTTCCAATACAAAGGATTGCATTGGCGGCCCTGCCGGCATTGTAGAGCCAAGCATTTGATTTGCAGGAAATAAAAACTTAAGGGTAAAGCTTGCTATGAATGCCCCGATAGTCTGGCTTAAGATATAAGGAACTATCTCTTTTGCAGGGAAACGTTTGGCTGTCCAAAAAGCAATGGTAACAGCAGGGTTTAAATGCGCGCCTGAAATATCACCAATGGTGTATATCATCGCAGCTACAATTAAACCAAACGTAATAGCAATACCCACATGAGTAATGGCACCGCCTGATTCCTGGTTAATTACTATTGCCCCTGTACCACAAAATACCAGGGCGAAAGTCCCGATGATCTCTGCTAAATATTTTCTCATATTAAGTTATTTGATCTTTGAAAAAACATAAAGAGTTTCCAAGGCTATCTGCCTGCAACGTTGGCTGTACTTTTCATCCTGCTGCGGTGTATTATCAAACACCTTTGGATCATCATACGTTGTGCCTATTCTTAATTCAACTCCCGGAATGAACGGGCAGTTTTCTTCAGCATCGCTGCATGTCATAATCGCGGCAAATTCCGATTGGGGATTTTTAGGATCATCATACACTTTTGAAAAGCAGACAATAGGCTTTTCGGTATCATCGAATGAAACGTGGTAAGTGGAATTTTTCTCCACATTAATCGGTTTAATATCAAAGCCAATCCTATTAAGAGCATTAATTGCATTGATATTGAATGCAGTTGCTTCTGTACCTCCTGAATACGTATTTACGTTTTTAACGTTATAATACTCACTTGCTACTTTAGCCCATACCTGTCCGAAATGGCTGCGCCGGGAATTATGGGTACAGATGTAAACAAGATTTACCGGTTTATTCAGGATCTGTCTTTTAGCAATGTATTGGGAGATTTTTTCTAAAAGTTCCTTGCGTTCTTTTGAAATTGCACTGAACTCATTTGTCAGTTCAGTGCAATATGTTTTAATTGATGGATACATAATCAATTAGCAGCATTTACCGCCAGGCGTGCAACATGCTTCTGCTTTCTCTTCACCTAACGTAGCTAAACTTACTTTTTCTTTATTTTCAGGAACACCGCAATTGTCTTTTGCCAAGCAATCCGTTTGCTTTGCAGTGAGCATAAAATTTTCACCGTTATAATCTATACCATATTTACCAATCGTATCGGATTGATATTCAACTTCTACTTCAAGATCTTCCATGCCTAATACTTTTTCCGAAAGAGCTATAATACTTGTAAGCTTTCCTGGCTTTAAACGATGTTCTGTATCGTTGGCATTCCATAACTGAAAGTTTGCGACCTTTTCAGCGCGTACTCTTCCGCCGCAATCAATAAAGTTTTTTGTAATGATACCTACTTCGGTGACATGAAAATGTTCCGGAACCAATGCGCCGTCAGGTAATTGAAAATTAACCGCGGTAGCTGTTTCAAGGTGTTTTTTAATTTCTGATAGTTTCATGACTTGTGTTTTATTAATGTATCGTTATTTTACGATTGATTTAAGTAAATTTTTTTAATTTAAAGATTTGGTATAATTAGCAGCATTTATTTTTATTGGAGTAGGAAACAAATAAGGAATCAAAATAAGATTTAGCATTTTCCCACTCTCTCTCATCAATGCAATAACATATTCTTGCGCCCTCTACATCGCCTTTAATTAAGCCCGCTTCCTTTAACTCCTTTAAATGCTGAGACACTGTGCTTTGAGAGAGTGGGAGTTCATCCACAATATCGCCACAAATGCACGCTTGCTTTTTAATGAGCAATTGCAGGATAGCAATACGCGCAGGATGCGCCAAAGCCTTAGCATATCTGGCAATTTTGTTATCCCTGACAGTGAATTCTTCTGTTCTAGCTATTCCCATATTAATCGTAAATTAACGATTAATATGAATAACCTCCAAACTAAAATAGCATGATGATCTATAAATTGTTGGTTTTTAGGAAGATTGGATTACAATCGTCGAAATAAGGGTAGGTGCCCCTGGCAGGATCGTTTGAATAGAATCGGTGATCTATAATCCAATTATATTTTCACACCAAAGACGCACACATCATCCAGCTGTTCATAACCCTCTCTCCAATCTGCAAATACCTGTGCAAGTTTCTGTTTTTGATTTTCTACAGAAGTACCAGCAATCTCGATAAACAATTTTTCAAGATTGGCGCTTTTAAATTTTTTACCCTTTGGTCCTCCAAACTGATCGGGGTAACCATCCGAACTCATAAAGATGCTGTCGCCTGTTTGAAGCGCAATTTGATGGAGGCGAAATTTTTTCATTTCCCCCACATAGATGCCGATAGGTTGTTTATCAGCTTTTAATTCGATGAGTTCGTTGTTGCGTACAATGTGAAGCGAATTATTTGCGCCCGAAAATTGCAGTTGTTGGGTATCTACATTATAAGCACACAAACTGATATCCATACCGTCTTTGCTTTCGCCATAAGCACCGGTTTGTTTAAGGGCTACAATTACACGGTCGCGCAGGTTATTTAAAATATCATCGGGCTGCAATTTTAATTCTTCATTCACAATCTGGTTGAGCAAACCCGACCCTAACATACTCATAAAACCACCCGGAACGCCATGCCCCGTACAATCAACTACTGCCCATAAAATAAGATGGTTGTGACGAGCGTACCAATAAAAATCACCGCTCACAATATCTTTCGGAATAAAGAACACAAAGTGCTGCAGAAGACCTTTTTGCATCTGTTGTTCGTCGGGCAGAATAGATTGCTGAATGCGCTGCGCGTAATAGATAGAGTCCGTTAACTCTTTGTTTTTCTCCTGGATGATATCTTTTTGATGGAGTATTTCTTCTGCTTTCGCCACTACCTCAGCCGTGCGCTCCCTAATCCTTTCTTCCAGTATTTGCTGTTTCCGGATATAGGCTCTTTCGCGATACCTGATCAGGTAATAACCTGCAATAAACGTGATGGCGATAAGCATCACATAAAACCACCAGGTGAGCCAGAACGGTGTATTAATCCGGAAAGGTATTCTCAGTACCGTGCTGTGAACATCATACACGTTTTTCAATTTAACTTCCAGCACATAGTTCCCATGCGGCAGGCTCGTATAACGTATCTTATTGGAAATGCCATTGTCCTGCCAGGTACTGTCCATTCCTATTAATCGATAATAGATATGATGCGGAACGGGGGTGTAGATCTGGTTTGTTGCAAATTCGAAATTCAGAAAATTTTCATTCCACCGGAGTTCCGTACGCTGCGCTGTAAATTTTTTAAGTTGTTCGTTAGTTAACGTTTCTTCTTTAATGCTTAAGGCACTGAGATATAATTGAGGGATTGTAGAAGGAATATTGATTCTTGCCGGATCAAAGATAAGGATGCCGTTGATAGAAGCAATGTAAATTCTTCCGGCATCATCTGTTTGCGCGATAGCACCTAAAAAAGAACCAACATTCAATCCGAGTTCATTACCAAAGCGAAATGTTTTGTTGTTTTTTGAATCCCATTTAACCAGGTGTTTATCGAGTGCAATCCACCAAATGCCATCTTTGGTACGTATTATGGAATTAACGGTTTCCTGATTAATACCAACAATAGCATTCATATTCTCGGTTTTACCCGTAAGTTCATTGAAACGGTAGAGTCCGTTTGCAGTGCCAAACCAAATTAACTCTTCGTTATCCAGATAGGCAGTTTTGATAGTACTGTCGGGAAAATAATTTTCTTTGCTATGTGCACTATAAATTTTATGATTCTTTTTTAGGGGATCGAATATGCAAAATTCCTCTTCGCCTAACGACAATAACCATTTGCCACTTTTTAAACTATACGAATAATTAGATTTAATACTTTTGTTATTGTTAAAGTAAAAGAATGGTTTTAATGTATTGGCTTCCACATCATATTCATATAAAAATCCGCCCCATTCCCTGAATAAGTAAACCGGATTTTGTGCTGCTGACGAATGCCTGAATAACACGTTGTACCAATTCTCATGTAGAGAATCATGTGTTGCCGGGCGAACATATGAATTTTCTCTTTCGTTGTAAATGGCGGGATATCTGGGACTCGTTATTAAAAAACGATCCTCATCCAAATATTTAATATCGCTTACCTGGCTGACGGTAGCTTTAAATTCTGAATCGTACATCCCCTTAAAGACTTTTTTACTATTGAGTTTAGCAGCCGGATCTATTTTTTTGATAACCTGTTTGGTATTGGCATCATACACCGAAATACCATTGGCATTTGAAATGTAAACCACACCGTTATGTTTTACCAGCATCTGATTTACAGGAATTCGTTGCTCCGAACGGTTCACAAACTGCAGATCCATATCGCCCCAGGAGGCCACAGAAAACTGCTGAAGAAGTGGGCTATATATGCTATACGTTCCCAGGCTGGTGCTTATCCATATATTACCATCCTTATCTTTTTTCATATGGCGGATCCGGTTATCAGCAATGCTGCTGCTTATTTTTACATTATGGGTAACGTACTTAACCGACCTGTCTTTTGTATTAACCACCATCACGCCCGAGTTTGGAGTTCCTACCCATAAGTAGCCATCACCGTCGCACATATAACTTCGCGCATTTTCAAGGTTCTCGCGCTTCGCTTCATCTTTTTGTCCGGTGATACGTTGCGCCGTTTTAGCTTTTGCATCCAAGAATATTAAACCGCTGTAGGTCCCGAACCAATAATTTTGAGCGTCATCCACAAACACAAAATTAGAGATCTTTAAACTGGCGATCACTATTTTTGATAGTCGATCGTTGGGATCTTTAAAATAAGAGGAAAACGGAAAGGGCTCAAATTTTCCGGTTTTTGGATCAAAGAACTCCGGAAGGTAACCGTCTCCTTCATTGGAGAAATAGGCCACTAAAAAACGGCCATCCGGTAGTTCATATAAATCTTTGACGCGGTTTCTATATTCGTCGCGCCTATCATTAACAACAGCATGAGGCAGATAGGTTTTACAGATTTCAGTGGCGGGGTTCATCACCGTAAAGCCATTTCCCCAGGTGAGAAACCACATGTTTCCTTTACTGTCTTCCCTAATAGCAGTTAGTGGGGCGTTAGGAACCGAGCCTGCTTTTGTTGAATCAGGAATGAAATGTTTTATTTTTCCGGCTCTGGTATTATACTTCGAAATGGCATTACTCTTTTGATACGATATCCATAAATTATCTTTGGAATCAAGAAAGACCGCCTGAATGCTCGTTTCAATAACCGACGAACTATCTGTTGCAACGTGCGGCCATTTTTTAACTGTGTAGCCGTTGTAATTGAAAATTCCGTTTTCGTATATCCCCCACATCGTACCCTGGCTATCCCAGCCAATCCAGCCAATTGATTTTACCCCCAACTGCTCCGGTTCAACATGACTAAACGTAGGATCATTTATAACCTGTGCGTTACAAACTACAGTAAAAACAAAAACGACCAGTAAAGTAAATAGTTTTTTCATTCAATAAAACGGTAATATGTAAAAATAACTTTTTCTTTGAAATTGTCTATATCTATGCACTAGTATTTTGGGAAACTTACTTAACACAAGAATTGTCATATATCCATTTGCCGGTCTGGCATATTTTTAGCAATTTGACATCATGCCCAAACTTAAAGCGTCTTATTATCTAAATACCGATGTGGTTTTTCTTGCCAGGGATCTGATTGGAAAAACACTTTGCACACGCATTAACAATAAATTAACCTGTGGTATTATTACCGAAACAGAAGCCTACGCAGGCATTATTGATAAAGCCTCGCATTCTTATGGAGGGAGGCGAACCAACCGTACAGAAACCATGTACGCTAAAGGTGGTGTAAGCTATGTGTATTTATGTTATGGCATTCACCGCTTGTTCAACATCGTTACTAATACTCATGATGTTCCGCACGCGATTTTGATACGTGCCATTTATCCAACCAAAGGCCTTGAAGAAATTGAAGTGCGTCGTGGATCAAAATTTTCTGATAAGTTATGTGTTGGCCCGGGTAAAGTATCGCAGGCTTTGGGAATAGATTTGATACACAATCATATCTCATTAACAGGAAACGAGATCTGGCTCGAAGATAATCATGTTACTGTTAAAGAAAGCGATATCCATGTTGGCCCGCGAATAGGCATTGATTATGCTGGCGAAGATGCAAAGCTGCCTTATCGTTTTTGGACAACGAATTATAATTTTTAAAAGAAGTAGGCGCTGATTCTTTCTCGTTTTTTTTCCTAATTTAGTTTTCCTAAACTAATATTCATGAAGGCTTACCTCTTTTTCTTCTTAACTATTTTATTTTTAAGTCAAAGCAACCTTGCTCAAAACGCTTTTATTCCGGAACCAACCGGCAAAGTGGTTTCTGATTTTGAAAATTTACTAACGGTAGACGAACAGGAAGAGCTGGCAGCCATCCTTCAAAAAAGTTACCAGTCAAGTTCCAATCAACTGATGATCGTTTGCTTACCTACTAAGTTCGTTGGTGATTTAAGTATTGAAGATTATGCGCAGCAATTCTTTAAAAAATGGCAACCCGGACAAAAGCGGTTGGATAACGGCGTGCTATTAATGGTTACTGGTTCTAAAACGGATAATGTGGGCCGCAAAATAAGGATACATGTAGGCTACGGATTGGAAGGTGCCTTACCTGATCTGTTATGTAAACACATTCAGATGCAGTTAATGGTACCTTTATTAAAAGAAGATCGTTACGCGGACGCTATTCGGGCCGGTTCGCTGGCCATTTTAGAAGCTATTAAAAATGAAAACATCGGGCAGCAAATAAAATTTAAATCCAAACCTAAAGAGGGCATCATCCTCACCGATCAACTCGGTATATTAAGCGCCACTGAATATGCCGGCTTTGAAAACCGGATGACCGTGTTTTATACAAAAAGCATGCTGCCATCGTCTATTAAAGAAGGCGAAAATCAATACACAGGCGTGCTGTATGCGAGCGGGTACCTGAGCGATTACTTATTTGAACTTGATGTCAATCACAATGTGCGGTTTACATTTGATAGTATTGGTAATACCACCTTATCTAAAGATCCAACCCTGTACTCCTTATCGATGAATAATGCGGCAGGGTTTAGTGAACAGGAAATGGAGGAAAACCGTTTGCGTGTAGAAGCATTGTTGCAAAAAGATGACGTGGTGGGCGCCATCAACGACGTGATTTCTATGAAAGAAAAAGGCATGGCGCGTGGATGGGCAGAAATACGGATGCTGACAGGGATTCAAATTGGTTTGTTGGCTGTTGCCTTCCTGTTTTGGATACTGCATGTTCGTAAAATATGGACAGCAAAGACCATTAAGGGTTTACAAAAGTTTGTTATCGGTATCATCAATGTTCCTATCCTTATTGTGAGTCTCCTGGCATTACTTGCTATCATTATCCTGCATGTGGGCCTCTATTCACACGATTACAATTTATCAACTACCTCGCTTTTATGGGTGGGCATTGTACAGGAGGTGATTAGCCTTGTTACTATATTTTTTGTGGGTGATAACCTGCTTACTTTTTTTCCGGGTTCAGGTAAAAGCAGTGGAGGCGGGTATCAGTCTGCTTATTCATATACTTCTTCATCTTCGAACTATAGTTCATCAGGTTCCGGTTCATCCTACTCCGGCAGTTATTCATCGGGCAGCAACAGCGATTATGGCGGTGGCGGCGGCTCCTCGGGTGGAGGTGGAGCAAGCAGCGACTGGTAACTAAAAATACAAATTACTGGTTCAATACACCCGGCATTTTAAAAAAGAAGGTAGCACCTTTCCCCTCTTCTGCTTCGGCCCATATTTTTCCACCATGTTTGTTAATGATCCGTTGCACAATGGCCAGTCCCACGCCGGTTCCTTCAAATTCATGTTGTGCGTGCAGGCGTTGAAAAATATCAAATAGTTTATGTGCATACTTCATATCAAAGCCGGCTCCATTATCTTTTACAGAGATAACAACTTCATTATCTGTTTTTGAAGATGAAATGTGTACCTGTGGTTTCTCTTTTTTGGAAGAATATTTAACAGCATTGGAAACAACATTATACATCACCTGGTATATCAATCCGTAATCGCCGGAAATATGATGAAGATCATCTAACCTGACATCTGCCTGGTGTGGCGCCAGTTTAGCAATCTCGTATACTACATGTTCTGTAAGGTCATTCATATTGATGTCGGTTTTTCTAACATCTTTTCGTCCTAATTTTGAAAAGGCCAACAGGTCATCAATGAGCGTGCTCATTTTGGTGGCATTGGATTTTAAAACTTCTATGATGCGTTTTCCTTCATCATCTAACAGCGCCTCATAATCCTCTTTTAATATCTGTGCGTAACCATGTACCGAACGCAGGGGCGCTCTCAGATCGTGGGCCACCGAATATGAAAACGCTTCTAATTCCTTATTCAGGGAAATGATTTGTTCTTCGGCAATTCTACGTTCGGTTACATTTGCGGATAAAATAGTCACGCCAATTACTTTTCCATCAGCCTCTAAAATGGGGCTATAAATGGTCTCAAAATATATTTTGTTCATATCACCATATACCTCGAGGCTTGTATGGCCATGACCAGCCAATGCCTTTTCGCAATTCCGTTTTGCTTTTTCGCGGTCGTCTTCTACCGTAATTGTTTCCAGCATCGACTTACCTTCCACTACTTCGGTTCCGTAAACATGTTTGGTGGCGGCCTTAAACGCTGAGTTGAATAACCGGTAATTAAAAGAGGTATCGATAGAGAAGATCAACACATCTTTATAACTTTCGATACTTGAGCGCAGGTAAGATTGCGTTTTCTTAAGCGCTTCCTCTACTTCAATCTGTTCCATGAGGTTATGGCTAATGGCCATATAACGGCCTTCTGTATGCTTATACCCGGGGGCCGGCATCATCACCGTGTTTACCCAATAGTATGTTCCGTCTTTGGCCACATGCTTTATCTTACCGCTCCATACCTTTCCGGCATGGATGCTGGACCAAATGCTTTGAAGAAAGCCGTCTCCGTGATGCTCTGCAATGAGCATACTATGATCATGGCCAATTAGCTCTTCGCGGTTGTATTTTGAAATCCTGCAAAAAAGATCATTTACATAAACGATCATACCATCTTTATCCATGATATGCACCATAGTTGAATCATCTGCCATGTATAAAGATTCCGAAAGATCTTCGCTCATCTTTTGTTTGCCTGCCATTTAACCTGTTTTTGAGTAAGTTTCAATATTACAAAAAAACATCTTATTTCAAAATAGTTGGAGTTAATTAAGGTGACCCATGTAAGATTTATTTAAAAACAGTAAGTCAATAAAAAAAGCTATTCGTTTTAGGAATAGCTTTTTTAAACAGATAAACATAGTATTAGCTGGAACAAAATTCACAATTGTCATCACCGGCAATGGTTTCCTGCATTTTTCGTTGCGCCTCGGCTTCAATTTGTTCAGGCGTCCAATCGGGGTTAGCAATTTTGATCATCGCTTTCATAAAATTGCTGTTGGGTGTAGTGGTTGTTTGTGTGCTCATATGTTTTGGTGTTTTTAAATTCAAACTTCATCTTTCAAGGCGGGCTTTAATTGCAGGCGGATTTAAGGTTGGGAAGCTTCCTACCTGATACCTCCCATTCTCTGCAATTAAATCCAGTACCATTCTCCAAATACCGACCAGGGTTGCTCCCTCTCGCCATGTATCTTCTTCAATTGTTTTCCGGTGGTAAGTGTTTTTGTATCTTCAGCCAGCGCTACTCTTTGTACGGGTAGCTGGTCTTTGCAATAGCAAAGGGCGTTGGTTTTGTTATCCTGGTCTTTCATGGTCGTTCAATTTAAGGATTGATATATCTAAATATTTCGATTTATTTTCCGGTAGCATTTCCTTTTTCTCTGTTTTAAAAAATTTAAGTGGAGGGGGAAATACGTTTACAAAGAAAAACGATTAAATCGATATATCCAAATATTTCGATGTATTAATTGACCGGTCTAATTGCCAAAATTTCTTAAATACTTGATGTAAGAATCAAAAACCTCTTTATTAACCTGGTAGTTGACGGCTCTCCCGTCTTTCTCAGCGATCAGTAAATCGGCTTCGATCAGCTGTTTGACATGATGTGATACCGTTGATTGGGATAACTCAAACGTATCAATGAGCGACGAACATTGTAAAGCGCATTTTTGTTGTTTGATGAGTTCCATGATCTTTAGGCGATACGGGTCGCCCAGGGCTTTGGAAATCTTTTCGATCTTCTTAAGATCCAGTTTCATGTTCATGATGTTATATTGACGTATGCAAATGTATCGATTTATTTAGTATCCTAAAGTTAAATCCTATCAAAATAGACCTGCTTGGCCCGGGCAAAGCTGAGAACAGCCTTACCCAAGACGAATTTCCCAACTGGCACCGGATTTGAATCTACCTTTTTACTTATGAACCACTAATGAAAAATCTAATGAAAACAGATCTGATCGCTAAAGCACAGGTAACTATACAGGCCACTCCCGACGAAGTATGGGATGCGCTAACCAATCCGCAAAAAATAAAACAATATATGTTCGACGCCGACGTTGAGTCGGATTTCAAAAAGGGAAGCAAGATTGTATTCACCGGCGAGTGGGATGGCAACCCCTTTGAAGAAAAAGGGACTATTTTGGATGCGCAACCAGGGCGTTTGCTTAAGTACAATTCCTACAATGCTCAATCGGAGAAACCCGATACTGAGGAAAATTACCACATTATCAGCATTGAACTGGGCCAAAAAGGGGAAGATGTATTTGTTGTGCTCACTCAAGACAATAATGATTCGGAAGAAATGGCCGAACAATCGTCTCAAAACTGGGAAATGATGCTCGAAAAATTAAAGCAGGTGGTTGAGGAAAACCGTTATTAAATAATGGCTAACACCACCTCACAGCATATTTTAAATACATCGGCCACGCTACTGGGTATTTGTTTATTTGTGATCTCCTCGCTCCGGTTTGGCGACCGCGAACAAACGCACCTGGTGGGTGAAGCCACGTCCATCATTGCTGTACTGTTAACGTTTAGCTGCGGTTTTTCCTTTATCTCTTTAAAATCAAAAGATCCGGTACGTGAGAAACGTTTGGAAACAGCGGCTGATTATTTTTTTATCACTTCCCTTGTGGGCATTTTACTGGTGATCCTGCTGATCACCCTGAATTTTATTAAGTAAGGGAATCGGTATCGAATTTCGTCATTGCGAGCGAAATAACCTTGCACACAGTCTGTCATTCTGAACTTGTTTCAGAATCTCGATTTATTAAGCAATGGTGTTGGCGTTTCGTCATTGCGAGCGAAGCGTGGCAATCTCATACACAGTTTTCGTTTTAATTAGTTTCTTCCATTACCAACTCTTCGATACTTTTTGACGTGCTTCGGCTCCGCTCAGCAACCGGCAAAAGCATACTATCACCCCAGGACGTCACATGATTTTGTGATAGGTAGTTGGACCTACTTTCTTTGCCTGTCATGCAAACTCTTTTATACTTTTTGACGCCAAAAAGTATACAAAAACCCTCATGATTTTGTGATAGGCAATTTTTGTTGCAAGCTCAGGCTTGCCACAAAACCGTTTATAAAACATCTCACGCCTTGGTCCCTCTGGGAGCCAAGTCTTCGTTGCTTTTATAAACTATTGCTCCACAAAATCATTGTCACAAAGCTTAGGCTTTATCCTACTGTTAGCCTATAAGCGGTTAGCTGCTCAGAAAGAGTTTGATAGTATAATACAAACCACTGCATACGTTGGTAATAGTGCGGCTGACTTTGGCGAAACAGTGTGAACTACAATTTTTTCGGCGGCATTGCGGAGACTTTTCGAGCGAGAAAAAGATTGGAGTTGGTGTTTCGCCTTGTCTTTTTTGGTTACTTTTTTTGACTAAGAAAAAAAGTGACAAAGAGTAAAAGAAAGAGCCTTTAGTCACGTGATTGCAAAAGTATTTTCAAAATGTCTTCTATACTTTTTGACGTACTTCGACTCCGCTCAGTAACCAGCAAAAAGTATAGAAGACATTCTGCGGACAAAAAAAATCCCCACCCGGATTACCGGGTGAGGATCTTAAGCAAACAACAACCACTATATTTTTTTAACCAGTACTGCTGTCACCTTACTGTATAAACCTACCTGTGAGTTACCGATCACATACACGGCTTTGTAACTCCATTCATCCAATAGTTTGGTTGGCGCCAGGCTTACTATATCAATGCATTCGTTTTTGAGTAAACGGCCCAATAATGTAAAGCCCGTTCCGTCGTTACGATCTACATACAGATCAATGGCGTCCGAATAGCCTTTTACCCATTTGATGTGCGGGCGTCCCACATCCAGTTTAATGGTAAGATCAGGTTGCAGGCTGTCTATATCAACCGGTGTAACGGCTGGCGAAATGATGCCCAGGTCGGAACCGATGGTCTCGTTATAGTTCGAACTGTTTTTCATACGGGCCACCAGTTTCGGAATACGGTCGAACACACCTTCCGCTACAGCCACAGGCGCTGTGGGCATGGTTGGCAACACAGGCACTGCACCTATGTGCTGCTGGCCTACAGCATGTTTGAGCATGTTTTTGTATCCGGTGAGGCTCGATAGATTTTGCCTGAAGGCCTCTATTAAATTGATAACGTACTGGTACATGGCGTTATCTTTTTGGATAGCTGCAAGCTCGGCAGTGGTGATGCCAAGCACTATGGCATACAATTGTAATTTAAGGGTAAAGTTTGCTAGCCAAATGCCTTTCTCGGCATCGGTGCTTGGTATATACGTCATATTTGACATGATTTCTAAGTATTAAAAATTATTATTAATGAATTAAGTCTTTACTTTTTTATGGAGAGGGAAAAGTGCGGAAGACCTCTGCTGTAAAACCAAACCTGGTTATGTTTTTACATATTTAAAATGGCGGTTCCATAAAGGCATTTTTTGAAAGGGTTTAATGTTTTATTAATTATTTTTCTTTGCCCGCCGAAGCTTTATGCGACGGATGGTGTCAGTTCAAGCGAAATCGAGAACCAAAAGGCAAGTGTTCTTATTTGTATGACCCTCTGCTTTCGCTTGTTGTAAGGGACTTTCCAAGCACTGTGCCACAAATGAAATTTAACAGTCCACAAAAAAGGTTAAAGACCCTGTATAATTTACAAGTGGTAGTAACCTGAAATTAAGTGGTGGAAATAAATTTGTGAATGGATAAAAAAATAATTGAAACAATAAGAAGGCCGGGCGTTTTTTTTAACATTTGAACAGCTATTGATATACGTGTATGCAAAACCCTGAGTGTCTTTTACAACATGCAAGGTTCATACACACAGGTAGAGGCTAACATATCCGGAGGTATTTTGTCGATAAGGTGAGGTATGGGTTGGCATTTCCGGGCCGGAGATGCGCTTACTGATAAGTATGGATGCTTATGCAGACAGGTATGAATGACCATTGGGTGCGATAGAGATAGGCATTGGGCGAGGTATGAATGGAGATTAGGTGAGGTAAAGATGAGCATACAGACAGGTATCGATGGGCATGCAGGCAGGTAGAGATGCTTATGTTACGAGGTATGAATGTGTATTGGGCGAGGTAGAGATGCTTATAGAGACAGGTATGAATAGGCTTGTGGTGAGGTACGAATGCGTATTTAGTTAGGTAGAGGTGCCTATACGGATAGGTATGGATGGGCATAGAGACAGGTAGAAATGTCGATATCGCGAGATTAGATAAGTGTTGGAGGAGGTTTGAATGAGTATAAAGAAAAGTAGAGGTTAGTATGTACTGCTATGAATTCGGAACCAGACCTTGCCGATCGAGCGGGCAAATGAATATGTTTATTAAAAGGAGGGTATAACACGCTGCCTGTATTTGAACTTACATTAAAGGTTTAACTTCATATTAAAAACGCACTAATAAACAAATGTTTTAAAAACACAACTAAATAGGCAATCTTAAATTATTTCACCATTTTTGATTAATATAAATTAAATTGGCAGAGCTCTACATACCTAACCAAATCATCAAGCGATCTGATATCCATGATCAGTATGGTGGTAGTAGACAAAGTGGGATTAGTCCGTCTGCTCAACATCCTTATATCTTTATATTTACCGGATCAACAGGGCATCAGTATGGCTATAAAGATGGTTGGGATAATGCCAATGTGTTTTCCTATACAGGCGAAGGGCAAACCGGAGACATGGTATTTACAAAAGGAAATCTTGCTTTAAGAAATCACGTGGAAAATGGGAAACGTGTATTTCTATTCGAGTATCAACAAAAAGGGATCGTAAAATATATTTCAGAAGTGGAAGTATTTGATGTTGATTATTTTGAAACACACGATACAAATAATCTATCAAGGACTGCTATTCGTTTTTTTTTCAAACGAAAAGGAGTTAATTTGCTGGTCGAGCCGCATTTATTTGATGGACCTTCTCTCTTAGCTGAACCTCAAGAGATATACGAAATCAGTATCCCGAATGAAACTGAAAGAAAGGGATTAGTTACCTCAAGAGTTGGTCAAGGAGCATACAGAAAAAGGATCATCCACAGATGGGAATATAAATGCGCTGTGACAGGATTTGATAAATTAAATGTATTGGTAGCCTCTCACATTTTGCCATGGTCAAATTCGAACGATAATGAAAGATTAGATGTTCATAATGGCATTTTATTATCACCAACATATGATGCATTGTTCGATCGCCATTTGATCAGTTTTGAAAATTCTGGTCAGATCATTTTATCTGACTCTATTGAAATGCAAGCTTATCAAAAAATTGGTGTAACCGGTAAAGAAAAAATTCAGAATCTGAGTTTATATAATCATGATTACTTAGATAAACATCGTAATAGGTTTATAGGTAATATTTAATTACATTCCTGTAAGCGATGCCCCAAAGGGGTGCAACAAGCGAAAATCCTTTTGCTTGTCTCTTGCAAAAGATTACAGCAACAGCCGACGGCACCCGTTCTTCTACCATGTACCCAAACCTAAAATAACCCCAACCAAATCCTTTCCTTTTCGTATAACTAATTAGTTACAGGTATAATAATTGTTTGAATAAGATCAGGACCTGACGAATCATTTAAATTTAAAGCTATGAAAAAGATACTGGTACCATGCGATTTTACCGAGATATCGGAAAACGCCCTTGATTACGCGATCGAATTAACCAAATATTTCTCGGGAAGTTTAGTGCTACTGCACAACGCCCAAATACCGGTTATTAACTCGGAAATGGGAATGACCGGCTTTGCGTATCCCGATTTAGTGCATGATAGCGAAGAAAGCCTGCACAACCTGGCCCACCGCATTCAACGCAACCACCCTTTAATTACCGATATTGAATGTCATACCGAAATGGGTACCGCCAGCGATACCATTATAGAATATACCCAAAAACATAACGTGGATTTAATTGTGATGGGCATTAGCGGTCATGGTAGCAAATTCATGAAACTATTGTTTGGCAGCACCGCTGTTGAACTTTCTAAAAAGATCAACATCCCTGTCGTGATCGTTCCTCCGGCGTATAAATTCCAGAAGATCCAGAATATTGCCTATGCCTGCAATTATGATAAGGACATCGAAAAAAGCACAGCACTCATACAGGTTAAATACCTCAACACGCTCTTAGGCTCCAATTTACAGGTATTGCACGTGATCCCTGAAGATCATGAACTGAACCTGGCCGAATCGAAAATAGACTGCTATGTGGAAGAGAAACTGGAGAACGCTTCGCACAAAACGTTTATCATTGCCGAAAAAAGCGTGAGCGAAGGCTTATTGATGTTTGTTGAAAATCACGACATTGATATGCTGATCGTTGAGCCTAAAAAACATTCCTTCTTTTACAACGTGTTTCACGAAAGTGTGACCAACGAAATGGCCTTTTTTAGTCCGGTACCGGTGCTAACCATACATGGTTAAATCTTATGTGAGTCAAGCTGAACTTCAGTCAGCATCTCAGTAGACCCTGAATCAAATTCAGGATGACGATGTCGATTATTTAGTACTTCAAACAGGTTGTTAGAGGCTGTCACTTCGAGCGAAGTCGAGAAGCATACAGAGAGATACACCATTAAGTTACTGCTCCAAACAAGCACTGCGCCCTACCGACAAAAACTCGGCCTCGTTTTCTAAATAATTTTTGCAGTAATAATTCTTGGCGTCTTTATATCCCTGGTTAATGAAGAAATAATTGAACAACATCAATTCAAAATTCACATCGCCATAAATCCATTTACTGGTTTTCCTGAACCAGGTTGATTTGGCTTTCCATTTATCGGTTAAGGGGTTAAAAAAATAATTGCAGCCCGAAAATTCCTGGAACTGGAAGGCATGCACCATTTCGTGTGCATAGGTATCGTAAAAAACAGGGCCGTCATTAAGCGCATTCACAAATAAAAATCCGTTAGAGGCCGTCGAAGCTACCAGGTGAGATGCATAAATAACGCGATCGGCACGAAAGGTCAGTGTGCCGGAACGCAAGGTGGAGTTCTCATCCAGTTTGCCCCGCACCGCCATAAACACAATACCGCCCAGTGAAGAGGGCATTACGCGTGGGGTGAATTTAACGGGGCCATTGGTTTGTAATTCCAATCGCACAAAGCCAATATCATAATGCCACTGACTCCAGAACGGACGGTTAGCGGCGGCGTTCTCAACAATAGAATTTCCGGCACTGAAAACGGCGCGCGATAAGTAAGCAAAACCTAATTCATGTTGCCGGGCAATTAATAAGTTGAGTTTTTTACCGGAATAGCAAATGGCGCCGCCACCAAAGCCTACTACCAGGCCTTTGATGAGCGCTTTATGCCACTTTTGATCTTTCTTTTTATTAATGAGCGCGCCAATCCCGCCCGAAATGCTTCCTACAAGCGCATTATATGCAAATACTTTGGCTTCGATGTTTTGCGCCCTGATAGTTTGAAAGGAAAGTGTTATGGCTAAAAGAAAAGCCACGCACCGCGGTGCATAAAAAAAACGAACGCAACGGTTCGTTTTCTTTTTACTGAATATATTTATGTTGAACGCTGTGGTCATACCTGCCGTTAATTTGCAATTGTTTTGCCAGCAGTAGTGCGATGAATAGAGGGTGAAACAGGGTATTTACAATGTTATATAGTTGAATAATTCCCCAAACTGTTGCCTTTTATCAACAAGCGTTCAAGAGTGTGGAATTAAGTTTTGAATTTTTAATCAGACCAGGTTGTGTAGTCTTCATCCTCTTCATCATGATTATAATAATCGGGCTCGTAGTTGTCAAAATACTCTCTTTCGTATTCATCATGTGCTTCGTAGCGTGATGTGGTGATGTAAGTAATTGCGCTGTCAGATGCTTCGCCTGTTGAAGCCTTTCTGTTTTGTGGTTTTAATGTTGCCATTTTTCATAAGTTTTATTGTATTTTTAATTAAAGGTCTCATTTAGTAAGTGCAAGCATCAAGCCAGTGTTTATGGGTAGTTTAAGAGTATTTTACACCTCAAAAGAACCAAAAACGAACAGATAAATGCTCATGGTTAATTGAAGGATGGTTTTAATAAACCGTCCATTAAGCGTGTCCAGCGCGAGCGGGATAATTTCATGGAAGCCAGGATCTCGTGCAAAATATTTTTTATTTTTTTAACCAGGGATGGGCTGCTGCCATGCGCCATTTGATCACGGTCGCGTTCGATAGCCATAATGGTAGAAGCTTTTCTGAATAACAGGAAATAACTGATCACTTCGCTGTTATATTTATAATCATCAACAGAATCTACATCCAACGGACCATCTACCGGTCTCACACAAAAGCCAAACATATCTTCATCTTTCAAAAGATCTTTAGTGCTCTCAAAGTTCTCAATACGCACCCAGCCAAAACGCTCTTCGGAACTGTTTGGCAAAATTGGTAAACGCATGCGGATTAAATCTCCAACATGAGGGGTAGAGGTTTGTAACAGGTTACCGTACCGGTCGGTTAAACGAAACTCGGTATGAGAACCTTCATATAATTTTGTCCAGTTATTGATATCCAACAACCGCAGCTTAGCCCCGTTGAATAAAACCAAAGCTGCATGTCTTGAGTCTGCCACAAAATTAGAGCTTGCGCCAATGTAGTCGAAGCTTCTTTGAGATGCGGGGATGATGTTGTGTAAAATGCTCATGATCTTATATTTTAAATATTATCGTTTATCTTCTTCGTAACCTTTTTTGCTTTCATCCGGAGTCTGGCGGGTGTCCAATTCTCCTTTTTCAGGATCTAAGGAATCAGAGTAACCCGACCCTACTTTAACGGGTGTATCATCCGCTCCATTTCCTGTATTTCCATCGCGTTCACATGACACCCATAACGTACTTACGAGAACGAGGATACAGGCTAATTTTACAGAAACTATTTTCATGGTGTTTTTTTCTACTAAGAGGTCAAAGACAATGCCAGCTAAAAACAGCCTGAATATGCCCGTTTTACTGTTAATTTTAACAGTTTGGGGCTGGCTGTATGGAGAACAATTTTCACACTGGGGTAAATTTTAACAGTTTGGGGTTATGTTCCATATAACCTGCCAATGAAAAGAAAAACCCCCGTTTTTTGGCGGAGGTTTCTCATTTTGATTTATAAAGTTTATAATGCCTCCATTTTAGTCCCGGTTATCACTTTGGCTGTACAAATTATTTTCTTCATCTTCGCTGCCAATATCTTCCTGTTCATCATCCAGTTCAGCACCCGGAACGTCTAAATCGCCACCGGTAACATCATCCTTAAAATTTTTTTCATTTAGCTTGCCTTTCACTTCTTCGGTTTGCTTCAGGTGTTTTGTATCTTCCGGGTCAAGGTCTGTTTCTTTAGCCTTATTGTATATATCTTCTCCTTCAGGATATTGCGGATAGCCCGGAAATTCTTCTTTTTCTTTCTTTGCCATGATTTCTGTATTTAAAGTTTATAACTACTGCAAGGGCTCCCAACCCGATGCCAGTGTTTATAGCACATTTTTGAGAGATATCCTCCTCAGCTTGTTGAGATGTGAGTAAAAAACCCAAAGGGATTGACTAAATACCTTGTTTTCGGGGAACCATTTTCTCAATCTTCCTCATAAATGCGCTTTTTGCAGGCTTTTGATTTGCATACTTCATATGAATATAAATTAATTATTATGAATACGAACAGACTTTCAAAACAGCTCGAACAGGCATTAAATGAACAGGTAACCAAAGAAGCGCACGCTGCGCAGATTTATTTATCGTATGGGGCATGGGCCGATAGCCAGGGATGTAGCGGTGTAGCTAAATTTTTATTCAGACATTGCAATGAGGAACGCTCACATATGATGAAGATCCTGGAGTATATTTTACAACGGGGTGGCCAGGTGCGTGTAACAGCTATACCTGCACCGCCCGAAGATCCCAAAAGTATTAACCATTGTTTTGAAAAAATATATGAGCACGAAGTAGATAATACCAAAGCTATTTATCGCGTCGCCAAAATGGCTCACGAAGAGGAAGACTGGGCAACCTGGAACTTTATGCAATGGTTTGTGAAAGAGCAAATAGAAGAAGAAACCTTAGCGATGAGCCTGTTGGATAAAATGAAAATTGCCGGCGGCGAAAAAGTGGATCCTGCTACCTTGTTATCGTTAGACAGGCATTTGGAAAATGCTTCGGATGATGTAGAATCCGCTGAGCAAGCTACAGCAGAGAATCCTTAATAAAATTATCCTCAACAATTATTTATACAACCTTTAAAAACAGGTATATGAGTCATACATCTTACTCTCCCGAATATTGTGTTTACCGAAACAAAACAACCAATGCCTATGTATTGGTAGCGCAGCAATTTGCCAAGATCATTCGCCAATATGTGACAGAATACCAAAGTTTGTCGTCGGTGCCCGCCAACATAAAAGTGAAAGGCATTTTAACCAACCAACCCGTTCCTGAAAACATGAATGCGTTAAACGGCCACGTTACAGATGTGGAAATTAACCAACTGGCTTTTTAATTTCTCCACATCATTGCGCGAAGCCATCTCACACCATCCTTTTTATTGATCGTGGAACGAATACCGGTACAGATATTAATTCGCTTCGCCCATCATGACAACCAGCTAATGATCTGAAATAACGGCTGCTTTTACTGTTTTTTTGTGACGTATCATTAATACTAATGGAATACAAATAAGGATCACAAAGCCTACCATCAAAAATCCCTGGTTATAACTTACCAGGGCCTGTTGTTTATATAAAGCACCCTCTAACGACCTGTAAGCTAAAGCCTGTGCCTCTTCCAAACTACGGCCTGAGTTTAAAAAATTTTGCGTGAGCATCGAGATTCTTTCCGAAGGAACATTATCGTAAATATTAATGTAGCCCAACATGTTTCCTCTTATTTGCGCGTTAGAATTAATTAAATACCAATTCAATAAAGCAATACCGACGGCACCGCCTAACTGGCGGATCATATTAGCCAGGCCCACAGCCTGAGCCATATCTTTTCCTTTTAAGCCACCAACGGCCAGCGATAAAATAGGCGACATCATAAAGGCCATGCCGAAACCACGTAAAAAGAAAGGAATATAAAAATCATTTTCGTTAGAGTCGGGTGAGGCTACTCCCAGCATCATTAAAAAACCAAAGGTAAGCATGATCCCAATAATGATAATGGTTTTTGGATTAGTGCCGTTACCTAATAATTTGCCAACGATAGGCATCGCCACGGCGGTACATAGTGCTCCCGGAATCATAAACACCCCGGTTTGTGTAGCCGTCCAGCCCAAAGAGATTTGCGCAAATAAAGGAAAGATAAATACCGTTCCAAACAATAACATCCCCAGCATGAGGTTCATGAAACTTCCCATCACTAAATTGTAATTTTTGTAGAGCCGGATATTTACAGCCGGATAATCAATACTTAGCTCGCGGTATATAAACGCAATCAATCCAAATACAGCGGTGATAGAAACAATAACGATCTCAGTGCTCTCAAACCAGTCTTTGGACGTGCCTTCCTCCAACACAAACTGCAGGGAACCAATGGCGAGCACCAGAAATATCATCCCCCACCAATCGATTTTTCGGGGCTTGACGGCTCCCACGCGATCGGTGATGTAAGTCCAGGATAAAAAGGTGGCTACCATACCAATGGGAATGTTCACAAAAAAGATCCAGTGCCAGGAGATATGATCCGTGATATAACCGCCAATGGTGGGTCCAAACGTTGGCCCCATAATGATGCCCATTCCAAAAATAGCATTAGCCGTGCTTATTTTTTCGGGAGGGAAAGCGCCAATGATAATGGTTTGTGCCGTTGATAATAAACCTCCGCCTCCAAGCCCTTGTACAAAGCGCCAAAAAACCAGGGTCCATAAACTATCGGATAAGCCGCACATTAAAGATGCCGTGGTAAAAATAATAACCGACGCAGTGAAATAGGTTTTCCGTCCGAACAAATCAGAGAGCATACTGGTTAAGGGAATAATGATCACGTTGGAAATAGCATAGGATGTTGTCACCCAGGCTATCTCGGTTGTGGTGGCACCAATGCTTCCGCTGATCTCACGCAACGATACGTTAACAATGGTTGTATCAATCAACTCCAGTACGGCGCAACTAATGGCTGTAATAATAGTGATCCATTTTGTAAAACCTGTTGGATACTGGATTTGATTTTGAGATAAAAGAGTGTTGTTCACTGCCTTATTTATTTAGTATGGATATCAACTTCTGCACTTAAACCCGGCAATAATAAACCGGTTAATTCTTTAGGGTATTCGGTAATTAAAATTTTAACCGGCACACGTTGCGTGATCTTCACAAAATTACCGGTGGCATTATCGGGAGGCAGCAACGAAAATTTAGCACCAGTTGCGCCGCCAAAACTTTGCAGTTTACCTTTTACATGTGCATTTGGAAAGGCGTCTATTTTTACGTCTACCAATTGTTCAGGGCGCATCTCTTCAATTTGTGTTTCTTTAAAATTAGCGCTCACCCATAAATTAGTATAATCAACCGCCGAACATACCGGTGTACCTATCTGTAAATACTGGCCTACTTCAATTGACTTTTTGGATATGATGCCATCATAAGGTGCTTTTATCACGGTATTATCTAATTGTGTTTGCGCCAATTGTAATTCAGCTTCGCGTTGCTTAACCATCGCCTGCGCTAATACAATTTGTGATTTTTGTCCTTCGGCCTGCGAGTGCGCACCACTGGCCTGGGATGATGATGCCTCGTATTGTTTCTTCAACATATCCAGCTGTGCTTTGGATGTTTCGAATTCTGCTTTAACGGATTCTAATTGTTGCTGGGTAGCAGCGCCATCTTTAAGCATTTTATCCATCCGGCTCATTTCTTTTTCATTCCGTGTAAACCGTGCCTGGGCAGTTGCAATATTATCTTTGGCTGCCTGGCTGGTTAAACTGGATGCAGCTGCATTCATATCTGCCGTTGTGGCTCCTGATTTTGCAATTTCCAGTTGTGCTTTTGCACTTTCCAAAATCGCGCTGGCTTGTGCAACTTTAGTGATATAATCTTTACTATCGATCTCAATCAATACATCTCCTTTTTTTACCATTTGATTATCGGTAAAATTTATTTTGGTAACAAAGCCCTGAACGGTTGCTCTAACAGGCATAATGTTGGCATCAACCTGTGCATTATCTGTTTTTTGATGTCCCATACCCGATAGCCAAACATATAATACAATAGCAATAATAACCGCTGCCACTGTTGCCAGTATTTTTACGCGTTTACTCTTATTTGCCGGCTTGTTTTCGGGAGTTTGTTCTTGCATCTGAGTTGTATTTAGAGTTGATGTTTCCTGGTTGTTCTGTTTATTTTCCATAATATATTAGTATCCTAAGGTTGTGTTATAATTTTGTTTAGCCATCAGCAGCTGTATCTCATGTAACTTCAGATTAAACTGTGCCTGGTTTTCGGCATTCAAGTCCACAATGTAATCGGAGGATGTGATTACACCATTGTCTAACTGGCTCGAGGAAGCCTTTCGAATCGAGGTCTTGGCATCCACTATCTTAAAATCCATCACGATCATTCTTTCAAGCTTCATAATTTCTTCCTGTTGTTGTAACAAGGTCGATTGAATATTAAGATCAAATATTTTCTTCTGATTGCTTACAATATCATTGTTGATCTTGAGGTTCTTTTTGTCTTTACCCGACGTGTAATAAGCTGTTAAGTTCCACGATAAGCCTGCACCAACTAATCCGTACGGCCTGAATTCATTATTAAGGAAATTATATCCGGGGCGTCCGTAATAACCCCTGCCAAACACAAACAGCTTGGGTAAATTATTTTTGGTGATCATACTTTCCTTTAATTTAAGGCTATTACTTTGTAATTCATATAACCTGTATTCGGGACGAATATTAGTGGCCTGCAAAGCAATTTCTTTTTTTGCATCGGTAAAAACAGCATTGGTATCAATTGTTTTGTTGGTGATGATAGAGATTGTTTTATACCAGCTGTTTAAATTCGAATTAATTTCTTCCAGCTTTTGCTGCGTTGATAAATATTCAGACTCTAAAACTAAAAAGCTAGCCGGCAATGCAGCGCCATTGCTCACGGCAGACTGCATTTTTTGACGTTTGGCTTCCAGTTCATTCATCCGCAAACGCATGATCTTTTTGTTTTCCTGTTGCAAACACACATTACCATATAATTGATTTATCCTGTCTTTCAGTTTCAGGAATTCCGCATCCACTTGTTGTGATTGCATTTCTGCATTTTCCCGTTCGATTCTTTTTTGCGTTTTGATAGCGCCATAGTCTAACAGATTCTCTTTAACTTCTAACCCCAGCGCATATTGATCGGGCTTTTGCTGAAAGGAAGATGTTATTCCTGGAAAAGCAAATTCCGTTACCTCGCTTTGATACGTTGCCTGTCCGGTAACATTAACCTGTGGCAAAAAGTTAGTCCCTATTTGCCTGGCTTTGTTATTCCCAATGTCTGTATACATTTGTTTTTGTTTCAGGAGAGGATAGTTTTCCTTTGCCAACGTCTGTAGTTGTTCTAAGGTATATTCTTCTTTCTGTTGTGCCCGGGATGTCAGGCTCACTAACAGGTAAGAAAAACATAAGAGGTAATTAATAATTTTCATTTTAGTTCAGTCCTTTTTTTAGTGCATTAATTAATAGATCGGCAACGGTATCAGGGTATTTATTCATAAAAGCTTCATAATCCTGGTTATTCATTCCGGTAGTCATTTGAAACATCCGGGCATTTAATAAAGGATAGGCACATAACGAATGCATGAATATGTACACCACATACATGTTCGATGGTTTCATTTTACCGGTTGCCTGCAGGTTTTCGAAATACGTAATAAACTTGGCTTTAGGTTTTGACTTTTTTCGCCGGCTTAATAATAAGTCAGGATTTCGATTAATTTCTCCTAAAATAAATAACAGCGACTTTGTTTTTAAAAAATTAAAAAAACCCAGGATAAAACTTTTTAACTTATCTTCCCAGTGTTCTGAATCGTCGTTCCAGGTAGAAACCAGCTCCATAAAATCTGACATGGTTTCATCAAAGATCCGTTCAAATAAATTCTCTTTACTTCTGAAATAATAATGCAGCGATGCTTTACTAATCCCCGCTTCATCGGCAATTTGCTGCATGCGGGCACCTGCATAGCCCTGCAACTCAAATACTTTTTTAGCTGCCTCCAGGATCTTTTTTTCAGGCTCTGTTAATTCTGACATAATGGTTTAATTAAATGGTTTGACCAAATGGTCAACAAAAATAATTGTTTTTTATTTACCCGCAAATTATTTTTTGTAATCGTATATTTGAGGCTTTAAAATTTGCCTCTAAAATGGATTTGTTCAGCGCTAATGAAATTGAAAACTTACTGCCCTACGATGGCACAGTGCTGTATTATGGCTGTATATTAACGCAGGCAGAAGCCAGCCAGTATTTCAACGAACTGTATAATAACATTGAGTGGCGGCATGATGAAGCGGTAATTTTTGGAAAACATATGATTACTCCCCGCAAAGTTGCCTGGTATGGTGACAAAGAATTTAATTACACCTATTCCAATACTACAAAAAAAGCCCTGCTGTGGACCAAAGAGTTATTGGCTTTAAAAACACTGGCAGAGGAAAAAACAGGTGCTACTTATAACTCGTGTTTATTGAATTTGTACCATACCGGCGAGGAGGGCATGGCCTGGCATAGCGACAGCGAAAAAATGCTTAAAAAAAACGGAGCTATTGCATCTTTTACTTTTGGTGCTGAACGCAAATTTGCCTTTAAGCATAAAGAACATAAAGCCACTGTTTCGGTTATACTGGAAAACGGCAGCCTGCTAGTGATGAAAGATGAAACACAAAGCCACTGGTTACATCGCCTTCCGCCTACTACCCTTATAAAACGTCCACGGATCAACCTTACCTTCCGTACCATTGTGGAATAAAAAACACTCATTTTCAATAGATTATCATATAAGGGGAATTTTAGGCTAAAGCTTTTGTTTTAATTGAGTTTTAGTTATATTCGTATTGTGTCGGGTACTCATTTAATAAGTCAGGAAAAAGCCATGCAGATAAAACAGTTATCTGCCCGGTCTATTGAAATATGTAGAAGCAACCCCACGGAGGGGATTAAACTTGCCGATGAGATCATTGATATAGCCGAATCCCTTAAATCTGAAAGCGACCTGGCCATGGGACTTGCCTGTAAAGGGGCCTGTATGGTGTGGCTCGGTAATTACGACCAGGCACTTAAACATTTATTTGATTCACTCACCAAAGAGAGTATTTTTAAAGATCATGAGGCTCACGCTCTTTATCATGTATTTTGCGCCTATTACTTTTTAGCCGATTACAATAATGCCCTGAAATATGCGCATGAGATGCTTAACAAGGCCAAGCAACAGGTAAATTTGTTAGCACAGGCAAACGCCTACAATGCTATAGGTACTATTTGTTATACGTCGGGCGACAATGAAAATGCCCTGGACGCATTATTGAATGCCTTAACGATTGCCAATTCGCTGGATGATAAACATTTATTGTCGCGCATTTTAGATGGCATCGGAACCGCACATTTCAACCTGAAGGATACTGAAAAATCCATTGAATATAAAAAGAAAGCGCTCGAGGTTTCCCGGTCTATTGGTTTAAAACAAGTGGAGTCATACGCGATTGACGGACTTGCAAAAATATACCTGGCCGCCAATGACCTGGAAAATGCGGAAAAATATTTACACGAATGTCTCAATATCCGGAAGGATCTTGATTTTAAATCGGGGGTTGCAGAAACCAATTTCCAGTTGGGCGACCTGTATCTTAAAATGAACCGGTTGGATTATGCCCTGTCGTATTTAGGTAACGCCTTGCGCATTGGTGAAGAAACCAACACCAACGAGGTAGTTTACAAAACACATAAATCGCTTTATAAGGTTTACGAACGCCAAAACAACAATAGTAAATTCATTGAACACTTTAAAAGTTATTATACCTTAAAGGAAGAATTTTTCAGTGAAAAAAATAAGCAAAAATTAAAAGGTGTTGAAATGCAGGCCAGCATTTCGCAAATGGAAAAAGAAAAAGAACTGCTGCACCAAAAGAACAAACAGCTTGAATCTCTTTCCAGCGATTTAGTGAAATTAAGCGATCTTGGAAAATCCATCACCTCTCTTCTATCTATTGAAGCCGTTAATAAAACAGCTTACGATATCATTAATAACATGATGGATGCGCACGGCTTTGGGATTGGTATTGCAACCGAAGACAGAAGTGAACTAAATTTTCCGGGGTATATAGAAAAAGATGTTGTATTAAGTTCGTCGGGCTACGATTTAACCGATGAGAACAGATTAGCAACCGTTTGTTTTAACAAGGAAATTGATATCGTTATCAACGACTATGAACTGGAAGCTGTCAATTATATTCAGAAACGCTTACAACCGGTAGTAGGAGAGTCTGTTCAATCTATTATTTATCTTCCGTTAAAACTAGGCGATAAAAAACTGGGGGTAGTAACGGTGCAAAGCTTTAATAAAAATGCCTTTGACGATTACAAAGTCAACCTCGTAAAAAACTTAGCGGTCTACTGTGCCATCGCTATCGAAAATGCCACGCTTTACCAAAAAATGGAAGAGCGTGTGCAGGAACGGACGCATGAAGTGCTGCAGCAAAAAGAGCAGTTGGAAAAAGCGCAGGAAACTACGCGCATGCTCAGCGTAATTGGTAAAGAAATTATTTCAACCGTTGATTTTGATTCCATTTTCGATACCCTGCACCAAAAAGTAGGTCAGTTAATGAATGCCGATTGTTTCAGCGTTCGCATCTACCACAAAGAGAAGCGGGAAATTGAATACCGCTACTTAATGGAAAAAGGCCAGCCGAAAGCGTCAGTTACCGTTTCGATGGATGATATTGATAATTACTCGGTATGGTGCGTTACTAATAATAAAGAGATCTTTATCAATGATAATTTAAATGAGTATCATCGTTATACCAAAAAAATTGTAGTACCGTCAGGTGAAATGCCGAACTCTCTTTTATTTTGCCCCTTAAATATTGGAGGCCGGGTAACGGGAGTTATTACAGTTCAAAGTTTTGAAAAAAATGCCTACGTACCCTTTCATATGGACGTTTTAAAAACCTTAGGCACCTACACGGCAATAGCCTTGGAAAACGCCAACCTGGTTGAAACTCTTGAAGAAAAAGTAAACAAACGCACATCGGAAGTAGTAGCCCAAAAAGAACAGCTTGAAAAAAGTTTTAGAAACAGCAAAGTATTAAGTGAGCTTGGAAAAGAAATTGCCTCTACCCTTTCGGTAGACGATATTATTTCAACCGTATATACTAAAATAAATACACTGATGGATGCCACCATCTTTGGTATTGGATTGCACCGCCCCGACTCTAACGATCTTCATTTTTCTGGATCAATGGAAAAAGGTGAAAAACTGGGTTCCTTTGCCTTTAACCTGAGTGAAGAAAAAACAGCCACCTTATGCTTTTTACAATCACGTGAATTTGTGATCAATGACTGGCAAAACGAATATAAACAGTACGTACAAAAAGCCTATACAGCGGTTGAAGGCGAAATGCCTGAATCGATGATCTATATGCCGTTGATTTCCAAAGGAAAAGTGATCGGCGTAATTACGGTACAAAGTTTTATTAAACACAGCTATAACGAATACCACCTTGATCTTTTAAGAAGTTTATCTGTGTATGTAGGTGGTGCCATTGAAAATGCCAACTTATATAAGGGACTCGAAGACCGTGTTGCCGAGCGTACCAGGGAAGTTATTGAACAAAAAGAACAAATTGAAAAATCGCACGAAAATACACGCCTGTTAAGCAGTATAGGCCAGCATATTATTTCCAATGTTGACTTTGATGCCATTTTTGGAGAGCTTCATGAAAACATTAACCATCTTATGAATGCCGATTGTTTTGGTGTTCGTATCTATCATCCCAAGCTTAACCAGATAGAGTATCGCTACGAAATGGAAAAGGGAGAATCCTTTGATCCTATCAGTGTATCGATGGACAACGATGACAATTATTCTGTTTGGTGCGTTAAAAATAAAAAAGAGATCTTTATTAATGATAACTTAAATGAGTATCATAAATACACAAAAAAAATAGTGGTGCCCACAGGCGACATGCCGAGCTCCTTGCTATTTTGCCCCATGATGATAGGTGAACGCGTTATCGGCGTTATCACCGTTCAAAGTTTTGAGAAAAATGCGTATGTGCCTTTACACATGGATATTTTAAAAACACTGGGTACTTATACCGCCATTGCGTTGGAAAATGCCAACCACGTAGAAAACCTGGAAGAGAAAGTAGAAGAACGCACCAAAGAAGTTGTAAAACAAAAAGAGATCATTGAAGAAACCAATAAACATATTACAGATAGTATTAAATATGCCAAGCGCATACAGGAAGCCTTTTTACCAACGCAGGAAAATGTGGGTTCTATTTTAAAAGATGCGTTTGTGCTGTACAAGCCCAAAGACATTGTTAGCGGCGATTTTTACTGGATAGAGAAAAAAGCAAATAAGATTTTATTTGCAGTGGTAGATTGTACGGGGCACGGCGTACCGGGAGCTTTCATGAGCATCATCGGTTTTAATGCCCTCAATCAAATTGTGAACGAATATAACTACACAAAACCTTCCGAAATTTTAACACAACTTAATAAAAGTATCAGCACTACCTTAAGCCAAAAAGTAGAGGATTCTAAGATTAGGGATGGCATGGACGTAGCGCTTTGCTCCTTAGATCTGGACAACTTAACCCTCGAGTTTGCCGGAGCTTTTAGCCCCTTGTTTATTATTAGAAATGATGAAGTTTTAAAAACAAAAGGCGATAAACATCCTATCGGGAATTTTGTTGGCGCCGAAGACTTTGAATTTACAAATCATGAAGTACAGTTAATGCCTAATGACAAGATCTATATTTTCTCTGATGGCTTTGTAGATCAGTTTGGCGGTGTAGGTGGAAAAAAACTAAAATACAATGCCTTCCGTAATTTATTGACTGAGCATCACCACAGAGCAATGCCCGATCAAAAGATTGCCATTAACGCCTTTTTTGAAACATGGCGCGCCGGTTACGAGCAAATTGATGATGTTTGTATGATCGGCGTGGCGGTTTAATCATGATCTAAATTTTAATTTCATACTCAATTTGCGGGCTGTAATAATAATGACAAGACCATTCAGCATCTTAATTTTTATTCTTGTGTTTCCAGTGCTGTTTTTTGGACAGATTAAAAACGTTAAGGATAGTTTTGGAAGAAAACAAGGCATTCATTCTGGCTACTCAGGAAGCTGGCTATTTGAGAGAACTTACAAAAATGATACACTGAATGGATTTTTCAGAAAATTTACCACGGATGGTACAACCTGGGAAACCGGTTATTTTAAGAATGGACTGAAAGATAGTTTATGGCTTGAATTTTACAAAAACAGAACCATTGAGACCAGAGAATTTTATAGAAACGATAAAAAACACGGCGATTGCATTACCTATTTCGAAAATGGCCATATTAAATCGATCGCCACATACCAAAACGATACCTTAGTTGGAGATGAAATAACATACTATCCGAACGATAGAATAAAGTCTAAAGGCAATATCATTAACGGTACCTGGATAGAGTATCACGAAAACGGCACCATTAAATCAAAACAGGCATTTGTTAACGAAACACTTTCAGGCAATCGATTTTGTTTTTCACCACGGGGCGATACGCTTCTTCCCCGAAAAATAAAACAAAAGCCGGTCGTAGATGATACATCTATCATCAATAATACGACGCTTAAAGTGTATTGCTTATTCAACTCCAACGATAGTTTAAACCAGCCAATTGACCTGGGCGCCCTGATGTTTACCTATATCGCCATTTGCAAAAACGATTTTGTGACAAGTCATATCGGGACTATCAATTTTCTGATTCTTCCGGATGGTCTCAAAGTATATGAGCAGTTTGATACGGTTTGCCGTGAGCCTGTTAAGCTAAACGGTTATACAACGAATAGAAAAGTAAAAGAACTTAAGAACGGCGACTACGAAATAGGCTATGAACTTGAAAAAAAATATTTCAAGTCCCGGTTCGGAAAAATTGAAGTTGAAAGAAAGGAAATGCAATGTGATGACACCGGAAGAAATCCCTTAACGATTACCAATGATCATAAAACGTTACTATTCAAAAACATTGGCAACTTACTTTTTTTTGAATTTGATAGCGATCGGGATAGTAAAAAGGAACTGTATGTTTTTAACTATTTCAGTTGTGAGCAACATCTAGAGATCTATAAAATTGATGACAAGTAAGGAAATGCTGAAAAAACTATGTATCTATGTAGTGAAACAATTACACCTTCTATCCAATAACTTTACTATTTGAAAAATCTATACAGCTCTGAGCTTACCAAATCAACCTATGATTCCATTATTATTGGTTCAGGAGTTGGAGGATTAACCACAGCCGTATGTTTGGCGAAAGCAGGTCAAAAAGTGCTTGTGCTCGAAAAGCACTATGCTATTGGTGGTTTCACCCATACCTTTAAGCGCAAAAAATTTGAATGGGATGTTGGCGCTCATTACATGGGACAGGTTAATAACCCTACATCGCTTATTCGTAAAGCTTTTGACTATGTTACCAATAGTAAATTGCAATGGGATGATATGGGCGACATTTATGACCAGGCTATCATCGAGGGTGATACGTATAATTTCAAAAAAGGTCTTCAAAACCAGATCGATCAAATGATCATCTATTTCCCCAACGATGAAAAGTCAATCCGAGCCTACTATGCGCTGGTAAATAAAGTGAGTGGCCATGCATCGGTATTCTTCTCAGAGAAAACAATGCCCGATTGGCTCAGTAAATTAGTAGGCCATCAGTTACGCAAACGTTTTTTAAAGTATTCGAAACAAACCACCCATGAAGTACTAAGTAGTTTAACCAAAAATGAAAAGCTCATTTCAGTACTATGTTCCCAATGCGGCAACTATGGCCTCACTCCCAAACAAAGTAGTTTTGGCATTCACGCCTTAGTGGTTTCTCACTACCTCGAGGGTGCAGCTTATCCTGTGGGAGGAGCGGCCAACATTCATAAAAGTATGGAAGAGGTGATCGCCATGCATGCGGGCATTATTGCCATTAAAGCAGATGTAAAAAATATCATTATTAAAAACAATAAAGCCACGGGTGTAGTGATGCAAAACGGTGATGTCCTGTATGCAAAAAATGTGATCAGCAATGCAGGTGCGCACAACACCTTCAATAAATTAATTTTACCACAATTTCAAAAAGCGGAAAATACAATAGCCTTAAATAAAGTACTTCCCTCCGTGTCGCACGTATGCATCTACGTGGGTTTAAATGGCAGCGATGAAGAACTGAAATTACCAAAACACAATATCTGGCTTTACGAAAATTATAAATTTGATGAATCCAGGGAACTTCATTTGAAAACGAAAGATAGCCTTTCTCCCGTCTTCTACATTTCATTTCCTTCAGCAAAAGATAGCGAATGGCAACAAAAACATCCCGGAACTTCGGCTATACAAGTACTTGGCTCCTATCCATTTAACTGGATGCAGGAATGGGAACACATGAAATGGCAAAAACGGGGCAATGACTATGAAGCTATTAAAGAAGAATTACAACGTGTATTCCTGGAAAAATTATATCAAACGCTGCCGCAAATAAAAGGTCGTGTTGAAATTTGTGAGCTGTCAACTCCATTATCTACAAAACATTTCAGCAATTATGATAAAGGCGAGATCTACGGACTGGAACATACACCCGAGCGATTTGACCTTAAACAACTGCGGCCCAAAACAAACTATAAAAACCTGTATTTAACAGGGCAGGATATTATTGCTGTAGGCGTATGCTCTGCTATGTTTGCAGGTGTTGCCACTTCCATCAATATTTTAAACAGAAATTTGCTGTGGAGAATAAGCAGGTATAAATAAGTTCAACTCAAGCAGATGTCACTTCAAGTGAAGTCGGAAAGCGTTCTTAGTGACTGCTTTTTGGTTCCCGACTTCGCTCGAACTGACCGGCTTTACTGTTAGAAAATTTCGTAATTTTAAGCAACGGTTTATCTATGACGCACCAAAAACTTCCACTCAGTAAACAAATAGCATACGCTTTTGGTATGATGGGTTGGAGTATTATGATCAACCTCATCAGTGTTATTTTAGTTTATTTGTTTGTTCCGCCCGAAAATAGCGGCTTACCAAAACTCATCACGCAGGTTGCCATTTTCGGGATCTTTAATGTGATAGCTATTATTACGGCCAGCGGACGACTGGTGGATGCTCTGTATGATCCGTTTATTGCGCAAATAAGTGATAATAGTAAAAACCCAAAAGGGCGTAGAATTCCGTTAATGAAAAAGGCTATTGTTCCTTCGCTTATTTTTTGTTGCCTGATCTTTTACCCATTACATCACCAAGAATCCAAAGTCAACATTATATGGTTGAGCTGTATGCTGATCGGTTTTTACGTGTCATCTACCACTTATATTATTCCTTACAATGCCTTATTGCCTGAATTAGCTCCTACTTCAAACGATAAGGTAAAATTAGCGACCTGGCAATCTGTTGGCTATGTATTTGGAATCGGCATTGCATCCAATGTATTTAACTTATCTGACACTATTCAACATCATTTTAGTATTTCCTACCGTTTAGATGCTTTGCAATATGCCGTTTTGTGCATGGTGATATTAGCTGCAATTGCCATGCTGATAACGGTTTTGGCCATCGATGAAAAAAAGTACAGCAGATCAAACCCTTCCTCTGTTCCGTTAAAACTAGCATTACGCCAAACGCTCTCCAATAAAAATTTTCTGCTATTCATAGTCGCCGATTTTTCGTACTTCATTGCCGTTACGATTATTACATCCGGCCTGCTCTATTTTGTGACTGTATTATTGCAGCTGCCTGAATCATTAGGCAACAAATTAATGATAACGATGGTTTTGGTTTCTTTTCTTTTCTATCCCATCGTCAATTATTTGTCACATAAGATTGGGAAAAAGATCATCGTTGTCCTTTCTCTGGCTTTATTGTCGTTTATTTTCCTTGGTATTTATTTCTTAGGAAAATTTTCACTTAATGCCGAAGTTCAGATCTATTTGCTGATTGCATTTGCGGCCATTCCTTTGGCTTCGCTTAATATTTTGCCTAACGCCATTCTGGCCGAGATCATTGAAAAAGATAGCGCAGAAACCAAACAAAATAAAGAAGCTGTATATTTTGCGGTGCGTTACTTTTTTGTAAAGATTGCCCAAACATTTGGCATAGCCTTATTCTCGATGTTCCTGATCTATGGAAAAGATGTGGGCCATGATTTCGGGATTCGCCTTAACGGGCTTCTGGGATTTTTCCTATGCCTGATAGCTGCTTTTGTGTTTACAAGATTTAAGGAAGGGACTGCTGTAAAAGGGAAAAGGTAAAATGGAAATGGGATTAACATCTCCGCCTTCCATTATTCTACCTATTAATATTATTCGGTCTTGAGTAAACCATCTGCATCACATTAATATTGCGCATGGCAAAAGCGGCTTCACAGTAGCATAAATAGTAATTCCATTTGCGAACAAAATAATCATCAAAGCCTACTTTCTTCACTTCTGATAGATTATCATTAAAGTTTTTTGCCCAAACATTTAAAGTATGTGCGTAATCCAGTCCAATGTCTTTCAGGTCTACCAATGTCATATCACTGGTGTTATTAACTGCCGTATTAATAGCAGATACAGAAGGCAGCAATGAGCCGGGAAAAATGTGTTTCTGGATCCAGTCTACACCGTTTTTTAAACTTTCAAAACGCGAATCAGGACAGGTAATCGTTTGTAATGCAAATACGCCATCTTTTTTTAACAGCTCAGCGCACTTTTTAAAATACTCCTTGTAATATTCGGCACCTACTGCCTCTAACATTTCGATGGAAACGATCTTGTCAAATTGTCCTTCCATTAAACGGTAATCTTTTATTAAAATCGTTATTTTATCAGATAGATTTTCTTTTGTAATGCGCTCTTTGGCTAACTTATATTGTTCTTCAGAAATAGTGAGCGTGGTAACCCTGCAACCGTAATTTTTTGCCATGTAAATAGCATTGCCGCCCCAACCACTTCCAATTTCGAGTACATGATCAGTTGGTTTTAATTTTAATTGCTGGCATAAGCGCTCATACTTGGCGAGCTGAGCCTGCTCAAGAGTCATTCCTGCATCTTTATAATAAGCCGAGGAATAGGTCATCGTAGGATCTAAAAACAAGGCAAAGAAATCATTGTTTAGATCATAATGCTCTGAAATATTTTTACGTGAACCGCCCAAACTATTGGCGCGTTTGGAATGATAAATTTTATTAATGAATTTCAGGATATTTAAAATAGTGGAACTGGCGTTACTCCCGGAAACCGTTGGCGCATGATCTACATTCAACAAAAACCATTTCATCACATTGGTAATATTATCGGTATCCCAGTCTCCATCCACATAAGCTTCGCCAAATCCGATGTCGCCATACAACATGCAACGTTTAAAGAATCTTATATTTTTAATTTCAATACTAGCTTTAATATTTCCTTCACCGTTACCAATTAGAATGGTATCGCCATCGGGTAAAGTAATACGCATGGTTCCCAAAGGCATTTTACACAACAAGTCCATAACAACTTTTTGATAAAATCCCGCTCGTGGTTTGGTTATACTTAATGCAGTTGACATGTTACGAATATACTAAAATTACGTATTTATTGTTTAAGAGTGAGTGTGAAAAAGTTAAACACACAAAAGCCCTAATTGTTTATTTATCATATTTACGAAAAACATCTTTCTGTAGATGTTCGTGATCTGATTTTTTGTGATAAGGTATTTTTTTCATCCATATTAAAAAGGCGTTCCAATGGATAAGCGTTATGATTTGGAGTGTAATTAACGGAAAACGAATACTATACCAAAACAAGTTGAGATTGGTTAGTGGTTTTTTGTTGCCGGTAAGCGTACTGATAAAAACCCGGTCTTGTTTATTGAATGTATCTATCCGAATGTTTAGTTTTTCTTCGGGAATAGTCAAACTAAAATCGAAATTATGATCATGGTCAAAGAATGGAGATACATAAAAATGCTTAGTGGTATTTAAATGATATTTTTTTTCTGATAAATTTTCATGAGTCAGAAGGTAGGGTTTTAATTCGCCGAAGGTGTTTCCAACCTCAGCAATGCTACAAACAGGCTCATTGTTTTTATCGAATACATAATAAAATGACACCGGATTAAAATTATAACCCAACACATTCAAATTAGTCAGGATCATGATGCGTTCATTAGTGATGATGATACCGTTGTTATTTAAATAAGTTACAATATGTTCTCTTGTACTCTTTGATGAATCTGGTTTATCAATGGGCAATTGAATGTGTTCTTTATCCCTGAAACTAAAAAAATTAAATCTATTATGGCTGAATAAAAATAATTTACGCTTTAGTAATTCCAGTTCAGTCAGGTCGATATAAAACATAAAAACATTGTAATGAAAGCTATGCTTTTTGGGAGCAAGCCTGTTGTGCATGACATGAGCTTTATAGAGACAAGAGTTCACGTGATGGAAAATGGAAGAGGTGAAATGGAAGATGGAACCATAGTTTTAAGCTTCTTTTGATGATTTTTTAATTGCCGCGAAAATGTTTCTTAACTCTTGAGATTCTTTTATAAATGACTCAAAATTTTCATGAAATTCTTTTTCACTATATAATTCCTGCGTTTTATTATTCATGTATTGCATCTGATTAATCCTGTTTATCGTAAAAAT
Organism: Bacteroidota bacterium; assembly: GCA_040387475.1. Taxonomy (GTDB): domain Bacteria; phylum Bacteroidota; class Bacteroidia; order B-17B0; family Aurantibacillaceae; genus UBA4416. The sequence goes on along the minus strand of JAZKDT010000001.1, from coordinate 458,235 downwards.
CTCTTTTCCATTTGATATTTTCCATTTGACATTTTCAAACCCTTTAGCCATCTTCCCTATTCCATTTTACCTTACAACAACTTACACAAATTCACAGCGCTTGCATAAGCATCTTCATGAAAGCCGTACTTAAAATAACTACCACAAAAATACAATGGTCCTGCTTCGTTTAATTTATATAGTTCCTTTTGAGCATTGATGGCCGGCACATCAAACAGGGGATGTTCGTAGTCAATGACTTTAATTAATTTGTCTTTGGCAATAGAATTTGGAATTGCGTTTATGGAGACAAAGTAATTTTTTTGATCACTCACGCCCTGAAGTTGATTCATCCAATAGATAGTAGTTGGAATTTTTTGTCCGCTCCGTTCTTCAATTCTGTAATTCCAGCTGCTCCAGGTCTTTTTGTTTTTGGGCATCACTGATTCGTCTGTATGTACAGTAGCCGGATTTTTTTCATATTTAAATGGTGATAACAACCTTTGCTCATCAGCTGTTGGCTCACCTAACATGGTTAACGTTTCGTTGGCGTGAGCCGCCAAAATAACTTTGTCAAATATCTGCTGAGTGCCATCTGCTAAATGAACGAGTGCCTTTCCATCATTTCGGGTCACTTTCACTACTGCCTTATTTACCTGGATCTTATCACGAAATGGTTTGATCAGAATTTCGCGGTAAGCCTGACTCCCGTTCTGTAAAGTATACCATTGGTGTTGGGTATTTAATCCCAGAAAGCCGTGATTCTTAAAAAAACGGATCAATGCAACCGCCGGAAAATCCAACATTTTATCCATGGGCGTACTCCACACCGCCGAACTCATAGGTACGAGGTACTTCCACAACATTTCCTCACTGAATTTAAATTCCTTAATATATTGGGCCAGTGTATAATTTTCATATTTCGGATTATCGAGAATCTGTACACTTATTTTATTAAAGCGGGTGATCTCCATCAGCATTTTTATATAGCGGATGTTAAAAATGTTTTTCCTCTGTGCAAATAAACCGTCCAAGCCAGAGCCACAATATTCTAAACCGGTGGGCACATATTGTACGCTAAACGACATGTCTGTTTTTTTAATAGGTGCTTTGATCTCATCAAACAGTTTGCAAAGATTGGGATACGTTTCAAAATTAAAAACCATGAAACCGGTATCCATGTAAACATCCTTCCCGTTTTCATCAACCGTTACGGTATTGGTATGGCCGCCTACGTAATTATTCTTTTCAAAAAAAGTGAGATCATATGTATGTTGCAGTAAATGGCCGCAGCCCATCCCCGCTATTCCTGTTCCTATAATGGCTAATGTTTGCATTAATGTGTTGTTACTGAATTTATAAAACGTTCGATGGTATAAGTTGATAATTGTCCGCTTGGCCCGTTTATATTATAATCGCAACCGTGAGTAGCCCAGGGAAGATTTAAAAAATAATGAGCCACTTTGTTTTGTTTCAGAGTTTCGCTCAAGCGTACGCTGTGATAATAGGACACCAGTGCGTCATTTGGACCGTGGATTAATAAGGTAGGCGCAGAGTTGTGAGTGACGAAATTGCGCGAGGTGCTTTCTTCATAAATTTGTGGCACGTCACCTATTAATCCTCCCAAATACTCACTAAATACTTTATCTACATCCAGCACCCATTTATTGCTTTTGATGGTTGCTCCCCAGGCCATATCTGCTGGTCCGTAAAAAGAAATAACCCCTTTGATTCTTGGATCATGAAACGTATAAGCTGCAACCAAGGCAATTTGCGCACCGGCAGACCGTCCCAGTAATACAAAATTAGTTGTATCGATGTTTAATTCTTCGGAACGATCGGTTAAATATTCAATAGCTTCTTTGGCATCCTCAATCGGTGCAGGAAATTTATAGGTTGGTGCTAAGCGATAATTAATAGCCGCCACATGATATCCCCTGTTAGCTAAATAGCTATTTAAATCTGGTAATTGTTTACTATCCCCCGAACTCCAGGAACCTCCATGAATAATTATGATACAAGGTGCTTTCTCTTTTCCGCCCGAATAAAAATCAATATTCAATTTACGTTCGGGTAATGTTTTGTAAGTATAAATTACAGGAGTTACTTCTTTTACTCCTACCCCGGTAAATTGTTTAAAAAACGAAAACGGCTGCTTTAACTCATTCGATTTTTTTTCAGAAGGAAAGACTGTATTCAATTCCTGCTGCAAATTATTTCCTCTCGCATAAGCCTGAATCATAGGCAATGCAAATAGCACAAAAGCTACTCCTAAAATCATCAAAGTAGGAAGTCTATAAGATGCTGCGTTAAGACAAAATACAAAAAAGAGTAAGGTAACTAATGTGGAAATCCAGGGAAATTCAGTAACTGCTACCTGCACCAGCCAAAAGAAATTAGTGGGCGCTTTACATACTACCAATAACGATACTAAAAATAAAATGACTGCTATAACTAAACGCCACATTAACTTTGTCGGTTTGTTTTAGTAAACAGGTAATGACTCACAATCCATTCATTTCCGCTATTATAAGCCCACAACTCGGCACAGGCTAAGTAAAACAAGCGCCAGTATACCCACCATTTGGTCGCCTGATCTTTGCCATAAGTTCGTTCAAATAAAGGCATGATCTGCGTTTTATGAGCATCCATATTTTGCAGCCAGGCTTCCGATGTTTTAGCATAATGTGTTCCACTAACGTGCCAGTGCTTTTCAATTCCTAAATGATCATTAAAATATAATAACAGATCATCACTTGGCATGATGCCGCCTGTGAAAAAATATTTGCTCATCCAGTCGGTTTCATCAATCACTTCAAACTTATAAGCATATTCTTTATGAGTGAAGATGTGAACGAATAATTTACCGGTGGGCGTTAAAGCCTCTCCAACTAACTGCATTAGTTTTTGATAATTACGCATATGTTCAAACATCTCAACCGATACCACGCGATCATATATTTGTTCAGGCTTAAAGTCGTTGATATTAGCCGTTATAACAGTGAGGTTTGTAATGTTACGCTTTCTCGCCTCTTCATCGATATATATTTTTTGTGTCCTGGAGTTAGAAACCACGGTGAATTGACTCTGAGGAAATTTAGCCGACATAAACAAAGACAGAGAGCCCCAGCCGCAGCCTAATTCTAAAACGGTTTGTCCGTTTTGTAGTTCAGCGCGCTGGCAGGTAAGTTCCAGCATATCTTTTTCGGAGGTATCTATATCGGTTACCCCTTCATTCCAATAACCGCTGCTGTATTTTAAATGTTTCCCCAGGCAATACTGATAAAATTCGGTGGGCACTTCGTAATGTTGCTCATTAGCGTCTACTGTATTAATTGCAATCGGCGAAGCTTTCAATTCATCAATCAACTTCATCAGGTGGGATTGTTGCGCTTCAACGCGGCCTTTATTTTCGTCCTGCAAACGTTGCTTTAACAGCTTACGGATACCTATACGGATAAGAAAATCCGGAATTTTATTTTTTTCAAGTAATGAGTTATACCACATGATATGATGATGGAAAATGAATGAATGAAAAATGGACAATGGGTGTATAAAAGCTGGATTGCGATTTCAGGCATCCTTTTGCCGTTTGACTTTTGCCATCTTCCATATAATTATTTCTTTTTTGGTAACGGAATGAATGCGCTCGTTGTTCTCTGGTATTCTTTATACAATTCTCCCTTACTTCTAACGGCTTGCTCCTCTGTCATAGGAATGCCAGTTACTTTAAATATTAAGTAACCAATAGATAACGGACATAACACTGCAAGCCACCCATACGGACTTGGCAATGCAAAAATTAATACGGAGATCCATATCATGAATTGAAAAAAATAATTCGGGTGGCGTGAATAATTCCAAAAACCGTATTGACATACTTTCCCTTTATTTGAAGGGTCTTTTTTAAACTGATGTAATTGCCAGTCAGATAAACCTTCACCAATAATACATAACAACCATAGAGACGCTCCGATATATTCTACGATACACATATTCTCTGATTTATTTAAGGCGATCACAAAAAACGGAATGCATAAAAACACATTAGACAGTGCCTGCATTTGAAAAAAGAAAAAGAATTTGGTATTGTTCCATTCTAATCGCAATTGTTTATAGCGTCCCTCTTCTTCTTCCAAATGTCCCAACACTCTTATTCCCAAATAAATCCCTAAACGAATACTCCATAATGCTGCCAGTCCACAAACCAATAATTTTCTATTTGAATTGCCATGAGCTAAAAAATAAATAACCGCGGAGATGACTAAAAAATTAAGGGCCCAAAACACATCGACCACACCATTATTTTTTATTTTCAGTCCCCATAAAAAAACAAGGATCATAATAAGGGAAACGATAGCCCATGATAATAAAGGAAGCGATATGTATTGGCTCATATATTAGCTGATTAAGTAAACTTAAAAAAACGCAAATTGTTTAATCAAAAACATAGAAATATACGAAAAATTGTAATCAAGGGTTTTTATAACTCTAATTTTAAGCGCCGCATCGTGATCAGAAATAAGCTATTAAATTTAGAACTATTCCAAATAAGCATAATTTAGTCCTTAAGTATGGCACATTGAGCTTATATCTTGCTATTTTATTGATAAAAGCACAAAAAAATATTGCATTAAAGGGTTCCCGATTATACATTTGCCTAGAAAAAAATTAACACATTTCTCTTATGAGCAAAGGATTCTTAAAAACATCGATTGGAAAAAAAGTAGTGATGGGCCTTACCGGTTTATTCCTTATTTCTTTCCTGGTAGTACATTGTTTCATCAACAGTCTTATCTTTTTTAATGACGGCGGATTAACTTTTAACGTTGGTGCCGATTTTATGGCGCACAACTGGATTATACGTGCTGGAGAATTAGTGCTGTTTGCGGGTTTAATTATTCACATTGTTCAGGCATTAATTTTAACTATCGAAAATCGCAAAGCCCGTCCTGTTGGTTATGCTAAAGTTGATGGCGCCGCTAATTCTTCATGGTACAGCCGTTCTATGGGTTTGTTGGGTACTTTATTGCTTATCTTTTTAATTATCCACTTAACTCATTTTTGGGTAAAATCACGCTTCACAGGCTTGCCTGGCGAAGATGCCAATGGCCATGAAAACCTGTATGCCGTAATGCAGGAACAATTTAAAATGCTTTGGGTAGTTATCGTTTATGCTTTGTCCATGATTTCTTTAGCATACCATTTATTACATGGTTTCCAGTCGGCTTTCCAAACATTAGGGTTGAATCACAAAACGTATACGCCGATCATCAAAAAAGCGGGTATTGCTTTCTCTATTATCATTCCATTTATTTTTGCTTTAATGCCGATACTGATGTATACAGGCGTTATTAAATAATATTAAACTAAACATTACATTCTTAATTTTTCGATATGAGTAAATTAGATTCAAAAATTCCTGAAGGAGCGATAGATCAAAAATGGTCGAAATACCGTTCTACAGTACATTTAGTAAACCCTGCCAACAAACGTAGTTTAGAAGTCTTGGTTGTAGGTTCTGGTTTAGCTGGTGCTTCTGCTGCATCTTCTTTAGCAGAGATGGGATATAAAGTAAAAGTATTCTGCTTCCAGGATTCTCCCCGTCGTGCGCATTCAATCGCTGCACAAGGTGGAATCAATGCAGCAAAAAATTACCAAAATGATGGTGATTCAACTTACCGTTTATTCTATGATACCATTAAAGGCGGTGATTACCGTGCGCGTGAAGCAAATGTTCACCGTTTAGCGGAAGTTTCCTCCAATATCATTGATCAATGCGTAGCACAAGGTGTTCCTCTAGCCCGTGAATATGGTGGTTTATTAAGTAACCGTTCGTTTGGTGGTACTCAGGTTCAACGTACGTTTTATGCTGCCGGACAAACAGGTCAGCAATTATTATTAGGTGCTTACTCGGCTTTACAACGCCAGGTTGGGATGGGTGCGGTTGAATTATGCGCTCGTCACGAAATGTTAGATGTGGTTACCATCGATGGCATTACCCGTGGTATTATTGCCCGTAATTTAATTACCGGCGAAATGGAAAAACATTTTGGTCACGCGGTATTATTATGTACCGGTGGATACGGAAACGTTTTCTATTTATCAACTAACGCTATGGGAAGTAACGTGACTGCCGCGTGGAAAGCTCATAAAAAAGGAGCATTCTTTGGTAACCCTTGCTACACACAAATTCACCCTACCTGTATTCCTGTTTCCGGAGATCACCAATCTAAATTAACGTTGATGTCTGAATCGTTACGTAACGATGGACGTATCTGGGTTCCTAAAAAGAAAGATGATAACCGTAAACCAACTGATATTCCTGAAGAAGAAAGAGATTATTATTTAGAGCGCCGTTACCCTGCATTTGGTAACTTAGTGCCTCGTGATGTAGCTTCCCGTGGAGCTAAGGAACGTTGTGATGCCGGATATGGTGTAGGTACTTCTAAAATGGCTGTGTATCTCGATTTTGCATTCAATACGGCCCGTTACGGAAAAACAGAAGCTACAAAGAAAAACATTCAGAACCCAAGTCATGATGAAATCATGCGTTTAGGTAAAGAGGTGGTGAAAGAAAAATACGGTAACTTATTTGACATGTATGCTCAAATTACCGGCGAAAATCCTTACGAAGTTCCAATGCGTATTTATCCTGCAGTTCACTACACAATGGGTGGTTTATGGGTAGATTATAACTTAATGACCACTGTAAAAGGCTTATATGCCTTAGGTGAAGCTAACTTCTCTGACCACGGTGCTAACCGCTTAGGTGCTTCTGCTTTAATGCAAGGTTTAGCAGATGGCTATTTCGTAATTCCTTATACATTAGGAGTGTATTTATCGGACGAAGTTTCTCGAATGAGTGCCGAAAAAGATAAGGCAGACTCTATTGATAAATTAAAAACTAAACACCCTGCGTTTGACCAGGCTTTAAAAGAGCAAACTGATCTGATCAATAAATTCTTAAATATTAAAGGAACTAAATCAGTAGAAAGTTTCCACAAACGTTTAGGATTGATCATGTGGAACAAATGCGGTATGGCCCGTAACAAACAAGGGTTAACAGAAGCTATTGCAGAAATACAAGCATTGCGCAAAGAATTTTGGAGTGACGTACGTGTATTAGGAAGTGCAGACGAATTTAACCCTGACCTGGAAAAAGCAGGCCGCGTAGCTGATTTTATTGAATTAGGAGAATTAATGTGCAAAGATGCCTTGCACCGTGAGGAAAGCTGCGGAGGTCATTTCCGCGAAGAACACCAAACAGAAGACGGTGAAGCGAAACGCGATGACGTGAACTTTGCTTATGTAGCTGCCTGGGAATACAAAGGCGTTAGCGAATGGGAATTGAATAAAGAAGAGTTAAAATACGAGAATATCAAAATCGCTCAACGTTCTTACAAATAATATAATACTTAATTAAAATGAAAAAAATAATCATAGTTTGCGCCTCTTTAATCGGTTTTACTGCCATAGCGCAAAAAACCGACAAAACTAATATAGACTATGAGCTGGAAATGTATCCGGTTGAGTTGATTTCAAAAGAAAAAAAGGTTAACGTAGTTGTTGATTACGATTATAGAAGCAAGTCTGAAAGTGCTACACAGGATATAGCTGCAAAAAAAGACCAGGCGGCAAAAGATAAAGCGGAGTTTGACAAAAAAAATTATGGTGAAAAATTGTTAGCCACCAAAGTGATGGGAGAAGCAAAGCCAACCGGTTATTATACGAACAGTTCGTTTATCCCTACACTTTTTCCTCAGGAGCAGGTACAGGCACAAATTAATATTCCCGGTTATGCAAAAGCCGCTGACGCAAAAGGAACGGTAAATGTGATGTTTTCTGAGCTAACCTATACGATAGATGCTACTAAAACGAAGTTGACCTATTATCCATTAACAATTACGTTATCTATCACTAACGATAAAGGTGTTTCTGTGTTTCAGGGTACGTTGCCAGGAAATACCGGCTACACCACTTTTACAGCAACGGCCGTTGATATGCAGAAAAATGAATTGACTTATATCAAAAACGCCGAAACCAGCGCCAAAAATACCGCAGTAAATAACCTGAACACCTACCTAAAAATAGGCTATGGTTTTAATGTTGTAAAAAAAGACCGACCTTTTTTTGATGTGAAAGACAAAAAACAAACTTATCCTGAATGCCATGAAGCCATAGAAAAAGTAAAAAATGCTTTTGTATATGTTAATATGCCGGCTAAACAGGATGTGATGATCGCTAAACTAAAAGAAGCCGTTGCTGCATGGGAAAAAGATCTCACTGAACTTGATAAAGCAAATAAAGATGCGCGTATCAATAAAGATGTTGCTGCTGCCCTTTATTTGAATATAGCGGAGGCATCTATCTGGACAAAAGATTTTGATAAAGCTTACGAAGCGTTGGCAAGCCATAAAGCGTTGGATGAAGATTACAGTCGTACTTACAAAGATATTTCTGAATTTTTAAAAGACTACAGTGGACGTTACAATAAATATACTCAATACTAATTAAAGGGGTAAGCATGCTTGTTATGAAAAAAAATGCTATAATACTATTTTTCTTTTTTTCGTTTGCTATTGGTTTTTCGCAAACCAAAAAAGCAGCTATCGGATTTTTATGGACGCAAAAACCTGAGATTACTTATTATGGTATGTATCCAGCTGCGCCTCCGGGAACTCCACGCTTGTTCTTTAACCATGGCGCAAGTTTCAACGATGAATTATTGTTTGATTCCATTCAATCAAAGATAAAACAAATACTTCCTGCTTTAGGATTTCGTTTGATACCACCGGATAGCGTTATTACGAAAGAAAGTTATAAAGCCCTTGTTAAAAAAAATGCAGCCAGCAAAACACCAAATACTTTTGAAGCCAAAGGATACGCTTACGCTGCAAATTTTGCGTTGTTGTTTAACGAGGACGGAAATGATCCGGATCTGATGATTGAAGCCTATGGCAGTTATGAATTGGATTTTACCAATCCTACTTCAGGTATGGAGGCGAGATTGCGGTATTCAATGACCATTGTTGGATACAATTCAAAAAAGAAAAAAGTATTTACGTTTAAAACAAAAAGCAATAGACCAAAAGACCCTAAAGTTTTTGTTATTATTAAACCCGCTCCAAATGCCGGTTATGCAGGGCATGTGATAGATGAGGATATCTCAAAAAAACAAATGGAATGTTTAATGGAAGCGTTTAAACAAATAGATGCCGACATGCCGGAACAAATAGAAAAAGTTACAAAATTTTACGCGAAATAATAAGACAAAACGATTAACCTTAAATATTATGGGATCAGGACACGGAACAGAATTGAATCTAACTTTAAAAGTTTGGAGACAAAAAAACACGAAAGCTTCAGGTAGCTTTGAAACGCATCAACTAACAGGCATTTCAACAGATATGTCGTTTTTGGAGATGTTTGATGTATTGAACGAAAAATTAATCAGCGAAAACAAAGAAGCGATTGCCTTTGATCACGATTGCCGCGAGGGTATTTGCGGAATGTGTAGTATGTATATCAATGGCCGTCCACACGGACCAAAACAAGGCGTTACAACTTGTCAATTGCATATGCGCTCTTTTAAAAGTGGCGACACCATTGTTGTTGAGCCATGGAGAAGTGCTGCATTCCCGGTAATTAAAGATTTGGCAGTTGATAGAGGTGCTTTTGATAGAATTATTGCAAGTGGGGGTTACATTTCTGTAAACACCGGTAACGCAAAAGATGCAAATAATATTTTAATTCCTAAGCCGGATGCTGATGAAGCATTTGGTGCAGCAGCTTGTATTGGTTGTGGCGCGTGCGTAGCAGCTTGTAAAAATGGTTCTGCCATGTTATTCGTTTCCGCAAAAGTTTCTCAATTAGCACTATTACCTCAGGGACAAGTTGAGCGTAAAGAGCGTGTGTTGAAAATGGTTGCAGCCATGGATGAAGAAGGATTTGGTAACTGTACAAATACAGGAGCTTGTGAAGCAGAATGTCCTAAAGGAATTTCTTTAGAAAACATTGCGCGTATGAACCGTGAGTTAACCGCAGCCAGCTTTAAATAGAATTTCAACTATAACTCAAAAGCTGCTTCATAATTATGAAGCAGCTTTTTTTATGGTTAGCATTTAACGCCCACAATCAAAACATCATCTACCTGCTCATAATTCATTTTCCAGTTAACGAATTCCGTATCCAACTTATGTTTGAGTTCGTTACTGGATAAATGATTGTTTTCTTTCAGAATCTTTTCCAGTTGTTTATACTTAAATTTTTTTCCCTTTTCTCCCCCAAACTGATCCGCGTAACCATCCGTAAAAGTGATCACCCATTTATGTTTTACCCATGAGATCTCATGGAAGGTAAATGGCTTTTCATGTTCCATATATTTTCCTACAGGAAATTTATCGGCTTTATACTCTATGATTTCGTTGGTTTCATCTATACACAACATCCATAAAGGATTGTTGGCTGCTGCAAACTGGATCTTTTCTTCGTTAAACATGTATCTGCAAACTACCGCGTCCATTCCGTCTTTACTTTCTTCAATTGAATCTTCAGGATTTAAAGCATTGATAATTTCCTTTCGCAATTCGTTTAATATTTTATCCGGCTGCAGTATATTTCTCTCCGACACAATTTCATTTAAAAAATTAATCCCCAGCATACTCATAAAGGCCCCGGGAACACCATGGCCGGTGCAATCGGCTGTTACTAAATAAAAAGAGTGACTTGCCTCATGATAAAAAGCCCAGTAAAAATCGCCGCTCACAATGTCTTTGGGTTTGTATAAAATAAAGAAGTCGGGCAGGTATTTTCTAATATAGTTTTCACTGGTTAACAGGGCCGATTGTATTCTTTTTGCATAATTAATACTATCCAAAACTTCTTTGTTTTTTTCCTCAACTAATTCCTTTTGCTTGGCTATAACCTCTTTCTGTTCTTCAATGTGCTGTGTTCTGTTTTTTACCGTTGATTCCAGCAGCTCATTTCGCTGGCGCAATTTTTTACTGTTCCACCTTATAAAAAAATAAATGAGGCTAATAAAACTAATCGCATATAAAAGATAAGCCCAAAAGGATCTGTACCATGGTGGCAGTATCGTAAAATGATACATAGCTACTTTACCTTCGTCTTTATAATGATTACGCGATTTTACCTTAAACGTATAATCTCCTTCAAACAAATTATTAAATTCTGTAAACGACAAATGATTCCAGGCACTCCAATGGTCAGAAAAATTTTCCAGGTAATAGCTGTATTCTATCCTGTCTTCGTTTTTGTAGGTTAACGCCGAATAGCTTAAAAATAATTTTCCTTCCATTTTAAAAGAAGTAGTATAGCTATTAAGATCCCACGCGGTATTATGATACAACAACGTGTCGTTATTGGCAATCATATCTGTAATAACAGTGTTATATACCACTGAACTCCTGAAACCCTTTGATAGATTATAAACATACAAGTTCTCATTGGTATGAAACGTTATAAACGAATCACCATGCAACACAAAATTAGTTATCTGGATGCTGTTTACATCCGCAAATGTTTTCGATTCCACAACCCAGGTATCGTTTTTCCTATAATTCATTGTCACCTTACGATTCCCTTCTGACATATCTATCAGGTAGAAAAAACGGTCTTTTTCTTTTGTATAACGTGTGTAGTAAACATCATTAGTAGGAGAAGAAAGATTGGGACCAAAATTTTGCGAAGGAACAAACGCATCTTTTTGCTGTTCATATTTTAAGAGGCCGGTATTTGTTTCGAGATAGATATCACCATCAAAATTAAAAAACGAACTGGAGCCAGGTTCCTCAACATTTTCCTTCCTGGAATATTTTCTCAACTGTTTAGTATCCAGATTATACTTTAGAAGGCCTTCCTGCAAGCTATTGGCCCATAAATTATTATTCTTATCTATCTCAAGATTAGAAATTTCGCCCACCACAGGCTTAGAAATAAATGTATCTAAAAACAATTCGTTATTCCGGGATTTGAGCTCGAAAATATTATCCGTACTGGATATAAATACCCTGTTCGATTTTGAAACACAGATACTGCCGGCATTGATGTATAATGTTTTTATAAGTTTGGATACGGGTATCTTTTTTCGCTCATATTTATGATTCATAATAAATAATCCGTTATCGGTTGCCAACAGCAGATCCTTACCGTAGATCAAAACACTTCTGAATGCTATTCGAAAATTTGGAATCTCTTTAAACTCTCCATTTTCCAAATACAAAATATTATTCGCGCCAAATAAATGCCACTTATTATTCCAGTATTTCAAATTAGAGGTCACTGTTTTTAACCCGTGAACTTCATTGTAGTGTCGAACCGGGTTATTGAGATCGTACTTAAAAATTCCGTTAGCGGTTGTTACCCATAAATTTTCTTCCTTGTCTTCAAATAAAAAATAAACATTATCTTCTTTCAATCCTCCGTTTTTATAGATCCTTTCAACCAGTCTACCTTTACTATCAATTATAAAAACTCCCCGAATACTTGTGGCAATCGCCAGATTACCATTCTTCAAACGGATCATCCAGTATAATGATACGCGATCAAGAATACTGTCAACTTCGGTATTAAATTTGGTCATCTTATGAGTGATCGTATTCAGTGTAAACAATCCTGAAGAATACGGCATAACAAGCAGTTCGTTTTTATTAAATCCTTGCTGCATGCAGTAAACAGAACGACCACCAAATAAGTCAGAATTTGCCACAAACGAAGCGCCTTTTTGTAAAGATGTCTGATAGATATTTCCTTCGGCACTTTGTCCGTAAACTGTATTATTAACAACAAATCCATATTCCATCAGTGGATTGTTGGTTAGTATTTTCATTTCACCATTTTTATAAAAGAAGATATACTTTTGGGTTGGAAACACAATCCCGTCAGAGGTTTCGTAAACTGTCCAAACGTTTGTAAAATTTTTACAGGAATCTGGGAGTAAATGTCCAAGAGATTTAAAAACGGTTGTTCCCTGTTTATTTTTTTCGAGGTAGCCGATATCTGTTTTTCCTCCAACATAAATTTTTCCGTCTGAGCCTTTATAAATTGATCTCACTAAATTAGCCGACGCAGAAGCTACCGTTTGCCAATTAGTTCCATTGTATATTAATATTCCACTGGAGTTGGCAAAGTACAACGCACCATCATTATCCTGGGTCATGTACCAGTTTTGAGGGGATGCTTTATAAGATGCGGGGCTGTAGTATTTATACAGGCTATTACCGGGAAAAGAATTTTGTGCTAAGCCTGCATGACTCAAACCGATACACACCACGGCTATACAGTAACTGTACCAGAAAATCAGTATCTTTTTATACGTTTTAATGTGTTTTTAAGTTTAAGCGGGCAGGTTAATTAATTCATTGGTTTTCATAATTAGGTCCATGAATAAAATTTTAGGATTGGCATTTCGCTCCACATGATAAAACGCTGAATTAAATTCTTCTAACAATCGTTCATAATTGCGCTGATTTACAAAACGGGCAAACTTTGTAATGAATTCTTTTTCCTCGCCTGAGTGTCTCACCAGATCAACGCTTCCAAAATTAAACATCAAACAATCCCTGAAGATCTCGAGGCCATAGTGAAGGAACTGCTTTTGTTTTTCGCGGCCGATGCGTGAGTTTTCATCAACCCAACCTACAGCTTTTATCGCATCAAACTTCAGCGCAATAAGCATAAAAGTTCTAAAATTTTGCAGATAAGCTGTTCCGCCATCTAAATGCTGCAATAATAATTGTGCTTCCCGGTAACTACCATCGCTAAGCAAAGCTGCTTGTTTGGCCGCCTGAGGCTGGCAGTCAAATTGCGTGGTAAGGCCTTGCACAATATCTTCTGTATCGATTTTATAGAATGGAATTTGCTGAACACGCGATATAATGGTTGCCAATAACTGATCGGGGTGATTACAAACCAATAAGAATAAAGTTTGTTCGGGCGGTTCTTCTAATATTTTTAACAGCTTATTGGCAGCCGATGTATTCATTTTTTCGGGTTGCCAAATGATCATTATTTTATAACCGCCTTCGTAGCTTGTGTAAGATAATTTTTTTAAAATATCATTTGCCTCGTCGGTGGGAATAGTTGGTTGCTTATTTTCTGCACTTAAACTATCAAACCAATCGTGTATAGTTAAATAAGGGGTTTCAATAAAAGATTCTCTGAATTCCGTTAACAGATCATTGCTGGTTCTCACATGCTTGCTTAAAGGAATAGGGAAAACCAAATGCAAATCGGGATGGATAAGTTTACTGACCTTTAAACAGGAAGGGCATGCACCGCATGAATCGTTCGTTTGTTTATTCTGACAAAACAAATATTGTACAAAGGCAAAAGCCGCCGGTAAATTGCCGCTTCCTTCGGGCCCGTTAAACATGAGTGCATGAGGCACACGGCCATCCTGCAGCATATTGATCAGTTTTTGTTTAACGGGTTTTTGTCCTACCAGGTTTTTAAAAAGCACAGGCTAATTTACATATTTTATGGATTTATGCGGCTCTTTTTTATCAGATCTTAATGCCCATAACACATACATCATCTGTTTGTTGAGTAGTACCTCTCCAGGCTTCAAAGCAGGTGTCAAGATAGTTTTTTTGAAGGCTCATCGGCATTTCTGAGGCCGTTTCAAGAATTCCCCGAAAACGTTTATAATTTAATTTTTTATCCCTCTCTCCTCCAAACTGATCGGCATAACCATCCGAGAACAGATAAATAGTGTCGCCCGCTTGTATGGGAACTGTTTGTATATCGTACTGTTTAATGTTGTCTGATACAGCACCGATGGATTGTTTGGTAGGCTGCAAAATGGTTAACTCCGGAAGATCATCTGTTTTTCTGAAAATATAGATGACGTTGTTAGCGCCTGAATAGTAAAGTTTGTTAGCTGTATAGTCAATAGCGATCAGCGAAACATCCATGCCGTCCCTTACTACGACGTCGGATTTCGAGCCCTGGTTAAGCGTCACCATAATCTTTTCATTTAAAAAATTTAAGGCTTCTGCCGTATTATTAACATTTTTTTCTGTTAACGATTGTTTTAAAAAATTGCTTGCCACAATGCTTAAAAATGCGCCGGGTACGCCATGACCTGTACAATCAACCACGGCGGCTAATGATAACCGGTGCGCACTATCGCCACTGGTAGTTACGGGTGCTGCCCAATAAAAATCGCCACTCACAATATCCTTCGGCTTATGGTATACAAAATAATTATCTTCAAATAATTCATTCAGTACTTCTTCCGGTGGTAACAAAGAATCCTGAATACGCTTGGCATAACGGATGCTGCTTACAATTTCTTCTTTTTGCGCTTCCAGTACAATATTTTGTTCGCTGATTAATTTGGTACGTTCTTTTACTTTTTGTTCGAGGCGAATATTGACCCGTGTTTTGAGATCGTTTACTTCTTCGAGCCTGCTAAAGGCGTCTGCTTTAAACTGGCTAAATTTGTCGATAACGGCCAGCGTTAACAATAGTACTTCCAAAGCACTTCCCAATTGCAGGCCATAATTAGTAATAGCATTGCTTGGTAACACGCCCGCATTTTTTAGCACAAATAACAAAACAGAAACGATCAAAAACAAAAAGGCGATAATAAAAAAACGTGCCGGTTTAAATTTTTTTCGTAAAATATATATAGAAGAAGGAACTATAAAGATGATGCAGATAATTGATAAAATATTAATCGACAAAACTGAAAACATGTAGATTGCATTTATGTCTATCCATGCAGCTACCATAACTACAAGCAGATAATATTTAAGCAGGTTAACCCATTTATTTAACTTAGGGATATAAAATGGCGTGTTTAAAAAGTTTTGTGCAAACAGCAACAAAAAGAACATGGATATAGAGGCAAATATGGGATTGGCGTGATTTGCGAGAAAAATGGATTGAGGCCAGAAATATTTAAAACCAAAGCCCGTGAGCGACAATTGCAGGAATAATAATCCTGCGAGGTATCCCATGTACAACAGGTTTGCTTTATCCTTTAAAACGTAGTAAAAAAATGCATTGAGTAATAACACAAAAAGAATGAATCCAAAATAAACACCAAATATTAATTGTTCGTTAGTTTCAAATTCCTGGAAATAGGCAGTAGTTCCAATGCTCATAGGCACATGAAATTGCTCTCCCGAATTTTGAACATTGATCACAAATTGCAACGTATCGTGGGGTAATAGCTGTAAATTAAAATGATAATATTTATTTTTATTTCCGCGGGAAGCAAAGGGAACCAGGTCGCCCATGTTTTTTTTATGCGACCCTGTTTTTTTACTGTAAACATAGAGGCTCACCACGTCAATGTTTGGATTGGCGATCTCGATTACCGGAGATTGCCATTGGCTGGTAGTATTAACAACCGAACCCTTGAACCAAAAAGAAGAATTAGTAAAACCGAAATTAGGAACTTTTTGGTTTTGTGGTTTGTAATTTAGTTTGATGGCTTCTTTTAAGGGCAACGTTTTTGACTTGTCTTCGGCTACCATTAATTGTGTGGAAAGTTCGGCATACTGAAAAGACGCGGTAACGATAACCGGCTGCTGGCTAAAAGTGAGCTTTGAGAAAATAATGCAAAGCAATAATACGTAAATTCGAAAGGTCATATAAATCAGAATAAAAAATCTACATTAAAGTTTACGGTAAGTAAAAGAGGTAAAGCTATGAGTTAAAATATTAAGGGAACGTTAATAATGTCAGAATTAAGTGGAAAATGATGTTTATTTTTGTTTTATGCATATTGGCTTATTTTTTGGTTCATTTAACCCGGTTCATGTCGGACATATGGTTTTAGCTAATTATATGGCATCATTTACGGAAATGGAACAGATTTGGTTTGTGGTTTCGCCGCATAATCCCTTAAAAGAGAAAGCATCGCTATTGGATCAAAACCAGCGCTTACATATGGTTAACCTGGCCATTGGCGATGTGAGCAATACGTTTAAAAGCAATAATATAGAGTTTGGGTTAACCCAGCCTTCTTACACGGTTAACACATTAGCCCATTTACAAGAAAAGTACCCGCAACACCGGTTTTCGCTGATCATGGGAGAGGACAACCTCCAATCTCTGGCGAAATGGAAAAATTATGGGGAAATTCTTAAAAACCACCTCATTTATGTATATCCAAGGCCAAACTGTGAGCCCACCGATCTCAAAAATCATAAAAACGTGATTATAACAGAGGCGCCGCTCATGGATATCTCCTCTACGATGATAAGAAAGGCCCTAAAAGACAAAAAAGACGTTTCTTTCTTTGTGCCACCTGCCGTGTGGGAATATATGGATGAAATGAATTTTTACCGGAAATAAAAAATTTACACCTAGGATTCCCATAATTTAGCTCAATTCAGGTATTTTGGGAAATCTCGCACAATCACGGGTATATAATGGGTCGATTGACCGGAAACCCTTTGTATATAAGGGTTCTTTTTTCAAAAAACCTCAAAAATCAGAAAAATAACCTATATTAGGAATACAATTATTATCTAAAACGAATTATTATTTACGTTAATAGTTTATTAATATTGTAATAACATTATTATTTTATTTAAATACACCACCATGAAAAAACTTTTACTTATCGTTTCCAGTGCATTCATTGGATTTTCCAATTTATCAGCACAAAGTTCTATTGAACTTACAAATAACTCTACCGGCATTCCCATCACTAACAATTCTATAATAATGGAGGATGTTGCTACCGGTGGGCAAAGCCATGTATATATACAGCTAAAAAACGTTGGCTCGTCGGCGGTAACCTATGCTGTTAAAAAATATGACGTGGTTATTAACTCCGGAGCTGATGCTTATTTTTGCTGGGGTGGTCAGTGTTTTCCGCCAACAACAACCATCACACCGGTTGCTAATTATGTGACATTAAATGCAGGCGAGGTGTATGCACCACAATCATTTTATTATGATGAAAATGTACAGGAAGGTTTTACTGAAGTTAAGTATGAACTATACGATGTAAGTAACCCTAATGATGCCATTGTATTTACTTTTAAATTTAATTCCTTATTAACGTCTCTAAAAGATAACAGCGCTTTGTTTTCAGGTGTTTCAGGAGTATATCCAAATCCTGCGGTGAGTAAAGCACAGGTTTCTGTTAACTCCAAAGTTAACATGACCAGCTTAGTAACCATTACTAACGCACTGGGATCTGTTGTATCAACTAAACATATTGAGTTAGCTGCCGGCAAAAACATCATTACTCTGGATGCTGAAAACTTAACCTCAGGAATCTATTTTGCTACGATCGCATCTGATAACACTAAAATTGTAAAAAAATTCACCATAAATAAATAATAACTAAACCCACAAATAACATGAAAAAACAACTACTAACGTTACTAGCTGCAGGAGCCACAGGTTCAATGTTCGCTCAGTTGCCGGTAAGCACAACGCCTGAAAATAAAAAAATAGTTTTAGAAGAGTATACCGGTATTCACTGCGGGTATTGCCCGGATGGACATACTATTGCTAACACCATTTATAATAACAATCCTGGTAAAGTGGTTTTAATTAATATTCACTCAGGTAGTTTTGCAAATGCTGCCGCCGGTGAACAGGATTTAAAATCAACGATGGGAACTGCTATTGACGCGATGCCCGGAATGGGAATTACGGGTTACCCGGCAGGAGACGTTAACAGAACTGTATTAACAGGTTCTGTAATGGCTGCAGGACGTGGAAGCTGGACGACTATGGCAAATACGATTAAAGCGCAGTCGGCATATTGCAATGTTGCTGTTGAGGGATCTGTAGATGCGGTAACAAGAGTATTAACATACACAGCACAGGTATATTATACAGCTAACAGCCCTGTAACATCTAACTCAATCACCGTGATGTTATTGGAAGATAAAGTTTTAGGTATTCAATCTAACTACGGAACGCCTGGTCCTTGGAACGCAGCAAACTATAATGCAGATGGAACTTATAATCATAACCACGTTTTACGTAAAGGCTTAACTGCGGGTAATTTTGGAATCACTATTCCAGTAACTACAAGCGGAACAACTTTTTCTACAACAGGTACCTATACAATCCCGGCTACATTTGGAGCAACGGGTAAAACGACGCCATGTTTATTAGGTAATATTGAATTAGCTGCGTTTGTTACTCAAACTAATTCATTAACTATCAATGGTGCGTACGGTCCTATCACAATTGCTAACATTGCCAATTCAAGAGATGCTGCTGTTAGTAATTTAGTTGCTGATGCAGAAGTTTGTGCAGGCAATTTACAACCAATGAAATTTAACTTAACCAATAACGGAAGCACGAATATGACGTCTGCTGCTATTTCTTATTCGGTAAGCGGTGGATCAGTAATGAACTACAATTTTGCTGGTAACTTAGCGCCATTTACACAAACTGTTATTATTTTACCGGCTTATTCTTTCCCTGCACAGGCTTCTAACGCGTTAAATATCGCAATTACAGGAGTTAATGGTTCTACCGATCAGGATGCAAGTAATGATGTTGCCGTAAAAACTATTCCTTTAACGACTAAAATAGCAAATACACCGGCTACTATGTCTATGATATTTAAATCTGATCAGTACGGCTCTGAATTAAGCTGGGAAGTGTTGGAAGAAGTATCTGGAACTGTAGTGGCTTCTGGTGGACCATATGCTGACTTAGGTGCTGCCGGCACTACTGTTCAACCAGCAGTTACTTTTGCTGCAAACCCTAATATGTGCTATAAAACAGTAATTACTGATTCATACGGTGACGGTTATAATGCAGGATATGGTGTAGGTGGATATACTATTACTTCCGGTGGAACTAATGTGTACACGTCATCAGCTGCATTCGCTGCTCAGGATCTTAAATTGTGGAGAACAGCATCTGTAACTGGTCTTACTCAGTTAAGTTCATCTGTAGCAAATGTTTCTGTATATCCTTCTCCTGCTAAAAACGCAGCGTCTCTGTCATTAGACCTTGTTCAAAACGAGAACATCTCTATCAGCGTTGTTAACGCAGTAGGACAAATTGTATACACAGAATCATTGAACAACTTACAGGCTGGAAATCACGTGGTGAATTTCAATACGGAGAACTGGGCTTCAGGTATCTATAATATCAACATCTCTACTAACGACGGAACAACAAACCGTAAATTAGTGATCGCGAAATAGTTTTTCTTTTTTAGTTTAAAAGGCAAAAAGGGTTGATGTGTTTACATCAGCCTTTTTTGTTTCTATCAATTTTTAACTAAAAATAGGATTAAGCCCACCAATTTAGGTCAAACTGTCCCTGTTTTTTCATTAAAAAGCCTATTTTTGTAAGGTTGACACTAAATGTTGGCCTTTTTTATTTATACATCTTATGCTGAAAAAATTATTTCCTTTATTCTTAATGAGTTTGGCTTTCCATGCATCGTTTTCCCAGGTGTTGTACAGCGAACGCTTTAATAGTTCCGTTTTAAATACCGTTACCTACACCGTTAACAGCATCGCAAACACTTACCAATATGCTGATGTTCCGGCTACGATGACCACTATTAACGATGGCAGTAAAATAGCAGATACCTTAACGGGAAATTATCCTTTCAGAACCAACGGACAAAAACAAAAAGCCTGGTTATCGTATGTTCCTGTTAACGGAACAGATACATTCGCCGTTTCTACTTCCTGGTTAAGCCCTGCAGGCGCCGCCGGCGCCTGGCTTATTACACCAACCATCAGTGTGAGCGCTAACAGTGTTTTAACCTGGGAAGCTCTTGCGCCTGATGTTAATAACGCCGATGGATACGAAATATACGTAAGCACCAGCACATCAACCAACCCCGCCGTGGGCGATTTTTCAACGATGGTTTTTAACACCAATGCTGAAGCCAGTACCTGGACAGGCCACGGACTTTCATTGGGAATCTTCCAGGGACAAAACATCCGTATTGGTTTTAAAAATAATTCCAATGATAAATACCAGCTTTGGCTGGATGATATTAAAGTTGAAAACATATCCACCCAATATGATGCTTCAGCCATTTCTCATTCCATTTATAAATATTCTGTTGTCGGGCAAAATAATGCGATCTCTGCCATTTTTAAAAACAATGGCCACTCGCCTATCAGCAACCTCAGCATTAATTATAAAATGAATGGCGGCCCAACGGTGTCGGAAGTAAAGATCCTCGCCACGCCTTTGCAATATATGGAAAGCCGTGAAATTTCTTTTTCAACCTTATATTCTTCTCCGGTTGCTCAATACAATACGTTCAAAATCTGGACAGGTGACATCAACGGTGTGATTAATTCAGATCAAAACCATACCAATGATACCATCATAGGTGCCATTACTATTTCCTCGTCAACAGTTGCCAAAAAGGTATTGCTTGAACAATACACGGATGTTGCGTGCGGCTGGTGCCCGGATGCTTACACCACATTACAATCTATTGTCAGCACCAATACCAATGTGGTTGCTGCTTCTATCCACGATAGCGATAACATGAGTATAGTTGACGGTGACGCCTTAATTACAGATTATGCGCTCGGAATTCCAAGCGCCTCTGTGGATCATTTTTATTTTCCCGCAACTAAAACATTAGGTGTTGAACAAAGCGACTGGAACACTTATGTTAATCAAAGGCTGGCTATGCATGTTCCTGCCACGGTAAGTGTTACCGCAGTTACGTATGATACCATTACCCGACAAATAAATGCCACAGTGGCTACAACCTTTGTAGGTGATGTTAAAGGCGACTATCGCCTGAATTTATATATTAAAGAAAATAATGTGTATGGCCCAATGGCTGATAGCACCGACAATGGATGGAACCAGTATAATGATCTTTACAACATCCCTGCATCGCCTTACTACCAATACGGAAATTTAATTGGCGGTAACTATGTCATGAGTGCCGCTTCTTACAAACACCAGTACGTGATAGAGCACATGATGGATGGACCTTATGGTGGCGTGACCACCATTCCTGTGAATGGGAATACAATAGGTAATACATATTCTAATACTTACAGCTATATTATTCCAACCTTAACGGTAGGAGAGTTCAGGTTTAATCCTGATAATTTTTACCTGATTGGGATGTTAAGTGAATATAACACCGGTTCACATGAAAAAAGTATTTTAAATGTAGCCGAAGTTAAATTAACCTCTAAACCCGAAGCTATTGTAGGCGTAAAAGATATTGCCAAAACGACTCTTCAGTTAAATGTATTTCCAAACCCGGCAACAGATGTATGTCATTTAAATTATACATTACAACATGACGAATACGTTAACGTATCTGTTTATAACATGATGGGCGAATTGGTTTATATAGAAACTAAAAACGTAAATGCCGGAAATGTAGATCATATTTTAAATATTACCGAATTACACTCAGGTAATTATAGCGTGCGGGTATCATTCAAAAATAACAGTATTACAAAAAAATTAACCATCATTAAATAATTCCAATGATTGTCATTACAGGTGCCGCAGGCTTTATAGGCAGTTGCCTTATTTCTAAACTCAATGCAGAAGGAATTGATCACTTAATTTTAGTGGATGATTTTTCCCAGGAGCAAAAAATAGAAAATTACCATACAAAAAATTTTGTTCAGAAAATTGACCGTTCCGAATTTTTAAACTGGTTTGAAGAACATGCTCCGGAAGTAACGTTCGTTTTTCATATTGGTGCCCGCACCGATACTACCGAATTTAGCGTAGAGCTGTTTAACGAATTGAATTTAAATTATACCAAATCAATCTGGACAACCTGCTCCCGGCATTTTATTCCGATGGTGTATGCTTCTTCGGCTGCTACTTATGGTTTGGGCGAATTTGGTTATGATGATGATGAATCAAAAATTGATTTACTAAAGCCGTTGAATCCATACGGTGATAGCAAAAATGATTTCGACAAATGGGCTATTGCACAAAAAATAACTCCCCCGAAATGGTCGGGGTTTAAATTTTTTAATGTGTATGGACCCAACGAGTATCACAAAGGACGTATGGCTTCCGTGATTTTTCATTCTTTCAATCAGATCAATGAAAAAGGACAGGTGAAATTATTCCGTTCGCATAACCCCAATTATGCAGATGGCGGACAGTTACGTGATTTTGTTTATGTGAAAGACCTGGTTGATGTATTGTATTTTGCTTACTCAGAACCTTTAAAGAATGGTATCTACAATTTAGGCAGTGGTAAAGCCCGTCCGTTTTTAGATCTGGCAAAAGCTACTTTTAAAGCACTGGATAAAGAAGCAAATATTGAATTTATTGATACCCCGCTGGATATCCGCGATAAATACCAATATTTTACCGAAGCCAATATGAGTAAACTTATAAGCGAGGGTTATAAAAAACCTTTTACCAGTTTAGAAGATGGTGTACATGATTATGTAACCAACTATTTGATGGGGAAACGTTATTTGTAAATGATTTGTTTTTGGACGAGTCTGGCGGTAGCCAGACCGGGCTGTCACTTCAATCTTTTTTAGTTCCTCAAAAAAGGATTTTCGTTTGCATCCCTCTCGCGGGGTTTACTTCAAATTCTAAGCTTTAAGTTTCATTTGTTCATTATACCGCGTAAAGGATTGCAGTAGTCCACCAGCTGGCGGATGCCTGTCTCCTGCAAAAAGATTGGAACGGAAAGCCTGACCCTGCCGCCTCTTTGCAGGGGCACCCCCAAACCCTCCTTCTAAACCATAAAAAATAAAACTGTTTGGATGATGAGCAAACCATCAACCCAGAGGTAGTAGTAAAAAGAATGCCTCCTATCATTTGTAAAAATGATGGTTCCAAGCAATAAGCATCTTAACACTACAGATGCTACTGTATAATTTGTGCTGCTGTTAAATATATAAAAACAGGTAAATCCTATCAATATCAAGCTCGCACAAATAGCTTTGGTTATATTTTCTCCAAAACGATTAGCATAGGTGTTTACACCAGATAAATAATCGGCCTCATTATCTTTAATATCAAACAACATACACAACACGGATATAAATACAAATTGCGACGCCATAAACCAAACGCTGTGAGCAGTCAGCAAATCGTTCTCGATCAACGGAACCAGGCAGCAACTGATAACCCACACGAAAGAGATCAAAAAAGGTTTGATGTAGCCGTGACGTCTTAAATTAAAAGGTTGTAGATAATAGAGAGTTGAAATAATTTCGGCACCAACCATGATGCCTATAGATAAATAACTCAATTTATTACACAGAAATAGCACAATAATTAACGCCGCACAAATACTGTAAAGCATTACTTTTTTGTGTTTGATTGTCCACTGGGAACGTGCAGAGCCCAAATTGCTTTGATTAACCACGTAATAACCACGCTGAACATTGTATTGCAGATAAGTGCACAGCAACACAAAGAGCAGGTAAGAATTATTATCAAAGTTAACCGGGATAGGAAATAAATGGTACGTTAAAAACACTTGCGATAAAGCGCAGAAAGCAATAAACACATTACCATAAACAAGTGCTTTTGCAAAAGGGGACGATATGAACGAATTAGTTTTCAAAAATTTCAATGGCATTTTCGGTAGTAACTCTGGCCACTTCCTCTACAGAAATATTCTTTATATCGGCAATTTTTTGTGCAATTAAAGGGATATAAGCGCTTTCGTTACGTTTACCGCGGTAAGGCACCGGTGCTAAATAAGGCGCATCTGTTTCCAGAACAAGATCATGTAATGGTATTTGCTCCACAACTTTATCGAGACCTGAATTTTTAAAGGTAACAACGCCTCCAATGCCCAATTTAAAATTTCCTAATGATAGTACTTTTTCTGCCTGGATAAAATCGCCACTAAAGCAATGAAAAATCCCTTTGGGTAATTTATCATAGGAACGCAAAATAGAAAAGATCTCATCAAAAGCGTTGCGGCAATGAATAACAATGGTATAGTTATATTCCAGGGCCCAGTAAATTTGTTCTCTGAACGCCAATGTTTGTTCTTTAATAAATGTTTTATCCCAATACAGATCAATGCCAATTTCACCGATGGCTGAAAAGCGTCGCATATCGAGCCACTTTTTCACGATAGCCAGTTCTTCCCTGTAATTTTCTTTAACCGAACAAGGATGTAGCCCCATCATTGGAAAACATTGGTCAGGAAAATGCACTTCCAGCTTCAGCATGCCTTCTATCGTAGAACTATCGACATTAGGCATATAAAATTTGTTCACCGATTTGGATAAGGCTTCGTTGATCTTCTCGTAGCGATCAGCATCAAATTCATCTGAATAAAGGTGTGTATGCGTATCTATAAACATTCAATAAAAATTGTATTTTTGCTATTACAAAGATACGCATCTTTAATTATACGTGTGAAAATTTTAATAATCCGTTTTAGCTCCATTGGCGATATTGTTTTAACAACGCCTGTTTTACGATGCATTAAAGAACAGATAAAAGACGTTGAACTTCACTTTATTACCAAACAAAAATTCATCAGCGTTATTGAAAATAATCCTTACGTCGATAAATTTTTCACTATCGGAGAATCTCTTTCTGAAGTAACCTCCCGGTTAAAACATGAAAATTATGATTACATCATCGATCTGCATCATAACTTCAGAACCTTTAGATTAAAATCGGTTTTAGGAAAAAAATCAGTGTCGTTCAATAAGTTAAACTGGGAAAAAATGTTGATGGTCAATTTCAAGATCAATTCATTACCATCACAACACATTGTTGATCGTTACATCGAAACTGTAAAAACACTGGGCGTCGTAAACGACCAAAAAGGGTTAGATCATTTTATTTCAGAAAAAGATGCGATTGACATTCACTCGTTTCTACCTATTCCATTTCATCCTGGCTATCATGTGTTAGTGGCTGGCGGCTCATATTACACAAAGCGCATTCCCATAAATAAGTTAATGGAAATTTGCGAAAAAAGCGCATGGCCTTTGGTGCTGTTAGGAGGTCCGGAAGATTCATCCACTGCGGAAGAAGTACATAAAGCATTTCCTGATAAAACCATTAATTTGTGCGGTAAGATCTCCCTAAACCAATCAGCTTCAATTATTAAACAGTCGCAAAAGGTCATTACTTCCGATACAGGTTTAATGCATATCGCAGCAGCTTATAAAAAAGATATTATTTCGGTATGGGGAAACACCATTCCGGAGTTTGGCATGGGGCCGTATTTGGCAGGTAAAAATTCCCAGATATTGGAAGTAAAGGGTTTATCCTGCCGTCCTTGCTCAAAATTGGGTTACAAAAAATGCCCGAAAGGACATTTTAAATGCATGAATGATATGGATTTTAGTAAGGTAATTTTTTAATCCTACACTAATGAAATTGCCTCTCGAACAGGACAAAAGTTCAGTGAATTTTTGAGCAAACAAATGTGTAAACAGAGGCGCTCTAAATGCCTGATTCTCGACTTCACTCGAACTGACACGTCCATCCAATACAACTAATCCTTCATAAACAGCGCTTTAAGCTCTGTAGCGTCATCGGGTTTCATTCGCCCCCCTAAGATGAGTGATAATTGACGGCGGCGTAAAGCTCCTTCGTATCGTTTTTTCTCTTCTTCCGTTTCAGGAATAACTGGTGGAACCGGAAGTGGGGCACCGTTTTGATCTATTGCAACAAACGTAAAAATAGCCTCATTGCATTTGGTTTTTTTTCCGGTTATCCGGTCTTCTACAAACACATCAATATGAATTTCCATACTACTTGTAAATGCCCGCGAAACTTTAGCTTCAAGTGTTACCACCGAATTTTGCTTGATGGGATTGTCGAATGATACGTGGTTGATAGATGCTGTTACCACAACACGGTTGCAATGCCTGCCTGCCGCTATAGCGGAGGTAATATCCATCCATTGCAATAGTTTACCACCAAATAAATTACCAATGTGATTCGTGTCGTTTGGCATTACCACCTCGGTGTTAACCGTAAATGATTCCTGAGGTGTTTTTCCCTTCATAGCGTTCATAGATTTATATTGTGTGGCTCAAAAATACTACCTTTACAGCAAATAAAATAATATGGATTATTTATATATCAAGGCTCTTCATGTCGTTTTTGTGGTTTGCTGGTTTGCCGGCTTGTTTTATATAGTAAGACTGTTTATTTATACCAAAGAAGCGAACGAAAAAGAAGAGCCTGCCCGTACTATTTTAACGATTCAGTTATTACATATGCAGAAGAAACTATGGTATATTATTACCTGGCCCGCTGCTATTGGGACGGTTATTTTTGGCAGTTGGATGTTGTACGAAAACTCTGTACTATTATCACAACCATGGATGTGGTTAAAACTGGTTTGCGTGGGTATCCTGTTTCTATATCATTTACAGTGTGATATGATCTTTAAGCAGCAAACTGCAGGCATTTACAAATTTTCTTCTTTCAAATTGCGGTTGTTTAATGAGCTGGCAACAGTTTTGCTTGTAGGGATAGTGTTCCTTGTTATTGTAAAATCATCGAGCGGTTTAGTGTGGGGAATGTTAGGGCTGTTTATGTTTGCTGCATTATTGATGGGAGGTGTTTATATCTATAAAAGACAACGCCGCACTATGAAAGAAAAAGAAATACAACATAAAGATCAGGATGCTGGGCAATAAAGATCTGTAATTTAAAGCATCGTTCTGATTTATAAAATGATCATATGGAACGTCAAAAAAAGAAAGTAGTTTTAGTAGGCGGCGGTTTTGCCGGCCTGCATGTAGCCAAAATCCTTAATAAATCTGATTTCGAAGTTTTATTAATTGATAAACAAAATCATCACCAGTTTCAACCACTCTATTACCAGGTAGCAAGTGCCCGGCTCGAACCTTCTAACATTTCCTTCCCTTTCAGGAAGATCTTTCAGAAATCGAAAAACATTCAAATTCGTTTGGGAGAAGTTACCAAAATAATTCCTTCATCAAATACCATTATTACCACCTGCGGTAACTTTGGCTATGATTACCTGATTATTGCCACTGGTTGCAAGACCAACTTCTTTGGCAACAAGGAAATAGAAAAACATGCGCTTGCCATGAAAACAACGGAAGAATCCATAGAAATACGCAACAAGATTTTACTGGGTTTTGAAAAATTTATTTCTTCAACCGATGGCGAAAGAGAGGCCCTATTAAACATTGTACTTGTGGGTGCAGGGCCAACCGGTGTTGAGCTAGCGGGAGCTTTCTCTGAAATGAAAAAAAGTATTTTACCGAGAGATTATCCTCAAACAGATTTTTCGAAATTAAAAGTGATCCTACTCGACGGAAGTAAAAATACATTAAATAGCATGAGCGATGAAGCTAAAAAAGCGTCCCGCAAATACCTGGAAGAGTTAGGCGTTGTTGTTAAAACTGAAACGGTTGTAACCAACTACGACGGAAAAATAGCGACGCTAAGCACCGGCGAAACGATACCGACCATTAATTTAATATGGGCGGCCGGCGTTACCGGTAATATCATTGAAGGCATAGAGTCGGAACATATTGTGAGAAACCGCTATAAAGTGGATCGTTATAATAAAATACAGGGCACTCAAAATATTTACGCGATTGGCGATATTGCTTATATGGAAACACCAAAGTATCCAACGGCTCACCCTCAGTTAGCAAATGTGGCCATTAACCAGGGAAAAAATTTGGCGCATAATTTACTACGCATACTCAATAATAATACACAAAAAGAATACGAATATAAAGACCTTGGCTCGATGGCTACCATTGGAAAACACAAGGCGGTAGTTGACATGTCGTTCATTAAATTTCATGGTTACATTGCCTGGTTCTTCTGGATGTTCCTCCACTTAATGCTAATTTTAAGCGTGAGAAATAAACTGCAGATATTTTTTAACTGGGCATGGAATTATCTCTC
The DNA here is from genome assembly GCA_040387475.1 of Bacteroidota bacterium. GTDB lineage: Bacteria > Bacteroidota > Bacteroidia > B-17B0 > Aurantibacillaceae > UBA4416. The sequence goes on along the minus strand of JAZKDT010000001.1, from coordinate 429,423 downwards.
CAAAGATTCTTCGCTCCGTTTGATTTTAAAAACCAAAAAAGAATTGTAGATTTTATTTCCCAACTTATTTGTTGTATGTATCCCTAATCGCGTTTACGCAATTAACACCATCCATGGCAGCACTTACAATACCTCCCGCATAACCGGCACCTTCTGCACAAGGATATAAATTTTTGAGCTCCAGGTGCTGCAATGTGAATTTGTCTCTTGGAATACGCACCGGCGTTGACGTACGCGATTCAACACCCACTATAATAGCTTCATTACTTACATAACCCCGCATTTTATTATTAAAGGCTTTAAAACCTTGCTGCAAAGTTGATCCAATCATTTTTCCCAATACTTCAGTCATTTGCACCGATTTTGTGCCCGGTTGGTAAGAACAATCGACCAGGTTTGCACTTAATTTACCGTTTATAAAATCCTGCAGGTTTTGAGCCGGCGCCGTTTGTGTTTTCCCGCCCATTTGCCAGGCGCGGTGTTCCATTTCTTTTTGCAATTGCAAGCCTGCTAAAGCGCCGTGCTTTTTGTAAGGCTCAAAATCGATCATTTCCAGGCCAACCACAATACCACTATTTGCATAAGGGTTATTTCTTTTAGATGGACTCCAACCATTTGTTACTACTTCATCCTGCGCTGTGGCGCAAGGGGCAATAATGCCTCCGGGGCACATACAAAACGAATAGACCCCGTGGCCCTGAACCTGGTGAACCAAACTGTAAGACGATGCCGGTAAGTAATCGCGTTTAGAAACAACTTCATCATGTGTGTGACAACTATACTGAATTTTATCAATGAACTCCTGGGGATGCTCCACACGAACTCCTAAGGCAAAAGGCTTGGCTTCAATAGCAATTTTTTTTCTGTCAAGTAATTCATAAATATCTCTGGCCGAATGGCCTGTTGCTAATATCACATGGGAACACATATATTCTATTGTTCGCTTCTCGACTTCGCTCGAAGTGACAGACTTTTCAATAATGACAGAAGAAATTCTATTCTCTTTATAATTAATATCGATCAGCTTAGAATTAAAATGCATTTCTCCACCATGCTTTAAAATGGTTTCCCGCATATTGGAAATGATCTTGGGCAACTTATTCGTTCCGATATGAGGATGAGCGTCAACTAAAATAACCTCATCAGCGCCATGAAATACAAAGGTCTTTAAAATATGCTCTATGTCTCCGCGCTTGCTCGAACGTGTATATAATTTTCCATCGCTGTAAGTTCCTGCTCCACCTTCCCCAAAACAATAATTACTTTCCGGGTTTACTATGTGTTCTTTATTAATAGCTGCCAGATCTCTTCGCCGTTCCTGCACATCTTTTCCGCGTTCAAACACAATAGGCTTAATTCCCACTTCCAAACATCGTAAAGCTGCATACAAGCCTGCAGGCCCTGCACCAATAATGGTAATACTTTTTGAAGCTCCTGAAACGTCATTATACTGAATTCCTAACTCATCATCTGTTACCGGTTCGTTTATCCAAACTGCTAATTTTAAATTGACTTTAATATTTCTGGAACGCGCATCAATGCTACGGCGTAGAGGCTTAATAAAAAAAGTATCGGTAGGTTTTAAAGACAGTTGCTCTGCAACTTCTTCTTTCAATAATTGCTCATCGTAAGCAATGTGTGCGGCAACAGCCAGATTCAGTTCTTTTTTCATGATGTGGAAGATTTTTATTCTTCAGTTTACAAAAACATTAGCCCTCAAAGGTGATTGAAAAAATAACCATTTTGGAGTTGACTTTTTCGATGCTATTGGTAAATATGTTATTGAGTGGCTGTTTGAGGTTCTTTGTTCCCTGCAAAATTTTAACTTCCAGCCCGAGTTTAAAATACTGCAGGTAAAAATCGACGCCCGCTCCCCCGCTGTAAAAAAAATCATCGCGCTTTAGTTGTACCGCATCATCCAATTGATTGGCCCCTGTTGTAGTTGCTTTCTTTTTGGATACCAAATCTAAGGTGTATCCTCCTCCCAATATCACATAAGCACCAAAATTATCCAGGCGCTTGGATTGCAATTTCAATTCTAAAGGTAAAATGATAAAAGTAGACTCAACTGTTTTTTTATATTCCTTAATACTATCGCGTTTGGCATTTTGAAGTGTATACTCCAAACTGCGCGAAGCAAAGCTAATGTTTGGCGTAAAGCGCAAGCGCAGATATTGGTGCAATCTAAAATCGGAAATGATACCTAGGGCAAAGCCGGGATCAGACTTCGTATAAATAGTTTTCATTCCATAAGTAACCCCACCAATAACTGTATCGGGAAAAGCAGAATTTTTAACGGTGTGTATTCTGAAATCTGTTTTATTATACGCCAATGCAAATCCAAAGTGCATTTTATTCTTATAGAACTTTGGTAAGTTTACACCGCTCTCTTCTTTATGCTGAGAAAACCCATGTAAATAGATGAGAACAAAAGAAAGTATGTATAAAAGTTGTTTCAAGGTAGTATGAAAACGGATTTTATGAGCTTTTATTATACTATGGATTGGATGATTCGTTGATCGCTTGTTCTTCTGTTACCGTTTTTTGTTCTGCCTTTGCTGCAGGTTTAAAAAACGCGGTTTGAAATACCAATATGATACCTACACCAAAAGAAATAGCCATATCTGCAAAATTAAAAATGGCGTTAAAAAACTCAAAATGTTCTCCGCCCCAAACGGGAAACCAGCTCGGAAAATTTCCTTCGTAAATAGGAAAGTAAAACATATCCACTACCTGACCTTTTAAAAACGGGGCATAACCACCACCCGCCGGCATAAACTCTGCAACCTGGTATTCGGTACTTTCTCCAAACATAATTCCGTAAAAGGCCGAGTCTAAAATATTTCCTAAAGCGCCCGCCAGTACCAGCGATACGCAAACAATAAATCCTTTATGCTCCCCATCATTAACAATTTTCTTAATATAAAAAGCGCCGGCAAAAACCGCTACGATCCTGAATAAACTTAAGGCGATCTTTCCATAGTCGCCGCCAAACTCCAAACCAAAAGCCATTCCCGGATTCTCAGTAAATGTTATGCGGCTCCAGTCGCCAAATATGCGACATACCTCCCCGATGGGATAATTTGATTTAATGTATAATTTTATACATTGATCAATAAATAATACTGCTAACACAGTGATTATGGGAAGTCTGTATTTTTTAAGCATAGTGCCTGTAAAAGCAAAAAAGGTTACCTTACAAAGATAACCTTTTATTTTAGTTGGTATTAAAAAGAGAATTAACTCGGCTGATTTAATTTAGCATCAATTCCTAAAGTAGCATGTGGCACTGAACGTAAACGTTCTTTAGGAATCAATTTTCCTGTAACCCGACAAATGCCATATGTTTTATTCTCGATACGCATTAAAGCATTTTTCAAATTCACGATGTATTTTTCCTGACGAACTGCTAACTGTGCCGTTTCTTCTTTTGATAATACATCCGACCCATCTTCCAATAACTTAAAGGAAGGAGACGTATCATCAGTACCATGATTATCGGCATTAGACAATGTTTGTTTCAACAAATCATAATCCATTTGTGCTTCTTTTAATTTTTCGATGATCAGGTCTTTAAATTCTCCCAATTCTTTATCAGAATAACGGCTTCTGTCATCCTTTGTATTTACAAAAGGTTTTGGTTGAGCTGCCTGTGGTTTTTTGATCAACGGTTTAGTAATATCAATATGCAAAGGTCTGTTTCTGATGTAAGATTCAGATCCGGATGAACGACCTTCGTTTTTCTTTCTACGGCCGCGACCTCTTTTTTCAGGGATCTCATCATCATCATCATCATCCAATGGAATTCCTCCACCTTCTAAATCCAATACGGGCGCTTCATCTAAATCAACTACTGCATCATCATCTTCTTCCGGCTTCTCGTAATCATCCTTCACATCAACGTCGGAGTCATCTTCTTCATCCGCTTCAACATCATCGTCCTCTTCATCATCACCTTTTTTTCCTTTTTTAGAGGGTTTTCCAGCTTTTTTTGAGGCTTTGGCACCTTTTTTTGCTACAGCATCAATTGGTTTTCCAACAACTTTTGGTTTCGCTATCTCTTTAACTGCTTTGGCAGGTTTTACCGGAGCAGCAGATTTTTTAACTGGTTTAGCTGCAACCTTTGCAACTGGTTTAACAACTTTTTTAGGAGCTGGTTTAGCGGCAGCTTTTTTGGGAGCCGGCTTTGCAGCTTTTGCTATTTTTTTTACGGGAACTTTACTCACTTTTTTTGGGGCTTGTTTTGGTGCTGGTTTTTTAGCAATAGCTTTTTTAGCTATTGGTTTTTTGACAACTACTTTTTTAGCTGCCGCTTTTGGCGCAGGTTTACTCGCTTTTTTTGCAGCAGGCTTCACTACTTTTTTTGCAGGTTTAGCTGCAGCTTTTTTAGGAGCTGGTTTGCTTGCTTTTTTAACGGGCTTTACAATTTTCTTTGCCATAATTCTTTCTTAAAATTAATTTAACTTTTCTATAGAAATAAGGGTAGATACCAATTCGTCCACTTCGACAGAATTTGCTGTGGCTAAGGACAAATTTTGTACCACTTGTAAATCTCCTGTCAGAGTTTCGGCGCAAATATAGTTCAAATTATTTTGAATGGCGGTATCAAGGGCATCATTTTGTTGAATTTTAACCAAAATACGGTCCGTTACGTTCAAACCGCTGTCTTTACGCAGGTTTTGGATACGGTTAACCAGTTCTCTCGCTAAACCCTCCTCTTTTAAAGAATCCGTCAGGGTAATGTCTAAAGCAACGGTTATTGGTCCGCTGTTAGACACTTTCCAGCCCGGAATGTCGACAGGGATGATCTCTACATCTTCAGTTTCCAGTAATATTTCTTCACCTTCTACATTCATCTTAAATTCACCTGTTTTCTCAATTCCGGCAATAATTAACGGTCCATGATCGTTCGCGTAGGCCTGAACCGTTTTCATGTGCTTACCGCACTTTTTACCTAAAGTTTTGAAATTGAGCTTCAAATTTTTCACAATATGTGCTTCTTCTTCCGTTACAAACTCCAGTTCTTTAACATTTACCTCCGCCAGTATGATATCTTTTACGGCCTCCACATGATGTCTGAATTCAGGGTCTAAAATAGGAATGCGGATAGTTTGTAATGGCTGACGAACTCTTAGGTTTTCTTTCTTACGAATCGATAAGATCATGGAAGAAATTTTTTGAGCCATCTCCATGCGTTTTTCCAAACTACTGTCAATTAAATCAGAATTTACTTTTGGATAATTAGTTAAGTGAACCGAATTAATTTCTCCTTCAACATCATTTAAGTTTTGATATAACCAATCGGCAAAGAAAGGTGCTATCGGACTCATTAACTGCGATAGAGTATTTAAACACTCGAATAAAGTTTCATAAGCCGCTTTTTTATCATCGCTCATATCGCCTTTCCAGAAACGGCGGCGCGATAAACGGATATACCAGTTACTTAAATGTTCATCCACAAACTCCTCAATATAACGCGCTGCTTTGTGCGGCTCAAATGTTTCGTATTGTTCAGTAACATCTTTAACCAATGAATTTAATTTGGACAAGATCCAACGATCCAACTCCGAACGGTTACTAACGTTTACCGTATTGTTTACATCTACTATAAAATTATCTACATTGGCATATAAAGCAAAGAATCCATAAGTATTGTAAAGCGTACCAAATAATTTACGCTGTACCTCCCCAATGCCTTCTGTATCAAATTTCAAATTATCCCAGGGAGCGGCGTTAGCAATCATATACCAGCGGGTTGCATCGGCTCCGTATTTTTCAATGGTTTCAAACGGATCAACAGCATTACCTAAGCGCTTGCTCATTTTGTTTCCATTCTTATCCAATACTAACCCGTTAGATACTACATTTTTATAAGCCACAGAATCAAAATTCATGGTTGCAATGGCATGTAATGTAAAAAACCAGCCGCGTGTTTGATCTACCCCTTCAGCAATAAAATCTGCCGGGTAGTATTTTTTATCGTCAATTAATTCTTTGTTCTCAAACGGGTAATGCACTTGTGCATAAGGCATAGCGCCAGAATCAAACCACACATCAATTAAATCAGGCTCGCGGAATAATTTTTTTCCGTTCTTCTCCAATACGATATTATCTGCATAAGGTTTGTGCAAGTCAAACGTATCGTAATTTTCTGTACTAAAATTTCCGGGAACAAATTTACCTAACGGATTTTCAGCCATCATGCCTTTTGAAACTGCATTTTCAATTTCATTTTTCAGCTCTTCGGCACTTCCGATCACTATTTGTTCTGATTTATCTTCGCTTGTCCAGATAGGAATTGGAATACCCCAAAAACGGGAACGAGATAAATTCCAGTCTTGCAAATTGTTTAACCACTCGCCAAAACGTCCGGTACCTGTGTGTTCCGGTTTCCAGTTGATGGTTTTGTTCAGTTCGATCATACGGTCTTTGGCCGCTGTTGATTTAATGAACCATGAGTCCAACGGGTAATATAACACCGGCTTGTCAGTTCTCCAGCAATGCGGGTAACTGTGCTCGTAGGTTTCTTTTTTAAATAATTTTCCTTCTTCCTGTAGCTTTAAAACAATACGTTCATCGACACTCAGGTAAGCTTTTAATTCTTTTATTTTTCCCGAAGCTTCTAAAATTTGTTTTTGTTTTTCAAACTCAACTTGTTTTTCAGCATCGGTGTGATAAGCTTCTTTTACGTATTCTTCTCCATACAAAAATGTACCGTCCTGTATCTCCGGCAAAAAGCGTCCCCGTTTATCTACGAGCGTTAAAGAACCAATTCCGTTTTGTTTTGCAACTCTAAAGTCATCCGCACCAAAGCTAGGAGCAATGTGCACAATACCAGTACCATCAGTAGTAGTCACGAAATCACCTATGATTACTTTAAATGCATCGCCATCGGTCGGTTGTGTAAATGGCAATAATTGTTCGTAGGAGATCCCTGCTAAATCTGAGCCTTTTGCATGCCCAACAATTTTAAATGGAATGTTTTTATCTCCCGGTTTGTAATCTTCAAATTTAAGATCCGTATGTTTTTCAGAGAAATACTTATTCAATAAATCTTTGGCCAGTATAACAGTTTGCGGGTGACCGCTGAATGGATTAAAGCTTTCTACAAAAACATATTCAATGTCTTTTCCTACAGCCAGGGCTGTGTTAGACGGTAACGTCCATGGCGTTGTTGTCCAGGCTAAAAAGAATAAATTTCCTTTTTTAGATAGATCAGACAAAACATCCCCCGCACTTTGGGCACCCACTTCAAAGGGGGAAACCTTAAATTGAGCCACAGCCGTTCTGTCTTTCACATCGCGGTAACAACCCGGTTGGTTTAATTCGTGTGATGATAAACCTGTGCCGGCAGCCGGTGAATAGGGCTGAATAGTAAAGCCTTTGTATAACAAACCTTTGTTGTTCATGTTTTGCAACAACCACCAAACACTTTCAATATACTTGTTGTCGTAAGTGATATACGGATCATTCATATCAACCCAATAGCCCATCTTGGCGGTTACATCTTCCCACTTATCGGTGTATTTCATGACCTCTTTACGACAAGCTTTGTTGTAATCTTCAACCGAAATAAATTTTTTGCTGTTTGGATTCCCAATATCTTCTTTGGTAATTCCTAAAAATTTTTCCACGCCAAGCTCAATAGGCAAGCCGTGAGTATCCCAACCGGCTTTACGCTTTACCTGAAATCCTTGCAAGGTTTTGTAACGACAAAAAATATCTTTGATCGTACGGCCCATTACGTGGTGAATTCCTGGCAATCCATTGGCACTTGGCGGACCTTCATAAAACACCCAAGGCGTTTTGCCTTCGCGAGTAGAAATGGATTTTCCGAAAGTGTCTTTTTCTTTCCAGTATTGCAAAATGTCTTTACTTATTTGTGATAAGTTAAGCTGGTTGTATGTAGGGTACTTTTTCATGTTTAATTTGAGTTTAACCGCAAAGGGCGCAATGTTTTATGCAAAGGGCGCAAAGGGTTGTTGCTTAATAAATTAAGGGTAGCGAATGTACAAAAAAATGGGTTAACAACAAAAGATAGCATTACTCTGCGAACTTTGCTCTTTCCCTTTTTGTCCGCGGTTAGATCTTACCCATCTGTTTGAGCTTGGTTTGAAAAGAATACCCAATAGTTTGAGCTCTCTGGATAGCCATTTGAGCCTTTTCCCCTTCAAACAGGTCATGGGCAGTTTTCTCGAAAATAGCGAGCCAGATGGCAAAATGCGTTTCTTTTAGAGGCAAATTCACGTGCTTATCAAATACATTGGTGGTATATCCTTCTTTATCCAACAATACAAATTCCCAGAACTTGATCATATGAGGCATGTGTTTCTCAACATCAATACCGTTAAAAACAGGTTTTACTTCTTCGTTTTGCAAAAGATTATGGTAGAAGGTTTTTACTAAAAGTTCTACGTCGGCTGAATTTGTAATGTCCTTTTTCATTTAGTAAAGGTAAGCAAATGAGAGGCCCGAAGATTTTATTTCTTCTTACAAACCTGAATGGTGTGACTTATACCAACGTTATCAATCTGTTCAACAACCTGGAAACCTGCTTTATCAATAAGGCGATTAAAAACCGTACTATCGTACATTTGGCTGTTTCCGTTGGCAATATTGGTAAAGTATAAAGAGGTCATTTGCAAACTGAAAGCGCCGGGTTCAAATTTCTGGCGATCCCAGAATGTTTCCATGATGTAAATATTTCCATCATCAGCAAGGGCTTCATGGCAACGTTTTAAAATACTTACAATCTCATCTTCGCTAAAACAGTCTAAAAACTGGCTCATCCAGATAGCATCAGCTCCTTTAGGAAAACGCTGCGCGTCATCTAAAATATTAATGGGATGGTACGTTACCCTATCAGAAAATTCGGTTTTCGAAATATTCTCCTTTGCCATCGCTAACTGTCCTGGCAAATCGAGCATGGTCATTTTTACGTCGGCGTCATAAGTCACACACTTCGTTGTGAATTTACCAGTGTTACCGCCAATATCTAAAATATGCTTTGGCTTACGCTTAAATAATTGTTTCAGGGCCTGATCAAAAGATCCGTCGGAATAATAATGATCAAAATTAAACCAACTGTCTTTGGCGGGTTGTTTCATGACGGATAAGCCTTCGTAAACTGTAGGCCAATCTCCCAAGGCTTTTAATCCTGTAGGCTTCCCGTGTTTAATGCTTTCAGTTAACGAGAACATTCCTTCGTAACACACATCATTTGTAAAATCCATGTTCACGTTGGTCATACGATCATTGAGAATAAATAAACCTGTTTTGGTAATCGTATATTTATCCTCGTTTTTAATCACTAATCCAATACCTAAACCGGCCTCTAAAAGTACCCTCGCGCCGTATTCAGATAAATTCAACTTTTTGTAAACTTCTTCCAGTGTGATACCGTGTACACCTGATCCTTCCACGATAGCTAAAATACCCAAATCCCTTAATGATTTGGTTGCCTGGAAAACAATAGGGGCAAATGCAATAAATTGCGCCGCAGTAATGGCTTCAAATGCCGATTTGGTGTCTTTGGTAAAAAAATTCATCCTTTTAAAAATTAAAACGTATTCGCACTAAAAGTTCGCAAAATAGCGAAAAGATTGAACATTTTTGGCATTTTCTTAATAAAATATAAATACCCAACGGCACGGATAGTAAAATTGTTTGTAATATTGTAAATTGCACCCACAATTATGGTAAAGATAGGAGATAAGAAAATTTCGGCTGACGATTTCTATAAGGTTTTAATTAGCAAATTAGAACTTGATCTGGATGAAGAGGCGTTGAGAAAAGTATACCGCAGTCATTATTTTTTAAAAGAGTTTACTCGCGAAAAATTAATATACGGTATCAATACCGGTTTTGGCCCAATGGCACAATACCGTATCAATCATGATGATCAGATGAAATTGCAGTATAACCTGATTCGTAGTCATTGTTCCGGTTCAGGAAATCCTATTCCTGAAATAGATTGTAAAGCCGTAATGCTTGCCCGTTTAAACACATTGATGCAGGGTTTTGCAGGCATTCATCCGGATGCTTTGATCTTGATTAAAGATCTGATCAACAAGAATATTTCTCCGGTGATATACGAGCATGGCGGTTTAGGAGCCAGTGGTGATTTAGTGCAATTAGCGCATTTAGCATTGACTTTAATTGGCGAAGGCGAAGTTTACTATAACGGCGTTATTACGAGTACTGCGGAGGCATTTAAAAAAGAAAATATCACGCCTATGGAAATCCATATTCGTGAAGGCCTGGCTTTAATGAATGGAACTTCTGCTATGAGTGGAATTGGCATGTTGAATGTGATTTATGCCGAAAACCTGATGAACTGGAGCTTATTAGCTTCTGCAACTATTATGGAACTGGTTCAAAGTTTTGATGACCACTACTCTACTCCATTAAACGAAGTGAAACATCATTATGGACAAAATCTTGTAGCTAAAGCGTTACAGAAAACTTTGAAAGACAGTAAATTAGTGAAGAGTCGCGAAGAACATCACTACAACCAAAAAGTGGAAGTGGATGTGCTGGTGGAAAAAATGCAGGAATATTACTCTATCCGTTGTGTTCCCCAAATTGTGGGGCCAATTGTTGATACAGTGAATTATGCCAAAGAAGTATTGATCAATGAAATTAATTCAGCCAATGATAATCCCATTGTAGATTGGGAACGCAAAAATGTTTACCACGGAGGAAATTTTCACGGAGATTATGTAGCGTTGGAAATGGATAAATTAAAAATCTCCATCACTAAATTGTCAATGCTTGCCGAAAGGCAATTGAACTTTTTATTGAATAATAAATTAAATAATATTTTGCCGCCGTTTGTAAATCACGGTGTGTTGGGCTTAAATCTGGGAATGCAGGGTGTGCAGTTTACGGCTACGTCTACTACTGCTGAAAATCAAATGCTATCAAACCCCATGTATGTTCACAGTATACCAAGCAACAACGATAATCAGGATATTGTAAGTATGGGGGCAAATGCTTCATTGATCTGTAAAAAAGTGATCATGAATAGCTACGAAGTTTTAGCTATTGAATGGATGACTATTTTACAAGCCATTGATTATTTGAAAATGCAGGACAAATTATCATCCAAATCAAAAGAAGCGTACACGAAACTTCGCGAGATCTTTCCTTGCTTTGTTGAGGATACAACTAAATACAAAGATGTAAAAGCAGTAAGAGATTATATATTTTATAACCATATAGAAGTTTTATAAATGGAATACGCATTAGTAACGGGCGGTAGCCGTGGAATTGGAAAAGCAATTTGTTTACGTTTAGCCGATATGGGCTACAATATCATACTGAATTATACTTCCAATGATGCCGAGGCAAACAAAACAAAAGATTTGTTGATAGCAAAAGGGGTTGATGTGATTTTAATGAAATTTGATGTAAGCAGCACCGAAGAATCGGATGCGCATATTGAAACATGGATCAATACCAATAAAGATAAGTCTATTTCTGTTTTGGTTAACAATGCCGGTATTCGAAAAGATAATATCATGGTGTTTATTCAACCAGAAGATTGGAAACGCGTGATCGATATTACTGTTGATGGGTTTTACAACGTCACCCGACATATTGTAAAAAGCATGTTAACCAAGCGCAAAGGCCGCATTGTCAATATTGTTTCGTTATCGGGCTTAAAAGGTTTACCGGGACAAACAAGTTACTCTGCCGCAAAAGGTGCAGTAATTGCTGCAACCAAAGCATTGGCCCAGGAAGTTGGCAAACGCGGTATTACAGTAAATGCAGTAGCGCCAGGATTCATTAAAACAGATATGACCGAGGATATTAAAGAAGAGGATTACAAATTCATGATACCAATGAATCGCTTTGGCGAGGCGGAAGAAGTATCAGGCGTTGTGGCATTTTTAGTTGGCAAAGATTCCACGTATGTAACCGGGCAGGTAATTTCAGTAAACGGAGGGTTGTATAGTTAGTGGGTTAGCGAGATAAAGAATTACGAAGTGTTTAATTTTAAAATCTCTGACTCATCAAAATAAATGAATATGAATAGAGTAGTAATAACAGGAATAGGTGCCTGGTCGTGTTTAGGAAAAAACGTTGATGAAGTAAAAGATTCATTGTTTGCGGGAAAATCAGGGATTGGTTTTGAGCAAATAAGAAAAGATATGGGCTACCGCTCTGCCTTAACCGGCGTAGTTGGTAAACCCGAATTAAAAGGGTTGTTAGACCGACGGGCGCGTGTGAGTATGGGACAGCCGGCAGAATTTGCTTACATGGCCACTTCGGAAGCCTTGAAAATGGCAAACATGGACCCGGAATGGATCGAGAAACAGGAAGTAGGAATTATTTACGGTAATGATAGCGTAGCACAATCGACCATGGAAGCTATCGATACCGTAAGATTAAAAAAAGATACCATGTTAGTTGGTTCAGGGGCAACGTTTCAGTCGATGAACTCAACCGTAACCATGAACCTATCTACCATTTATAAATTAAAAGGCATTAACTTTACGCTGGCAGCAGCCTGCGCCAGTGGTTCGCATTCAATAGGCATGGGTTATTTATTAATTCGAACCGGACTTCAACATCAGGTTATTTGTGGTGGAGCACAGGAAGTAAATCCTTACACATTTGGAAGTTTTGACGGTTTAAGCGCATTCTCACTGCGGGAAAGTGAGCCTACTAAAGCATCGCGCCCCTTCGACAGAGACCGCGATGGTTTGATTCCGAGCGGCGGAGCAGCAACCGTTATATTAGAAAGCTTAGAATCGGCCCAAAAGCGTGGCGCTAACATATTAGCTGAAGTTGTAGGATACGGCTTCTCCAGTAATGGCGATCATATCAGCAATTCCAGTGTTGACGGCCAAGTTCGTTCACTGGAAATGTCGTTAAGAGACGCAGGGTTGCAAGCAAAAGATGTGGATTATATTAATGCGCATGCAACCTCAACACCGGGCGGAGACAGGGTTGAAGCTAAAGCTATTGACCAGGTTTTTGGGGAACATAAAACGCCCGTGAGCTCTACAAAATCAATGACAGGCCATGAATGCTGGATGGCCGGAGCCAGTGAAATAGTTTATACAACATTAATGATGCAGAACGATTTTATTGCTCCAAACATCAATTTTGAAAATCCGGACGAAGATTCTCAGAAAATAAACATCATTGCAGAAACCAAACAAAGCCCTCTTAAAACGATTTTATCTAACTCTTTTGGTTTTGGGGGCACAAATTCTACTTTGATTATCAAAAAATTTGCCTAATTTTGCACTATAATACAAATAAATTACAGAAAGGTTTAGCAAATGACACAGGAAGAAATAATTAAAACAGTAAATGGGTTTTTAGTGGATGAGTTTGAAGTAGATGAATCTAAAATTACACCAGATGCAAATTTACGCGATACATTAGAATTAGATAGTTTAGATTACGTGGATTTAGTGGTTGTTATTGAAAGCCACTTTGGATTCAAAGTAGTTGGTGAAGATTTTTTAACGATCCATACATTTCAGGATTTTTATACTTATTGCTATAATAAAGTTCAGGAAAAAGCAGTTGCTTAATCCTCATTTTATTTTCCAAGAAACTAAAACAAAACACTCGTGTTTTGTTTTTTTATTTAATAGAGAATCATGAAAAATGAGTGATCAACATAAATGGGACGGACAATCACAGGCAAAAGTTTTAGGCTTTAAGATTTTTGTATTTATCCTCAATACATTTGGATTGAATCCTGCTTATTTTATGCTAAGATTTGTTTCGTTTTATTATTTTTTGTTTTCAAAGCCAAATAAATACATACGCCAATACTTTATCCAGGCACACAATTATTCTCCCTTTAAAGCTTGGTTGGCAACCTATAAAAATAATTTTTTACTGGGACAAACTATCATTGATAAAGTTGCCACTATGGCGGGTGCCAAAAACGCCTTTAAAGTCATTCATAAAAACGGAGAAATGCTGGATGAATTAACGGCAATTGGTAAAGGTGGCATTTTGGTGAGCGCTCACATTGGTAACTGGGAGGTAGCGGGACAGGGTTTAAATAGATTAGGCACAGCTTTTAACGTATTAATGTATTCAAATGAAAAGGAAGACGTGAAAGAATATATGGATGGCGTTATGAAAGAAAAAAAGATAAACGTCATTTCTATAGATGAAGAAACAAAAAGTCATATCATCGAACTTCATAAAGCCTTTAGTAATAATGAACTCGTTGTAATGCATGGTGATCGCTATCGTGAAGGCGCAAAAACGTTTACCGCTAATTTTTTTGGAAAGCCTGCTAAATTTCCTGCCGGCCCTTTTATAATGGCCGCAAAATTCGGTGTTCCTTTGTGCATTGTATTTGCCGTAAAAGTAGATAAGCATACCTATCAATTTTCAACCGAAAAACCTATTCCAGTAGAAAGGGTAAGAGGTGAAGCTCAACTTGAAAAAGTTTGTCAGCAATTGTTAGAACAATATGTTGCACAAGTAGAAGAAATGGCAAAAGCCTATCCACATCAGTGGTTTAACTATTATGATTTTTGGAAATAATTAAATCTTAGATTCAATCCATTGTGTATAGTTGATCAACCCTGATCCGTCTTTAGGGTTTTGAAATTTTTTCACAAACGCCTGGATTACGGTTTTTAAAGGTCGCCAACGATTTTCATGCTCATGTAAAAAACGATTAATCAGATCCAACATCGCTATATCAATTTTAATAGACTCTTTTTCCTTCATATCATCTATTTGTTTGTATAACTGGTTCATTTGTTTGTCGCATTGCTCATAATCATGCAGGTCAATGCGATTAATCAACTCAAACAACTGTAGTTTTATCACAAAAGACTTATCGAAAGATTTAAAATTTTGCGACACATACATTTGGCTAAAAAATTTACTGGCTTGTCTGTGTTTTTTTAAATCAAAATTCAGAATGGCCAGATTGTTCAATACATAAAAATATTGATTAGGGTTATTCTTAATCTGTGTCTCCTTTTGTGCTTCCTCCAAAGTATCAATCGCCTTTAAGGCGTTTGTTTTGCTATAATTATTAACCAGAATATTGTAATAATAAAAAATGTACTGGTCATAAAGCACTTTGTCATGCTCAAAAATAGCTTTGTGCAATACATTAGCGTATTGAACTGACTGCGAATGTTTATTCAACATGTATGACGCATTGCATAAATACACCAGTAATTGCAATTTAACTTCATGTGTTTGTTTACTAAATAATTGATCGTTTTCAAACTCGATCAAGCAGGATTTCAAATAAGCCTCCAGGGAAGTGTAGTCTTTGAGTAACAACATCAAGCGGCTTAAGTTTTGAAATATTTTGATGCGTAACTGGATAGAGTTTTTTACATACGATAATTTAATCGTATTCTTTAAGGTGTGATTTAACCAAGCAGTAATTTCTTTTTTTGTCGTTAAATTCTGCGTTGATTTTACCTCATGAGACAGTACTGCCAAATTATTTTCAAGATCTTGTAATAACTTTAAACGTTGATTATTTTCGTTTCGCTTTTCGATGATTGTTGCAGGACTTTCTTCCGTATGCTGAATACTCATTCTTACCATCTGTTCATAAATGGCTTCTAATAAAGCATATTCTTCTTTTTCGATCGCTCGTCGTTCTGCCAATTTTAAATAATGGAGTGCGAGATTTTGTTTTTGCTTACCATTAAATATTTTGGCCAGCCCAATAAGGTGCAACACATCTGTTTCCGGCTTTTTGTGATTTAAATTGGATAAAATAATTCCTATGTCATCAGCAATTTTATTTTTGAGTCTGTAATATTTTGTGTCAGGCTTATCGCCTTTGTATATGGCTTTAAAATGGTACTTATCAGATTCTTCATTTTGCTTTTTTATAGACTCAAATAGCTCTATATCCTTACGTGATTCAAAATTGTGGGTTCGTTTAGTGTAGAGCTTATAGCTTTTTAGCTCTTCTTTTTCCAGCGACTTGATCAGATCTTGTAATATATCCATAACATGAGTGTGTAATATAAATTAAAAGTAATTAATATTTCTTCAACTTTTTACTTAATTTTAAAACAGTAAAAAATTATTGTTATGAAACCACTTTTAATATTTCTCTTCATTTTAACAGAACTGGTAAGTTATGGGCAGGCAAAAATTGGTATGAGTCCTGTTTTTTCATTTACGCCCGCTGCCGCTGGTTCATCTACCGTAGGTGTTCAATACGGCGATACAGTAACGTTAAAGGTGTACGCCAAAAATACGGGGAATGCTACATTTACTGGTAGTATGAGTGTTATCGCTAAGCGGGATACGACCAATGGTGTCTCGTGTGATTCAAGCGCCGCATTTTTTGCTACACTTTTACCAAACGACAGTGTACCTGTGATCTTATCTTTTACTCCAGGCTCCGGTCTTTTTGCATTTAAATCTGGAGGTAATGGAAATACGATTGTTGTCTGGCCATATATTATATCGGGAGTTACAGAATTGGGCGATAGTGTTAGACCTGTCGTTTGGATTAGCAATATTAGTTCTGTTTTTGAATTTGAACAGGATCATTTTAAAGCCTATCCCAACCCGGTTCTTCATAACATTACGGTCAAACCATTTAAAGACAATCACTCCTATAGAACCATAATCATCTATGATATGTTTGCCAGGAAAGTGAGGGAAACAGCTTTTAAAGAAACAACCGACGTATCGGATTTAACCCCCGGATCGTATTGGATGATCATTCAATCTGATGAAAAATCATACCGGATCAATTTTATAAAAGAATAAAATATATTCGAAATCAGCATTTATAGTAAAACGGATTCATCATTCACGCTATTTTTTAAAGCGAACCTTAAACGGGTTCGCTTTTTTATTTTAACCTTCAAGCGTCATAATAAATGGTGTATATGTAATTTATTTTCCAATTTACCTTACAATATTAATAAATTACCTCAAAAACATTTATTTTGAATGTGTAATAAAATATAAAAGTAGTTTTTGTGGGGCGGAAACTATTCCCAAATTTGTATCAGGAAATTATTAAATCAAAATCATACTATGAAAACAACCTTGACTCAAAAATTATTAGGATTAGCACTCAGTGTTTTTTCTATGACAGCTGTAGCACAGTGCCCCACTGTTACAAATATGAATGTAACGCTCGGCGCCAACGGAACTGCTACGGTTACACCTGTATTCTCATCAGCTACGTCAACCATGACAATGTATTATTGGTCGGTAACGCCAAGTGCAACACAAACATCGGGAATTTGGCAATCCAACGGTACGTTTCAGTTTCCCGCTAACGGGAGCTACACATTGTCCGTTAACGCAAACGACTCTTTAACCGGCTGCACTGCTACAGGCGTAACAGCCGTAACTATCAGCAATATGTCTGCGACAAGCTGCAGCGCTGCCTTTACTGCATACACTGATAGTTCTTGTATTACTCATTTTATGAATGGTTCTGTAGGTAATAACTTAACCTTTAACTGGTCTATCAACGGATCAACTTTTTCGTCTTATAATCCTACTCATAGTTTGCCAAACGGAAATTATCCGGTTATTTTGCGTGTTTTTTCCGGAGGGGCATTTTGTGACTCCGTTTATCACATGGTAACCGTAGCCTGCGGTGGTGGAACTACAACGCCAACAGGTTGTAACGCTTCGTTTACAAGCTATACAGATTCTAACTGCGTAACACATTTTGTTAATACTTCTACAGGAAGTTCTTATGGCATCTTCAACATTAACGGAACTACCTATACAGCTACTGCCAACCCTAATGTATCATTACCTAATGGTACTTATAGCGCTTACCTCACTACCTATAACACTTTTGGTGTTTGCGATTCGGTGTCTCAAATGGTAACTGTAGCTTGCGGCACGGGAACAACAACGCCAACCTGCCAGGTAAATGCAGGCTTCCAAATCTTTGCTGACTCTGTTAATGCCGGAAACTATTTTGCCTATAATACCTCTACAGGAAACGGTGGCTTATCTTATTTATGGAACTTTGGAGATGGAACAACGTCAACTCAACAATATCCGTTTCATCAATACGCTATCCCTGGACAATATGTTGTTTGTGTAACTGTTACAAATACTATAGGAGGATTATCCTGCACTGATACGGATTGTGATTCATCAAGCGTACAGCGTATCGCTTCAGGTTTTTTAATGAGCCAACTTTCCATTCTTCCTCAAACTGTAACCGGTATCCATAAAATGGAAATGGTAACTGGTGTTAAAGCCTTCCCTAACCCATTTGCGGATGAATTAACTGTTGAAGCCATTTCTATCGATAATGCGAAATTAATATATGTATTAACAGATGCTCTTGGAAGAACAGTTGCAACAGGAGATCTCAACAACTCTAAAGCTCAAATCAGTACAAATGATTTAGCGAAAGGTTTTTATAGTTTAAGTATTACCAATGAAAAAGGTAATAACCTTAAAACTATAAAATTAGTAAAGTAGCATAAATTTTAATTAGTCAGAAAGCGCCTCGTATTTATGCGGGGCGTTTTTTGTTACATCAGTTATCAGAGTAATAAAAAAATTAATTCTCCAAAAACCAATACCTGTTTATGAAAAAAATCAAAACCCTTATTTTAGTTATTACTTTTTTATCTAAGCTATCTTCTCAAACGTTCTATCCCTCACTAAACATTAGTTTATTATCCGTTATAGATCCGGAGGTTTCATTTTCCAATCCTGCATCCTGGCAACAGAAATACTCCGGCTGCTGGGGTTGGTACCAGGTTTCCAAAAACAAAGAATATGCCATTATTGGCTCAGCGTCCGGCGCCTATTTCATCGACGTTACTAATCCTTTGCTTCCTGTTGTAAATGATTCGGTTAAAGTAGATAACCATGCCATCCATCGCGAAATAAAAACGTATTCGCACTACGCGTATATTACAACCGATGAGCAAGGTGGCCGCACCTGCATTGTAGATTTACAATATCTCCCTGACTCCATTCATGAAATTCCATCGTCTACATTACCTCAACGTGCTCATACATTGTTTATTGAAGGTTCGCACTTATACATGGAACTGGCAGAGTTGCCGCCCGCAGCAGCTCCTACCGCAAGTTTTGTGACCGGCCTGGCTGTATACGACCTTATACTACCCGAAGCGCCGACATTATTGAGATACATAGAACAGGATTACGCAAGCGTATCTGTAGGCGGTTGCTTGGCACATGATGTGTTTGTGAATAACGACACCATCTTTGCTTCGTGCCAGGGAAACGGTTTAAAAATTTATAGGTTTACCCCTACCAATACCTTTTCGCTAATGGCAACCTACTCCAACTATATTCAGGCGGGCTACAATCACAGTTCCTGGCTTAGTGAAGACAGAAAGCATCTGGTGTTTTGTGACGAAGTACCTACCGGGTTAAGCGCGAAAATAATTGATGTTCAAAATTTTTCAAATATAGTGCTCACAGATACCTTCAAATCGCATGCAGGAGCAACAGCCCACAATCCTTATATTGTAGGCAACCGTTGGTGTTGGCTGTCAAGCTATGAAGATGGCATATATTTGTATGATATATCCAACCCAAATCAGGTAAGTACTTACGGGTTTATCGACACACGACCCGCTCATGGTTTCAACGATGGCTATCCGGACGACTATCAGGGTAACTGGGGGGCTTACCCGTTTTTGCCCAGCAAGATCGTTTTAACATTGGATCAACAAAATGGTTTGTTTATACTGGATGGAGATAATACCTATAAATCTTCCTTAGTTACATCTACTTTTCCATCTTCCAAC
Source organism: Bacteroidota bacterium (assembly GCA_040387475.1). Taxonomy (GTDB): domain Bacteria; phylum Bacteroidota; class Bacteroidia; order B-17B0; family Aurantibacillaceae; genus UBA4416. The sequence goes on along the minus strand of JAZKDT010000001.1, from coordinate 409,672 downwards.
AATGCCATTGAACTGAACGTATTTCCTAATCCTATGGGAGATAACATAGAGATTAGTGCATATACAACAGACTATTTAAACTTGACCTATTCACTCATTGATATACTTGGGCGAACCGTTTTTGTGGGAACTCTAAAAAATGCAAAAACAAATGTTAATACCGAACACCTTGCTCCCGGACTATATCATTTAAGTATTACCAATGAAAAACATACGAAGCTTAAAACCCTAAAATTGATAAAGTAACGTTCGATTTAAATGGGCTTCACACCTTCCTTAAATCCATTTTTACGTTTTTTGTGATTCCATGGCATTAAATTGGATTAAATTTATGTGACTAATATCACATAACATGAGAACATTTAAAAAGACAGTTGTTTTATTATGTTTAGGAATAAGCAACGCTATTTTTTCGCAATCAAAACCAGATTCTCTTGGTTTGCCAGGAGATAATTTTGATTTATATGGTGCTTTGGACGCGTTTAAAAGTGCCAAAACGCCCGAGGATCTAGAGAAAGCCCTAAATGCCAAAGATAATGACATCAACAACCTCGACCTTGATGGTAACGGAAAAGTGGATTACATTAAGGTAATCGATAAACAGGAAAAAGATGGTCACACACTCATTTTGCAAACAGCCGTTTCTGAAACCGAAACCCAGGATATTGCCGTAATTGAGGTAGAAAAAACAGGCGCTGACAAGGCACATGTACAAATTGTTGGTGATGAAGAGTTATATGGCAAAGACTACATTGTAGAACCTGCTGATGAAAACGCCAAAAAAAATGCCGAAAAGAAAGAAGGTGCTGAAGATGATGTCTATTCAAACAGTGATAATAGTAACCGCGAGACCTCTAACACTACTAACCCGAATTATTCAAACAATGATCCAAACACTAACGTTGTCGTAAACGTTTGGGGCTGGCCTTCAGTGCAATATATTTATGCGCCGGCCTACGTTGGTTGGGTTTCGCCATGGTACTGGGGCTATTATCCCCCATACTGGAATCCATGGCAACCAATGTACTGGCATTACCACCATAGAAGAGCTTATCATTATCATCATGGTTTCTATCACAGAGCCAATTTCTATCGGTCTCCTGGCGTGCATTCGTTTTATTACGGAAGAAGGGCATCATCCGGGGTGGTGCGAAGAAACCGCGAATCCGGATTCTATCAAAAACGCCAAATGGATTATAAACGAAATGCCGTTCCTGGAAGAAAATACAATAATCGCCCGGCAGACCGAACCGCTACACCCCGGGTAAGAGAAAACACTCCCCGTCGGAACAATGAAGCATCTCCCGTAAGACCATCCCGTGAACCGGTGAGAAATAATACTCCGGTAAAAGACAGAAATACGACTCAACCCGTAAAAACACCACGCGAAACAAAACCCCGAATTGAAAGGCAGCCAACCAGTACGCCACGCAGCAATGCTGAACCGCGTAGGCAAGGCACTGCTCCTCAGCAGCGCGCACCTCAGCAAAGGTCTAATGGAGGAGGGGGGCAAAGAAGAACAAGGTGATAATTAGCCCAGAATTTTGTTGGCCAAAAAAAAGAGCGCGATAACTATATCGCGCTCTTTTTTTTAGTGTTTTATTTAGATGACAATTTCATCAAGATCTTTATTTAAAAAATGATACTCCATAAAAGCATAACTATCCGATTTTATGATTTTTATCCATTGCTTGTTTTCAAAATACCATTTCCATTGCTTGCTTCTTAAAAAACCACCTTGCTTTAAATAGCCTTCAATATAGGGATGCACGCAAAGCGTTATGTCTTTTGCAGATTGTTCTTTAATGATAAAACGTAGAGCGTTTTCAATTTGTTCCACAAATAAAATACTTGGCTGCACTTTTCCTGTACCATTACAGCTAGGGCAGGTTTCTAAAACCTCTACGTTTACTTCGGGGCGAAGACGCTGACGTGTAATTTGAATTAAACCAAATTTACTTGGCGGCAAAATATTATGCCTCGCTCTATCCGATTTCATTTCTTCCTTCAATTTGTCAAACAACAGTTTTCTGTTGTCTGCATTATGAAGATCAATAAAGTCGATCACGATAATACCACCCATGTCCCGTAAACGTAACTGGCGTGCTACTTCAACGGCCGCTTCTAAATTTACTTCGAGAGCATTTTCTTCCTGTGATTTATCGCTTTTTGCACGGTTACCACTATTTACATCAAATACGTGTAAAGCCTCGGTATGCTCAACCACTAAGTAAGCACCGCTTTTCATAAATACCGATTTTCCGAATAATGATTTTATCTGGCGGTCTATCCCGAAATTATCAAAGATCGGCACCTTACCGGTATAATGTTTTAAAATATCAACTTTATCAGGAGAGATGGTTTTGATATAGGATTTCAGGTCGTCAAAAACTTCCTGGCTATTTACATGAATGGCATTGAACGATGCATTTAAAAAATCTCTTAAAATGGCATTTGTTCTATCAACTTCTCCTAGTAATTTAAACGGTGGTTCAGCAGTTTGTAATGCTTTAAAGCACTCATCCCATTTAGAAACGAGGTCAGCTACATCACCTTCGATATCAGCAACCGATTTTCCTTCAGCAACCGTTCTGATAATTACACCAAAATTCTTTGGTTTAATATTCTGCATCAAAGCCTTTAGCCTGCTTTTTTCTTCGCTGCTTCTGATTTTAGAAGACACGGAAATTTTATCAGAAAAAGGGATCAATACAATATATCGTCCTGCAATTGATATCTCCGTTGTGATTCTTGGTCCTTTTGATGAGATTGGTTCTTTGGCAACCTGCACTAAAACATATTGGCCCGATTTAACCGCTTCATTAATTTTTCCATCCTTATTAATGTCGCCTTCATTTTTAAAGTACATTAAATTACTAACGTTCTGTTTTCCTGAACGTACCGCATCAACGTATTTAAATAACGAATTGGCCTGTGGCCCTAAATCCAAATAATGCAAAAATGCATCTTTCTCGTATCCTACATCTACAAAAGCGGCGTTAAGTCCGGTCATTACCTTCTTAACTTTACCCAGGTAGATATCGCCTACCGAAAATTTTATGTTATTTTTTTCTTTATGCAGTTCTATTAAACGTTTATCATTTAATAGTCCTATAACAACTTCGTTAGGCGTAGAATTTATTACTAGTTCTACATTCATGTTCAGTAAAATTTTTTAATTGAAACATGTTATAGCCTCTGTCATTCAAATTTTAAACTTTGAATCAGGCTATTTCACCTTCTCATATTTTTAATTTATATAATAATGCATTGCAGACAAAATCCAGTGGTTTTGAAAACAACAACATACACAAATAGCACAAACGGTAAGAACAGATTGTTCTTCCGTTTGTGTATAATCTTGATCTCAGAAAATCTAATTAGCGAACGCTAATTATTTTTTCTTATGACGGTTCTTTCTCAAACGTTTTTTACGTTTGTGTGTAGCCATCTTATGTCTTTTTCTTTTCTTTCCGCTTGGCATAATCCTTAGGTTTTAAAAAATTTATATTAGGTTAATTATTTATTTTTTTAGTTGTTCAATATATTTCAGTACTTCTTGTTTTGCCATCGCATCTTCTGTAAGACCGGCATATTTTTCAAGCATTTCAATCGTTTTATTTGTTTGTCCCTGTTGTTCATAAGCATCTGCTAAATGCAAATAAGCTTCAATATACAATGGATCTATTCTCAATACCTGTTCAAATCGTTTAATGGCTTTATCCCACTGCTGCGACTTAACCGAGAAAAAAGCAAAAGTCAATTGAAGTTTCACATTATTGCTGTCGGTTTTTTCAACTTCGCGCAACATGCCAATTCCCTTCATTGGATCTTTTCCTTCTTCAACAATGCAAGCTGCCAGCTGAATTTTTGCATCTGTGTTTTTTGAGTCCTTCGAAATAGCTTTTTCATAACAACGCATAGCGCTTTGATATAAAGCAGGAATTTCATTTTCATCCTTTGTAAAACGAACCGCATAATAATAGCGATCTCCCGCTTTACTATAGGCCTCAGACGTTTGTTTTCTTTCGGCCGTCTTTTCTACAAAATAAGCTGCAAAATCAGGTCTTTTTTGTTTATCCCAAAATTGCACAACCGGTACATAAGCTGTATCAACTTTTGAGCGTTTTGCGTTTGCTACTAAAGCATCATACATTGTTTTGTCTTCTGGCTTCAATACTTTGGAAGCCATTGTTACAAATGTTTCGAGGTTAGCCGCCAGCGTAGGTTTTGCCATAGCATCGCTTCCGGTTTCAGGCTTACCTGTTTGTGTTTTCGGTGCAAGAAATAAAAGAACGAATAAAACAACAGCTGTTATTACTAAACCTATCTGTGTTTTACGTATGGTTGTCATTATTCTACTTGTTTATTATCTAATGGCTCAGCTACCTTCACATTACGTTTTACACGCTCGCTAAATGTTTTAGCTGGTTTAAATGCCGGAATAAAGTGCGCCGGAATAATCACGGTGGTGTTCTTTGAGATGTTACGCCCCACTTTTTCGGCACGTTTTTTCACTACGAAAGTACCGAATCCACGTAAATACACGTTTTTTCCTTCAGTCATTGAGGTGCGGATAGATTTCATGAATGCTTCCACGGTTGTTTGAACAACTATCTTTTCGATGCCTGTTTTTTCTGAAATTTCGTTTACTATGTCTGCTTTAGTCATTTACAAAATATTTATAATCAGCGATTTAAAATTGAAAATCGGGCTGCAAAGATATGCTTTTTATTGTAAATCAAAAATTTGGAGCAGTTTTTTTGAAAAAAATCTACTGTTTTCTTTCGTTTTAATGTTAAATTTTTGGTCGAAACTTAATTCCTGCTTTTCACCAACGTAAAACACACCACACTGTTTTAGCATAATTTAGTTCTAATCACGGGCATATTTAATCGCTATTTTCTCTATTTTAAGTATATTAGCAGTCTGTTTATTATGAAGGATCTCATTGGCTACCTTAAGTCTAAAACTTTTTTCAAACACCTCGCTTTAGCTATTCTTAGCCTGGCTCTTATTTTGTGGATACTTTTTAAGCTTTTGGGAGTTTATACGCATCATGGCGAAACTGCTGAAGTTCCTGATTTTAAGGGAAAAACCATTGCCGAATTAGACGTTTTTGTAGCAGATAAACATGTGGGGTATGTTATTATCGATAGTATTTATGATCCTAAAGAGAAACCAGGTGTTGTAGTTAAACAGGATCCGGAAGCTAAATCCATGGTAAAACACAATAGAACGATCTATTTATACGTTACTAGTACCCAGGCCCCCCAAATGGCCATGCCTAAACTAGTTGACCGAAGTACCAGGCAGGCCGTTTTTATGATCGAAAGCTACGGTCTAAAAATTGGAAAAATAACAGAGGTGACGGGTGATTGTAACGGATGTGTATTAAAACAATATTATAAAGGAAAAGAGATAACACCGGGTGATGCAGTAAAAAAAGGAAGTAAAATAGATCTGACAGTAGGAAGAAAAGAAAATGATTACGTTGCAATTCCTACAGATTCAGTTGCAGAAGACCCGGAATAAATAGTGTAAAGAATGAAATTATTAAAATACATAACAGTGATTATTTTGCTCAACTTAATTGGTAGCAAAGTAAATGCACAGGAATACTTACGTCCGTTAAGTGGAAATATGAACTTACAAACGCAGGCTCCACAAGATCAAACACATAAAAAAGTAAATGTGACCGCCTCTATTCAATTGCCATTTTTTGACGACTTTTCTTATGCCTATAAATATGCTTATCCTTCCTATACTAACTGGGCAGATTCTAACGTATATGTAAACACCGGGTTTGGCATAGCGCCAATTACCATGGGTGTTGCAACCTTTGATGGCCTTAATAAAAGAGGTTATCCTTATTATCTTGCAGCACCTGCAAGTTATGCGGGCTCGTCAGATACCTTAACTTCCAGGCCTATTCATTTAGATACTATTGCGGATGTAGGCGGCACACATTTTTACACTCCCGGAGACAGCATCGCTTTAACATTTTACTACCAGGCAGAGGGCTTTGGTGAAGCTCCCGAAGCAACCGATTCTTTATGCCTTGATTTTTTGAAGCCTTTGGCCGACACATTGCGGGGCACCTGGACCAAAGTATGGGGAAAACCCGGCTACGACCCAAGCGCCAGCGATACTGGTTTTTATAAAGTGAAAATTTTCATCACGGATACCGCTTACTTTCATGACGGCTTTCAATTCAGATTCAGAAACAAAGGCAGGACTAGCGGAAGTTTAGATCATTGGCATATTGATTATGTGCAGATAAAACAACTTTATTTTTATGATGATACCTTGCTAAATGATGCTGCCTTTGCTTACAAGCCCAGCTCTTTTTTAAAAAATTATTCAGTAATTCCGTTTCGTCAATATAACACTTCAGAAATGGGAACCGGGTTTCATAATTTTTTCAGAAACAACAATTCGATACCAATTTCGGCAACTTACAGTTACTCGGTACGAGATAAAAATAACGTTTTGACAAGTGATACTACATTCGTTTTGGATAATCCTGGGTTTTTACCCTTTAACCCAGGCGGCTATTATTCTGGCCCGGCAGCAACTCCGGGATTTAGTGTGAGCTATAGAATGCCGTTTTCAAATATTAATACTTTCACTGATTCAACTCATTACTATATACATCATATATTAACTGCAGGGTCTAATAACGTGCGTAAAGAGAATGATACTATTTCCTATATCCAAAAATTCTCAAACTATTATGCCTACGACGACGGTACAGCCGAACAGGCTTATTATTTAGGAGGAAATACCTTTGGCGCTAAAACCGCGGTTCGTTATAAACTAAACGTAGCGGATACTTTAAAATCAGTTCGTATTTATTTTGATCCTTTTACTGAAGGCAATATCGTTCAAAATTCGGGCTTTCGACTCTTTGTTTGGAGTGCCGCTGGAAATAGCCCGGGAAGTGTGATCTATAAAGACAGCATCATGTATCCGATTTATCTAAAAGATAGTTTGATACCACTATCAGGTGCAAACAAAATCCCAACCTATGAATTAACGTCCTGTTTACCTTTATCTGCAGGCTCCTATTTTATCGGTCTTCAGCAAATTACCGGGCAACCGTTAAATATTGGTTTCGATCGCAATACCAATCATAAATCCAGCTTATATTATAACCTGAGTGGCAACTGGGTTCAATCAAATATTAACGGATCGATCATGATTAATCCGGTAATGGGTTGCGTAGATCCTCCACCTATTGTTGGTTTGCATGATTATGAAAAAACAGATCATATGAAGCTATATCCTAATCCGGCTCAAAACTCAATTACCATTAGTCTATCCGGAAATCAACTCACAACAGCTGATCTTGAGATCACAAACGCTTTAGGACAAACGATTTTCACGGGTAAATTTACAAGCAATGAAGCAACTGATATCAGTGGGCTTTCAAATGGTTTATACTTTATTCATATAAAAGGTAATGGACTGAACGTTAGTCCCAAAAAATTAATTATTTCGAGATAACATGACAGATGATTTAGAAGAAGTTGGATCGGGCGAAGAAGAAAAAGAACTTTACGAACACCATAACATCAAAGTTGAAAAAGGGCAAGTGATGATGCGGATCGATAAATTTTTAATGATCCGTATTCAAAATGCTACACGTACAAAGTTGCAACAAGCTTGCGACGCAGAGTGTATCTTAGTTAATGGCAAGCCCATTAAATCGAGCTACAAAATAAAACCACTGGATGAAATTTCTGTATTAATGACAACTCCTCCGCGCGACGTGGAAGTGCTTGCCGAGGATATTCCCATTAATGTGGTTTATGAAGATGATTATATTTGTGTTGTTAATAAAGAACCAGGCATGGTAGTGCATCCGGCTTTTGGACATTATTCGGGAACACTGGTAAATGCTTTAGCGTATCGTTTTAAAAATTTACCAACCTCTAAAACACAACTGACCGAAAATTTATCCATAGATCGACCGGGTTTAGTACATCGTATCGATAAAAACACATCAGGGATTATTATTGTTGCCAAAACAGAACTAGCCATGACGCGTTTGGCAAAAGATTTTTTCGACAGAAATTTAGACAGAAAATACATAGCTATTGTATGGGGAGATGTAAAAGAAGATGCCGGGACAATTACCTGCAATGTAGCGCGTGATTTGAAGAATAGAAAGGTGATGGCTTGCTTTCCGGATAGCGAACATGGAAAACACGCTATTACACATTATAAAGTATTAGAACGATTTGGTTATGTAACAGTTGTAGAATGCAAACTGGAAACAGGTCGTACGCATCAGATTCGTATCCATATGAGGCATTTAGGCCACCCTTTGTTTAACGACAACGAATATGGAGGAGATCGGATTTTAAAAGGCTTATCCAGTAATAAATATAAACAGTTTATCGAAAATTGTTTTGAAATACTGCCCCGTCATGCCTTACATGCAAAAACATTAGGGATCACACATCCTATTACTAAGGAACCTGTGTTTTTTAACAGTGAGTTGCCGGATGATATGCAACAGGTTATTGATAAGTGGAGAAAATACTCTTACAAATTTGAAGAGGAATAAAAAAAATCCATTCACGATTGTGAATGGATTTTTTATTGTGAGCATACTTTAATTATTTATTTTTAGCCATCGTTGTTGCTTCGTCAAACTCCAGATTAATGACTTCTGTTGCTATTTTTACCGCTGGCGATTCGGTAAAAGTTGCATTCCAGATAATCTCCAATGCAATCTTCTGCATATCTGTTGCTTTTCCGCCTTGCATTTTCTCCCATTCTACATTCAGGTTAACTTCATCGCCTTTCATCACCAGCATTTCTTTTGACTTTGAGTCCAGCAATCCTGGTTTTTTTTCATTAGCATGTTCCGTTCCGTCGGGCAATTTCAAAGCGGGCCTCGTATAGTGAATAACACCGATTTTATCGCCGCTGTAAGTGCATTTAAATTTTGCCGCTGTTTTTGCACTGGTCTTAACAAGATCAGCCATATTACAAGTAAAATCTCCTGCTTTAAATTCGTTTTGAGAGGCGGGTAATTTGAAATTTGGGGCGGTAATCGCTTTTCCATCAGTGGCTACCCTGTATATTCCTTCTATTGAAAAAGAATAGTTTTTAATTTTATTGTAGCCCGAACCCTTCAAATTGATGGTTACGAAATCAGATTCGTTTGGTTTGATGATCATCATCTTTTCACTGGCCTTAGTCTCTTTGCCATCAATGACAAACTTGCTTTCAAAAGGTTTATAGACTAAGTAATCATTTGTTTTGTTAGTGATCTTCAACTTAAATTTAAGTTCTCCTGCTGTTGATACGGCATTATCAACCGAAACCGTAACATCAGATGTTTCTTTTACAAGATCTTTGTAAAATAGTTTTTCGAAATTTTGAGAATAAGCAGAAGCAGTTATTAATAATGCTGATGCTAAGGTTAAAATAGATTTTTTCATATAATTGTTTTTTTAATGTTTCAATAGGTGGTAAACAAAGCTGGTTCCAAAATAAAAAGTAAATGTTAAAATATGTTGCGAATCAAAAAAAGGAGATTAATCTTTCACCCACATAAAAACTTTGCCATTATTGCGATATGTATCAAACTCTTTTCCGAAAGTAATCATAAAGAAATCTATTAGAGGCAATATACCACAAACGCCTCCAAAACTGCCAATATAAACCATGGGTACGTGTGCTTTGGTTCCCAAATAAATGCGGTGCAACCCAACCATCCCAAATGGAAAAGGAAATGCCAACACGGCCGAGGTAATGCGTTTATTGAGTTTTTGTTTTTTGCGAAATAATTGAAAAATAGGATTTGGTTTTATATCGCTTACGCTTACCTTTTCAGAATAAATGACAGTAGATGTACTGTCGAGATAATAAAGAGTTGCCGTTTCCCTTTTAGCAACGACCGTTGATGTTATCAAAAAAGAAAGGAAAAACATCAGGTATCGCATTATTCCTGTTTTAAAAGTTTAATGTCTGAAATCAACTTTACAACGGCCACGCTATCGGTTCCATCATACATTCCGCGAATACGTTTTTGCGCATCTACTAATATAAATAACTCACTATGCAAAAATCCTTCAGCACTTCCATCTTCTTCCAGTGCATTTACCAGGTAACTGTATCGTGCCTGATCGTAAATCGCTTTTTTATTTCCGGTTAAAAAGTGCCACTTGTTTTTTAAAGCTCCATAACTTTGTGCATATCCATTCAATACTTCAACCGTGTCATTGGATGGATTAACGGTGTGAGAAAGAATCAATACGTTGTTATCTTCTTTGAAGGCATTTTGTACATGCACTAACTGGGAACTCATTTTAGGGCAAATGCTTTGGCAGGTGGCAAAGAAAAAATCGGCTACATAAATTTTATTGTTGATGGTTTTTTCAGTAATTGTATCTTTGTACTGGTTTACAAAAGCAAAAGGCTGAATGGTGTGATAAATAGTATCTGTTGCTCCTACTCCACCTAATTTCTTTTCACCAATTACAGGTAGCATTAGTTTTTTAGTTTCTTTTGTCGGTTCACAGCTAAAGCCAACAGCTGCCAGTATAAATAGGGTTAAATATGGTTTCATGTCTATTAGATTAACGTCAATTTACTTACTTTCAATTTTATTCGCGTTTACCATATCTTCTTTCTCTCCCCTCAATCTCAAATGCTGATATTCTTCTGTTAAACGTTTAATCTCCGCAATATACCTGCCATCGTAATAGCCCCGAATATGTCGTTTTTTATCAACGAGCACAAAAAAACTGTAATCTACATAAATGGGTTTTTCTTTAAAATAGGTCACATTCAAACTATCAAAAGATGAAGGTTTCCAATAGAGACTATGAATATCAGGGTTCCCTACTGACAGTTTATCCATTTCTTTTAAACAGCTTGAATCGGACGCGCCTTCGCAGGGAGTGACAATAACAAACGGAATTAATTTGATCTTATCTTTTTTATACTGCGCATATTCACTTAAACCGGCCATGCGGTAATCATCTTTTTTATACGCATGCTTGATAAAGCAAACCGCAAATAAAGGATAATTAATGGTATCTAAATTTATTGTCTCCAACTCTAACTGGCCGGAGGAAGAGAAAGTATTGAATTTTGAATTGACCTTATAAAACACTGTATCTTTTCCGGCCAGTGCTTTAGGGCCGTAATACGGTAGCTTTTTAGAATTAATAGTAGTAAATTCCAGAATAATCTTGAAAAGTGCGGGAAATAAAAGGATTACAAAAAAAATGAGTTTTTTATTTTTCATGCCTGGTTACATTTAAAAATCCCTTTTTTGAAGGCTCTCGTTTATTTTTTCCGCCAATTTATTTTTAAATAACTCTTTGTGAGATGCTCTCATTCCCAGTAAATTAAGCTTTTCAAGGTCACCGTCATTGTAAACTAACTGGCCTTTTTCGTTAAGGCCTTTAGCATCAAGGTAATAAAACTCTTTATTATACATTAACGACTGCTTAAGTTCAAAACGATCGTCGTATACAACAGCATAAGGGTTAACAATAAGCCATAAACCCTGTAAGGTTAATATGAGGCCGGGAACGGCCGTTGCAGACCCCCATGGATTAACGTCCAATAACATCTTAATGCTGAACCAATCCAGCAAAAGGCCTGATATAGCTACAAATGCCACTAGTAACACACTACGTTCAAAATACTCTTTGGGTTCTTCTTCCTTTTTCACAGCGCAAAGTTAAAAATTAAAGGACTTTAACTTTTGTTTATTGAATATATTTTTTATACTTGTATATATCCAAAATACGAATTTTGTAACGTTTTGTAAATTATTACGTTACAGTACTAAACTAAAAAACAAACAAGATGTTCACTACATTAAAACATACACTCCAAAAAGCACTATTTGTGTCTGTTTTGGCTACAGGTAGTTTGTTTGCTCAAAATGCACTTACTATTACTGATAATCCCGTAGCAGCAATGCTGGACAGTCTTGCTAATCAAAAGGTACTTGAAAAGGCGTTGGCCAAACCTGTTTATCCAAAGGTAAATAAGTATAAATATGCTGAAGACAGCGTTCCGCGTTTTGAAGATTTCGTTTACGAGAGCCGCTTGGCAAAATTAGATGCCACATCGCCGTTTGATTTGGTTTATAACCCGCATGTTAAGGGCTTTATTGAGCTATATGCCGTTCGTAAGCGCGAACTGGTAAGCCGTATGATGGGTTTATCGCAGTTATATTATCCTATGTTTGAGGAAGTGTTCGATAAACACAATATTCCTTTAGAATTAAAGCATTTGGCAGTTATTGAATCTGCTTTAAATCCTAATGCCCGCTCAAGATGCGGCGCTACAGGTTTATGGCAGTTTATGTATCCTACCGGTAAAATGTATGGCCTGAATGTGAATTCTTACATTGATGAGCGTTCAGACGTTTACAAAGCTACGGAAGCTGCTGCCGAATATTTATCCAGTTTATACGGGATGTTCCACGACTGGCAAATGGTTTTAGCCGCCTATAATGCCGGCCCGGGAACTATCAGTAAAGCGATTCGTCGCAGTGGCGGCAAAAAAACGTATTGGGAAATTCGCCCGTACCTGCCTTTGGAAACACAGGCGTATGTACCCGCTTTTATTGCAGCAAATTACGTGATGAATTATCCTACCGAACATAACATTTACGCCTCTACGCCACGTAAAACTTATTTTGAAGTAGATACAGCAGTTGTAAAAGAATCGATGACCTTTAATCAGATCTCAGCGGCGTTGGATATTTCAATGGAAGAAATAGCTTATTTCAACCCTCAGTATCGCAAAAGCGAGATTCCTGCAGGTGGAAACTGTTTAACCCTTCCAAAAGCTAAAATAGGCACGTTCTTATCTAACGAAACCGAAATTTACGCGGCTATCAAATCTCAACAATTAGTAGCGTCTGAAAGCAACACTGCTGTAAAAGAGGTACAAAAAACCCATACGGTTCGTAACGGAGAAAAATTGAGTACCATTGCACGTAAATATGGTGTTACCGTAGCCGACCTGAGATCATGGAATTATATCGGTAAAAAAGGCATCCGAACAGGAAAAAAACTTATTGTATATGTACGTCAGGATGTAGGAACCCCCGTTTCAAAACCCGATGTGCCTAAAGAGCCGCAAACCAATATTGCCGCGAAAAGCAAAGCCGACTCTACCATTAAGCTCGCTGATAACAGTGCCGGTTCTGTGAAAAAATCACATATTGTAAAAAAAGGAGAAACCTTATACGGCATCTCTAAAAAATATGGCATCAGCGTTAATAAACTTATTGAAATTAACGGCTTGAAGAAAAATCCACAATTATTGATGGGACAAAAAATCAAATTAATTTCCTGAAAACCTAAACCCTCTGATAATCAGGGGGTTTTGTTTTTGTAACCTCTGTAACTTTACCACAGGATAATCCGTCTTATGTGTAGTTTGATTTAAAAACGTTTGAATCAAAATGTTCAAATTCGAGGGAAAGCTTCTCACAGAATTTGAACATTTTGTACAAACAATAACAAAACTTGACAGTAACCGAATATAATCATTGTGTGGATAGCTATTCAGATTCGCTATATCGCTTTATATTAAAGCATATAAAGGATGTAGATGTGGCTAAAGATATTGTACAGGATACATTTGAAAAAGTTTGGCGTAAAGTGAATGATATCGAAAGCACAAATGCCAAATCCTATTTGTTCACCGCAGCGCATCACACCCTGGTTGATCATACACGAAAAGCAAAAAAACAGGGCGATTACAATGAGGTAGTGGAACACAAGTTACAACACAGTAAACAATATTCTGATCTAAAGGAAATTTTAAATACCGCTTTGGATAAATTGCCCGAGATTCAAAAAAGCGTAATCTTATTAAGAGACTATGAAGGCTATGATTATTTGGAAATAGGAAAAATCACAAACCTTACTGAAAGTCAGGTAAAGGTATATATATTCAGGGCGAGAGCCTTTTTAAAAAATTATATTGGAAAATTAGAAGTTGTTATTTAATGTACAAAATTGATTTACATAATTACGAAGCATACTTATTGGATTTTTCGGAAGGAAATTTATCTGATGAAGGGCAAATGGAATTAGAATTATTTCTGATCCAGCATCCTGAATTAGAAATTAATCTGGATGAATTGTCGTTCACTCCATTAGAGGATGAAACAATTACTTTTTCCGATAAAACGCCTTTAAAACGCTCGCCTTTAGATCTCGTGTCAGAATCTCAATTCATAGCTTATGTTGAAAATCAATTAACGGCAAAAGAACGCCTGGAGCTGGAGAAGAGTTGTGTCACAAATCCTTCTTTGTTAAAAGACTTAGCACTATATAACAGTACCATTGCTACAGCAGATACATCTGTTGTGTTTGAAAATAAAGAATCGTTAAAGAGAAGGCCCAAAGTTATTTGGTTTAATTTCTCAACAACGCAATATGCAGCGGCAGCTTGTGTTGTGTTTTTAATAGGTTTATTTATGTTGTGGCCAAAAACAGAAGTGGGCACTACCTCAACTTTAGCAAATAATACAAACAACGAAAAAACAGACACACTACCTTATGTTAATATAAGCAACGCTCAAAACAGTACGGAGGTGTTAACTGTTCCTGATGAATCAATTCATTCCTTAGCGCAAAATCATTCTGCAAATACGGCACAACAGCAACAAGCATTAACCAATAATTCAACTACACTTCAACCGGCAAATAAGGTAACTATGCCACAGGATAGCATTATTGCTCCTAACAATTCACCGGCTGTTCAGTCTCCAAAAAATGACCTCCTTATGGCCCAAAACACAGCGCCTGTTGTTAAACAACCAACTGTTGTACAGGTTATTTCTGAAAACGATGAGGAGCTATTGGCTTCAAACGAACCGGCAAAGAAAAAAGGAATTTGGGCTGCCGCCAGTCGTGCGCTAAAAAACCTAAACCATGTTGGAGTTAAAGGCGTTAATGGTGATGAAGAAACGAATAAAGAAAATACGGCTTATGCTTTAACATTAGGAGGTGTAAGTATAACCCATAAAGCCGGGAAATTATAACGTGGGATAAAACGCTCCTTCAAAATGTTCTATTGTTAGCTCGGCAGGATTTTGAATAATAGAGACGATATCAAACCTGGTATCCCAATTTATGTTATTTTCTTTAATATAAAAGTCAGCAGCTTTTATCAGTTTTTTCTGCTTGCTTTTAGTCACAAATTCTTCAGGATTTCCATAAAAAGCATTGGCTCGTAACTTCACCTCAACGATCACCAGGGTGTTGTTAATACTGGAAACAATGTCTACTTCCAAATGCTTATGACGCCAGTTTTTTGCCAGTATTTGATGCCCGTTTTTCAACAGGTATGCCACCGCTATTTCTTCCCCCTGGGTACCTTTTTCGGTATTATTTGGCATAATTTTTATTTATATCTAAAATTATATTATTTTAGTGTCAAATTTAAAAATAAATTAAATGAATAAAATTAAATTATTAGTAGCAAGTCTTTCATTATCAGTAATGGCCGTTGCTCAATCTTTCGAAGGCAGTATCGAATTTAAGATGGAAACATCTAAAGATACAACTACTAACATTTACTATGTAAAGGGTAACGATGTTAAATTAGATCAAATCGGTCGCAAGTCTGGTAAAGTTGAGGGTAGTTTTGTATTTAACACGTCAACCAACGAAATTAAATTTGTTAACCCGGTTCGTAAAGTATGGGGTGAGCACAAAAGCGAAACAGCTCCCGTTATTAAAGGAACCTGCGTATCTACAAAAGGAACTAACACTAAAATGGTTCAAGGCCAAAAATGTGCTGAATACATTGTAAAAAACACTGAAGAAAACACGGTAATAACTTACTGGATTGTTTCAGGTAAATATGATTTTTTTGCACCAATGGTAAAAGCCTGGAATAGAAAAGACAAACAAAGTATTTATTTCAACCAGATTAAAGATTTGCCTAAAGGGTCAATGCCTTTGTTATCTGAAGAAAAATCTATCTCTGATGGCGCTTTACTTAGCAAATTAGAAGTTTCAAAGGTAAACAAGTCTTCCATCGATGCTTCCAAATTAGCTATCCCTGCCGAATACAAAAAATTTGAACAAAAATAATCTGTTCAATACTTAATAATAAGCCGTTATGATATTGTCATAACGGCTTTTTTATGATGGTAAAATCATATATAACCTTATTTTTGTGAAGCATTAAACAAAACACAAGACTTACCTGTTAAATGTATATGCTTACAAAATACAACATTATGATCAGTGTTAACAAAGCCATAGTAGACTCAGACACCATTCTGAAATACATTCCTCAACGTCCACCGATCGTTTTGATCAGCAGAATTTATAAATGTGATGAAACTTCTGTAATTACTGGTTTTGATATAGTTGATGAACACCTGTTAACGCAAAATGGCGCGCTAACAGAATCGGGTATTATTGAAAACATGGCGCAAACGGCAGCCAGCATGGCGGGCTATGAAGCCGTTGTCAATAAAACCGAGCCCCGCGTTGGTTTCATTGCTAACATCAAAAATCTCAATATTCATAATTTACCAAAAAGTGGTAACGAGATATTGACGGAAGTGTCTACCAAAACACAGGTCATGAATGTTTCGATTATAGAAGCAAAATCATTTTGTAATGACCAGCTGGTAGCCAGTTGCGAAATGAAAATATTTTTACAGGAGAACGCTTAAATGGGTTTATTGGTTGATATACAACATGTATCTAAAAAATACAAAGATGCCCCCAGAGCCGCGGTTAATGATTTATCATTAACTATAGGCAAAGGCGACATTTTTGGTTTATTGGGTCCTAATGGTGCCGGAAAAACCACTTTTATCAGTATGCTCTGCGGACTATTTCCGCCAAATAGTGGCGAAATATATATTAACGGCCTTACACACAAAACACACAGCAAAGAATGTAAGCAAGCTATTGGCGTAGTGCCACAGGAAATTGCCCTTTATCCAAAACTAACTGCCTGGGAAAATTTAATGTTCCTGGGACATATGTATGGCTTAAAAGGTCAATCTTTAAAAAACAGCATTACACAAAATTTAGCGACCCTTGGTTTAGAAGCTAACATGCATCAAAAAATTGTGTCCTACTCCGGTGGAATGAAACGCCGGGTGAATTTAATAGCCGGCTTATTACATAATCCTCAATTATTGATACTGGATGAACCCACTGTTGGTGTAGATGTTCAATCAAAACAAGCAATTATTGAGCATTTGAAACAGCTGAATAAAGAAAATGGAATGACCATTTTATATACGTCACACCATTTGGATGAGGCTGAAGATTTTTGTACGCACATTGCCATTATCGATGACGGTAAATTAGTAACTCAAGGGCAAACCCAGGAACTCATCAGAACAAATAACTGCAACAGTATTGAGGAAGTATATTTAAAAATAACAGGGGCTGCTTTCAGAGACAAGTAATGAAAATACTATACAGCATATATAAAGAATACAAAGTACTCACCCGCGACAGGGCAGGACTTGCTATTACTTTTATTATGCCAACGGTATTAATTTTAATCATGACACTGATACAGGATTCTACTTTTAAATCAGTGAATGAATCATCCGTGCCATTGTTGTTTGTTGACAGAGATCATGATTCTTTATCGGAAACACTGAAAAAATACATTAACCGTTCTAAATTTTTTGAGATCACCGAAAAGCAATTAAGTAACGAAGAAACAAAAAAAGAAATTGCACAAGGTCACTTCTTTATTGGTGTTATTGTTCCGGAAAATACAAGTAAAAAATTACGTGAACGTTCTACTGCCCGTGTTACTAAACTATTGGATAGTTTTAGCGGAGATTCAGCCATTACCGCTAGCACTGCAGATACTTCTAAAATTCAGTTGAACTTGTTTTTTGATCCGATCACTAAAAAATCTTTTAAAACAACGATCAGCAATTCCATCGAACGTATTATTTCTCAAATTGAAATGCAGGGAATGGTGAGTGCCCTCAATACAAAAATGAGAGAAACATTTCCCGATGCAAAACCATCAGCACTCGAAAATACACCCCTGGTCAATATTAACGAAGAGTATGCATCGTATAATAATTCAACCATTATTCCAAATGCCGTACAGCACAATGTTCCTGCTTGGACTTTATTTGCGATGTTCTTTATTTGTATACCATTAGCCGGAAATATTATCAAAGAGCGTGAAGATGGAAGTGCATTTCGTTTACTCACGATGCCCGGCTCGTATTTCATTGTAATGTTGGGCAAATTATTAACCTATACAATTGTCAGTTTAATTCAGTTTGGTTTAATGCTTGGAGTGGGTTTGTTTGTTTTACCGCTATTAGGGATGCCACAATTAAATATTGGCGATAACTTACCACTTTTGTCTCTGATAGCATTATCGGCCGGTTTGGCTGCAACAGGTTTTGGTTTACTTGTTGGAACGGTTGCAACAACACACGACCAGGCTTCTTTATTTGGAGCGGTGTTCATTATTATCTTAGCAGCCATTGGTGGCGTTTGGGTGCCAACATTTGTGATGCCGGATATTATGAAAACTATTTCTGTGATTTCTCCTTTGAATTGGGGATTGGAGTCTTTTTACGCTGTCTTTATTCGCAATTCCTCCCTGAGGGAAATATGGCCTGAGATTCTAAAGCTTTGGCTATTCTTTATCGCCACATTAGGTGGATCGTATCTGTTTCAAAAGTACAAGAGATTAAAGTAGTTTTACTGATTACTTAGCAAAAACGGTAATCGGCTTAGTAAGCGTTTTTGTTTACATGTTCAAAAAAATTAATTTTGTTTTTATAGGGCCCGTTTTCTCAAACCATTTAAAAATGAAAATTATGATACGTAAATATATCTTACTTTCAATCTTGCTTTTTCCTTTAGCCTATTTTGCTTCTGTTCGCTACGTAACTGTTCCAGGCGCCGGGATAATGAACGGCACAAGCTGGCTAAATGCAGCGCCGGGCAATTCACTTCAAGCCACAATTAATTTGGCAAACAACGGCGACGAAGTATGGGTAGCCTGTGGCACCTATTTTACTACTAACACCGCTAACCGGAACATATCGTTTGTAATGAGGAATGGTATCACTATTTATGGAAGTTTTGTTGGAAATGAAACGAGTCTTTCACAACGAACGCTCAGTTGTGGTGCTTGTACCATTTTAACAGGTGAAATCGGTGCAGTTGGCATTGCAGATAACAGCTATCACGTCATCAGCAATCCGGTTGGTATAAATAACACTGCGGTTATTGATGGTTTTGTTGTAAGAGATGCTAATGATGACAGGCCCGCGGCCGGCACTTCAGGATTGGGGGGGGGATTTTATAATCAGGGTGATTATACGGGAAATTTCTGTAATCCAACGATCAGAAATTGTGTGATCAGAAATAATTATGCTCAATTTGGAGCTGGAATTTTTAATAGTGGATCAAGCGGTGGCATGTCAAGCCCTGTAATTAGCAACTGTATCATTACTGCCAACACAGCATATATCGGCGGTGGTGGTATTGATAATTTTGGACTTGGAGGTACGGCCAGTCCTGCTTTGATTAATACAATCGTATATGGCAATAATGCTCAGCAGCGTGCAGGAGGAATGTATTGTTGGGGAGGAAATAATGGAAATGCCAGTCCAACACTTACCAACTGCGTATTTGCAAATAATTCTGCCATAGATGGTGGTGGAATTGTATCCGATAGATTAAATTCAAATACAGGCAGTTCAGGTAATAGTAATCCGACTTTAGTTAATTGCATTTTCTGGGGAAATACTGCTTCTGGTATTGGTCCTCAATTCTTTATTTTAGGCGGCGCCTCTTTTATTGCAACTTATTCGGATGTTGACCTCACGGGTCAATCTATGCCTCATATCATCTCAGGGTCGGGAACCGGTAACATCCATTTAAATCCTTTATTTACAAATCCCATATCTGCCATGGGAACAGATAACTGCTGGCTTACATCGGATGATGGGCTGCACTTACAAACCAGTAGTCCTGCTATCAATGCCGGAACCTCTGCCGGTGTTCCGTTAACAGATATTTTAGGGCTTCCGCGCGATGGCAATCCTGATATGGGAACATATGAATTTCAAACTTCTGTTTCTATTGACGAAATCCAAGGCATTTCTGAATTAAATATATATCCCAATCCAACAACCGGTATATTTAAAATAGAAGGTTTTACAAGTGAAATAAAAAAATTGACCATTACAAATAGCCTCGGAGAACTATTACCTTTCAGTTCAAAAGGTGAGGGAACCATAGATCTTAGTTATGGTCCAAACGGCATTTATTTTTTATATATCGAAACTTCCGGGAAAGCAATCACTAAAAAAATAATTAAAAAGTAAGCTGTTTTTTAACTATCATTTTGCACGCAACACCATCCATGCCATTAAACCCGTCGAGATCTCCAATGCTTTTTCATCAATATCAAAAGTAGCGGTATGAACTCCTGACGTAATGCCTTTGGATTTATTACCTGTTCCTAAACGGTAAAAACAACTTGGTACCTGTTGCGTAATATAGGCAAAGTCTTCGGCTGTCATACGTAATGGAAGTTCCTCTACATTTTCTTTTCCCAGATACTCAACGGCGGCTTGCTTGCATTGTTCGGTAACCATATTATCATTTGTTAAGAACGGATAACCATCAATGATATTTATGTCTGCTGTCACTCTGTAAGAGTCACAAACTGAGTGAATGATCTGCTTTATTTTTTCTTTTACTTCTCTTCTCCAGTTCTCATCCATGGTTCTAAAAGTGCCAGCTAAATAAACACTCTCCGGAATCACATTAGTGGCGCCTTTACCTTCTATTTTTCCAAAAGCAATAACCGTTGGGATATTATTTTTTGTATGGCGAGCCACGCCTTCGGCATCGACTGCAAAAGGAAATTGCTTTTCTATTTCTTTAATGATGCTGGCTGCCACAACTAAGGGGTTGTTATATTCCCCGGCCATCGCGGCGTGTCCGCCTTTACCTGTAATCGTTATATGTAACTCATCGGTGCTGGCCATGTACATACCTGTTTTAAAACCTACCTTCCCTACTTCCATGCTTGGAAAAACGTGCTGAGCGATTGCCGTATCAACCTTTGGATTTTGTAGTACCCCTTCCCCGATCATCAAAGATGAACCGCCCGGTAATACTTCTTCGCCTGGTTGAAACATAATTTTTACCGTTCCCTCAAATTCATCCTTTAACTGATTTAAAATAATAGCTGTTCCCAAAGCCGATGCTGTATGAACGTCGTGGCCGCAGGCATGCATTACCCCAATATTTTTAGAGATATAATCGGTGTTATTTTTTTCTTCAATCGGTAGCGCATCCAAATCGGCGCGTAACAGAACTGTTTTTGAAGAAGGTTTTTTTCCTTCTATGATAGCAACAATTCCTGTTTTTACAATCCCTTTCGTATACGCAATTTGATACTTATCTAAAACAGAACATACATACTCTGCGGTATGATACTCTTCAAAAGATAATTCAGGATGCTGGTGTAGGTGCCTGCGAAAAGCAATTACTTCATTCAAATGAATGGTTGCCAGGTCCTTTATAGTTGTTAAAATTGTCATCACATTTAGTCCAGCTTTCCGTTTGCCTGCACTGCACTTAACTTCTCCAGTATTTTATCGTAAACAATTTTCAGTTTTTTAGGGTGTTTTGTATAATAAGACATAGTTGAATCAAATTGGGCTTTTTCAATATGGTTATCTTTCAAAGGATTAAATATATAAGCTGAATCATATTTTTCGCCCGAAACGTTTTTAATATTGATGCCTGAAGCTCCTTCTGCCAGGTATGCATCGGTTAATACTTTAACTAATTGCTCCTCACTTAAAATACCGGTAGGCACAGGTTCATCATCTTCGTCTTTAGGTTTACACGAAAACAAGAGTATCGAAACAATACAGAGTTTAATTAGATTTGTATACATTAAATGCAAAGTTAACACTATGCAGCACATTTTTAAACTGTTCGTGAGATTCGAACAAAATAACATTTTTTGGGAGCTCCACGTGCTCATTTCCATCAAAAAATACGCGCCCGGATACCATTATTGTTGAGTTTGGAAAAGAAAAAGCCAGGTTGTTCAGGTATGCCTGTACCGTTGTGTCGTCAAATGAATTGGTAAGTATGGTTACAATCACATCGGGATGAACGACATCGCTTACCGAAAACAAATCTAATAAGGGAATAGAGGGCCCGATATATAAACACTTATGGCCTTTGGCTTTGATTAAAAAATTGCAATATAATAGTCCGAGTTCATGTAACTCGTTTTCGGGAAGGTACAGTAAAAAGGTTTTGGGATTAGCCAATGGCTCAGGAAATAAGCTATCGGTAGCAACCGTCACTTTCTGACGGATTAAATTAGAGATAAAATGCTCCTGTGCCGGGTTAACAACTCCCAATTGCCACATATTACCTATTTGACGCATAAATGGAAAAATAATCTTTTCTACCGTTGTTTCGAATCCAAATCGGATAATACAATTAGCAATGATCTTTTCGAACTTGGCTTCATTTAGATCCATCATGCATAACATCAGATTATCGATCTGATCATCTTCATTGCTGTAATTGTTAAAAATAGACTGTGCCTGTTTTATAACTTCATCAGAAGGCAGTTTAGCAATTTTAGAAATTTTAAACCCGTTACTGTTTAAAAGCGACACATTTAAAATATGTTTCAGGTCGGCGGAGGTGTAGTACCTGATATTAGTATCAGTACGTTCCGGTTTTAAAATACCGTAACGCTGTTCCCAAATGCGTAAAGTGTGGGCCTTAATTCCCGAAAGTCTTTCCAGATCTTTTATGGCGTACTTGGTTGGCATGATCGATTTACCTTTATAACAAAGCTAAACCATTTTTGTTTATTGTACAACGAAGATTGTAAAATCAACCGATTAAAAAAACTACCCTGCCCAACCTTCTCTATCCAAACTTCTGTATTGAATAGCTTCCGCAATATGATTCGTGAGAATGTTTTTTGACTCTTCCAGATCAGCTATCGTTCTGGCAACCTTTAAGATTCGGTCGTACGCCCTTGCTGATAGCCCAAGCCGCTCCATCGCCGTTTTTAACAAGGTGTTACTGGCTTCGTCAAGATTACAGTATGCTCTTAAATCTTTGGTACGCATTTGTGCGTTGCAATAAATGCCATCGGATGTTTTATACCGCTGCGTTTGTATCAATCTTGCTTTTATAACCCGGTCCCTGATATCTTTACTGGTTTCAGAACTTTGCGCTCTGCTTAGCTCACTAAAAGGTACCGGCGTTACTTCCACGTGCAGGTCGATACGATCCAATAAGGGGCCGGATATCTTATTCAGGTATTTTTGAACCACGCCGGGTGCACAAACACAATCCTTTTCGGGATGGTTGTAATAGCCGCAGGGACAAGGATTCATACTCGCCATCAGCATAAAACTGGCTGGATACTCCACGCTAAATCGCGCTCTCGAAATCGTCACAATTCTGTCTTCTAATGGCTGACGCATGACTTCTAACACCGTTCTCTTAAATTCGGGTAGTTCATCCAAAAATAACACGCCATTGTGTGCTAACGAAATTTCGCCAGGTTGTGCGTTCATGCCTCCGCCAACCAGCGCTACATCTGAAATGGTATGATGTGGGCTTCGGAACGGGCGTTTGGTTACCAATCCCATGGTTTTAGTTGTGCGGCCTGCAACACTGTGTATTTTTGTTGTTTCTAAGGCCTCATCTAAAGTTAAAGGTGGTAAAATAGAAGGCATGCGCTTGCTCAACATTGTTTTTCCCGCTCCCGGCGGACCAATTAAAATAACGTTATGGCCACCCGAAGCCGCAATTTCCAATGCTCGTTTAATATTTTCCTGACCTTTTACATCTGAAAAATCAAATTCGATGTCATCCAAACGGGTTAAAAACTCCTGTTCAATATCAATAGTTGTTTTTTCCAATATTTCGGTCTCATTAAAAAATCCTATCACCTGTCTGATATTGGAAACACCATAAATGTCGAGGCCATCTACTACAGCGGCTTCTTTGGCATTGGCTTCCGGGATGATCAACCCTTTAAACCCCTCCTGCTTAGCTTTAATAGCAATAGGGAGCGTTCCTTTAATAGGGCGCAATTCTCCATCCAGAGAAAGTTCTCCCATAATGATGTAACTGGAAATGTCTTCGCAACGTATCTGCTCCGAAGCCGCCATTATCCCAACAGCTATTGTAAGGTCGTAAGCAGAGCCTTCTTTTTTAATATCGGCGGGCGCCATATTAATCGTGATCTGTTTTCCTGGTATTTTTAAATTATTATTTTTTAAAGCAGCGTCAATGCGCTGATGGCTTTCTTTGACTGCGCTATCGGGCAAGCCAACCATGAAAAAATTTATTCCTTGTGAAATATTAACCTCTACTGTAACCGTTGTGGCTGTTATACCATGCACGGCGCTTCCAAACGTTTTAACTAGCATACGACAAAATAATTTCAGCAAAATAACAACAAAAAGACACGCCTCTTTGCTATAATTTGTAGCATGTCTTAAAACATCAGTATTTATAGGCCTTCGACGAGCTAAATGTCAAATCCATTAAAAACAAAATAGAATTAATATATTTGAATTATCCATTAATCCGGTATCTGTGTCGCCTTTAATTCATAAAACAAATTACCTGCAACTGCTTTTGTCTTGTTTATGTGCGATTGGCTTAGTCTGGTATATCAGTTATAAAGCTTATTACGCTTCATTCACGCATGACGAAAGTTATTCTTATACGCATTACGTGCATCAAAGTTTTATGGACATTATTTCATACAAAACACCTTATACTAATAACCATATCTTAAATACGGTTTTGATGAAATATTGTGAGCTGTTTTTTGGAAGTTCTGAAATGGCTTTACGACTACCAAATTGCCTTGCATTTATCATCTATAGTTTGTTTGTTATTCTATTATGTTACAGACATTGCCGCGAATGTGTATGGTTTGGTTATCTTTTGTTCACACTAAATCCCTACCTGCTCGATTTTTTTGCCTTAGCCCGGGGTTATGGATTATCCGTCGCGTTTTTAATGATGAGTGTCTATTATTTAAGCGTATACTTTACTTCTCGAAACTACTGGCATTTAATAGGTTTTAACTTGGGTGCTTTTTTAGCTGTGCTGAGTAATTTTTCGTTGCTGAATTATTACGTGGCAGCTTTGATCGTTTATAATAGTGTTGAATTGATTAGCAATAAACACAATTACCGCTTCTATCAAATTAATAAGGTCAATATTGTGTCGGTTATCATTTTAGGATTAGTTTTATATGAGCCGCTCCGACGAATCTCAAAAATGAACTTGCTTGATTTTGGCGGTAAGAATGGTTTTACAGAAGATACGATTGGAACGGCCATTTATAGTTTATTTTACGAAATGCATGTGCCCGATTTTTACCTGGGAATTTTAAAAAGCATGGTGATTATAGTTGTTGTTTCCATTGGGAGTTTTATCGTTTTTAAATTTTTTAAAAGAGACTTCGCCTTTTTAAAATCCAACCTGCCCTTAGTTTTTTGTAACCTAACGCTATTGGCAATTGTTGGCATGACTGTTTTACAACATCATATGCTTGGAAACGATTACTACATTCACCGGTTTGCTCTATTTTTTTACCCGTTATTTATGCTCAACATGGTTTTCCTCATCGCACAGGTGTACAAAAACGGTTACGTGAGGTCAACGTTGGCTCTATCAAGCATCTTTGTCATTCTTTTAGGCTATAACCTTTATACAAATCATAATCTGGATTATTTTAAAGACTGGAAACAAGACCGAGGGGTAAAAAATGCCATGCGTATGCTCACTGCCGAACATCAGAAACAACCCACCAAACAAATTCGGTTGGGTATTAACTGGATACTGGAACCTGGAACTAATTTCTACCGTTATACCTTGGACTTGAAATGGCTAAACCCAACTCACCGCAGAGGGATTACTAAATATGATGATTATTTATTGCTATTTAAAAAAGACAGGGATTTTGAGAATTTAAGCAAAAAGCAGGTGTTGTTTGAGGATGATGTAACGCAGCTAATCCTGTTGAAAAACAAGGATTAATAGAAAAAAAATTTACAGGAGATTGTTTTAGATATGATAAATTGTATATTTATGTTTCTAAAACACTATTCTCATGATTAAAAAAATACTTTTAGCCGGTATTATATTATTAACTGTCACTCAAGTCAAAGCGCAAACAGAGGAACCCCGCGAGTTAACCTGTTATAATAAATGGTCTCAGAAATTTGATGAACGGGGAGCTGAAGAGGTAGAAGACGGAGTTTACACTGACGTTATCATTACATCCCGTATTGGCTCAAAAGCAAACTGCTGGAGCGGTAAAGCTGAAGTTAGAAACAGAAAATTAGTGAAATTTTATATCATTAAAGAGGACAATTCTGAAGAGGAGGTAAAGCGTACCTGGAGAGATAACTCAAATAAAGATGTTACGATCATTAATGGCATTAGTACCTCCATGATGACTGTTCACAACGAGTTAATTAATGTACTTTGGCCTAAAAAAATAAAAGCTAAAAAAGCGGCTGCGAAAAAAGCACCGGATCCTTCGGATGATTAACAGCATTTAATAAAGGAGACGATTAATTGTCTCCTTTTATTTTCGTTTTACTTCAAACTTAACTTCGTTATCTTCTAAATAGCGAGTTTTGAAAAAACCAAGACCTTCGAGTAATTTTACAGCAGCTGCATTATGGGTTGTGGTGATAGCTATAATCCGATCTAATTGCATGGTACTGAACCCATAATTAATAACCAGCTCCATCGCACGACTCATAAATCCCTGCCCACGAAACTGAGCTAATAAAACACAGCCTAATTCTCCGGTGTTCTCCTTAAAACTTCTATAGTAGCCTAAGGTACCTACAAGTTGGTTAGTGGCTTGATCTGCAATACCCCAATGAATAGAATCTCCATCCCTGTAATTTCGATTGATTTTTGCCAACATTTCTTTGCCTTCTTCCATTGTATCAGCTGCCACCCCATCATAAAACTGAATTTCAAGAATATCTTTCAGGTCGGCTTCTGATACTTCGCGGAGTATAATTTTATCAGACGTGATAACGGGAAAAACGAGATATGGAGGCAGTGACATTATACCTCTTCTTTAAAAGGATTTCTGGGGACCCAATCTGTTGGCTGCAAAAACTGCATGAAAGGCTTTAATATAAGTTTTGAAACAGTATTTTGCGGTTTAATGTAACAAATAAGCTCATGAGCTTTTGCTCCAACGGTAGATTTAATTTCGGAAGCCGTGCGACCTAAATTGATACGCTTCTTTCCGGAAATAATTGCCTCTTCAATGTAACTGTACAATAACGTTTGATATAATTCGTATTCTTTATTGATGGCGTAATCGAACCCAACATAATGCGCTTCAATTTCTTCGGACAGATAAAATCCACTGGCAAACGAAACCATTTTATCTCCCATGTACCAGGCATCCACGTAAAATAACTCGGGCTGTGTTTTTACCACATCAGCAAAATAATTTTTAGGCAAATGTGCCAGTTTAAACTTGGCGTGATCAAATACATTCGTGTATAATTCATACAAACGATCATCATGCTTAATGATATCGGCGGCGGTCAATCTTTTTTTAACCAGGGAAGAACTCGCAGCTAAAATATGCTTAGCGCGGTTTCGATATTTTTTTGAAAAATGGGCCAGGTAATCGGTAACGCTATTTAATCCCTCGGGCAAATCCACAATCATGTTTGGCTCTACATTAAAGTGAATGAACTTAGTGCAATACCAACAATCTTTATCGCCAAAGCCTTCTTCGTAAAAATCTTTTACCAAAATGGCGGAGATCTTCCCTCGTAATTTTTCCTCTCTTGCCACCGCATCAATCACTCCTTCAACAATTTTAAATTTATTTTTCTTGCTGTTTAAATCAATATAAAATCCATGTTCTCCACTGATAAAATTATTACCGCAAGTTACCAAACGCATGATCGTTTCGTTTTCGTTATGCTGAATGTATTTTTGAAACACAGAAGCGCGTTTGCTTTGCAGCTCACTAATTTGATGAGCGATCAGCTCACCAAACAACGAAGCTGAAAAATCATTAATCTGAAAATAAATAACTCCTATTGGTCGCTTAGCATTATAAACAATTACATACCGAAAGCGAAAATTTTCGGTGCGCTGTTGATGAATCAGGTTTAAATAAGAGAAGGTAAGAAATGTGTTTTTATCTTTAATCGCCTTATCCCAATCATCCCTGGGAATCGTATCCATTTCCTCAAAGCACGAAAAAGTGTAATTGCCAAACAGTTTTCTGTGTGGCTTCAATTTATTTTTGGCAATCATTTTATCGCAGAGTGCAAACATCAGGTAGCTAATAAAGGAAAAACATCATCAAACATCATATCAACACTTTCCTCAACCGAAAGTTCAGAAGTATCGATACTATAAATGGCATTTGTTGGAAATTCAAACGGATTGGAAACTCCTGTAAATTCTTTAATCTCACCGGTTCTGGCTTTGGCATAATGACCTTTTACATCGCGCTTCTCGCAAACGTCTAACGGTGTAGCAATATGATACAAAATAAAGTGTTGTTCACCTATAATATTCTCGGCGTGTTGTCGCAATTGATTAGTGGGAGTAATTAAACTACAAATCACTACAACACCACAACTGGTTAACTGTTTAGCTAATTCGGCTGTTCTACGAATGTTCTCGGTTCTGTCTTCCATACTAAAACCAAGACCTTTGTTCATTCCCTGCCGAAGTACGTCTCCGTCGAGCACTTTTGTTAAAATACCTTCGTCATGTAATCTTCTTTCCAAGGCATATGCTAAGGTTGTTTTGCCCGAACCTGAATAACCTGTCATCCAGACAACCAGCCCTTTGTGAGACAACAGGTTCTCTTTGTCAGAGCTGGTAACCAGTTCTGGTTGGTTAGAAAATATATGGTCTGAAGCGCTCAGATTAAGAGAATTTAGAATTTAAAAATACAATTAAATATACTACTTTTGAAGTAAATAACCTGTTTTAATAAAGATTAACATGGCATACGATTTTAAAAACAGCCCAACTATCGATCAGGTAGGAATAGAGGAAAGAGTGGCTCGTTTTAATACACGAAGCATCAAAAAAGGAAGTAAAGTGCAGGCTTTAAAACTGGCATTGAACATGATTGATCTAACCACTCTGGAAGGAAAAGATACTGAAGGAAAAGTAACACAAATGTGTTACAAAGCCATGCATCCTCACATTGCTTTACCTGGTTTGCCCACCACTGCTGCTGTGTGTGTTTATCCAACAATGGTAAAAACGGCTAAAGAAGCATTAAAAGGAAGTAAGGTTAAAGTCGCATCCGTTTCAACCGCTTTTCCCAGCGGAAACTCAACGCTTCAGATAAAATTATTAGATACAAAATTAGCTTTAGATAATGGTGCCGATGAAATTGATATGGTTATCAGCCGTGGCGAATTTTTAAAAGGCAACTACAATTTTGTATTTGATGAAATTGCAACCATTAAAGATCTCACACATAAACACAATGCCCGCTTAAAAGTAATTTTTGAAACCGGAGAAATTTCCACGTTGGATAATGTGCGTCGGGCCAGCGATATTGCCATTTATGCAGGAGCAGATTTTATTAAAACATCTACCGGCAAAATTGGGGTAGCGGCAACTATGCCGGTTACATTAGTGATGCTGGATGCTATTAAAGATTACTATTTTAAAACAGGAATTCAAGTTGGAATGAAACCGGCCGGCGGCATTAGCACGGCTAAAAGCGCATTGCAATATCTGGTAATGCTGCACGAAACTTTAGGAAATGCCTGGCTGGATAACAA
The DNA here is from genome assembly GCA_040387475.1 of Bacteroidota bacterium. Taxonomy (GTDB): domain Bacteria; phylum Bacteroidota; class Bacteroidia; order B-17B0; family Aurantibacillaceae; genus UBA4416. The sequence continues at coordinate 379,806 of JAZKDT010000001.1, read as the reverse complement.
ATGGTTTCGTTTTGGCGCAAGCTCTTTAGCCAACGATTTAATTTTACAATTAGAGAAGGAAGCTAAAGGCGTTTACTTTAGTAAAGATTATATATCAGTAGATTAATATTAGTCCCCGCTGATCGCGCAGATTACACAGATTAGTTCTGCAGAAATCAGCGACATCTGCGGGAAAAAGAAACAAACAATACAATGGCAAAAAAAGAAGCAAAAAAACTGGAATACTTTACCGATTGGAAATATGCGCCTTCACCGGAAGCCACTGATCATATCCGTTTGCAAAAACAATACGACCTGTTCATCAACGGGAAATTTGTGAAACCAAACTCCGGTAAATATTTTGATACCATTAATCCTGCAACTGAAGAAAAAATTTCGAGCATTGCAGAAGCCAACGATAAAGATGTAGATTCCGCTGTAAAAGCTGCCCGTGGCGCTTATGATAAAACGTGGAGCAAAATGCCGGCTAAAGAACGCGCTAAATATATTTACCGGATTGCCCGTTTAATTCAGGAACGCGCCCGCGAATTATCAGTGATCGAAACGTTAGATGGTGGGAAATCCATTCGCGAAAGCCGTGATATTGATGTACCTTTAGCGGCTAACCATTTCTTTTATTACGCGGGTTGGGCCGATAAATTAGAATATGCATTTCCAAACCGTAACCCAACGTCATTAGGTGTTGCGGGACAAGTAATTCCATGGAATTTTCCTTTATTAATGGCCGCCTGGAAAATTGCTCCTGCTTTAGCAACCGGAAATACAGTTGTTTTAAAGCCTGCAGAAACAACTTCTCTAACCGCACTAAAATTGGCTGAGATCATCCAGGAAAGTGGATTGCCTGATGGGGTGGTAAATATCATTACAGGTCACGGGCCGGTTGGCGCTTCCATGGTCAACCATAAAGACATTAATAAAATTGCGTTTACCGGAAGCACCAATGTTGGCAAATGGATACAGAAAGCCATTGCCGGAACTGACAAAAAATTAACTCTGGAGTTAGGCGGAAAAGCTGCAAATATCATTTTTGAAGATGCGCCGATTAACCAGGCTGTAGAAGGAATTATCAATGGCATTTTCTTTAATCAGGGCCATGTATGTTGCGCCGGTTCCCGTTTATTTGTGCAGGAAAGTGTAGCTGAGGAAGTGATTCGTAAATTAAAAGACCGTTTAGAAACATTGATCGTCGGCGACCCCTTAGATAAGAACACAGATATTGGTGCCATCAATTCGAAAATGCAATTAAATAAAATTAATGAGTATTTAAAAATTGGTGTAAATGATGGCGCGGAGATGTACCAAAGTTCTTGTTCCATTCCTAAAAAAGGATTTTTTGTTCGCCCGACTTTATTTTTAAATACATCACAATCACACCGCATTTCCCAGGAAGAAATATTCGGGCCGGTATTAGCCATTCAAACTTTCAGAACAATTGAAGAAGTGATTGAAAAAGCCAATAACATTCCTTATGGTTTAAGTGCTGGCGTGTGGACAGATAAAGGTTCGCGTATTTTTAATTTAACATCTAAATTACGTGCAGGCGTAATTTGGGCAAATACCTATAATAAGTTTGATCCTACATCACCGTTTGGTGGTTACAAAGAAAGTGGTTTCGGACGTGAAGGCGGATTGCATGGATTGATGCCTTATTTGAAATTTTAGATGGTACTATCTCCCCTCTAAAAAGAGAGGATTAAGGGGTGTGTAATAAATAACAATAAAAAAATTGAAAGTAACGTATAATCCATATTTAAAAGAAAAAGCAAGAGAGTTGAGGAACAATTCAACTCTTGGTGAAATTCTATTATGGAAAAAATTAAAAGGAAAACAATGTTATGGTTTTGATTTTCATAGACAAAAACCGATCTTAAATTACATTGTCGATTTTTATTGCTCCAAACTAAATCTAATTATTGAAATAGATGGTTACAGCCATAATTTCAAAGCTGAAGAAGACAAACAAAGAGATGTTGAATTAATAAGATTAGGCTTTACAGTATTAAGATTCTCTGAAGGCGAAGTAAGAAACAATCTGGATCTGGTATTAAATTCAATAACAACATTTATAGAGAATAAATTAGAATAACACACCCCTTAATCCCCTCTTTTTAGAGGGGAAACCGAACGGGTAAACAGTTAAACAAAATGGAAAGAATAGAAGTTTTAAAAACATACAAAATATTTATCGGCGGACAATTTCCACGTACCGAAAGCGGACGCTATTACCCATTAAAATTAAAAAACAACATGACTGTAAATGTTAGTTTATCTTCGCGTAAGGATTATAGAAATTCGGTAATCGCCGCTCGTGGCGCTTTTAGCGGCTGGAGCGCAAGAGCAGCATTTAACCGGGGACAAATTTTATACCGCATTGCTGAAATGTTGGAAGGCCGTAAAGAACAGTTTTTGGAAGAATTGAAACAATTGGGTTATACATCTGCTTCGGCTAAAAAAGAAGTAGAGCAAAGTATTGATCGCTTAGTTTACTATGCAGGATGGTGTGATAAATATCAACAGCTATTTAGTTCGGTTAATCCTGTGGCGACTTCTCATTTTAACTTCTCAGTACCTGAACCCATGGGAGTTGTTGCTGTTTTAGCTGATGAATCGTCTGCTTTATTAGGATTAGTTTCTGTTATCGCACCGGCTATTGCCGGTGGAAATACCTGCATTGTATTAGCTTCTGAAAGTAAACCAACCTGTGCCATCACTTTTGCAGAAGTCATTGCAACCAGCGATGTACCGGGTGGTGTTGTGAATATTGTAACTGGTAGTCGCAAAGAATTACATTCGCATTTTTCATCTCACATGGATGTGAATGCGATCATCAACTGTAACTCCGAAAAAGAATTTAATAAAACCATTGGCGAAAATGCCTCCTTAAATGTGAAACGTGTTTTTACATGGAATAAAAACTGGAGCGACGAAAAAGAACAGGGGCCCTATTTCATTACTGATTTGCAAGAAATTAAAACAACCTGGCATCCAATTGAGAATATTGGTGTGTCGGGAATTAAGTACTAAAACAAATTATTGCATGTATTCCAAAATGCCACACCTGCGTGTGGCATTTTTTATGAGTGCTGAATTACAGATAGACCGGGATAATTAAGTCGGAGTTCTTTGATAAATTCATCCAACACATCTTCTTTCGATAAAGCCCTCAACGTGAGATGATATTTTTTGGTTTCGGATTCAAAAGTTAATACTATGGAATTCCTCAAAGCAATTGTTACAGAGTATGCACCTAAAACAAATGGAAAAAAGGGAATGAGCAACCGCTCGATGTAGATTTCATATGTGCCGGGATCATTATATATGCTAAAGATCTGGTAAACGTCATATCCCACAAATGCTAAAAGAGCAACGCCTAAACTTAGAACAAATAGCCAATTCTTCATGTCTTTTTTTCTTTTTATTTCCATATGAGTGATCATAAGAAAACTAACTGTGCTATAATTATAATTGTTTCGCAGTAGGTGAATCCCTTCTTCGCTTAACGCAAATTCATTGGTCTGAAATGTATATGATCTTTGTGGCTGTGTTATCATTCTTTGAAAACAATTTACGAAATGTTTAGATATCTGACAGTATCTCCATTAATTTAAATCTTGTTTTTGCAAAGTTGTCCAAGGAAACTCAGCACCAGTCGAGATAATTATTTTCAAACTTTCTACAGTTTTTTATGGCGGATGAACGGGTAGCGTTGCTCTGTAAGCCGCTGTATGACCAGCTTTAAATTTAAATCCCAGAGTCTTTCTATTAATCAGATTTATACAACAATTCTACCTTTTGTTTTTCGGTGTTTTTGCTATTTTTACTAATAAAAAAAGCTTCTATGAAAACGTTTTTCCTTATTACTTCCTTGACGTTTTTAGCTACGTCTGTCAAAGCACAGTCAGTTGTTATTTCGACATCAACCACCACTACAAATGAAGCACAACGAACAAAACATGTGAGTGTTTATCCAAATCCATCCGCCGAAGTCATAGTGATCAAAGTAAACGAACCGAAGACAGGCATGGAATTTATAGTGTACAATCAATCAGGAGAAGCGGTGGATAATTTATCTATTGTTGAGAAAGAAACACAATACCTGCGTCGAAATCTTGCAAAAGGAATTTATACATATAGTTTGCTCTTTAACAAAGAAACTCTCGAATCCGGAAAAATAGTGTTTGAGTAAGGCATTGATCACTTAACATTAAAGGAACAAAGAAAGCCACGGAATGCACAAAGCATTTTGTGGCTTTCTTTTTGCGCCGCAGGATTGCCTAATTGAGTGCAGTAGAGCAACCCAGCATACGAAATCATATTTTTGGCAAAAGTTATTGTATTTTTTATATCTTTATTTAATATGAAGCTTAGAATTCTATACAGTCTTTTTTTTATGCATCTTTTGTGCTTAGCTTACTCTCAAAACTGGCGCGTGTTTAATAAGAATTACAGGTACAACTATTCTTTACAAAGTGAAAATTATACAACCATTGTCATATTTGCGGATAGTGTATTAACGCAGGGAACTGATACTATTTATAGTTTAAACAGGATAGCGGCAAGATGTGATAGTTGTTTTTTTTACTATCCTGAGGCTGGTGTAGAAGACACAAACTATATAATAATCAACCAGCCGCAATTTATGCAAAAACGAATTGTGTATGCCAATAACCAATACCGTTTGTCCGATACAGGTAATTACATTCTTCCGCAATTTACGTCTGCCGGAAATATGTGGGTCTTTAATGCAACAGGAAATATTACTGCACAACACATAGGCTCATCAATCAAAAATTACTTTGGAGTAAGCGACTCCGTAAAAACTATTTTATTAAGCACTGGCGATACAATACTTATTTCTAAACAACTCGGAATTATAAAATATCCTGCAAAATTCGGACAACACCGTTACTACATATTGCGCGGTATTGAAAATGCTACAAGCTATGACGTGTTTTCTTTATATGGTGAAAAGGTTCCTAATTACTATGATTTTTTCAAATTAAAGCCCGGCGTTATTCAATATTACTCCACTACCAGTACATGGAGCGGAAGTCAGCCTCAATGCTACAGTTACTTATACGGGAGAATCACTGCAATTTCATCGTCAATTACCGGCACTGTAATTTCAAATTCTTATATTGATGACAGAAAAGGATGCCTCGGAAATTGTGCAACCGGCATGTGGGGTAGCTGTATAATGAGTAATCCATTTACCTTTCCTTCCGTTCCGGTTAATAGTTATACCATTTCGAACGCTGGTGCCAGTTCCACTAATTTTTTCAATCATAGTCTTTATAATTCCTATAATAATAACCTTTATATAGGCATGAATGACAGTTCAAAGGTGTATGTGATTAAATTTGGAAAAACAACAAACGACCACTTTTTCAAAACGTACGGAGAAAGCTGCTTTTCCAGTCATATCCAAAATAATCCAATACCAAATTTTCAATACAGTCTGGTATATCATCGATCGCTTCAAAATAACATGGTATATTATGGCAAAGGCGATGAAAGTGCTCCCTTTATGACTTTTGGGGAAACATTTATTGAAGGATATGGCCAGGTTAACTCATTCTTTCCTGGATTTGAAACTTTGGACTATTACTGCACATCGGCAATTATTGACGGCGCCGATACATTAGGGGATATTACCATACCTAATATTATAACTGCTGTAAAAAATGAAGAAAAATCTTTCTCTTCTTTCGGACCAAATCCCACCAAAGATATCGTTACCATCAGTTTCCCTTTTGAAGTAAGGGAGAACACAGGAACTATTGAAGTAAAAGATATATACGGAAAAATCGTCTTTCAAAAAACGGTTAATGGCGGAGCATCTTCCGAACAACTCAACCTTCAGAATTTAGCACAGGGAATTTATTTCATCGATATAAAAATTCCTCATTTCCAAAAACAATATAAAGTCATTAAAGAGTAATTACAGCTTTCTAACATATAATGCTCTTGCGTGAGGGATTGTAGTGGAAATCCTTTTGCCTGTCTCTTGCAAAAGATTGGAACGAAAGCCCGGCCCCTGGGCCACGCCCAAATCTTAAACCCACTTGTGACATTGGCTGTAAATCTTATCTTTACGCCTCGCAAATTAACGAACCATGGAATACAATTTTAAAGAAATAGAAAGCAACTGGCAGGCATATTGGGCAAAACACAAAACCTTTGCTGCCAAAGATGGTGGAGATAAACCAAAGTATTATGTATTGGATATGTTCCCTTACCCATCTGGCGCTGGCTTGCACGTGGGACATCCACTCGGATATATTGCATCGGATATTGTTTCCCGTTACAAACGTCATAAAGGGTTTAATGTGTTACATCCCATGGGCTATGACAGCTTTGGGTTACCCGCCGAACAATATGCTATTCAAACAGGCCAACACCCAAAAATAACCACCGAACAAAACATTGCACGCTACCGCGAGCAAATGGACAAAATTGGGTTTTCATTTGACTGGGACCGTGAAGTTAGAACCTCTGATCCCGAATATTATAAATGGACACAATGGATCTTCATACAAATATTTAATTCGTGGTATAATAAAAGCACCAATAAAGCTGAACCCATCGAAACCTTAATTAAGGTATTTGAAACAAAAGGATTTAATAGCAAACTGGATGATACATTAACCGGTGATATTGAAAAAGAACTTGCTCCTTTTACAGGCGAAGAATGGAAATCATTTGATGAAAAAAAGAAGAGCGATATTTTAATGAATTTCCGTTTGGCCTACTTGGGTGAATCGGTTGTTAACTGGTGCCCGCAATTAGGAACGGTTTTAGCGAACGACGAAATTAAAGACGGCGTAAGTGAGCGCGGAGGATATCCTGTTGAACGCAAATTAATGAAACAATGGAGCATGCGTATCACTGCATATTCTCAAAGGCTGTTAGATGGACTGGATACCCTGGACTGGACAGATAGCTTGAAAGAAGCGCAACGTAACTGGATCGGGAAAAGTACAGGAACCTCACTGAAATTTACAATTCATAATTCTGATAAAACCATCGAAGTATTTACAACTCGGCCTGATACGGTTTTTGGCGTATCATTTGTAACGCTGGCTCCTGAACATGAATTAGTAGCGAGTTTAACTACTGCAGATAACAAAGCAGCTGTTGAAGCATACGTAACACAGGCAAAAAACAGGAGCGAACGTGAGCGCCAGGCTGACATTAATAAAATTACCGGTGTGTTTACCGGTTCCTATGTTGATCATCCATTCACCGGAAAACAAATTCCTATCTGGATTGGCGACTATGTATTAGCGGGTTATGGAACAGGTGCCGTGATGGCCGTTCCGGCGCACGATAGCCGTGACTATAGCTTTGCTAAACACTTCGGCTTACCTATTATAGAAGTGGTTAAAGGTGGTGACCTGGAAAAAGAATCTTATGATGCCAAGGAAGGCATTTTAGTGAACTCCGATTTTTTAAATGGCCTTCAGGTAAAAGACGCTGTTAAATTAGCCATACAGGAAATTGAAATAAAAAAATTAGGGAAAGGAAAAGTGAACTACCGTTTGCGTGACGCTGTTTTTGGACGTCAGCGTTATTGGGGAGAACCCATCCCTATCTATTATAAGAATGATATACCGTATGCCCTGGCAGAAAACGAATTGCCTTTGGTATTGCCCGAAGTAGATAAATATTTACCAACCGAAGATGGAGAGCCGCCATTGGCCCGTGCGGCTTCATCATGGAAGTATGAAGGAAAATACGATTACGAACATTCAACCATGCCGGGCTGGGCAGGAAGCAGCTGGTATTTTTTACGCTACATGGATGCGCATAACGGTTCGGTGTTTGCCGATAAAAAATTAATGGATTACTGGCAGCAGGTTGACTTGTACATTGGCGGCAGCGAACATGCCACAGGGCATTTATTGTATGTTCGTTTCTGGACCAAGTTTTTAAAAGACCTCGGTTACATAAATGCAGATGAACCTGCAAAGAAGTTGATCAACCAGGGGATGATACAAGGCCGAAGTAATTTTGTATTTAGACTCCTATGGGATTTAGGTGCTAGTCCGATAGATGAAAAAACATTGCCAACAATTTTTATTTCAAAAGGAGTATTACATGACAACAATTACATCAAAGATCACGTAGTTAAAATTCTTAAAGATTACAATATTGAGTTGCCTACTGGAAATAGAACATTCGATACATCATCTTTTAATGTTGATATTAACTTTGTAAACAATGACATTCTAGATATTAATGCTTTTAAAAATTGGAGAGAAGATTTCAAAGAAGCAAAGTTTATTAAAGAGGAAAATGGTGATTACATTTGCGGCGTTGAAATTGAAAAAATGTCTAAGTCAAAGTTTAATGTTCAAACTCCCGATGACATTGCAGAAAAATTTGGTTCAGACACTTTACGTTTGTACGAAATGTTCCTGGGTCCTTTAGAGCAAAGCAAACCATGGAACACGAACGGTATTACCGGCGTGCATAGTTTCTTAAAAAAATTATGGCGTTTGTTTTATTCCCCAGTTGAAGGCGGTGCCCAAAGGGCGGGGGATGTTGCTGCATTCAATGTATCAGATTCCGAACCAACCAAAAGCGAATTAAAAACCTTACATAAAACCATCAAAAAAATCACAGAAGACATTGAGCGTTTTTCTTTCAATACATCCATTAGTAATTTTATGATCTGCGTAAATGAATTAACAGATGCCAAATGTAACAAGCGGACAATTCTTGAACCTTTATTAATTTGCTTATCGCCTTATGCACCGCATATTACGGAAGAGTTGTGGAAACAGTTGGGGCATAATGAAAGTATTTCAACCGTTGCTTTTCCTGATTTTAATGAAGCCTATTTAGTGGATGACAGCATCAATTATCCCGTTTCGGTAAATGGCAAATTAAAGTTCACCTTAGAGTTGCCTGCAACTTTATCTGTTCAGGAAGTAGAAGCTGAAGTGATGAAAAATGAGCAAACTCAAAAACTACTGGAAGGCAAACAACCTAAAAAAGTAATTGTGGTTCACAAGAAGATCGTGAACATGGTTGTATAACGTATTGGTAGTTGGCACACATATTTTAATTAATGCAAAAGCGCAATCAGTTGATCAGTTATTTGATAAACAACTGTTTGAAGATTTCATCTTGAAAACCCTGGTCGATTTTGACCTGGTACAGGTTGGTCACGTATTTCATGGCTTCGATCAGGGTGGCTTTACAAGTGTTATTTGCTTAACCGAATCTCACTTGGCCATTCATACCTGGCCCGAATTTAATTATTATACCTGCGACGTATATTTATGCGATTACACACGTCGTAATTATGATTTAACTGTTAAATTAGCCAATGCTATTAAACTCTATTTTAATAGTTATGATATTAACGAAAAGATCATAAACCGCTAATGGCTGCTCTAACACATATTTGCAAACATTGTAAAGCTGAAACGGTTTTTGATATCAGTGGGAATCACTATGATGCCTGCAATTCCTGCCAGAAACCATTTATCAGGCATGAAGCAGCACCCCTGGCAGAAGAGATCCTTGAAAACTGCGAAACACTTTCGCCCATTATTATTGGCACTAAAGGTAAAATAGGTGCTGATACTTATACCGTCACCGGCTGTATTACATTATTTCAAAACCGGACAACCGTAAACCTGTACTCCATTTTATATAACCATGGCTTATATGGTTATATTCTCGAGTGTGATGGCGATTTGAGTCTTATTGACCATGTAAACGAACACCCCGGTAATAAGTTAAAAGAAGCGCGCGTGGGAAAAGAAATAGATATAAATCAATTTGGAATGGCTTATTGCTATTGCCTCGATAAAACAAATTACATTTCCATAAAAGGAAAAGGGAAAATGATCTTTCCAAAATTTGACAATTCCATATTCTGTTCGTTCTATTCTAAAGATAAAAAAGTGGCGTTTTGTTTTTTCTCTAAAGAACATACAACACTGTTACTTGGTAAACTATATACGCTCAACGAATTAAATTTATCCTCCATAAGGCCCATTCATGATTGGTATAAATAGTACATATCCAACTCCTTTGGTGCTTTCCTGTTTGCAATGCAAAAAGGACATAAAACTGATTACCCATCAAAGAGCGGCGTCGTTTTGTTGCGAAGCCTGTGGTGCTTACAGCATATATGATAAACAAAAAGAGATAAAAAGCAGCTATACTTTTATTAAAGCAAAAGATATTGCGTTTAAGCTGGGGTCTGTTTTTAAAATTGAGGGGCTTGAGTTTGTCCTTATTAATTACCTCATTAAAGAAGAAACCAGTTATAAGACCAATTGGATAGAATACACGTTATTTCATCCGGTAGAAGGCTACTGGACGCTAAGCGAAAGCGACGGTCATTACAATTTGATGAAGCCTTACAAATATTATCTTCAGAATTTCGGAAATATCAGAAACATTCATGTCGAGGATAAAGGTAATTTTCAACTTTACAATAAATATAAATTTAAAATAAAACATGCTGCCGGAGAATTTTTTTCAGATATCCGGGATAAGGAGTTACCTGCTTGTGCTGATTTTGTAGCACCGCCTTATATTTTATCATATGAAAAAACAACTGACGAGATATATTGGTATTTGGGTGAATACACCACGCCGAAAACTGTAAAAAGCTGGATCACCGACGATCTTAATTTTCCAATTACGGAAGGTATTGCGCCAAACCAACCTTTTAGTCTGAATTTTGACCACACGAGCTTTATACGCATGACGGTGGCATCTGTAGTGCTGCTTTTCATTATTCAGGCAATTTTATCAGGCTTTATAACGGATGCAAAAGAAGTATCTAAACAAACCTATTATCACGGCGATTCTCTGTCACAAAGAACGTATGTATCTGAGCCCTTTGAAATTACCGTTAACAATAGTGCAGCAGATTTTGACATCGCTTCTAATTTAAATAACAATTGGCTTGAAACCGATTTTACACTTGTTAACGAAACAACAGGTGATCAATATTTTTTTAGCGGAGCCTTAGAATTTTATGCCGGTTATACCGATGGTGAAAGCTGGAGCGAAGGCTCCAATCAAAGTACTTTAACAGTTAGCAGACTTACAAAAGGAAAGTATCATTACAATGTTCATGTAACCAATGATATTACAAAGCCTTTTGGTTATTTAGGCGTGTCCGTTATTCAAAATGTACCGCTCACCTCAAATTTTATTATCGTATTACTGTGTTTAACCGTCTTTCCTATCTATATTTACTTTAGGCGTAAACGGTTTGACAGAAAACAATGGCAAAACAGTGATTATTCCCCTTACGACAATGAGTAGCACATCCAACATAACTAAATTCATTTCCATCAAGGGATTAAAAACTTACATTGCTTTTCTGGCAATCATCTTATCTGCATTTTTATATATCCAGTTAAACGGTATAATGCTATACAGTAGTACACAAACAGAACACGAAGGAAATAATCACGCATACGGAAGCAGTCATCATAAATAAATAAAAAGTCATGATAAATTTACAACACGTTTTAAATTCACTACTTTTTGCCGGAATAGGTATTGTAGTTTTAGTAGTATCGTTTATTATTATCGATAAGTTAACTCCCTATAGTTTATGGAAAGAAATTATAGAAAAAAGAAACGTATCCTTAGCGATTGTAGTGGCATCATTTATGTTAGGCCTGGCCATCATTATAAGCTCGGCTATTCACGAATAAATGAGGTTCATTTTTCTATTTTCGGTTTTCGTTGTTGCTACCTGTGGTTTAATTTACGAGTTGGTAGCATCAACAGCTGCAAGTTATTTATTAGGTGATTCGGTCACCCAATTTTCAACTGTAATCGGCGTTTATTTATTTGCTATGGGAGTTGGCTCTTATTTCTCAAAGTATTTTAAAACAAACCTTCTTAAAACGTTTATTGTAGTTGAATTGCTGGTAGGTGTTTTTGGAGGATTAAGTTCTACGATGCTATTTATTGGGTTTAATTTTATTTCGTCTTTCCAGTTCTTTTTATATTTCATTGTCTTTATTATTGGATCGCTGGTAGGATTAGAAATTCCGCTCATGTTACGGATTTTGAAAGATCGTTTTTCGTTTGATGACCTGGTTGCAAAAATTTTCTCTTTTGATTATGTAGGTGCTCTATTTGCATCTCTATTATTTCCGTTGGTATTTGTTCCTTTCCTGGGCTTACTAAAAACTTCCTATCTGTTCGGAATGTTCAACGCTGCCATCGCTTTTTTCATGGTAGATTATTTAAGAGCTGCTCCAAAGGTAAAGATCATGCTCCGCTCGTCGTCAGTGATTGTTGTTCTGATACTATGCATTTGTTTTGCATTCAGCGAGTCTATCCTAAGCTGGTCAGAATCCCTGGCTTACCAGGAAAAAATTATCATTTCAAAGAGCTCAAAATATCAACGCATTATTGTAACCCGAAACAATGATGACATCAGGTTATATCTCAACGGAAACCTTCAGTTTAGTTCCCGCGACGAGTATCGTTATCATGAATCGCTTGTTTACCCCGCTGTGTTAAAAAATCCGGAAGCAAAAACAGTTTTGGTGTTAGGTGGCGGCGATGGTTTAGCTGTAAGAGAACTTTTAAAACTAAAACATATACAAAAAATTGTGCTGGTTGATCTGGATGATCAAATGATAGGCCTCTTTAAAGAAAATACGTTGTTAACTCATTTGAATAAAAATTCGTTAAACGATCCAAAGCTTACCATCATTAATAAAGATGCATTTATCTGGCTAAAACAAAATAACATTGCATTTGATTTAGCTATTGTTGATTTTCCTGATCCCTCGAATTATTCGGTAGGCAAATTATATACAACTACATTTTATAAACTGTTATACAAATCGCTTTCACCAAACGGCATTGCTGTTGTTCAGTCAACTTCTCCATACTTTGCCAGTAAATCTTTTTGGTGCATCAACAATACGATTAAAAGCGTGGGCTTTTTAACAACGCCGTATCATAGCTACGTACCTTCTTTTGGTGAATGGGGATATGTGCTATGTGAAAAAATGAATGCCCCCATGCACGATTATAAAATTGATACCAAATTTTTTAATCAGGCCGCCTGGATTGCCATGAAGGATTTTCCGAAAGACATGACTTCCACTATCACCGATATTAATAAACTGAATAACCAGGTACTCGTTAATTTATTTGAACATGAGTGGGCGAAATATGCACACATACAATAAACTGTCTCGAAGAGAATTTGTAAAAAAATCGTTACTAACGGTTTCTGCTTTTACAATGATCTCACCGTTACTAAATACTTCATGTTCCAAACCAAAAAAAATCAGTGGCACTATTGTTAACGATAATGCCAAAGCAGGGCATTTAATAAGAGATGGATTTAAAGGAAAACCAACAAAAACAATAGAGCTCCCCATTGCTATAGTTGGCGCTGGAGTCAGCGGTTTAGCGGCCGCTTATCATTTAAAGAAAAATAGCAGCTCAGATTTTCTGGTTTTTGACCTCGCTCCAAAACATGGCGGTAATTCTGTTTCGGATTCCAATTCTATTTCCGCTTATCCCTGGGCCGCCCATTATTTACCAATCGTTAATAATTCAAACAGAGAACTTTTACATTTTTTACACGACCATCAAATCATTACGGGTTTCGATAATCAGGGTTTGCCAATTTACAACGACTACTATTTGTGTTTTGACCCCGAAGAACGTCTGTTTATTAACGGACATTGGCAGGATGGCTTAATACCTAATTTTGGTGTGTCTCAACAGGAAAAAAATGAAATAACAAAATTTTTCCAGTTAGTGACCGATTATAGAAACAAAACCGGTAACGACGGAAAACCGGTGTTTGAAATTCCATTATCTCAATCATCTCAAGATGAAACATATAAACTATTAGATAAAGTATCCTTTGCTGATTTTCTAAAAACCAATCAGTTTTCATCTCCATACTTACTTTGGTATTTAAATTATTGTTGCAAAGATGATTATGGATCTACACTATTGGATACGAGTGCCTATGCAGGTTTGCACTATTTTTGCGCAAGAAGAGCAAAAGCCTCCAATGCAGAATCATCGGCTGTATTAACCTGGCCTGAAGGAAATGCGTTTATAGTAAATAAGTTATACCAGCCCTGTAAGCAACATATTAAAACCAATCAATTAATTACGTCACTCACTATGGTGCACAATAAAGTTGAGCTTATAGTTTATAATACAGTAACCGAAGAATGTATAAAATACCTTTGCAATCAGGTCATCCTTTCAACACCTCAGTACATTAATCAATATATTTTATCAGAAACACTTGCCATAACAAGAAGAGCAGCTCCTTTGTTTGAATACAGCCCCTGGATGGTTGCTAATATAACTTTGACCGAATTACCGGAATATCAAGGGGAACCTTTGTCGTGGGATAATGTTTTATATCACAGTAAATCGTTAGGTTATGTAAATGCCTGCCATCAACATTTAAATAAAGAGCATAACGGTTATGTTTTAACTTACTATTTACCTTTAACGGATCTGCCGCCAAAGGAAGCCAGGCATGCTGCGAGAGAAAAAACACATGAAGACTGGATAAAGGATATTATTGCCGATTTAAAAATAGCGCACGAAAAAATAGAAACTTATATTACCAACATTGACGTTAAAGTTTGGGGACACGGAATGATAAAACCAAAACCAGGTTTTATATTTAACCCCGAAAAAGAAGCTTACTCAAAATCAATAGATGATAAAGTGTTTTTTGCGCATACAGATCTTTCGGGTATTTCTATTTTTGAAGAAGGATTTTCGCAAGGGACAAATGTTGCTAAACAAGTAATGCAATTAAATGATACAGTTACAACCGCATAATTGGATTGGACATTCCAAAGTAGAAGCAATTGGTATCTTATCAATTCCTTTTATGTGCACCGTAATTTTATTTTTTCTTCCTTCCTCCTTTTTACGATCAGATAATATCCCGGAGTTTTTATGGCTTTTTTTAGTCGTATTTGTGGATGTAGGTCATGTGTATAGTACACTCTACAGAACTTATGCCGATAAAGCAATTGTGAACAAACACCGTCATTTGTTTTTTGGACTACCGCTTATCCTGCTAATTTTAAGCGTGATGCTACACTCTGTGAGCCACTTGCTATTTTGGCGATGCCTGGCTTACTTTGCAGTTTACCACTTTATACGACAACAATATGGCTTTTTAAAAATATATAGTCGCAAAAGTGATTATTCAAAAACCAAACGCATCATTGATACTTTAACGATCTATAGTGCAACCGCTCTCCCTGTTTTGTATTGGCATTTTTCGCCAGACAGAAATTTCTCCTGGTTTTTAAAAGGTGATTTTTTATTAGCTTCAACTTCCATCATCATTCCTAACGTCATCATTGGTTTATTCTGGTTTATGATGGCTATATATAGTATATCCGAATTCTACATCATTTTTAAAACTAAATTTTTTAATGTTCAAAAAAACAGCATTGTTTTAGGAACCGCTTTATCGTGGTACTTAGGTATTATTTATTTTAACAGTGATTTTGTTTTTACTTTTCTGAATATTATTTGCCATGGCATACCGTACATGTCGCTTGTATGGATACACGGTAAAAAAACATATGCAACAAAACCGGCTCCGTCATTTTTAAAGATCGTTTATGGCAGATTTAGCATTCTTCTCTTTTTACTGCCCCTTCTTTTATTTGCCTATGTAGAAGAAAGTTTTTGGGATGCATTTGTCTGGAACGAACATAGTTCGCTATTGTTAGGATTTAAAAATTTTCACCTTGCTCTTTCAAAAAACGTGCTTAATATCGTTGTTCCGCTCCTTGCGCTCCCCCAATTGTTCCACTATGTGATTGACGGCTTTATATGGAAACTAAAGCAGGACAAGTTTGAATGGACAAGCATTTTATAAATTTGCAGTGTTATTTAACATATACTCTATTGCGGTTTGGTACCGCTGGTTGTATCTCCGGTTGCATACAAGGAAACACAATAGGATACAACCTGTTTCTTACTTCTTCTCTGCGTTTAATTTTGTTGGCTCTCACTGTTTCTTTTAAATCAAATAACTGATAATTGATGTCTTTTAGTATATCTGCCTGTTGATTTAAAGGAAAGCTTTGATTCAATTTTTTATCCAACTCAGATGCCTTGATGAGCTTTAAATCGACAGCGTATACTTGTGATTTGGCCTGCTTAATTTCACTATAGAATGTTTTATCTCCCTTAAAGCCAATAGTGATAATTGAATAATTCATCAGTTCGTTCAGTTTTTCATTAAATACATTTCCCGAATTGTTCATTAATTGAAAACTACTTAGTTTATCCGGGATCATGTAACACAAAACTCTATCATAGTCTTTAAATTTATTTACAGTTACAGTAATGGGTTCATATTTAATAATGGCTTTCTTCCCTGATTCAGGATCTGAATATTTCAAAGTAGTTCTGTTCACCGTTGCTTCAAGCGTATATCTATCCACATTGTGCCAGCCAACCTGTATGATCGGTGCCGAATAATAAGTGCCGGTATAAGAGGCGGTAATAAAAACCGGTTTTTGTCTTGTCTTACCAAGCTGACGATAAGCCTCATCCAAATTCATTTCTAATTCTTGCGTAAATGTTGTAATTGATCTGATCGCATTATCCGTTTCGTGATTCATCTTTGCTATAAAGCCAGCCCGATCTTGTTTTGATTCCTGCTCATACATTTTTTTTAATGTTTGATTAACTGCATCAGCATAAATTGTTCTTTTCTCTTCAAAATAGTCCTGCAATTTTCTATTTTGTGCATCATTTATTTCAACACCTCCGTCTCTTCGTGCATAAAAATTTAAGAATTTCATTTTCAAATCTCCACTCAACAACGAGGAAGCCATGCTGTCGATTTCATATAAATCTTTATTCAAATTTTTAATGTACAAATCCAATATTTTAGCGTCGCAGGTCGAAAAAATAACTTTCAAGCGTTCTTCAAATTCTTTAGTAGCTAAAAGGGTATAATTGAATTTCTTATTCCAAATAGCTTTAATTCTGGATGGATTTATTTCAGGATAATAAGCTTCCGCAACCCCATGAGCAACAACCATTTTTGGAGGAGAGCTAAGCGTGTCAATTTTCATCTTAGAGTCGCTTCTTGAAGTAACGCAAGCTACAACAGCGGTTGCGGTTTGTGAGCTATCACTCCTATACTCAAAATCTTCAGCTGGAAACTCAAGTTCTGATTGTTGATCTACCGCACTAAACGAATAATAAATGCTATCGGTTAATTTTTTGTTTTTAATATCAAAACCCATTCCTTTTAAAGAATCCAAAAAATGTTCCGGATAAAAATTAAGTTTTAATATGTTAACTGTACTCAATCTCTTTTTCAAAGGTTTTGGATCCATCCAATTAATGCTTCCATCTTCTTTACGTTCTCCTTTAAATAACATCATGTCTTTTTTGTTATTATTCACAGGCACATTCACATTTAACGGTTTACTGGCATTAATAATCAAATTTTCATCACCAAGTCGGGCGTCAACGTAAAACATACCTCCTGTTTCTAACAATTGTCCATTACTGGTTGTGCTCAATCCTGCTCTCATGATCTCCGATGGAGTCATGGCTTCTTTTATTTCAATATCAATAGTTTCAGTGGGTGTTTCTCCATGTTTATTTAAAAATGCTTTGGCAGGAATAGAAAACACAATGCCATTGTGAGTTTCAATGATCGTGTCACGCAAAGGATTTAGTTTAAATACCTGCGATTCAAGTTTTTTATCTGCTTCACTCCAATTGGTATTACCCTGTTCGTTAAGTTCGTACAGAACTTTGCTGGCATCTTTGTTGATCACTTTATTCACTAATGCAACAGCTCCTACAACCGCCACTATGATGGCCAGACTTACCAGTGCTTTTGTGATGATCTTTTTAGTCTTTACGGCTTTAAACGACCCAGCAACTTGGTTTTTAATTCCCATTCGCTTAGCGCCTTCAACTATTTGCAATTGCAGATAGTATTCTTTTTTCAGATCAGCATTACTACTCAATTCTTTCTCAAACGTAGCTTTGTCAGTTTCTGATAATTCTTCGTTTATATATTTTGCTATTAGTTCTGTATAATTTGCCATAGTTGGTTTTTTAAAGAGATGAGTTTTTTAAATTTTCTTTGGCTTTTTCAATGCATCTGTATTTTTGATTCTTTGCACCTTTTTCAGAAGCAAAGCCCACAATTTTAGCAATCTCCTTCATACTTAGTTTTTTAAAATAAAACAATTCGAGCAGCTGCTTACATTTCTCGCCCAATTGCATGATGGCTTCCTGTGCATTTCTCAAAGGCTTATCCTCTTCTATATCATGACTCATATCATCTGTTAAATGTCCGTCACTTAACTCCATAAATTTATTTTTGACTATTTTGTTTTTCTTTTTTAATTCGTCTAACCACAACAGCCTGCACACACTATATACATAGGTGTTTATATTACAGGTGAGTAAAAACCCGGGCTTATTAACTTTAGAACAAAAGATGACCAGCCCTTCCTGGAAAATATCTTCTGCCTCCTGCTTTGTTCCATTGTTTTTCAAAACAAATTTTTTTACCACCGGCAAATAAGCATACAGGCTTTTCATGGCCGGACTGTACTTATTGTCCCTGATTAAATTCACAATATCCTGATCTGTCATATGCACTATTTATACATTAATGGTAAAAAAGTAAAAAGGTCATCAAATAAATTAAATATTTTCCATAATACTTACCACAACCTTTATTTATGTATTTTTAGTATCACTGCTTTTTGGTCACATTATATTGAAGACACACCGTTTTTATATCATCATCGCCCTTTGGCTTAACTTATCCGTTAAAGCCCAGATCGTTTTTTTAAATAATCCGAGCGGACATATTGTAGCATTCAATCCTGCCTTTTCTGCTATCCGGCCCGATATGAACCGTAACTATATACCCGACCAGGTTTGTTTCTCGGGTCGTGCGTCTCAATCTCAAAGCGATGTTTTGGCAACCGCCCAACATTACTTTATGAAGAAGAACCTGGGCATTTCTGCGCACTACAACTACATTCACCGTGATAAAAGTGCCTTTCAAAAAGCCGGGCTTGGTTTATCGTATCACCTGATATTTTTTAATGAAATAAGCACTGGCTGGGGAATTGGGCTTACTTACAATAACCAGTCTTTACAAACCGACACGGGATATGTTTTTGGGATTTACAAAGAGACAATAACTTCTTCTGTGCAACGTTCTACATACGCATCGGTTAATTTTGGAGGATTGATCAATTACGAAAATCTTATGGCGGGCTTTTCATTTCAGCCAGGGGAGCTGGTTTATTTTACATCAGATAAAAAAGGAACTTATTATACATCGGGCTCCGTATATGTAAAATACAGGCTTTCTGTTACCAGATCGTTAAACGCAACAATCTGGTATAATGCTAACTGGAACACAATACATAACCGTCAATTTATTAAAACAGGGCCAACACAACAACCCGTTCAGGCACATGCCCTCAACATTCACCTCGCCGGCAAAAAGGGCGTCATTGGAGGTGTTGGTTGCCGGATAACAGATTTCAACTATATATCGGCAATAGCCAAAGCCGGTTTCAATTTCAAACATTTACAACTACTGTATGGTGTTGAGCCCTATTGGCTACATTCAACATATTCAGAAATAATTCACGAACTTAGTATCACTTTTAAACTCAATTAGTATGAAACAAACGTTTGCCATTCTTTTCCTGCTTTTCATTTTCCAGGCAAATGCCCAGGAAAATAAATTAAATGCACCCTCAGAAGTTAAAAAAGTTACCGTGTTTTTAACCGGCGCAGAACTAAATCATGAAGCAAAAATTAAATTAAAAAAAGGCAAGAACATTATTACGTTCGTTGGTCTTTCTCCGCGATTGGATGAAAGAAGCATTAACCTGGATCCGGGAACGTCAGATGTGAATGTATTGTACATCAATACCCACACGAATTACCTCGACGAAAAAAAAGACAATGAAATTATTCAAAATTTAAAAGATAGTGTCGAATCTTATAAAGATAAACTGTCACTTTTAAAATTTGAGCAGGAGGCTTTAGATGCAGAAAAAAATCTACTATTCAAAAATCAGTCTATTGGCGGTCAGCCGGGAGTAAGCATCGCAGACGTCGAAAAATCGGCCGACTTCTACCGAAAACGCAGTGCCGAGATCAATCAACTCATATTTAAGAATAATAAATTAAAAGTGAAATTAGAAAAGGGTAAACTAAAATATAAGAAGCAGTTAATAGAGATGGATGCAGAGGTTAACCCGCCCACCAGTGACATTACTGTAACAATGGTTTCCAATAAGGAACTGGAAACCACTATTGGTTTTAAATATATTATCCCAACAGCCGGCTGGACTCCAAAATATGATATTCGCACCGAGGGAACGGGAAGTCAGGTTAAATTAGTTTACCGCGCCATTTTATTTAATAATTCAGGCGTCGATTGGAAAGATATTAAGATCACTTTATCAACGGCAAATCCTGATGTGGGCATTAATATACCGCAAGTAACTAAATGGTACTTGGGCGACGAACAAATGACTGTACAGGGTGAAATAGCACAATATATTCAAACACAAAAAGGTGTAACGGCAAACAACTTAAGTGAAGTTAAAGTTGCTGAAGATGAAGACCTGGAAGTAAACAAACGTTTGGCAGTAAATAAAATTGATGCCAAACAAAATCAGATCCTGTTTAAAAAAATTGAAGTAGATATGCTGAGTACCGAATATACGATTGACCAGGCATACACCATTTATTCTGATTCAAAACCTTACACGGTTGATGTGCTCGAAAAAACAGTAAACGCCACCTATGAATATAAAGCCGTTCCTGCTTTGGATAAAGATGTTTTTTTACAAACCCGGTTAGCCATGAAAGATTTGCCTGATCTGGTAAGCGGTGATGCGAGCGTTTATTTCGGAGGCTCTTATATTGGCAAAACATATATTAAGACGATAGACCTGGACGATTCAATGGCTATCTCTTTAGGGCGTGATAAAAAAATACAAATGATCCGTAAGGAATCCAAACAGGATTATCAAAGATCCATCGTAGGTAATTATGAAAAGGAAGTTGTAAAATATGAGACAACCATTAAAAACACAAGAGACACCCCTATATTTTTGATCGTTGAAGATCAGGTTCCTGTGGCAGCAAATTCGGATCAGGAGATAAGCGTGAATGAAATTTCGGGCGCAACTTTGGATAAGGCATCCGGAAAACTGGTTTGGAAATACCTGATAAATGCCGGAGAAACAAAGGTTATTAAATTAGGTTATACAACCAAATACCCTAAATCCATGAAACCTAAAAAGAAAAAATTCAGAACGATTTCGTCACCGTCGTTTTAATTTGCAGTTTCAAAAAAAACTGTATCTTGACCGTCTATTGTGTATTAGATGGTGTTTGGAAACTTAGTTAATCTTGGCGTAAAATCGGAAATGGAATTTTACGAAATTCGCGAAGCGAGAATGGTTAATCTTTTTGCCTGGATCGCTTTTATTGGATCAGTTGCAGGCATCACCACTGTATTTTTTATCCAGGCTAATTATCCTACATTCATTGCCATGTTTTCGGTATTTACCGCATTGGCAGTTTTAATTTTAAACTACAAAGGATTTCACAGTGCTGCTACATTCACTTTTGTTCTTACGACTAACGTTTCTGTTTTCATTATTGTGCAGCAGTATACTGCAAACGTCGGAAATTATTTATATTATTTTCCACTTATATTTTGCGTAGCTCTGGTTCACAATCCCACAAAGACAAATACACGCACTATTTTTTTATTTGCAATGATCGCTGTAAGTTTTCTGTGTTCCTGGATCTTTGATATTGACAGCTTAAAAAACACAACGGTTTCCGAAAAGGATAACGAGGTTTTATTGATCTATAATAGTGTGTTAACGTTTTTTATTACAATTGTTTTGGTTTACCTGGTTGTTAAACTCATCAATCGCCAAAATAATGAAGCCATATCTTTATTGCATAAGGAACAGGCGGCTCAAAAAATTATAGGCCAGTCTTTAAAAGAAAAAGAAACCTTGCTAGCAGAAATACAACACCGCGTTAAAAATAATTTAGCTATTATTGCCGGTCTTTTAAATTTACAGTCAGAAAAGGCGCCCTGCGAAACTTCCAGGCAACTGATGGTAGAGTCGCGAAACAGGGTAATGAGTATTGCCATGGTGCACGAGCGCCTCTACAAAAAGGATAATTTATCAAAGATAGATTTGAAATTATATTTATCGGAGTTGGTAAAAGAAGTGATTAAAAGTTTTCCTGTAACTGCGCAACAGATCGAAATACAAGAAGACCTGGAAAAAGTGGAGTTAGAAATTACCAAAGCTGTTCCAATTGGTTTGATTGTAAACGAAGCATTAACCAACTCATTAAAACATGCGTTTAAAAATTCAAGTGAATCGCCAAAAGTTAAAATAAAAATGCAGGCTATTTACGATAGGATACATTTATCGATGTCTGACAACGGCACGGGTTTTACGGATACACACAAAAGAGGCGAAACATCCTTGGGACTATCCCTTATCGAATCTTTGTCTGATCAGATCGATGCTGAAATTGTATTTAGAAATGATGGCGGCGCTTGCGTGAGTCTCGTATTTCCGTTTTAACTGATTTATATTTACGGTCTCATAAATATTTTTATATATTTAGCGTTTATATAACTCTAATCGTTTTAAAAATTTCTTCATTAAGAAACAAAACCTGAAATTATGAAAAAACTACTTTACATTTTATTACTCAATTTTGGGTTCAATGTTGTACAAGCACAGGCAACTCATGAAGATTCTCTGGCCATGTACGAAGCCGTGATGAAGGAATATACCGACTCTATTAACAAGACATTCAAATACCAAACCGGTAAAATTACGTTAGATGGAGGGTTTGCAACCATCGATGTTCCAAAAGGATTAAAGTTTTTGGATGCAGCGCAATCCAAAACAGTGATCGTTGATCTTTGGGGTAACCCTGATGCAAATGGAATTATGGGCATGTTGTTTCCTGATAAATATACTCCAACCGATGATGGTTCATGGGCGTTTACAGTAAGTTTTGATGAAATGGGGCACGTCGATGATGATGATGCGGAGGATATGGATTACGCTGAATTGTTGACGAGTTTAAAACAGGAAACATTGGAAGGAAACGCAGAAAGAGAAAAAGCGGGTTACGAACCTATTCAGTTGGTTAACTGGGCCTCTACTCCTTTCTACGATAAAGAAAGAAAAGTATTGCACTGGGCGAAAGAATTAAAATTTGGACAGGCAGAAAGCAATACGTTAAATTACGATGTACGGATACTTGGAAGAAAAGGAATTTTATCATTAAATGCCGTGGGGAAAATAAATGCTTTGGCAGAAGTTAAGCCTGTGATAAACTATTTATTGTCTTCTGTAAAATTTACTCCTGGCAATCAGTATTCCGATTTTAATCCGGATGTTGATAATGTGGCCGCCTGGACCATTGGAGGTTTAGTGGCCGGAAAAGTACTGGCAAAAGTGGGTTTATGGGCTTTGTTCGCCAAATATATTAAATTGATTTTTATCGCTATAGCCGGCGGCGGAGCATGGCTTTGGAAATGGATAAAGGGTAAGCGCAATAAAGAAGAAGAGCCAACTGTTAATTCGGACCCACCTGCTTTAACGTAGTTTGAAAAATTATTTCCGGACAGGTATTTAAGATTTAATCGGCAACGCTACTATAGTAATTAAAATAATTTTGTTTGTTTGTTTTCAGAGAGTGCTTCTTTATACGCAGCTAGCACTCTTAGCCTTGCTGTCGCATGATCCACTATCGGCTTTGCATAATCATGCGTGTTAAATTCGGGTATCCACTTTTTGATATACTCGTATTTTGGATCAAATTTTTTGACCTGTTCAGTCGGATTAAATACTCTGAAATATGGTGCCGCATCACATCCACTTCCCGACGCCCATTGCCACCCGCCATTGTTGGCACTCAGATCAAAGTCTAGTAATTTCTGTGCAAAATATGCCTCTCCCCAACGCCAGTCAATTAATAAATCTTTTACTAAAAAACTGGCAACAATCATACGCACACGGTTATGCATAAAACCAGTAGCTTTGAGTTCACGCATACCGGCATCAACAATAGGAAAACCTGTTTGGCCTTCGCACCATAGCTTGAATTCATGTTCGTTATTTCTCCACATTACTTTGTCGTATTGTAGTTTAAAAGAATTATTTACAACGTGCGGATAATGATGAAGAATCATCATATAAAAATCCCGCCAAATCAACTCATTCAGCCACGTTTCATTTAGTGCTAGCGCCTGTTTTGCCAATTCCCTGATACTAATAGTTCCAAAACGCAGGTGCACACTTAAACGGCTGGTTCCATTAATAGCCGGAAAATCACGTTGCTCTTTGTATTTGGTCACTATAGATTTGCTGATCGTTTTAGACGGGGTTTCGAGATCAGTTTTTTCAAATCCTATTTCTTGTAATGTATAACACTTAAAGGGTTTTACACTTATGAAATTTTTAAAGTATTTTTTATTCGGATAAGGTTTAACATGAAAATCAGTCAGCTTTTGTTTCCACTTACGACTATAGGGTGTAAAAATACTATACGGCTTTCCGTCATCTTTCGTGATTTCATCTTTTTCAAAGATGCACTGATCCTTATAGGTTTTAAAATTAATTTTTTGTTGTGCTAAAATCATTTCAATTGCCAAATCTCTTTCATTTGCAGATGGCTCATAGTCATGATTAACATACACGGTTTGAATGTCGTACTCGTTGGCTAATTCTTTAAACGCTTTTTCGGGGGTTGAATAAAATATCTTTATAGAAGAACCGAGTTGGATTAACTGCTCATTTAAATCTGAAACCGCCGACAGAATAAATTCAACGCGGCGATCTTTCTTGTCTTCCAGTTTATCCAGAATGTCTTTATCAAAAATAAAAACCGGAAGAATGGGGATTTCGCTTTTAAGGGCATAATAAAGCCCTGCATTATCATTTAAACGTAAATCCCTTCTGAACCAAAACAGGCTAACCTTCTGCATACCTAATTTAAACGTAGAATGTGGCAAAAAGTTTAAAAAAAATCGTGTAAATTCAAC
The DNA here is from genome assembly GCA_040387475.1 of Bacteroidota bacterium. GTDB lineage: Bacteria > Bacteroidota > Bacteroidia > B-17B0 > Aurantibacillaceae > UBA4416. The sequence goes on along the minus strand of JAZKDT010000001.1, from coordinate 354,668 downwards.
TCGACAAAATTAACAATCAAATAAGCATCAATTTTATTATGGAATTAAAACAATTTCAGGAACATATAGTACAAGGAATTCCTACGCTCTTGCCTCAACCAAAGGTGTATGAAAGCACTATTAACCACGCGCCCAAGCGTAAGGATAGTTTAAATACAGAAGAAAAAAAACTCGCTATTCAAAATGCCTTGCGGTACTTTGAGCCACAACATCACACCACTTTAGCGAAGGAATTTGCTGAAGAGTTAAAAACTTATGGCCGTATTTACATGTATCGCTTTCGCCCCGACTATAAAATATTTGCGCGACCTATTCATGATTATCCGCATCAATCTATCCAGGCTGCTGCCATCATGCATATGCTCAGTAATAACCTGGATTACGCTGTTGCGCAACATCCTCATGAATTAATTACGTACGGTGGCAATGGTTCTGTGTTTCAAAACTGGGCGCAGTATTTATTAACCATGCAGTACTTAGCTATCATGACCGATGAGCAAACACTGGTTTTATATAGTGGCCACCCGATGGGATTATTTCCATCTCACAAAGATGCGCCCCGGGTTGTTGTGACTAACGGGATGATGATCCCAAATTACAGTAAGCCAGATGACTGGGAAAAATTCAATGCCCTGGGTGTAACGCAATACGGACAAATGACTGCCGGCTCGTTCATGTATATTGGTCCGCAGGGCATTGTACACGGAACCTGTATTACAGTGATGAACGCTGCACGCAAAATTTGTAAAACGGAAGAGGAACGTAAGGGAAAGTTGTTTGTAACCTGTGGCTTAGGGGGCATGAGTGGCGCTCAACCTAAAGCTGCTAAAATCGCTGATCTGGTTTCTGTAACTGCTGAAATCAATCCAAAAGCAGTTAATACACGTAAAACACAAGGCTGGGTAGATGAAGTGTTTGATAATTTAGACGCTTTGATTCCCAGAATTAAAACAGCACAAACTAATAAAGAGGCTGTATCGCTCGCCTATCAGGGAAATGTAGTTGATTTGTGGGAACGATTAGTAAAAGAAAATATGCCCGTAGATATCGGATCTGATCAAACATCTTTACATAATCCATGGGCAGGCGGTTACTACCCGGTTGGTTTATCGTTAGAAGAAAGTAATAAAATGATGGCTGACCAACCTGATAAATTTAAAGAGGAAGTGCAGAAAACGTTAGTGCGCCATGCAAATGCGGTGAATACGTTACACGCAAAAGGAATGTATTTCTTTGATTACGGAAATGCTTTTTTATTAGAAGCTGGAAGGGCAGGTGCCGATATTTATAAAACAGAAAAAGCATTGAAAGGCGGGCACGTGGGCGCAACATTTAAATATAACTCTTACGTTCAGGATATTTTAGGCCCTATGTGTTTTGATTATGGTTTTGGTCCTTTTCGTTGGGTGTGCACGAGCGCTAACGAAAACGATCTGCGTAAGACAGATGAAATTGCTTTATCAGTTTTAGAAGAAATATATAAAACCGCTCCGTCAGAAATTAAACAACAGCTAAGCGACAATATTATATGGATTCGTGATGCTATGAAAAATAATTTAGTGGTTGGCTCCCAGGCGCGCATTTTATATGCTGATAGCGAAGGCCGTGTGAAAATCGCGGAAGCCATTAATAAAGCTATTGCTTCTAAAGAAATTTCTGCTCCGGTTGTTTTAGGAAGAGATCATCATGATGTCAGCGGAACAGATTCTCCTTACCGCGAAACATCCAACATTTATGATGGTTCAAAATACACAGCTGATATGGCTGTTCAAAATTTTGTTGGCGATAGCTTCCGTGGTGCTACCTGGATAAGTTTACACAATGGCGGTGGCGTTGGTTGGGGTGAAGTAATTAACGGTGGTTTTGGTTTGGTTTTAGACGGAAGTGATGACGCAGACAGAAGGTTAAAATCGATGTTGTTTTGGGATGTGAATAATGGTATAGCGCGCAGAAGCTGGGCTCGAAACAAAGAAGCAAACTTCGCTATTAAGCGCGAAATGGAGCGTACGCCTAATTTAAAAGTAACACTGCCTAATTTGGTGGATGAAGAGTTGCTGAAAGGATTGTTTTAGATACCGTTTTTTAGCTAACTTGTAAATAAAAAATATTTTCACTCTCCTGTAACTAATTTGTTTTTGTGTGCGTCTTATGCATAACAAAAACAAATACTTATGAATATATTTAAATTACTGATTCTCGTTTTGGTTTTACTAACCGAAACATTAAAAGCAAATGATGGTACTGCTGATATTTTAAAAAGCGCTAGCCTGAAAGTACAAGAAAGTTTGAAAATGCCTTTAGAACTCGCGCAGCAAAAGCATTCACAGAAGATCACTATCTATTTTTCGGTAAACGATAACGGAGATGTAGTGAAAGTAAATGTGAAAACAAAAAATCCCGAAGTGAAGAAGAACCTGGAAAACCAATTCCGCCATTTGAATTTCAAAGGTTTAAAGCCTACTGTTTCAAACAGCATTGATGTTAATTTTAAAGTTTGTTAACGTCTTTAAAAAAAGAACCATCCCTTTGAAGAGATGGTTCTTTTTGTTGTCTTATTTACCAATGTATAGTTAAATATAATAGTAAACCGGACAATTTTATTTGCTCTTCTGATCTTTACTTCTTACTTTTTTAAGATCAGCTTCCTGTTGTTTGTTTTTTTCGGTTTCTACCTTATGTGTTTCACCGGTATGTGATGGAGCTGCCTTTTGTTGACGAACTCTTTCTAAATCTCTCACTGGTCTTGCCATGATTTCTATGTTTTAATGTTATATAAACAGTTACAAACAGTAAGCCATTCTCAAAACATCAACAAAATCAACAATTTCCAAATAAAGCGGGATTAAAAATGCGGATTTCAATACCCAAAACGTGATTGCCTTCTACATTATGGTTTAAATACTAAATTTGTATACTAAACGAATCGTATGCAAAAACTAATTTATGCCCTTGCAATAACCATAACCCTTGCTTCCTGCGGTGAAGGAGATCATGAGTCAAAAACTCTGGCAAACAGAGATGAAGCTTTTAATAACTACAAGGAGCGTTTTATTGAACTCCTATGGAAACAATATCCTGGCTGGGCAAGTAGTCAGGGCTATCATAATTATGATACTGTTTTAGTAATTCCAAATGAAGCATCAAGAACAAGTGATCTGGCTTTTTGCAAAGCCAATTTGGATTCGCTAAAGACTTATGATCTGAATACTTTATCTGACAATAATAAAACAGATTATTATATGATGGAAGGGCAGTTGAAATCTGCGCAATGGTATATTAATGAATACAAAGCCTATGAGTGGAATCCGTCTGATTACAATGTATGTGGAGGGTTTGCCGAAATGCTGGCTAATAATTATGATTCGTTAGATACACGCCTGCACAATTTTTATTTACGGATGAAAAACGTAAAAGCCTACTACGAAACGGCTAAACAGTACATTAAAAATCCTACCGTAGAACACACACAATTAGCGATTGATCAAAATATGGGTGGCGCTTCTACCTTTGATGCTGATTTAAAAGAAGCCCTGGATAAATCGCATTTAAATTCTGAAGAAAAACAACACATGTTAGAGAGAGCTGCAGAGGCAACCGCAGCAATAAACGATTATGCTAAATGGTTAAAAGAATTGAAAAATGAAACGCCGCGTAGTTTTCGTTTAGGAAAAGCATTATATGATAAAAAGTTTGAGCATGACATTCAATCCAGTTACGCTGCAGTTGAAATCTATGAAAAAGCGCTGGCTCACAAAAAAGAATTACACGCGCAAATGTTCGACATTGCGAAAGATTTATGGCCAAAGTATATTCCGAGTATGAAAATGCCGGAGGATAGATTAGTTGCAATTAAACAATTGATTGACGTCATTTCTGTAAAACATGTAAAAGCAGATTCTTTCCAAACTGAAATAGAACATCAGATTCCGAGATTGGTAAATTTCATAAAAGAAAAAAATCTGATTTATCTTGATCCCTCCAAGCCTTTAGTCGTGCGTAAAGAACCTGCATACATGGCCGGCGTTGCCGGTGCTTCTATATCGTCGCCGGGCCCGTATGACAAAAACGGAAATACTTATTATAACGTTGGAAGCTTTTCCGGATGGAGTAAAGAACAAACTGAAAGCTACCTCAGGGAATACAATCACTATATTTTACAGATCTTAAATATACATGAAGCTATTCCAGGACATTATACCCAATTGATCTATTCTAATCAGTCGCCAAGTATCATTAAAGCGGTATTTGGAAACGGTGCTATGGTTGAAGGCTGGGCAGTGTATACAGAACGTATGATGCTTGAAAACGGATACGGCAATAATGAAAAGGAAATGTGGTTGATGTATTATAAATGGAATTTACGCAGCACCTGTAACACTATTTTAGATTATGGTGTTCATGTAAATAATCTGAGTAAAGAAGATGCGATGCATTTATTAGTGGACGAGGCATTTCAACAAAAAGCGGAAGCTGAAGGAAAATGGAAACGCGTATCAGTAACACAGGTTCAACTTTGTTCTTACTTTACAGGCTATTCCGAAATCTATGATTTCCGTGAAGAACTAAAACATAAATTAGGTCCGGATTTTAATCTGAAACAATTTCACGAAAAGTTTTTAAGTTATGGTAGCGCACCGGTTAAATACATTAAAGAATTAATGAATAAATAAGAGTTATTTATTTCCTGCCCACTCGCTGTAAAATTGGTCAAGGAATGCCAGCATAAAATCATGGCGTTCGGCCGCTAATTTCTTTCCTGTTTTTGTGTTCATCCGGTCTTTTAACAGCAGCAATTTTTCGTGAAAGTGATTGATCGTTGGTGCTGTGGTGTTCTTATAACTTTCCTTTGTATGCGCCTTGACTGGCTTTATATCCGGATCGTATAAGAGCCTGTTTTTAAACCCACCATATGTAAAGGTACGGGCAATCCCTATAGCCCCTATAGCGTCCAACCTGTCAGCATCCTGCACAATTTTCATTTCCAACGAGATGAATTTATTGGTGTCAAAACTATTTTTAAACGACATGTTTTCAATGATCAGTTTTACATGTGCCGTAATTTTTTCTTCAATACCAATGGATCTTAAAAATCTTTCGGCTTTCAGCGGACCCATTTCTTCGTCACCGTTATTAAATTTTGGATCAGCAATGTCGTGCAGCAATGCGGCAAACGCAATTACCTGTTCATCACCCTGTTCTGTTTTATTAATTAGCAGGCTGGTGCGGTAAACTCTTTCAACATGAAACCAGTCGTGTCCCGATTCTGCACCGGCAAGGGTTTGCTTTACAAAAGCAATAGTTTTAGTAATAGAATTGTCCATAACACAGGAGTTGATATTTAATTGCCCCGGAAGGCGACAAGAAAGTTAAGAATTGTTTTTTATAACTAACTTTGCCAGATGTTCACAATCGACACACACACACATATTATTCCAAAACATATTCCTGATTTTACTAAAAAATTCGGGTATGGAAATTTTATTCAGTTAGATCATCATCAACCTGGCAGAGCCTGGATGATGCAGGGGGATAAGCGTTTCAGGGAGATCGTAGAGAATTGCTGGGACCCGGAAGTACGTCTTAAAGATATGGCTGAACATAAAGCCGATATGCAGGTTATTTGCACTATTCCGGTTATGTTTAGTTACGATGCCAAGGCGACAGATTGCCTGGAAATTTCGCAATTTTTAAATGATGATATTGCAAATACAGTAAATCAATATCCTGATAAATTTATAGGCCTCGCTACAGTTCCAATGCAGGATACTAAACTGGCTGTGCAGGAACTGGAACGTTGTATGAAACTTGGTTTTAAAGGTGTTCAAATAGGAAGCAACGTTAATAATATTAATTTAGGCGAACCCCAGTTTCATGAATTTTGGGCCGCCTGTGAAAGAACCAATGCCGCTGTGTTAGTTCATCCCTGGCAAATGATGGGGCAGGAACACATGACCAAATATTGGTTGCCCTGGTTAGTAGGCATGCCGGCAGAGATCAGCCGGGCCATTTGTTCCATGATTTTTGGAGGCATCTTTGAAAAATATCCAAACCTAAAGGTGTGTTTTGCCCATGGTGGCGGCTCATTTCTTCCAACTATCAGCCGAATTGAACATGGTTGGGATTGCAGGCCTGATTTAGTTGCAATTGATAACGAATTTAATCCTAAAAAATACCTTGGTAAATTTTGGGTTGATTCACATGTGTGCGATCATAAAATGCTGCAATACATCATAGATCTGGTTGGTGCTGACAAAGTGGTTCAGGGATCCGATTATCCATTTCCGTTAGGAGAGGCAGTTCCGGGTACGTTGGTTCGTGAAGCACCGCTTTCTGATATTGAAAAAACTATTATCATGGGAACTGCAGCAAAGGCATGGCTATCACTTTAAAATTAATTGTCTAGTCCTCTACTTCGATCGAACTGACAGTATATTTTTACCCCATTTTAATTTTATAAACTAACTCTTACACAGATTCGTATATTCGTACCAGATTCGTAATTATTTATTCGTATGTCTCACTTCACTGATCACCAGCTAAAACTTTTAACCTCCGCCGAGGGAAAAACCCTTAAAAAAGTAGTTGTTTATTTTTGGGTCAACCGTTTTAATCCTGACGCGCATGTTGATCTCATCGACAATGTAGCTTTAGTGTTTACAGACGATACAAGCCTTGTTATCACTTCTAATGAAGAAGGTACCGGAATTGACACATTGGCTGACTTCAATTTTGAAGAAGAAAAAGCGCATTTGAAGCAGGAATTTGGAGATAAAATCAAAATGATCCCCATTGATGCCTCAACCACCAAAATGTGGACAGATGTAATCGGCCAAACTATTGAGGCGTTTGAGTTAAGCAAGGAAGATTCTCAATTTTTGAATGATGCCCTGATTATTAGTTTTGGAATCGAAAAACGGTCCATCGGTATTAGTCCAAATGATGGATTAATTATCGATTATTGGGAAGATTAACCATTTTGCCATTTTGAAAATTAAATTTCAAATTCAACGGTAAAAATTGGTATTCATCGACTAAATTTTGAGGTTAAGTCTGCATTTTTTTTAATTCATCTACCGGGTAAATTTTTCCCGATTAAACCCTTTTAAGCAAATTTTTTGCCACGTTATTTAGAATTATTATAAATTACAGAATATGTTAATAAAATCTAAAAAAATGTGCCGACTTATATAATCTTCTGTTATTTTTGTCGGAAATTTTTTGTCATTAAAGTGTCATTAAACTGCCTTAAAACATACAAAATTAGATATAATTCTATGCAAAATAATATGTCTCATTTCTCTTTAAAATCCTTATTTGGCGCGGTTTTCCTGTTTTTTGCTTTCTCCTATGGATTGAAAGCACAAGACGGTGCCAAGTTATTCAAGCAAAACTGTGCGGTTTGTCACTCGTTGACCGACCAAAGATTAACCGGCCCCGGTTTAGCAGGCGTTTTTGACCGTGCTCCTAAAGGAGACTGGCTACACAACTGGATTCTGAACAATGAAAAGTTGATCAAATCGGGCGATGCTTACGCCAACAAAATTTTCAATGAAAATGGTAAAGCAGCAATGACTGTTTTTGAAGGTCAATTGACTGACAAAGACGTGGATGCTATTTTAGCGTACGTTAAAAATCCTCCTGCTCCCAAAACTGAAGTTGCTGCTGGTCCATCTAATGGTGGCGGCGAAGTAAAAGAAGAAAAAGGAGGAATTGATCCATTGTATTTATTATTAGGCGGAATTGTTATTTTAGCTATTGTATTAGGAGCTTTACGTAGCGTACGTCATTCTTTACAAAATTCATATAATCGTAAAGAAGGAAAACCTGAAAATCCGGATATTACTTTTGGAGAAGAAGCAAAACAATGGATCAGCGGTCACCGTCGTTTAGTTGGTGTGTTTGTTATCCTGATAGCTTTTGGAGGAATGAAATCCTGCTGGGATGCTTGTTTTGATTTGGGCGTTTATTATAATTGGGAAACTCAAAAAGGTTATCATCCTGAACAACCAATCAAATTCTCTCACAAATTGCATGCTGGAGATAACGAGATCGCTTGTCAATATTGTCACAATTCAGTTGAAAAATCAAAACATGCCGGTATCCCTACAGTAAATGTATGTATGAACTGTCACAAAGGAATCCAATCAGGACCTGAGTTTGCAGACAAAGAGATTTCAAAAATTTATGCTGCTGCAGGTTTCAATGCTAAAACCGGCGTTTATGATGCTCCTCAAAATCCAATCAAATGGATCAAAGTTCACACCTTACCTGATCACGTATTCTTTAGTCACCAACAACACGTTGTAGTTGGTAAACAAGATTGCGCTAACTGCCATGGTGATGTTAAGAAAATGACAACTGTTGAGCAAAAATCTCCTTTAACTATGAAATGGTGTATTGAGTGTCACCGCAAAACAGAAGTAGCTATGGAAGGAAATGCTTACTACGATAGAATGCACAAAGCTTTAAAAGAAAAATATAAAGGACAGTACGATGTTAAGTTTACGGTTGATAAGATCGGTGGACTTGAATGCGCAAAATGTCACTATTAATTGTTAGAAACCGGTAATTACAAGAAATATCACAGATGACTATGTCGAAAAAATACTGGAAAGGTTTGCCTGAACTAAACAACAGCGAAGACTTTTTACAAAACAAAAACAACGAGTTCGCAGAGACTTTACCGATGGAAGAATTCCTTACGGGTGATGATGCTAACTCTAAAGGTACAAGCCGTAGAGATTTCTTAAAAGTAATGGGCTTCTCTACAGCGGCCGTTGCTTTAGCAGCCTGCGAAACGCCTGTTAATACTTCTATCCCTTACGTGGTTAAACCTGAAGAGGTAACCCCTGGTGTGGCTAACTGGTATGCTTCTACGTTTTATGACGGGCACGATTACGCGTCGGTTTTAGTTAAAACACGTGAAGGACGTCCTATTAAAATTGAAGGGAACGACTTATCAAAAGTAAGTTATGGGGCTACAAGTGCCCGTGTTCAGTCTTCTGTTTTAAGTTTATACGACGGAGCCCGTTTAAACGGACCGGTTGCTAAAAATGCAGCTCCAACTACCTGGAAAAATGTAGATGATGCTGTGGCAAAATCTTTAGGTGGTGGAACAAATGTGATCTTAAGTTCAACCATTATCAGTCCTTCTACAAAAGGTGTAATTGCTGAATTTATCGCTAAACATCCAAATACAAAACACGTTACTTACGATGCAGTTTCTTATGCAGCTTTAATCCAGGCTAACAAGAATGTGTTTGGTAAGTCCCATGTTTCTTCATACGATTTTTCACAGGCTAAAACCATTGTTGGTGTAGCTTGCGACTTCTTAGGAACCTGGTTAAATCCGATCGAATTTGCTAATCAATATAGCAAAACCCGTAAAGTTAACCGCGAGAACTTAGAAATGAGTAAGCATTACCATTTTGAAGCTAATTTGTCTTTAACTGGTGCTAACGCCGATGAGCGTTATATGATCAAAGCCTCGGAATACGGAAAAGTAATTGCCGCTTTATTTAACGAAGTAGCAGGTTCAACCGGAAATTCAAAAGTTTCTGACGCAAAAATTTCTAATCCTGATGCAGCTAAAGCAATTGTAAAAGCAGCTAAAGAATTAGTTGCAAACAAAGGTAATTCAATTGTTGTTTGTGGTTTTAATGATGAAGGTTGCCAGACTTTGGTAAACGGTATCAATAAAATGTTAGATAACTACGGTAAAACGGTAGATGTTGAAACAAGCTACAATTTAAAACAAGGTGATGATAAAGCATTTATTGAATTAGTTGCTGATTTGAACGCTGGTAAAGTTGGTGTATTAATGACCTATAACTGTAACCCGGTTTATACAGCTCCAGCTTCTTTGAAATTTGCTGATGCCTATAAAAAAGCCGCATTAAGAGTTTCTTTCTCTCAATCGTTAGATGAAACATCACAATTAGCTGATTTTGTTTGTCCTGATAATAACTATTTAGAATCATGGGGTGACGCTAATCCAAAACGCGGTCATTACTCATTACAACAACCAACTATCCGCCAGATCTTTGCGGCTCCGCGTTACGAAGGAACACGCCAGGTTCAGGACACTTTATTAAAATGGTCAGGAATTAAGGCAGATTATTTAACTTACTTACAAGGTTACTGGAACAATCATATGTTCCCTCAACAAGGTAAGTTTTTAGATTTTGCTTCTTTTTGGGCACATACCTTACATGATGGTGTATTAAAAGTATCTGTTTACAAAGATATGCCAATTGCTCCATTAGCTGTTGATTCTGCCGGCAAGCCAATTATGGCTGGTGTAGCTGCTATGACAGGAGAATCCATGATTGCTGATACCGTTAAAGTGGTAACACCTGCGGCAAATCATACAACAACAACTCATCATACTTCTGCTTCTGTAACTCCTGAAGCAGTATCAACTTTACCAACTCCTGATTATAATAAAGCTGCTGCTTCTGCTACATCTGCAAAAGGTGGAACTTTTGAATTAGTAGTTTATGAAAAAGTTGGTTTAGGAAATGGAAATCAAAGTAATAATCCATGGTTAATGGAATTACCTGATCCCATTTCTAAAGTAACCTGGGATAACTACATCACAATGAATCCTGCTGATGTTGCTACCTTGAAGTTAAACGAGATGAAGCGCCAGGATAAAATTGCTTCTATTGTTGAATTAACTGTTAACGGCACAACTATTAAAGTTCCTGTTTACCCTCAGCCTGGTCAAACAGCCGGTACTATTGGTTTAGCCATTGGTTACGGACGTAAATCAGAAAGCATGAAAGTGGCTAACGACGTTGGTGTGAACGCTTATCCTTTCTTAACAGTTTCTGGTGATACATTACAAAATGTAAATCTTACTGCTTCTGTTAAAGCAACATCAGAAGAATATGAATTAGCTGCTACTCAAATTCACCACACCATCATGGGTCGTGAAGAATATTTATTGAGAGAAGTTTCTTTAAACGAATACAAATCAAAAGAAAAAGAAGTTTGGAACCCTGCAGCATTATTACCAATGCACGGTGGTGGTAAAAAACCGGTTGAAGATGTTGATTTATGGGATGCTCATCCGCGTTTAAACCACAAATGGGGTTTAACCATTGATATGACCTCATGTATTGGTTGCGCAGCATGTGTTGTAGCTTGTACAGTAGAAAATAACGTTCACGTAGTTGGTAAGGAAGAAGTTGGTAAAACACGTGAAATGCACTGGTTACGTATCGATCGTTACTATACCTCTGATATGACCCGTGAAAAAGCAGCCGGCGAAAATATCGGTGCTTTGGATATGTATCTGGATATGGAAAATCCTTCTTTGAATCCGAAGGTAACATTCCAGCCAATGATGTGTCAGCACTGTAATCACGCTCCTTGCGAAACGGTTTGTCCGGTATTAGCAACCAGCCACAGTACAGAAGGATTGAACATGATGACTTATAACCGTTGTATCGGTACCCGTTACTGCGCTAATAACTGTCCATTCAAAGTTCGTCGTTTCAACTGGTTTAACTATAATGCTAACGCTGATTTCACGAATGTTAACCCGGCTCAACAAGATTTAGGACGTATGGTATTGAATCCAGACGTAGTAGTTCGTTCACGTGGGGTTATGGAAAAATGTTCTATGTGTCAGCAACGTTTACAAGCAGGTAAATTAGTAGCGAAAGCAGCTAAAATGCCAATCGTTGACGGATCAATCAAAACGGCCTGTCAACAAGCTTGTCCTACAAACGCGATCATGTTTGGAGATGTTAATGACGAAGCATCAGCAATTAACACATGGAGAAATGATGATAAAAACTATTTCTTATTAGAAGAAGTAGGTGTGAAACCAACTGTATCTTACTTATTAAAAGTAAGAAACCAGGAAGAAGCAATTCATACCGGCGAACACAAAGCTCCAGCTCCAGGTCATAATCCGGAAGAGAAAAAAGAAGAACACCATTCATAAGATCAAGTAAAAACTAATTATAAATTCTGAATTTAAAATAATATGCACGCAGAATCACAGATAAGAGTTCCTTTGATATTAGGTAACAAGACTTACCGAAACATCACAGATGATATTATTGCGCCCATAGAAGGTAAAGCAAACAGATTATGGTATATTTTATTTACCATCTCTGTACTGGCTTTCATGTGGGGAATTGGATGTTTATCCTACACCATTGGTGTTGGTATTGGAGCCTGGGGTTCTAATAACGGTGTTGATTGGGCATGGGATATTACCAACTTCGTTTGGTGGATTGGTATTGGTCACGCCGGTACTTTGATCTCGGCTGTATTATTATTGTTCCGCCAAAAATGGCGTATGGCCATCAACCGTTCTGCTGAGGCGATGACGATCTTTGCTGTATTATGTGCTGCTATCTTCGTAACGTTACACACCGGTCGTCCGTGGTTAGATTACATGTTATTCCCTTTACCAAATCAATTTGGTTCTTTGTGGCCTAACTTTAACTCACCCTTATTATGGGATGTGTTCGCGGTATCAACTTATGCAACTGTATCTATCGTTTTCTGGTACATTGGTTTAATTCCTGATTTCGCAATGATCCGTGACAGAGTTGTTAAACCACGTATGAAAAAAGCATACGCTTTATTAAGCTTCGGTTGGGGCGGTGGTGTTCGTCACTGGTCTCGTTTTGAAGAAGTATCTTTAGTATTAGCTGGTTTATCTACACCATTAGTATTCTCGGTTCACTCTATTGTATCATTTGACTTTGCTACATCAGTAGTTCCGGGTTGGCATACGACTATCTTCCCTCCATATTTCGTTTCGGGTGCTGTATTCTCAGGATTTGCGATGGTATTAACATTAATGCTAATTGTTCGTAAAGTATATAAATTAGAAGCATACATTACAATTAAACACGTAGAGTACATGAACATCGTAATTATCGTTACTGGTTCTATTGTAGGTGTAGCTTATTTAACTGAGTTATTCGTAGCATGGTATTCAGGTGTTGAGTGGGAACAATATGCATTCTTAAACAGAGCAACCGGTCCAATGTGGTGGTCTTATGCAGCCATGATGACTTGTAACGTAATTTCTCCTCAATTATTCTGGTTCAAAAAATTACGTACCAGTTTAGTATTTACATTCATCTTATCTATCGTTGTAAACATCGGTATGTGGTTTGAGCGTTTTGTAATTATTGTGCCTACTTTATGTCGTACTTACTTACCATCTACATGGAATACCTATACACCTTCGTTTGTTGACGTAGGTATCTTTGTTGGAACAATCGGTATGTTCTTTACCTTATTCTTATTGTACTCACGTACATTCCCGGTAATTGCGCAAGCCGAGTTAAAATCAATATTAAAAGCATCTGGTGAAGAACATAAAAAAGCTGCAGCAGAACACGCACATCATTAATTAGTACACAGATTTAGAATTAAGATATTAGAAAAAGAATATGGCAACTAAACAAATTATACACGGCATTTTTGGAGATGAAGTTCCTTTATTAGACGCATGTAGAAAATTACGTGCATCAGGTATTCGTATCGCGGATGTATTTACTCCATTTCCAGTTCACGGAATTGATCCGATAGTTGGTGTACCTCGTACACGTATTGCGATATGTGCATTTATTTATGGTATCACCGGGTTATCGTTAGCTACATTAATGATGTGGTACATGATGGTAAGCGACTGGCCTAATGATATTGGTGGTAAACCAAACTGGAATTACTATTCAGCAATTCCGGCATTTATTCCAATTACTTTTGAAGCAACTGTATTTTGTGCTGCTCATGGTATGTCATTAACATATTTATTACGCTGCTGGTTAGTACCAGGTGCTAAAGCTAAAAATCCTGATCCTCGTACAACTGACGATAAGTTCATGATCTATTTAGAATTAAATGATGAGCAATCAAAAAAGGCTGATGAGATCTTACGTTCAACTGGAGCTGAAGAAGTAAACTACAAAGGCATTATCACAATCGAACCAAAGTATTAATTAGATAAACACAACAATATGAACTTATCATACAAAAATCTTAAACTGGTTGCTTGCGGAACTTTCGCAGTGATGTTAGTGGCAGGTTTTACATCATGTGGTAAAAAAGAATCGAACAGTCCGGGTTATGAATTTATGCCAGATATGTATCGTTCGCCTTCTGTAGAATATTACGGAACCCACGTTATTAACGGAGACACATTAGATAACGCTATGTTGCCTGTTGACGGGACCATTGCAAGAGGCTACATGCCCTATGTATATCCAAATACGGCAGAAGGATATGCACAAGCAGGATTATATTTAAAAAACCCGGTTGTTTTTTCAGCAGCTGTTGATAAACAGGGTGAAGATTTATATGGTAAATTTTGTGTACACTGTCACGGTGCTACAGGAGCGGGAGATGGAAAAGTTGGTTTAAAATTACCTGGGCCGCCACCAGCATACAATGGGGCATTAAAGGATCTTCCTGAAGGAAAGATCTTCCATACCATTACTTATGGAAAAGGTTCAATGGGTCCTCACAGGAATTTATTGACACAGGAAGAACGTTGGAAATTGGTATATTATGTACAAAAATTACAAGGACCCAAAACTGTAGTGGCTGATAGTACAGCAGCAAAAGCAGTTGTTGCAACTCCGGCAGCCGAAACACCAAAAGCACATTAATTAAAACGAATTTTTAAATACGACAGAATTTTTAAATATGAACACTGATAAATTAAATTTCGTAGTACCCTCTAAAGCAAAACTGACATCAATGATATTGATGGCCGTTGGTTTAGTATCTATCATTTGTATGTTTATGCTTGATAAACAGCCGGATGATCATCATTATCATGCAACCCGCGCATGGGCCAATGTTTTTGTTGGAGCATTTTTCTTTATGGCTATTGCTTTGGGAGCATCTTTTTTCCTGGGCTTACAGTATGCTGCTGAAGCAGGTTGGGCAACAACTATCAAAAGAATTATTGAAGCTGTAACCTGGTATATGCCAGTAGGGTTATCTTTCATGTTGTTAATCTTTATCTGCGGTCAATTACATTTACATACTATTTATCCATGGATGGCTGATGGGATTGCCACTGAAGGATCAGCAAATTACGACGCTGTTATAGCAGGTAAAATTGGTTATTTTGGGGCTTTTTGGTGGATCAGAACTATTTTATACATGGTTGCCTGGGTTATGTTTACCTGGAAATTACGTAAAAACTCTATCGATGCTGATGCTTTAGGACATGAAGAGGCTAAAGGTTTTCACTGGAAAAACATTAAATTAAGTGCATGGTTCATGGTTGTTTTTGCGGTTACTTCTTCTACATCTGCATGGGATTGGATCATGAGTATTGATACTCACTGGTTCTCTACAATGATGGGTTGGTACATCTTCTCCGGTATGTGGGTTAGTGCGTTAATCACTATCACCATCTTAGTTGTTTGGTTAAAAAAATTAGGTTATTTAGAATTTGTTACTGAAAGTACAGTACACGATATTGGTAAATGGATGTTCGCTATTTCCTTCTTATGGACATATTTATATTTCTCTCAATTCATGTTAATCTGGTATGCAGATATTCCTGAAGAGGTTGTTTATTTCCAAACACGTTGGGAATCATACAAAACTTTAATGTGGACAGTTTTATTTGTAAACTTTGCTTTCCCGATGATCATGTTAATGAGTCGTGATTCGAAAAGAAATTATTTCTTCTTAATCTTTGTAGGTACTATTATATTCATTGGTCACTACCTGGATATTATCATGGTAGTTATGCCGGGCACAGTTGGCCACCACTGGACTGGTTTAGGATGGATGGAGTTAGGGACTTTCTTCTTCTTCTTAGGATTATTTATTTACGTTGTGTTAACTAATCTTTCTAAACGTCCGTTACTGGTAAAAAATCACCCGTTCCTGGAAGAAAGTGCGCATCACTCTTACTAATTAAAAGCAAAGAATAAACTAAAATATTTGATATGATGAGCCCCCTCTGGGCAATTCATAAGACAACTAAAAAAATAAATATCTAATTATGAAATTGTTAATCTTAATCGGACTTGTACTTTTAATCATCGCTGTCCACCAGTTAATGCGTGTTATTGAACTATCACGTGAGTTTAAGAAAACCAAAGAGTGGCATATAACGGATAGTGATAATGCCTTTAATGGTAAAGCCATGTTGTTATTTGGCTTTGTTTTCATCGCATTTTTCTTTTGGCAAGCCGATCGTTGGAATGACAACGCATTACCCGGAGCAGCATCAGTTCATGGTTTAAAGATTGACGCTTTATGGGATTATAACATGTACCTGATCGTTTTTGTGTTTGTGGTTACAAATGCTGTTTTATTTTGGTTCAGCTACAAATACGCAGGTAAAAAAGGCGTTAAAGCTACATTCCTTGCACACGATAATCGTTTAGAAATGGCTTGGACCATTGCACCCGCTGTTGTATTAGCTGGTATCATTATTTTTGGTTTAAAATACTGGAACGAAATTACTGACCGTTCAACTGATCCTAACAAAATTACTATTGAATTATACGCAAAACAATTTGACTGGAGCGCACGTTATGCCGGTAAGGACAAAACTTTAGGATTAACAGATTACCGCCAGATCGATGGAGGAAACTCTGTAGGATTAGATACATTAGATCCAAAATGTTATGATGATATTATTGTAAAAAATGAATTTCATATCCCGGTAAACAGAGAGATCGAATTTAAAATGCGCTCACGCGATGTTATTCACTCTGCATACATGCCTCACTTTCGCGCACAAATGAACTGTGTACCGGGTATGATCACTGAATTTAGATTTACTCCAAACAAAACAACAGCTGAAATGCGTAAAGATCCTTACGTGATTCAATTAATGGCTGGTATCAACCATGCCCGTGCTTTAAAAAACGAAGAGCCTGTTGAGTTTGATTACCTGTTATTATGTAATAAAATTTGTGGTGCCTCTCACTACAATATGCAAATGACCATTGTTGTAGAAAGTGAAAAAGATTATAACGCCTGGTTAGCAAAACAAAAAGCAGTTAAAACGTTGGCCGCTAAAGGAGAATAAAATTAAAAACAAAATTGTAGTACTTTAAAATAAAGCATCATATGTCAAACGCACATTCAGCAGATTTAACAGGACACGAAGGACACCACGATCACGCTCACGATCATGATGAACACCACGAAAGTTTTGTAAGCAAATACATTTTCAGTCAGGATCATAAAATGATCTCCCGTCAGTTCCTATTAACAGCTGTAGTAATGGCTGTTATCGCTATGACGATGTCAATCATTTTCCGTTTGCAGTTAGCATGGCCAGGAGAAAAATTTGCCTTCATAAACGCCATTCTAGGAGACAAATGGGGCAAAGACGGTATTCTGGATCCTAACATGTACCTGGCGTTAGTTACCATTCATGGTACCATCATGGTATTCTTTGTATTAACCGGTGGATTGAGTGGAACCTTTGCAAACTTATTAATTCCTTATCAGGTTGGTGCACGTGATATGGCTTCCGGATTCTTAAATATGTTGTCTTACTGGTTCTTCTTTGGATCAAGTGTGATCATGTTAGGTTCTTTATTTATTGAAGATGGTCCTGCTTCAGGAGGGTGGACAATTTATCCTCCATTATCAGCATTACCGGAAGCAATGCCAGGTTCTAAATTAGGTATGACTTTGTGGTTAATTTCAATGACTTTATTCGTTGTTTCATCCTTGTTAGGCGGTATCAACTATATTGTAACGATCATTAATTTACGTACTAAGGGTATGAAAATGACCCGCATGCCATTAACTATGTGGGCCATCTTAATTACTGCTATCTTAGGTGTTTTATCTTTCCCGGTATTAGTTTCGGCTGTTGTATTATTAATTTGCGACAGAAGTTTGGGAACAAGTTTCTATTTATCGGATATTTATATTGGTGGTCGCCCGTTAGACAACGTTGGTGGTAGCCCGGTATTATTTGAACACTTATTCTGGTTCTTAGGTCACCCTGAGGTATACATTGTATTATTACCGGCTTTAGGTATTACATCTGAAATCATTTCCACAAACTCCCGTAAACCTATCTTCGGTTACAGAGCGATGATCGGATCGATGTTGGCCATTGGTTTCTTATCCTTTATCGTTTGGGGTCACCATATGTTCTTAACCGGTATGAACCCGTTCTTAGGATCTGTGTTTGTATTTACAACATTATTAATTGCTATTCCATCTGCAGTAAAAGCATTTAACTACATTACTACTTTATGGAAAGGTAACATTCAATACACACCAGCCATGTTGTTCTCTATTGGTTTGGTTTCTTCTTTCGTAACAGGTGGTGTAACAGGTATCATCTTAGCAGATTCAACTTTAGATATTAACGTGCATGATACTTACTTTGTGGTAGCTCACTTTCACATTGTAATGGGATTATCTGCAATCTTCGGTATGTTTGCGGGTGTATATCACTGGTTTCCAAAACTGTTCTTACGCATGATGAACAAAAAATTAGGTTATTTACATTTCTGGTTAACATTTGTGTGTGCCTATGGTGTATTCTTCCCTATGCACTTTCTGGGATTAGCCGGCGTACCTCGTCGTTACTACACAAACTCTAACTTCCCTTTATTTGATAATTTAGTTGATATTAATGAGATAGTTACTGTGTTCGCCATATTAGGTGCATTATCTCAATGTGTATTCTTATTCAATTTTTTCTATAGTATTTTCCGTGGCGAGAAAGCACCTCAAAATCCTTGGAATTCAAATACATTAGAGTGGACAACTCCTATGGCAAACATTCACGGTAACTGGCCAGGTCAACTACCTGTAGTTCACCGTTGGGCGTATGACTATAGTAAGCCAGGATCTGAAGAAGACTTCATTCCTCAAACTATTCCATTAGCCGATGGCGAAGTGGATGGTGGCGGACACGCTCACTAATAAAATGAAACTGCAAAAGCGCTTACTAAACAATAAGCGCTTTTTTTGTTTTATTAAGAATATTTTTGTGTTTACATAGTTGTAAATCTTTAGTTTTGTTTAAAACGGTTTATCGCCAATACAGCTATGAAAAATACGAAGCTAATTTTTCTGTTAACTTTAACAATCAATTACCTCAGCGTATTCTAGCAAAACACAAAGCAAGAGATTGTCTACGATACCACAACTAGCAAACTCGTAAAACCAACGCTGTTTGCAGACTTGGGAGAAACCTGCACAACACCTGATGGTATGGCGATCGACAAAAAGGGAAACCTTTTTTTAGCCATTACAAATCCTACTTCATTTGAAGTAAACGGCAGTAAAATTCTCACTTTTGATGAACAGGATAAGCCTTTTGTTTGGTTTGATAAATTGCCACTTCATCCTGTTACAAACAGAGTGCATCCGATGGGAATGGAATTTGGCCCGGATGGAAATCTTTACCTGATGGACAACCAATTTTTTTCGGGTAAGGAAAACTTATCTCGTTTAATTCGCATTATAGTTGAAAAAGGAAAACCAAGCCATGCAGAAATTTTAGCTGAAGGCTTCAATTTTGGTGAAGCAGTCAGATGGTATGAAAACAGAATTTACATAACGGATGCCTGGGCTGAAAACAAAAGGGAAAGCAGTCTTTATAGTTTTTCATTAGAAGAATTAAATAAAGGAAAGCTAATGCTAACTTCCGATATAAAAGCCGCACATCTAATCAGTATGTTTACTTTAAAATCTGAAATCAATCGCCCGACCATTGGAATTGATGGAATTGCATTTGACAGTAAGGGTAATTTATACGCCGGTAATTTTGGCGACGGAGTGATTACAAAATTTGAATTTACGAAAGACCGAAAAGTCAAGTCACAAACCATCGTTTTTGATTCAGATAAAATAAGATGTTGTGACGGCTTTTTTTACGATAAAGCCAGGAACAGTATCTTTATTGCTAATTATGATAACAACAGTGTGCATCAACTGGATCTAAATACAAACACCATTCACTTAATATGGCAAAATGGTGATGCGAATGGCTCCGACGGGCAACTGGATAATCCGTGTGAAACCATTATCTATAAAGGCAATTTACTGATTGTGAACTTTGACACGTTTCCGGGAATAAAAAATTCTGGTCCCGACAAATTCCACACCATCTCAAAATTTAAATTGTAATTTGAATTTCAGGCTAGGATTAAATAAATTTGAACCTGTTTTTTGATTTTATTATCTTTGATAAAAGTGCGCTATCATGGAACAAAACCTGAAACCCGAAGAACGTGAACTCATAAAACTGGTGCAGTATTTTAAAAAACGTGCGCAGGTACTTATTACAGAAAATAAACTGGACGAAGATTATCGCCAGATGTTAGAGACCTGTGACAAATTAACGGAGCAGCTCCATCAACATGCAAAAAACCGGGAGATTGTACTATCAGAGCGAGAGCAATTGCAAGGGATGATAAAAGACAATGCCAAATGCCCGAAATGCAGCAGCAACGAAATGCTTAAGGTTATTGGTTTCGATACTACGGCGCAGGGTTGGAAAAGCAATAAATATAAATGCCGTCGTTGCAATATTGCCTTTGTATGGAACACGCCTAATAACCCCTGGGACATGATACCGTATGTAGAAAAATTCATTAAAGACACCGAAGAAAAAGTAGCTTTGCTTGATAGTTCTGATCCGGAACATGAAGCTACCGTATCAGGCCTGGAACAAATGAAATCTAATGTCGCGAAATTAAAACCTGTAGCTGACGCTTCTGATCTTGATATGAAAGACCTTGAGGAAAGAGAATTGCAAATGGCGGATCTCGTGCGAAAATTCAAAAAACATCTGATGATCGAAAAGATCAAAATGGAAGATTAAAAAGGATAGACCATTCAACGAAAAGGAGGAGCAAATGCTCCTCCTTTTTTAATTATTATTTTTCTTCGGTCTGAATGGATGAACCCAACTTACAAAAGGATTTATCTTACGCGTCTGAATCCATACCCTACCCTTGCCCTTAAAATTACAAACCAGTCCTTCTCCCGAAAAGAACAGGGATTTATATCCTCCAATACGGTTGATAGTATAGGTCAGATCTTCTGTGAACGCTACAATGTGACCGGTATCCACTACATAATCACCATCTATATCAATAGGAATAATGCCTCCATACGAATTAAACCAAAGATCCCCTTTACCTGAACATTTAATTAAAAAGAAATTCTCGCCCGAGAAAAATCCTTTGGTAAAACCCTGCCATTTCGTATCTACCTGTACTTCGTCCCCTGAAGCAACAAATGCTGTATTCTGAAGATATATGGTCTGATTATTTAAATACACATGATCAATATCACCTGGCGCCGCTGGTGCAATTTGAATTTCGGCGTTACCATTTTTCGCGGTAAATTCATTAATAAATAATGACTCTCCAGACAAAAAACGCTTGAAGCCACCCTTAAATTTTGTCTTCATTTCCAAATTAGTATCCATAGAAGCCATTGCTGCTGCTTCTACTTTTATTTTTTTACCATTCGGAATCTTTACAGTTAAGAAACCATAATCCGGTTTACAATCAAATTTAAAATCGAAACCCTCTGTTGTATGAATTGCTTCCATTATTATCTTGGTTTAAGTTGTGGCCCTAATGTTGAACCGAATGATGATGAATTATGCGATTGCACCCAAACGATGCCTTTACCTTTAAATTTACATACAAGGCCTTCACCTCCCAATACAGAGCTTACCCAGCTTTTTCCTGCTTTGGTTAAGGTAAATGCCAGTGTTTCTTCAAAAGCAACAATGTGCCCGGTATCCACGATGTGCTCTCCATCTACCTCAAGTTTATAGATAGCGCCAAAAGAATTAAAAATAACAGTGCCGTGACCTGAGGCCTTTACCCAAAAAAGGCTTTCTTTTGATACAAGGTTTTTAAATCCCTGCCAACTGGCATCTATACTAACGTTTTCGGTACATGCTACAAAAGAGCCACCTTGTATAATTAAGTTCTCTCCATGCAATTCTTTTTGCTCCATATCACCAATATGAGTGGCTCCCAACCAAAGTTTTCCGCCTTCCGCCGGTGCTACGTAATGGTTTAAAAAGAAATTCTCTCCCGATACCAATCTCTTTAATCCTTTAATAATGCCGCCCGATTTTTTTTGTTGGGTGCTAGTGGTCATTTGAATAGCCATTGACTTGGCTATCATAGCTCCGCCTTCCGCCGTTAATTTTTGGCCTGGCTTGAGCGTTATTTCTGCCGCCGTTGCACCCGGACGCATTTGAAATTTTACGTCCAGCTGATTTGTAGTTGCTGATTGAATAGTGTTTTCCATAATTATAAATGTCTGTTAACCCATGATGCCAAGCCCGAAAGGTTTCTGGTTTGTAAATAAATTTTTCCGTTGCCTGTAACTTTGGTTACAAAACCTTCGCCGCTGGTAATACTGCCAATAATACCGTTTGATAATTTTGGCTTCAATTGCATGTCTTTTTCGTAACCAACTAAATGGCCTGAATCAACAATATATTCTCCTTTTACTTCTCTCTCAACAATTCCGCCATAAGCACCAAAGTAAACTTTGCCAGTTCCTTTAACAATAAGTTTAAAAAGTCCTTCGCGGGCAATAAATGAACCAAATCCTGCCCAACGCAGGCCTAGCTTTATGCCCGGCTCAGAAGCAACATAAGCACCGCCTTCCAAACAATAGGTTTCATTATTTAATACTTTACACTCCATGTCTCCGGGCGTGGCCTGGGTTAGGGTCAATTTTAAGGATTTGCTTGTGTTGTTGGTAAAGTGATTTACAAACATACTTTCTCCGCCCAGTAATTTTCTTGAAATGCCCTGAAAAAATCCACCATTAAATTTGGCAGTCATGTCTAATTCCGAAGACATAGTGGCCATAGCATCTGCTTCCGAAACAATTGTTTCGCCAGGCGCTAACTCTATATCGAGATACGCAAACGCAGGGTTTGCTTCTATTTTTACATTCATAGTTATTTTTTTATGATTTGTTTATAGTGATTAAAGTCGTCTTTAATAAGCTCAATTTTCACATTCTTTTCTTTCAACAGTTTTTTAAGGTGGTCGATTCTGTCTTCGGTTGCGGGATGGGTTGATAAAAAAGACATGTAGCCTTCTGTTTTAACCGGCGTTTGTTCGTCCAGTGTTTTGAAAAAAGAAATCAAGCCTTCGGGATTTATACCGGCCGCTACTAAATAATCTAGACCTGTTTCATCGGCCTCTGTCTCAAAATCGCGACTGTTGGATAGTGAGGCCAAATCCCCGCCCATGTTAATGATCGTGCCTGATATTGCCGATATATCTCCAACCAGGGAGGAAATGATCACATACAATCCCAGGTTATCAATCACTCCCCTAATATGGTGACGTCTTTTTACATGTGCTAACTCGTGGCCTACCACGCCCAATAACTCTTCCCAGGACTTTGCATTTTCAATAAGTCCTGTTTGAACAATCACTTTGCCGCCTGGTAAGGCAAACGCATTGATGGTTGGATCTTTGATAAAATAAAATTCGATCTTCGTCCCGTCTTTTTCTATCTGTTTGATTAAAGGTGCGGCAATTCGGATAAGCTCAGTCTTTAAGCTGTCGTTCTCGATAAAATCATATTGTAAAGACATTGTTGCAAATAATTTATCGCCCATTTTTTGCTCCCAATCAATAGGAACCTTATTCGCCAAACCTTCCACAAATGTATCTTTAAAGGCAAAGAGGGAAACAACAATGGACGCAATAATCACACAAATGATAAACAAGGCCAAAGTAATACTTCGTCTCGCCTTTTTTACCACCTTCATCTGAGAAGCAAAATCGGGATGGGCTTTGATAGTGCTATCTTTTAAGATAGATCTATCGCTGGTGTAAAAAGAAATATCTTTGTTTCTTTTATCTGCAAAAAAAACAAGCTCTTTATTGTTTCCACCGACGGTCATTTCAAGATTCAGGAATGAAATATCGTGTTTTCTGTTCTCGTTAAAAAATAAAATGGAGCTCGCTTTAACTTCTATACTCCCCGACTCGCGGTTAAATCCAGGTCCCGGATCAATAAGTATAGCATTATAAATTGACATAAGCTGTGCGTTTATACAACCTCAATATATAACATTTATTTCAAATATAATTCACAAAAACTTGTGTAGTTAAATAACTACATTTATATTTGTAGTTAAATAGCTACACAATGAATTTAAGACGAGATGTATTCCAGGCTATTGCCGATCCCACCAGAAGGGCTATTCTCGTATTGGTAACCTCTCAGTCAATGACCGCCGGCGCTATTGCTTCCAATTTTGACACGGCAAGGCCTACTGTTTCTAAGCACCTTCAAATACTGACCGAATGTGAATTACTGGAAAAGCAACAAACCGGCCGCGAGATCTATTATCACATTAACGTGAAAAAAATGAAAGAAATAGCTGATTTTATTGAGCCTTTTCGCAACATGTGGGACGAAAGATTTAATAAACTGGAGACTGTGATGAAAAAATACAAATCAAAAAAATAGAAACGATGGAAAGAAAAACAAACATTAATGCCGAAGACGGTAAACATGATCTGATCATCGCAAGAGAATTTGATCTGCCGGTGGAGTTACTTTTTAGAGCATATGCTGAGGCCGAGATTGTTGAGCAATGGATGAGCACAAAAGTGCTGAAACTTGAAAGTAAAAAACACGGTAGCTACCAGTTTGAAACCTCCGATCCATCAGGTAATGTAGTATTTAGAGCTAACGGTGTTATTCATGAGTTCATCCCGAATCAACAGATCATTCGCACCTTCAAAATGGAGAACACGCCCTTTGATGTTCAACTTGAGTTCCTGGATTTTGAAAAGCTTACAGAAGACACGAGTCAATTGAATATGCATATTGTATACAGATCGGTGGCTTTGAGAGATCAGATGCTGGCATTACCCTTTGCCAGTGGCCTAAACATGGCACATAACCGACTACAGGACATTGTAACAAAACTAAAATAATATACTATGACAAAAAGAAACAAAATTATTTATTGGATAGCCACTATTTGGCTTTCGTTAGGAATGCTTTCCAGTGGAATTGTACAATTAATTAAATTGCCTGAAGAGGCAGATATGATGGCTCATCTTGGCTATCCACTCTATTTTTTAACTATACTCGGTGTTTGGAAAATACTGGGTGTTATAACAGTTCTTATTCCTAAATTTCCGTTGGTAAAAGAATGGGCTTACGCTGGCTTCTTTTTTACCATGACCGGCGCTATTGTTTCGCACATAGCAGGGAGCGACGGCGCTAAGGAGTTTTTTGGTCCGGTACTATTATTGATTCTCACGATCATCTCGTGGTATTTCAGGCCGGTCGATAGAAAAATTCTTACAAATAATTAACTTTATAGTATGAATCCAAAAGTTGATTTTTATTTTACAAAAGCTAAAAAGTGGCAGGAAGAAATAATAAAACTGAGAGCGATTGTTTTGAACTGCCACCTCAACGAAGAATTGAAGTGGGGTGTTCCTTGTTATTCCTTTGAGAAAAATAATATTGTTTTAATACATGTATTTAAAGATTATTGTGCGCTGTTGTTTTTCAAAGGGTCGTTGTTAAAAGATCCAAAAGGCATTTTGATCCAGCAAACAAAAAATGTACAGGCCGCCCGCCAAATCCGTTTTACAGATATAAAAGAAATAACCAAACTCAAAGCAACTATCAAAGCTTATATCTATGAAGCAATTGCCATAGAAGAAGCCGGCTTAAAAGTGGAAATGAAACAAACCAAAGAGTTTGAAATGCCAGCTGAATTTGAAGCCAGATTAAACAAAAGTGCAGTTTTAAAAAAAGCTTTTTATGCATTAACACCTGGCCGACAAAGAGGCTATTTACTTTATTTTTCTGCCGCTAAACAGGCTAAGACGCGCGAAACGAGAATTGAAAAATACATGAAGCAAATTCTGGATGGCAAAGGACTGGATGATTAATCCGTAACAAGAAAATAAATTAGTTAATCACTCTCAATAAACAAACGATGAGCAAATCTGATAAAAAGAAATTAACGGCAAACCAGGCTGATGAATTAATAAAAATACTACGAACCCGTTTCGAGAAAAACATGAGTCGCCACAAAGGCATCGGCTGGGATAAAGTTCAGGCACGGCTGGAAGCTCACCCGGCAAAATTATGGTCGCTGGAAGAAATGGAAATAAGCGGCGGTGAACCTGACGTGATCGGATATGATAAAAAAACGGGCGAGTATATTTTTTATGATTGTTCGGCCGAAACTCCTAAAGGAAGAAGAAGTATTTGCTATGACCATGAAGCTCTGAATTCTCGGAAAGAAAATAAACCTAAAGACAGTGCGATTAACATGGCTGCCGACATGGGCATTGAGCTTTTAACAGAAGAGGAATATCGCCAATTACAGGGATTAGGGGAATTTGACTTGAAAACATCCAGTTGGGTAAAAACCCCCAATGACATCAGAAAATTGAATGGTGCGCTTTTTTGTGATCGGCGCTATAACAATGTATTTGTCTATCATAATGGCGCCGAATCCTACTACGCCGTGAGAGGATTCAGGGGTTCGTTAAGGGTTTAATTTTAGGGAAAGATCAATAAAATTTAACATGCAGGATAATGATACCAAACGACTGTCGCGACTAACTGCAATTTTAAACCAGCTGCAAACCAAACGTCTTTTAACGGCTCCTGAGTTAGCCCACAAATTTTCGGTAAGTATAAGAACGATCTACCGCGACATCAAAGCGCTGGAACAGTCGGGCGTGCCAGTTTTGACCGAAGAAGGCAAAGGCTACACGTTGATGGAAGGCTATAGAATACCTCCCGTTATGTTTACAGAAACAGAAGCTAATGCGTTGATTCTTGCTGAACAATTGGTGTTGAAAAATAAAGATAGCTCTTTTGTTACCGACTACCTTGCAGCCATCGATAAAATAAAAGCTGTGCTGGGACACAACGCCAAAGAAAAAGTTAATCTTCTTGCCGATCGAACTCGCTTTAGTCAAAACGTTAATAGAAAGCGAAACAGCCATAATTTATCAGAATTACAATTCGCACTCACCAATTTTTGTGTCACGAATATTGACTACGAAAACGAAAGTCATAAAATTACAAGCCGCCTCATAGAGCCTTTTGCTTTGTTAAGCACACAGGAGAATTGGCTACTGGTAGCCTGGTGTAGGTTAAGAAAGGAATTCAGATACTTTCGCTTAGACAGGATTAAAATGATGCATGTTCTCGAAGATAAATTTATTCCTCACAAAATGACCTTGCAGGAATTTTTTGATAAATTTCATTAGATTATTTTTTTACCACTGACATAGGGTTGTCACCAGGCCAATTTACATTTGTCGTCTAACCTTTAAAAAATAATAGTATGATCAATCAATTCGCAAACTTAAACTGGATGAGTGTTTTAATTGCCTTTATAGCGTATTTTGTATTAGGCGCCTTATGGTTCACTTTATTATTTAGCAAACAGTATAAAATCTCTTTGGATAAAGAAGGTGAAACTTTACCAAACAAGCCCATTTTTATAGTAGGGCCCGCGCTATGTTCATTAGTGATAACCGTTGCCAGTGCCATCTTAATTTACGCGCTTGGCATTCGGTCTATCAGCGGGGCCGTTGACTTTGCTTTAGTTGTTGGTATAGGTTTCCTCGTATCGAATACCATTAATATAGCCATCAATCCAAATATACCAAAACCTATTCTTTACGGCATCATAAGCGGTTCATACCATTTAATGGGGATTTTAATTGTAAGTGTTATTTTAGTGCTGATGAAATAATATAGTTGATGCAGAGTAATGACATAGACACTTTTTATCCGGCAAGTCAAAAAGAGTGGAGGCAATGGCTAAAACAAAATCATGCG
Organism: Bacteroidota bacterium; assembly: GCA_040387475.1. GTDB lineage: Bacteria > Bacteroidota > Bacteroidia > B-17B0 > Aurantibacillaceae > UBA4416. The sequence continues at coordinate 326,840 of JAZKDT010000001.1, read as the reverse complement.
TCCAAACAATCTGTTTGGCTTGTTTGTTATAAAATGAAATCGGGTATCCCCACTATTTCCTGGAGCGACGCTGTTGATGAAGCCCTTTGTTTTGGCTGGATAGACAGTGTCAGAAAATCTATCGACGATGAGCAGTTTATACAGTTTTTCAGTAAACGAAAACCAACAAGTACCTGGTCGAAAGTCAATAAAGAAAAAATTAAGCGATTGATTGATGAAAAAAAAATGACCAAAGCCGGTTTACGCAGTATAGCGCTTGCAAAAGAAAACGGTTCGTGGACAATTTTAGACGAGGTAGAGAAACTGATCATACCAAAAGATTTAGAGAAAGCTTTTACGGCTAACCCTGGGTCAAAATCATTTTTTTTGAGTTTAAGCAAATCGGTAAAAAAAATGATGCTGACCTGGATTGTTTTTGCAAAGAAATCTGAAACACGACAAAGAAGAATCACTGAAATCGCAGAATTAGCTGGCAAAAAATTAAAGCCAAAACAGTTTTAAAACCAGCTTCCTTTTTTCTTTTTACCGCCTAAACCAAGTACACCCAATAAACCGCGTGCAACTTCTTTCATTACGGTTCGTCCTACTTGCCTTACCATTGTGTTTTCGCTTATTTTTTCGATCGTAGACTTTTCTTCTTTCTCAGATCTTTTTGAGGTCTTTTCGTTTGGCTCTGCTTCTTCCGTTTCCTGTAATTTTTTATTCAGTATTTCAAAAGCGCTTTCTCTGTCAATCACCTCATTGTATTTAAGAGCAACGGTACTTGTCGATACAATTTGGTGGATCTCATCAGGAGTCAGAATCCCTATTCTGCTCATAGGTGCTCTTAAATGAGTAGCGGCCAAAGGCGTGGGAATTCCTTTTTCATTTAATGCGGTTATCAAAGCCTGGCCTATTCCAATACTTGTCAGCATTTCATCCGTTTTGTAAAATTCCGATATAGGGTAATTTTCTGCAGTTTTTTTAATAGCTTTCCTGTCTTTCTCTGTAAAGGCTCTTAAGGCATGCTGTACCTTTAATCCAAGCTGTGATAATACGGCGTCGGGAATATCATATGGATTTTGCGTGCAAAAATAAATACCCACACCCTTACTTCTAATCAATTTAATAATAGACTCGATTTGATCTAATAATGCATCCGATGCTTCTTTAAAAATTAAATGAGCTTCATCAATAAAAATACACAGTTTTGGTTTCTCCATATCTCCGGCCTCTGGAAAGGTTTGGTAAACTTCTGCCAGTAAACATAACATAAAGGTTGAAAATAACTTAGGTTTGTCCTGTATATCAACCAGTCTTATAATGGAAGCAATACCTCTTCCGTAGGCATCTAATCTAACCAGATCTGTTACTTCAAAAGAACGTTCACCAAAAAAAGTATCCGCTCCCTGCGATTCGAGTTCAATAACAGAGCGCAATATAGTTCCAACAGAAGCCGATGAAACATTGCCGTAATTTTTTTGAATTTCCACTTTACCTTCTCCAGTAACGAAATTCAATAGAGCTTTAAAATCCTTCAGATCCAATAACGGCAGTTTCTTATCATCAGCATATTTAAAGATAATAGCTACAATTCCACTTTGAGTGTCATTTAAATCTAACACCTTAGAGAATAATACAGGCCCAAATTCACTAACGGTAGCTCTTAATTTTGCGCCATTCTCTTTTGAGAGTGTTAAAAATTCCACTGAACTTGCGTTAGGCACATAGGGCATACCTATGGCTGAATGTCTTTCTTCAATTTTTGGATTTAAACTTCCTGGCTTGGCAATTCCACTCAGATCGCCTTTTAAATCCATCATTAAAACAGGAATCCCTTTAGCACACATATTCTCGGCAATGATTTGAAGGGTTACCGTTTTTCCTGTGCCGGTAGCTCCGGCAATTAATCCGTGGCGATTTAATGTTTTGAGCGGAAGTTTCACCACGGCGTCTTTTTGAGGCACACCATCCAATAAAGCGGCGCCTAATATAATAAAATCACCGGTGGTGGAATATCCGGCAACAATGTGTTGATTAAATTTTGTAGGATCTGACATAGTATTGGTTTTTACAAAAATAAAAAAGCTCTGCGAATAGTTCCGCAGAGCTTTTAAACAATTTTAAGAAGGCTATTTTCGAAGTAAGGAAACGTGTCCTACTTTTTCATAAGATTTTTTCTTCTCATCCTTAAAGGTAATTTTATATACGTAAACATCCTGTTTCAATATATCGCCCGAGTTGTTTTTAGCTCCATTCCAGGCTTGAGTTACATCGGTGGTTTTGTAGATTAACTCACCCCATCTGTCATAAATAATTAAATTAAAGGTAGAGTAATCAACGCCTGTTGGAGGTAAGAAAATATGGAAGGCATCATTTAATCCATCCGAACCAGGAGTAAATGCATTTGGAACATATAATACCACATCAGGATTTACATTGATCACAATAGACGTATCATCTACACAACCTCCATCATTACTTGTAGCAACAAGGGTTACAACAAACATTCCCGAGTTAACAAACAGATAAGATTCATCAACATTAACACTATTATATAATCCTCCGATATCCCATGTATAGGTATTGTTGGTTAAAACGGTAGATTGATTTACAAATTCGATTTGTCCGTCAACCACGGTTGTTTCCACAACTGATGGATCAAAGGAAGCTACTGGTATTGCAAATACAGTAATGCCACTGTTAGCTACCGTTGTATCCTTACAACCAATAGGATCTGTGTACTGAAGAGTTGCTGTATAAGTTCCAGGAACAGTATATGTATGCGACACCTGTAATCCTGTGTCCTGAGCTGAACCATCTCCAAAGGTCCAGACAGCTGAACCTGTAGAGTATGAGGTAGTCATATAATCAACAGTAACAGGGTTACAACCCGATGATACGTTAGGAACGGCATTCGCTTCAGGTTTAGCATTCACTAAAATTGAAATGGTTTCAGTAGTTCCACAATATAATAATGGAGAAGGATCTGTACTATAAGTAATTGTATGAACATTGGCGCCCGCAGTTGCAGGTGTAAAAATAGAACCACTCATACCGTTACCCGACCAAGTACCGCCTGTAAACTGAGCTATTGGTTGTAAATCTACGGATGCATCATAAATACAGTAAGGGCCCATTGTTGGATTTACTATAGTTGCAGGCACAAAATGTACAACCTCAACAAGAATAGAATCCGTTTTAACACACGGCGCATTTGTTAAAGTGTAGTAAACTGTGTTGCTACCTACGAAACTTGATGCCGGTGTAAATAAACCTGAATTTGAAATACTTGTTGTTGGTAATGAAGGACTCCACACACCGCCCGCAGGATTTGCTGTTAACTGTTGCGCTGCGTAGTTATCGCAATAAGGACCAGCCGGTGTAATAGTAGGTTGAACTACCGAATTTACTGTGATAGATAATGTGCTTGCGTCAGGGCATAAACCAATTGGAACCGAGTTTGTACTATAAGTTAAAGTATGTACCGCTGTTCCTGAACCTGCACCTGCAATCGATGGATCGAAGGCTGTACCTGATACACCAGTTCCAGACCAAACTCCCGTTCCCAAAGTTGAGGTACTTACTGCTGTAGCTAAATTTACAGCGGGATTAGTAACACATAATGTACTAATAGAACCTGTGATGGTTGCAGGTACAAATTGCTCAACTAAAATGGTAGTTGTATTGGATGCTGAACATGTTGCAGAACCAACAGTATAAGTATACGTATTACTTCCTACAGTTGCTAACGAAGGCGTAAATACACCAGCTGAAGTAACACCTGTACCAGTCCATACACCGCCTGTTGGCGTAACAGAAAGTGTTACAGCAGAAGCATTTGTACATAATGGATTGACTGCCGTTATTGTTGGCTGCACAGAAGAATTTAACGTAACTGCTATCGTACTTGACGACGGACATAAAGAAGGTGTAGGTGTAGAGTTAGTACTATAGGTTAACGTATGAGTTCCAACGCCTGCAACATTCGGATCAAATGTTGTTCCTGTAACTCCATTTCCCGTCCAAACACCTACTCCCAAAGTGGAAGTAGCTAAGGCCGTTGATAAATTGATAGGGCCATTTGGAAGACATAAGGTGGCTAAAGTACCCGTAATAGTGGACGGAACGTATTGTTCAACAGGAACTGTAGAAGTAACCGTTTGCGAACATCCTGCTCCTCCATATAAATAAGTTACTGTATTATTTCCAACAGATGCCAAAGAAGGAGTAAATACTCCTGCTGTAGATGTAGGCGCTGTTAAACTCCAGGTTCCACCAGCAGGTGTTGCCGATAATGAGAATGAAGCGGCATTTGTACAAACAGGGGTAACCGCTGTAATTGTTGGAGTCACTGCACTGGCTACGTTAACCGTAGAGGTTTGCGCCTGCATACAGTTTGTTTGCCCAATAGGATTTACCTGAACCGTATAAATTGTAGTTACGGTTGGGCTTGCAATAGTTGTAAAAGTGTTCGTTGAAGATAATCCTGCTGAAGGAGACCACGAATACGTAAATGCTGCCGGATTTGAACCGCCACAGTTTCCAAATTTTATATTTGGACGATAGGTTGTGTTAGGTGTATATCCGGAGGATGTTGGATTTGAACATGCCGGTGTTACATCACTATTAAACCATCTAACTGAGTTGAAAGGAGTTTGCGTGTAAGGAGACGAAGAGTTGTTTGTGTAATTTGCTGTTAAATCGCTACACACATCAATTAAAATGTTCGACGCTCCGTCCCATTCATAAGCTGTTGGGAAAGCATATGTATTCCAACCGGTTGTAATATTTATATTGCCTGCAAAAAACACCTGGGTTAAGCCAGTATTATCAAATGCGGTACCTACGCCTAAATCATTCACGTTGGTACATTTCATTTTAATGGAGAAGTTAGGATAACTTGTAGTTCCCATTATCTGGGTGATTTCGAAAGCGATACTTGAGATCTTACCTGGCAAGATACCTGCAGCTGCTAATTCGCTGGCAGTATATAGTATCTGGTGTCTTGCATTTTTATACCAGTTACTATAAATGGCCGGATATCCTGTTGAGGAGTTTACCTGGGTTCCATTTCCAATAGTAATTAAGTTTGGTGAAGTACAACTGCCGCTGGACGATAAACCGCATGTTCCAGGTGTTGTGTTGCCAAAATCAACAGTCAACGAGGTGCTGCCAGGAGAACAAATGGTAGAGTTAGGAGGCGTTAACGTGTAAGTATAAACGAACGGGCTCACCGTAAATGTTGTGTTATATAAACACTGACCGTCAAACACGTCTGCAGTATAAGTACCAATCGATAAACCTACAACACTATCTTTAATAGCTGTTGTATTATTTAATACTGAGTTATAACCGGCAGGGCCCGTAACGGTATAGCTATATACAGGAGGCGCTGATGTTTGTAAATTAATAACTGCATAAGAGTTGTTATTTCCCGGACAGATGCTTTTAATATTGCTGGCATAGATATTTCCACCCGGCGTTTGATTCAATGTATATTTTATCGAATCCTTACAACCACTTGGTGTAGTATACACGAGAAAGTATTCTGCGCCGTTAACCGGCGAATTAATTGTTAATGAAGAACTTGTTGCTCCCGGAATAAGTGCTAAAGGACTGGCCGTATACCATTTGTAATTGGACCCCCCCGAAGTTGTTATCCAAGCGGTTGTGCCACAATAGGGGGCGGGTAAGCCATAAAAAGAAGGTGCACTAATTCCCACAGCAACGGTTGCTGTCTCCGATCCACACATTGGCGAAGACACCGTAACGCTGTATACACCAGGCGATAAACCCGGGGCGTTTTGGGCAGTACTCACCGGACCTGAACTATTAAACCACTGATAACTGTAGCCCAAGCTACTGCCTGTAGCGCTCACAAACGCTGTTCCACTATTTCCATTTTGACAGGAAGGTGTAGAGCCTATGCCCGTAATACTAATAGATGTTACGGCAATAGTAGTTTGAAACGAACTGGCACAGCCATTAGGGGCTGTTACATTACATGTGAAAACCTGACCCGCTGTAACCGGAGTAATGGTTGCAGTACCGGTGTTTCCACCATTTCCAACAGATACCGGACCACTTGGACCAACCCATTGATAAGTACTATAACCTATTGGTGCTGTTAATACAGAGGCATTTGAACCGGCACAAAAACTTGCTACAGCTCCACCCTGACTACAGGCAGCATCTACATAAGCATAGCCCCAGTGACCACCTTGTGCGCAACCACCCACATAGAACTCCACGTTAACCGATGTAATGGTAGGGTAATTAGAAAAATCGAATGCAAACGTCGACCATTTTCTGTACATAATGTCATTAAACCCTGTAACTGCATTTGTCCAGGTAGGATCATATAAAGGCGATGATGGATTTGTTAAATCAGGATGACAGGTTACCGTGTATACTGAACATCCCGGAACGAGATTACCGCTTTGATCTGTAACTTTTACTGAAAAGTATGGTTGATCATCAGCCGTATGACCTCCATTATTTAGAACTAATGCATATGAAATACTGAAATTTTTATTATTTGGATTCAGGGCCATGTTATAGGTTAATTTACTTGCTCTATAATTCGCACTTGCTCCATTTAAACGAACTGAAACCGGACCGCCATTAGGATTAACTACAGGAATTTCAGATACCGTTTGAGTACCTACAACTTTACTTGCGATAGAATCCCATCCTACATAATTTGGATACACGCTATTAGTAGCAGGTGTAGTCATTATTGTATGATAATTAATAGTATTGGTTAAGCCAACGTTATTTCCTGCTGAATTTTCAATAGTTGGGGATGTTTGATTATAAACTGGAAATGGCGCTCCAAAGCCACCATTAGCAACCGCTCCATATCCCCCGGTCCAGTTTGCAAAAGTACCTTGCTCAAAACCCGCATTTGGACAATACGCATTTTGTGGTGAATTTGGATTGAAGGGTTTAGCAAGCGGATTACCTGCGCTATTACCATTTAAATAAATGGTTCCTGCATCATATACGCCTAAAGCCGGGCTCGCAGGTTGATGCCCACCTTTATGGGATAAATAATCATTATGCAAATACTTAACATATCCTTCAACATCACTTTGAGCGATGCCTTTATTTTTTGCCTGCTGATATGCTGCTTTAATATCAAACCCGTCGGATAACTGGGCGAATGAAAATTGTGCAAAAAATGTTGATAATATAATTAAAAAGCTGGTGTAAATTTTTTGTTTTCTCATGGTAATCAAATTAATACCGCAAAGTTACGGCAAAATCAGACCAAAAGCGACTCATTTACTCATCAAAACTGTACTTCTACGAAGTTTTTGGTGTCAAAAAATGTTAAGAAATTACAGGGGGTGGAACCATTATATGGGCACATGATTTGCATGTTCGCAACTCATCTGAACTATAAAATTTTTCGAAAATGCCCTGAAATTGAGAGGCGATATCATTTAATATAAATTTCTCTTCGTATAATTTATTGTTACATTTTTCGCAAAACCACATTAGTCCATCTTTTTCCCCATCTCTTCGTTTTCTTTCCATTACTAAGCCGATGGTATTTTTAAAACGGATAGGATTATGAGGAACTCTTGGAGGTAATAAAAAAATGTCTCCCTCTCTGATATCTACTTCAACTGCTTTACCATCTTCCTGAATAACGACTTTGATGTCGCCTTCCAACTGGTAAAAAAATTCTTCGCTTTCATTAAAGTGATAGTCTTTTCTTGAATTTGGCCCGCCAACAACCATTACTATAAATTCAGCATCTCTATACACTACTTTATTGTTCACCGGTGGCTTTAATAAATGACGATTGTCATCGATCCACTTTTTGAAATTGAATGGTCTTGTAACGCTCATTGTTAGTTGGATTAAAATATAAAACTTTTCGACGCTCGATGTGACATACTATTATTGATTTAATTCCCTGGAAAATTTGCTTTACGTTTTTCTAAAAATGCAGATACCCCTTCCTTAAAATCACCGCTTCCAAAACTTTTCCCAAACTCTTCAATCTCTACCTCGTAACCGTTTTGCTTATTATTGTATCCAGCATTAATTACTTTAATAGCTGTTTTTACTGCTATTGGTGATTTGGTTATAATTTTTGAAGTAATCTCAAAACATTTATTTAATAACTCTTCCTGTGTAGTTACGTAATTAGCAAGGCCCCATTTTAAGGCGTCTTCTGCTCCTATCATATCAGCAGTAACAATCATTTCAAAAGCTTTGCCTTTCCCAACTAATTGCGCTAAACGTTGTGTTCCGCCATACCCTGGGATAACGCCTAAACTTACTTCCGGTAAACCCATTTTAGCGTTTGAACTAGCCACACGAATATGGCAAGCCATTGCTAATTCCAATCCTCCACCTAATGCAAAACCATTAACAGCAGCAATAACAGGTTTGGAATAGTTTTCAATAAAATTAAATATTTTGAAATGACCTATTGAGCTTAATTGTTTTCCTTCCTCTATACTAAAGTTTGCAAACTCTGCAATATCTGCTCCCGCCACAAAGGCTTTTTGACCGGCTCCGGTAATAATTAAGGCGCGAATCTCTTTATTGTTTTCAGCATCCACAAAAGTGTCATGAAGCTCTTCAATCGTTTGTTTATTAAGCGCATTTAATTTATCCGGACGATTGATTGTAATAATCAATACTTCATTTTTTACTTCCGTTGTTATGTTTTCTAAAGCCATTTCTACAGTCATTGTGTTTAATTTTTAGTAGTAACAAATATAATGTCATATGTATTACTGTAATGAAAAGTTATTAACCCGTTGTATTAATTTAACATCTTGATTTTATTCTGTATAACGTATTATCTTGTTACTTATTACCTTTGTTATATGGTAATTTATGCGATACCCGGATTAGGGACCACGGAAGTTTTATATAAAAACATTGCCATTAAAGGTGTTGAAATTATTGTGTTAAAATGGCCAACACCCGAAAAGAAAGACTCGATGCAAACTTATGCACGTAAATTTTTATCCCAAATAAATGTTAACCAACCCTTTTGTTTGCTGGGTGTTTCCTTTGGTGGCATGATCTGTACGGAACTATCGCGTATTATTTCGCCCAAGAAATTATTTTTAGTTTCAACCAGTAAGTCGCGGAATGAGTTACCCTGGTTCATTCGTGTATTTAAACACATACCCATCCACAAAATAATTTCTGAAAAACAACACCGTCGCATGGCCTACGAAAGTGGTTGGCTTATTGGTTTTGGAAAAGCTTTTATTCCTGAATATTTGGGAATGATAGATAGCATGGAGGAAGATTATTTTAAAAATGCGATCAACATTATTGTGAACTGGGATAGAAAAGGACTTCCGGATAATTATGTGCATATACATGGTAATTCAGATAAATTACTGATGTATAGATATGTGAAGGCCGATCATACGATTGAAAAAGGTTCCCATGCGATGATCGTTTTCCAGGGAGAGGAGATCGGAAAGATTATTGAGAGAGAGCTACAATATATTTAACCGAAGAGAATGCAAAGTTTTGTAGTTAAAAAAAGAGCTTCAATTTTTTAACCACATAGATACATAGTTATCATAGGTAAAGTTTGTACAAGAGAAGCTTCGCTTTTAACATAGCTACTATGTGCAAAACATGTTTTCTATCTACTTCTTTGGTTTTTTGTTTTTCTATGTCTCTATGTGGTTTATTTTTTCCACTTTAACAATAGAAACATCCGCAGTGATCTGTGAAATCTGCGGGAATAATAATTACGATCTTTTCGCGATAAACCAATTGTTCAACAAATTTTCGCGATTATATTTCATTGTTTCATTTGTTTCGAAATCTATGAGAGATGCGTTTGCCTCCTGCAAAATAGCCTGGCCTGCAGCGGTGTCCCATTCCATGGTGGGGCCAAAGCGCGGGTACTCATCGGCTACGCCTTCGGCAACCCAACACATTTTAATACTGCTTCCGGTTGTTACAATTTCTACCTCTTCGTTAAGCAACTTCAATTTTTCTATGTGGTCGTATGTTTCGGTGCTCATGTGAGAACGGCTTGCCACGACTACATAATTTTTACGATGAGAAACGATTGGCAACTGCTGTGCTGACTTTAATAAGTCTTCTAAACTTATTGTTGTAATAGAATTTACAAACGAAGAAAATTGTGTTCCTGCAATTTTAAAAGAACCGATTCCTTTAGCCGCAAAATACAAGTCTTTAGATACCGGCGAATAAATAACGCCAAGCGTTGGCAGGCTGTTTTCTACCAAAGCAATGTTTACGGTAAATTCGCCATTTCGTTTTACAAACTCCTTAGTTCCATCCAGCGGGTCAACTATCCATAGCTGGCTCCAGGATTTACGTGTTTCAAAATTATCATGTACTCCCTCTTCGCTGAGCACAGGAATATTAAAATGTTTGAGCTCTTCAATAATTTTATCGCTGGCTTTCTTATCGGCCAACGTTAAAGGCGATTTATCATCTTTATACTCTACTTCAAATTTAGTATCGTACACTTCCAAGATCTCTTTACCGGCTAACACCGCAGCTATGATAGTTTGATGAAGTAATTGATGGTAGTTCATGTGATCTAACTTAAAGTGTTATATACTAGTAAAGAAGAAAGGTAAGCCAAACCCGTCATAAAAACTAATTGGATGGCAGGCCATTTCCAATGCTTGGTCTCGCGATAGGTGGTTGCCAGTGTGCTCATACACTGCATGGCAAACACATAAAATATCATCAGCGACCAGCAAACAGCGTAGCTGTATACAGGCTTTTGTGTTTCATAGTTTTTTTCGGCCATCAGTTTTTCACGTAGCGTTTCAGTATTTTCTGAATCACCACTACTATATATAGTTGCCATCGTTCCAACAAATACTTCTCGCGCAGCGAATGAGGTGATTAAGGCGATGCCAATTTTCCAATCAAATCCTAAAGGTTTAATAACGGGTTCCATTTTCTTTCCTAAAATGCCGGCATAAGATGCTTCCAGTTTCTGCGCATTCACACTTTCTTGTGCAGTTTTTGAAACTGTTGCCTTTTGCTCAATTTTTTCAAACGAATCTCCGGGAGCATGGCTGGTTAAAAACCATAAGACAATTGAAATGGCTAAAATTATTTTACCGGCATCAAACAAAAATACCTTCACTTTATCAAACACTAACATGCTTACTGTTTGCCACTGTGGCCTCCTGTATACGGGCAATTCCATTATAAAATAACTTTTCTCGGTCGTTTTTAAAACGTACTTTAATACCAGGGCGGCCACTAATGCAGCCGCAAAACCAAGCAGGTACATTCCCATTAACACTAATCCCTGGTAGTTTAAAAAACCAATTGATTTTCGTCCGATAAACATCATGCTGATCAGCAATGTATACACCGGCAAGCGCGCAGAGCAACTGATTAGTGGTGTAACCAAAATGGTAATGATCCGATCCTTCCAATTCATAATGGTGCGCGTGCTCATAATAGAAGGCACTGCGCAGGCCACACTACTGATCATAGGGATAACTGATTTTCCATTCAAGCCAAATTTACGCATCAGCTTATCCAGGATAAAACTTGCCCGCGCCATATAACCGGTGTCTTCCAGTATCGCTATGAAGAAAAATAATAAGGCAATTTGTGGTACAAATACAACGATGCCGCTAATACCTGCCAGTATACCGTTTACAAGTAGGTCGTTTAGCTGGCCTTTAGGCAGCATTGACGACGTAAGGTTCATCAAGTAGGCAAAACCTTCTTCTATCCAAGTCATGGGGTATTCTGCCACATAAAAAATGAATTGAAAAATGATCAATAAAATCAGTAAGAAAATGGCAAAGCCAAAAAACCGGTGCGTAAAAACGGTGTCTAATTTTTGACTCAGGCTTTTGTCGAGTTTATCTGGTTGTTTAACACATTTGGCAATGATGTAATTTATTTTGGAGAACCTGTGCAAATTGTCGTTTAATTCAAATTCCTTTAATAGCTCCGCATGTTGCTGTTTTGCGCCAATAGCAGATTCAACCAAAGCACGATAAGGTTGAACCGTTGTAAATAGCTGTGCCTGTTTCTCAAAATTATAAAAGATAGTATCAGAAATTCTGGCTGTGGTCACGGCCTTTTTCAGGTCTTCCAGGCCTTCTTTACTTCTTGAATTGATAGCCACTATCGGAATATCAAGCAGTTTTTCAAGCTCATCTTTATAAATAACGATATTGTTTTTATCAGCCTCATCTACCATATTCAACGCCAGTATACAAGGGATTTTCAAATCGATCACCTGCGATGCAAACAATAAATGCCGTTTCAAATTAGAGGCATCGGCAACTATGATCACTACATCTATTTTTTCATCTTTACTTAATAAGGCTTTACAGGCCACTTCTTCGTCAATAGACTTGGGGTATAAACTATAGGTTCCGGGAAGATCGGTAACTTTAAATAGTTGGTTTTGAAAAGTGTAGGAACCGTAATGTTTGTCGACAGTAACGCCAGCATAATTACCTGTTTTTTGATTTAAACCCGTAAGCGAGTTGAACAAGGTTGATTTTCCACTATTGGGATTACCAACTAAAGCAATAGAGATATGGGCATTAGATGGCACAGGACGCAACCGTATTTTCTAAAGTTATTTTAACAACAACTGTTGCTGCCTCTTGTTTTCTTAAACTTAACATGTAGCCGGAAACTTCGATGGCAATAGGATCGCCCATTGGAGCAATATTGCACAATTTAATTTTCTCTCCCGGTATACAGCCCATTTCAATGAGTTTTAGAGACAAAAAATCATCTGTAAATTCAAGGATCGTGGCTGTTTGCCCAATTTCTAAAGTATCGAGTGTTGACATAAGATAACCCTTAAAGTTAGGTTTTATTGCTGTTTTGGCATATACCTAAAAAAGGGTATGCTATTGATGCAGCAAGAAATAGTATGAAATAAAACATGGTGCAGGTGAAAGAAAACCAAATGATGGTGAAAGAAAGCAAAATGAGCGCGAAAGAAAACCAAACGCGTATGAAAGAGATGCAAATGTTGATAAAGAAAGTGAAACGCAGATGCGCTCTCACCCTTAATGCTTCTGATGATGGTTTATTCTTTTTTTAGAAAGATCGTCGAATTGCTCGGATTTGCCATTTGAGCGGCAGGTAGAACAATCAACGCTTTACCAGAGGAGATTATTAAAGAGTGGCCTTTTTACTTTCTGTGTAATAAGCAGAGGTAAATTTAACCCAATAGGTGCCGGACTTCAACACTTTTGTGTCGATCTCCGTTGAGTGTTTTCCTGAAACAGTTTGTTGATTGTTTAGTATGTCCTTAACCAATTTTCCATCCCCACTGTACAATTTAATAGTCACAGGTGTATTATCTGACAAACTGTAATTTATAATTAGTTTCTTAGCTTCCAGATTATGGTCGATCTGCATTAAATTTACATGGCCTGCGATATCAATAAGCTCGTCACCTTTTTGATAAGGTACATAAGCGAAGTAACACAAGAACATTTCTTCTTTAGCGCTTTCGCCCCACATGACATTTTTAACAGGGTTGTTGGGTTGACGGAAATTCCTTTCGGTATTATCAAACTCAGCGCTTGTATAAATCATGGTCCCCTTCTCTAATTTGATGAATTTTTTAAAACTAAAAAAGTTTTGCCAGTTAAAATCCCAATCATTTATTTTTATGAGATGTGTGGTATCGCCATTGGGATGCACGGCAAAGACCTCCCATTTTTTTCCTAACCAATGTGCATGTGGTGTGATACTGATCAAGCTATAATCGCTTACCACTTTATATGTTGCATGGAAAGATCTTTTTTTGTTTGCCGGAATAAAAAACGGACCATCCGTAATATCATTGGGGCTGATCAAACCTCCGCGGATATAACGGTTATTTGCAGTTTTACTGTAATAAATGTTTACCACCGTTGAATCCTTTGCATCGATAGGTGATGGGCCGTAATGCATCTGTAATAAAATTTTTGAATCAGGCAGGACATAATTACTAATCCCTTGAGGGAAAAACCGTGTTTTATTCCCGGGCACCCAACCCGACCAATTATCGTACGTTGGATAAAAGCCAAAGCCTGAATATTGGGCGTATCCATACCCTTCATCTTTATTATCAAGCTTGTCAGCCATGCGTGTGGTATCCAACCCTAAAATAATATGGTGTGCAATTTTTGGATTGCCGGGTTGTATTTCGATAGCCGCCACATCGTGACCCTCTTTTAAACCCGTTGGTAATACGAACACGCGATACGCATCTTCATTGTTTCCTTTATGTATGAAAGATTGCTGCATGCTCACGGTGAGGTCGGGTTTGCCTAATTGAGATCCTTTAGGGAATAAAGGCAATTCAGGCTCGGCAGATTTATCGCCTTGCGGCATACCCTCGCTGATCCATTTTTTAATTGTAGTTGCCTCTGATTCGGTTATTCTTCGCTCATCCACAAAATGACTATACGCTGTATCAGGCATCCAGGGTGGCATAAACTTACTATCAAGCGCGGCCATCACGATCATGCCCACCTGTTTTTTTACCTCAGCATAGTTTGTAAATGAAAGTGGGGCAATGCCTCCCGTGTGATGACATGAACTACATTTATTATAAATGATGGGGGCTACATGCTCGCTAAAAGTTGTTTGTGTTTTTAAAGAAAAAACAATACAACTTAAAAATATGCTACACACTAATTTCATTATTTTGATGAGCCTTTTAATACCTGCAGATAAAGGATTTCAAATTGTTGCTTGGTAATAAAGTTATGGCGTTCGTGATAATGCAATAATTTTTTTCCATCAGCTCCATAAAAATCTTTGTTTACCATTAATCCCCAAAGCGACACAAAGTCTTTTCCTTTCATCCGGCCAACAGGGTTTTTGTATTGAATATCGTAATTCCAGCTTAACCATTTCCAGGCTTTACCGTGTAGTTTTCCGGTTCCGCTGTATGTGCTATCTACATCTCTTATGGTATATGTAGGGTCGCTGATATTCATGGTGTAATTGTATTCTTTAGTGTCGCCCTTTTGATCAATGCTGATAGATTGCATCGTGATCTTACTTTCTTTTTTATGAACTATTTGTTTGGATAAGGCTACATAGGTTCCCATGGGGATACTATCCGGCGTGGTAATTTTAATTTCTCCCAAATAATAATAGGTCATAGGATCTACATCCACCTTTTTGCCATCATCATCTTTCGAAAATGCGCACAACATGGTTGTTAGAATACCAATTGTAAAACAGTAAAAAATCGTTTGAAATCGTTTCATTGACAAAATTTATATTAAAAATAGGATTATTTAGAACTGTTAATTATGCACCCAACAGATTGGGTTCTGGGTACTTTAACTTTTTGCTTGGTGGTAATTTCAAGTAAGGCGTCTTCCAGTTCATGTGTGCTGATAGAGTTTCTTCTTTTACCAACCGCGTAAAACGAATCATCTATGCGTCCGCTATATAAAATCACTCCGGGCTTACCCTCTACAAACACTTCGGGGGTAAGCGTAGCATGAAATTTCTTAGCCAGTTTTGCATTCTCATCCGGTTCCAAATCAAACGGAATATCATAGGTTTTTCTGAAAGAGTTGATGTCTTTCTTACTAACATCATCGTTGGGAAAAACACCAATAAATGTAATGCCTTTGTCTTTAAATGCTTCATACAGTTTTTTTAATTGCAAGGTATAGCTCTGACAAATAGGGCATGTTTCGGATAAAAAAACATACACGGTAGCTTTATGCGGAACTGTTTTATTTTGTGAAAACACCTGTAGCGCCAGGGTAAAAAGAAGTAAAAATAGTTTTGTTCTCATAGATTAAATTTTAAAATTACATCATACCCAGTTCATGAAAATAAATGATCAGAAAGGCCCCCATAAATAAAACCAATAAGGTATTCGCAATTTTGAGCTGTTTTATTTCGGCCAGGTAATCGCCAATAAAAATACTTAAGGGAATAATACAGGGCAATAAAATCATATCCGAAACCTGTTCAAAAAATATGATGATAACCGACAATAATAACATCCATAACAACACGTATTTAGTTTTCTGTGTTTTTACTTTGCCTCCAAATCCTTTTCCTAAATAGTTAATGATGGCAAATATAAAAGTTATGATTGCCATCAACAGAAAAGCAATATAATACTCAGAGATAACCAATTTTTGCAAACTGGACGTAGCTTCACGGATCATTCCAAATACAGTAAAAGCGTCGGTTGTTCTTAAATAGCAAATACTTATATAAATGTATAAAGGAGTCACTAATCCAATCAACATAATCATCCATTCGCGCCAGTTGAAAGGCCTGAGAATGATTAACGCCAAAAAGCTTAATGGAAACACCACAATATAATGGATGCAAAAAAAGGATGCTAGTCCGAGGAAAATCCCAGCTTTAAAAATTTCGGATAAGGCAAAATCCCGCCGGTAACTATCAATTAAAAAATACAGGGCAGGTAAAATAAACAGATTTGCCACTAAAACAGGTTCTACCGTACTTTTAGTTGTGGCCGAAAAAGCAAATAGAATATAGAAAAAGGCCGGCAGATAATTGGTTTTGGACGTGATCTCCTGCTCTACCACCAGGTAGTTAACAAAAAATGCGCCCAGTAAGATGACAGACAAGGTTATAATTTGATTAAGGACAAAAGAAAAACCACTTCCAAAAAATAAAGAATAAAGAATATGTTCTTTGTAGTTGATCTGCTCGGTATTCTCGTTAATAAAAGTAAAAGTACAAGCCCAGGCTCCAACACAGAGCATCAGAAGAATAATTACAGAGGCCTGGATATTACTTTTTAAAGGTCCAACAATCATTTTTTGTAGAAAATCGTTTTTTTTAAGAAAAAATTCTATTTTTGTGCTGTAAACTTACTAAAATTAGATTAATATGGCTTCTTTAATGATCACTTTAATGGTTACAATGACTGATGTTTTTTACGGTATTGGCGATTTCTCTTACAAGATATTTGCTGCAATGAAAGCTATGGGTCATATACCAAACCTTATTTTATGGCTGATCATTGGATTTTTATTATGCTACCAGGTTTACCAAATGATGAAGCAGAATAAAGAAGCTGATAAAAACGGCACTCTAAGATAGATAATTACTATAACGGATATTTTTAAAACCCTGATTTCGCGATCAGGGTTTTTTTGTTATATTTACTATAATGAATAAGTTTCTGTTTATAGTGGTTATACTTTTAAACGGTTTTTGCGGATTTGCGCAAAGAGTGAAAACGCCACCTGTTCACGTACAATCTCAGATACAATTTACAGAAAATAAAAATCAGTGGGCTGATGCAATTAGTTATCGGGCCCAGCTGGACGGTGGCGCTTTGTTTATTGAAAAAAGCGGGAAGCTTACCTACCATTTATACGATAAGGATAATTACAGGGCGAGGCATCTGGGACGCATCATTTCTGCCGACCTGAAATTTCATGCTTATACTATTGACTTTATCGGAAGCAATACCAGTCCATCAATTTTGGCGGATGATGTCACTAAAGATTATGCGAATTTTTATATCGGCCAGGACCCTTCACACTGGGCATCTAATGTACACCATTACAAAACCATCATTGTTGGCGGATTGTATAATGGCGTTGATGCTGTGTACTCAGGAGGAAGCCAATCTATCAAATACAATTTTATTGTAAAGCCCAACGGCGATCCTACCCAGATTAAAATTCATTATACGGGTATAAAAAACATTAAGCTTAAAAACGGCGAGCTTTACATCAGTACTTCTGTAAGTGAGTCGATAGAGCAAAAACCTTTTGTGTTCCAGATCATTAATGGCGATACCATTGAGATACCCAGCAAATTTATATTGCAAAAAGATGTGGTCTCTTTTAAATTGCTGAACGATTATGATCACAGCAAAGAATTGATCATTGATCCTTTGTTAGTTTTTGCAGCTTCGAGCGGAAGCACGGCCGACAATTTTGGAATGACCGCTACTTATGATTCCCGGGGGAATTTATATACAGGTGGAACTGCTTTTAATATGGGTTATCCTACTACGATCGGAGCATACGATGTAAGTTTTAATAATACGGTAGCCGGCGGACAAACCGATGTGGTGATCACAAAATATGATTCGGCGGGTACATTTTTAAAATACTCGACATACATTGGAGGAAACGGTGCAGAGATCGTAACAAGTTTAATTGTCGACAAAAACGATAATTTGTGTTTGTACGGCGCAACCGGCTCTACAAATTTTCCAACCACGGTTGGGTGTTATGATGGAACATTTAATAGTGGGTCTTACATAAGTTTTGTTTTCAACGGAACTACATTTAATAACGGTACCGACATTTATGTTTCTAAATTAAACAGTAATGGAAACACGCTTCTAGCCTCTACCTACATTGGTGGAAGTGAAAATGATGGCGTTAACTATAATAATGCAATAACCTCTTATACTTCGCCTTACGGCAACGTTACCGAATACCCGCCGGATTCATTGCAATATAATTACGGAGATCAATACAGGGGGGAAATACAGGTTGACAGCCTTGACAATATTTATATTTATAGTAGCACCAAGTCTTCTGATTTTCCGACAGTTAATGCCTTTGATAATACATTGGGCGGCAAACAGGATGCCATACTGGTTAAGTTTACACCAACGCTTAGCGGACTTGTATTTAGTACCTATGTGGGCGGTAGTGACAACGATGCCGGTTACGCGCTTGCGCTTGATGATACCTTGAATATTTATATTACCGGCGGCACCCGGAGTTCTGATTTCCCGGTAACGACCGGAAGTTATAAAACAACATACGGCGCAGGCAAATGTGACGGATATCTTTGCAAAATCAAACAAAACGGATCCGCTATTATGCATGCCACTTACATTGGCACTAACAGCTACGATCAGAGTTATTTTGTGCAGTTGGATGATCAGCAGGATGTATATATTTACGGACAATCATTAGGAAACATGCCGGTTACGGCCGGAGTGTATTCTAACGCCAACAGCAAGCAATTCATTCAAAAATTAAACCCTCAATTAAATACGCTGTTAGCATCTACCGTGTTTGGGAATGGAAATGGAACCATTAATATTTCTCCATCGGCGTTTTCAGTAGACTGTGCCGGAAACATCTACTTATCAGGTTGGGGAGGAAACATTATTTTTTTAACGCCAACCTTAGGAATGCCCCTTACGCCTAATGCAATACAATCCTCTACGGATGCTTACAATTTTTATCTGATGGTATTAGCCCCAAACATGAGCAATATTTTATTTGGTAGTTATTTTGGGGGAGCTTTAAGTCACGAGCACGTAGATGGAGGAACCAGCCGGTTTGATAAGAATGGGATCATCTATCAATCTGTTTGCGCCGGTTGCACTAATAATGATGACTTTCCGGTTACTCCCGGCGCCTGGCCAAACACAGGAAGCAACGTTAACCACTCCGGAAATTGCAACAACGGTGTCTTTAAAATCGATTTCCAGTTAAATTCTGCTATTGCAAGTATTGCTACCAATACCATATCAGGCTGCGTACCACTAACTGTTAACTTTACAAATAACAGCACGCCTGATCATCAATATCTTTGGGATTTTGGATCCAATGATACAACCTCTGTTGTTTTTAACCCCGTTAAAACATTTACGGCCGCAGGGACATACACGGCGAACCTGTATGTAAAAACATCTATTTGCAACAACCTGTATGACACCGCTACCGTTACGATTACAGTTTATCCTAACCCTGTAGCCGCCTTTACAAGTACGTCATCCTTGTGTTCAAATACAATTACCACTTCCAATAACAGCACAGGAAATTTAGGCTCTAATCCATATGTATGGAACTGGGGTGACGGAACCTCGTCCACTTTAACAGCACCATCCCATACTTACGCCACCAATGGTACTTTTACAGTTTCCCTTACAGTAACATCAGCGCAGGGATGCGTGAATAAGTTAACAGATACCATCAGTGTGTTTAATTTTTCAACTACCGTTAACTCTGCAACACTTTGTGGTGGCGAAACGGGTTATCTGTACGCCCAGGGCGGAACCAGTTATACCTGGCAACCGTCGGCAACCGTGAGTAACAGCTTAAGTCCAAATCCAGCTATTAATCCAACAGCTACTACTATTTACACGGTACAAATAGATAATAATACACCAGGCTATGTGTGTTCGAAAACATTAACCACACAGGTTTTGGTAAGCCCTAAACCCGTTGCCAACTTTACTTTAAATATTGATTCGTGTTCAAACAGTATTAATTTCATTAACCAAACTACTCCGTCTACAAGTGCATACGACTGGTCTTATTCTACATCCACTATTTCGAACACGCCTTTTTCAACCACTCAAAATCCAACTCATGTATTCAGCGCCGCGGGCACCTACTCTATACAACTCATTTCAATAACAGCCGCAGGATGTTCGGATACGATTGTGAAACCTGTGATTGTACCTGTAGATTCTGTATCCATTGTTCCTTCTCAAATTACATGTTACGAAGAAAAAGCCACCTTGATGGCAACCGGAGGAAATGCGTATAGCTGGCAACCGGCAAGCGGATTATCAAGTCCTACATCTGCTTCTACCACCTGTTTTCCTACGGTAACAACTATTTACACCGTATCCATCACGCAAAATAGTTTATATGGAAAGGTTTGTATAAAAACGCTTACCACTTCCATAACCGTGAATCCAAAAATCACGTCTGCTTTCAATTATACGATTGCTCCCTGTGGAAATAACGTTCAGTTCTCCGATTCCTCCTACCTTACTCCTGTTAACTGGGATTGGAATTTTAGCCCTGGTAATACGAGTACATTACAAAACCCTTCACATTTTTATCCAACGGTAGGCAATTACACGGTATCGTTAATTGCTACAAATTCGTTTGGTTGTAAAGATACCAGCATACAAATATTAAACTTAGGAGGGTTTAATTTATCGGTAAACAGTCCGGTTTTACAGTGTGAACAGGACACAACGCAACTGACCGCTTTTGGAGGAAATTACTATCTATGGCAACCGGCACAATATCTGTCAAATGCTAACGTTTCAAATCCGCTTGCTTTTCCGCCAACCACAACCGTTTATACGGTTACTATTGGAAATATCACTGGTACTGATACCTGCAAAAGTAATTTAACAACAACGGTTAGCATTCTTCCTTTTGCCTATAATACCAATTCGATTAGTGTATCTGCCACTACACTTACATTAGGGCAATCATCAACAGTAACGTTAAATGGGTTTCCATCTGCTACAGGTACCTTTAGTGTTGTGCCCGATGCCGGCATCAGTGTAACAAGTAATACGAGTATTGTTGTAACGCCAATCAGGCCAGGCGAATACACGGTTTATTTTACCGATCAAAATGGTTGCAGGCATACTTTAAAAACAATTTATATCGACGTTATTACCTCCGAGTGTAACGAGGGTGTGGTGTATTTACCAACAGGCTTTACTCCAAATAACGATGGAACTAACGATGTTTTATACGTCAGAAGTAATTTTGTGACCGAGGTTTATTTAACAGTCTACGACCGCTGGGGAGAAAAGTTATTTGAAACCGATGATATCAAAAAAGGTTGGGATGGCATGTTTAAAGGCAAGTTGCTGGACCAGGGCGTGTATGGCTACTATATGACCTTTAAGTGTAACAATGGCCAGGAATCATTTAAAAAAGGTAATATAACGTTGATGAGATAATGTATACAAAAAAATCACATAGCTGTTTGTATCGCATTATGCTTTTTGCATTTGTATGTGCGTGTGTGAAAAATATACAGGCCCAGGATATTCATTTTTCTAACTGGCAAATGTCTCCTCTTAATTTAAATCCAGCCAATGCAGGCATGTATGATGGCGAAGGGCGTTTGATCTTTAATTACCGCAACCAATGGAAGCAAGTTCCTGTTCCATACAACACCTTTAGCTTTGGCGCCGATTTAAAATTAAATAAACCCATCATAAAAGGAACTGACGAAGCGATAGGCTTTATTTTGAACACAGATATCGCAGGAGACGGCAGTTACACCATTACAGATATTCGAATTCCCTTGAGCCAACAATTTTCTTTTAAAAAAGATACTACGCTAAAACTCTCGTTTGGATTAGTAGCCGGTATTACAAACCTCAACATTACCTCCTCTCGATTATCCTATGATAAACAGTGGGATGGGGATGCCTACAATCAGGCTTTATCTAATGGAGAAAATATGCCGAAGCAGAGTAAAATGTATGGTGATGTTTCGCTGGGAACTGTGTTACAAAAAAAATTCACACCAAAAATAAAAGCGACTGTTGGTTATGCTATCCATCATTTAAACCGTCCCAATATTTCTTTTAATAATACTCCTGGTGCGCTCTTACGAATAAAACACAACGAATCTCTTCAACTAAAATACAGTTTCAACCAGGTATCTGCCTTCATGTTTGAATATTATGGAGCACAGCAGCAAAAATTCAGGGAGCATGTTTTAGGACTTTCCTATTATCATACCATTTCGCCGAGAAAAAATACCGTTTTTAACGTTGGTGTCTTAACCCGTTTAAAAGATGCACTTATTACAACAGTTGGCCTGGAACATCAAAACATGCGTTTACAGCTTTCCTACGATTATAATTATTCTCAATTCAAACGCGCAACAAATGGCAGAGGTGGTTTTGAATTATCGTTTATTTATATTTGGGCCACTCCAAAAACATTTGTTCCTAAAACACGTGTTTGTCCCATCTATATGTAGCACATTTTTCTAAGTCAATAACTTCAAAATCATTATGTGCTTATAAGTATTTTGTGTACATTAGTTTATGCAAAAACGATTACTCTCTGTTTTGTTTTTTGTTTTCTCATTACTTGCATTTTTTAATGCACATGCAACGCATATTGTTGGAGGCGAGCTAAACTATAAATATTTAGGTTCTAATAATTATGAAATTCGTTTAACTGTTTACCGCGATTGTTATGTGGGTGTACCGCCTTTTGACAGCCCTGCTGCTGTAGGTATTTTCGATAGTAACAATAATTTACTGCAAACTTTAAACATGACTTTTCGGGGCCTGGATACTTTACCTCCGGCCATTAATGATCCCTGCATGATTCCGCCTTTGGATTTTTGCTATGAAGTAACTACTTATATTGATACCATCAATTTAGCACCTTTAGCCGGTGGATACCAGATTTCTTATCAGCGATGCTGCCGTAACCAAAACATTTTAAATATTATAAATCCTGAATGCGTAGGAGCAACTTATTATGCGACTATTCCCGGCCCGGAGGTTGTTACGACAAACAGTAATCCGGTTATTAAATTTTGGCCGCCGCCATTTATTTGTGTGGATAAACCCTGGAGCTTTGATGATTCAGCGATCGATTATGATGGTGACTCGTTGGCTTACGAACTATTTATGCCCTATGAAGGGCTTACCGCTTCCTGTCCTATGATCGGGCCCTTTGCTCCACAGGGTACCTCCTGCCCAAACACAGTTCCTACCTGCCCTACAGTTCCTGTAAACCCGCCTTTTACGACTATTACCTGGCAGGCGCCATATACAACCGCAAATATGTTAGGTGGTGTGCCTATGCAAATTAACCCAACTAACGGTTTGGTAACAGCAACGCCCAATTTACAAGGATATTTTGTAATCGGTATTAAGGTAAAGGAATATCGTAACGGTGTTTTTTTAAGTGAAACCAAACGCGACTTTCAATTGATCGTAAAAGCTTGTCCGCAAGTTGTAGTTGCCGCCGCCCAGGCGCCGCAAGCCATTTGTGGCACAACAACCGCCTCTTTTCAAAATAATAGTACCGGTAGTTCAGGTCTCGCTTTCAATTGGTATTTTGGTGATCCGAGTACAGCCGCAGACACTTCTCATGTAACAACTCCAAGCTGGTCATACCCTGGTACCGGCAGTTACTCTGTAACTTTAATTGCATACGTGAATAACAAGCCAACGTGTAATGACACAGTAACAACCGTTGTTGCCATCAGCAACGCTTTTCAGGGAGCATTTACATTTACTCCTGTCCCCTGTTCGGAAAACCTGGTAAATTTTGCGGGCATAGTTCAAAATCCTCCCGGCACAAATCCGGTGTGGTCGTGGAGTTTTGGAGACGGCTCAACAAGTTCTGTTCAAAATCCAAGTCATAACTATACAGCTGGTGGAAGTTACCAGGTAACATTAATTACACAAATCCCGAACTCTATAAATTGTATTGACACGTTGTCGGCGCAAACTATTGATGTAATCACTAATCCCGAATTATACATCCCTAATACATTTACGCCGAACGGTGATGGTCATAATGATATTTTTAGAGTACGTGGGCCTTATTTTGCCATCTATTATTTTGCTGTATACAATCGATGGGGTGAATTAATGTTTGAGACAAACGACCCAACTCAGGGCTGGGACGGTAATTACAAAGGTCGTCCTTCGGATCCCGGTGTATTTGGATATTATGTGAAAGCCAGGTGTAGTGAAGGAAGTGAAGAAGTGTTTAAAAAAGGAAATGTAACATTGATACGGTAAATGAAAGGGCAGACACTATATTCTTCATTTTACATACTGCTGGTTTTTGCATTTCTTGTTTTGCGTGCTCAATTCGTATGGAGCCAGGATGTTCATTTTTCTCAATATAACGGTTCGGTTATTAACCTAAACCCCGCTTTTACCGGTTTTTTTGATGGTGATTATCGGTTAAACGGTATTTACAGAAGTCAATGGAGTAGCGTTCCTGTTCCTTACAGGTCATTTTCTTTGGCAGGAGATGCGCGCTTTAAAACCAAAAAAATGAAGAGTGATTGCTTTGGCATTGGTATTATGTTTAATAACGATAAAGCCGGCGACACGTATTATGGCACCAATCAATTGTATTTATCAGGCTCTTATATTCATAAGTTAAATAAAGATTCAACCTTACTCTGGACTACCGGAATTATGATGGGAATTTCAAACGTTGGTTTTAATTACGGACGGATGACGTTTGATGATCAATACCAAAACAGCAGTTATAGCTCCGGCAACAGCACCGGCGAAAACTTTGCAAAGAATGCAACCACTTTTGGCGATTTTAATTTTGGAACAGCCATACAATATGTGATTAAACAAAGAGCTTTTTTACAATATGGAATTTCTTACCACCATTTCACCAGTCCCAAACTAACTTTTCAAAATAACTCAACTATTAAGATTGATCCCAAACTAAATAATTATATCTGTTTTAATTATCCTTTAGGAGCTAAGACAGATATTGTTGGCGAACTGCTTTTTTCGCACCAGGGAAAATACAATGAGTTTGTTCCCGGTGCGCAGGCCAGGTTTCATTTGGATGAAAAAACCAATCAGGCTGTATCTGTTGGGTTATACTATAGAACAAAAGATGCTGCAATAGCTCGCCTAGGTTACCAGGTAAAAACGTTAACCGCCGGTGTAAGCTACGATATAAACACAAGTAAATTTATCGCGGCCACCAACCGCCGCGGTGGTTTTGAAATTTATATCACTTACATTTTCAAAAAACTAATTCCTTTTGTTCCTAAAACACGCGTTTGTCCAATTTACATGTAAAAACCATATGCCATTTAAAAAACACATATCCTTATTGATCATCCTTATCTTTGCTGGATCAGGTTTGTTTTCGCAAAGCATTAAACAGTTTTTAAAACAAGGCGCCGAAGCCATGTCGAGAAAAGATTATTCTTCGGCAGCACAAATTTATAATCAGATTATTTTAATAGATTCCTCTAAAATAGAATACCAATTATTGTTTGCCGAGGCATCCCGTTTAAATTATGATAACGATGTTTCTTTACATTGGTATCAAAAAATTTACAAAAAAGATAATGGCAAAACGTATAAAGAAGTTCCGTTTTACATTGCCATGCAATTAAAAACAAACGGAAAATATAAGGAGGCTAAAAAATATTTTGATAAATATTATAAAAAACAACGCAACAGCAAAGACAAAGAAAAAGCACGATTAGCAGCAAAAGCCAAGCAGGAATTTGACGCCTGCGACATCGCACAGGTCATTATTAAAAATCCGGTGGACGTAAAAGTGATTCATTTAGATAGCGCTGTGAATAGCAGAGTGAGTGAGTACGCACCTTTTGAATATGACAGTTTGTTATATTTTTCATCTTTGCGTGATCAAACTAAAAAAGACGCCGAAGGAGTTGGATTTAACAAGTTATATACAGCCCACAAATCATCGGTTAAGCCAAATAAATTTTTAAAAGCCCGGGAACTCGATTCACTCTTTAATAAAAGCAATATCCATAACGCCAACACCAGTTTTAATGCTGATTTCACTAAAGTATTTGTATCACGATGTGGCGCCTTAAATGCGACTCAATACCGTTGCGAAATTTATGTATCGGACTTTAAAGATGGGCATTGGGCGGAGTTGCAAAAATTACCTTCGCCTATTAATGTGAACGGAAGTAATACAACACAGCCTTGCTTAAGCGAAATAAACGATAAACCTGTTTTGTTCTTTTCGAGCGACAGAGGTGGCGGCGAAGGTGCGATGGATATCTGGTATGCTTTTATGAATGCAGACGGGACTTTTGACATACCCATTAACGCCGGTAAAAAAATAAATACCATCGAAGATGATATTACACCATGGTATGTGAAAGAAAATAAAACGCTCTATTTCAGCAGCACCTGGCACAAGGGCCTGGGAAACTTTGATATTTTTACTTCCGAGTACAAGGACAATAATTTTACAGATGCGCAGAATATCGGATATCCTATCAATAGCAGTTATAACGATATTTATTACAGCATCAATTCTAAAAAAGACAGGGCTTACATTTCGTCTAACCGTTTAGGATCTTACTTTGAAGATAAACCAAATTGCTGTAATGACATCTATAGTTTTCCCATCACACCCTTAAGCGAACCACCCAAACCAATTGATACAACGGCTTTAATTATTAACCAAATGAAAGTGTTAGTGCCTTTAACCTTGTATTTTCACAATGACGAACCGGAGCCCAAAACAAAAGTGATCGTTACCAAAAAGAACTATAAAAAAACCTATGAGGATTACACGGTTTTAAAACCAAAATATCTGACCGAGTATGCCAAAGGTTTAGAGGGCGACCCAAAGGATTATGCCACCAACCGCGTTGAGAATTTTTTTGAAGATAGCGTGGATGCCGGTATGCAGGATCTGGATAAGTTTGCATTATTGCTCGACCAGGTATTATTGCGAGGCGAAAAAGTGAAGATAACCATGAAAGGCTATTGCAGCCCGTTGGCCAGTACCGACTATAATGTGAACCTCGCAAAGCGTCGCATCAGTAGCTTACGCAATTATTTCATGGAATACGGTGGCGGCAAATTTGTTAAATACGTTGATAACACAGTAGAAAGCGAAGGCCGCATTGAGTTTTTTACAGAAGATATAGGTGAACTACCCGTAAGTACCGTAAGTGACGATGTGAAAGATGTACGAAATTCGGTTTACAGTCCTTATGCTGCCAGCGAGCGAAAGATACAGATCATTGCCATTAGTTATCTGAAATAAAAAGGCTGCAAACACCTCAGGAAAGGGCGGTTTTACCTCAACATTACTTTAAAAACGACCAGTTATTGCCCAAAATCAACCACTTACAAAGTGGCCTGATTTTATTAGCCGAAAGTTGCAATATTTGCAGTACAAAACGCGTAATAAATCAAAAGAAAACGTTTTAAACATTAACAAAAAGATAGTATTAGAATATTGCTATTTAGAAACCTTTTTATTATGTTTGGCGTCATTCTAAAAACTAGAAACTAACTAAAAAACAACAATTATGAGTAACAAAAAAACATCAGGCGGTTTTCCATTAATCGTTTCAGCAATTGCTATCGTTATCTGTTTAGTGATCGGTATCGTAGTTTATAAATTTGTATTGGGTGATCCGGGTAATTTTGATGCCGAAGGTCCTGAAAAAGGCCATCCGCAAAATTTCTTCGGTATTATGTATAAAGGAGGTTTCATCGTACCTATTTTATTAGGAACTTTATTCACTGTATTGTGCTTTTTCTTTGAGCGTTTGATCACGATTCAAAAAGCAAACGGCGCGGGTAATACAGATAAATTTGTAGCAAAAATTAAAAGTTTAGTAGCTGCCGGCGATTTAGATGGAGCACTTGCAGCTTGCGATAAACAAAAAGGATCTTTAGGAAATGTTGTTCGTGAAGGTTTAATGAAATATAAGTTTGTTCAAAACGATCCAACTATGGATAAAGAAGCGAAAGTAGCAGCTATCTCTAAAGCATTAGAAGAAGCAACTGCACTAGAATTGCCAATGTTATCTAAAAACTTAAGTGTTATTTCTACCTGTGCTTCTATCGGTACCTTAGTTGGTTTGATCGGAACGGTTGTAGGTATGATCCGTGCCTTCGGTGCATTAGCTGCTGCTGGTACTCCTGATACAGCAGCCTTAGCAACGGGTATTTCTGAAGCCTTGGTTAACACTTTGGTAGGTATCTTATCTTCTGCTTTAGCAATTATTTTCTACAACTTCTTCTCTAACCGTGTAGATCAAATTACTTATGCAATGGACGAAGCAGGTTTCTCTATCATACAAGAGTTCCAAACTTCAGGAAAATAATTTTCAATTCCTTTATGGAATCGGATTATAAATTCTATCTATTAATTAGTAAATAAAAATTAAGTCATGCCAAAGATAAAACCAGCAAAACATGCACCAAGCATAGATATGACGCCGATGGTGGATCTAGCTTTCTTATTGGTTACCTTCTTTATGCTTACAGCATCCTTCCGTATGGCAGAACCTGTGATCGTTGACCCACCTTCATCTGTATCTGATAAAACATTGCCTGAAAACACTGTATTAGTTACAGTTGATAATAACGGTCGTGCTTTTTTTGGTGTTGGTAATGGTGAAGCAAGAGCGAATACTTTGGACAAAATGAGTGCAAAGTATAATGTGAAATTCAACGAAGACCAGAAAAAGAAATTCGGAGGATTATCCAGTTTTGGTGTAGAGATAAAAGACTTACCAAGATATTTGGATGCATCAGAAGCAGAAAGATTAAGATTTCAGCCACAAAAAGGCGTTCCTTTGGATTCATTAAATAACCAACTTAAAGACTGGATCAATATTTCAGCAACAGAGTTGAATGTTATTTACATGAGAAACAAAGAGAAAGCCGATGGTTCGGGACAAGAGTTTAAAGGAGAAAAGCCTCGTTATGCTATTAAGGCAGATGCGAAAGCAAAATACATTTATGTGAAAGATGTATTTAAAACCTTTACAGATATGAAAATTTACACCTTCAATTTGATCACGTCAATGGAAGGTGGAGCATCGGTGCCTGCAGCAACAGTTCCAGGACCACCGGCACATTAAAATTAGTATTAATATTAAAACACATTTAACATGGCAGAAATAGCAGAAAGCGGCGGCGGCGGGCATGGTAAAGGCGGTAAGAAACGCGCCAAGAAGCAGAGTACCCGCGTGGATATGACTCCAATGGTAGATTTAGCGTTCCTGTTACTAACGTTCTTCGTTTTAACATCAACCTTTAGCAAACCAAAATCAATGGAGTTAAGCTTACCGGCAGAGCCACCTCCTGGAAGTCCACCACCACCAGAAGTAAAAAATGGTGTTACTTTTTTATTAACCAAAGATGATAAGATCTTTTATTATGCAGGACAGTTCTATTCTGCAGGAAATGAAAAAGGAATGCCTCCAACAGTTTTAAAAGAAACAACTTTTGATTCTGAAGGCTTACACAAATTGTTAATGGAACAAAATAAGTGGGCCGTTGAAGAAATAAAAGGCCTGGCTTTAAAAAACAAGAACAGCCAGTTAGCTGATACTACATATAAGCGTATGGCTGTTGATGCAACCGCCGACCCGAGGGCTATTACGGTTTTAATTAAAACAGATGATCAGGCAACCTATAAGAATGCCATTGATATGCTGGACGAATTAAAAATTTGTAATGTGGGTAAACGTGTATTAGGCGTAGAAATGTCGGCACCGGAATATACATTGTTACAAGAAAAAATTAAATAACCATGACAGCAAATTGGAATAGTGTAGTTGACGACTCCAGGAACGATATCGTTTTTGAAGGGCGCAACCAGGAATACGGAGCTTACGCGATCCGCCGTAGATACAATTGGACCGTTACCTTGATCTTAGCCTGCATGATTGGTACTGTAGTACTTGGTATGGGAGTTAAGGTAGTGTTAGGTATGCAAAGTGATGCTGATACCAAAGAAGCGGTATTGGATATGACTACCATCGATTTAACTCCGCCGCCGGCCGACAAAAACGAACCACCACCGCCACCACCGCCACCGCCACCACCAGTATTGGAAACTGTTAAGTTTGTGCCACCTGTAATTAAGGATGATGCGGTTGAAACAGATCCACCACCACCACAAGAGAAATTAACTGAAACTAATGTTAGTACAGTTACTCAGGAAGGTGATGGAGATGCTGTAGTAGTTCCAACAGAAGGAAATGGTAATGGTGTTGTTGAAGAAAAAGCGCCTGAGATCTTTACAGTTGTTGAAGAGATGCCTGAGTTCCCGGGTGGAGCTATGGAAATGATGAAGTATATTCAAAAAAACATACAATACCCTCAAATGGCTAAAGAAGCTGGGTTAAGTGGTAAATGTTTCTTGAAATTCGTTGTTAACGGAAGTGGAAATATTACGGATGTTACGGTTTTAAAAGGTGTACCGGGTTGCCAGGAATGCGACAGAGAAGCAATTCGTGTTGTGAAATCGATGCCAAACTGGAAAGCAGGAAAACAAAACGGTAGATCTGTTTCGGTATTCTTTAACTTACCGATCAACTTCCAATTAAAATAATAAATCACTCATTATTAAATCCCCTCTTCCTAACGGCTGAGGGGATTTTTTTTACGCTTCGACTCTCAGCAATGGGCGCACGCAGCGCTCAGCGTGACAAAATATAATTCATCCTCGTCACCCTACAAAAATTAACATAATGAAAAAATCACCGACTGAATTAATGAACCTTGCTTTCAGTGTTCTCATGATCCTGATAACCATTACAGGTGCAATTGTGTTTTTATTTACTGATCTTATGAGCGATAAAGCTTATGGAAGTAAACGTATCGTATTAGGTGTGATCTTTTTGGCCTATGCGATTTATCGCAGCTATAGAACATATAATGCCCTGAAGGAACCCAACGAATAATAATTAGCTGTTTTTCTTTCTACAAAAACAAGGCTTATTAATATTTCCGTATTAAATCCTTATATTGTTAAAAAAACAGATAATCCAAGGCAATGTCAATTTACAAAAAACACCTTGTTATATTCTACCTGCTTGCTGTGACAATCACTCATGCACAAACAAAAAAAACAAATCTACCCGAACACGATACCGATAAGATTGCTGCTCAAATGCAATGGGGAGAAGCCTTTTTTCCCGACAAGCCAGACAGTTGTATTATAATTATGAATCTGACGGCCAAGATGGCCAAACAAACGGCTGCCAAATATCCCCTCAACTCTCTTGAATACAAACGTTTAAAAAAAGCCGAAGCCGCCGCTTTAAATAATATAGGCTACATTTACGATAATTTTGGTGACCTGCAGAAAGCGCTGGCCAACTACCAACAAAGTGTGAAGATTGCTATTGAAGTCGACGACAAATACGGACAATCTGAAGGTTATAATAACATGGCTTTTATATACAACAGCCGTGGCGATATTGCAAAAGCATTAAGTTACCATCAGCAAAGTTTAACGCTGCGTCAACAAATTGGCAACAATAGTGGCGTTGCCGATACATATAACAGTATGGGCGTTATCTACAAACAACAGGGAAACATTACAAAAGCGCTGGAATACTACACTAAAGGCCTTAAAATTCAGGAAAAACTAGGGAACAAGTCCGGTATTGCCAACAGCCTTCATAATATTGGCATGGTTTACAAACAACAGGGAGAACCTGCGAAAGCGCTTGAATATTTTACCAGAAGTTTAGAGTTAAACGAAGCAGCGTCCGATAAACACGGCATGACAAGATCACTTAGTAATATCGGAAGCATGTCTTACGAAAACGGTGATATTCAAGGTTCACTTAACTACTTTAACAGAGCACTTGCCATACAAAAAGAAACCGGAGACAAAACCGGAACTGCCAGAAGCCTCAACTCCATTGGAAACGCTTACGAGAAAGATGGTAATATTCAAAAAGCACTTGACTACCTCAATCAGAGCTTAACTATTTTTGAAGAAGTTGGCGATAAGGACGCTATATCAACTGCATTATGCAACATCGCCACAGTTTATTTCAAGCAAAATGACCTTACAAAAGCAATTGCGTACGCCGAGAAAGGCCGACAGTTGGGAAAAGAGCTTGGCTATCCCGAAAATATTTTGCAGGCTTCAAAAATTCTATACAGTTCGTACAAAAAAATCGGCAAAACCGATAAGGCACTGTTATATTATGAAGAATACGTTGTAATGCGCGATAGCATTGACAACCAGGAAAACCGCAAAGAATCTTTGAAATCACAATTCAAATACGAGTACGAAAAAAAGGCAGCCGCCGACAGCGTAAAAGTAGCTGAAGAAAATAAAATAGTTGCAGTTCAGCTAAAGCACGAAAAAACCCAGCGGTTTGCCTTATACGGCGGACTAGTATTGGTCTTGTTCTTTGCCATCTTCATATTCAATCGTTTTAGAATAACCAACAAACAAAAAAAGATTATTGAACAAAAAGAGCAGGAAACACAAAAACAAAACGAAATTATTTCCTTGCAAAAAAACCTTGTAGAAGAAAAACATAAAGAGATAACCGATAGTATTAATTATGCTGAACGGATACAACGCAGTTTTTTAGCCACGAAGGATTTACTGGATGAAAATTTAAAAAACTATTTCGTGCTCTTTAAACCAAAAGCAATAGTGAGTGGTGATTTTTACTGGGCAGCTTTACTAAAGCCGCCTGCCGATAATCAAAACTATTTTTGTTTGGCTACAGCTGATAGTACAGGGCATGGCGTACCCGGCGCCATTATGAGTTTGCTTAACATTACAAGTCTTGAAAAAGCAACAGAACATTTTACGAGTCCGGCCGAAATCCTCAACCACACGCGTAACACAATTATTGAACGGTTAAGTAAGGATGGTTCGAATGAAGGCGGTAAAGATGGAATGGATTGCAGTTTATGTATGTTTGATTTTAATAACAAAAAACTTATTGTTGCCGCTGCGCATAACCCGGTTTGGATTATTAGAGGCTCCGAGATTATCGAAATAAAAGGTGATAAAATGCCTGTTGGAAAACACGATAATCAGCATTTTCCATTTTCCCAACATGAAATTGAACTACAAAAAGATGACGTCATTTATACACTAACTGATGGTTTTGCTGATCAGTTTGGCGGCAAAAATGGTAAAAAATTTATGAGCAAGAACTTACGAGATCAATTAGCCAAAAATGCTCATTTACCGATGTCTAAACAAAAAGAATTGTTGGAAATTACTTTTAATAATTGGGTAGGAGATATTGAACAAATAGATGATATAACGGTCATTGGAATTCGCATATAGATATTCCTATCAGCCTTCTGTTTCGGTAACGTTTAATCTGTATAAAGTTGAGACATAAAAAAAGAGGTTCGTGAAGAACCTCTTTTTTAGTTAATTCTATTATTTTCCTGCTGGGCTCTTAAAGAAATCATTTGCCGCTTTATTAGCAGGATCTAATTCTTTCACCAGGTTAAAATATTCTTTAGCTTTTGTCAGATCTTTTTCTTTGGAGAAAGCGAAGTGCGAGCCTAAATATAAATACGCCTCAATTAGATTTTGCTTTACACCCATTTTTTCTTCGGGCTTAACCAGGCTAATTGCCTTTTCGTAATGGGGTTTTGCTAATCCTTTTTCATCCTTCAAATCCTGTTGCACATTAGCTTTACCTCTCCAAAAATAACCGATGGCGTAGGATGGGCTAACCTGGGTTAATTTAGAAAAACAGGTGTCAGCTTTTACAAATTGTTCCAAGGCTTCAGCATCTTTCTTCTCTCTTTGTTTTGCGCCCCCATTATAATAATACGCGCGACCAAACTCATACCAATCCTGTGCATTCAAGTTCTTTGGCTCACCAGCCATGATCTTCTCGTAAGTTTCAATGGTTTTATTGTATTTTTTGCCTTTCATCTGAGCCTTGGCAATTTCTCTCAAGATGTCATTTGCCATTTTAGGGTCAGCTACAATTGCTTTTTCCATTTCAAGAACCGCTAAACTATCCTGCCCGGTTTTTGATAATAAAATTCCTTTGTATTTATAATCCGTACCAACATATTTAAAGTTTGAAACTTTAGAAGATTTATCAAAGAACTTTCCAATAGCATTTAAGCCTTTTTTATAGGCCATGGTATCTGTTTTATTTCCTAATTCAGCATAAGAATAACCCAAGTATCGGTCTAAGTATAAATTTGTATTTCCTGCACTTTGCAGTTTTTCAATTTCGGCAATCGCCTCTGCATATTGTTTATTATTAAAAACAAAGGCTGCATAACGTTCGCGGGCTTCGTCTGAATTATTTAACTCCAGATACTTTTTGTATGCTTCAACAGCATTTGCTTTTTGTCCGGCTAAATGATACAATTCGGCCTTTTCACGATAAGCGGGTGCATAAGTTGCATCAATACCTTCAGCCTTTTTGTAAAGATCCAAAGCCAATTGGTAATTCCGGCCTCGTTGGTATAATTTACCGGCGCGTAAAATTCCTTTTGGCGAAGTTGGATTTAACTCGGTGAATTTGTCATATTCTTTAATAGCTGGCCCGCCTTCAGTTGGGTTTTTTTCTAATAAAGCATCCCCCATCAGTAAGTGATTCTCTGCGTTTTTTGGTTCAAGTTTAATCGCTGCGTTCAATAAAGTAATTGCTTCATCCAAATTCTTATTATCGGAGTTAATATAAGCTTCGGCTGTTTTGCGCATAACCTCGGTGTTTTTATTAGCTCCCAAAGTAGCCGCTTTAAAAAACTGTGTTTTTGCATCTGCATTTTGGCCTTTATACCACAAAACTTTTCCTAATCCAACATAATTTAATGGATAGGTAGCATTTGCCTCCGCACCTTTTTGAAAGAACATATTAGCAGAATCCAAATCTCCTTTTTTAAGGAAATTTTCTCCATAGTAAAAATAATTATCTCCTTTGGTTGCTTCTTTAGCAATTAAAGCCCTGAAGTCGGCCGCTGCTGCTGCATAGCGTTCATTATCTGATTTTTTAATAGCTTCTTGCAGTGTTTGAGCAAATGTTGTATTTGCCAAAAAAATTACCGCACTTATAATTACTGCTTTTTTCATATATTGTTTTTTTGTAAAACTAAAGTTTAAGGTTGAGTGTTTAAAGGGCCGTCCATCACTTCGAAAACCACTTGTTTATTCAACTTATTTTCGAGCCCTAATATAGTTATTTTCGCAGGATCGATCACTAATTTAAAGTCCATTCTATACTTTTTTGTATCGGTTTTTTCTGAAAAATTAACCGGGTCAAACTGGGCTACACAAGGGATTGACACATTATTTATTGTAAGTTGCCCCTCCAGGTTGTAGCTTTTTTCATCCGTTGATTGCTGATTAATTAAATACAGATTATCGCTGTTCATTTTTCCTTTAAAAATAAAGGTCTGTTGTGGACGGGAACGAATAACAGAATCGAGATATCTATCGCCTGTTCTTATAGCTGAAAGGTCGGCTTTTAATAAGAAATCGCCCGTTGAAAGGCTTAAATTCATCAGCGCGGATTCAGAATAAACGTTAAATGGCTTTCCAACGCCATCTTCCGACTGAATGATCAGTTTGGTTTGCGCTGCGAAAATATCATTACTCTGAGAATAGAATCTATTCGAGAAAATAAAAATGAGAAGGGTTATTATTTTAAGGCTTGTATTCACTTTAAATTATTGTTGGATAAAAATACATTCTTTTAATTTCAATTTACTTGCCATACACACTAAATACATTAAAATATAATTGAAAATTAACATTATTTTAAGGTTTGGTTTTATTTAAGAGGCGTCATATCTACCTCTATCAGGCGCTCCTCTTGCCTGTTTGGCGGTAACCCTTGTTTTAGGAACATCAATTGACCCGTTGGGCCAGCGATGAAGGTTTCAATTCCTTTCCCCAAACTGAATTCGGCTGAACGGCGGATGATGCAAATAGTTCTACAAAGCGGGTAAGCCCTGGTTGCAATATTGGATTGATCAGGCATATAGGCCGTTTCGTTACTGTTCCTGGAAATTGCTAAAATTTTAACGGTCTTTAAAAATGCTTTGGTTGTATTGTCATCCTTATCACTCAACCAGGCGTAATCACATACACCGATGGTAAGCGAACTGTACGATACAGCTTTTATTAACTCGGGCGTATTATTAACTGTAGTGCAGTTGGTTCCAAAATTGGCGCCTGGAATTAAAGAGTCTTTCAACTGCCGCGTGCTTCCTGAATTAGCATTATCAAATACCAACTTAACGTGTTTTCCTTTGAAAAAAGTGCTGTCCTTTCCTTTTAAGATGTCGGTTAACTCCTGAATTGAAAGCGTGGAATCCGCAAAATCCTTACTTACTATAAATGCTATAGCATCGCCGGCAACAAAAGAGGTTTGCGGTGCAATATTCTTTGTTTTAAACTGGGATAGTTCTTTATCGGTTAAGGGGCGAGAAATGGCGATAACCTTGCTACTATCATTGTATAATGCCTCAATGCATTCTTTTTCGTTTGAAGAACGTAAAGTGATATCTGCATATTTATAAGTAGTTTGAAATGTGTAGATCTGATTCTTCACATGAAGGGTTAATCCCTCATCAAAAAACAACTCCGTTTTACCGGAAGTGGGGCTATCTTTCTTCGTGATATCGTCCTTCATACCGCAGGAGTTAAACATAATGAGGCAAATGGATATAGCGACAACTAGTTTCATAATCATATTCTGTTTGTCAAATATACTCAATTAACTAAAAGTGTTTTTATGACTTTATAAATGGTAGGATACGGGTAATAACTGGCTATTAATTTTGATAAACTAGCTCAATAATTTGATTGACTTTTTAAGCGCATCAACAAACAGATCGATTTCTTCCATCGTATTGTAAAAAGCAAAAGATGCACGAATAGTTCCCGGAATATCGTAAAATTGACAGATAGGCTGTGTGCAATGATGACCGCTACGGATAGCGATGCCGTATTTATCTAATAAAGTTCCAACATCAAAGGGATGAATGCCAATGACGTTAAAAGCAATCACAGAAGTTTTATGTTTGGAAGAACCATAAATTCTTACATTTTCTATCGCCGATAATTTTTGAGTCGCATAGCGCATCAGTGCATCTTCCTGTTTTTGAATGATATCAAATCCGATAGCATTTACATAATCAATCGCTGCAGCTAAACCAATACCGCCTTCGATATGAGGTGTGCCGGCTTCAAACCTCAATGGAGAGTCTGCAAATTCTGTTTTTTCGAGCGTTACTGTTTTTATCGTTCCACCACCGGTTTGATAAGGAGGAAACTTTGAAAGCCAACTTTCTTTCCCATATAAAATGCCCACACCGGTTGGTCCGAATAGTTTGTGACCACTAAATACATAAAAATCACAACCGAGATCCTGAACATCCGGTTTTAAATGGGGCACGGCTTGGGCTCCATCTATAAGAACAGCTACCGTTGACAAAGATCTAATCGTTTTGATCATTTCCTTAACCGGATTGATGGTACCAAGTGTATTAGAGATGTGTGTGAAAGCTACCAGTTTTGTGTTCGAGGTCAATAATTTCGGGAGATCTTCCAATACTAACTCGCCTGCTTCATTAATTGGAATATATTTTAAAACAGCTTTTTTTTCTTCACACAATTGTTGCCATGGAATAATATTACTATGATGTTCCATTTGAGTGATCAAAATCTCATCCCCTTCATTCACATTGATTTTTCCAAAACAGTGTGCAACTAAATTAATGGATTCTGTTGTGCCTCTTGTAAAAATGATTTCGTGTGCGTGCTCCGCGTTAATATGCTTTTGGATAGTTGCCCGTGCATTTTCATACGCAATGGTTATTTCACGGCTTAAGGTATGAACACCACGGTGTATGTTTGAGTTTTGGTGGGAATAATAGTTTGAAATAGCATCAATAACCTGTTGAGGTTTTTGAGCTGTTGCACCATTGTCAAAATATACCAAAGGTTTTCCGTTAACGGTTCTGTTAAGTATGGGAAAATCTTTACGTATTTTTTGTATGTCGAACATATCTCTTGTTTTGTCTTAAAATTTGCTTCTCGACTTCGCTCGAAGTGACAAGCCAGGTAAGACAGTTTATTAAAGTGCTTTTTCAAATAGATTTAAAACTCTCTCCTTTAAAGAGTCTATCTCTATCTTGTCGATCAATTCTTGCGCAAAAGCCTGCAATAATAATTTGCGGGCACTTTCTTCGCCAATACCACGCGCTTTTAAATAAAATAAAGCTTCGGTATCAACTTTACCGGTTGAAGTTCCATGCGAACATTTTACATCATCCGCATAAATCTCTAGCTGAGGTTTAGTGTTAATGGTAGCATCATCGCTCATCAAAATGTTTTTACTGCTTTGGTACGCGTTAGTTTTCTGCGCATCCTTGCGTACAAATATTTTTCCGTTAAATGTTCCGGTCGATTTATCTTTTGCGATGCCTTTATACAATTCATTGCTCTCGCAATGTGGCATTTGATGATCAATCAATGTGTGATTATCAACTGATTGATTTCCTTTTGTTACAAATAAACCGTTTAAATGCGCTTCGCAATTAGAGGCTGCTAAAACAACATTATGATTGTTACGCACTAATTCACCACTTAAAGTCGCTGTTGTGTTGCTGTAATTAGCGTGTTGGCTAAGCTTAACTTCGTTTGTGTTTACAGAGTAAGATAACTCCCCCTCGTTTTGAAAGGTGTAACAGGTTAATTTTGCGTTTTCGTCAACAAATTTTTCGCTCACAAAATTAGAAAATACTTTTGCTGAGCCTATATTGTAAAAACTCTCTACTAAGGTAACTTCCGCGTTAGCGCCAATATGTGTAAAATTACGAGCGTTAGTAACAAAGTTCGAGTTTCCGCTATTCACATAGATAATATGAACGGGCATAGGAATAATGTTGTTTTTATCGATCTGGAAAAAGATACCGTTTCCGCTAAAAGCTGTATTCAACGCAATTAGCGCATCTGTTTCAGATTTTGCCTGAGAGGACAATAACGCTTTTTCAGAAGACGTTAATTCGGTTAACGACTTAATCGTTAAACCTTTCACGATCATTTTTTCGCTTAAAGCTTCGTTGTAATTCCCATTTACTACTACCAGGTTAATGGCCTCTTCTAATTTCAAAGGCGCAATATCTTCGTTGGAAAGCGTATTTAAATTCTGATCAACCTGTT
This sequence comes from Bacteroidota bacterium, assembly GCA_040387475.1. Lineage (GTDB taxonomy): Bacteria > Bacteroidota > Bacteroidia > B-17B0 > Aurantibacillaceae > UBA4416. The sequence goes on along the minus strand of JAZKDT010000001.1, from coordinate 287,454 downwards.
TAAATTCTTTACGAAAAACAGATTCGATATTACAATATTTATAATCTTCGTGCTTATTATTAGGAAGACCTTTTTCTTCTAAATGCCTGATTGCCGCTACAATTTCAGCATCGGGCATAAAAGCGATTTTCCCGGCGTGCTTTTGTAATTGCTCTAGTAACGTTTGAGTAACAGCACTTTTAGTTTCTACCATTGTTGACATCTTAGTCTGCTATTTCAAATTCTTTTTTAATTTCATCGTAGCCTTTTGCTTCTAACTCAAGGGCTAATTCTTTTCCGCCGCTTTTTACGATCCGTCCTTTATAAAGAATGTGTACAAAATCAGGAACGATATAATCTAACAAACGCTGATAATGCGTAATCAAAATAGTAGCGTTCTCTTTGGACTTTAATTTATTTACACCACTTGCTACAATACGCAAGGCATCAATATCCAAACCACTATCCGTTTCATCAAGTATTGCTAATTTTGGATTCAGCATAGCCATTTGAAAGATCTCATTCCGTTTTTTTTCTCCACCACTAAATCCTTCATTTACACTACGGCTTGCCAGTTTTGAGTCTAACTCCACTAATTTAGATTTATCTTTTACCAGGGCTAAAAAATCTTTTGCCGGCATGTCTTCCTGCCCGTGGTAAGCACGAATTTCATTAAGCGCTGTACGTAAAAAATTGATGTTACTTACTCCCGGAATTTCTACCGGGTATTGAAATGCTAAAAATAAGCCTTCGCGGGCACGGTCTTCTGCAGACAGATCCAATAAGTTTTTTCCATTGAAAGTGACTTCACCTTCGGTTACATCATAATCTGCTCTTCCTGCTAAAACGCTTGAAAGGGTTGATTTCCCGGAACCATTTGGTCCCATGATCGCATGCACTTCTCCGGCTTTCACTTCTAAGTTAATGCCTCTTAATATTTCTTTTTCGCCAATTGAGGCGTGTAAATTTTTAATCGATATCATAATATTATCCTACTGATCCTTCTAAACTAATTGCTAATAATTTTTGTGCTTCCACGGCAAACTCCATGGGTAATTTATTTAATACCTCTTTGCAATAACCGTTTACAATTAAACCGATTGCTTTTTCGTTATCAATACCGCGCTGCTTGCAATAGAACAATTGGTCTTCACCAATTTTACTGGTAGTTGCCTCGTGTTCTACAACGGCTGTTTTATCTTTAATTTCAATGTAAGGGAACGTATGTGCACCACATTTATCACCCATCAACAAACTATCGCATTGCGAAAAGTTACGGGCGTTACTTGCGCCTTTTTTAATTTGCACTAATCCGCGGTAGCTATTGTTACTAAAACCTGCCGAAATCCCTTTTGATATAATAGTTGAACGCGTGTTCTTTCCAATATGAATCATTTTGGTTCCTGTATCGGCTTGCTGGTAGTTATTTGTAACGGCAACCGAATAAAATTCGCCCACCGAATTATTACCTTTTAAAATAACCGAAGGATATTTCCAGGTAACTGCCGAACCCGTCTCAACCTGTGTCCAGCTAATTTTAGAATTGTCTTCTAAACAAATTCCACGCTTGGTTACAAAGTTGAAAATTCCGCCTTTACCGTTTTTATCGCCGGGATACCAGTTTTGTACCGTGCTGTATTTTACCTCAGCATTTTTGTGCGTGATAATTTCTACCACGGCCGCATGCAATTGATTTTCGTCGCGTTGCGGAGCAGTACAGCCTTCCAAATAAGACACAAAAGCGTCTTCATCAGCAATGATCAATGTACGTTCGAACTGGCCTGTTCCACTGGCATTGATACGAAAATACGTTGACAACTCCATAGGTGAACGAACACCTTTTGGAATGTAACAAAACGAACCATCTGTAAATACAGCCGAGTTTAAAGCTGCGTAAAAATTATCGGTTGGCGGAACTGCCATACCCATGTATTTTTTTACTAACTCAGGATGATCCTGAACGGCTTCGCTAAAGGAACAAAAAATAATTCCTTTTTCTGCCAATGTTTCTTTGAATGTTGTTTTAACGGATACGCTGTCAAATACAATGTCAACCGCTATATTGCTTTGCACGCCGGTTAAACGTTTTTGTTCATCTATAGAAATACCAAGCTTTTCAAATGTTTTTAATAATTCAGGGTCTACTTCATCCAAACTCGCCAATTCTTTTTTTGGTTTGGGAGCAGAGTAGTAAATAATATCCTGGAAATTTGGTTTGGTGTAAGATACGTGAGCCCATTCAGGCTCTGTCATATTTTGCCAGTTACGGAACGCTTTTAAACGAAACTCCAACATCCATTCCGGCTCACTTTTTTTAGCGGAAATAAATTTAATGATATCTTCGTTCAATCCTTTGGGTGCTTCATCTGTAGCAATATCAGTTATAAAGCCCCACTCGTAATCTTTGTTAATATGTTCTTCTAATATTTCGTTCGCCATTTGTTAGCTTCTGTATAATTTTTTTAATGCTTCTGCATCAATAATATCCTTAGGTCTTTTAGATTGCTCTTTTTCGCTTATTAACGTATTAATGTGAAGTACTTTTATTTTTATTTCTTCTGTGAAATTGAATTCGTTTGCTAATTTGTAACAATCATCATAATTTTCTTTCTTAAAAAACTGCAGTTCACTCATTAGATCAATCCGCATACCGTTATCTAACATTAACTCTGAATATCCGGCAATAAAAGGTAAATCTGTATAAACTTCGGCGCCCTCTATTCCATAATTCTTTAAAGCTGCAATAAATTTCTTTCTGTTGTCACTGTTGTCATTAATCCAAATATCTATATCTCCTGTTGATCTGTTAAAGCCGTGATAATTAACTGCTAAACCTCCCACCAAAATAAAACTAACTTCTTGTTCTGCTAAGTGTCTAAAAAAAAGGATAATTTCGTCTTCAAATAAATCCATTAATTTGTTTTAATAAGTATTCCTTTTTTAAATGCGGGTTTATCCTTTTTCAAAAATAAAATTGACAACTTCATTAGCTTAAACGCTTTATTCATACGCTCCTTGTGAGTTAGCTTAAAATCTTCAAACAAACGCTGTTCGTTTATTTGCTCTACCGTTAAATTATTATGAATAATAATGCGCGCCATTTTTACACACTGAAAGATTCTCCACAACCGCAAGATCGCGTAGCATTAGGGTTTTTAAATATAAATCCTTTTCCGTTCAATCCGCCACTATAATCTAATTCAGTTCCCACCAGGTATAAAAAGCTTTTGCGATCAACTACCACTTTTACACCATTATCTTCAAATAACTGATCGCCTTCTTTCAATATATTATCAAAAACAAGGTTATACATTAAGCCCGAACATCCGCCGCCATCTACACCAACACGAATGAAGGTATCAACCGGCTTATTCTCTTCTTTTATTAAATTAACAGCATGTTCTTTTGCTGCATTGCTAACTGTTATCATTTTGTAAGTAATTAATTTTTAGTTACTTGAGTCTTTATCCTTAATTAGATTAAATCTAAAAGGAGTACAAAAGTACCACTTTTATGGTATCTCTGCAAATATTTTGATGCATTAATCGTTAATTTGAAAAACGCGATTTATCAATCAAATCATAAAATATACTCTCCTTTTAACCGTGTTATGTTTTAACCATGCTAAAGGCCAAAATATTGAACTTAAGATCGATAAAAGTAATTTGAGGGTGCCAAGAGTTATTGCAAAAAAGCCGGGGCCTCTGACGGCTTACCTAATAAAGAATAAAGATTCGGATCAAGAAAAATTTGACGCGTTATTTACCTGGGTAGCCGGAAATATCAAATATGATTTTAACGCCTATTTTGCACCAAGCGGCGCGGGTATACCGAGAATAGACAAAATATTAAAATACCGGCGAGGCATTTGCTTGGATTATGCCTACCTGATGGACAGCTTATGTAAACTGGCCGATATCACAAATTTTACGGTCTTAGGTTATGCAAAGGATGAATTGTTTGACGTTCAGGACTCGATGTATGCTGACAACCACGCCTGGAATGCTGTTAAGTTAGATAATAAATGGTTTGTGTATGACGTTACCTGGGCATCGGGGGAAACGGATTATAAATTGACAAAATTCAGTCAGTTCATTTATAATTTATACTTAAAGCATCCTCCAAAATATAAAACTAAGAAAACGGTTAGCAAAAAACTATTTACCATCAACTATTGTGACTCCGCACTCACAAAGGTTCCGGTTGTTTTTACCTACTCTAAACAAAAAATCTGGAACAAATGGTTTCACCAACAACTCTTTAAATTTAAATTAAAAACCAGGCGCTACAATAACCAGGTTATCAATCCAAACTATTACCTCTGCGATCCGGATACTTTTGCCATCAATCATTTTCCGGATGATCCCATTTGGTCGCTGGTATCCAATAGAACGCGTTTTGACATCGAAGCGGACAGTGCGTTCTATCATTTGAATGACAGTACATTTAATCACCAAAACCGATACGGAAGATCTTGTCCGGATTGCGATAATTATATATCGTCCAGCGAAATGAATCAAAATCACAGCCTTCGAAAAGCCAGTTTAAAGTTTAATTCACGTAACCGTTTTATCACCACCATTTGCGAATACAATATTGGAAATCTAAATTATGTTGAAAGTAAAAACTTTGAAGACTCATTGACTAAAGTAACGGTTATTGACACAGCGCTGTCCTACCTGGCGTTTGCTCAGCAAAGCCTGCTAAGATCGTCGCAGTTTAGTGAGGCCGAAACCGTTTTTCAAAAAGCTAAAAATATGGCCAAAGCAAATTTGCTATATAAAGAAAATGACGGCCACCGGGATTTGATCATCCTTGATAAATTCAACATTAAAAATGGTTGTAACACCATCAAAAATCTGGAAAGAAAAACGCATATGAGCGAAACCAAGCTTATCAGGCGCATTAGGCGCATCAATAAATATGACGCAACGGAAGTACCCAATGTCAAAATTAAAAACACAGCGGTAAAGTTGGCTGAAGTAAATAAAAACCTGAAAGAAACGGATTCTGTTATTACAATTTTAAATGAGCGCATCGACCTGTTAAAACAAGAGTTTGGCTTAATAACAATTGCCTTATCCAACAACTTGACAAAAAAAATAATCCAACATGATTCTGCATTTTATCCCTTTGACGAATCCACTTATCTGCGATACCTGATGAGAGATAATTATAAAAAAGAAATAGATGAGATCAGAAAAAAAATAAATGTATTAGAGGGAAATTATTTGAGAAATCTCGATGAATTAATATACGAACCTGCACTTGCCTGTCAAAAATTAGGAGAAGACATCTACGTCACCATTAACCAACGAAATGCCCTGGAGGAACAATGTTTTAAAATTAAGGCTGAATTGATTCGGCGATGTCAATTAGAGCCCGCAAAGTTGGAAGACTATAAAAAATTGTTGCGCAGCCAAAACAGGGAAGATATTTGCTGGCTAAAAACTAATACACCAAATCTGGGAACTGTCTTCTTTTCTCTAAAATCATTATTGTACCGCCAAAAACTAGCAGAAAAGATCATTAGACATGAAAACCATGTTGAAAACAGACGATTTAAATATATCAACAAAGAACTTAACCGACGCAAACACAAATACAAAAGCATCATCCTAAATAACAATAAGGCAGTAACATTTCAGATAAGAGTCGTCAATAAGGAAAAACGTTTGTTTTTAAAAAAACTAAGAAGAGATCGGTTGGAGGCAGCAAAAGCCGCTAAACGGATAAATAAATAGTTTCAATCCTTAACACGACTAAACCTCAGAGCTTTTAAAATAAAGTTAGGCAAAGCTTTTTTAGGGTCGCGTTTACGCAAATCCAGGTACCAGCCAATTTTTTTGACAACCGGTAATTTTTTTGTTTCCACAAACTCTATTAACGTTCCATCGGCGTCTTCAATGTAAGTAAAGTGTCCGGCGGCTTCCCCCATTTCAAAACCCGCACCGCCATCAACCGTAAATGGCTGTCCCGCTTTAACACAAGCCTCCTCTAACGCTTTCATGTTTTTAATATCAAAGCACAAATGAATAAATCCACAATCGCCCCACAAACGGTTCTCAAATATTTTCTTAGGTGTGTAATCAAAGGCTTGAATCAGTTCGATTTCATTATCGCCTAATAAAGGTCCAAAACTTCCTTCGCGGGGTTTGCTATTGCGTAACACAACACGCCTGAATTTTTTTCCAGATCCTTCTACGCCTTTCCAATCTTCAAAAACAGATGTTGTGTCACTGATCACTTTATCAAATCCTAAAACGGTTTTATACAATCCAATAGATCTGTCGATATCCTTCACTCCAATTACAGCACCCAATACACCACCCGTTGTAAAATCTTTTTGCTGATACCAGGAGATTTTTTCCTCGATGACTTCATACACATTTCCCCAAAGATCCGTGATGTAAAAATGCTTTCTTCCGTCGGGAGATTGAGTGATCTCTGTTAACATTTTTGTGCCAAAATTTTTTAGGTGCGTGTATGAGTCCTGAATATCATAAGATTTTATCTTACCCGCAAAAATACCAATGTCACCTAATTGAATGGTGAACTCAGCTTTTTGTGCCTGCCTGCTTGTATACTGCCAGATCTCGAAACCTCCGCCGCCATTCATGCTAATAGCTAAAATAGCGTGTCTTGCATGCGGCATGTTAGCGGTGTATGGCAACATCAATTCGGCCATCGCGGCTTCTTCAAATATTTTAATATCGGTGCCAAAGGCTTTACGGTACCATTTAAAAGTTTCCTGAACGTTAGTGTTACCAACTCCTAATTGCTGTATGCCCGAAATGATATAACTCATATAAATAAATTTTTAAACTGTAAAATTAACATATTTCATCACAACATATGTTTCCGGAACAATCAATTCTGAAGTGCAGTAATCTAATTTCTCCTGCATTTCCGCTGGATAATCCGACACGACTTTAAATCCAAATGGCGTAAAGAAACCGGGAATGATGCAAACGAGATATAATGGCCCGGATGCTTTTAAAATTAAATCGCTCACTAATTTTTTCCCTAACCCCTGCAAACGATTTGGCTCTGTAACGCCTAAAGAACAAAGTTCATAACAGTTCTCACGCACCCTGATTCTCCCGAACCCTAATAGTTCGTTTTTTTCTTTAGCGGCTAAAAATTGGTGTTGTTCAAGTTCTCTGTCATCCAACTCAAATTTGTGAATGAACTGCCTGATTAATTCAAAGTCTTTTTCGGTAGCCTGATTTATAGTGATTGTTTTAATAGAAATAGTTTTGTTTAATGTAAATTGAAAAATGACACCATAATAATACTAATAATTAAACAATTGTTTGACGTTTTTTATTTGTTGTTAAAAGCCTTGCAGAGTACAATAAAATGGGTATTTTTGTATGTATATCATCCATCATAATCATGCAAAAAGAATACGACGTTGTTATTGCCGGAGGAGGTTTAGCAGGCCTCACACTTTCTATACAATTAAAACAGGCAAATCCTGACATTTCTATCTTAATATTGGAAAGCAGAGATAAAGCGGCGGCTATTGCAGCGCATAAAGTAGGTGAGTCAACGGTTGAATTAGCAACTCATTATTTCAGAGAAGTATTGGGATTAAAAAATTACCTGGAAGAGTTTGAGTTGCCAAAACATGGCTTGCGTTTCTTTTTTACAGATAAGAAAAAGGATGAGCTATCAAATCGCGTAGAGTTGGGTCCTCGTCTTAAATTGCCCGTACCAAGCCACCAGCTAGACAGGGGAACGTTTGAAAATTATTTAGAAAAACATACGAAAGAATTAGGAACTGATTTTTTATTGGCTGCGCGCGCTAAAGATGTAGTTTTTGGAGAGAATGGTGAATCACATGAAGTTATTTACGCTCATGAGCGCGAAGACAAAAAAATAAAAACCAAATGGTTGGTAGATGCCACCAGTCGCATCAGTTTATTAAAGAAAAAATTAGGCTTTCAGAAAGAAGCGCCGCATAATGTAAACGCTGCCTGGTTTAGGGTAAAAGGTGTTGTAGATATTGACGAATGGAGTAATAATGATCAATGGAAGAATTTTTTGGCTCCTAAACTGCGTTATTTAAGTACGGTCCATTTTATGGACAAAGGGTATTGGTTGTGGGTTATTCCTTTGGGATCAAAAAACACCAGCATTGGTATTGTGGCCGATGAAGATATTCATCCGTTTGAAACCATCAACACATACGAAAAAGCAGTTGAGTGGATTCATAAACACGAGCCGCAAGCCGCTAAACATGTTTGTCCAAATAAAGAAGATATTTTAGATTTCAGGATCTTAAAACATTTTGCTCACGACACAAAACGTGTTTATTCGGCCGACAGGTGGGCGGTTACAGGGGAAGCTGGTGCATTCCTTGATCCTTTCTATTCTCCGGGAAGTGATTTTATTTCATTGAACAATACCTGGTTAAGCGATTTAATTTTAAGAGAGCGCAGAGGTGAAGATATTGCCATTCGCGCGCAAATTTATGAGCAAACACATTTATCGTGGTTCACAGATTGGTTGCCAATATACCAGGATAAGTACAAACTGATGGGCAACACACAGATCATGGTATTCAAGATCTTCTGGGATTGGGCAATCTATTGGTCTGTGCCATGTTTATTGTTTACCAACCATGGGTTTACCGATCTGAAAGTATTGAAAGCATTGTTTATGTCAGACGATAGCATAGGCAGAAAATTCGGAAAATTAAACAAAACGGTTCAGGATATGTTTTTGGATTGGTTGCCACATGAGCACGCTACATTCGAGAACCGTTATATCGATCCGTTGGACCTCAACTATTTAAAAGCATTTCAAACCGGGATTGATGAAGTTCATGGCACTGCCAGTGTCGTAAATAAAGTGGCAGAAAACATGGTTGTGTTAGAGAAAGTAGCGGCAGAACTTTACCGTTTGATCAGTCACCAGGTAAATGGAACTTCCCTGAATATTAAGGTTGATCCTTTTAAAATCGATGTTAAAAAACCGTATAATGCAGCTGACCATGCCAATGGTTTATTGGTAGACGAAGCCATTAAGATGGATGTAGCAAAAATGTGGTTTTACGAGGATGCTGTTTTAGCTTAAACATGTGTAAATTCGACCCTTTTAAGCAATAAATGCGCTTATTTCGCGTTATTTACTGAAACTAACAACCTTTTATGCTTTCAGCAGCCTGGCATCGCTATATATTTTTATTCGGACTGATCGGGCTTGCTTCGGGAGTTATGTTTGGGACAGTACCTACAAGCATTCCTCAAATTATCTTGGCGGCTAATTGGTTATTGGAAAAAGACTTTACATGGAAATGGCAGCAACTTAAGTCTAATAAAATTTTCTGGATCCTGGCTTCTTTATTTTTATTGCATGTTATCGGGATGAGCTATACCGACAATTTAGAAAAGGGTTTAGCAGACCTTAGAAATAAAATGCCTATGTTATTTCTCCCGCTTATTTTATTCTCAACCCGCCCCTTATCTTCAAAAGAATTTAAATTGCTGTTTGGTTTTTTCTTCCTGAGTGTATTGGTGAGTTCTGCGTGTTGTTACCTGGTATATGCAGGCTTTACAAAAAAGGTGATCATTGACATCCGAAAAGCCTCGGTGTTTATGTCGCACATTCGTTTTTCATTGTTTATTGCTTTTGCTATCATTGGCTTGCTTTATACAAGTGTGAAAGAAAAACAGTGGTGGATAAAAACAAGTTGTATCGTGGTTACTATATGGCTACTGTTTTTTATGTATAAACTCGAAATGGCTACAGGGTTTTTATGTTTGTGTTTAGTTGGTGGCATTCTGTTATTGGTTTTTAGCCTGAGATGGCTACATAAAGCGGCGGTGCTTGCATTGTTAATAGCAAGTGGTATTATTGGATTCTTCGTCCTAAATAAAGCGATATCGGATCTGCATATGTTTGACAAAAATCCAGCGAGTTCGGCCAATAGTATGCTTGATAAAACAGCGAATGGCCGTTATTACCTGCAGGATACCATTTTTGGCATGGCCGAAAACGGTAATTTAATTACCATCAATATCAATGATGAAGAACTTGCCCGCGAGTGGAGCAAGCGCAGTAAATTGTTTTATGACACTCCTGATAAAAAGGGAAATAATATCCGGTATACCCTGCTGAGATATATGGCCAGCAAAGGCCTGAGAAAAGATTCCGTAGGTATTTCGCTCCTGGCTGATCAGGATATCAAAAATATTGAAAACGGAAATACGAATTACAAATACAACATTAATAGTGGTTTAACTTCTAAATGGCGGGAGTTAGTTTGGGAGTACATAAAGTATAAGCGTGGCGAAAATCCATCGGGGCATACATTAACCATGCGCCTCGAATTCTGGAAAACTGCCTCCTACATTATCTACCAACATCCTGTATTTGGAGTAGGAACGGGAGACATTCAGGATTCTTTTAACAAAATGTATATAGACACAAACTCTAAACTGGATATGGTTTGGCGCTTGCGTTGCCACAATCAATATTTGGCTATTAGCGTAGCTTTTGGGTTTTTTGGTTTATTGATTTTTGTGATCTACTTATTTTACCCTGCAATTGTTTTGAGAAAGGAGTTGCATTATTTATACTGGCCGTTCTTTTTAATTGCTTTACTTTCTTTTGTCACAGAAGATACTTTAGAAACACAATCAGGTGTTACGTTTTTTATTCTCTTTCAAGCCATGTTTCTGTGGCTCGCTTCTTATAAAGAAGTTAATGTTATAAAAAAACCCACAGAATAACTCTGTGGGTTTTTATTTCAACGGTGTTTTCCTAATCGTTCAGTTTCAATACTGCCATAAAGGCGCTTTGCGGGATCTCCACATTACCAACCGATTTCATTCGTTTCTTCCCTTCTTTTTGCTTCTCCAGTAATTTACGCTTACGGCTGATATCACCACCATAACATTTAGCCGTTACATCTTTACGCATTGCACTAATAGTTTCACGGGAAATGATCTTAGCACCGATGGCAGCCTGAATAGGAATTTCGAATTGTTGCTTTGGTATTAGTTCCTTTAATTTTTCGCAGATTTTTTTTCCAAAATGATACGAGTTACTTCTGTGAATCAAACAGGACAAAGCATCAACAGGTTCTGATTTTAAAAGGATATCCAATTTTACCAGGTCAGATTCTCTCATCCCTATTGGATGATAATCGAAAGAAGCATATCCTTTTGAAATGGATTTTAATCGGTCGAAGAAATCGAATACAACTTCTCCCAAAGGCATTTCAAACACCAACTCAACCCTATCAGCAGTTAAATAATTTTGTGTAACGATTGATCCACGCTTCTCAATACACAAACTCATGACAGGGCCAATAAAGTCTGATTTAGTGATAATATTAGCTTTAATGTAAGGCTCTTCAATATAATTGATTCTTGCCGGATCCGGCAGATCGCTTGGGTTATTTACTTTTACAACGTCGCCATTTGTTTGATAAGCAATATAGGATACGTTAGGTACCGTAGTGATTACAGTCATTTTAAATTCACGCTCCAAACGTTCCTGCACAATTTCCATATGCAGCATTCCTAAAAATCCGCAACGAAATCCAAAACCCAGTGCTAATGACGATTCCGGCTCCCAGGTTAAGGAGGCATCGTTCAACTGAAGTTTCTCCATGCTGTAACGCAACTCTTCAAAATCTTCCGTATCAACCGGGTAAATTCCGGCAAATACCATTGGTTTAACTTCTTCAAAGCCGTGTATGGCTTCCGCACATGGCCGGTCAAAATGAGTAATCGTATCACCTACTTTTACTTCCTTAGCTTCTTTAATTCCCGAAATAATATATCCTACATCACCTGTGCTCATAGAGCTTCGTGCTTCCGGTTTTAACTTCAATACGCCAATTTCATCAGCATTATAAATAGAGCCTGTATTGAAAAACTTTACTTTATCGCCTTTATGAATCGTACCGTTTAATATTTTATAATACGCAATAATTCCTCGGAAACTATTGAACACACTGTCAAAAATTAATGCCTGTAATGGCGCCGCAGGATCCCCCACAGGTGCTTTTACCCGCTCAATAATGGCGGCTAAAATTTCTTCGATGCCCATTCCTGTTTTACCGCTAGCGGGAATAACGTCTGTGCGTTCACAACCAATCAAATCCACGATTTGATCAGTAACCATTTCGGGCTCTGCGCTCGGCAAATCCATTTTATTGAGAATAGGAATGATCGTTAAATCGTGTTCAAGGGCTAAATATAAGTTAGAGATTGTTTGCGCCTGAATTCCCTGGGCAGCATCTACAATTAATAAAGCGCCTTCGCAAGCGGCTATTGAACGGGAAACCTCGTAACTAAAATCTACGTGACCGGGTGTATCGATTAAATTAAGGACAAATTTTTCGCCTTTATAAACATATTCCATTTGAATAGCATGACTTTTAATGGTAATGCCACGCTCCTTTTCCAGATCCATATCATCCAGCACCTGTGCTTCCATTTCACGACTGGTAATAGTTTTGGTATATTCTAATAACCTGTCGGCTAAAGTGGATTTACCATGATCGATGTGGGCAATAATGCAAAAATTACGAATGTTCTTCATCTGATGTAAAAATAAGTCCGCAAAGATACGTTATTACCCGCAATTATCAGAATTTATAAAACAAAAACGCCATCCGCTTGCGTGCGGATGGCGTATTCAGTCATCATTACTATGATTAGTTTTCTTTCTTAAGAACCGTCACGTGTCCAACATATGGATGTTTATTGCCCTGTGTGTCTTTTACCATTAACTTGTAGGTATAAACTCCTTGTTCGGCCATTTTAGATCCACCTTTAACCGTTCCATCCCAACCTTTGCGGAAGGCGTTACTTGTGAAGATGTTCTCTCCCCATCGGTCATAAATATCCATGCGGTAGTTCTCCTCATCAATACCCACGCCCATCGGTTGGAAAATATCGTTAATGCCATTGCCATCCGGAGTAAAAGTATTTGGAATATACAATGCAAAATCAGGCAATATCTCTACAATGATCTTTTTAATATCTGTACAACCCTTACTGGATGTTGCTACAAGATTAACGCCGTAAGGACCTACGTAGCTATATGTATGAGACGGATTAGTAAGCGCCGATGTATTAGTGTTACCCACCGGTTGGGGATCTCCAAAATCCCAATAGTAAGTATTTGCTCCTACCGACGTATTAATAAAACCAATAGTAGGTTCTAAAATACTGGCTTGCGGAGGATCTGCATAGAAATTTGCTATTGGGTTCTGGTACACCTCTATAAAATCAATTTTAGTGGAGTCGTTACTACATCCGGTTACCATATTAGTTACATGCAAGGTTATGCTGTATTTACCCGAATCCTGGTAAGTATATTCAAAAGTAGGCGTTGTAGTTGTGCCTATTGTATGATGTATGTTGTCTTCCCATGTAAAAGTACTGTTAGGTTCGTTGGTAGTTGCTGTAAAATTTACCAGTAAAGGTGCGCAACCAAATTTGTTAGCAGTAAAGTTTACGGTTGGTAACGGATTAGTATATACTGTAAATACAGCCGATGCTGGTGGCATGGTGCATCCGTCATTAACAATAACCGCATACGTTGCTGTTGTTACTCCCAAGCCAGGGGCATTGCCGATAACATTAATTGTACTTGTATTTCCTGAAGGTGTCCAGTTATATGTGTATGGTCCGCCATTACCTGCACTTGTAATAGAAGGGCTCAGAGCTAATGGCTCGTCATGACAAAGTGTGTAGGAGTTTGAAGCAATTAGCAGTTGTGGCGTTACATTCACAGTAATAACTTTAGGTGTTGGCGAACAACCTTTGATATCTGCAACTGTAACCGTATACGATGTAGTGGTTGTTGGGTTTACGGTGTGTGGGCCGCCACCTGAGAATCCGGATGACCAGGTATAACTATATGCAGGTGTTCCGTTTTGTCCCGATGCACTTATTTGAGTAGATTGACCATAACAAATAGTAACATTAGGGGTTGGAATCAAAACCAGTAATCCTGGTTGTGTTACATTAACCGGTTGTGAAGCGGTACAACCATAAAAATCTGTTAATGTCGCATTGTATAACCCGGATGATACACCTGCAACCGTTTGACTTAATGCCGCTGTAGTTACAGTTTGTGATATCGGGTTAGACCAGCTTACGGTATAGGGTCCGCTACCTGCTGTATAATTAATGGTAATATCACCGTTGGATAAACCAAAACACGATGGAGGTGTTACACTAAATCCTGTGATCGTTGAAACAGGCGGGCTTATTACATTAACTGTTTGGGTAATTGTACAACCCAGGGCATCTATTCCATTACATGACCAAACACCTGGCGCCATATTAGTAGCTACCGGTCCGGTTGGTGTTCCCGGGATATTCCAAACCAGATTATAGGCTGGTGTTCCCCCGCCTAACGTTACGGTTGCTGAGCCATTTGATAAGCCACAGGTTGCAGGTAAGGATGTGAAGGTTGATGTTAATACTGAAGGTTGCGTAATGTTAAAGCTCGCATTGATGGAACAAGAATTGGCATCGGTTACTGTTACCGAATTAACACTCGCCGGTAACCCGTTTAATGAAGGTGCTGATCCCGAAGGAGACCAAACATAAGTGTAACCGGGAATGCCTCCCTGAACTGTTGTTGATATTTGTCCGTTACTGCCTCCAAAACACGACACATTGGTGAAGCTTGAGGCGGCCATGGTTAACGCCTGTGGTTGTGTGATTGATACGGATGACGTTGTTGAACAGCCATTCGCGTCGCTTATTGTACAGATGGCAATACCGACTGGTACATTAGTCAATGTTCCCGTAATCTGTGTGCTGGGAGACCAGGAATAAGTATATGCTCCTGTTCCGCCGCTTACTAATACCGTTGCGCCTCCATTACTTAATCCAAAACAACTAACGTTAGTTGAACTGCCTATAGCAGTAATTAATTGCGTTGGCTGTGTAATATTAACCGACGCTGTTCCAACACAGCCGGCTGCATCGGTTACTGTAATATTTTTAATACCAGCGTTAAATCCAGCGCCAACGTTTTGACTTGTAAAAGTTGGAGTTCCCGACCACAGAATATTATAAGGAATAACTCCGCCTATAATACTGGTTGTAGCGCCACCATTATTTCCACCAAAACAACTTATGTTGGTTTGACTCGTTACTGAAACTACCGGTCCGGCTATATCATTTACTAATCCGCTGGCCTGAGCTACACATCCGTTTGCATCGGTTACCGAGTATGTATAGGCGCCTGCAACAATATTATTATTACATAAAGCAGGAACTCCGTTACTCCACAACGATGTTAACGCCCCTGTTCCACCGGACACGACTGCACAGGCTTGCCCGTTGGCTTGTCCACAGTTAGAGTTAGTTGCCGACACAACTGCTGTTAAAGCGGCAGGTTCAGTTAAAGTAAAAGTTAAAACTGTAATACACGAACTGTTAGATGTAATTGTAACAGTTTTAGGCCCTGCATTTAAGCTATTAACAGGGTTGCCTGTAAGAGGCGTTGGCCCCCATACAAAAGTAGTTGCGCCTGTTCCACCAAGATAAGCGATGTTAGCTGTACCATCAGAGGCACCGTTACATTTTACATTGGTTGTTGTTAAGGTTGTTGATAATGCTGTTGGCTCTATAATAGTAGCTGTGGCTGTGGCCGAACAAAGGTTAATGTCACTCACCGTTACCACGTAAACTCCGGCTGTTAAGGTATTTGCGGTTGCTGAGCTTAAGTTACCGGGTAACCAGTTGTAAGTATAACTTCCGGTGCCACCACCTGCGTTCACTGCTGCAAATCCATTGTTTCCTCCGTTACATGTTACACTTCCTGTTGAAGATATACTCGCTGTAACTGCCGGTGGTTGAGTGATGTTGATCTGGGCCGAAGCCGTACAGCTGTTTTGATCTGTGGCTAATACGGTGTAACTTCCCGCGCACGCTCCTGTTAATGTGGGTGAGGTTACAGGACTTGGGGTGCCTGTCCAGTAGTAACTTATAACACCAATCCCGTTTGTGCTCGTGGCAACTGCTGTTCCGTTGCATAATCCAAAACATGTCACATTGGTAGAAGTAATGCTTGATACCATGGCCGGAGGGTTAACCAAAGCCATTGTTGCAGTAGATACACAACCGTGATCGTCCGTTACCGTTAAGGCATAGTTGCCTGCGCCTAAGGGATTACTGATTTGACCTGATCCACCACCACCACTCCAGGTGTAGGTATAATTTGGCGTACCTCCCACAGCAGATCCTGATCCACCACCATTAATCGCAGCAAAACATTTGGGTTGCGTGGGTACAATATTAACTACTAATGCTGCTGGTTCTGTAATTGCTACACTGGCAGATGCTATACAGCCTGTACCATCTGTTACCGAAGCCGTATAAACGCTCGCTATTAAATTGGTTGCTACCGGTGTTACAGGGCCTGTATTCCAGCTATAAGTATAAGGTGTGGTTCCGCCTGATGCTGTTGCTGTTGCTCCTCCGTTATTGCCACCAAAACAACTCACGTTGGTAAAGCTGGAAATTGTTAAGGTAGGGCCGGCCAAATTAGGAATGGTAACGGCTAACGTTTGTGTACAGTTATTCGCATCCTGTACATCAATGGTGTAAGTGCCTGCAAATACATTGCAAATAGAAGTTCCAACAGTTCCGTTGCTCCATGTAGCAATATAAGGACCAGACCCTCCGGAAATAGTGATTGTAGCACAACCATTTGCAAGATTACAATTGGCTGCCGTTACCGTGGATGTAAGGGAAATAGGTGTTGGTTCTGTTACGGCGATACTTTGCGTAATAGCGCAGTTATTGGCATCGGTAATATGACAAATGTAACTTCCAACGGCTACATTTGGAACAGTTGCAAGGTTACTCACAATTGGAGTAGTCCAGTTATAGGTATAAGGAAAAGTTCCTCCGGTACCTGCTGCAGACACTGTACCGGTAGCTGTTCCAAAACATTTTACGTTATTGGAATTCATGATTGCTGTTAAAGCAGGTGGTTGAATAATTGTTCCGGTTATAGTTGCTACGCATCCGTAGAAATCAGTAACGGTGCATGTGTAATTACCCGGACATAAATTGGAAGCCATCGGTGAGGTTTGTCCACCCGGTGCCCATGAATACATAAACGGAGAAGCTCCACCTGTCATGCCCGCAGTTAAACTTCCGTTACATTGACCGTTACAGGTTACACTTGCTGATGCAACTATGGAAGCAGAACCTCCCGGTGTTAAACCAATAACAACAGGGCTGGAAATAGTACATCCGTTCGCATCGCTTGCTGTTATCGTGTAATTGCCTGCTACCACACTGTTAGAAGTAGCCGCTGCGCCGCCACTACCTGTCCAAAGGTATGTATACGAACTGCTTACACCACCGCTTACAGTTGCGCTTCCTACTCCGTTCGCTGCTGTACAGTTGGCATTCTGACTCGATGTTACGATGTTTAACGCAGGGGGTTGTGTTACCTGAATCGTTTGTGTGGCGGTACATCCATTCGCATCCATAATGCCCATGGTATAAAGAGCTGCGTTAACGTTATTAAAGTTGGACGAGCTTTGGTAAGCTCCGCTATTTAAATTATAAGAATAAGTTGGTGTGCCGCCTGTTCCTGCAATAGAAACACTACCGCTAGCGGTGCCGAAACATAATGCCGGTAAAGGCGTCGCTGTTAATGTTAGGAGTGTGGGTTGTGTTAACGTAACCGAAGTTGTGGTAACGCATCCTACCTGATCTTTTACCGTAATATTATATGTGCCTTGCGGCAAACCGGAAAATAATCCCGTACCGTTTGTCTGAGTTGGAACAGGACCGGTTAATGTATAGGTAAAAGACGGACCGGTTCCGCCAACAGGAGTTACTGCAAAGCTTGCATTACTAAACCCAAAACAACTAACGTTTACAGGACTGGTTACGGATGCGGTGGGGCTACCGGTGTTTAATATGTTATAAGTAACTGATAAAGTACATGTATTGGCATCTTTAATGATGACCGTGTGTGGGCCACCTGATAGGCCTGTAGTTGTAGTCCCTGCTGCAAAAGCACTTCCGTCGAATGAATAATTATAAGATGCTAAACCTCCGGTTACCCCTGTAACTGTAGCTGAACCATTCGCGCTACCACAACTTGCATTCGTTGTAAGAATTGTTGCTGATGTTGGACCGTTAGTGCCGCCAACAACAAACGTTGTGTTAAATAAACAGCCATTAGCGTCTTTTACAATTACCGGGTAAGTACCTGCGGCAAGGTTCGTTGTTAAACTTCCTGTTCCGGATGCTACTCCATTTACTGTATATGTGTAAGGCGATGTGCCACCTGTTACCCCAGTAATATTATACGTTCCATTTGTCATTCCGCAACCAGCCGGTGTAGTTATGCCTGCGATAGCTGTTGGGCCTGTAGTTACTGAAATTGTTACTGTATTTGTAAAAATACAGCCGTTTGCATCTCTCACACCTACTGTGTATGTTCCTGACGGCAACCCTGTTACCGGAGGAGTGGATGAAAAAGCTCCGCCGTTAACATTATATGTATAAGGTGCTGTTCCACCCGTTACTGTACCTATTGTGATACTTCCTGTTCCTGTGCCGCAAATAATATTATTTGGTGTTAACGGTAACGCATTGGGGCCTGCGGCACTCGTTAAGGTTGCCGATACTGTAAAGGTACATCCAAAGTTATTAGTTAAGGTAATTACAGGAGTTCCTGCTCCTAAGCCTGTTACTGTTTGGCCGGATACAGATCCTAAGCTACTGGCGTAAGAAATGGTTTGCGGAGGCGAGCCAGGCGATGTATTCGTTATTACAACAACTCCATTACTTGCGCCGCAATTAGGATTGGTGAAACTCAACGTTGCCGAAGGAAATGGATTTGCTGTTACCTGAACCGTACTGGTTACTGAACAACCACTCGCATCTGTTGTTGTAACCGAATATAATCCACTCGTTAATCCGGTTGCTGTTGATCCTGAACCTCCGCTTGGACTCCAGTTATAGGTGTATCCAGGGCTTCCACCCGAGGCTACAACAGAGGCGCCATTTGTAGGAGCACAAACAGGATTACTATTTGCCACCGCTGTAGGTGGGGCTGTAATAGTGACTACAGTTGTTGAAGTAGAAACACATCCACCATTATTTACTGAATGTGTAACAATATAAGTTCCCGGAGTATTATAAACAATACCTGTTGGACTGTTTGCGGAAGAGGTTGCGGGAGTTGCTCCGCCGCCACCAAAATTCCAGGCATGCGTTCCCGCTGCTGCAGGAGCGTTAAAATTAAAACTGTTTGGCGTTAAACATTGTACGGCAGGTGTAGCATCTGCTCCACCGCCTGGTGTGCTGTTTCCAACCGACGAAATAGTTGAAACCGGTCCACCGGAAACAGTAACTACAGATGTTTGTGTTCCAACCGTCGAACCACAACCTCCGGATCCTGAAACTGTATACGTTGTAGTAGCGCCAGGGCTTACAGAAATAGATGTTCCGTTTGCCCCTCCTGGAGTCCAGGTGTATGTGTTTCCGGCAGCGCCAGATGCGGTAAGAACGGCTGTTTGACCACCACAGATAGTTGAAGAGTTAACCGTTATGGGGTTGGGAATAGGTACACAACTTACGCCGGCACTACCAAAAAAGTTCAAAGGTACAGTGGTTGCAGCTCCACTATAATTAGAAAAGCAAATAACAAATTTTTGACCGCAGGTTACGTTCAACGGCGGTTCGTAATTTCCAGCTACGCCGCCCGCAGGAATAGGGCTTGCCAATCCTGTTCCGCCACTATTTAAACTATTCCAGTTACAACGTACAGGAGGCAGAGTATTTCCCTGAATACCGGCGCAAGCGGTTGGTGAATAAGGCCACATGGCCCAATCATAAAATCCGGCCTGAGCACCGCCACCGCCAAAAGAAAATTGTAAAACCCCTGATGTCTGAATATTCACAATCATCCAGGTGCTATTGGATTCTCCAATTAATAAACAGCCACTGTTAGCACTGGCAGGATTAGTGCTTGGGTTAGATACCGTATTTGTACCCGGTAATTCATTTACAGAACCAGCGCCATTAGGGTCGATTTGAAAACCTGCATTGCTGCAAATATTAATGGCTTGGGTACAATTAGATGCAGTAATCGCTTGTGAAAAGAAGTCGTTCGCGCAAAAAATGAAAAGCGCTAAAATAATTTTTTTGTATTTAAACATAATCTGGTTTTTTATAGTGGTGGTTTTATCTTGTAATCAAACTTCTCAGAGAAACAAAGATTTGGTCTTTAGAAAGATTGGTATATTTTACATCTCCGGTTTTGTCAATCAGTATAGTATTGTTAGCGGTTTGCAAATGATACAGGCTCTTAAGCTCATCCAGCAGCGTGGCATTTGTGTAAATTATTTCCTTATCGAGACTGTCTTTTCGTGTAGTTATCTCTGTGATCTGACTGTCCTGATCTAAGTTCAGACTAATAAATACGGTTCCTTTTTCTCCATTTTTCAATTTTGCGTCTTTATATATCTTGTAAACACGAAAAGCTTCCTTGTTTAATTCTCTGCTTTCGAAATCCGAGCTTTTCCAAACAGATATAAAAACTAGCTTATTCGCGAAATCAACTTCAGGATTGACATTAATTATGGCTTGTTTTAAAGCAGTAAAATTAGTTGGTTCCTGTGCGTTTAATTGAATTTGTAAAAGAGCAAATAGGATTACAAAAAAAGTTTTCATAGTTATATTTTGATATGGGATTATGTAAATTTAACAAAAATAGGGATAACGTTGTCATTTTCCGCTCATTGGCTATCCAATTTCGCTCATTTATGAAAGCAAAACTGCCGCCCGAAAATTATCGAACGGCAGTTTACAGAGACTATTTTGAGATGATTAATTCTCTTTTCTGATTACAGTGACGTGTCCAACATAGGGATGTTTATTGCCCTGCATGTCTTTCACCATTAACTTGTAGGTATAAACTCCTTGTTCGGCCATTTTAGATCCACCTTTAACCGTTCCATCCCAACCTTTGCGGAAGGCGTTACTTGTGAAGATGTTCTCTCCCCATCGGTCATAAATATCCATGCGGTAGTTCTCCTCATCAATACCCACGCCCATCGGTTGGAAAATATCATTAACATCATTTCCATCCGGTGTAAAGCTGTTTGGGATATACAAAGCAAAGTCAGGAAGGATATCCACCAGAATTTTTTTAATATCTGTGCATCCCTTACTGGATGTTGCCAACAGGTTAACTGCGTACTGGCCAACATAACCATAAGTATGTGATGGATTAGTAAGTGCTGAACTATTTGTATTACCAATTGCCTGTGGATCACCGAAATCCCAATGATAACTGCTTGCCCCCACCGACGTGTTAATAAAACCAATTGTTGGGTCTAAAATACTTGCTGCCGGAGGATCTGCATAGAAATTTGCAACCGGACGCGGATATACATAAATGTAATCTACTTTGGTAGTATCCTGACGACAGCCGGTTACCGGGTTTATTACCATCAATGTAACCGTATGTTTTCCTGAATCCTGAAGTGTAGTCACAATAGGATTTTGTGTTCCACCTGCAGCATCACTCCAGGTAAAAATATCACCGGCATTATTTGATGTTCCTGTCAATGTAACCGTTAAAGGTGCGCACCCATTTGCTGTTGCCGTAAAATTAATAACCGGTAAAGGATTAACATTTACAGTAAAGATCGCTGTTGAATTAGGAGTTGTACAACCATCGTTTACTGTTACAGCATACGTATTAGTTACAGCTGTAACCGGAGCATTTCCAATGATTCCTATAGTATTTGTAGTTGCAGAGCCTGGCGCCCATGCATAGGTGTAAGGGCCGCCATTACCCGCACTTGCAAAAGTTGGTGTTAAAACAGCATCAGCTCCATGGCATATTGTTACTACGGTTGGTGTTACAATTAGTTGTGGCGTTACATTCACAGTAATAACTTTAGGGGTTGGTGAACAACCTTTGGTATCTGCAACTGTAACCGTATACGATGTAGTAGTTGTTGGGTTTACGGTGTGTGGGCCGCCACCTGAGAATCCGGATGACCAGGTATAACTATATGCAGGT
Source organism: Bacteroidota bacterium (assembly GCA_040387475.1). Classification (GTDB taxonomy): domain Bacteria; phylum Bacteroidota; class Bacteroidia; order B-17B0; family Aurantibacillaceae; genus UBA4416. The sequence continues at coordinate 265,419 of JAZKDT010000001.1, read as the reverse complement.
GTTCCGTTTTGTCCCGATGCACTTATTTGAGTAGATTGACCATAACAAATAGTAACATTAGGGGTTGGAATCAAAACCAGTAATCCTGGTTGTGTTACATTAACCGGTTGTGAAGCGGTACAACCATAAAAATCTGTTAATGTCGCATTGTATAACCCGGATGATACACCTGCAACCGTTTGACTTAATGCCGCTGTAGTTACAGTTTGTGATATCGGGTTAGACCAGCTTACGGTATAGGGTCCGCTACCTGCTGTATAATTAATGGTAATATCACCGTTGGATAAACCAAAACACGATGGAGGTGTTACACTAAATCCTGTGATCGTTGAAACAGGCGGGCTTATTATACCAACGGTTTGTGTAAGTAAACAGCCTTTTGAATCTGTTATTGTTGCAATCCAGTTAGTGCCTGGCGCCATATTAGTGGTTACCGTTGTAGTGGGTGTGCCTGGTAAGTTCCATACAACACTGTAGGAAGGTGTTCCACCACCAACCGTTACAGTGGCCGATCCGTTGGATAAGCCGCAGGTGGCAGGTAGTGATGTATATGTAGACGTTAATACAGATGGTTCAGTAATGTTAAAACTGGCAGTGATAAAACAAGAATTGGCATCGGTTACTGTTACCGAATTAACACTCGCTGGTAACCCGTTTAATGAAGGTGCTGATCCTGAAGGAGTCCAAACATACGTATATCCACCTGTTCCGCCCTGAACGGTTGTTGATATTTGTCCGTTGCTACCTCCAAAACAAGACACATTAGTGAAACTTGATGATCCCATCACTAAAGCCTGTGGCTGTGTGATTGATACGGATGACGTTGTTGAACAGCCATTCGCGTCGCTTATTGTACAGATGGCAATACCGGCAGGCACATTAGTCAATAGGGGAGTAATTTGTGTGCTCGGCGACCAGGAATAAGTATAGGGTGTAGTGCCGCCGCTTGCCAATACCGTTGCTCCGCCATTACTTAATCCAAAACAACTAACGTTAGTTGAACTGCCTATGGCGGTAACTAATTGTGTAGGTTGTGTGATGTTAACCGAGGCTGTTCCTATACAGCCGGCTGCATCGGTTACCTGAAGGTTATATAAGTTTGAAGGAACGTTTGTTAGGCCTGGTGTTATATAAGATGTGCCCATCCATACGTATGAATAAGGTAGTACACCACCTGTTACAGTGGATGTAGCGGCACCATTGGAACCATTAAAACAACTTACGTTTGTGTGACTTGTAATAGATACAACCGGCCCCGCTATATCATTTACTAATCCACTCGCTACCGCCACACATCCATTTGCATCGGTAACCGTATAAGTATAGGGTCCGGCGAAAAGATTATTGTTGCAAAGCGTAGTAATGCCATTACTCCATAAACTAGTTAAAGGAGAGGTTCCTCCTCCGACTACCGCACAGGTTTTTCCATTGCTCTGGCTGCAGTTTGAGTTAGTGGAAGAGACAACAGCGGTTAGTACTACTGGTTCTGTCAAAGTAAAAGATAAAACAGTAGGACACGAACTGTTAGTTGTAACTGTGACGGATTGTGCGCCTGCTATTAAGTTATTTACAGGATTGCCTGTTTGTAATCCGGAACTCCAAAGAAAAGAAGTTGTTCCTGTTCCACCAAGATAAGCAATGTTAGCTGTACCATCAGAGGCACCGTTACATTTTACATTGGTTGTTGTTAAGGTTGTTGATAATGCTGTTGGCTCTATAATAGTAGCTGTGGCTGTGGCCGAACAAAGGTTAATGTCACTCACCGTTACCACGTAAACTCCGGCTGTTAAGGTATTTGCGGTTGCTGAGCTTAAGTTACCGGGTAACCAGTTGTAAGTATAACTTCCGGTGCCACCACCTGCGTTCACTGCTGCAAATCCATTGTTTCCTCCGTTACATGTTACACTTCCTGTTGAAGATATACTCGCTGTAACTGCCGGTGGTTGAGTGATGTTGATCTGGGCCGAAGCCGTACAGCTGTTTTGATCTGTGGCTAATACGGTGTAACTTCCCGCGCACGCTCCTGTTAATGTGGGTGAGGTTACAGGACTTGGGGTGCCTGTCCAGTAGTAACTTATAACACCAATCCCGTTTGTGCTCGTGGCAACTGCTGTTCCGTTGCATAATCCAAAACATGTCACATTGGTAGAAGTAATGCTTGATACCATGGCCGGAGGGTTAACCAAAGCCATTGTTGCAGTAGATACACAACCGTGATCGTCCGTTACCGTTAAGGCATAGTTGCCTGCGCCTAAGGGATTACTGATGAAATTAGTTCCGCCTGTGGAAGTCCAAACCGGCGTGTAAGGAGCTGTACCGCCGACTGCAGATCCTGATCCGCCGCCGTTAATCGCAGCAAAACATTTGGGTTGCGTGGGTACTATATTAACTATTAATTCTGCCGGTTCTGTGATAGCAACGCTGACTGATGCTATACAGCCTGTACCGTCTGTCACCGAAGCCGTGTAAACACTGGCTATTAAATTGGTTTGTACAGTGGTTCCAGGGCCTACGTTCCAATTGTAAGCATAAGGAGTTGTGCCGCCAGCGGCCAGAATAGTAACTCCTCCGTTATTGCCACCAAAGCAACTCACATTGGTAAAGCTGGAAATTGTTAAGGTAGGGCCAGCCAAATTAGGAATGGTAACGGCTAACGTTTGTGTACAGTTATTCGCATCCTGTACATCAATGGTGTAAGTGCCCGCAAATACATTGCAAATAGACGTGCCAACAGTTCCGTTGCTCCATGTAGCAATATATGGATTAGATCCTCCGGAAATAGTGATAGTAGCACAACCATTTGCAAGATTACAATTGGCTGCCGTTACCGTTGATGTAATTGTAATAGGAGCAGGCTCCGTTACGGTTATACTTTGAGTAATGGTACAGTTGTTAGCATCAGTAATATCGCAAAAATAAATGGCGCTGTTCACGTTTGTAACACTAGCTGATGTATTGACAATAGGTGACGTCCAATTATAAGTATAGCTTCCTGTTCCACCGCTGCCGGCAGCGGTTACTGTTCCTGTAGCTGTTCCAAAACATTTTACGTTATTGGAATTCATGATAGCCGTTAAAGCAGGTGGCTGCGTAATTGTTCCTACTGCAGAAGAGATGCATCCGTAGAAATCTGTGATTGTACAGGTATAAGTACCAGGACACAAGTTTGTCGCGGTTGAGTTTGTTTGTCCACCCGGTGCCCATGAATACATAAACGGAGAGGCTCCACCTGTCATACCCGCAGTTAGACTTCCGTTACATTGCCCGTTACAGGTTACACTTGCTGATGCAACTATGGAAGCAGAACCTCCAGGTGTTAAACCAATAACAACAGGGCTGGAAATAGTACATCCGTTCGCATCGCTTGCTGTTATCGTGTAATTGCCTGCTACCACACTGTTAGAAGTAGCCGCTGCGCCGCCACTACCTGTCCAAAGGTATGTATACGAACTGCTTACACCACCGCTTACAGTTGCGCTTCCTACTCCGTTCGCTGCTGTACAGTTGGCATTCTGACTCGATGTTACGATGTTTAACGCAGGGGGTTGTGTTACCTGAATCGTTTGTGTGGCGGTACATCCATTCGCATCCATAATGCCCATGGTATAAAGAGCTGCGTTAACGTTATTAAAGTTGGACGAGCTTTGGTAAGCTCCGCTATTTAAATTATAAGAATAAGTTGGTGTGCCGCCTGTTCCTGCAATAGAAACACTACCGCTAGCGGTGCCGAAACATAATGCCGGTAAAGGCGTCGCTGTTAATGTTAGGAGTGTGGGTTGTGTTAACGTAACCGAAGTTGTGGTAACGCATCCTACCTGATCTTTTACCGTAATATTATATGTGCCTTGCGGCAAACCGGAAAATAATCCCGTACCGTTTGTCTGAGTTGGAACAGGACCGGTTAATGTATAGGTAAAAGACGGACCGGTTCCGCCAACAGGCGTTACTGCAAAGCTTGCATTATTCCCTCCGAAACAACTAACGTTTACAGGACTGGTTACGGATGCGGTAGGGCTACCTGTGTTTAATATGTTATATGGAATATTTAGTGTACAACCGCCCGCGTCCTTCACAGTTAAGGTGTGAGAGCCACCCGATAAACCTACAGTAGTTGTGCCTGTTGCAAATACGCTGCCATCAAATGAATAATTATAAGGTAATGTTCCTCCTGTAACTCCGGTGACGGTTGCCGAGCCATTGGCACCACCACAGGTTGCGTTCGTGGTGGCTACAGTTGCTGATGTTGGACCAACCCCACCGATAATGTTAAAAGTGGTGTTATATGTACATCCTCCTGCATCAGATACCAAAATCGTGTGAGTTCCCGACGCTAATCCCGGTGTGATACTGGTGGTTGCAGCTCCGTCAATACTAAACACATACGGCCCCACTCCACCGGTAACTCCGGTTACAGTGTAGCTTCCATTGCTTAAACCGCAGCTTGCGGCTCCTGGTGTTCCAGCTATTGCAGATGGCCCGGTACCACTTGTTAATACAACTGTTTTAACAAATAGGCAACCATTTAAATCTTTCACTGATACTGAATAGGTGCCCTGGGCCAGGCTTCCTGAGGGAGAAACCGACGAGACACCATTAACAGAATAGGTAAATGGAGGTGTTCCACCTGTTGGTGTTCCAAATGTTATACTTCCATTGCTGGAACCACACGTAGGGTTTACCGAACTTGTTGTTATGTCGGTAGGACCCGCAGGGCTAACTAACGTAGCCGATACTGTAAAAGTACATCCAAAGTTATTAGTTACGGTAATCACAGGTGTCCCTGCTCCTAAACCAGTTACCGTTTGGCCCGATACAGATCCCATATTACTTGCAAAGCCTGTAACAGTTTGAGGAGGTGATCCCGGAGACGTATTGGTAATAGTAACAACACCGTTATTAGCTCCGCAACCAGGATTGGTAAAACTTAAAGTGGCAGCTGGCATTGGATTTACCTGGATTGTATTTGTAGTACTACTGGTGCAAACTCCTGAGGTAACTGTATGTGTTACCGAATAGGTTCCTGCGGCTGTAAAACTACCGGAATAATTGGCTGTATTCCCAACCCCTGGTGCGCCTGTTACTGGTAAAAATGAATAAGAATGTGTTCCTCCGGCAGTCCCGGTATTATTAAAACTAAAACTGTTTCCTGTTAAACATTGCACAGCGCTTGGTATCGTAAAAGGAGATGAAACGGCAATGACCGTAACGTTAGTTGTGACGACATTGGTACAGGCTCCGGCCGTAACCGTGTGTGAGACGACATAAGCTCCGGCTGTTGCAAAAGTAATGGCAGGATTTGTAGACGTAGCAGTGGCTATAGTAACACCTGTTGTTGGCGAAACAGCCCAATTATGGTTAACACCTGCGGTTCCTGTGTGGGTAAAAATTTGTGAAGTTCCGGTACATAAGGTAGAGTTTACGGGAGTGAATGCAGCAGATAAAGAAGAAACCACTGTCACGGTAACCGATTTTATCAAAGTTTGGCAGGGTGCCGAAACTGTACATTGATAAACAGTGGTAACAGCGGGTGAGACAACGATTGAGGCTGTGGTTGCCCCTGTTGACCATTTAACCGTTTGATTTCCACAACCACCGGTGATTCCGGTTGCACTAAGCGTGGAACTTCCGGGTGCACAATAAACGGCGGGAGAAGCGGCAATATTAAATGACAAAGGAACAAATGTTCCGGGGACGACAAAAGATTGAACGGCAGACCAGGGCCCGGGGCTATTTGAGCCACCAACCCATTCTCGAGCTGCCCAATAATAAGTTTGACCGGGACATAGGCCTGTAAATGGCACAAACACATTGTTATATTGCTCTCCGGCCACGCAGCCATCAGACCAGCCATTGGCAGCATTCATGGTAGGAAGATTTAAAAGGGAATTATACCAGGGAAAAGAGTTAAAGGTTGTAGCACCACCTGCACCACCTGCCAACGTTGTTTGTAAAGTTGCAGGAGGGGTTCCGGTTAAACCACCGGGTGTACATACAATTTCAACCTGCATCCAGTAAGGACCAGAACCACAAGTAGCAGCATCCGATCCTCCGGAAACTGTTAAACCCGTGCCTCCCACGGTTCCATTCAACCCAACAATGGGTAATCCGTGTGAAGCGTAAATTTTAACACTTGAAAAAATTAGACAGGTAAAAAAGGCGAATAGGATTGTTAAATTCTTCATGGTAGTGGTGTTTTAGGTCTATGTAAATATAGAAGAAATACTCAGGTATCAAAGCAATTTTTACTAATTTTAAACCAGCCTTTACTCATTTGTCCCCTACATTATTCATGAGATTCAACCATTATATTTTTGTATTGTTTTCAATTTTAGGATTGGGGGTCAATGCACAATCTAACTGCAGTGGGTTCTCTACTTATTTTGGGGGATCACAATTTGATGAACTGAAGGGCGTGTGCACCGATGCTGATAAAAATAGCTATGTTATAGGAAACACTTATAGCATTAACCTCCCGGTTACAAATGGATTAATTAACGACACACATTCGGGAGACTATGATATATTCCTTACGAAGTTTGACAGCTGTGGCGGTTTACTATGGTGTACTTATTTTGGAACTCCCGGTTTTGAAAGTGGTGAAAAAATAAAATTAACCCATGATGGAAATATCGTGTTTTGCGGTTATACCAGTGGGGTGAATCTGCCTGTCAGTAGTGGCTGTTTCCAAGCTTCTAACAATGGGGGTTATGATTGTTTTGTTGCTAAGCTTACGCCTAATGGAACTATTATCTGGAGCACTTATTTTGGTAAAACTAACGGCGATTTTGCCTACGATGTAACTATTGATCCTTTCGATAATATAATCATTGGAGGTACCACCACCAGTACAAATTTATATACTACTATTTCTTCATTTCAACCAAACCACAAAGGCAATACAGACGCGTTCATTGCCCGTTTTTCAAAAGAAGGCGCTTTTAAATGGTGTACGTATTATGGCGGAAGTGGTAACGAAGACATACATGCACTTACAACGGATAACCAGTTTAACATCATTGGAATTGGCGGTACCTTTAGTCCTAATTTGAATACCAGCCCGGGCGCCTATCAAGCAGTCAATGAAGGGAATCCGGATGCCTATATTTTAAAACTGGATTCGAATTGTGCACGGGTTTTTTCGACCTACCTTGGGGGAAGCGGACTCGAAGACGCCTGGGGGGTTGCAACAGACGCAGCTGGGCAAATATATATGGCGGGCCATACAACCTCTACTGATTTCGACACAACCGCTTTGGCCTATCAAACTGTTAAACAAGGTACATTAAGCGATTGGTATCTCACTAAATGGTCGGCCTCCGGTTCATTATTGACCTCAACCCTTTTTGGGGGATCTGATAATGATCTTATGGCACGCATGGCTTTTATAACCCCCAACAAACTAATGCTTGTGGGAAAAACAGAAAGTACTGATATGCCTGTTATCGGAATTAATAACCAACCCTCTTTGGCCGGTGCATACGATTCATTTTTAGCCTTGTTTGATACAGGAACCATGCTGCCTGTCTGGTCGGGGTACCACGGGGGGGCACAAGATGAGGATCCCCTGGATATTTGCGCAGTGTCTTCAGGAATTATATTTGCGGGAAGCACTAACAGTCTAAATTATCCGTTATCTGCATCTCCGTATCAATCATCCTTGAATATGAGTAATGATGGAATGATTACAAGACTAAATTTGCAACCGATGATACCTACTCATCTTACTCAAAATTTAAAAACGAACGTTTCCATATCACCCAATCCTTTTAACAACCGGTTACACATAACACATCCATTTCCTTTTACCATCGAAATTAAAACGCCTTTAGGCGAAACCATACTCCTTGAAAAAAATGAAACCCTAATTTACACGGAAAACTTATCTCCCGGTATGTATTTTATGACTGTTAGCGGATCAGGTTATTCGCACACGGCAAAAATGATCAAAGAATAATTATTTCTTTTTTACGGGAGCAGATTGTGTAGTGGATGATTTATATTTTCCCGAGTAAATTAACTTAAACGGGTAAGTCATTTGTTTTAAAAAAGTAACAGGTACTTCTTTTTGATCGGGTACGCCCAACACCGGCTGTTGATCCTTAGGCAAATAGTAAAATCCAAATATCAGGTCCCAGATGTTTAAAATGCTGGCGTAATTTACGCCGTGATGCCTCGGAATATTTTTTGCGTGATGCCAGGAATGTGACTCGGGAGTGTTGACGATGTAATTAAGGAAACCCCATTTAACTTTAATATTTGTGTGCGTGAAAAAACCCCACACATTTTGTACGGTGATCTGAAACAAAAAATAATCTGCTGCCGAATAACCGATCATAGCAAATGGGATATAAATAATTGGCTTAAATATGAACATCTCTACAAAATGAAATCTACGGGTAGAGCCCGCGCCAAGCGTTTCCTGAGCATGATGAATTTTATGAAATGCCCATAAAAAATCGAAACGATGCAGCAAGTAGTGCGCCCAAAACTCACAAAAATCCTGGATAATAAACATGATCCCGATTTGCAAAAAGGGATTCCAACCTGTAATGTCAGTTACTTTTAAGGTATGTATTCCAAACAACCCCACGAATTTTAAAAAAACCAATTCAGTTACGGCACATAAACCAAACAACCCAATAATATACACTAACACGTCATTAAAGAATACATAAAAAGTATCGAGCCAAAATCCTTTTCGGTTCAATAATCCATGGGCCCTTTGTTTAGGTAAAATAACTTCCAGGATAAAACAAAACACATAAGCCAGTAACACACAATAATATATATTAGTGAATGAGGGGTGTTTTAGTTGAAAAACAGTATACTGGTATATGTTCTTTGTATTCTCAACAAAAGCATTCGTTATTTCGGAGATCAGGGACACAATTATAAAGTTAGATAAAAAAAGAGTTATCCTTAACTAAATTTTCTAGATTTCTTTTCGCATCCTGGCAACCGGTATATCTAACTGTTCGCGGTATTTGGCTACAGTACGCCGGGCAATATTATATTTTTTTTCTTTCAGGATCTCACAAAGCGCATCGTCAGTTAAAGGTTTACGTTTATCTTCATTAGATATGCATTCCTGTAATATTTTTTTAACTTCCCTGGTACTAACCTCTTCTCCGCCTTCGGTACTTAATGATTCAGAGAAAAACGTTTTCAATAAAAATGTGCCGTAAGGTGTTTGCACATATTTGCTATTAGCCACACGCGATACGGTTGAAATATCCAAGCCAACTTTATCAGCAATGTCCTTTAGGATCATGGGTTTCAGTTTTGATTCATCGCCACTTGCAAAATATTCCTGTTGATATTCCATAATGCAATGCATGGATACCAACATGGTTTGATGACGTTGCTGCAGCGCTTCTATGAACCATTGAGCCGATTCAATTTTTCCTTTGACGAAAGAACTGGCGTCTTTAATGGATTTTTCTTTGGCCCGGGAATACTCTTTCAACATCTCAATATAATCGTTACTGATTTTTAGCTCAGGTAAATTACGTTGATTAATGCTTAGTTCGGGAACGCCATCTACAACACTGATGTTGAAATCAGGCACTACCTCTGACATTTGCCCTTTGTTGTCTCCTTCAGAATTTCCGGGACGAGGATTCAGATGCGTTATTTCTGCAATGATATCTTTCAGGTCTTCATCTTCTATATTTAGTTTTCGGATGATCTTATCATAATGTTTTTTAGAAAATTCATCCATCATGGTTTTCACTACCTCGATAGCTAGATGAGTTTCTTTAGCTTTTACGGGTTTGCGTTCGAGCTGTATCAATAAACATTCCTGCAAAGTTCTTGCGCCAACTCCGGCAGGATCAAATTCCTGAATGGTTTTTAATACTTCTTCCAGATCTTCTTTGGTAGTTTGCGTATTTTGGGAAAAAGCCAGATCATCTACTATTAAATCAAGATCTCTCCGGATGTAACCGTCCTCATCAATGCAGCCTATCAAATACAAACCGATGGCAAATTGTTTTTCAGTAAGTGCTCTCAGCCCTAATTGTTCTTCCAGTTGCGAATGAAAATCGGGGCCTTCCACTACGACTGATTGAAAGATGTCATCATCTGCGCTCCGGTTAGATATTTCATATTTGTAAGCATCCAGATCACCGGCGTCCATATAATCTTCTAATTCGTAACCGTCATCAATCTTATCAACCTCCTTTTCCTCGTATTCGCTTACTTCTTCTCCATCGGTACTATCTACCTCATCGTATTCATTCTCAACTTCATCAGCATCTGAATCATTATCGTCTTCTTCCAAAGCCGGATTTAGCTCCAACTCTTCTTTAATCCGTTGTTCAAGGGCAACAGTAGGCAACTGCAACAACTTCATCAACTGAATTTGCTGCGGCGAAAGTTTTTGTAATAACTTTAAATGTTGTGTTTGCCTTAATGCCATAATACTGTAACAAATATACAAAAAGAGCCACAAAAATTATTCGTGGCTCATTAGTAATTTAAAAATTAAATTAGTAATTGTAGTAGGGCGAAATCATTAAATAAACGACTACACCGGTTATGGTTACATACAACCAAATGGGATAACTAAAGCGTGTAATTTTCTTGTGCTTAACCCGATCATCTTTCAAGCCATAGTAAAAGGATAATAACGTCATGGGTAAAACCAATACAGCCAAAAAAATGTGACTTAATAGTATCGCCAGGTACACTGGTCTGATGCCCGAAACAACTGCTAATTCTGCTTTATCCAATACTTCGTTATGATCGACATCGCCAAATTTAGTATCAGGAATAAAATAATGAGCCGTTACATAAGAAATCAAAAATAAAGAAGAGAACAGAAAAGCGGTCAGATTTAATTTTTTATGTAATTCGATGTTTCTTCTTTTAATGGCCCAAAGCGAAGCTATCAGCAAAATGCTGCAGGAGGCGTTTAAAAACGCGTTCACCATAGGTAACTTATAAATAAACGAGGGAAAAGCATCGGGAACCGGAATCAGTTTTTGGTTTAGTACTACTACGACTACACAAATTAATGCGCTAACTGCCAGTACAATTTTAAAAACCGTTTTGTCGTTCTGCTTGCTGAGTAAAGTTTGAGTTTCCATTTAGTTTATCGTAAAAGTTCCTTTAAATTTTGTAAAGATAGTGTTTTCAAAAAACATTTGGGCATCAACGGTATATTGGTTTTGAGCTACGGTATAACTCAATTCCAATTGGAATCCGGGATTTTGTGTAGGAATGATCATTCCTGTAAATTTAATGTTATTACCGGTGGTTAAGGTAAGGTCCTTGCCCGTTTCCTGCTGCAGTATTTCTTTAATCATTTGTGTTTGACAAACACCCGGCACAACAGGCATTTGTTCAAAATGTCCTTTAAAAATGTCATGGTCAACATTTAATTGAATGGTTGCCAAAAGCTTGTTTTCAGCCGGCTTCTGAATAGAAACAACTGTGTAAAAATCATTCAGTAAAAAAGTATTAGTCATTGGCTTTCTGTATTTCGGTTAATTCAAAATAAAATTTAATGAGACCGTACTGCTTGCATTTAATTTGGGAATAGCTTTGCGTATCGGAATTATAGGTGTATTCAATTTTTGAAGCTCGTTTCCGTTTTAGAAATGTTTCCTGAAGAGACAAATTCAAAACAGTGGAACCAGTATTCATGCCTGAATAGTACCATTTTTCTTTTCCTCTTTTATCATACATGATTTTGGAGAAGTGCTTATTACTGCAAGAATAAAGACTGGTAGAATAGTTCCTGTTTAATAAAAACATATTGCTAAAATTGCGTTTTAATACTTCTATTAATTTTGGCTTATTTAAAGGCTCAAAAACATACACAGCGTTCATCTCGCCTCTTTTTGCTTCAAAATCAAACATTTTCATACCAAGCTCAGTCACAAATACCAGCCGTGTTGTAATTGAATCGGTTTGTTTGACAACTAAAATTCCTGTTAAATGGTTTTTGAGAATATCTATAGAGGTGTTGTACTTGGAAACAGTTGTTGAGCTGACAACCGGCTTAATAGCCTGAACGTGTATACCAACTTTTTCACATGTTAAATGATTGTATTTGGAAATGCTGCAGCCTGTTAGTAATAAAATACTACTTAACGATAAATATAGTTTCAGCAATCGGGCCATTTAATTTTTTGTTGGTAAAGTCAAGCGATGTAATGTCATCGTTATTTTCTACCATTTCCATTTTAGACACCGAAGTTACGTTTTTATCAAAATACAGGTTAATTTTTTTGAAAGTTTCTTTCATGTTTTTTGCCTGTGGAATCAACTCTAGTTTATAGCCTTTCTCGCCTTCAAAATAAGCCGTTTTGAATTTATTAGATTTAAAAATTGTTCCCTGAACACAGGATAACATAATGTCATTTATTTCTTTAAACACCTTGTTGCTGTTCATGTCATACTTAGTGGTTTTTTTCTCATCCTTGATCGTAATTTTATCTTTATTAATAACGATAAGGTATTTGGATGGACTTGCATACTCCCACCTCAGCAGGTTTTCTTTTTTAAATACAAAATGTCCTTTACTGATAATTTTTTCAGACAGCATACTTAGATTTTTTTCCTGCACAAAATCAGACTCGATAGACGTTGTGGTTTTGCTCATGGCCTCAATTTTTTGCTTTAAGGCGGTTGTATCTTTCACCGTTTTAAAGTTTTGAGAAAAACCAATAAAGGGAAATAAAAAAATTATAAGTGCTTTATACATACATCAAAAGTAAAAAATAAATGTTTGGCTAAAATGCCGGTTTTGTTAAGAAACACTAAGAGCTTATGTTCCATTTTTTCTTCCAGCTTTCCATAAACGGAGGAATGGTAATATGTAATTCTCTCGATGCCGGTGTCATAAACACCTGGGTACTTTTGCCGGTGCACGCCAAGTATCCGTGTTTAGCGCTCATGATTTTATATTCAAAAATGAGTTTTGCTGCCGGCGAATTAATATAGGTGGTTTCAATAATGGCACTATCGCCATATTCCAGTATGCGCTTAAACTTTAATTCTAAATCAATTAAGGGAACTGCGAGCCCGTGCTCATAAACATCCAGATAACCAAGTTGATATTGTTTGCCAAAAGCTTCCCGGCCGTCTTCAAAATATTTAACATAATGTCCGTGCCAAACTACTCTCAGGGAATCTACTTCGCTAAATCTGACTGGTATTTCAGTGGTGTTGTGTAACATGTTTCAAAGATAAGAATACTTTTTTCATAAAATTGTATCCTCAACTAATGTTAATTTTCTTGTAAAGAAGTGTTTTATTTTTTAAATTTGGACTACGATCTATAAAAAAATAAAAATCATGAAAAAAATTTTACTTTCTTCCTTAGTGGCTTTGTCAGTATTAGGTACTGCACAAAACAAGTCAACTATTCATGTTTCACCAGGAAAACAACTGTCGAAGCATCCCAAAATTACATATGCTGCATTACATCATAATGTTCCGGTAGCAAAAACCACCAATCAAAATGGCTCTGCCTGGTTTAACCAGTTAGATTATAATGAACTGATACTTGCCGGGCAACAAGTGTTAAGTCCAATGCACTTATTTCCGGACTCAACTATCATCTTAGGTTTTGATGCAAGCGATGCTCCTGTATATACCTGGATCCATAAAGCAGGTAATTACGTGGATCCTGCTTGGATGCCAACTCAATCTATCATCACTGATAAATTTGCTACTTACACGATGGATTCCATCGCTGTTGGTTATTCTTACATTCGTGGGGCAACCAATAACGTGGCTGACTCCTTAATTATCCAGATTATTGCCGAAAACCATTCTTTAGACTGGGATATTGGCAGTGGGGCTTTTTCTTACCAGGATATCGTTTATAACCAGGCCACTAACGAAGTTAAAGCTGGTTCAGGATTAAACGGTGTTACCATTTTAAAAAGAATATCCTATGCTTTAACTACTGCTGACTCAACCAGTGAGTATAGTCATATTAAATTTGCAACCAGCGGAATTGCTCCACAAACAAATTCTAAAAAAATTGGCGCTGTGGTTTCTTTTAAACCGGCTTATACCTGGACTACGGCTGATACTTTACTTGACAGTCACAGAACAAATACATTCTTTCTTTGGTCTTCTGAACAACAGGGAGCCAATACTGATCCTGTATACAACGGAACGACAGGTGATTATACTTCTGACATGAACATGTCTTATATTATTCCACAGGATATCAGATATAACCAAAATGCTAATGGCTGGAATGGCTATTTTATTCCTACGTATGCTTATACTACGCCATTTGCGTATGAAAATCATGATATCGGGTATAAATTAACCGTTAACATTACAGGCGTTAACGAATTAGAGCAAAAAGGATTTGCTTTAGGCCAAAACGTGCCTAACCCTTATACACAATCTTCTGTGATAGAATTTGAATTAGCTAAAAATGTGAATTCTGCAATATTTACAGTTACAGATGTTACCGGAAGAATTGTTTCTTCGGAAAAAGTATCTTCGTCTGTTGGAAAACATGCTATTAGCCTTGGTGCTTACGCAGCTGGTGTATATTATTATTCATTAAATGTAGATGGCAAGATTTCTACTAAAAAAATGATCATTCAATAATTTTATCAGATATTAACGTAAAAAACGGCCCTCCTGAGGGCCGTTTTTTTTGCTTTTATACTTTTGTATCGTTATATTTGTATTAATACTAATTTAAAACACAATTAACGATGAAAAAAATTTACTCTCTCACTCTTGCCGGTGTAGCTCTTTTTGGGTCTATCACAGCGCAACAAAGCTTTGTGCAGCAAGCGAGTGGAATTAGTCCAAAACAGCCTTACCAGCCAAAAACTACTAATACGCCGCTTGCACCTGTTAAAAATAAAAAAGTATCTACCGCTAACTTCCAGGGTCGTTTCGATCCAAGTTACTCTCTTCCAATTTCGCGTGCAAAAACGGTTGGAACTGCAGGCGCTGATTATGGTATTTATGTAGATCCAACTTTTGTAGATTCAACAGTGCAACAATCATTTGCTACTACCGGTGTTATTGACATGCATGTTTTTGGTCAATCTTTTGATCCTAAGTCTATCATATTTGATCCTAATTACTTACCCTTGTTAACCAGTACTGACGCTTATTATGTAGATACTGTTTGGGTTGGTGGAGTATACCAACGCAGAGGAAATAATGTGGATGATACATTAATTGTTGAAGTAGTTTGGGGCGATACAACGGCTACAACTGTTTTCGGACGTTGGTCATATGGCGCACCACTTACTGGTTTTGGAACTTTTGTAACTCCAAAATATGCAACTACACCAGGTGTAACCGGAAGTAAAGTTCGTTTTACTGCTCCTGCAACTAACAGACTTACATTCAGACATGTATTAACAAAAGCGGATTCTACTTATATGGCTGATGTTTCTGATTATTTACCAATTGTTCTTAACGGTGCTACTGGCCAGTTAATTCCTGCAAATAACATCGTTTCTGTGGGTGTTTCTTTTAATGCCGGTGGATCTCATGCTATGGGTGATGTTTCTTATGCTTCGCCAACTGGTGCATCTCCTGGTACATTAAGCGGATGGGCAGCTATTCAATATTCTCAGGATGCTCCCGCTTTAACTACCTTAGCTGATGTAAGCGATGGATATGATGATTGGGGTACAGGCAAAAACTTTTCAACTAACATCTACAAAAGAGGTCGTTACGGTCAGGAAGCCGGAGCTTTTGCAACCGCTTTAAGAGGAGGTTTTTACTGGGGTTACTGGATAGATTTCTCTATTCACTTTACGAATACTGTAACTAAAGTAAATGAATTAGAACAAAACGGATTTGCTTTAGGTCAAAACGTTCCTAATCCATTCACTAAAGAATCTAATGTAAACTATAGCTTAGCTAAAGATGTTAACTCTGCTGTATTTACAGTAACTGACGTTATGGGCCGTGTTGTTTCTTCTGAAAAAGTTGAAACTACCACAGGAACTCACTCAGTTAAATTAGGTGCTTATGCTGCCGGTATTTACTATTACTCTTTAAATGTTGACGGAAACGTGACAACTAAAAAAATGATCGTAGAATAATCTTTGATCAGGTTATAAATAAAAACCCGCTTCAAAAATGAAGCGGGTTTTTTTATGTGTGACTTACCTGATATCTGTAATCCTTCATTAAACATTTCCTGAGCATCAAGATAAGCGAGTTTGATTGAATGGCCACCGGCTACTGAGGGGCTTTTGAAAAGTACTTGGTACCAAAAGTAAAAATACAGGACCTATTCATGTAACCAACAATCTATTTCCTTATATAAAGGAATACTTCTGCTCATAGCACCCATAAAAAATCCCGCTTCAATGAAGCAGGATTTCATAAAAAACAAACAAACCTTTATTTATTGGCAATAACGGTAAAAGAACCGGGCGCCTGGGCATTTAAATGGCTTCCAAACGACATGGTGATACTGCCCGTAGAGACAGTGCCTTCATAAATATTATTGCTGTTTAAAGTGACATTAGTAACGGCCTCCGATTTATTTCCGGCATAGGTTGATAAGGTGAGGCTTACTTCATGGCAAGCCGTCCTGTTAATGGTAACAACGCCGCCGGTAAAGGATGTTACGGTAGATCCTGATTGAATGGAGCCTATCCCGGCCGTATAGGTACCGTTACTGTTAGTATTGAAACAGGGCGCTTCCGGAGTTACCGGTGTAGTCTCATCCGGTGTGGTGGTGGTTTTTTTATCCTTGCAGGAAACGAGTGCTATTAACATAGCGCCCATGAGTATGGTTAATTTAAAAGAATTTGTTTTCATGTGATGAGTTCAAAATAGTTGGTTAAGTAAAGGTAAAGCTTTTAAAGCAGAAACGATAATGTGCTAATCGATCTTTACCAGTTTATAATACAGCATGTTTTTATTCTTTACCACATTAAAATAATAGATACCAGCTGTTAATTTGGACACGTCCATTTCTGAATGCGCCGACGTTACTTTTTGTTCCATCACCACATTTCCTTTTACATCAATTAACGTCATGCTGTTGGTCTCAGCCGGATCAAAATCATTGATGGTTAACACAATGTGATCCTTGGTAGGATTAGGAAACACACTCAGGCCTTCCTGCATTAATACTTTCGGAAATTCTTTCACCGACTGCGCGCTATCTTTCTGTCCTACACGCCAGGCTGATAAGCTCAGCTTACGCAAGCTGCGGTTACCGCTGTTGGTGTAGCCGTATTCAATGATTTGCCCGAAAGAGGTGCTTGCTATAAATAAGCATATAATTAGGTTTTTTAGATTCTTCATAAACTATTTTTTTAGATTTTTGATAGGTCGATATTATGTAAAGTTTCAGAGATTTTTTTAATTTCAAAAGGATCATGATGTAGACTAAACAAGTCTAAGTTGTCATCAACCGTAAGGTAATCCCCATTTCCAATTGATTTAATTGTGTAGTAGTTTTTATTTTCAATGCTGATACAAAAACTATTCTCAAGATCCATTTGTTTAACTTGTTTTTCACCCACATTACTTACCATTTTTAATAAACGGTTCTTGTCGTGATTAATAAAGTGTTTTTCGTATATATTTAAAATAGTTACTGAATTAACAATTAATTCGTCCAGCTCAATTGAACAATAATACCCAACCAAAATACCTTCAAACACATGAAATTCTAAAACATACTTCTCGTTTTTGCTATCGATAATATTTATGTTTTTAATTATAAAAAGTGGCGAACCTTTATTTCGGAATTTTTCCTCTAATAACTGATTTAGAATTAATGTATACGCTCCTTTATCTCCATACCCGTTTATCTTTTTCCCAATTATAAAATCCGAGCTTATTTGCGGTAATAAATAAACATAATTGTACTTCAAGCCATCACATACCTTTCTGAGGTTGGCAAGCACTTTAGAGGTAATATTATTTTTGGGCTTCTTATTAAAAAAATTAAACATTTTTTATGGTTTTATTATCCCGCTTGATATGCCTTCTTTAACCCATTTTGGTAAAAATTGCCATCTGTACGGATCTCTAATTGCGTGTTCAATACTACTTAATGGTTGCAAATTTAACTTATTATTCACCAACCAGTTCGGCAGACCGTAGGCTTTTTGCCATCTCTGCGGAATAAATCTATGGTGTAATTCATTATAAACTTTAAAGACCTTACCATTTACTGTATTTACAATAGGTTCATAGGCAACCTTTGCTCTCGTTGCCCAATATCCAGCTTTAAATTCATTAAATGTTTTTCCACCTTTTAATAAAAAGTTTATTCCTTTACCCGCCCATTTTACGCCTTGAAAAACTTCGCCAACAGGAACAAACATACTCACAATTTCCAACTCTACCATAGCCGCATCATGAAGCTCCTGGTTGGAAAACATATAGGGGTTGTTGTTTCCTGAGTTTCTTTTAATAGCGTCATAGTTGGCGGAACTACCAAACAACCCCTTACCTAATATCTCGTCTATTTTATCAAAAAGGCTTTTATCTTTTAGATATTTATACATCTGGTCACTTTTTGACCCAAAAGCATAAGCCTCAAGGCCTGAAGTGTTTCCTTCATTTGCAGCACCTGACCCATCTTTGTATCCTGGAATATAGGCCACATCGTTACCATGATTTTTACTCCAAAGCTGATGTGCATCATAAATTAAACTCTCATTAGACACCCAGTTACCGGAAGCTTCGGTAAAACCACCTGTTGGTGCACTTTGATGCCCTGGTACCGACGACCATCCTTTTCCATTCAGGTTCATGCTTAGATCTACGTCATTTCCATTGGCCATGCCGCCCTGGTTAAGAGCCATTAAGCCGCCACTGCCAAAAGGAGAGCCTATGGTGATATCAGCACCTTTTGTACTAAAGCTAAAATCATAACCACTAGGGTCGGTATATTTTAGGGGGTTGTTAATGCAGTAGGAGTATTTATTGTAGGCCTGTGAGCTGGTGGCATCATGCAATACAGGATCAGCACTTAACATACGGGCGTTTTGCGGATCGTACATCCGACCGTTCATATTGATCAAACTGAATTGCGGTAAATGTTCATGTCCCGTGTAACCCCTGAACAACCAGGCAGGTACTGCTGCTATAGTAGAATAATCGGCCCAGGCACTGGCGTTTCGGCGTTGACCCCAGGGATCAAAGCTTTGCTCGGCCACAAAACCACCGCCCCCGTTGGTCACTTTTTGAATCGTTCCCAAATGATCGCTATACGTATAGTACATGGTTCCAACGCCATTTTCAATCACATACATGCCTGATAAGCCGCTTGGCGTATTAATGTAATGTACTTCGCGTATCATCCCTGTTTTTACTTCTTTCTCATAATCGCCTAAGTAATAACGGGCAGATGAGGTTCCGAGAACAGTATTCGCAAAGTCGGTTTTTACACGCTCCTGGTCAGGTCCGTATGTAATCACTGCCTGTTCATCACCTTCAATTATATTGAGCGCTTTCTCAAAGGCGCTATAGGTGATGTCCTGCTGTGTAGTAGAAATAAGTGCGGCATCATTTTTAACCTTTAATACGGCGTTGGGCTTAGGTCCTCCATACTTATAATCGCCTATATCTGATTTGTTGGTGATGTTACCATTTGGATCATAATCCTGGGTCAGTGTTGGTATAATCCAAAACCCGTCGCTGAAGGTGGTTGTTTTTAACCGGTCAAGATTATCGTAAGTGTGCGCCTCAATAAATCCTTTCAAATTATCTGTGAAAGATGTGAGGTTACCCGTTGCATTATTAAAGTTATAAGAAACGTTGTAAGCAGAGCTTGCTACTGTGCTTAAAGGTAAGC
This sequence comes from Bacteroidota bacterium, assembly GCA_040387475.1. GTDB lineage: Bacteria > Bacteroidota > Bacteroidia > B-17B0 > Aurantibacillaceae > UBA4416. Next base: position 245,642 of record JAZKDT010000001.1, on the reverse strand, counting down.
CAAAGGTGTTGTAGCCACTCAGTGTTTGAATACCGTTCCCCAAGGTATGCTTGGTGTACTGGCCAAAACTGTTCAACTCATCTGCCTGCCAGATCAATCCATTGGTTGCATCATTTTTCACGGTAGTTGGGTACCCTAAATTATCGTAGGCCATTTTAATGGCAAAACCGCTCGGATAGGTATATTTTACAGGGTTGCTGTAAATATCATACTCAACCAGGCTGGAGTATGTAGAACCTACTAACTGGTCGGTTTTATAAATACGATTTTGAGCATCATAATAATACTTATACTGCACACCGTTAGGTGCTGTTTCAGTTTCAATATTTTCTAATCCTGAGCCCGATGCAATATAGTTATAGGTATATGTTCCTTCTGGTCCGGCCATACTGGTAGTCCTGCCCAAAACATCATAATTTATAGTGTATGTCTTGCTATCATTTACTTTTGACTTCAATTGTCCAAAACCATCGATGGAATATACGGTGATACCATTGTTAGGTTCATCCTGCGTATACATATTTCCGCAAGGATCATACGTAAGGTTATAAGTTGTTACGCCGTTTAAAGCACTTGATTTCAATTGACCATCACTAAAATAATCATAGGTCAAAGTGGTTCCGGCAGGATTTTCCTGAACCTTAGATACCAGTCCATTCACATTAACAGTGGTGGATTTTGTTTTGCCATCAGGTGTAGTAACCGCTGTAACATTTCCTCCGGTTATGGTCGTGTAGACTATTGTTGTATTTAAAGCCGTGGTACCGTCTGTTGTACTTTTGCTTTTCAGCCTATATAGGGGATCGTTATAGGTATGTGTTGTTGTTAACACCTGAGAAGGATTTGCACAGGGAATTAAATATGAGGCCTTGTTTATATTGGGTTGTCCTAAGCTGGTGTATGTGGATCTGTCGGATACAAAGTTCTGGTTAAAGCCCTCCGTGATATTTTTCACATTAAGCCCGGAAGCAGTAATCAAACTTTTTATCATTGGGCTGTTCGGTGCATTCACCTGTGTAGTGATCAAAGCATTTGTAACGGGGAAGGGATCTCCCATCACATCGTCACCGCTATCATACCATTTAATTAAATTAGTGGTAGTATGATTATCCGGCGTTTTTACGGAAGTTGTTCTTCCATAAGCATCATAGGTAAAGATAGTTGCCAGGTTGGTTATATCAATTGTCTTAAGTTGTACACCTAGTCGGTTGTCGTACACAGCTTGTGCAAAGTGGCTTAACGGATTAGTTGTTTTTGTGACAAACCTGAAACGGGCCGCATCATAATCAAAGGTCGTTGTTCGCGGCGTATTACCCGTACTGCTTTCGGTAATGGATGATGCTTGTCCTGTAGCATTATATATATAATTGGTAACGTTTGAACAGGACGAAGATGATCCATTATTTGTTACCTGGTTCAATAAGCCATTTGAATAATAAGTGTATGCCGACGTACGGGTTATGGTTGGCTGCCCTGTTTGCGTAATAGAGGTTTGGGTTGACTGAACAAACCCGGGATATTTATTGCCATACAGGTTTGCATCCATCGTGTTAACTATTGATGTGTATGCTCCCATTCCAACCTGCCTGTCAGTAACCGTTACGTTATGGTAATTATCATAGGTATACATATTATCGACGGTATTACCAAGGAATAAATCTTCGTTAACTTCATGGTACAATTTCAAATAATGGCCAATCCCAAAACCGCTTCCGGGAAAGGTTGGTCCGTTTGATAAGATGTATGTATATTGTCTATATGTCTGTGACATAGGAAGTGAAAGGTTAGACAACAAATAGGTTTCTGTTTTCTCAGGAACACGATAGCCGTATGCCGTAGAAACCTGTGAGAGGTAAACCGAATTAAAACTGTAAAACGGTGTTTTAGAAATAGTTTTGGTTTGCAATAGGTTATTAGTCTCCGAAATTTTATCGTATCCTAAAAATCCCTGTCCAAACTGGCTGAACTTTGCTCCTTCATAAGTATAATCTGTATTGAACATGATGCCATTGGCATCAGGAGTTTGCATGGTGGATACCACTTTTACCGGGCTTTGCATGTCCACAAACGGATAGGTACACCCTGTTCCTTTGGTATAAATGCCGCCTTTAGCAAGCGTTTTATAAGTAAAATTAATGGACTGATTATAGCCATTGGTTACTTTAGCCAACTTACCATCAGTACCAAGAGGATGATTATAAAAAATAGTTCTTTCACCAAGGTTGCTTCCGGATGAGTTATTGGTGTTCTTAAACATGATGTCGGTATAACTATCTCCGTCAAAATCTCCTAATAAAAATTCGGCGATATTATTGCCATTAGTTGGATAAACTTGCCCTGTATAATAATTATAGTTGACGGCGTCGGGGAATGTAGTTCCGGCAACCGATCCAATTGCTATTAACGTTGAAAAATCAGGTGAATAACCAACGTAAATATCTACTTTGTTTAATGCGGTATTTTTCGCCAGAGTGATGATATCTGTTTTACCATCATTGTTCATGTCGGCAAATAAAACCTTCTTCGTGATTTCATTTCTTCCCGGCAAAGCGGTAGACATAGCTGTAGACGGTGTTTTGTAAAAGGAAGTAGCAGGCGTAACTCCGGCGGCGTTATATTTACCGGCATTATATCTTAAAAAAAAGTTGTTTGGTACAGGATTAGGGCATTGTGCGTTTGGTGTTGTGGAAACAGTTAAATTATCCGTTAAGCCATCACCATTAAAATCAGCATACACGTTTTCATAACTATAGCAGCCCGTGGGAGATATACCATTGAAAACATCATCTACTGCCTGCACGTTTAGTATAAAATTAGAAGCTCCCTGGTTGGCGCTTTGGTTGTATTGTCCAACCTTCAATACCCGCCATTTACTGTTAATCTCTACCAGTAGTTCCTGTGCGCCATCTGCATCATAATCCACCACCTGCACTATCTTAAATGTGCCGCTTGTGCCCGTTCCATAAGTAGGGTCTACTACGCAGGTGGAAGCATTTCGAACCTGGTATAACTGTGTTTTGAAATTAACAATGTATAAATTATTAGTTGGTGCGTAATGTGCAATTCCTTCCGGTATTTTATCCCCGTCAATATCTGCAAAAATAATATTGGCGCCTGTAGGCAGGTTAAACATATATCCAGGGGTAAAGCCAGCACCATTAGAAATCTGAACAGTGTAAGAAGTATTACCGCCAGCACTGGTTAAAAACAGCGCATCTTCTTTTTCATCGCCATTTAAATTGATAGCTGTAGTTCCCTCAGCGTCAGGCGAAAAGGTGTTAGGTAAACCATAATAGCTGTAGGCCTGAAAATTGCCACTTCCTGTATAAGACGCCACATTATTGTACGACGTTCCATCGTTTTGATTGATGTATAATTTCCAGCTATAATAAGATCTTAAACCGGAGGCGGCGTCTACTGTTGTGTATAGATAAGCGAGGATATCGGCTTTTCCGTCACCGTTAAAATCTGCTACTTTATAATCTGCAAGGGCTGGAAGAGAAGAAACATTAATGTTTTGCCCACCGGAAGTATACAACGAATTTTCATAAGCAAAGACAGTTGGATTCAAATGCGAATTATCTAATCCGTATTCGGTGATACTGGATAAATAACTTTTGCCGTCAATCAAATTATAGGTTGGCACGATACGTTTTATGCTTTGTCCTTCGCAAAACACTTCCACTTCTCTTAAAATAAGGCTGTTGTTTAAAACATTTCCCTTAAAATATCCTGTAGATTGGTCACTTCTAAAATCATAATAAAATTTAACAGAATTGTACAAAGGCACGCCCGCTGAAGCATTTCCCGTATATTTAATTTCCTTGATTGCTACTTCGCCACCCTGATTGTAATATTCATAAGTGTAGTAGTTCCCACTTTTGTCTATTACTTTATTGATATAATATATCAGCGGCACCTGTGTGCCCGCAGCATTGGCAACCATTAATTTGGAATCGGCTGTATTACCGTACTCCATTACCAGTCCCTCTTTCGTGGTTACAGAAAAAGATGCATAACCTCCGATCTGGAGTACATCTGTAAAATTATCATTTTCAAGACGCCTGGATCCATCAGGATTGAGTGCCCAGATCATATTGCCATCCAAAGTGAATTTATCTGATGAAGTAAGACTGATTGGCGCAACAGATATACCATAGTAAATATCTTTGTTGGCCCTGGAAATAGAAGATATGCCAGAAATACCCCAGCCAACACCTACTATGCCATTAGTTTGCGAACTGTTATAGCTGATGCTGACATTTGGCACCATACCAGCCGTACCAGGCGCCAAAGGAATAGGGATATTATATTGCGCAACTCCGCTACTCACGCCGCCCGTTCCCTTCACAAAACCTACGGGTAAATTTTTGTCAATGTTGTAAACGGTATTTATATTATACCCTACATATGGATTGCCATTCACGTTTATGGGGGCAACAATGTTTTTATTAATCCGTAATATCGATTGAGTTGTAGAATTAGCGCTAATTTTACCGGTTGTTGTAACCCGAACAAGATCTCTCGCCTCATACACGGCCACCGGTGTTGGAGATGTGATTGTGAGCGTTGTTGTTTGGGCAAACAGTTTGCTTGTACCCCATAGGGATAAGCAAATAAATAAAGTGTTTTTTATTGATGACATTATAAAAGCAGTTAAAGTGAATAATTAAAAAGGCAATCTTACTTTTTCAAAGACTTTATTTCCTGTGTCAATTCTTCCAATTGCTTTTGTTGTTGTTCCTGAATTTTTTGTTGTTGAATTAAATAAAGCGTCAACTCCTCAATTTTTTCCTGTTGTAGTATAACCACTTCCCCCATGTTCATGCCGTTAGCTTCGTATGAAGCAGCAGCTTCAAATCCTTTTAAATGTTTGTTAGTATTGATATAAGCTTCTACTTCATTAAGCGGTGCCAGTTTATAATCTTTATGAAATACATAATCAGGGAAGGTTGTTAACTGCACGTTTACTTCGCGGGCGTATACTTTGCCATCTGTTTTTACTCTGAAGTTGACAATGCTGGTTGATGCATCAATAATATCAAAGGCATTAACTGCTGATGTGGTGATAGACATATCTCCCATAACTGTTAATGTTTTACTCGGTGTAGATGTTCCAATTCCTATTTCTCCGGTGTTTTTAATGATTAATTTTGTTGTTGAATTTACTATGGAGCCCGCAGCTCCCGTTGTGGCAGTTTGAAAATTAAACTCTCCTCCATAAAAACCAAGTAAAGAGGAATAATCAGCTACCAAACGCTCATTATTGGCTCCATTATAAAATACATTGTATCCTAAATATTTTGCGCCACCATCATGAAACACAATACGATCACCGATCTGAAAATGTTCTTTTGGAATCGCTCCTATGCCTACATTTCCTCTCATGTGTGTGTAGGTACCGTTGTTTCCTAAAAACATATCTGCTACTCCTCCTGCTAATGTAAAAGCCGCTACCTCGTCTCTACCTAAACCTATATACCTTGCATCATCAGCAAATTTGGCTATTTGGGTGTTAGCTGTTGGACTCACTACTGTAAACCATTTATCCGGAGTTGCCGTTCCAATACCCACGCTTCCAGTATTTGTGACAGTCATTCTTTTGGTATTATTTGTCCAAAAGGAGAGTTGCGCGCTACTAAGCGTACCCAAATTTAAACCATTGGCCCCAAAAGCCTGAATAGCTGATCCCAAAGCTTCAAACATTCCGGAACTCGTATACCCGCTGGCTTGAGAAGACATATTCATGTATGCACCAAGGCTCCATACGAATAAATTAGACGCTGCTGCTGTTCCGGTAGATCCATTCCTTAAACCAAATTGAGTTTTCGCGTTATGATTTTTTAATACCGTCAAATGATCTCCCGATCCCATGCCAGTTGTACCTACTGCCAGACTTGGTGTTGCAATTGAAACAGTCGTGCCATTATCAAGTATTTGAGAATCACCAACCGTTGAACCAGTTGATGTGAATTTTGGAACCTTGTTTGCTGTTCCTGACCCGGTAACGTTTTGAGCAGAAAGTGAAAATGAGGCATACGTAAGCGCAGCAAAAGCTGTTGCTTTGACAAAGTGAGATGGTTTCATAATGGTTATTTAGATTAGTTATATACTCTGTAAAAAATGAGGGCGGGGAACTTTTATTTTTTATCTGAATGAAATTTGATAGGTTTCAAATAAAAAATATTTTGGCAAAAGTAATTTTATTTATTTCCTAAACAAATAAAAAAATAAAAATTTAATAAATAATTAATGCCCTGAACATCTTGATTTAACTGGTGTTTTCATAACATTTAAAAACTTACTGATGTAAGATTTCATCAAAAAACAACAATTTTTAACTCGTAAAAAACCACGTCAAATTTGTTGTAAGCCGCGCTGTCCAACAAATTAATTATATTCATGCATGCAAAAACGTAATTTCAAAATCTTTAGTTTTAGCGATCTTAATCAGGTTTGTTTTCTCAGTTTTTATGAAAACTAATACCGAAAATGATTTTCGTCGGTCATTTTCTGTTTTTTAAGTTTCAGGTAAAATAAAAAAGGCTTTCCGATAATTGGAAAGCCTTTTTTATTTTAAGGAGATTTTGCGTTCTAATCGATCTTAACTAATTTGTAGTAAAGCATGTTTTTGTTTTTTACTACATTAAAGTAGTAGATGCCGGCCGTTAACTTCGATACATCCATTTCGGAATGCGCTGAGGTTACTTTTTGTTCCATCACCACGTTTCCTTTTACATCAATTAACGACATACTGTTATTATCACTTGAATTAAAATCGTTAATAGTTAGTACCACCCTGTCTTTAGTTGGATTGGGGTAAACCGAGATACCTTCCTTATCGGCAATCCTGGCTGCTTCGGCGTTGTCTGTAGAATCGCTACCGGCCATTCTTTGTTCCGGTGGTGCAATTGTGAATATTTTTCGCTTGATACGGTTACCGTGATTATCATAGGTGTACTGCACTTTTTGCGCGAATGTTAATTGTGCGATGACAATTAAAAATAAAGTGATGATGGTTTTTTTCATTTGATTTATTTTGGTTTAAAAAACTCCGTTAAGTTATTGAATGTCGCCCCCGTTAATTATAAATTCACATTTAATTGTGCTTTTAGATTTTAACTCGCCAAAATTTTTATTCCAGTTATCTGACACATTAATATCTTTTGTTATATGCCTACTTGAGTCTTTTGGGTAAATTGCATATTTAGCGTCTATTTGCAATTCACAAGGGCAACATTTCAATTTTTTTTTAGGTAAGGCTTTTGTGTAATATCCAAAATTAATTTCGATAGTTGACATTGGCAACAAATTACCGGCCTCTTGTCTTTCGATATTCATTAAAATTAATGTATCGCTTGTATTATTTGTAATGTCTGCTCTAAATCTGTTTTTATTACAATTAAATAAAAAAACAGAAATACTGAGAATAAAAAAATGAGTCTTTTTCATATTAAAATGGATGAGGGGTGTGAGCTACTGCATATCCTGCAAAACCATATAAACCAGATGACCAAAACACAATAGCAGATAACTGTTCCCACCATTTTCCATTGGTTTCTTTTTTTGCCAAAAGAGCATAATCGGATGGGCCGTCCCAGGATTCACTTGAATGATTATTCATCCAAATAACTCTCTCAAAATTAACATCCCAATTGAAGTTATTATCCACTTTATTAAAGTATTTGGCTGAACGCAAATTGGCATCATTTTCAGTCCAAGTCGCGCCAGGGTCATCTCCTCCCATGTATCCCAATGGACCTAAACTCGGTATAGCAAATTTAAATAAATACAACCCTCCATTTTTTCTGCTTTGCAAATAATGTCCATATTCGTGCATTGTTGTATAGCTACCAAACCCAATCCCTAAATTGCTTTGATTATCGCTATCCGTTTTACTTAAACTTATATAGCTGCCTAAGGTCATGCCTGCACCATCTCCTATTGCTCCACCATATATGACAGTTGCCCCATGGTAATACTTCACGCGAACAGTTCCTACATCTCCAACTAAATTCATGCTCATTCCGTGATGATATCCTAAAAGCGTTTGCGGTAACTCAAATGTTGTATGCGATATCGCCTGAACAAAATTTTCACCAATGTTCTTTAAATCATTACGAAAACTCTTCTTGCCTCTATAGCTTTGATCCCAGGCAAACAACCCTCCTCCCAATTTTATATCATTGTGCAATTCTCTCTCACCATTTGCTAATCCTTGTTGAAAGCTCCCTCCATCTACCCAGCTTTTAACAGCGCCAATAAGCCACCTTAAAATAAAATCTCCACTAGGATCTGTATACTTTAGAGGATTATTATATGCATATCCATATCGGTTATAATTTTGAGTAAAAATTGGTTGTTGATTATACTTATCAGGACTAAGCATTGAACTTAGTAATGGATCATATAACCTGCCATTCATATTTATTAATGAAAATTGGGGCAAATGTTCGTGCCCTGTGAAACCTCTGTACAGCCAATTTGGTGTTGAACCTATAGAGTTATAAGACCAGTAGGTTGTATTTCTTTTTCTCCCCCAGGCATCAAAATTTTGTTCAGTAACAATATTACCTGATGCATCAGTAATTGTATTTATCGATCCTAAATGATCATTATAGATGTAATACATAGTACCCACACCATTATCGATTACGTACATTGCACAAAGCCCATTCAATCCGTTGATGTAATGTATTTGTTTTGTACTAGTTGAGCTTATTTCCTTTTCATAATTTAAATGATAAAATTTTGTGCTGGATAAAGATCCTTGATAATATAATTCTGCTTTACGGCGCTGATCAGTAGTTCCATACATTAAATTATACTGGTAATCTCCTTCGATAATGGTTTGTGCTTTATTAAACGGAGTGTATGTTATAGTTTGCTGTGTTAGGCTAATATTGGTATTAGGGTTTGTAGCGGTTTCGGTAGCGTGTGCTTTAGAAGCGTGGAAAGATGTGGTTCCAATATCAGTTTTTTGAGTGATGCTCCCTCCTGAATTATAGGTCAGATCAATTGGTGCGGACGATCCTGCCACTAACGATTGTGTTAAGCGATTTAAATTATCATAGGTAAAATTCTCCGTCAACCCTTTAATATTATCTGTTCTGTAGTTCAGATTATCATTCAAAGCATTAAAATTTAATGTCAAATTCTGTACACCAGAAGCATACATATTAGTCAAGTGTCCAAAATTATCATAGGTGTTAACCGATTGAATTTGGTTACCTAAAGTAAATTTCGTTTCAGTACCTATAGGACTAACCTCATCCCTTTGCCAGATCAAATCAGAATTATCATTTCTTTTAATATTAACTAAAAAGCCCTTATTGTTATATTCCTTTTTAATGGCGAAAGAGCTAGGGTAAGTAATTTTAGTCACATTATTATACTGATCGTATTCATAAGCTGTTGAAAACAGATTACCACTTATGTTTTCCGAATATTGCGTATTGCGATTCAAGTTATCGTAATTATAGGTTCTTGTTATTCCATTTGGTGCTGTTGCTTGCAATAACTGATTAATTCCATTACCTGATGTTACGTATAAATGAGTATAAGTTCCAGATGAAGTCGTTTTAGTGGATAAGCGGCCCAATAAGTCGTAATCATACTGACTGGTTTGTCCGTTAGCATCTGTTTTAGAAACCATTTGTCCGTATGCATTATAAGTATATAAGGTCGTTCCTGCGTCTTTATCTGTTAGTTTGCTTTGATTATCTATTTCGTCATATTCCATATAATTCATCTGCACGCCATTTAGTTTGACTCTTTTTGGCTTGTGATTACTGTAATATTCGTAAACCAATGATCCACCTCCATCTGTAGCGCCAATTGTAAGTCTGGTAGGATCTGTAGTAACCGTCGTTATTTTATTATCTGGGGAAGTGGACGTAACGGTTGTGTTTCCACTATTGTATGTATAAGCCATATAAGAGTTCTGATAAACGGTCCCATCGGTAGTTGTTATTTGCGTAGGTTGATTATAGTTGTTATAATTATATGTTGTAATTAAAGGAGTGAATGGATTACCTACTATTATCTGGTAAGTTGAAGATTCTTTGTAAAGCCTTCCTCGTGAATCATAACTATATACTTTATATAAATTGTTAGAAAATCCTTCTGTCTCTTTTTTTAAGATTCGTCCGTATGAATCATACATGGTTTTGGTATATGGCTTTCCGGTTTCGGTGGAAGTAGTTTTATATAGTGAATTAGAAACATTTACTGGCTCATTTCCTGCTACTTCTCCTGGTTGCACCCAACTATATACAATATTTGTTTCATTTCCATCCGGTTTTCTGGTATTCACAATTTTTCCAAAAGCATCATAATTATACACAGTAGCTAATCCATCCACGCCAACAATTTTCAAAGGCTTGGCCCATTTATGATCATATGTATATTCAGTAATCTGATTCAATGTGTTATATGATTTCAAAATATCTCTGAATTTTTGATCATAATCCCAGTGAGTGACTTTTGAAGCTAAAGCACCGCTACTAACAGTTGATTGTAGTTTTACCCCAGTATTCGCATCATTTATAAAATCTGTCGTGACACTTTTCGAAGTCCCTAAATCACTTGATGCACTAACCAAGTCACCAAAGTTATTGTAACTGTAATCCATTTTTCTAGTATATGGTAATTCTCCTGTCCTTATTTTATTGGACTGTGAGCTTAAAAGTTTATTAGGAATCCAAGCTCCTTGTTGAATGTATGTATTAGTTACAGTTGTGATCTCGGCTCCTGCATTTATGTTAACTATTCTGCTCGTTAAATTTCCATTTACATTATATAGATAATCTTCAGTTTTAGTAAATCCTGCAATGTGGTCTGTTGTTGTAATATTATCGGTTTTACTTAAATAAGTCTTACCTCCATTTAAGGAAACTGTTGTGTTTTGAAAAGTTGAACTAGATATAGGTGTGCCAAGAGAATGTACGTTACTTAACGATGATGTCGTAAATACATTAAAAAACGTAGTATTAAAATTATATAATTGTGCAGTAATAACATCTTGTGCTATGTTTGTTGTTGTTACTTTTTTAAACCCAAGTAAACCTTTCCCTTGCTTATGTAAAATGGCATCTTGATAACTGTAATTAGTTGTATTAATACCACCAATACCATCACTCACATTTGTTTGATTCACCACATATAAGGCATTTTGAAATTCGCTCAAAGGATATGTAAAACCGGTTGTCTTGCTATATAACGAGCTTCCTATTGTTAGGGGTGTAAAATCAAATTTGACTTTTTTTCCGTTTCCATCATAGATCTCGTCTATGTTATTGGATTTCGCCCCTCTGTTGAAATAAAAAACTCTTGATGGACTAAAAGAACCAAATCCGCCAATAAACAGATCATCCGTGCCATCACCATTGAAATCTCCAAATTTTAGATCGCCCAATTGTTTGCTAAAACCAGACATATCGATTGTAAAATTTTCCACAATAAAGGATAAGCCAGTACTGTAATATACTTTTACATTAGTAGTGGTAGAAAATGATCCGTTTATAAATTCTAATATATCTGTTTTACCATCCTTATTAATATCATGTGCCAGAAAATATTTACCATCTTCTAAAACCGGGAAGATAGACGTCAGTGGAATATCTTTATAAACCCCATTGCCTTTTCCTAAACCCATTTTCCAAACAGATGTAGTTGCACTTGTTTGGTCGTAAAAGATATTATCTGACTTACCGTCTCCATTAAAATCGCCAAATAAATGAAAAGGTTCAGACATCGCAATGCTGTTGCCGGTTTGTAAATAACTTGAACTGTAATAAGTTATGGCCGAATTATCAGCAATAAAGCTTGCTATACCCCCAACAAATTTTATGATATAATCCCCAGCTGGTCCTCCCGAAAGGTACCTAACATTCGCGAATTCAGAAACTCCGTCTCCATCAATATCGAGAACAATTGCGTTCCTGAGATCGGGATTGCTTGTTCCGGAATAAGATGTATGGTAAACGTTAGAGCTATTAAGTTCATAATAAATATAAAGATCTGTCGATCCGCTTCCACCAAAAGAATAAACAACCAGATCCATTTTTTGATCACCATTTACATCACAATACCAGTATTTATAAGTACTGTTTACAGTAACAGAAATAGGTGCGCCCGTCGGAGAAAATATTGTTCCATTAGATAAAAATGTGTTAAAACCAAGTGTTCTAGTAGCACCAGAGCCTCCAACAGTTAAGAGCATCAGATCCTCTTTGCTGTCTCCATTAAAATCAATGCTTTCATACACCATGTTACCCGCAACACTTGGAGATACCGGAAAGGCGTCAAATTTTTCGAACCCAACAGGAAAACTGTTACCAGTTGATGTAGATTGAAAATTTGAATTACCGATGTTTTTATAGGAAGACCAGTCAAACCATACTGTTGTAGAATTTATAAAATCATAATTAAGGCTAACAAGGTCTTTTATTCCATCACCTGTAAAATCCAGCAATAAATCCTGGCTATACATAACCGATGGAGTTTTGGTAATGACATTTGTATTTGTTGAGGGGCCATTATCTAAATCATAACTAAACTTTAAAGGATTAAGAACGGAATAATCGCTTCCCACTTCTTCAACCTCCGTTAAATAATAGTTAACGTGGTACTGCGAATATTTAAAATTATACTGTTTTGTAAACAAGCCATCCGCTTTAATTTCTATGGCTCTTAATAATGTCGTATGATTTAACTCTCCACCGCTAACAAAAGTTGAATTGGTTGTTTGTTTTAAATCATAATAGAATTTAATGGAATTATATGGTGCAAGTGCTATATTAGCATTGCCAGTATATAAAATTTCTTTGATAAATACTTCTCCATTTTGATTATTATAATTAAATAATATATAATTACCATGAGTATCATACATTTTATTTATTTTCCAGGTCAACACCGTCATTTGTCCAACTGGAATTAGTCTTGCATCTGCATTCTTGCCATATTCCAATGTCATTCCCTCTTTCGTTTCAACCTTAAACCATTCTGGTCCGCTACCTATTGTGTTATAAGATGTGATACGGCTAAAGGTTTCTACTTCCGTTCCATATACGGTATTGGATGCGCCATTAGCTCCTGTGGTAGGGATAAGTCGGTTACCATCCAGGCTAAAGGGATCCGCATTCGTGAGATTTACCGCTTTAACAATGGAATCGTGGTAAATCGTCTTGTTAGATCTCGATATTTCAGAAATACCGGAAATATCCCAGCCACAACCAAGTTGACCCATGGTATTTAAACTACTATAAGATAAAGAAACACCGGGCTGCATGCCATTAGTACCCAAAGGAATAAAAACAGGGATATTGCAGGATGCGGATCCAATTGGTGTTACATTATATGTATACGGAATAGATCCAATTGGTTTGGCTAAATTAAGAACCGGTACTACAGGGCTTACTCCGTTTGCTCCGGGATTTGAATATACTACCGGCAGAATCATGTTGGGGTCAATAAATAAGCGGCTGCCTGTAGTTGAATTGGCGATGATCTTGCCTGATGGTGTTACTTTTACCAAATCTCTTGCCTGGTATTGTCCCACCGGAGTTGGTGAACTAATGGTAAGGGTGGCTGTTTGTGCACTTATACTTCCGAGGTTTATCAGAAATAAAAACGCCAATATGTTGTACTTGATTGAACGCATACTAAAATTTTAATGAATTAATACTAGTGATAATGAGTAAACTTATTTTTTCAAAGACTTCATCTCTTGTTTCAATTCCTCTAATTGTTTCTGTTGTTCAATTAAATAAAGAGTTAACTCCTCAATTTTTTCCTGTTGCAATCTTACAACTTCACCCATGTTCATGCCATTGGTTTCATATACACCCGCTGCTTCAAATCCTTTTAAATGTTTGTTAGTATTGATATAAGATTCTACTTCATTAAGCGGTGCCAGTTTATAATCTTTATTAAATACGTAATCAGGGAAGGTTGTTAACTGTACGTTTACTTCGCGTGCATATACTTTGCCATCTGTTTTTACTTTGAAATTTGTAACACTTGTTGAGGCATCATTCACAACAATTGCATCTCTGGCTACAGAAGGCGATATTGGCGCTACACTAAAAGTTGAGCTTCCTGACGCATCAATTGCAAGTAAAGTTGAGTTACCATTCCCTTCTTTGAAATAAAAGCCAGCATTTGTTTGCCAACCATGAATATAAAAATTAAATTTTCCGCTTGGGTCGCCATCTATGGAAATCCCCCTTCTGTTTGGAATTTGTCCATTTCCAAGTATCTCAAAAGAACTCGTTCCGTTGGTGTTTATGAAAGAAGCGTCGCCATTAACCGATAATTTTTTATAGGGTGCACCTGTTCCTATACCAACTTCACCTGTACTTAATATGGTGATTTTTCCCCCTCCGCCAAGGTATAAGTTAGCTGAATTACCACTTAAATCGAAAGCGGCTACCTCATCTCTTCCTAAACCAATGTACCTTGCGTCATCGGCAAACTTGGCTACCTGTGTGTTAGCTGTTGGGCTCACTACCGTAAACCATTTATCTGGAGTGGCCGTTCCAATACCTACGCTTCCTGTTCCTACAATGGTCATTCTTTTAGTATTATTTGTCCAAAATGCAAGTTGTGAATTACCAGCCGTTCCTATATTAAATCCGTTTAATGTGCTCGCCTGAATGGTTGAACCTCTTTCTTCAAACATACCTGATGTCGTAAAGTTAACAGCCTGAGAAGACATAGTCATATAGGATCCAATTGCAAAGGTATACAAACTGGATTGAGCGGCAGTTCCTGTAGTTCCGTTTCTTACTCCTATTTGTGTTTTGGCATTTAGATTTTTTTGTACGGTAAGAAAGTCGCCTCCGCCAATAACAGTTGTCCCAATTCCAACTCCTGTGCCATTATCAAATATTTGTGAGTCGCCAATAGTTGAGCCGGTAACTGTAAATTTTGGAACCTTGTTAGCGGTACCTGAACCTATAACGGTTTGCGCAGAAAGTGAAAATGAGACATAGGTAAACGCAGCTAAAGCTGTTGCTTTGACAAAGTGAGATGGTTTCATAATGGTTATTTAAGATTAGTTATATACTCTTTAAAAAATTGAGGGCGGGGAACTTTTATTTTTTATATGAATGAAATTTGATGCGTTCAAATAAAAAATATTTTGGCAAATGTAATTTTATTTATTTCCTAAACAAATAAAAAATAAATAATTTGATAAATAATTAATTTCTTGTTATTTGATTGATTTTATTGGTGTTTGCAGAAGTTTTAAATTCTTACATATGTAAGATTTTTAGAAAAATGATGTTTTACAGTTAGAAAAAATACACATCAAATTTGATGTGCAGGAAGGGTTTTGAAAGAAATTGAATTGTATCATTTAATTAAAACAAGCCAAAAAAAAGCACATATTTCTGTTTTTTGTCTTCCGTTTTACCGCATTATTTAAAAATACCGCTTGACGAAAATCAATTTTTGTGATTTTTGGTGTCAATGTGTTCAGACTTCACTACAAACTGTTTCCGTAATTTAAGTGTAAGAAAAAAATAAATTATGGCTTGTTCGTCTCCAGGAGGGCATTTATTTTTTCGAAAACTAAGGTGGCTTCATCCACACTTTTAATGTTTTCGATGGTAAGCCACAGTTTACTGTTTTGTTCTTTTAAAGCAGTTTGCTTAGGGGTTTTTTGGGCGTATGATAATACCGCTTTAAACATAGGCGAATTATAATATTCGCTATCCTGCTTGCTTAAAAAATAGGATAACATTTTATTGTTTTTCAGCGTGATTTTTTCAAAGCCAAGCTTCATAGCGGCCCAACGCATGCGTACCACATTAATTAATTCAGACACCTCAACCGGCAATGGGCCGAAACGATCTCTTAAATTATTTTCAAAAACCAAAAGATCCTCTGTTTTAGTGATGTTATCCAATTCTCTGTACAACAATAAACGTTCGGTTAAATTGCTGACATAGCTGTCAGGAATCAACAGCTGCAAATCAGTATCTACAACCGTATCCTTCACAAACTGACGAGAGAATACTGACTTATCGGTGCTTGCTCCTTCACCTTCAGGCACCACTTCCTGGTACCAGTTTTCCTGCTTCAACTCGTCGATCGCTTCATTTAAGATTTTCATATAGGTATCAAAACCCATATCATTTATAAAACCGCTTTGTTCGCCGCCCAATAAATTTCCGGCGCCACGAATATCCAGATCCCGCATTGCAATTTGAAAGCCGCTTCCCAAATCACTAAATTCAACAATAGCTGTCAACCGTTTTCTGGCCTCGGAAGTCATGTTAATAAAAGGTGGTGTTAATAAATAACAGAATGCTTTTTTATTGCTTCGGCCTACCCTACCCCGCATTTGATGCAAGTCGCTCAATCCAAAATTTTGTGAATCGTTAATGATAATTGTATTGGCGTTACTAATATCCAAGCCCGATTCGATGATCGTGGTTGCAACTAAAATATCATATTCACCTTCAATAAAACTCAACATCACATCTTCCAGTTTATCGCCATCCATTTGTCCGTGCCCAACCGCCACTCTGGCTTCGGGAACAAGTCGCTGAATAATGCCGGCTACTTCCTGGATGCTTTGCACTTTATTGTGAACAAAGTAAACCTGGCCACCGCGACTTAATTCATAGGAAATAGCATCCCTGATAGCTTCTTCACTAAAGGTCATTAACTCCGTTTGCACCGGATAGCGGTTGGCCGGGGGTGTTGAAATAACCGACAGATCGCGCGCGCCCATCAAACTAAATTGAAGCGTTCGCGGAATGGGAGTTGCTGTTAACGTTAAGGTATCAACCGTTGTTTTAAATGTTTTGAGTTTATCTTTAATTCCTACACCAAACTTTTGTTCCTCATCAATGATCAACAAACCCAGATCTTTGAACTTTACATCTTTGCCTACAATTTTATGGGTTCCAATTAAGATATCAATTTTGCCTTCGGTTGTATTGGTGATGATTTCTTTAACTTCCTTAGCGCTTCTGAAACGGTTGATGTAATTGATGTTGCAGGGCAAATCTTTTAAACGTTCTTTAAATGTTTTGTAATGCTGATAGGCCAAAATAGTTGTAGGTACCAAAATAGCCACCTGCTTGCTGTCGCATACTGCTTTAAATGCAGCACGAATAGCAATTTCTGTTTTACCAAATCCAACATCACCGCACACTAACCTATCCATGGGGTGTGGTTTTTCCATGTCGCGTTTTACATCAGCTGTTACTTTTATCTGATCGGGTGTATCTTCATAAATAAAAGACGCCTCCAGCTCATGTTGCAAATAATTATCCGCCGGATAGCGATGGCCCGGTTGTGCTTTACGTTTGGCATATAACTTAATTAAATCATAAGCAACTTCTTTAACGTTACGTTTTGTTTTTTGTTTAAGCGTACTCCAGGTTGTTGAGCCTATCTTGTCGATACGGGGCACGTTACCTTCTTTGCCAGTGTATTTGCTGATGCGGTGCAAGCTATGAATACTCACATATAAAAAATCATTGTCTTTGTACACCAACTTAACCGCTTCCTGCTCCTTACCATTGGCATTAATTTTCACTAAGCCTCCAAAGCGGCCAATACCATGGTCGATGTGCGTTACAAAATCTCCGGGATTTAAGGAAAGAATTTCTTTGAGGGTTAACGACTCAGCGGTTTTATAACGTGTTTCTTTTAAATGAAAACGGTGATAACGTTCAAAGATCTGGTGATCGGTATAGCAGGCAATCTTCAAATCGTGATCAATAAATCCTTCATGGATATTTATATTCACGTGTTCAATTAAACTCTCGGCTGTGCGATGTTCTTTGGATAACAGATCATTGAAGATGGTGTTTAACCGCTCTGCTTGTTTTGTATTATCTGTGGTTAAGTAGTTTTTGTATCCCTTAGCCTTATTAGCTTTGAGGTCATTGATGAGCATCTCAAACTTTTTATTGAACTGAGGTTGCCCACTTTGGTTAAAAGCTATTTCATGTGAAGCGATGTGTTTTTGCACACCGTATTCAATAAGTGTAAAGGGCTTGATCAATGATAAAAAGTCGTTGCCTTGCAAATACAATTCAGCTGGCGGCAAATGTTCAACGGTTCCTGTTAAAACAGAGAATGCTTTTTCGGTCTTCTCGAATAACTTATCAATAGTGTCCTTTGAGAACAATACATCATCAAAACACAATACGGTTCCCTCCGATAAATAGTCAAAAATAGACTGACGCACCTCGATAACCTGGTTGGACTGAATATCCGGAATAATCGTTACAAAATCGTAATTATGATTGGATAACTGAGAAGCGGGATCAAATGTTTTGATAGCGTCTACATCATTTCCAAATAACTCAATACGATATGGCAATTCATGCGCAAAAGAAAAAATATCTACAATGCCTCCGCGAATGGCATATTGGCCAGGCTCAGAAACAAAATCACATAATTCAAAGTCGTAGCTCGATAAAAATTCCTGGATGAAATCAATGCTGAGCTTGTCACCCTTTTTAATGATCAACGTATTCTTGCTTAAACTTGTTTTAGATGCAACCTTTTCGGCTAATGCCGACGCATAGGTTACAACAATGCCGGAGTAATTCTCTTTACTCAGATTACTTAACGTTTCAGCGCGTTCCTGAACAGAGGCGTTACTTGTTTTTTCTTCCTTATATGGAACTTTATAACTCTCCGGAAAATAGTGAACATGTTTTTCGGGGAGTAAGGCCTGAAGATCATTTAGTAAATACGCCGCTTTCTCTTTGTCGTTACAAACAATAAAAAAATTAGCAGAAGTGTTTTGAAACAGGTCATTTACCAAAAAGGCAAAAGAAGATCCGCGCAAACCCGAAAAAAATACGTTTGTATTAAGGTTTGCCTGCTTTTGTTTTAATTCGCCCCAAAACTTACCGTTCCACCACATTGCGCTGCAAAAGTAATAAATAAAAAGGCTGGATTATGCAAAAGAGTTGTAATATTTTACTCTCTCTCACAAGCCGTTAACTCACTAAAAACAGCACTGCATACATTCGCTCTTTTTGCAATACGATGTGCTGTTAATTGATTTTATTGGCCTACCTGCTACTTTGATGGTTTAGAAATCCCATAATCTTTTTTATAGATACCCACCAAACAAATTTTTATGATCATTTTTGTAAAAAAGTCGCTATGAAAAATGTTGCCTGTTTTCTTACTATTCTGCTCAGTCATTTTAATACCTTAATCGCTCAACAACCTCAAAAATTAAAGGTATTGTTTTTAGGAAACAGTTACACTTACGTTAACAATTTACCACAACTCATTACGGACATTGCTTTAGCGAATGG
>JAZKDT010000001.1:0-226322 GCA_040387475.1 Bacteroidota bacterium | reverse complement strand
ATTCACCGGGCGGACAAACATTTCAGGGCCACTCAGCAGATCCTGCCAGTATTTCGAAAATAAACGCACAAGCCTGGGATCGTATTATTCTTCAGGGGCAAAGCCAGGAGCCTTCGTTTCCTCCATCGCAGGTTAATTCACAAACACTGCCCTACGCTATCAAGTTAGATAGTATAATTCAACACAATAATTCCTGCACGGAAACCGTGTTTTATGAAACCTGGGGACGAAAAAATGGTGATGCCTCTAATTGTAGTTTTTATGCTCCTCTTTGCACTTATATTGGGATGCAAAATCGTTTGAGAGCTTCTTACAAATTATTTGCCGACACAACACACAGTATTATGTCGCCTGCAGGGGAAGCCTGGAGAAAGTCAATTGCATTAAATCCTTCTTTAGAATTGTATCAATCTGATCAAAGTCATCCTTCCCTGGAAGGTTCGTATTTAACTGCCTGTGTGTTTTACGAAGTACTGTTTCAGAAAAGTGTTTTAACCAACTCCTATACCGCGGGCATTTCAACAAGCACTGTTTCGTTCCTGCAACAAATTGCACACGATGTAGTAAACGATAGTTTGACGGTTTGGAATATTGGCAAGTATCCTTCATGTACAACTACGGGCATAACAGAACTCAATAAAGATTTATCTAACTTTTCTGTATTTCCAAATCCCGCAAATGATGCGATTTATATAAGCGCAGACGCAAATTATAAAATATATGATGTTCTTGGAAATCTTTGTTTGTCAGGCAAAAACAGTAGTTCAATACATATTGCAACACTCACAAAAGGTTTTTATTTAATAGAATTGTCTTCCCTGAATTCTATCAAAAAAATTAAGTTTGTGAAGGAGTAATTTATAAATAAACACCTGTCAGGTTTTTAGCAATCTGCCTATAAACCTGACAGGTGCAAATTAAAACTTAGGCTCTATTCCCATATTGTATAATACAAAGGAATAAATATCTGCCTGTTCCTCGATTACTTTAGCGGTTGGTTTCCCGGCGCCGTGTCCGGCTTTGCTATCAATCCGTATTAACATAGGGTTAGTTCCTGCATTTTTTTCCTGCAAGGTGGCGGCAAATTTAAACGAGTGGGCCGGCACAACACGGTCATCATGATCGGCCGTGGTAACCATTGTTGCAGGATAGCTTACATTTTTTACATTATGCAACGGTGAATATTTGATCAGGTAACTAAACTGACTGCTACTGTCGCTTGAGCCGTACTCCACAGCCCAGCCCCAACCTACCGTAAATTTATGGTAGCGCAACATATCCAATACACCAACCTGTGGTAAACACACTTTAAACAATTCGGGACGTTGAACCATACAGGCGCCTATCAAAAGCCCTCCGTTCGAACCACCCTGAATAGCCAGTTTTTCAGATGAGGTATATTTTTCTTTGATCAGATATTCTGCCGCTGCAATAAAATCATCAAATACATTTTGCTTTTTATCCAACATGCCGGCCTTGTGCCATGCTTCGCCGTACTCGCCACCTCCACGAATATTTGCAATAACAAAAATACCGCCTTGTTCTAAAAATGCAATCCGTGAGGCACTGAAACCCGGATTCATTGATGCATTAAAGCCACCATAAGCATATAACAATGTTGGGTTATTTCCATCAAGCGCCAGGCCTTTTTTAGACACAATGAACATGGGTACTTTAGTGCCATCTTTAGACGTATAAAATACTTGTTTGGATTCGTATTGATTAACGTCAAATTTCACTTCTGTCTTACGGAACAATTCTGATTTGCCGGAAGCAATATCATATTTAAAAATGCTTGGGGGATAGGTAAAAGAAGTATAGGTATAGTAGAAATCTTTATCTGCATTTTTTCCACCAAAGCCGGATGCGGTTCCTAGTCCCGGTAATATAATTTCGTGTTCTAATTTACCGGTTAAATCATGTTGGTATACATGAGTAGCCACATCTTTTAAATAACTCACAAACAATTTGCCTCCGCAGGTTGATGCGCCTTCCATTAGTTCAGGTTTTTGAGCTATCACCGATTTCCAGCCGGTTTTAACCGGGTTTTTTGGATCAACAGAGATCACCTGCTGATTAGGGGCATCGTCGTTTGTTTGAACCAGTAACTGATCTCCCACATTATCAATCACTGCATAATCGTGCTCATAACCTTTAAATAATAGGCTAAAGTCTTTTTGGCCTGATTTCAGATCTTTGCAATACAATTCGTTCCCGGACGTTCCTATACTAGCGTATATGATTAAAAAACGCTCGTCTTCGGTAACGGCAGCGTTCAAATATAATTTAGGCTGTTTTTTATCCTGGTATACCAACTCATCTTTTGTTTGCTCATCTCCCAGTTTATGATAGTATACTTTATGGTATTCGTTCACATTCGAAAATTCTTTTCCTTTAACCGGCGCGTCATAACGGCTGTAATAAAAGCCATCGCCTTTCCAGGAAGCGCCGCTGAATTTAACCCACTCCAGTTTATCCGTCAATGTTTTTTGTGTGGCAATTTCCATGATATACATGGTTTCCCAATCGCTACCTGACTGGTTAATAGCATAGGCTACATATTTATTATTGTTGGAGAAACCCATTAAACTCACGGCTACCGTTCCATCCTTTGAAAAAGAATTAGGGTCTAAAAATATCTTTGCTTCCTCTGTTCCTTTCTGAAAGTAAAGAACGCTTTGATTTTGCAAACCATCGTTTTTATAAAAGAAAGTATATTCGCCTACTTTAAACGGCGATGTATATTTGGGGAAGTTTACAAGCTCTTCAATTCGCTTGCCTAATTTTGCCCTGAAAGGGATTTTGGATAAATAACCATCTGTTACCTTACGTTGAGCTTCCACCCATTGTTTCGTATTATCTGCCGTATCATTCTCTAACCAGCGGTAGGGATCTTCTATTTTAGTTCCAAAATAATCATCGATCTGACTTACTTTTTCTGTTTTAGGATATACCAGTTTGTCCTGAAGAGTTTCAGGTTTTTTATCGTTACAAGAGGCCATAATTACAAGAGTGCTTAATGCGATTAAAGATGTGTTTTTTATCATACTATGGGCTTTTGGTGAATAGATTGAATAATGCATTTATCTAACCAAATGTAAACAAAAAGCCCGAACTGATTTGTCCGGGCTTTTTATTATTTATTTTTGGCATCCTGCACGGATGAATGGACATAAATTACTTTAAACTTCCAATCATGTCTTCCGGACGCACCCATTGATCGAATTGTTCGTTGGTTACATAGCCTAATTCGATTGCTGCTTCACGCAGCGTTTTATTTCCTTTGTGAGCTGTCTTTGCGATTTTAGCTGCTTTCTCATAACCAATATGGGTGTTCAATGCTGTTACCAACATCAATGAATTCTCTAAATGTTTTTTAATCTCTGGTAAATTTGCTGTAATGCCATCGCTGCATTTTTCTGTGAACGACACGCAGGCATCTCCAATTAAACGGGCAGATTGTAATACATTGGCCGCTATTAAAGGTTTAAAAACGTTCAATTCAAAATGTCCATTCAAACCGCCAACTGTAGCTGCTACGTCGTTACCAATAACCTGGGCGCAAACCATGGTTAATGCTTCTGGTTGTGTTGGATTAACTTTACCCGGCATGATAGAAGAACCCGGTTCATTATCAGGAATAACGATTTCACCAATACCGCAACGTGGGCCTGATGACAACATACGAATATCATTAGCAATTTTAAACAAAGCCACCGCACTACGTTTTAAGGCACCACTTAATTCAATCATTGCGTCGTGTGCTGCTAATGCTTCAAATTTATTAGGCGCTGTAACAAATGGTAAGCCTGTTAATTCAGCAATTTTTTTAGCAACCAATACATCATATCCTTTTGGTGTGTTCAATCCTGTACCAACAGCTGTACCACCTAAAGCTAATTCTTTCACTGCTTCTAAAGCATTTTTTAACGCGCGGATGCTCATGTTGATTTGCTGTACATAACCACTAAACTCTTGTCCTAAAGACAATGGCGTAGCATCCATAAAATGTGTACGTCCGGTTTTAATAATGCCTTCGAACTCCTTCACTTTTTTAGATAAAGAATCCCGCAACTTTTCCATACCGGGAATGGTGATTTCCACCACCTGTTTGTAAGCAGCAATGTGCATCGCTGTTGGATAGGTATCATTAGATGATTGTGATTTGTTCACATCATCATTTGGATGTAAGGCTTTTGGTTCATCAGTTAATTTACCACCGTTCATAACATGTGCGCGATAAGCAATTACTTCATTCGCGTTCATGTTACTTTGCGTACCCGAACCGGTTTGCCAGATCACTAAAGGAAACTGATCGTCTAATTTCTTCGCTAAAATCTCGTCACAGGCCTTAGCAATTAAGTCGCATTTTTCTTTGGTTAACACGCCTAATTCGCAGTTAGCTAATGCTGCTGCTTTTTTCAGGTAACCAAATGCGTATATAATTTCCTTTGGCATACTTGCCTCAGGCCCTATTTTAAAGTTGTTACGGGAACGTTCTGTTTGAGCTCCCCAATAAACATGCGACGGTACTTGTACCTCGCCCATTGTGTCTGTTTCGATTCTGAATTCCATAGTGTTAGTTTTAGATGGACGAATTTAGTAAAAATGTTTGTTTGAATATAAGGTTGTTGAGATGTTTTTGGTATGAGTGAAGAAGTTAGCATAAACAAGAATGGTATAGGTTCCTGCTTGCTTAATTTTGATCCACGCTTATTTTTCATGGAAAACTTGACCAATAAAGTTATACCTATTTACAGATGTTGTATTATCTATTGTAACGATACAGACCACAAAATGAGCCGGTAACTTAACTTTGAATTATTAAATAACAATTTTAAAAAGGATCAGAAACATAATAAACACAGGTAAATTCAGAACTTTGACAAATCCATTTCTGTAAAAAACAGAAATACCTCGTTTTCATAGTATCGACTTAAATAATAATGGCTAAAAAAGAAAAGAAAACCGCTACTGATATCTCAAACAAATTGAGTGAATTTGAAGCACATGAGGTTTTATATAAAATGCAATCAATGGATTTAGAAATAGATAAAAAGAAAACCAACCTTCTATTCAGAAAATTTATCTATTTATTCATAGCTATTTCGAGTTGTTTTTCTTTATGGAATTTCATGCACAACCTTCCTATTCTTTCTGGACTTGTGTTTAGCATTCCGTCATCTGCTATACTTACTGTCGATCCCAAAATAATTCTTGACTTGTTCAAAAAGCGACCGCCTTAATTCTCCTTTCGTTAGGGATTCGAGCGGAAATCCTTTTTGCTACACTTCGACTCCGCTCATTGGCCAGCAAAAAATCGAATGGGGTCAGGTGGGCCGTTTTTCGCGGCAACGACCAAATTCTCTTTCTAAAAATAAATTTGCACTAATAAAAATAGTGATTACCTTTGTAGACTGATCAGTCAGTTTATAAATGGACAAACAAGAAGAAATATTAAAAGCAGCTTTAAAGTTATTTGTCGAATTTGGCTTTCATGGTACGCCTACCAGCAAAATAGCCAAAGAAGCCGGGGTGGCTAATGGTACCTTGTTTCATTATTATAAAACAAAAAATGATTTAATACTGGCATTATATACAGATATCAAGACGCGATTAACGGAACATATTGATTCCAAAGCCAGTAAAAACGACTCCTTAAAAGTCGCTTTTAAATCGCTTTTTATAAATACACTTCAATGGTCGCAGGAATACAAACAGGAATTTTACTTTATGCAGCAATTTCGGGTTTCTCCGTTCATTTTGCTCATTCCTCATGAAGATATACTCCGCCAGGCTAAAGCGCACCTGGATATACAGGCAGGAATTAAAAACGAGATCTTAAAGCCATTACCGGCTGAGTTTTTATTTAGCCTTATTAACAGCCATATTTA
This sequence comes from Bacteroidota bacterium, assembly GCA_040387475.1. Lineage (GTDB taxonomy): Bacteria > Bacteroidota > Bacteroidia > B-17B0 > Aurantibacillaceae > UBA4416. Next base: position 220,428 of record JAZKDT010000001.1, on the reverse strand, counting down.
TGGTATTGATCAATATCTAAGTTCAACGAATTTATCCGATTCCAAACAACAGAAACTTATCGAGGATTCTTTCGAAATCCTTTGGGATATGATCGCCTAATTTTCAGATATTATAAGGATGTACACACAATATAATTGTTTATAAAATTAGAGTGACTAGTCAGTTAACAATCAACATTAGAAATGAACTGAAATCGCAATCATAACAAAATACGGATTTGAACACATTTTATAATCGAAATAAATTAGTGTTTTATTAAAGAAGCCTAACATATTATTGTTTCTCGGTCGATAAAAAAGATGCAGAATTTACAACATCATGATGATCTTGCAACCAGATCATTACAGGCGGAAGATCGACTCTGATAATTGGACAAATGATGGCCGGGGAATATAGTTATCGCGCTATGAACAAGACAAACTAACGCACTATTTGGATCATCTCAGGATCCGCCTATTTAGATGCCAAATATTAGTTTGAGGTCAACCCATTTATTTAGTCCGAATCACTCAATTAGTATTGTGTTATACGCGCGAACAAAAATTAGGAAAGTCATTTATATCTAATCATGGCAGGACAGTTCGTAAGCATACATTCCCCCATAATATGTTACCTATTACTGAGATGGATAGATGCACAATTTGGGGATAGATTACAGCAATTCACTTTTGATGTATTATTTATAAAAACTTAATTGAGTACAACTGTCTTTAAAAATCTAATGGCAGTTTAAGACAAAACACAAAATCTGGGGATTGCGCCAAACATTAAGCTGCTTAAAGACACTATGCGGGGCCTGGGGAGCTAAACTTATCGCACTTGAACGAACCGTATCAAAATCAACCAATCTTCAAATCTAAAATCAAGATTCGCCAAAGGAGAGTGGAAGGACTCATTTTTTTTAATACTCTTCTTATCGGTTAAATTATTTGAAAAGCCATGTTAGGGCGAATGAAAAGCCTGTAAAAGAGAAAGGCGTTAGACGTCAAGCTAATTTCAGAAAAGCGAATTGCAAAATACTAGGTGATTCGCTTTTTTGAAAAAAACGGACAAGAAAGCTTTAAATGGGGAGAGGACCGCTGGGGTGTTTTTGCCGAGTGAACAAAGAGAATTGACATTTGCACAATTGGTGAATATAACACAGAAAGTAAATATGTAAAATCAAGCACACAGGCCGCCTGTTTTTGTTTTGCAATACCGTCAACCAAGGAACAAATGATTCTTTTTAAATCATAAAAGAACACGTTTCACGTGGAACAAAAAATCTAATCCGATTGACATAAACAACATAGCAATTTAACCTAGCGTAGTAGTTAAGACACACGCTTATTTCTAAATTAAATGTCATATCCATAATCAAGAATGAATATATAAAATGAGCCAAGGAATCCAATTGCGATTTCTAATCAACCAACCTCCCAACGGATTAAAAAAGCAGTGAACCTAGGCCAACAAATCAGAGTTCGGTATAAACCTTAATCTACCTATATTTCAAACTCACTTAAAAACGCTTCAGTTTGAAACTATGCGTATAGTAAATATAAATCCTACAGTAGAGTGAACAGGTTAATCGAACCTAAACATTTCACTAGCTGCAAAAAATGAATCTTTAGGAAATGGTCGTCCATTATAGGAGAAACGTAAGATCTTTATCGACTAAGGCAAAACACCCGGACAGCAGAAATTTAATTAGTCTTAATGAACTCGATTCAATTGACAACTCACGCCGAACGAATTAGCTCGTTCATCAATATCTAATCGTACCGGCAACGAAACCTAACTGTGCATTAAAACTGTTTTTTATTGCTCGCTAACACACAAAACCCATAAACCCAAAGCTTTAAAGATTAACGTAAAATAATTAAATCGGATCAGACCAAAAATTCAAGCCCTAATTCAAACCTGCAAAGGCATGCATAAAATTACTTCAATACCACCAAGGTTTAATAGTCACGGTCCGATAAACGAGATTAGCCAATTTGGTAATAACGTGTTATGTTACGTTGATAATACGATAGTTGTTCGCGATACACTAAATCCATAAATCATTTTTTGAAACTGATAATCGAATATGATACGATTAAACAACGTGTGACCACAGAATTAACCACCAATTAACTACATGTCAAACAAAACAAAAAAGCCCGGACGGATTCGCCAGGGCTTTAACAAAGTTCCACGTGAAACTATTTGTGTTTAAAGACGTAAGTTGTGCTTGAATAGCCGTCAGAATTTTTTGACTTCAAATTAGATTTTAAACCAGTAAGGAATGCACTCGCCAAGTTTACTGATCCCGTCTTATATTTTTCACTCAACATCGACACGTAAAAGCTATCAAACTTCATTGGCTTGGATTCTCTAAGTTCGAATCCAGCATTTTCTAAAAGCGTTTTTATTGACTTCCTCTCGAAGTGATACAGGTGCCTGGGAACATCATAAGCTGCCCAATGTTCTCTGTAAACATTAGCGTCATAAGAGACATGATTTGGAACCGCAATAATTAAAACCCCATTTGGCTTAAGCTTCTGTTTAAAGAAAGCTAAAGTCTCATCCATATCCGTCACGTGTTCTAAAACATGCCACAAGGTTATGGCATCAAATTGCTTTTCGGCAACGTGTGCGTTAATCGTGTTTTTATCAGCAAACAAATTTAGGTTCTGTTGTGAAGCAATTTGTCTGGCACTATCATCCGGCTCCATCCCAAAAGTTTCCCAGCCGCCACTCTTACAAGCTGCTAAAAACATTCCTGTTCCACAGCCATAATCTAATATTGTTCCACGTGAAACATAGGAGGAAACTAAATTCATTTTTCTTTTCAGGGTATAATTCCTTACAATGTGATAGAGTTTGTTCACTATACCTTTTTTACTATTGGTGTGCGACACGTAAGACTCTGCCTTATAGTAATCTCCAAGTACTGAATTTTCGGGGCGTGGATTAGTAAATTTAAATCCACAGGAGCTACAGGAAACTATATTGAAGCTTTCCTGGCTAACAGTGTAATCTTTACACACTAAAAAAGGCTCAAAGTGATTTGAGCCACACACTACACATTTATTAATCGTCAACATTATATTCTGATAATTTAATAATTCATAAAACACATAAACCAATTTTCCTGTTCCACGTGGAACAATTTTCTATTCGATGCTGTGTGAGGACATCATTTTGTTCCACGTGGAACAAAACTCTATCTTCCCAAATGAACTAACAGCACCGAAATATCTGCTGGATTAATCCCGGAAATTCGACTTGCTTGTCCAATAGTGGCCGGGCGTAACTTAGTTAGTTTATCTCTTGCTTCCAATGATAAGCTATTAACGGCCTTAAAATCGAAGTCGGGTTTGATCTTATAGTTATCCAGCTTTGCCACTTTCTCCGCGTTTTCCCTTTCCCTCTCAATATAGCCCTCATATTTCATGAGAATCTCGGCCTGCATAATAGTATCCTCGTCCAACATTGAAATTGTTTCCTGTAGCTCAGGTCCATGTTTCGCTAAATTTGCAATGTTAACATCCGGACGAGATAGGACGTTAAAATATCTTGTCTTTTGAGTCAACGGGGCAGAGTTAATACTTTCCAAATATGAATTGGTTTCATTGGGTTCGGCGCTTGTATTTTTAAAATACTTGATCAATCCTTCATAATTTTTTACCTTATCAGAAACTCTTGTCATTCTCTTTTCGCTGGCTAATCCGATGGAGTGGGAGAGAGGGGTTAACCTAACGTCAGCATTATCTTGTCTCAAAAGTAACCGATATTCAGAACGGGACGTAAACATGCGATAAGGCTCGTCAGTTCCTTTAGTCACCAAATCGTCAATTAATACGCCAATATACGCTTCGTGTCTTTTCAACACAAAAGGATCTCTTTCATTTATTTTCAAGTGAGCGTTAATGCCTGCCATTTGTCCCTGGCAAGCAGCTTCCTCATAACCTGTTGTTCCATTTATCTGTCCTGCAAAATACAACCCTACAACCAATTTTGTTTCCAGTGTTAACTGTAACTGTGTTGGTGGAAAGTAATCATATTCGATAGCATAACCGGGACGAAACATTTTAGCGTTTTCGAAGCCCGGAATAAGCTTCAGTGCTTTTTGTTGTACATCAACAGGTAACGACGTGGAAAATCCATTCACATAAATTTCCACCGTATCCCAACCTTCCGGTTCAACAAACAACTGATGCCTATCCCGTTCAGAAAAACGGGTGATCTTATCTTCAATGCTCGGGCAATATCGTGGACCAAGGCCTTGAATTCTTCCTGAATACATAGGGGACTTTTCAAAGCCGGTTCTTAAAATATCGTGTACATCCTGATTCGTATAAGTAATATGACAAGGAACCTGTTTCTTTACCTTGCTACCATTATTAGAAATAAATGGGGATGTATTATCCAGATATGAGAATTTGTCAATAGCAACATCCCCTTCCTGTTCCTCCATTTTAGAATAATCCAAAGACCGTCCATCAATTCTTGGAGGAGTTCCGGTTTTCATTCTACCATTTTCGAAACCTAATTTTACTAATTGTTCGGTGATTCCGTACGAAGCAGATTCTCCACTGCGACCTCCTCCAATCTGTTTTTCCCCTAAATGAATCAATCCATTTAGAAAAGTTCCGTTGGTTAACACAACAGCTTTGGCTTTAAATTCCAAACCCATTCCTGTGATAACACCTTCTACTCTTTTACCATCTTTGGAGATTATTAACTCACGACACATGTCTTGCCAAAAGTCAACATTAGGTGTTTGTTCTAACATTTCTCTCCAGGTAGTGGCAAATAACATGCGGTCATTTTGAGTTCTCGGACTCCACATTGCGGGTCCTTTTGACCGATTGAGCATTCTGAATTGGATGGCTGATTTATCAGAAACAATTCCGCTATAGCCTCCTAAAGCATCAATTTCGCGTACAATTTGTCCTTTGGCAATTCCACCCATTGCTGGATTACAGCTCATTTGAGCTATAGTTTGCATATTCATGGTCAGTAATAATACTTTTGATCCCATGTTTGCTGCTGCAGCTGCAGCCTCACATCCTGCATGGCCGGCGCCAACTACTATAATATCGTATTGTGAATTCAAGGAGAACGGATTAGAGATTAAAGATGCAAGATTAAAGATCGATTTGAATTTCTGTTCTGTCTTTATCTTTAATCTTATGTCTTAAATCTGTTTTTAGATCATGTTTAATTTAGCTAATAATTCATCGCGGTAGGAACCGCCAATTGGAATTACTTTTTTATTTTCTTCAAGCACAACTGTTTGATTTTCAATAGTTTGAATTTTATCAATGCGTGCAATGAAAGAACGGTGCACACGGATAAAATCTCCGTTGTTTAATTTTTTCTCAATATCTTTCATAGTTGAGTGTATGGTGTATCGCGTGTACTGTGTGTTTAAAACCACATAATCCTTCAACGCTTCTACATAAAAAATGTCTTTCAGATTTACTTTAACGAGGCGACTATTTGATTTCACGAATAAAATATCTTTCGCCGCTTCATCTTTATTTTCAACTAAAGAATATAAGAAATCACGTTCCTTTTGTACCTCAGTATCTTTTTTATGCTTATACAAAGCCATTTCGATAGTTGAATGTAAATCAATCTCTTTAAATGGCTTTAAAATATATCCGTAGGGTTCTGTAATTTTTGCCTTGGCCAATGTACTTTCATCAGCATAAGCTGTTAAAAATATCACCGGTATATTGTAGTCTTTTTTAATAGTTTCAGCCACATCAATCCCTGTCATTGGTCCTTTGATCATAATATCCATCAACACAATGTTTGGTTCCAGGTCAACAATGTTTTTAATAGCATCGGCGCCGTTATTACTAATGCCTAAAACATTATATCCCAGTTTCTTTAAACTGTTCTGAATGTCTTTGGCAACGATACTTTCGTCTTCTACAATGTAAACGTTGATGTTGTTATTCTCCATATTTTATTTATTAAATTCTATACTAAAAATTGTTCCTTTGCTTCTATTTAATTTAAGGGCCCCGCTAATCTGCTCTACCAGTGTATCTACCAGCTGCAGACCAAGTGTTTGAGTATTTTTAATGTCAATATTTTCTGGTATACCAATACCATTGTCACCAACTTCTATTTTTACTTTGTTTTTATCAACCCTCAAAGTTACAAAGATTATTCCATCCCTATTATCAGGAAATGCATATTTTAATGAATTTGATATAATTTCATTGATAATTAGTCCGCAAGGTATGGATGCATCCAGATTTAGATACAAATTATCAAGGGTTAAAATCAATTTTATCTTCTTAGTGTTGATGGAATAAGTATGGACCAGATTTTTAGATAAGGTAGTAACATATTCGGAGAAATTAACCGACTCGAAATTCTTAGTTTGATACAGGCTTTCGTGTATAAATGCCATTGATTTAATACGATTTTGGCATTCTTTCAGCAGGTTTAAAGCATACGAATCTTTTACGTACGAAGACTGGAGATTTAGAATACTGGAAATAACCTGCATGTTATTTTTTACACGGTGATGAACTTCTTTTAACAGTACATCTTTTTCCTTGAGGGACTGTGTAATCTTCTCTTCGTTCTTCTTATTTTCGGTAACATCGAAGCCAATTCCTGATATTTCCATTACATTATTATTGGCGTCTTTAATAGGGTATAAGAGAATTTGACGAATAATTTTCTTCCCTGATCTTTGTGTCCTTTCTGATATGAACTCAACTTGTTTTCCTTCAAACGCCTGAGCGTATTTTTCATCCCAAATGCTGTGGTATTCTAACGTTTTATTAGAGCGCATACTTTTTCCTAATTCTGGATAATATCCATATAGATCGAAAATGGAGTTTGCATAATTTTGATTGAATGAGGATAGTTTAAGGTCTTTGCTGATGGTCCACATAAGTTGATCGCCACTTTCGAATATGGCTTTTAACTTAGCGGATTGCTCCAGAATTTTGTTCTCATTTTCAATACGCTCCGTTATATTTTGTGCTATAACGGATACTTCCACTACTTCATTATTCAGAAATATAGGGTATAAATAAACTTCCCTGAATACATCTATGTGATTTATGATGCTTTTATGTACAAATACATGGGGTTTACCTTCAAGCACCAGATTATATTTTTCGATCCAAAATGCCTTTTTATCCCTACTTTGAATGGTTTCTAAAACGGAAATGGTTTTATAATTATCCAGTTTATTTTTGGGTACATTATCCTTAATAAGATTAAGGTAGTTTTTGTTATAGGACGTAAGTTCCAGCTTTTTATTTACTGTCCAAATCAAATGATCCCCACTTTCAAAAATTGCTTTTAATTTTGCCGACTGGTCGAGAATCTGTTGCTCAAAACGTTTGTTTTCAGTAATATCATGTGCCAAACAAGCAACTTCAATAATTTCGTTGTCAAAGTTCCTCACCGGGTTTAAATAAATTTCCTGATAAGTTTCTTCCCCTTTGGAATTTAATTGCTTACGCTCAAGTTTTAAAGAATTTCCGGCAAATACTTTTTTGTAAATAGTGTACCAGTGCGCTTTATAATCACTTTGTTTCTTTTTAGGAACCAAGGTATGAAGTTGTACGTTTAACTCGGGATTTATGCCATAATTCAGTTTAAAAACGCTACTAAAATTGCTATTAAATGATGTGGCTCTGAAGTCTTTGTCAACCGTCCAAATAAGGTGAGACGAGCTTTCAAAAATAGACGTTAATTTGGCGGCCTGGTTAACAGATTCATTCTGTAAATATCTTAGTTCTGTTACGTCATTAGAGATACAGGATATCTCCTCACAAATGCCATTTTTTAAAATAGGATGTAAAAATATTTGTCGATATAATTTATTTCCAACCGAGTCAAGTTGTTCTGTTGTAAACTCAATACTGATACCTTTTTGAAAAACTTCATCATACTTTCTAATCCACCAGTCATGATATTCTTTACCAACTTTCGTTTTTTGTGGTTTATATATTTTTTTATCCAATGTTGGCTTAACATCATATAACTGATGCATAGCTTCTGAAAAATTTGTATTGAATGAGGTAAAAAAGTAATTTTTGTCAACAGTCCAGATAAGTTGTTTTCCGCTTTCAAAAATTGCCTGCAATTTCGCAGATTGCTCCAATATTTTCTGTTCTGACAGTCTTCTTTCAGTAGCGTCATGACCAATAACGGCAATTTCACTTATCCGGCCATCTGCACTACGTATAGGATGTAAAAAAATCTCGCGATAATAATCTTTACCTTTCGAACTTGTATTTTTAATCTCAAAAAACTCTACTTTATTATCTTTTTTATTGTTAAAAAAGTTGTTGTAGATATCCCTCCAATAATTTAATCGTAATCCATCTTTACGATTCTTCCCTACATCACCAATATACTGCCCGCGTTTTAATTTATGATTAAATATAGTATAGATGTAATTATAATAATTTTCGTTGAAAGACGTTATTTTCAGATCCCTATCAACGGTCCAGATAAGATGGGATGTATTATTAAAAATTGCTTCATACTTGGTGGTTTGTGTTACCAGCTCACTTTGTATTTTTTGACGGTAATTAATTTCCTGAGTTAATTTTTTATTGGTTTCTTCTGCTATTTCGGCCCGTAATATCTCTTTTGATAGTTGTTTTTGAGACGATACATTGGTAATGATGGTTTGGGCGCAAGGTTCACCATTATAAATAAACGGTACTGTTTTTAATTCAACTTCAATAATGTTTCCTTTTACTGTCTTAATATGGTAAGTTGCAAAATCAGGTGTTTCTTTACCTTCTATGGCATTTGCCATTCTATCGATTGCCCGTTGTTGATGTTCAGGCAGAATAAACCGGATAAGGTCTTTTCCAATTAATTTGTTCGGATCTTTTTCCTCTAAGATATCTGCAGCTGTTTTATTGCTGTAAAGACATTTTCCCTTATGAATAAAAATACCGATAGGTGATGCATCTAACAGATTTTTGTAATTATTCCATTTTTGTTCAAGTTCTAACTGGGTATTTCTTTCATAGGTAATGTCTCGGCTGATACCTAATACAAATTTAATCTTTCCCTTATCATCATAAATGGGCGAGTAATTATCCTCCAGCCAAACCAGTTTACCTGACTTGGTTTTATATTGAAAAACGCTATTAGTATATTTTAATTTGTTGGTTTTTTGAAGTCGACTAATGTCCAGTTCAAATTTTTTAAATCCTTTACTATCAGTCACCATTGTATCAGCCAAATGAGGATTATTGTAAAACTCCTCTTCCGAATAACCGAGTATCTTTTTTATACTGGGACTGATGTAAAGATATTTGGGTTTAGGATGATAGGTATAAAAGTAAATAAGATCGTTGGCATTTTTCGTGATCAACTCCAGGTTATTTTTTGCCTCAGTTAATTCTTCCCGAAACTTAACACGCTCAGAAACATCTGTAAATACAGTTTGTATAGCTTTTTCGCCGTTAAAAACAATGGCATTTGATTTTACTTCGAGATCAACTATTTCATTTTCTATATTTTTAATTTTGAGTTCGAAGGGAATAAATTCTTCTCCATTAAAAATTTTAGCTGAATTTTCTCTAATGCGTTGATGATAATCCGGCAATAAAAAATCAAAAATTGAATATTGTGTAATTGACTTTTTTAACGTTGAATTTGGCTTTAATATTTTAAACGCCGCTTTATTAATGAATAGAATATTAGTTAACGAAAAAATAACAACTCCGATAGGGAGATTATCTAATACAGAAATTAAGGCCGCATCGTTGTTATTACTGTTTTGAGGAGTAGCATCAACCGCCGACGAATTTTTATTGATCTTCGTCTTTGTTTTCATCTTTCTTTTTATCCTTATCCAGTAAAATAGTCTTATCCGGCTTTTTATTGTAAATGGATGAATAGTCTCTTAAACTTTCTTCGTAGGTAGGTTCTACTTTAACACCCTGAAATTTTACTTCAATATCGTTCTCATAAAATATGGTTAAATAATTAAACCCAACCTCGTCATAAAACTTCCAGTCATTTTGCTTCATACCACCTGTATAAGTTCCCTGAGCCATTTTTCGGCCGTTTTCATAATACCAGGTATGTTGCCCGTCTTCATCTCCATTCAGAAATTTGCCTTCAAATCTTAGCTTTTCTTTTGGCATATAATACCGTTTCCATAAACTGTCTGGTTTATCATTTACGTATTTGCCTATCTCTTTATATTCAGGCGTTTCATATATCCACAAGCCTTCCTGCATATCGTCAATATATTCTCCCTTGGTTAATATTTTACCGTCTTCGGTATATTCGGTCATTATACCGTCGCGCTTATTATCAATATATAATTCTTCGCGCATCAACGCACCATTTTCATAAAACCATTTCCACTCGCCCTGGGCACGACCTTTTTTATCATATTTGCCGCGTTGTTCAATTTGTGCATTAGGGTAGTAAAAAATCCATTCACCAATACGCTTATCATTTGCATATAATCCTTTTCCTCTGAATTCGCCTGAGTTATGAAACTCTGTCCATATACCTATACGGTTTCTTAAACTATCCACTGCACCATAATCAGTTTTAATGCCTTCTAAATACACAATGGCAGAATCGGGAACAGCCTGGTTTCGGCACACATATTTTTTGATCATTACATCGCTTGTATCATCCCGTGCCACAGGTAACGAATCGCACATGTATTTTTGGCGATAATGATAATGGGTGCCAACAGGCATGCCGTTAATATATCCACCTTCATATTTCATGGTTCCATCGTCGTAAAAATCTTTGTATACGTCAAGTTTAGCTAATTCAGGTGCATTTTTTACCTGTTTACCATTATTAAATTTTTCGGTATTGGTTAAATTACCTTTACCATCATAGGTTTTAACATATCCGTCTACCACATCATCCTTATACTTTTTTTCTTCCTTCAATCGTCCATCCGGATAAAAATCTTTCCAAACACCTTGTTTTTTACCCGTTTCATCTTTACGGTTTAAACGATCAACACTCGCTAAAATACCACCCTGGTATTTCATAATTGAAATAATAACAGAATCTTCCGAATACTCGTAAGCTAAACCATCGGGTTTACCTTTCACATAAGGCATCAGAGTTTTTGTTTTTCCGGAAGGATAATAAGTAAATGAGTTACCTTGTTTAATATCGTTTACAAAAGCTTCTTTACCCGACACCCTTTGACTAGTGTCATAACTAAATGTGTAACCATTTTTTTTTCCTTCCAGGTAATTAACTGCTTTGGTTATTTTTCCTTTTTCTGAATAAAATTTCCAGGTACTGTCTAATTGAAAGTTTTTACGATTACCTTCAATTTTTATTTTACCGTTTTTATAATAATTTTTCCAATAACCATCTGCTTTTCCATCACGCATCGTTCCTTCAGACGATTTTGCGCCATTATCGTACAAAAAAGTATTGTATCCGTTTGGATTGGTTGTTTGACATTTAATATTTGAGCTATGAATGATAAGTAAAAGAATTATGAAAATTCTGAACGGAGAATACATTACATTATAAATCAAATTTTTCATAAATACAGAGGTTCTAATTTATCACTTATAATTCAAAAATCATAACTAAATTATAGTCCGAATTTAGCTGACAGTTCAAGCATTTTTGCGATTGGCTTTTTAGCTTTTTCGATCATCTCATCGCTCATTAATAATTCAGGTTCTTCATATTTTAATGCCACATAAATTTTTTCGAGTGTATTCAATTTCATATACGGACAATCATTACAGGCGCAACTGTTATTTGGTGGTGCCGGAATAAATGTTTTTCCGGGACTTGACTTTTGCATTTGATGGATAATACCTGTTTCTGTTAATACGATAAACTCCTGAGCGTTGGATTTTTTACTGTAATTTAAAATAGCAGTTGTACTTCCAATAAAATGAGCATGTTCTAAAATAGCCGCTTCGCACTCAGGATGAGCTAAAACCAAAGCTTTTGGATGCTGGCCTTTTAATTTAATGAGCTTTTCCAGACTAAAAATTTCATGTACCATGCAGCTTCCGTTCCATAATACCATATTACGGCCGGTAACTTTATTGATATAAGCTCCTAAATTCTTATCCGGAGCAAAAATGATCTTTTGATCTTTTGGAAATGATTCTACAATTTGAACGGCATTTGTAGACGTTACAATGACATCTGAGAGCGCTTTTATATCTGCGGTACAATTTATATAGGTTAACACCACATGATCCGGGTGAGCAGCTTTAAATGCGGCAAATTCATTTGGCGGACAAGAATCAGCCAAAGAGCAACCTGCTTTCAGATCCGGAATCAAAACTTTTGTTTTCGGATTCAAAATTTTGGCAGTTTCGGCCATAAAATGTACACCTGCAAATAAAATGATGTCAGCCTGCGTTTTTTCGGCCTGTTGAGCAAGCCCTAAACTATCACCAATATAGTCTGCAATATCTTGAATATCAGCATCTTGGTAGTAGTGAGCGAGGATGATGGCATTCTTGGTTTTCTTAAGATGCGAAATCTCTTTGAACAAATCAAGCGATGGATCAATTTTTTTTTCGAGATAACCTTTTTCTAAATTCATTATAATATTATAATACTTTTTTAAAATTTTAAAATATGGTAGTTATATATAGGCTGTTAGTACTGTGTAAAAATAAGCTTTTGTTCACTAGGTTTTATGCTAATTTACAGTCTATTAACATTTATTAAACGGTAGGATAGTTTACAATAGTTTGGTTTTTAGAATTATAGCCGGTAATGAACAAAACAGTTAACAATCAAAACAGTTTAAAACTAATGGTGTTATTAGCTATAAATTATGTGAATAAAACTGTACAAACTACCTAATACTTTTTGAAAGTAAATTTTGTTGGGTAAAAAATTACACTAAGTAAATTAGCTATTAACAAAACCTTAATTAATTACAGAAACTTATTAACGATAAATTTATTTATACACAGTAATTTTGTTAATTAGCGCTGTATATAAACCACTCATTTTCAGCACTTGTTGTTATGAGTGTTAATTAACGTTGATTACAAACTATTAACAAAACTTTGATTTACAAAATATAGTTGCTCTTAAGGAACAATTTATGTCAACAGATTGTCCAAATAACACACATATATATTATGACAAAAATAGCAATAGGAAGCGATCATGCAGGCTTTGAATTAAAAGAAGTTTTAATTACTTATTTAAAAGAAAAACAGGTAACGGTTGATGATAAAGGCTGTTATAGCCTTGAAAGGGCTGATTACCCGGATGCTGCACATGCGGTGGCCATAGCGGTTGTTAACAACGATGTTACTTTTGGTATATTAATGTGTGGCAGCGGCAATGGTATTAACATGTCGGCAAATAAACATAAGGGGATAAGAGCTGCATTATGCTGGAATTCTGAAATTTCGGCGCTATCGCGCCAACATAATGATGCTAATATTTTAACCTTGCCGGCCAGATATATTAGTATTGAGGAGGCGAAAAAATGTGTAGATGCTTTTTTAACTGAACAGTTTGAAGGTGGTCGACATGCTGACAGAATTAAAAAAATAGATTGCTAGATACGCCTTATATATTAGGTATTAAAAGAGACAAATTATTGTCTGTGTGTTTCTATGTGTTTATAGGAATTATAATAATTAACAGATTTTTTCTGTTTTTCACTATAAATCTGAATTGTATAGATAACGATCAACCTATTATGTGGCTTGGGGCCAAACATTATTCCCAGGGGTTGTTTTACGAACCTCGATTTTATGGCCAGGATTACAATACAATGATGGAAGCATTGTTTGCTGTACCATTTATAAAATTAGGAATGCCGGTTTATTATGCCGTGCCTCTGGCCACGCATGTTATCTGCTTGTTTCCTTTTTTATTTACTGCCATTTATCTATTTGCAAAAAAACACAGGGAAGGTGCCATTATCGTACTGGCTGTTTTACTATGTATGCCTACAGGTTATGATATCATGAACTCCATTCCCCGGGGATTTGTAACAGGAATGTTTTTCACTTCTCTTTTTATTGTGAGTTTATTAAACCCAAAAAATTATGCATTCATTCTGGTCAATACATTTTTAGCGTATGTTGGCTATCTGGTTAATCAAAATTCTGTGTTAGTATCTGCCCCGTTTTTGTTTTATCTGTTCCTGTTAAATTACAGGGAGCGGTTGTATTACATGTATTCGGCCGTAGGATTGATATTGGGCTTACCCGTTCATTATGCCTTAAATCATTTTTATAAAGTAAACCCAGACTATGTTTTTTATCCGGCTAATAATATTTTTTCAATCACTTTCTTTAAAGATGCTATCGCACATTTGGATCAGCGTTTTGCGCATATTAGTTTTTTTATAGAAGAAAAATCGTTTTTAATGCTGATCCTTTTAACTGTTATTGCAATTTTGTTATTTAAAAGGAATAGGAATCTTTTTTTAGCATTCTGGATATTTATAGCCGTGCTTTTTGTTTCTTTCTTTTCGAGTAAGGTGAGTGATGGTATAGTATGGCCATTTTACTCCTACAGCAGGATGTATCTGGGAATCCCTATCGTTATTTACCTGTTTTTGGCAGCCTCATCGTTCAATTTTAAAAAAGTAATTTTTTTAATAATTCCAGTCGTCTTACTTTTTTCAATTTATAAAACGGTTATTTTTAAAAATCAAATAACGTATCACACTCAGGAAAAAATGTGGGGGCACGTGCATCTAAATACCTTAACCGAAATACAGGAAGCAACTGATAAGTATAATAAAAAATGCAAGGAATTAGGCGTTAACGACTTTGTGATCATAAACAGCGTATGGCACGACGATGAATTAAATTACGCGGGACCCGCTATTTTTGACGATTTCCCAAATACATTCAAGCCTTCCTTCGAAAGAAGGACCTGGAGAATACACGAGGAGAAAATAAACCGGCCGGATAAGTTTGTTATATACACCGCCGATTATGATTTCGAAAAAACGGCTAAAGAAAAATATAAACACATAGATATTACCCGCCTCGACGATTACGGATTGTTTTTGATCAGGAACAATAAACTCACTACTGTTGCCTTTGTTAAATCTATTGATGGCGCAACCGAAGGATTCTAAACTGAGCTTTCAAGGAAGAAAACTTACCTAAAGTATTTTACCTCCTTAACAATTTAATAACATTGAATTTATGTAAAACTAACATGTGAAGGATTACTTCGCTTTCGTTAATCTTAATTTTACATGAAACAAACAATTACTTTTCTTTTAGCTCTTTTTTTATTTACACTTGCTTCAAAAGCGCAGCAAGAGCAAGGCATCTCTAACGATAGTTTACTTAAGGAGCTTATGGCGTTAAAACAAGACGTTCAGGAGCTTAAAAAGCCCAAAAACAAATTGGGATCGGGGTTCAGTTATAAACTTGGAATTGGATTTACCACACCGGATAGCTCTTATTCAGTAAATATCAGATTCAGAATGCAGAATCGTTTTTTAATGAACACGGTCAGTGATCAGGATCTTTCTCCCTCAAGCTGGGAAGCACGCGTAAGAAGATGTCGTTTAAGTTTTGCGGGACATATGTTAAATACAAAATGGAACTATTACATGCAATTATCTTTTTCAAGAGGAGATATGGATTGGAGCGATGCCGACGCTTCTATACAAAATACAAGTCCAAACGTTGTGAGAGACGCCATGATATTTTATAAACCGGTTAAGCACCTGCAGCTGGGTTTTGGTCAGGGAAAATTGCCTGGAAACAGACAACGGATCATTTCGTCGAGTCAGCAACAGTTTTACGACCGATCCATTGTTAACGTTGCTTATACTATCGATAGAGATTTTGGTTTTTTTGCAAACTATACAGCTAAATTAGGAAACACCTTTACGATGCTCACAAAAATAGCGCTTACCAGCGGAGAGGGACGGAACTCTGTTAGCAGCAACACCGGACTGGCTTATACCGGAAGAATAGAATTGTTGCCTTTTGGTACATTTACCGATGGTGGAGATTATTACGAAGGAGATCTGGCGCGCGAACCAAAGCCAAAGTTATCAATTGCAGGGGCTTATCACTTTAATGATCTTGCAGTAAGAACTGGCGGCCAATTAGGTAAAGACTTGTTAGCAACAAGAAGTTTTAATGTATACATGGCCGATGTGGTATTTAAGTATAAAGGTATAGCTATAAGCAGTGAATATATAAGAAGAGATACAGATGGATCGCCCACAGTAATAGGAAGCGATGCAAAAACAAAAACCATTATTACAGGAGATGGCATTAACAGCCAATTAAGCTATTGCTTTAAAAACATGTTTGAAATAGCCCTGCGTCACTCGTTGGTGAGTCCACATAACGATTTGTTAGCCAGGGTGCGAGAGAATCAACAATACGGGTTAGGTATTTCAAAATACCTCAATAAACACAAATTAAAGGTTCAGGGCAATCTTTTTTATAACAGGGAGCGCGACCTAAGTAAACAGGAGGACCACAACACCTATTTTTTCGCGGTTTTTCAAATAGAATTAGGAATTTAACTACCAGAAATTAACATTAACTTAACATTGCCCAAAACAATACAGGCTACATTTACCAAAAAAACACTATGGCAACGTCCCTAATTATCTTTCTAGTTATCTGCTTATTATTAGCTTGTACTTTCGAATTTGTAAATGGTTTTCATGATACAGCTAATGCTGTAGCAACTGTTATATACACCAATTCAATGAAACCAACTACCGCTGTTGTATATAGCGGGTTATTAAACTTTATAGGCGTATTAACCGGAGGAATTGGGGTAGCTATGGGAATTGTTAATCTTTTACCTATGGAAGTTCTGGTGGATAGTAACGTATATCATGGCATAGCGATGATCATGGCCTTATTGCTTTCAGCCATTATCTGGAACCTGGGAACCTGGTATTTTGGCTTGCCCGCATCGAGCTCTCATACATTAATCGGCTCCATTTTAGGAATTGGATTGGCTTTTTATTTTTTACCGGATAGTATTGGTGGCAGTGCCGTTAACTGGGATAAAGCAAAAGATACAGGTTGGGCCTTGCTAATTTCCCCATTTGCAGGTTTTGCGGCAGCCATTGTAATCATGTTCATTTTTAAACGTTTTGTAAAGAATGATCTGTTTTATAAAGAACCTATCCCCGGCAAAAAACCACCTATCGCCATCAGAATGTTGTTGTGGTTTACCTGTGGTTTAGTAAGTTTTTTTCACGGACAAAATGACGGACAAAAAGGCGTGGGGTTAGTTATGATGATCCTAATTGCCATTATGCCCGCTTATTTTTCGCTTGATAACGAAATTAATCTTCAAAGTATTAATGCCAACACATCCGTTATTGAAAAAATTATTTCGGCAACCGACACGACGCAGTTTGGAAAGGAAGAATTTAAAAACTTTTATACGATAAAGCAACATGCGGCTCATTTTGCTTTAGCTACTGAAGGAAAAGCTTACGCAGAAGGTGTTGGCGCAACCGAAAGGTTTGATTTACGTAAAGATATTGTTAAAGTAACTAAAAGCGCCGAAAAACTGTTGAAAAGCGAAAACGTGGCGATCTCTAAAGCTGATGCCAAAGCCTTAAAAACAGAAATTGACGCAGCAAAAAAACTAGTAGAATTTGCTCCGTCATGGGTAATTATTATGATCTCTATCTGCTTAGGATTAGGCACCATGATTGGATGGAAACGTATTGTGAAAACCATCGGAGAAAAAATAGGAAAACAACACATGAGTTATGCGCAGGGAGCATCTGCCGAAATAGTTGCTGCCATTGGTATTGGAGTAGCTACAGCTTACAAAGCGCCGGTTAGTACAACGCACATGTTAAGTTCGGGTATTATGGGAAGTATGGTAGCTAAAAAAGGTTTAAAAAATTTACAAAGAAGTACGATCACCAACATCTTATTGGCCTGGGTTTTAACATTACCGGTAACCATTGTTTTATCAGGTGGACTGTTCCTGTTGTTCAGAGCGATATTATAATAAAAAGCAAAAAGTTTAGTTTAAGCCCCGGTTGCATTCATGTGATCGGGGTTTGTTTTTAGTTTTAATATAACTTTAAAGAGACAAAGAAAAAACCATGTCTGGCAAATGATGAAAATCTAAAACTCGCTGATGTAAGATAATAGTTCTTTATTCTCGCTGATCCAGATAACTAAACTGTTATTGCGGGGCGGCAGCTCCAGTTTCTGACAAATACGGGAACGGTAATTCTCCACTGTTTTTTCTGACAAAAAAAGAAGCTCAGAAATTTCTTTAGAAGTCTTATTCTGACTTACTAATTTCAGGGTTTTTAATTCGGCCTGGCTCAATGTTTTTAAACCATCTACCAATTGCTGTTTTTTCTTATCTTCCATTGACAGTTCTCCATGGTAAGGCAGCATGGCGGTTCCAATATATGTTTCGCCGTTAGAGACAGTATTAACACAATCCATGATTTCGTCTACTGCATTATCTTTCAATATATAACCGCTGGCTCCGGATAACATGGCATTTTTTATCATCTCTTTTTCCTGATACATAGTAAGGATGATCACCTTTGTGGATGGCTGTTCTTTTATAACGCGTTTACACACATCTAATCCATTCATTTCGGGCATATTAATATCAAGAATAGCAATGTCAGGATTTAGTTTTAAAATGCCGTCCATCGCCTCGGCCCCGTTGTGACACTCAATGATATTTACCTTTGGGAACGAATGTTGCAATAGGTCCATCAATCCTTTTCTAAAAATAGGATGGTCATCAGCAATTAATAAGGTAGTAATAAGACCCATGTTTAAGCTTCGAATTTAAGTGTTAATTTAAAACTTTTATTTGTTTTATCCTCAAAATTGACGCTTCCGTTGATAATTTTTGCCCTCTCTTTGATAGATAATAAACCTAATCCATTTTTTTGTTTAGAAGATATGCCAATACCATTGTCCTGGTAAATCACAATAAATTCACCATTTTTTTCAGCTATTGAGGTTTTTAACGCGCTGGCTTTAGCGTGTTTAATCGTATTGTTGGTACATTCCTGAAGAATGCGATAGATATGTGTTTTGGTTTGAATTGGTAAGGTCTCTACTGTTTCAGTTACATCAAAACTACATTCGATGTTTGTTGATGACTGAATATTTTCCATCAAACGGGCGATAGATCTAACCAGTCCTATTTTTTCGAGGTACGATGGATATAAATTTTTGGAAATTTCCCTCGTTTGTTCGATGACTCTCGATAATTCGGCCTCCAGACTTTTATCCGGATTATTTTTGGCGACAATGATCCTGGATTTAATAACAGACAATGATTGACCAATATCGTCGTGAAGGTCCATCGCAATTCTTAAGCGGTCTTCTTCAATGTTTTCAATGAGTTGACGACTAAAAGAAGCTTGCTTTTCCCTGATTTTTATTGAATAGAGATAGTACACCGAACTCACTACTAGAATTAAGAAGATAAATGCTATGCCAAGGGATAACCATTTAAAAAAACGTTCGTCCTGGCTTTTTTGCTCAAGTAATAAATATTTTGATTTTTCTTTTTCCAGTTCAATCTCTTTTTTCTGAACATTATACTTCAGTTGTAGTTCCTGGATAATTTTTCCGTTCAATGTTTGCTCAGCACTATCTTTTATTTTTCGATAAGCTAAAAAATAGTCCAAAGACTCTTTATATTTTTTTTCAGATTTCTCGATATAATATAAAAACAGATTATAGGTTGCCTCCGATTCCATGTTTTTAGTTTTATCAATTAATTCTTTGGCATAAGCCAATTCTTTTCTGGCTTCAGCATGCCTTTTAAGGCCGATGAGAACTTCCACCTTGCCCAGGTAAGCACTGGTTAGCTCAATATCAAGTCCGTGTCCTTTCATCACACTAATGGCGGAGTCGGAGTATGACAAAGCCATTTCGGGTTTACCGGAATTGTTAAAGGCCGTTCCTAAATTAGCGAAAGCACTCGCCAGTTCTCTCGGATGATTGTTTTCACGGGCATAGCCAATAACTTCATCAAATATTTTCAGAGCTTCTTTTATCCTGTTTTTTCTTACATAAATTAAACAGATATTTATTTGAAAGTGACTTACTAAATTTTTATCATTTTCTTTTTTGGAAGTCGCTAGTCCTTTTTCAAAATCAACTAAAGCGTCATCTACCTGTTCAGTATACAATTTAATTAAACCTAAATTATTTCTAAATACAGAAGGATAATGCGTGATGCCGTGAGATTCTGAAAACACGAGCCCTTCCAGGTATAATTTGGCCGCGTTTTGCAACTCGTTTTTTGATTCTTTAATAATACCAATCAAGTTTAACAGCTCCATATAATTTTCGTGGTCTTCTGTTTGTTTGGCTTCTTTAAGGATGGCAAATAGTTCCTGTTCGGCATTGTCGTTCAATCCTTGTTCGTAATCCATAAAAATAGCCCGCACGTTAGCAAGTGTTTCTATGTGTTTGTTTTTGGAAGCCCGTGCGCTAATCACCGCTCTTTGCAAATATGATTTAGATCTTTCGATGTTGCGTGTGTAATAAAAATAATTGCCATAATAGAGATAAACTTCGGCAATTGCTTTCTTTTGATTTGTTTGAGTGGCTTTAGCGATTGCTTTTTGGCCCGTAATAAATAGCTTGGTGGAATCATAATTGGAAGCCTCTTTTACGTCCTTCAAAAGCCTTGTTATTTCAGGATCATATTGAGAAAATCCCGGTAATCTTAAAACTAAGATCAAAACAAAAAGCATGATGAATTTTTTAAATGGCATAGTCGGAGTTTGTGTTCGTTATATCAAATATATTATTTTTTATAGTTTTTTGTATACAGTATAGTAAGGGGCAGCACCCTATTTTTACTTTCTCGTTTTTTTAAGGATAAAATTTACTGACGCTAATCCGCGTCAGAGCGGGTAAAGACGAGAGGCGTAAAAAAATCTAAATCTTTTAAAGGGCCAGCACCCTTATGCGAAAGACGTCAATACAATAAATTTGGACGAAAAACTTACCGCATATAAAATTATTTTATAAATAAAAGTTTAGTCATCATGAAAAAAGCAGCAGTAATTTGCATTCTGTGTTTATATTATTTAACCGGTATGGCACAGGTAAATTTGAATTTCGAAACGGGCGACTTTACCGGATGGACAGGCCGCGTTGGTAATACAAGTACGGGTGGTCAAATGTTGGCCGTGGGTTCACCCACTATATGGACAATGGGCATTAACTCCAGTATCTGGAACCAATCATATCATACCATTACAACAGGAGCGGGGACCGATCAGTTTGGTTTATTTCCGGTAGTGGCTCCGGGAGGAACCTTTTCTGCACGGTTAGGCGGTTCCGGTCCAAATGTAAATAATGGAGGTGGTTGCGGCGGCTCTCCTTCAAATTATATCTGTCCCAAACATCCTGGATATGTGGGGCCAAGCGTTCCACCATTCTCGGGCGCAGAATCTCTGGAACAAAGTTTTGTTGTAACAGCGGCTAATTGTATAATTGATCTTCAATATGCAGCTGTATTTAATAATGGTAATCATAGCGGCGCAGGCGCTACTGTAAATCCCTTTTTTAAAGCTGAGGTTTTAAATTCAGTAGGCGCATCTATTAGTAATTGTTTAACGTATACTTTTGTTCTTAATAAAACATCTCTTCCCGCAGGCGCTTATCAATCAGGATCAACTCCCTGCTATTACCCATCTACATCAGCGAGTTCGGTGGTGGTTTGTATGCCATGGCAACGAAAGATATTTGACCTGTCGGCTCAGATAGGGCAATCGATAACTGTAAAGTTTACTGCGGGCGGATGTGATGAGGGTGGACATTTTGGTTACGCGTACATGGACGCATCTGCAGGTCCAAAAGATTTAATTCAGTCAGGGGGATCGGGTTGTACAGGCCCAAAAACACTTACCGGGCCCACGCAGTACGGAAGTACTTATACCTGGGCAGGACCAGCGGGTGGAATCACTGCAAGTTCGGCAAATCAAGCGACGGTCAATGCAACAGGCACTTATTCTATGACAGTTGGTACGGGTTCATGCGCTATTATGTTTACCAGTTTTGTAAATCTCACCAGTCCCACAATTACGGCGACCTCTGCTAACCAAACTGTTTGTTCAGGCGGAGCTGTCGGTGGCGTTGCATTTACACCATCTCCTGCCGGAGCAAGTATTGCCTGGGCAAATAACAATACTTCGGTAGGGTTGGTGGCATCGGGTACTGGAGATATTTCTTCTTACACGGCACCTACAGTTACAACTCAACAGGTAGCTATTGTTACGGCTACGCCTAGTTATAGCGGATGTACCGGTCCGGCTAAAACGTTCACGATTACGATCAATCCTTATCCTAATTTAGTTGTGTCAGCATCGCCTACTATTAGTTGTGCCAGCACTACTGCTATCCTTTCTGGAACATCCACAACGTCTGGTGTATCTTATGCTTGGTCGCCGGGAGGAACTGCGCCAACGAGTTCTGCTACAACAGTTTCAACTGGAGGCTCATATACGCTGACAACAACGTTGGGGAGTTGCTCCACAAGTTCAGTCGTTACCGTTAGCACAAATACAACGTTGCCGAACGCTGCTGCCAGTGTAGCTTCTGTAATTACCTGTGCAATAAATACAACCTCGTTAAATGGTTCTTCGTCAACAACGGGTGTTACTTATTCCTGGAGTCCGGGCGGTTCAACACCAACAGCCTCAAATACCACGGTTTCTTCAGCAGGAAATTATACACTTACAGTTACTAATCCAACCAACGGCTGTAAAACAACCACGGTTGTTTCGGTATCTCAAAATACAACAGTTCCCGTTGTAGCAAGTGCTGCAAGTGCTTCATTAAACTGTACTCTTACCTCTGTAAATGCTAGCGTCACAACAACAACAACGCCAGTAACTTATAGCTGGAGCGGTGCAGGAATCACATCAGCAGTTAACATCAGTACGATAACCGTTAATCAGGCAGGAACATATAATTATACGGTTACGAATGCAAGCAACGGTTGTATCACAACCGGCTCACAAGCCGTTACCCAAAACACAACTCAGCCGGCAGCAACGGCTTCTCTGTCGTCGGTAATTACCTGTACAAGCACATCAGCTACCTTATCAGGAGGTCCGTCAAGCGGTGTCACATATAGTTGGAGCGGAGCAGGATTATCAGGAGCAACCAATTTGGCAACGGCCACTGTAACAAATACAGGAAGTTACACATTAACAACAACCAGCACGATAAACGGATGTACCAATACAGCTGTGGTATCTGCTACGGCCAATACAACACCCCCAACAGTATTCGTAAATCCTGATCTCACTATAAACTGCTCTGTATTGTCAAACACATTAAGCGGAAGCTCAACAACTCCCGGAGCAACATATGCCTGGACTGGTCCTTCATCAGGCGCCCCGGCGGGAAGCACCCCCTCTAATTCAACATCTGTAGTTTCAGCACCGGGCTTATATACCTTAACAGTAACAAACCCTGTAAATGGATGTACTAATAGTTTGACCCAGTCTGTAAGCCAAAACACAACAACGCCCATTATTACAGTAGGCGGTTCTCAAACAATTACATGTACAAATACAACAGCGGTTTTGACCGGAAGTTCTACTACCAATCCGGCGAATTATTCCTGGACGGGTCCTTCTTCAGGAGTACCAGCGGGAAGTACACCAACCAATTCTAATACAACAATAAGCGCCGCCGGTAATTATACATTAACGTTAACAAATCCTGTAAACACCTGTACCACATCGGCGGTAGTAGCTATTATACAAAACACCACAGCTCCCGTTGCCACCAGCACCGTAACCGGTGTGTTGAATTGCATACTCACTACCGTAAATGCAAGCGCAACAACTACAACGTCTCCTGTAAGTTATACCTGGAGTGGAACGGGAATCACATCATCTACAAATACAAACTCAATAACAGCAAACCAACCGGGAACATTTAATTATACGGTTACTAATACCACTACCGGATGCTTTGTTGTGGGAAGCCAAGCTGTTTCTATCAATACAACGGTTCCCACGTCTACTTTAACACCAAGTTCTTTAACAACAACCTGCGCGTCACCTACAGCAACCTTGCTGGTTACAAGTAGCGCAGATCCAAACGCTGTATACACATGGACTGTTCCTTCAAGCGGTTCACTTAGCAATACAGGCATTAGTAATCCAACAGCTTCAGGATCCGGCGTATTTACGGTTGCTGTTACAAATACACTGAACGGATGTACTTCTGCTCTTCAAACTGTAACCATTACCGCGGATGCTAATACACCGGTATTAATGGCAACTTCAATTAATTCTATTATTTGTTCAGGATCAACCACAACGCTTTCGGTTACAGGTGCTAATACCTACACATGGACATCAGATGCCGGTTCTGTTACTACAAGCACTGCTGTTGTTAGTCCAACCACTACGACTACCTATAGTGTGATTGGAACAAATAGTTTAACGGGTTGCAGTAATGTAACGAATGTTACCGTGAATGTCAATACAACGCCAACCGTTGGAATTTCAAGCAGCGCTACTGATGTTTGTGAAGGAGAAAGCGCAACTATCACTTTAACAGGTGCTAGTTCTTATACCTTAACAAACCCTTCTGTAGTTACCACAAACTCAATAATTGTAACGCCAACCATAGCAACTACATACACGGTTACTGGCGAATCGGCTAACTGCGTTAGCACAACACAAACGATTTCAATAGGCGTGAATGTTTTACCAACCTTAAATGCTACGGCAAACAATACAACAATTTGTGAGGGCAATACCAGTGTATTGAATGTAACCGGAGCAGATACTTATAGCTGGAGTACAATGGAGACGGCCGTTAGTATTACTGTAACGCCAACGGATACAATGACATATACGGTGGTAGGAACCAATACTCTAAGCGGTTGTACAAATACGACTAATGTAACAATCAATGTAAACCCAACACCAACAGTAAATATTACAGCCAGCAGCATGGCGATATGTGAGGGCAATACGGCAACAATCACGTTGACCGGAGCAACAAACTACACGATCACCAATCCCACCCAAACCACTACGGGCACGATCGTGGTAACACCAACAACCCAAACTACATATACAGTAAATGGGGAGTCGCTGGGATGCAACAGCGTAACACAAACTATGACGATAGATGTTAATCCATTGCCACAAATTGCAGTAGCAAATGCAACTACCTGTGCTGGTACGGCAGTAACATTAACTGCCAATAACGCCGATACCTATAACTGGATGCCAACCGGAACAAGCGGCAATACGCTAAGCGTGATCCCAACAGGTAATACTACTTACAGTGTAACAGGAACGAATACCTTAACTGGTTGTACATCTACCATCACCACAGCTGACGTAACCGTGAACCAATTACCAACCTTAACAGCATCCGCCAATCCCGGCACCACCTGTACAAGCGGCACAGTTAACCTGAACACTACAACAGCAGCATCAAGCTATACCTGGACCTTAGGAAACGGGATAGATATTACAAATCAAAACCAATCAAATCCAAGCTTTCCGGCTGTAACTCTTAGCTCGGGAACCTATATATACACTGTTACAGTCACAAGCGCAGACAATTGCTTATCGATCCCTGCTACAGCTACGCTCAACATTATTGATTTACCAAATGCAGATTTCGATCTTAGTGATTTGAGTATTTGTCAGAATAATAATGGTACGATCGGCATCAACGTGCCGCAAATAGGAGTCAACTATGACTGGAACATCAATGGGCAAACTATCACCAATACAAATCCATTAACCGTTCCTGCTACTGTAAGCAGTGCCGCAGGTATTTACACGGTAAGTGTTATCGCGGGAGTGGGAAGCTGCACCAATACAGCCGCTAATACTTTAACAGTAAATAGCTTACCAATAGTAACCCTTGTTGATCCGACTGTATCAGCCTGTGAGAATGCAGGCACACACCTGGATGTAGCAACAGCAAATAGTAATTACAATTATAACTGGACCTATAACAATCAGGTAGTAGGCAGCGGCCCCACATTAAATATCGATCCTTTAACTCAATCGAACGCTGGCAACTATACGGTTACCGTTACCGACACTAATGGCTGTAATAACAGAACAATAGGAGCTGTAGATGCGCAAACCTGCGATGTATTTATACCGGAGATCTTCACGCCAAATGGTGATGGTAAGAACGATGGTTTTGTGATCCGCAATATTGAAAACTACCCCGATAACAAGCTGAAAATTTTCAACCGTTGGGGTAACCTGATCTATCAAAAGGACAGCTACCTGAACGAGTTTGAAGGATATGCCAATACCGGCGATGCAGCTGGCAAAGAAAAGCTACCAGCTGGAACGTACTATGTTATCTTAGAGTATGGTGACAATAAAACAGAAACTTACAACGGATTTTTGTTACTGCAATATTAAAAATCTAATAAAAGAAACTTATAATTAAAACGTAAGATGATGATAAATAATTTAAAAATTACAAACCTGTTATTGGCTTTACTAACGTTTAGCATGGTGGCGAATGCACAGCAGGAAACGCAACATAGCATGTATTTCTTTAATCCCGTGTTGTTGAACCCTGCATATGCAGGTAGCCAGGAAGCAATTCAGGTAACAGGGAATGTTCGTGACCAATGGACAAATTTAAATGGTGCGCCAAAAACACAGGTGTTGTCAATGCACTCGCCCTTAAAAACGGAAAATATTGGCATTGGATTGACAGTATTAAACGACCAGTTAGGAATTACGAAAAATACCGGATTGTATGCCGACCTTGCCTATAGTGTAAAAGTTAACAAAAAAAATAACCGACTGGCCTTCGGTGTGAAAGTGGGAATGGATTTTTTCAGACAGGATTTTTCTAAACTAAAGATCAATGATAATACAGACGATCTTTATCTTCAGGGATTTAATTATAAAAAGAACTTATTTAATGTAGGTGCCGGAATCTATTATTATGGTAAAAGACATTACATAGGTGTATCAACACCAAGGATCATAAAAAATAAAATTGACCTTGCCTATGATCAAAAAGCCTTACAGGAAAACCACTACTATTTTTTTGGAGGCATTGTGGTGAAATTGAATCCGGCAATTAATATGCGTCCCTCTTTTATTGTTAAATATGTAAACAATGCGCCGCTATCCATGGAAGGAAATTTATCGTTCCTGTTTTATGAAAAATGGTGGTTGGGCGCGATGTATCGTCACAAAGCGGCTATTGGACTAAATGTAATGTATAACATCAATCAAAATTTAAGAATTGGGTATGCTTACGATTACCAAACCACTTCTTTGCAAAAATTTAGCGTTGGTTCTCATGAGATTATGATCAGCTACGATCTCAGAAGTAAAGCCAAAGGATTTAAATCGCCCCGTTATTTTTAAAAGACAATATCAGTACCGAACTATAACCCCTATTTTATGAAGAAACTTATTTTAGCAACCATCATATTCTTTTCAGTTAGCACTATTCAAGCACAATCGCTGTTTCAAAAAAAGGCCGACCAATTATATAATGAGTTATCCTATATAGCAGCTATTGACTATTATAAAAGCCTTGTAAAAACAGATACCCCCACAGAAGCAAATATGCGTCGTTTGGCGGAGTCTTATTTTAAGATTTACGATTTTCCAAATGCAGAAATAGCTTACAAAAATTTAAATGATAAATTTCCTACCGCTACAACAGAAGCGGATCTGATCAATTATTTGCAATGTTTAAAATACAATCAAAAATACACAGAGGCTCAAAATGCCTTAACATTGATCGAACAAAAAAAGAAAGATAACATCATTATTAAACACCATTCTAAAAAAAGAAACTATGTGAAGGAATTAAAAGAAGATTCGGCCGCTTATAAAATAACTAATGTAGAAAATCTGAATACCGCCGAAGCGGAATTCTCTCCCGTATTCTTTAATAAAAATCAGGCTGTATTATTTGCATCTAACAGAAGGAACACCGCGGCCCGTAATAAAACTTTTGCATGGGATGATAGTTATTTCATCGATATGTATACGTCCAATAAAAAAGATTCTTTGCAGTTTATTTCCACGATACCAATGGCTAAAACCATTTCAAGCACTTACCATGATGGCCCTGCTTCCTTATCGCCCGACGAAAAAACAGTGTATTTGACCAAAAGCAACATCATCGTTAAAAAAATAAAAGGGGTAGCGGTTAACGTCATCAACTTAAAATTATATATCCTTAAAAAAGACAACGAAGGAAAATTATCAACCCCCGAAAACTTTCCCTACAACTCTAATGATTATTCGGTGGGTCACGCTACAGTTACTAAAGATGGCAAGCGCATGTATTTTGTATCAGATATGCCAGGTGGTTACGGACAGACAGATTTATACTTGTCAGAATTTAAAGATGGGGCCTGGCAAAAACCTGAAAATTTAGGGCAAGCAATTAATACCGAGGGACGTGAGATGTTCCCTTATGTGCATGAAGACGGAACTTTATTTTTCTCGACAGACGGAAGAGCTGGATTAGGAGGCCTGGACCTTTACTTTACGGTTCCTGCAATGGACGCGTATTTTGAACCGCAGAGCTTAGGCTACCCAATCAATTCAAACTTTGACGATTTTGGGTTTGCTTTAAATAACGATTTGAAAACGGGTTATTTTTCGTCAAACCGGACGGGCGGAAAAGGAAAAGACGATATTTATTTCTTCCGCTCAAAGGAGCCTTTAATGGGCGTAACCTTAAGTGGTATTGTATTTGACGAAAGTAATAAAGAATTGATACCCAATGCCTGGGTGTATCTATTGGATAAAAACAAACTCGTTATCGACTCTACAAAAGTGAACGACAAAGCGGAGTATTTGTTCACGATCAATGATCCGTCGCAGGAGTATTTTGTAGGCGCCAAAGAACGTTCAAAGTACTATGACCGATTGGTACCCGTAGGAAAATTACAAACCGGCGACAATAAAAAAGATATAGGTTTATTTCCTAAATACAAGCTTATAGATGTTGTAACGGACGCCAAAACAGGAACTCCTATCGCAGGGGTGAAAGCAACATTTGTGGATAAGGCAAATGGTACACCTAAAGTTTATGCTACCGATGTCACAGGCACATTTACCGACATTATTAAAGGTAAAAAACCCGGCGACAAACTCCTGCTTTCCGTTAAATATGAAAAAGAAGGGTATATCACCGTCGAAAAAAATTATGAGATCACATTGGACATGAATACAGTGATCGAATTAAAAGAACAAATGCAAAAACTGGAGATTGGTACAGACATAGCCAAAGTGATCCAGATTAACCCTATTTATTTTGATTTAGCAAAGTGGAATATTCGTGCGGATGCAGCCAAAGAGTTAGATAAGATAGTAAAGGTGTTACAGGAAAACCCAACGATGACCATTGAATTAGGTTCTCATACAGATTGTCGTTCGTCAAAAGCTTACAACATGTCCTTATCAGATAAGCGTGCTAAATCATCAGCAGCATACATTGTGTCAAAGGGTGTGGCAAAAGACAGGATCGTTGGTAAAGGTTATGGTGAAAGCAAGCTTATAAATGGTTGCGCTTGCGAAGGCGCTGTTAAATCAACCTGTTCGGAAGAGGAACACCAGGCCAACCGTAGAACAGAGTTCCTGATTACCAAGTTCTAACAAGGCAATTTTAACTTATAGTTTAGTTGCATAAGGCCATCCTGAGACGTTAGGATGGCTTTTTGTTTTTTTACCGCTTGGTTCTCTCCTCCATATTTAAATCTGTATCAAACGGACTCTTTAAAAAAGGGTGCACCATTTGTTTCAAATATCCTTTTGGATAACTTCCCTCATGAACTCCGGTACCTTCCGGCCACACATCTTTTGGCAAGTAGTAAGTGCCAAATATCCTATCAATAAAGGTAAAAACCGTAGAAAAATTTTTGCCGTAATATTTTGGATCTTCGCAATGATGCCAATGATGGTACTGGGGCGTTGCAAAAATATATTTTAGAAATCCAAAATTAATGCGGGTGTTAGAATGTATCAAAACAGCATGGATAGCCATAAATAAAATATAGATATTAAACACCAAAGGAGAAAAACCCAGAATATATAAAGGAATAAATGCGGCGCAGCGGGTTACAAAAATGTCAATAAAATGCGTTCTGCTTCCGGCAAGCCAGTCCATGTTTTTGGTGGAGTGATGGATGGAATGAAAGCGCCAAATATAAGCGTAGGAATGAAAAAAACGATGGGCCCAATATTGAAAAAAATCGGCAGCAAACAAAGCTAAAAACAATTCTAAAGGCAATGGCAAAGCCTGTACCCAGGCATGTAAGCCATCCAAACCAAAACCGCCAAATAATTTGGTAACCGTAGAGGTAACGATAACGCTAAAAAACTGGATGAATAAATGACTCACTATAAAATACACCAGGTCGGTTTTCCACTCTTCGTGAAACCTGGATTGCTCCAGGTTTTTTGGCCAAACCATTTCAATAGGAATAAAAATAATGGCCATTAAAAGTAAATCTAATAACAACCAGTCTAAACCCAGATACCATTTGCTATGGCCAACCACGCTGGGTTCTACTTTAAAACCGCCAATAAAAATAGTGGCTACAATAATCAAAATGCCAATTAATGCATAGGACTTTTTTTTGCTTAAAATGAAACTGAGTACGGCAAAAAAGAAAGAGGCAATGATAGTAGAAACCAAAAGTGTTTTCATTTGCTCACCTGTGTACACTTCCCGGAACTGAGGCGATGTAAATATTTTTGGGTATTTAAAACAAAATACTGCCAGGAAAGAAAGAAGGGCCAAAAAAATGGAAACATAGCCACTGATCTTTCCTTCGCCTATTGTTAAACCTTTACTCATATTTGGTTGGTTAAGAAATTATTTTCTTTTTTTGTAACGTTTTGGATTTCGGACCTCTTCCTGTTTACCGGACGGAACGCCACTTACAAATTCAAAATCCAGTTGTTTTTTAACCAGGTCAGCGCGTCTTACTTTAATAGTTACTTTATCACCTAACGAATAAATACGTCCAGTACGTCGACCAACAATGCGATAGTTATCTTCATCAAATACATATTGATCATCTTTCATATCACGGGTACTCACACGGCCTTCACATTTGTTTTCAATGATCTCTACAAAAATACCCCATTCGGTAACGCCGCTGATCACACCTTCAAATTCCTGGCCGATCTTATCTTCTAAAAACTCTACCTGTTTGTATTTGATGGAAGCACGTTCAGCTTCTGCCGCCAATTTTTCCATCTCAGAGGAGTGTTTTGCTAAATGCTCCAACTCATCTCCTTTTAAATAATGACCATGGTTTAATTTAGCTTCCAGTAAACGGTGCACCATTACATCCGGGTATCGGCGGATAGGGGAAGTGAAGTGCGTGTAGTATTCGAAACCTAATCCATAGTGCCCGCTGTTTTTAGTGGTGTAAATAGCTTTTGGCATGGATCTAACCGCTAACAATTCGATCATGCTTTGTTCTTTTTTATTTTTTACATCCTGCAATAATTTATTGATGGATTGGGCTGTTTTGGTTTTATTACCAACGGCTACCGAATAACCAAAGCGCTCCACAAAATTATTCAGTTCCATTAACTTTTCATCTTTGGGCACTTCGTGTACACGATACACTACAGGCTCGGCAGCTTTATCGTTCTTTACTTTTTTATTTCTATTATTATCCTGTTGTTGGCCTTCTGGTTTATTTTTACCCAGGAATTCAGCCACCTTGCGGTTAGCTAACAGCATAAAATCTTCAATGAGTTTATGAGCATCTTTTTGGGTTTTAAAATAAACACCGGTTGGGGCACCATTATCGTCTAACTGAAATTTAACCTCCGCTTTATCAAAAAAGATGGAACCTTTGGATGTACGTTCGGCACGTAGTATTTTTGCCAAACGATCTAAAGTAAAGATCTCTTCTTTATAAGGACCTTCTTCTGTTTCAATAATAGTTTGTACTTCTTCGTATGAAAAACGATGATCGCTGTATATAACGGTTTTACCAAACCATTGATCAAGGATCTGTGCATGATCATCCATTTCAAACAAGGCACTGAAACAATATTTTTCTTCATGCGGACGCAACGAGCAGGCAAAATTACTTAGTACTTCCGGTAACATCGGCACACAACGATCCACTAAGTAAACAGATGTTGCGCGATTAACCGCCTCATCATCCAGGATGGTATGAGGTTTTAAATAATGTGTTACATCGGCAATGTGTACGCCAATTTCCCAATTCCCGTTTTCCAATTTCTGTAACGACAAAGCATCGTCAAAGTCTTTCGCATCAACCGGATCAATCGTAAAGGTTGTAATGCCTCTGAAATCCCTTCGTTTAGCAATTTCCTCTTCTGTTATTTCTGTATTCAGTTTTTTAGCAGCAGCTTCTACCTCAGGAGCAAAATCCATTGGTAATCCAAATTCTGCCATGATAGCGTGGATCTCTGTTTCATGTTCCCCGGCATTTCCCAATACTTCAATTACTTTTCCGTTAGGGTTCTCAGAACCGCGCTTCCACTCGGTCATTTCTACCAAAACCTTTTGCGAATTTTTTGCTCCGTTGATATGTTCCAAAGGCACAAAAAAATCGACATGCATCTTAGTAAAATCCGGAACAACAAATGCAAATTTGGGATTGATTTGAATCGTCCCTACAAAACGTGTTTTGCGGCGCTTGATCACTTCCACCACTTCGCCTTCAGCTTTGCCTCGTCCACGTTGGGGGTGTACAAATATTTTAACCAGATCGCCATGCATAGCATCTTTGGTTTTTTTGAATGGAATAAATACATCCGGAACTTCCGGCGAAATAATCACAAAGGCGGTGCCCTGAGTTGTAAAATCAATGGTTCCGGTTTGATAAGTTTCCGATTCTTTAGCCGCATATTTTCCAATGTCGGTTTCAATAACAAAGCCCTGGTGTTTGAGTTCTTCTAAAGTTTCTAATAAGGCAAATCGATCGCCTTCATTATCAATTTCCATGGCGGAACCGAGTTGTTTATAGTTGAAAGATTTTCCGTCGTTATGTTTTAAGAACGCTAATACTTCTTCGAACAAATAGCGTTTTGGTTGTTTTTTTGATTTTGCCATAATGGTAAATTAGCACCTCATGTGCTTCATGTAAATATAATTAATTAAAAATGGTTGATTTGTTGATTCGTTTAAAACCGTGATGGAGTTTTTAACAGAAAGTTGTGATTTAATAGTATCGGATACGCAGGAAAATTTTTATCCGGAATTGTAATATTGATTAATTGTATGCAAATATACAAAATATTTAATTATGAATATTAAAGGATAATCTATAATTTAAGTGTTTTGTTTTTTATAATCAAACGAGGTCTTTCAAAAATGGGTTTAAATTTTAAACAACATACAACTGCTTTTAACAGGTATTTAATAGGTTGTTTATGTTTGATGAATTTAACTTTACATGCCCAGGATGAAGTCATCGATTCTCTTAAACTGAAGATTAAAACTGCAAAACACGATACTGCCCTCTGCATGGCCTTAAATGAACTGGCGGAGTATATTTATCATCAGGCTCCGGATTCAGCTGTTGTTCTGCTTCAAAAGACGATACAGGTTGCTACAAAAAACCTTAAAAAGCCGCAGGATAAGAACAGTCAATTTATATTTTCCGATGTGCTGGCATGGGCTTATCTAGACATTGGTGTTTATCATCAATCGCGCAAAGGCCCGGATGAAGCCCTTAAGTATTTTAAGAAGGCGCTTGCTATTAGCACGGAAATTGATTCAAAGGCGTGCATGGCTAATTGCCTGGTTGATATTGGTCACGTGTATTATAGAAAGGGCCACGTGTTGCAGGCCCTGGAATATTATCACAAAGGCTTGAAGATTTATGAAAAAATTGATTCACCAAGCAGCATGGCATACTGTTTGGGAAACATCGGTAATTTGTATGTAGCCCAGGGCGAACTTGAGAACGGATTTAATTATCTGAACCGTTCTGCAAAAATGTATGAAAAAGACAACAATAATCCGGGTGTTGCTTTTGCCCTGAATGGCATTGCAGATATGTATAATGAAAAAGGCAATCCAACCTGTAAAAGATTAAAGGAAGAGTGTACAAAAGAAAGCAAGGAAAAAGCACTTACTATTTATTTAAGGGTTCTGGATCTTTGGATTGAAGACCAAAGCAAAGGAGGAATTGCTAAAACCTGCCGAAAGATTGCTTCTGTATACCGCGACCAGGGTAACCTGGAAAAGGCTTTTAACTATGCTAACCGCTCTTTGGTGTTATATGAATTGATTAAAAACAGGGACGGAACCGGAGAAACAGCAAGCATGTTGGCCAATATTGTGTTTGATCAGGGGAAGGTAAATTTAGCTGAAACGTATGCGGATAAGGCAATGAAGATGGGTGAAATTCTTGGTAATCCACACATTCTGCAAGCGGCTTCCACGATCTTAAAAAAGATTTATCAAAAGCAAAACAATTATAAAGGCGCTCTCGAAATGCAGGAACTTTCCATCAAAATGCGCGACAGCCTGAACAATGAAACCACGCGTAAGATCAGCATTAAAAAGCAGTTTGCCGTTGAATATGAAAAACAGGCGGAAAAGGATAGTATTCTTAACGTGATTAAAATAGAAAAAGAACAATTTAAGCATGAACAGGCCATTGGTAAACAACGTTTGTATACAACTTGCGGTATTCTTGGCTTTGTGTTAATGTTAGTGGTAGCTACCATTTTATTCAGGGCGTTTAAAGCAAAACAAAAAGCCAATACTATTATTACACAACAGAGTGCGAAAATTGAAATAGCTAATAAAGATCTCGAAAGACAACATTTACTGAATCAAAAGATATTTTCTGTGATATCACACGATTTCAGAGGACCCATTTTGTCATTAAATCTTGTGCTTAACAAGTTTAAAAATAATAGTGAGGATGAAAAGCTGAATAAATATTTGAAAGATATCGGCACATCGGTTCATAACGCTAACACTGTACTCAATAATTTATTAAGCTGGGCTAAAGCCGAAATTAATCTCGGATCGTACGATCAATTAACCTGTGTTGTAGCAGATGTAGCTGCAAAGGTGGCCAACGAGTTCAGAGACAAACTGGAAGATAAAAAACTGGAACTGATACAGCACTTACCAGACTCTGCTCAAATTCCTATTCCTTCCGATATATTAACCATCGCGTTACGAAACCTGATTTCTAACGCTATTAAATTCAGTAATACCGGTCAAAAAATCGAATTATCCTATGATGAGCCTAGCGGTACTATTACAATAGCCGATCACGGACTTGGAATGACACCCGAAAAACTGAACCTTCTTTTTAAACAACAGGTAAGCTCGGATGCCGGCACACAAAAAGAGCAAGGATTTGGGATGGGTCTTTACATTGTTTCAGAATTGTTGTACAAATATAATTATACAATCACAGCACAAAGTAAACTAACGGAAGGTACAATATTTACCATATTTGGTATAAAATAAGATTAAGCCTTGCCATATAAAAAACTAGTGTATTTTTGCATAGCATGACGCAGAAAATTATCCTTGGAATATTTGATGATCATCCTTTTTTTATTGAGGGGTTAAAAGGGTTTCTTCAAAAACACGATGTCATTTCCATTGAATTTACCGCGAGTACAAAGATTGAGCTAGAGCAAAAATTATCTGATACAAAGGCCGAAATACTGATCATGGATGTTTTAGCGCCAGACGTTACCGGCCTGGAGTTGTATTTTTATACAGTTAAAAAATATCCCGCCTTAAAGATCATCGCTTATACATCTCTCAAAAGTGATATTTTAATAGAAAGCCTTTTGGAACTTGGGGTTAAAGGCTATGTCAATAAAAACCAGTCACCCGAAGATCTTTTTGACGCTATTAAAGATGTTTATTATGATTTGATTTCCGTTCCTGCCGAGTACGAGGACCTTATTCCAAAAACCACTTCTATCAAATCGATTTTCACCCCAAGAGAATCGGATATTACGCAACTCATTGCTCAGGGAAAAACATCAGATATTATTGCTAAAGAACTGGAAGTATCCTTAAGGACTATCGAAAACATAAAGCTCAACCTTTTTAAAAAACTGGAAGTAAAAAACGCGGCTGAATTGATCCTGGTGGCAACACGTTTAGGATACATTTCCTAGCAAGGATGTTAATTCTCTAAATTGCATTAAACTACTATTGTTTGCTATACCGGTTACTTATATTATTGTAATGTCTTAATTTGATCGATACGTGCCGAAACGCGGCTACGTTATGCTAATATGATGATTAAGACACTTCATGCGATGGAAACACTCATTAATCGGTTTATTTACATATCTTCGCCGTCCTATCATAAAAAGCCAAAAATTTAGCTTAACTATATATATAACATCATTATTTAATTACAACAATCCCCGTTTACCATGAAAACAAAATTACTACTGAAACTAACCGTATTACTGTTATTTATAGCTGGCAACAAGGCCCTGGCTCAACTGGAGTATGAAGGTTCACTGCCAAACACGCTTCCCCAGTGTACAAAATTAGCAGTAGATACAGGCGGCGTAAACTACTGTACATACGATAAATGTAACGGGGTTTTAAAAATATCTTTAAACGCATCCAATAATAATGGACTGGTAGATTTAAACCTGGCTTACATATATGTAAAGCTAAGCGGTACCTGGAAAAACATGTTAACTCTTAGAAAAGAGGGTAACCTGGCCGTTTCTGCAAACTCTGCTACTTTAGCTCCGGCTGATTTTTCGGTTGTTTCAGGAAACTTCGGTGCATCCTATAATTATTTTTATTTTCATGGAGATGGTACCAAACGAAAACTCGGGAATTTTGATAACAAGGACAATGGAACAGCAGGCGCCTCTTTTTCTTATGGTACTTATGAAGATGAAGGAATTTGCAAAACCTATGATGCTAACTTTAACCAGGTAAATAATACCATGGCGTTTGCAAATTTTCAACCGCCACGTTACAGCGCTACTCTTACCAATAGCCGTGGTGTTACCGGTGGTTATACGCCTATCGGATATTACAGAACAACCGGAGGAGGCTATGACGAAGGAATCAATTTTGCGATTTCAAATCTTCCACCTGAAGCTATACAAGGCAACTCGATGGCGATCCGTATTTATAAACATTACAGAAGATATGATAAAACCGACGATACAGATTGTTCACAGTCGCAGTTGGAATACCTGGAATATAATGTTTCAGTTAATGCCATTGACGCACCTTTTGCATTAACTGCTACCGGCAATCAATGTGGTAGAGTAACATTAAACTGGCAAAATCCTGCACAGGTATGGAGCTCTCAATATAACTGTTCCGACGCTCAAAATTATAGAAACGTTATTTACAGAGAAGGGGTTAAAATTGGAATTGTTGACGGAGATACTGCTCGTTTTGTAGATAACTCTGCAGCTTTACAACCAAGGGTAAATTATAACTATACCGTAAAAACCATTTTATGGAACAACGATTTGTATAACCCCTCTGTAGGAAATACGTCCGGCGCATTTCGATCCAGCGCTTCGTCGAACGTGGCAGTTGGTGGTTTAAAACAACCGCCGGCACAGCCATCGCCTTTTAACGCTACCGATGATAAATGTAATACATTAATTGAACTTGATTGGAGTCAACCCAATGGGACCGCGGTAGACAGATACAGCTATACAAAATATAATCAAAGCACTTTTGCATCCAGTACATCAACCATTAATGCCAGCTTAAGACTTTATAGCGAAACTGCAATTACCCGTGGGATCAATTACACCATGAAACTGGTAGCAAAAAATGATTGTGGTTACCCGTCAGATACAGCTTCTGCCAGCGGTATTTCGATTGCAGATCCTATTAAAACCAACACAATATCAGTAGCTACCAATTCGGCAATTGCCACAGCAACCATTACCTGGGCGGATGTATCCAATAACGAAACAAAATATCAGGTTGAACGTCAGGATGATCTTGGAAATACAGTTTATTTTGATGTCAATGCAAATGCAACATCTTACGTTGATAATACTGTTGCGGCGTGCCGCCTTTATAAATATTATGTAAAAGTATTTAACTCTTGTGTATTAAGCGGTATCCGATCAGATAGTGTGGTAAGTGTACTGTTACCTCCACCAAGTTTAAACACCACGTTTACATCAACAAAAAAACTGTTAGGTTCAAAAGGATATTTTGGGAACAGGGTAGAATTAAGCTGGAGCAACAACAATGGTGTAAACATTGATCTTTTCAAAATTTACCGTAAAGACTTAAGTTCCTCAATGGATTCTATTCAAATAGCGTCTCTATCCGGAATCAATGCGTTTTTTATTGACTACACCTGTGATTCACGTGTATTCTATCGTTATACCATTGTTGGTATTAAAAATTGTTTAGGTTCTGAGATCCTTACCAATATTTCTTCGGATATCGGGTTCAGAAACCCATCCGGATTAGTGAGTGGTCATATTGAATATACAGGTGGTGTTGCGGTAAGCGGTGCTAAAGTATTAGTTCAGCAAAGTGGCGCCTTATCCGGAAACTCTTTGAATTTTACCGGTGGAAATGTAACGGTAACCGATAACATAAAATTAGAACCGGCCAATGAATTGCGGTTGGAGTTCTGGTTTAAGCCTGTTGCAATTTCAGGAACAGTTTTACAAAAAACAAACGCATTCGATTTCATATTCACAGGAGGCAATTACCAGGCGCGTATTTTTATAGGAGGTTCTCCTAAAACAATTACTGTTCCCGCAGCCAGCTTACCAAATAGTCAATGGAACCATGTATCCATGGTATACAATGGCAGTGTATTCAAATTATTTGCCAATGGTATTTTATCATCTACTATTTCAGCTACAGGTGCTATTGATGACAACGCCAACAGTTTAATTATTGGTAGTGCATCGGCGAGTTTTTTAATGGACGAGTTCAGGTTAATAGGAAAAGCAGCAACTGATTCGGTTGTTTTTGTTGAGCGTAACCGGATATTAAATGGAAATGAATCTGGCTTTAAATGTAATTTACATTTTGATGAAGGTGTTGGCAGAAGTGCTTACGATGTTTCAAAAGTTGGTAATGCTTTCAACGAAAATCATGGAACGCTAAACGGCTCAGTAGCGGCCAGTAGTGATATTCCAAGTAACGCCCAGTTAGGATACTTTGGAGTAACAGATACTTTAGGTAACTACATAGTAACCGGTGTTCAATATCTTGGCTTAGGAGAGAACTTTAATATTGTTCCTTCCTTTGCAACACATTCTTTTTCGCCTAATTCACGGTCGGTATATATCGGTGATGCTTCTTACGTATATAACAATCAGGACTTCAACGATAATTCTTCTTTCGCTTTTACAGGAACCTTATACTATAAAGGAACCAGTTGTCCGGTACCAGGTGCCGGTTTAAAAATTGACGGATTACCGGTTATTGCATATGGTACGCAAGCCGTAACCGATGCAGCAGGAACTTTCAGCATCAGCGTGCCTATCGGGAACCATTTTGTAACCATCGAAAAATTTGGCCACGTTATGAATAAAGGGCGCTACCCGAATGTTGGAACACACAACTTCCAGGCGCCAAGCGCACCGGTGCCGTTTGAAGATAGTACACTATTAAAAGTAGTTGGTCGTGTAGTTGGCGGTACAGTTGAAGCTGGTAAAGTACCGGGACTGGGACGCTCTGTAAACAATATAGGTAGTGCTGTCATCACAATTGCTACGCCAATTGCAGGTGTTGCGTGCCTTACAACTTCCGTAATGACAAATAGTGTTACCGGAGAATATGAATTCAATATTCCGCCATTGGGTTATAAAATTGTAGATGTTTATGTTGTGACCAATTCCGTTACTATCAGTAAACCTAATTTATCAAACACCAGCCAGATACTGGATATTACTAATGCCTTATACCAAACCACCGTTATCGATACGTTATTTGATGCCCTACATGGCATAGTAAGTATTGACTCAGTAAAATTTAACAGAAGGTTGGATATGATTTACCGATCTTCCCCTGAGATAAATGTAAGTATGCTGGATGGTTCTAAACTTATTGGAGACGACACCTTAAAAGTAGGTGCGGCAAAATTACCTGTTAAACCCGTTCCGGGTAACTTAGGAATATACGGTTGGGGACCATTTAACTGGCCTGTATTTACACAACATAAAACATATAAAGCAAAGATCACAGCAAACGAAGTCTATACAAATTATGATCCTGCAACCCCGGTAACTGATACTGTTTTATTAAATGCTAACGCGTTTGTTACAAATGATCTTGTTGACGGAATTGATCCTAATGCGGCCTTCAGCTTTGTTAATGGTGCGGGAACTTATTCGTTTGTGTGTGGTTCTCCCAACATCGCAGATAATACGATAACTCCATCGTTAGGATTCACGAAAGATATCCAGGTAGTGGTTGTGCCGGATGGCGCTTCTTCGGTGCCTTGGCAACCAAACGCAACGATTACACCGTCTAATGGAAATTTCCATGCGATTGTGGTAGGTAAGAGAATTACCGGAACAGGTATTTCAACACAAGGTCCTGAACAGTTGGATTTTATTTTACGTGATCCTCCGGGATCAGGAAGTTCATCTAAATGGACATCCGGAAGCACGGTAACTAAAACAACTTCTTTTTCAAACGCAAAAGAAACAGATGCCGGAATCAGTACAGATATTTTACTGGGCGCTAAAAATGCAGTTGGTATCGGATTTATTGTGGAAACATCCTTAGAAAACTCAGTAACCCTGGGGTTAAGCATTGGTTATAACAAAAGTTCCGACTCAACGATGACAGAGGAAATCACTTCATCCAATTCGGTTGCAACGCGTGATGATGCTGACTACGTTGGGGCTCCGGCCGATGTGTTTATCGGTCGTTCCCGTAACTGGTTGGTGGGACCAACTGCAAATATTGAATTGGTAGATGCAGCAAGCTGCAGTGGTAATTGCTTCGGTACTTCATTTGGCGGAAAAAGTTTAGCGCTGAAAATAGGATATGCGGTTGCTCCGGATAACGTAAGAACCAGATTCTCTTACACGCAGGAAGAAATTGAAAACACAGTGATTCCTCAACTCGAAGCTATCAGAAATACGATCTTATTAAATAGTCCTTCTAAATACTCTACAACCTTATTGCCGTCCAATCCAAAATTCGGATCAAACAATGACGATCCAATTTGGGGCGCTTTAGCTACCAGTACAACACCAACGGTGTATGACCCTGTTGATTCATTAGGTCAATCATATACATTCAGAGGATATGCGAAGATCGTTAACCAGGATACCGTGCGTATCATGAATACACAGATTGCACTTTGGAAACAAGCCTTGGCACAAAACGAACGTGAAAAATTAGCTTGTAAAAACAATACCGGTGGCGTATTAATAGACAATTTTACACTGGGGTCTGCTATTGTAAATAATGTTTACCAGGTGGATAACACGAAGAGCATTACCAGAGATTGGGAGCTTGCTTTGAGTAATAGTATTTCCGGACAATTAGGATTTAGTGTAGGAGGATTTGGTGTGTTAGTAAAACCAAGTCTGGCTTTAAAACAGGTATCTGCCGGATCAAGCAATACCGTAACCACTATTACCAATACATTTGATTACACGTTAACAGATGGAGATCCTGGAGACATCATGAGTATCGATGTTTATAAATCTCCGGAAGGAACAGGAAATATATTCATCACCCGTGGTGGGCAAACGATGTGTCCGTATGAAGATGCCGTTGTTTGTCATTATTATAATCCATCCGGGCCAACTGATTACATCGGATCTCATACATATAATGCCGCTGGCTTTGCAACCATTGCCAATGCAACGGTACAGAGAGAAATGCCAAACATTGCTATTACTCCTGCTAACCAGTTAAACATCCCTTCTAACCAGGCGGCTGTTTACCAGATCATTCTTACAAACCAGAGTCCGTTAACGATTAACAATGATATTGATATGCAGGTTCGTATCGCAAGCGCAAGCAATCCTTTCGGAGCGGTATTGAAAATCGATGGTCAAAACGCTAACTCTCTTTTCAATATTCCATCAGGTGGTTCAGTCATTAAAACATTAACGATTGAGCGTGGGCCTATAGAAATTAACTATGACAGTTTAATGGTAATTTTTAGTTCTGCATGTAGCGAAGATATTGCTGACACATCTTATGTAAGTGTACATTTTATTCCTACTTGTACTGATTTAGCGATCACTGTGCCGACAGACAATTTCATTGTTAATAATTCGAACAACAATTTGGCAAACATCACTATTTCTGATTATAACTACAATTATGGAGTAGCAG
Source organism: Bacteroidota bacterium (assembly GCA_040387475.1). Classification (GTDB taxonomy): domain Bacteria; phylum Bacteroidota; class Bacteroidia; order B-17B0; family Aurantibacillaceae; genus UBA4416. The sequence continues at coordinate 178,170 of JAZKDT010000001.1, read as the reverse complement.
CAAATACAAGTACATTAACAAGTGCCTTGCACCCAAATTTTGGTTTTGAAAAAATTGGTTATGAAATAAAACCGGGCAATTCAAGCACCTGGTTAGAGATCAAGGATTTTTACAAAGTACCTAATCCTACTCAATCAGCGATTCCAAATAACCAGATTTATACACAATACCAATGGACTGTAACACCTCAGATTTATCCTGATGGAAATTACGAGATCAGAGCTGTTTCTTATTGTTATAATAAAGACGGAAGTTATGCAACGATTATATCACCGGTTTTAGGAGGTGTTATGGACCGTGTTAATCCTTCTCCATTTGGTACACCAACACCGGGTGATGGTATCTTAGATCCTAACGATGATATCTCTATCCAGTTTAATGAGCCAATTGATTTAAGTAGTTTATCTACTTTGAATTTCGATATCAGAGGTGTACTGAATGGAACAAATATTCGTCACTCAGAAAGTTTGAACTTTGATGGTACGGCAGATTATGCTGAGGTATCAGGCGGAGCAAGTTTACAAAAGCGTAGTTTCACTATTGAGTTCTGGGCAAAATTAAATACAACCAATATCAACCAGGTAGCTATTAGTCAAGGAACAGATCCTATCCAACGCATGGAAATTGGCTTTGATAACAGTAACAATTTTAAATTTATGTTAGGAAGTCAAACCGTTACATCATTGCTTCCTGTATCGCTGCCAACAGATTGGCATCACTATGCAGTAGTATATGATTATGCGGGTACCGATGCCCTTTTATTTGTTGATGGTTCGTTAGTAGGAACTAATAATAATTTCATTGTAGATTACATTGGTGCAGGAAAATTAGTATTCGGTAAAGCAATACCTGCCAACAGTAATTTCTTAAGCGGTAATTTACAGGAAGTAAGATTATGGAATGATGTTCGTACCATTTCTGAAATCACAGTAACTATGAACCAGGTATTAAACCGTAACCAATCAGGTTTAATGTATAACTGGAAAATTGATGAAGCGGAAGGAACGTTATTAAAAGACGATATCAGAAGCAGAAACGCAGATATTTACGGAGCAACCTGGGAGATTAATCCTAATGGTTATGCTGCACAGTTTGATGGTGTGGATGATAACATCCAGGTATCAAGCGGCAACATTGCCATAAATAAAGAAATGGATTTTACTTTGGAGTTCTGGTTTAATTCAACTCAAAGTAACGTGGCTACTTTATTCTCTAACGGAAAAGGAGATGGTGTAGGAGCGGATTCACTGGATGCATGGAATATTCAAAAAGATGCAGCGGGTGCTATTCATGTATACCATAAAGGATATGACTTTGTAGCCACCACTAATAATTTCTTTGATGGAAGCTGGCATCATTTTGCTTTGGTAATGAACAGAAGCGGAAACTTATCTTCATACATAGATGGTAATTTGGAAAATTCTGTTCAGGCCCTTTCATTTAATAACTTGTCAAGCAGTTATTTATATTTAGGAGCCCGAGGTTACCAAACCGGAACCATTACAAATTACGATAACCATTTCAACGGTAAAATGGATGAGTTCCGTTTATGGAACACAGCCCGTAAAACAGAGCAGATCAAACGTGATAAACAAAACCGCATGATCGGCAATGAATACGGGTTACAATCGTTTATGCCTTTCGAACACTATGCTACGGTATTGGGTACACCTTCTTTAACAGCTACGTTTAATGATCAGTCGGTAAACACATTAACTGTGAATGCGCAAAATGGCGTTCTGTCAGTAAATCAAACGCCAACTATTAAATTACCACGACCAATTCAAACAGTTAATTATTCCTGGTCTTTAAATAACGATAAGATCATTTTAACTCCAACAACTGCGCCTGAATTAATAGAGAATGTAACACTGGATATAACAGTTAAAAATGCCTACGATATGCATGGTAACATTATGCAGTCGCCTAAAACATGGATTGCTTACATTAACAAAAACCAGGTTAAATGGCAGGATAATCTGTTTGATTTTGAAAAAACAGTTGACAGTGTGATTACATTTACTGCGCCAATCGTGAACTCAGGCGGAGCATTGAAAGCCTTTACAATTGATGGTTTACCAAGCTGGATGACGGCGAGCATGACCAGTGGGGTTATTTCTCCAAACAGTGTTCAAAATGTGGTGTTCACAATTCCTGCGGGAGGAAGCATTGGAGAATTTAGCGCCGACATCAGTGTAACAACTGATTTTAATTATGCCGAGATCTTACAGGTAAATTTAAAAGTAACCGGGGCGGTTCCAAACTGGACAGTTAATCCTTCAGATTTCCAATACTCTATGAACATTTTCGGACAAATGAAAATTGATGGTGTTATGGCAACTAATCCTGAAAACAAAATAGCCGCTTTCAATAACGGTGTTATTTGCGGATTAGCCGATTTACAATATGTACCGGCATACGACAGATACGAAGTGTTCTTAAATGTATACAGTAATACCATTACCGGTGACTCTATCCGATTTAATATTTATGATGCATCAAGCGGATTAACCTTCGTCAATGTAACACCATCATTAATGTTTGTAGAAAACGATGTTGTTGGTACTGTTACCAATCCTGTTACGTTTGTTGCTAATACCGAGATCGCTTTAGATATTCCTTTAAACGGTGGCTGGACGTGGATCTCTCTTCCTCTAAAATCGCCTAAGCTGAGCAATAGTACATTATTAATGAGCAGCATCAGTCCATCAACAGGAGATATTGTGCTGAGCAATACAAGTTATGATCAATATGACTCAGGATTAGGCTGGTTAGGAAACATCTCACAGGGTTCCGGATTCTTTAACAACCAATCTTACAAAGTTAAAACGGCTTCAATGGATACGTTAGTTCATATTGGAGAACGTATTAATCCCGATTCGGCTATTGCGGCCATTAATGTAGTTCCCGGTTGGAACTGGATAGGTTATGTATCCACTAAAAATGTGGGTATTGCTGAAGCACTTGGTAATTACAATGCTGTAACGGGTGATTTAATTAAGAGTCAGTACGAGTTTGCTTACTATGATAATGCTACGGGCTGGACCGGAAGTTTAACAAATATGAAACCAACCATGGGTTATATGTTAAAATCAACAGGTACGAGCACCTTCCATTATCCATTGTCTACATTTGTGGGTAAACAGGCAAATACTGAATCAACCAATAATGGCCAAACGGTTTTTCCTTTCACGCCCGAAATGTATGCTAATACAATGTCGGCTATCATTACAGGAAACATTTGTAACGATGCTTTAGATCAGGGTAATGTAGCTATTGGAGCATTTGATGCCACTAACACATTAAGAGGTTATGCATTCCCTATCAAGAATACGTCAACCAACATTTATAATTTTTATCTGACGTTATACAGTAATACAGATGGAGATGTGTTAAACCTGAAGTACTTTAATACAACTGATGGATCGGTATTAACAACCAACAGTGCATTAACATTTGCAACTAACGCTTTAGCAGGCACACCATCTGTTCCGGTTGCAAGCAATGTACCTGATTCTGTTTCATGTAATGTAGTAAACATCACAACGGGAATAAATGAGCTGAATACATTAGGAAATGTAGGGGTATATCCAAATCCGTTTGCTGACAATCTGAACTTAAGTTTTGGCACCACTGTTTCGGTAAAAGTTGAATTAGTGGATCTGTTGGGTAAAATTGTTTATACAACAACTGTTAAAAACAAAAAAGAACACGCGTTCTCTTTAAGCAACAGCAACATTGCCGCCGGTATGTACTATATCCGTATCACAGGTGATGTTAATGAACAGATCAAAGTCATTAAAACCAAATAATTTTTTAAAACAAGGAGTTTCTTTAGCAATAAAGAAACTCCTTTAAAATTTTCAATTCTATATCATGAATAAAGCAAAACGGTTCTTTTTAATCATAGGGTTATTGCAGTTGGCAAATGTTATGTTTGCACAAGTGCCTTCTACCTGGACAGTCAACGTTGCAATCTACCAATATCAAATGACCATGACCAGCAAGGCTAATGAGGCCTGTGTTGACTTAGCAGATACCAATAATTATATTGCTGCTTTTGTGGGTACACAATGCCGTGGTGTTGTAAAAACACGTACTTCGGCCGGTCCAAATAAACTGGGCTTATTAACCATTAAAAGCAACATCGTAAGCGGCGAATTAGTAAAATTTCAAATTTATAAGGCATCAACTAACACTGTTATCAATGTGTTGGATTCCGTAATTTTTGTACAGGCAACCCAAATCGGTACGTTGGCTAACCCTTTTATGATGTATAGCAATCATGTACCAACAGACATTGCGGTTTCTAACTATACCATTACAGAAAACTCACCGTTAGGAACTCCAATTGCAACTTTGTCTGCTACTGATCAGGATGCGGGATCTACGTTTAACTATTCACTAACTGCCGGCCAGCCTGAAAACACTCAATTTGCTATTGTTGGAAACCAGTTGCAGGTAAATGCCAATTACGATTATGAAACCGACTCGGTTAAAGTGATTGAAATAATGGTAGATGATAATGGAGGCTGTTTATATATTGAAACATTTACCATTACTATTATCAATGGTAACGACGCTCCGATAGCCTTGTATTTAAGTTCACCGCTTTTAAGCGATCACCAGCAGAGTGGAAGTTTTATGGGAGAGTTTTCAACAGTTGATCCTGATCTGAATGACGCCCATGTATATACTTTAGTTACCGGAACAGGTGATACAGATAATACCCAGTTTTATATCCAGAATGATACATTGTATAATGTGAGTATGTTGGATTACACAGCTCAGTCGGTTTATTTTATCAGAGCCCGTACAACTGATTTAGGAGGATTGTTTATTGAAAATACATTCACCTTAAATGTGTCTAATGTAAACGACGCGCCTAGCGACATCCTGATCAATAATTATACAATAGACGAAAACATGCCGGTTGGAACCGCTATTGGCACATTAACAGTAGTTGATAATGACCTGGCCGATACACACACTTTAACCGTAGAGCCCGGTTTGGATAGTGCGGGTGTAACAATTGTTGGAAATGTATTGTACTCCAATGCCTCTTATAATTTTGAGCTAAAGGATTCATTGTTTGTGAGAGTTAGAGCAACCGATCCCTATGCGGCTTATTATGTAAAAACATTTACGGTTGTAGTAAACGACATTAATGATGTACCAACTGACATCGCCTTGTCGGGAGACAGTGTGCAAGAACTATCGCCGGTTAACACCTTAATAGGTAATTTATCATCAACAGATGAGGATGCTGCAGCGACTCACACCTATGTTTTAACCACAGGAACAGGTGATACGGATAACGCTTTATTTACTATTGCCGGAAACCAGTTATTATCAAACCTAAGTTACACTTATACCGGGCAAACATATACCTTGAGAGTTAGATCAACCGACAACGGCGGTTTGTTTGTAGAGAAAGCTTTCCTGGTTAAAGTATATAACCGGAATGAAACACCTTTGGACATCCTGTTAGATACAACAACTGTAGTAGAGGATAATGAGTATATGACTCATGTGAGTAAAATACGGACTATTGATACTGATAACCCCGATGCATTTACTTACGCGTTGGTTTTAGGTTCAGGATCTGATGATAATGCTGAGTTCGAAGTTCAGGATGACAAATTAGTGATCCTTACCAAAACAAATTATGATGTGAAAGAAGTTTACCATATCAGGTTGAGGTCAACGGATCTGGAAGGGTTGAGCGTAGAAAAAGCATTTGATATTACGATAACTGACATAGCGGGTAATACAATTCCGTTGCCTTCCACTAATTACATTTCTCCTAACGGAGATAGTAAAAACGATTTCTGGAAAATTGAGAACGTGGATATATACAAAGACTTTGCCTTACAGATTTTTGATCAGTTTGGTTATGTGATATACGAAGCAACTAACAACTACAACAACGAATTTGACGGTAAGCTAAATGGCACCCCGCTACCAACCGGAAACTACTATTATGTTTTCAAGAACGACAAAGTAACATATAAAGGTAATATCACTATTGTAAACTAGAACACACTGAAACACCACCAAACATCATGAAAAATTATTATTATTTATTATTTATTGTTCTTAGCCTGAGTGTAAAATCGCAGGTATTATCTTACGATTTTTATTCGTTTAAGGTAAACAACATGTATAATGTAAACCCGGCCTACACTGGAAAAGACGACGGGCTTAACATTATTTTAAGTGCACAAACCCAAAACAAAGGCGTGGCTTATGCCAACAAAAACTATATGTTTGGCATGCACTCCAAGATCTCTAAAAAGCAAGCAGTTGGAACGCGCATCATTTCCGACACACGCGGCGCTTTCCAAATTTTGAAAGTGGATCTGTCGTATGCTTATATGGCAAAGATCAACGATGACATGAAATTCACCTTGGGTTTATCGGGCGGATTATTAAAAAACAGTTTGTTGATCAACCGTATCGATAATTACCAATCACTCGATCAATCAGACCCAACCTTAACGCGTTCTTATTATAACACAAACCAGTTTGCTGCAGGCGCAGGTTTCCTGTATAACTACAAAGGGCTGGATGTTAGCTTCTCAATGCCACATATTATTGCTACTAACGAACCTTTAAACAGCTATATGAATGCCGCAGTGTTTTATACCATTAAGGCAGGAACTGAATTTAAGATCACACCATGGTTGTGCCATCAAAGTATTCCAACAACAAAAGACATCAGCTCTTTCTTTGTAAAAGGAATGTATAAAGATATGATTTGGGTGCAGGGCGGATACCAGACCAACAGAACGTTTTGCGCCATGTTTGGAGTGAACATCGAAAACCTGAGCATTGGTTACGGTTACAAATCAAGCAACAGTCAATTCAATACAGTTACATCAGGGCAACACGAAATAACCTTCGGCTTTAAAATAACGGAAGTGCCAAATATTTTAAAGCGATTGATCTTACCTAAGATGTAAGTTAAGACACAAAAAAAGCCCTTATCAAATCTGATAAGGGCTTTTTTGTTGTATGTTATCTTAAACACCAAATTGTGTAAAGTGGTGATCCAGATGTTTGTAAAACTGTATGCTCCATTCTTTCGCGCTTAGTTTACCAAATGCCGCACTTTCTCTTCCTTCGAAATGCGCCGCACCTTTGGCTTCAGTTGCTTTCAGGTTTGCAATAAACAACGCCTTTTCTTTTTCAAAATCACGCTCATCAGCAATAATAAAATCAGGCGATGTGCGCGAGTTTTTAGTATATGGTTTATCGCCCACCACAATATTCTTTACAAAGAGCTTGAGCATCAGTTTTCCAAAGCCTGAGATCTTGGTTTGTTTTTTTCCATTCTCAATATCATAAGGCACATTTAAATGAGCCAGCATTTGAGCCGCGTTCATTTTGCCCCATTGAGGTGTTGTTGAATGACTTAACTTTTCTAAGCGAGCAATCGTCGCTTCAGTTGTTTTAGGGTCGAATGTATTTAACAGCGTCATTATTAAGAATTTTCAGGTTTAAAGTGATTTACCAGGATGCGGTGTGTGTTTTGTTTTTTAGAACGGATCATCATATAAATTCCTACGATAATAAATGGAATGCTTAAGATCTGTCCCATATTGATTGGTAAAGCATTTTCAAACGACTCCTGGTTCTCTTTCAGGTATTCCATTAAAAAGCGGAAGCTAAACATCAATACACAAAATAAGCCAAACATAAATCCTTTACCCACTTCATTGCGTTGGGTTTTCCAAAGCCAGTAAAATAAAATGAACAGAAAAACATAATAAATAGCTTCGTACAATTGTGTGGGATGTCTTGGTAATAAATCTACCTGTTCAAATACAAAGGCCCAGGGCATGTCGGTTGGCTGACCAATAATTTCGGAATTCATTAAATTTCCAAAACGGATCATGAAAGAAGCAAATGGCACTACTACAATTAAACGATCAAATAACCATATCCAGTTTTCTTTAGTGTTACGACAGTAAAGCCACATCCCGATCAAGATACCGATACCTCCACCGTGACTGGCTAAACCACCCTCCCATACTTTTAAGATTTCTAGCGGGTGTTGTGAATAATATTCCCAACCATAAAAAAGACAATGACCAATGCGTGCTCCTAAAACGGTAGCCAACACGATGTATAGTGTTAAAGAATCCAGTTGTTTTTCTGTTCTTCCTTCTGCTTTATAGATGCGGTTCATAAAAAAATGACAGCCTATAAAAGCTAAGGCCCACGAAAGGCCATACCAGCGAACCGGCCAATCAATACCGGGAATGGTAAAAATTTCAGGGCTTGGATTCCAGTTGATGTAAAGTGATAGCATTTGGCAAGTTTAAGTGTTTTTATTGAGAACTGAGGTTAAAATTCTTTAAAATAATCCTTTATATCATCTGATAGGAGCGTTTGAACCCTAAATCATTCCTCTACTTCGATCTTAAATTTATGTAAAAAACGGTGAACAACAGGGCTAAAAATGATGGCAACACTTGTTAAGAAAGCTACACCACTGTAAATGGCATAAATGGAAGAAAATAGTTTAGCGGCATCCGTCTCGGCTTTATCCACAGGACCCATGCCCGTAAGTATCATGCTGGCGTTTAAAAGGCTATCAACCCACGAAATATGAAAATAATAGTGGTATCCAAGAACACCAATGGCTAACGAAAACAAAATAAATAAGGAACCAACAGCAACGCCTTTACCCAGCTTGCTGTAAAAATGTTGTTTATGGGGCAATCGTTTAACAGCCATGTTAGTTTAATTGGAAGCAACAGTATTTAATATCTTCTCCGCGACCGGTAAACAAGGTCTCGTAATAAGTTTTAATGCGGGTTAATTCTTCCCGGCCTTCAGGACAATTTCTATACAAATCGTTGGTGGCAAACACTAGTGGCAAATTTCTGTCTTTGATAACATCCATCGTGTACTCATAAAAAAAGGTGTTATCTGTTTTTAAGTGGATGAGTCCGCCGGGCTTTAATATTTTTTTATAACGGTTCAAAAAGAAATCAGGATTGGTTAAACGCTTACGGGCCCTGTTCTTTTGAGGTTGCGGATCGGGAAAGGTGATCCAGATCTCTGATACTTCATTTTCAGCAAAACACTGATCAATAAAGTCAATGCGTGTTCTCAAAAAAGCTACATGACTCATTTTATTATTTAAAGCGTACCTGGCACCCGTCCAGATGCGGTTACCTTTCACATCTACGCCAATAAAATTCTTAGCGGTGTTATTTTCAGATAAGCCAATGGTATATTCGCCTTGTCCGCAACCTAACTCCAGGACAATAGGATTTTCGTTTTTAAACACTTCCGAATGCCATTTTCCTTTTTTAGGAAATCCATTGGGAATATCGAAATGATGAAACGCAAAGGTGTTTGAAAAGGTATTTAGTTCGGCAAATTTTTCGAGTTTATTTGGCATAGTGGTAATAAAGCCGCTAAGGTAGTAATTTAGATAATGATTTAATAATGCCATTTTTTGAGCCGAAATTGCTACATTCGTGTACAATTAATCACTATGGACGCGAATTATAACAAAACAAAAATTGTTGCCACAATGGGCCCCTCAACCGAAAACATTGCGGTGCTCGAAGAATTATTTAATGCAGGTTTGGATATTTGCCGGATCAACTTTTCTCATGGAGATTATGAACCCATTAAACATGTGATCGATAACATCAGAACGTTAAACAAAAAACTGAACCGCCACGTGGGTATTTTAGGGGATCTGCAAGGACCTAAATTACGCATCGGTAAAGTAAAAGACAATGCAGTTGATTTAATCAACGGGCAGGAAATAGTGATTACCACAAAAGAAGCTGAAGGAACTGCTGAAAGAATATTTATTACTTATCCCCAGTTTCCGCAAGATGTCACTGCCGGAGAGTTGGTACTGATAGATGATGGAAAAATTACCTTAAAAGTAATTGAGACCAATCGCAAGGATGAGGTACGTTGTATGATCATAGCCGGAGGAATTCTTTCTTCTAAAAAGGGAGTAAACCTACCGAACACCAAAATCTCTTTGCCTTGCTTAACGATGAAAGATTTAAGAGATCTGGATTTTGCCCTGGAAAATGATTTTGAATGGATTGGTTTATCGTTTGTACGCAGCGCAACCGATATCGTTGAACTAAAAGAAATTATACGCTCAAAGAAAAAACATGCACGCGTTATAGCAAAAATAGAAAAACCGGAAGCCATTAAAGAGATCGATAACATTATTGATTTAACAGATGGTGTGATGGTGGCCCGTGGCGATTTGGGAGTTGAAATGCCAATGGAGCGAGTGCCTTTATTACAAAAAATGATCGTTAACAAATGTATTGCCGCTTCTAAGCCAGTAATTATTGCTACTCAAATGATGGAGAGCATGATCACAGCGTATACGCCTACACGGGCAGAAGTGAACGATGTAGCTAATGCCGTATTGGATGGGGCTGATGCCGTAATGCTAAGTGCCGAAACATCTGTAGGACGTTACCCGGTAAAAGTAATTGAATACATGCGACGCATCATTACACAAATAGAAAATGATGGCGCTATTTATTATAAAGAACACGAACCTGAATTAAAAACGGTAACCTATGTGACAGATAGTATTTGTTATAACGCTAGTGTTATGGCAAAACAGGCAGGCGTAACCGCCATTATTTCTATTACAAACTCAGGATATACGGCATTTAAGTTAAGTAGTCACCGACCAAAAGCAAACATCTTTATTTTTACGGATAATAAATCATTGTTAAACACTTTGAGTTTAGTATGGGGCGTACGTGGCTTTTATTATGATAAATACGAAAGTACGGATCAAACTATTTCCGATCTGAAGGATTACATTAAAGAAAGAAAATTCGTGAAACCGGATGATTTGGTTATCAATTTAGCGAGTATGCCGATGAAAGAAAAAGGCAGAACGAATATGCTGAAGCTGAGTTATATTCAGTAAAACCAAGAGCATGAGAAAGCTACTTATATTATTTTTTGTTTTCGCTACGGTTTATTCTTTTGCTCAAAATTTTCAATGGGTAAAAAGCATGGGTGGTACCGGAGGCGAAGGAGCTAATGGTGTGGCAGTAGATATTGACGGCAATGTTTACACAATCGGTGCGTTTCAAAATGGAACTAACTTTGATCCTGGTGTTACTAATTTTTCGATAACATCTACCGGAACAACAAAGTTTATAACTAAGCATAATGCGGCAGGTAATTTTTTATGGGTCAAGTGTCTTAGTAGTGATGTACGTATGTATGACATATTAATTGATGCAAATAATAGGGTTGTTATTTGTGGATATTATAATAATAATCCAGATTTTGATCCGGGATCAGGTGTTTTTAATATCCCTATACCAGCAGGTTCTGCGTCTTTTGTTTTAAAGCTTGATAATAATGGAAATTTTATTTGGGCAAAAGGTTTTAATGATGAGCAGGGGAATTTATATGCCATGACAACAGATAATGCGAGTAATTTATATTTCTGCGGAAGTTATACTACGTTATTCAGTACGCCAGATTTTGATCCAGGTAGTGCAACGTATAATTTAACCGGCGGCGGATCGTATGTGTTGAAGTTGGACTCCTCAGGAAATTTTATTCTAGCAAAAACTTTAGGATACATTATACCATCTTCTATTGCTGTTGATGCTTCACAAAACATTTTAACCACAGGTTATTTCAGTGGAACAAATGATTTTGATCCCGGCACAGGAACCTTTACACTAACTTCTACCGGACCACCTGTACCAGCGAATTATCATAGAGACATCTTCATTTCAAAATTAGATCAAAATGGGAATTTCGTCTGGGCAAAAAAACCAAGCTGCTATTACGGAGACGAAGCAAACTCAATTGCAACAGATGGTTCCGGAAATGTATATATTACTGGTTATTTTAATAATGGGGGAAATACAGGTGGATATATGGATTTGGATTATCCAGCAGTTGGTCAGCACACCTTATCATCTGTTTCTACCTGGTCAGATTCTTTTGTGGCTAAATACGATCAGTTTGGAAATGCAGTATGGGCGAAAAATTTTGGGAGTACTGATACTTCAGATGATGGTTATGCTTTAGCGACCGATCCTGCCGAAAATCTTTACGTTTTAGGAAGATTTAGAGGACCAGTTGATTTTAATGCAGGCGACGGTCCTATAGGATCGGGATGGGGTCTGGCATATATTTTAAAACTGAATTCATCTGGAAACACTTTGGTTGCGGGATGTATAAATGTTTATTTTAGTAAACCATGCAACAACATGGCGGTTGATCATTTACAGCAAATATATATTGTAGGAGGCGCTACCACTACCACTGATGTTGATCCGCAAATAGGCGTAGTTTATCCAATTAATGCTGGAGGTTATGACGCATTTGTGTTAAAACTGAGCACACCTTTTGTAGGTATCGAAGAGAAAAAAATGGAAAAAGAAATATTAACTATTTATCCTAACCCAAATAACGGCTCATTTACTATCAAATCTGAAAATGAATTAAAGTTAAACTTAACTAATAGTTGGGGACAGGTTTTACAAACCATAGAATTAAACCGGATGAATAATTACGAAGTAAAAACAGAATTGCTTTCTTCCGGCATTTATTTTTTATCCGGCATTGGAGAGAGTCAAACTGTGAAACAAAAAATTGTTGTGACGAAGTGACTTAATCCCTCCTGAAATCATCCATATCCCGTTTATCCTTTTTAGTGGGTCGCCCTGCGCCCCTATCGCGCAACATGTTTGGCATAATAAAAACCGAATCCATTTTTTCGATCTTTTCAACCGGCGGCGAGTGATCAATGTAATTGGCTTTGGCAATTTCAAAACTCTGTCGTTTATCAATGATCCCACTCACTTCAATTATCTTTTTCACGCCTTGCGGATAAGAGAGCGTGTATCTTTCCCCTATCTTTACGGTATGAGCAGCCTTTACGATCTCGTCGTTTAATTTTACCTTATTGTTTTTAATAGCGTCGCTGGCAAGCGAACGTGATTTATACATCCGGATGGCCCATAAATAACTATCAAGTCTTACACTTTTTTCGGTACTCATTACAGCACAAAGATAAAAACTATTTTGGGAGTTTATTCAGGGTTTCCTGCGCTCTTTGGCTATAAAAACCTTTGTTGCTTATGATGTTTTGCAATTGCTTAGAGGCCTCTTCTGGCTTTTGGGTATTTAGTAAACACATCGCCCCATAAAACTCCGATTCCTGGTGGAAGATATTGGTTACGTTATCCAGGTTTTTTTGAAAGTAGGACTGTGCCAGCGCATATTTGCCTAGCTGATAATAGCACATGCCTAAATAAAACTGTGCATTCGCATCATCCTTGTTGTACTGATATAATATGGTCAGCTCTTCAATGCAATTGGAAAGGTTATTGGAGCTAAACAAGCGCATGGCTTTACGGATTACTTTATGAGCAAGGTATGTGTTAGAGCTATTCATGGAAGGTTTTTGTATATCTGCTTTACTACCATATTGTGCCGCTACCCCGTTATTAATGCTTAAATCAATGGCCTCACTTTGTTTGAAATAATATAACCGGTAATTGGTCACTTTTAAATTGTCGATAAAAATTACAGGCGCGTTTGCGGTAAATTGATACACAATATCTTCTTCATCACTGTTTTCGTTTGGCGGCAAGGCAACTTCTTTGCTGGGGAGCATTTCCGGAACTTCAATACCTGGTGTTACCGCTTCTATGTTATCGGCAATTGTATTATAATGCTCCATAACTTTAGATTCAATAACGGGAAAAACGGTGTCAGTATGGTTTACCGAATTTTGCAAAGCAAGAGCGGCTTTTTCTTCTTCAATGGATTGAAATACGGAGGGATGCGTTTTACTTTGTTGAAAGATCACAAAGAAAACCGAAAGTCCAATGAGTAAGCCACACAGGACACTTATAAAAATGACGTTAAAAGACCCGGAGTTGCCGCTGGTTTTTTTACTGATCCGTTGTGTAAGGAGATCAATCTCGGAATCCGACACATTAAATTGATCAAATGCAACAGATGACAGATAACTTAACTCGTCCTGCTGCATCTTATTTTCCAGTAAACGTTTTTGTACGTTGCCTGCCTGTTTATGTTTAGATATGTCTTTGGGGTTAAGCATCGTATTTGTTTTTTGTGGCGCCTTCTAATAATAATTTTAAATTTCGTTTACCGTTTTGTATGTAGCTTTTTATTTCATTCAGCGTAAAGTTTGTTTCATTAGCAATTTCCTGGTAGCTCTTGTTTTGTAGGTAAAACAACTCAACACAAACACGCTGATTCTCTTTTAACTTCGGTAAACATACTTTCATATGATCTATCATATGATCATCGCTGATGGTGTTTATTTTTTCGTCTTTTTCGTAATTTGGTTCTTCATATTCGAACTCATAATAAGATTTCATGTTTTTGGCCTGCGACTTATTTTTGCGTATCAAAGAAATGCAATGGTTTCTTACCACAAAGCTTAACCAACCTTTAAAATTGTCGATCTCGCGGCTATTAATATCCAACATCAGCTTTTCAAATAATTGCATGGTGGCATCCTGAGCTTCATCTTTGTCTTGTAAATAAAACAAACACGTACCATATACTACAGATACATGTTTTTTAAAGAGATCAGCAAACAGGTCTTTATTACCACTTTGTTTATAGTGTTGCAACAATTCTTCGTCGCTGTTATATTCTTTTTTCTTAAAAAGCCACATATCTGTATATCAGACGCACTGCATTGATTATTCCATAAAATATATTTTAAGCATTTTTTATGGAAAGCAAAGTGCTTCACGTCTTAAAGTTAAAGAATGCATTCTGAAAACAATATAAACCATTAAAATTAATAATATGAAAAATCTAAAACTACATGTTACAATCCTGCTTTTATCCATCAGCAGTTTGTCGTTCGCTCAAAATTCTACGGGTGTAATAAAAGGAGAAATACTGAACAGTGACCATCAGCCGGTTTTTGGGGCCACCATTAAAATAACACAGGCAGGTGTTTTGATTGGAGGCACAACAACTGATGAAGAGGGGCATTATACGTATAAGCCTTTGAATCCGGGAAATTATGAGTTAATAGTATCCAGCTTTGAAACCCAGACCAAAAAAATAACCGACATAAGGGTTAGTGGAGAAATTACTACCTATGTTGATGTGGCCGTTTCTACAAACACACTGATGGAGGTTGAGGTTGTGGCCTATTGTAAGCCGCTTGTAGAAAAAACATTCATGAAAATGAAGGAAATATCAGGCAAAGATCTCCAGGTAATGGCAGTAGAGCGGGGAAATTTTATTGGAGCCGTTATAAACATATCTTCTGAGGCAACGCAGGGATCGGACGGTCAATTTCATGTACGTGGGGGTAGGGGCGACGCCACGGCGTATATTGTGGATGGCGTTAAATCGCCCAACATAAGTGGTGTTCCGGCGCTGGCCGTGGAAAATCTGGCAGTTATTACAGGCGGTATTCCAGCTCAGTATGGTGATAATACCAGCGGTGTTATTGTAATAACCACTAAAGACTATTTTACAGGCATGCAGGACAAACGGATGCGCGACAATTATATTCTGGAAAATAAAGAAAAGGTAAAAAGAGAGAAAGAAGCGATACAGGCGCAAAAAAAACGTAAGAAAGAAATTGAAGAAGAGTTACGTTTAGAGCAGGAGGCTAAAACCCAAAAAGGATAACATTAGTAAATAACTAAAAAGCCATCAACTTACATGTTGATGGCTTTTTTTTAATATTTTATCGGCTAACCCGAGCTGTAATTTATTTTTTATAAACCATGACATTAAATACAAACGGCTGAATTTTTTTGATCTGCTCGCTGCGTTTCAGTCCACGTAAATTAGATTTTTTAGTCACAAGGCTCAGTTCTTTTTTCAAAGAATCATTTTCTAATTTTTCAATAGTTTGTTTGATGAAATTAGATTTGATAGCAAAGCCGGTAGCTTCGGCTGAACTTTGTTTACCACGAATAACACCAATAATATTTCCTTGTTCATCCATTAATGGACCACCACTATTACCTGGATTTACAGGAATTGATATTTGGTACATAGTTGTATCATTATTAAATCCGGTCATTGAACTTAAAGCGCCTTCGCCATATACGGCATCTCTGCGAGGATAACCCAACGTAAAGATTTTATCGCCGATCTCAGAAGCATTGTCTTTAAAAGAAAAGGGAAATGCTAAGTCTTTAATGGCATCAATGTTATCGATTTTATAAATTGCAATGTCCAAAGAAGCTTCGCTTGCAATTAATTTAGCCGACGCTCTATCCAATACGTTATTTGTAACAAATACTGAATCGGCATTTTGCACCATATGGTAACTCGTAATAAAATAGCCTTTATTGTTTAAGGCAAAACCGGTTCCTTCAATATTTGCCGGCGCGTAGCTTTTTATTTTTTTACTTGTAGCGCCTGTGATACCTTCAATAATGGCATCCTGAGAATATTTTAACTCTGTTACATCACGTTTCAGATCAGTAATGGCATTGCTTTGCTGTTTTAATAAATAGCCACCCGTACTTAAAATAGTTACAGTACTTATCACAGCAATCACAGCAACAGAAGCTGCTACGGCAAATGTTTTACCATGTTTCTTAATAAAGTTTTCTTCTTTAATGGAAATGATCTTCGCTTCTTTTCCAAATTCCTGACTGTGAATGGTAGAAAGAATTTGTTTCAGGTTGGCGCGTTGCTCATGTTGGTTAAGGCTTTCAATTAAAACTTTATGTTTTTCAAAAGCAAGTGCAAATTCGGCATCGGTTTTAAGACGATTTTCAAATTCAATTCTTTCTTCGGCACTTAATCCTCCAAAAAGGTGTTTGTCAAATAATTCTGTTGCTCTCATTGTCTCTCCCGTTTATATACTTTCTGTTTATTTTTCTTCAAAAAACTGTCGCTTCAAACGTTGTAAACATTTATACTTTTGTGTTTTAGCATTATCTGAATTGGTATACCCGAATTTTTCGGAAATCTCATCCATGCTTAATTTATACACGTAAAAGTCTTTCAATAGTGTTTTGCAGGGTTCGCCTAAACTTTCCATGCTGTCGTTCATTTTTTCTATATCAGATTCTTTTTTCAAATGATCTGTGATCTCGTCGGTGACATCAACGACTTCATTTTCTTCATCCTCTCCAAAACGGGTTAGTTGCCCGTTGCCACGGAGTTGCTTTAACCAAAGCCGCTTTGCAATTGAAAAAACGAAAGTTTGTAGCTGGCAATTTAATTGAAAAGCAGGTTTTTGAACATTTTCATACAACACAATGAGCGTTTCCTGGTAAATATCGGCCGCCGATTCGCTGCTACCACTATTGTTTACAACATATTTAAGAACGAGGTTATAGTACTTTTTGTATAAGGCGCGTAGCACAGCATCGTTATTATGCCTGAGCCCTTCAATAAATTCAAGGTCTGTGTACGCTACTTTAGCCATAAAGCCACTGTTTATATTAATACCTTAACAGGCTAAAGGTAACCCTCAAGCATCGGTTTTTATTGTTATTTGATTGATTTTCAGTTGATTCAACTAACGAGAAATCCAAATTATTTGCTCATTAAAGCTTCAATTTCATCAGCCTCTAACGGAATGTTCTTCATCAAATCATCATTACCCTGAGCGGTAATTACTATATTGTTTTCTAATCGAATCCCTAAATTTTCTTCCGGAATGTAAATTCCAGGCTCTACAGTAAAGGCGTTTCCAATTTGCATCGGTTCCGCAAAAAAGCCAACATCATGTACATCCAACCCGATAAAATGAGAGGTGCCATGCATAAAATATTTTTTATAAGCTGGCCAAGCGGCATTTTGATTTTTTACTTCATCCGATTTTATTAACCCCAATTGTAATAATTCTTCCGTCATAAGATCGCCAACAGTCTTGTTATATTTTTCAAAAGTGTTGCCGGCAACCAACATTTTAGTAGCGCCTTTCATCACACGCAATACGGCGTCATACACTTCCCGCTGACGCTTTGTAAACTTACCGTTTACGGGAATAGCGCGTGTCATATCACTGGCATAGTTTCCATATTCGGCTGCAACATCCAGTAATATCACATCCCCATCTTTACAAGCCTTATTATTTTCTACATAATGTAATACACACGCATTGGCTCCACTGGCGATAATTGGCCCATAAGCAAAACCACGGCTGCGGTTGCGCACAAATTCATGAATCAACTCTGCTTCGATCTCATACTCCATTACGCCCGGTTTCGTAAAGTTTAATAAGCGACGAAAACCTTTTTCAGTAATATTACAAGCCTGTTGCATCAAATCGATTTCGATAGGATGTTTAACCGAACGGATCTTATGCATAATCGGCGCAGAGCGCTCAATTCGGTGTAGAGAAAACTGTGTTCTTAATTTATTGTTGAAACGCGTTTCAGCCGTTTCCATATCAATATAACGACGGGTATGCTCATTACTGTTCAGGTAAAAACGCTCGGCCTGAAAAGCAAAACCTTTAAAAACTTTTTCAAACTCATGATGCCAGTAAATATGTTCGATGCCGCTTACTTCAGTAGCCTGTTCCTTGGTCAACTTGGCACCTTCCCAAATGGCAATTAATTCGCTGGTTTCTTTAATAAACAGCACTTCTTTATGTTTCCCATCCTTTACATCCGGAAAAATCATTAAAATGGTGTCTTCCTGATCAACACCTGTTAAATAGAATAAGTCACTATTTTGAATAAATCCGAGTGATCCGTCGGCATTAGTCGGTAAAATGTCATTACTCACAAATAACGCCAGTGAATTAGGTTTTAAATGCTTACAAAAATTCTTACGATTATCGATGAATAGCACTTTTTTTATGGCAGAATATTTCATATTGTCGATTAATTTGTTATATTTGTTTGTACTAATATAAACAATTATTCGTATGCCTTGCTTTTCTGTTACAAAAAAAACCGAAACGGATGCCGCTCAGATCTCTTTGTGCAGCGATGGTATCATTAGAGTGATGATCAAAAAAGATATAGAAATCACACCCGGTCATTTCAAAATACTGTTCGAAACCTACAACGAACTTGTTCAGGGCAAAAAACACCCTTTTATTTATTATGCCGAAGAAGGCTCCTCTACGGTTTCCGACGATGGACGGGCCTACGCAAAAGCATCAGAGCATTTATTTCCTAAAGTGTGCAATGCAGTAGTTGTAACCCGCCTGGCACACAAATTATTAGCCAATTTTTATTTTAAGTTTAATAAGCCAAGCTATCCTTTTAAGGTATTTACCCGAATGGATGAGGCGGAAAAATGGTGCCTGGAACAGTTAGCTGCATCACAAAAAACGGCTGATCTTAGTTTACAAAGTATTTAGAATGACTAAATCTCAAATCATAAAAACACGGAAAACGAGAACTATGGTGGCTTCATTATATGATGACGGCATTGTTAGAGTGATGTTAAAAAAGAGGTCAGAAATCACGAGCCATGACACAGAAGACAACATGCCTTTTTAATACATAGTGAGGATGGCACGGTTGTTTACACAGACGAGGCCAGGAAAAAAGCAAAAGAACTGGAAAATAGGTTTCCGAAAACCTGTATGGCAGTATTAGTTAATACACTAGGACATAAATTGATTGCCAATTTCTACCTCAATTTTTATAAGCCGGATTTCCCTTTCAAAGTTTTTAATAAAATAAACGACGCGGAAGCCTGGTGCTTCGAACAAAACCAAAAACGCGATCCGAGGGACTTGAAAACCCTGGTGTTTTAATCAAGTGTAACATATATCGATAAATGGTCGCTGTAACCATTAAAATACTTCTCACCGCTGTAAGTCCTGTTGGGTTTTTCCTCTCCTGTTTTATTATTTTTAAATAACACAAAATCCTTCTTTAAAATATGTGCATTTTTCGGATCAAATTTGTACCCTTTTTTAGCGCCAATGAATCCCTGTGAAACAATGATCTGATCCAACACTCTCCATTCTTTATCAAAATAATGGGTTCCTTGTTTGGCCGCATCCAGTGTTTGGTAAGCATTATATAAATCAGTTTTATCTTTAGGCTTATCGCTTGCTTTCAATGTATTTAAAATACTATTATTATCAGGATGATCATTAAAATCGCCCATCACAATTACTTTTGCTTTAGGGTCCTTTTTTTGCAGTTCGGTTATTTTGGCACGCACCTGTTCAGCTGCATATATTCGGCGGGGTTCTGATTCTTTTTCACCTTCGCGACGACTTGGCCAATGGTTAACAAATACATAGATCACATCTCCGTTAGTTGCTTTCAACGTTGCAAATAACACATTACGTGTTTTGTAATCTCCTAACGCGGGATTGGTAGCATATATTTCTTTAAAATCTATTAAGGTAAAAATGGATTTATCATATAATAAACCGCAATCAATGCTACGATCGTCGGGACTATCGGTACAAAGCACGCCATATGATTTTGTTTTAAACTGCGATTTGGAAACCAGCTCTTCAAGCACCTCTTTGTTTTCAACTTCTACCAAACCAACTAATGCAGGCAAACCATCTCCGGCTACCGTTGAATCGAGAACCTGCGCAATTTTGGTTAATTTATTCATGAACCGGGTTTCGTCCCATTTCATCGGTGATTCGGGTAAATATTCATCATCCTTTTTATTCGGGTCATCTTTGGTATCAAAAAAGTTTTCGCAGTTGTAGAAGGCTACGGTTATGGAGTTTTTTGTTTGTGCAAAACCCGCTGCAAAACAAAGTAAAAAGAGGTGAGTGAAAAGAATTTTATTCATAGTCAAATGTAAATAATAAATTACTTGAATAAAGGTATGATTTCAAAAATTAAGTCATATTTACATAGTGTTATTATTTCTTAAATTAATTGAATATGAAAAAACGTTTTAGTGCCAAAAACATCGCAATATTTTTAGCGTTGTTCTTTTTATTGATCCAGTCATTCAGGATTGATAAAACCACCCAACCGGTTGATTCTTCAACCGACTTTATTGCATTAACATCTGCCAATGCTGAGGTTGCAAACACATTAAAAACAGCCTGTTATGATTGTCATTCTCATCAGCCAACATTTCCCTGGTATACAAATATAGCGCCGGTGTCGTGGTGGATAAAGCACCACATTGATGAAGGAAGCCATCATTTGAATTTTTCGATTTGGGGAAGCTACTCGGAGAAAAAGAAAAATCACAAACTTGATGAATGTGTTGAAATGGTAGAAGAAGGAGAGATGCCGATGATATCTTACACTACAATGCATAAGGAGGCGAAATTAACAGATGCTCAGCGACTGCAATTAGTTGAATTTTTTAAGGGACAGAAAACTACGTTGGCGCCTTCGGAAGATCAAAAGCATTAATCAATCCTTTGAAGGTATGAACAGGAAATCATTTATTTTAATCGTGTTCACAGTAATTGCGTTTAGCATGTATTCACAAAACATAAAGGGATTTTATGTAAATGGTTTCAATACCATTTTAGGCAATACCGCCAAAGAGGACAGTGTTTTATTATTTGCCCAAAACAATGGATTTAATTACCTAACGCTTTATAATGTACACCAGGTAAATGCTGCTACACCTCTCACAAACACTACCACAGCGCAGTCGTTCTCTAACTTTATCAATAAAGCAAAAACTCAGTATAGCATTGCCGAAGTGGGTGTTGCTGCCGAGAACTATACGTTTTTCAGAAACGTGATCCATGTTTATAACCAGCAACATGCATCGAGTAATCAAAAAATAGATGTGTATAATTTAGAGTTTGAATTCTGGATCGCTTCATCTGTCACATCGGGTTCTTACTATTGTTCCACATACTTACAACCTAACGGTTTTACTTGTGATACCGCGGGGGCTTTTGGTTTTTATAAAAACACGCTCACGCGTATAGATTCGCTGGCAAATGCCACCGGGCAAAAATCGGAAGCCTACTTTGGTTTTTTTAATACCGGTCAGGCAAAACAAATTGTTCAAACAGGCGTTGACCGGGTTTTAGTAAGCGCCTACATTCCTTCGGCTAATTATTCGGCGTCATATCAATACAATTATTTAAAACCGAGACTACAATTTTTAGCTGGTGCAAATACAAGCATAAAGGTTATGAGTTTATATAGTTCTGAACCGGCCTTTATGCAAAGCTGGGTTAATGCAAATCCTTTTTTTCTTCCCTATAACGATTTGACAAATAGTTTAACGGCAGAAACAGGGCTTTGGAAAACCTATATTCATCCGGAAGGCATACAATGGTTTGCTTATGGCTTTTTACCTAAAAAGAACCTCACTACCGATGTGCCGGAAACTGGCGAAGCATCCGTAACTCTTTCCCTTTATCCCAATCCCGGCAAAGGGCTGATCAGGCTGCAAACCAATTTGCACGTGAACAGTAAGGTGTCGATAAAAAATATACTGGGAGAAGAAATCTTTTTTGCCGATCTGGAGAATCCATCTACCGACATAGATGTAAGTAAATTTGTGGGCGGAATTTATTTTGTCTCGTTATACGTAAAAGACAAAATTTTTACCCGAAAATTAGTGTTGCAGAACTAGTGTGTTTGAAGTTCAATTATAGACGATGTAATAAAAAAGCCACCCTTTTCGGAGTGGCTGTTAATGGTATTTAATTCAGATAATTATTTCGCTAATAATTCTAAAGTGGGAGCCACTTTAGTTCCGGGTAATTTTACAGGTGATCCTAATTGAGCTGCAAAACTTCCTTGCACTTCGCCTGTTTTATAAGTCGTAAATCCAATACGGTATAAACCAACCGTTAATGCTTTTAAGGGATTACTTACTTCACTTGTAATACGCATCATAGAGTTATATTTGCTCCCTGATGGTTGAGCCGGCATTTCGCTTGAATCATCATTGGAATCAATTTGATTCCATTTCGCTGTTTTGCCTTTAGTAGCAATATCAGCTGCAGAGGTAACACCTTCTGCTTTTTCGAAAGAAATCCAAGTATCAAAAAAGTTTTTAGTATCTGCCTTGTTGGCATCATAATCAGCTGCCTGAAAATCTTCTTTCTCTGGAGTCATTTTAGCGGGAACGGGAGAAATCATACGTATACCAATTTCTGGTGCTACTGCAGGAATCCAAACGTATAAATAGTAATATTTTTTTCCACCTTTTTCTTCATCGGGTTTCGCTCCCGGTTTCACATAACCATAATAAGTGATCACATCTGTGTAAGGAACCCTTACTTCTTTACCCATTACCGATTTCTTACCCATATCGGCTTTAAATTTTTCCATATCCTGGGCATTTGCATTACCTGAACAGATAACAGAAAGAGCCGCAACTCCTAAAATACTTAAGGTCTTTTTCATAAAATAGTGTTTAGTTTTTTGCCTACTCTTTAAGCTTTTCGGCATACGCTTTGAGTAGTAAATATAAAGCAATATTTCGTTTAAGCTGAATTATTAAGAGATTAATTTACTGTTTTAATGCATAAACACAGTTAATAATCGCTATTATCTTCCAACTATATTCGAATGCCCATTACACATACATCGTCAATTTGTTCCAAATCACCGAGCCAGTTTTTGAAGGTAACGTCTAATAAATCTTTTTGTTGAGATATTGATAAACTGTTGTTAGAAAGCAATAGTTCTTTGAGTTTTTTACTCATAAATTTTTTACCGTTTGGTCCGCCAAACTGATCAGGAAAGCCATCTGTTAAAGTATAGATGGTATCTCCGGTTAACAGATCCAGTGTGTGTAGTGTAAAAGATTCTGTTTCCCTGTCGTTTTTACCAACAGGCATTTTGTCTGGCCTGATCTCAATCATTTCATTATTTCTGATGATCCAAACAGGATTGTTAGCTGCGGCTATATGCAACTGTTTATTAGGAAAATCGAACACTAATAAACTGCAATCCATGCCATCTTTTCCACCCTCCATACTTCCGTCTTTTTTTAAACGATCAATGATAGTTGAACGTGTGCGATTTAAAATGTCTGCAGGATTTGTATGGTGCTCTATAGCTTTTTCAAGACTGGTAACGTTGAGCAAACTCATAATTGCTCCAGGCACACCATGACCTGTACTGTCGGCTATTGCTAAAGCAAAATTTCCATTTCTTAATTTGGAGGCCCAGTAGAAGTCGCCACTTACTACCGCCTTTGGTTTAAACAAAATAAAGAAATCGTTTAGGTTTGCATCCAGTATTTCCTGTGATGCTAAAAAGCTACGCTGGATGCGCTCAGCGTAGCTAATACTGTCTGTTATTTCGCGGTGCTTTTCTTCAACTAAATGCTTTTGTTGTGTAATAATTGTATTCTGTGATTGCGTTTCCTTTTCTTTAATCTCAATGATCTGTTTTTGTTTTTGACTAATTTTGAAACGGTTAAACATAAACCCAGCAAACAGAACTACTAAAACGAGCCCTCCATATAATGCCAACCGTTGTGTTTTTTCCTGTTTTAACTGCACAACTACGATCTTTCTTTCTTCCGCAACCTTTACACTGTCGGCGGCCGCTTTTTTTTCATACTCATATTTAAATTGCGACTTTATGCTGGCTTTTTTAGTTTTTTGATTGTTGATACTATCACGCATGGTAATATATTCTTCGTAATATGCCAGTGCTTTTTCAGCATTTCCCATATCTTTATTTATCTTGTAAAGAGACAAAGCGTTGCTATATATTCTTTGAGGAGATGCTAGTTCCTTCGCTATTACCATACTTTTTTCGGCAAATTCTATAGCCGTTTTAATATTACCCAAACTTCGATGGATATCGCCGATATTGTGTAAAGCATTAGAAACCCCATCTTTATCGCCCATTTCTTCGTACAGCTTCAGGCTTTTGACATAATACTCCAACGCTTTTTTAGGGTCGCGCTGAATTTGATATATGTAACCAATGTTATTTAAAGAATTAGCCATTAAATTTTTATCGCCAATTTCCTCGCTCAACTTCAAACTTTTGGTTGAGTAATCCAACGCTTTTTTCATATCGCCCAAAGCCCGGTAAATGGGCCCAATGTTTGCCAAAGCATTTGCGGAACCACTTTTATCACCGATCTCATTGTACATGTTCATGCCATTTACCATATATTCCAGCGCTTTTTTAAAATCGCCCTGATTATTGTAAATAAAACCGATGTTGTTGAAGGAAGTAGCAATCCCATATTTGTTACCGATTTCCTCGTACATTTTCAACGTTTTGTCCAAATACTCCAATGCTTTTCCAACATCACCCTGATTGTTATAAATGAGACCCATGTTGTTCAAGGCGTTGGCGATCCCTGTTTTATTATCGATGTCTTCGTAAATCTTTAAGCTTTTATTGTAACATTCCAATGCCTTCTTAATATCGCCACGATTTTTATAAATAAGCCCTATGTTATTTAAGGTAGTAGCAATTCCCATTTTACTTCCAATCTCTTCCTGCATTTTCAGGCCTTTAAAGTAGTACTCCAGAGCTTCGTTATTGTTACCCTGGTTTGAAGTGAGAACACCTAAATTGTTTGTTGCATCAGCAAGATGCTTTAAATAGAATTTTTTTAATGCTGGTGAACCAACCATATTTTTTTGGCTTAACTTTAAGAGTTGATCATTATAGATTGGCCATATAGTGTCACTGGCTTCAGCTTCAATCAGGGCATTTAAAATATTACAGCGGGTAGTATCATGGGTGGCCTTTTTTAGCGCCAGTTTAAGAGAGTCAATGGTTTTATCCTGACTCACACTTTGTGATGTAGCGATTAAAAACAAAAAACACATGAGAGCTAATTTTTTCATATCGTCTGTAAAGTGATTAATAAAGGTATACTATTTGTTTTATATAAATAAAAACCCCGATAGTTTTATCGGGGTTTTTTTTAATTATAAATGTGATAAAATATGGTCAAGCGTTCTGCATTACAGTCCCAATAATATTTCTTCAGGAACTTTGCCACCAAATAACATGCGGCTTGGATTTTCAAGCATTTCCTTCACTTTTACAAGGAAGCCAACGCTTTCTCTTCCGTCAATAATTCTATGATCATAGCTTAATGCAATGTACATCATTGGTCGAATAACAACTTGTCCGTTAACAGCCATAGGGCGATCAACCACGTTATGCATCCCTAAAATAGCACTTTGCGGCGGATTAATAATTGGCGTACTCATCATACTTCCAAAAACACCACCGTTAGTGATTGTAAACGTTCCGCCGGTCATATCATCAATGGTTAATTTTCCGTCACGGGCTTTTAAGGCTACTTCTTTAATTCCTTTTTCGATATCAGCTATGCTCATTAACTCTGCATTACGTAACACAGGAACCATTAATCCTTTTGGTGCGCTTACAGCAATACCAATATCACAATACTTATTATAGACGATCTCTTCGCCATCTATCATACCGTTTACTGCAGGGTAATGGAATAAAGCTTCAGTTACCGCTTTTGTAAAAAAGCTCATGAAACCAACATTAGTTCCGTAAACTTCTTTGAATTTATCTTTGTATTTTGCTCTGATGGCATAAATCTCGCTCATGTCAACCTCATTAAAGGTGGTTAACATAGCAGTCTCATTTTTTACGGCAACCAAACGCTTAGCAACTGTTTTACGCAAAGACGTCATTTTAGAACGTTCTTTGTCTCTGCCGCCTTGCCAGCTATTGCCGAGTACTTTTTGCGCAGTTGGTAAACCGTTAGATAAAGCCGCTAACACGTCTTGCTTGGTAATACGACCGTCTTTGCCCGTACCGTTCATTTGATTAGCTGAAATATTATTTTCTGCCATCATTTTGGCTGCTGCAATACTTGGAGTACCGGTTGCGTAGGTGGCATCCTGCTTACCGCTTGCTACCTCTTTCTTTGGCTCTTCCTTTTTAGCTTCTGTTTTTACTTCTTCCTTCTTTTCGGTTTTAGGAGCTTCTGCTTTAGCTTCAGGTTTTACCGAGGTATCAATTTTCACTACAACTTGCCCAACTTTTACGGTATCACCTTCTGCCGCTAACACTTCAATTTTACCGCTTTCTTCTGCATTTAAAGTAAGCGTAGCTTTATCAGAATCGATCTCCGCTAACACTTCATCTTTTTCAACAACATCACCGGTGTTTTTTACCCAACGGGCAATAACTACTTCTGTAATAGATTCTCCCGGGCTTGGTACTTTTAATTCTACAATTGCCATATATACTAAACGTTAAATTTTAAATTATAAATGTTGGATGTTCGTATTCTTAGTTTTTAATATCTGTTGTGCCTTAAGTCAAGCAGTCTTTTCTATTCCTTATTTCACCAGTACTTTAGAAAAAATATTTGTCATAATATCTTCGTTCTCTTTCGCATGTCGCTTTGCAAAACCTGTTGCGGGGCTGGCAGCTTCGTTTCTTCCGTAGTAGGTTAAATTCAACGCACGTAAATTTTTGTCCACAAAACGCCAAGGACCCATATTTTCAGGCTCTTCCTGAACAAATGAATAATGAGTGGCTTTGCTATATTTTTTTAAAATAGACTCTACTTGTTTTTTAGGGAAAGGATATAATTGTTCTAAACGAATAAAAGCAATGTCATCAACGCCTTCTTTTTCTCTGCGCTCTATCAGATCATAATAAACTTTGCCTGAGCAGAAAGCAACGCGGCTTACTTTTTTAGCATCGATGGTGTCATCCAATACTTCCTGGAAATTAGCTTTTGTAAAGTCGGTTAACTTACTTACACAGGTTGGATAGCGTAATAATTTTTTAGGTGTAAAGCAAACCAATGGTTTACGGAAATCGCGTTTTAACTGGCGACGTAACACATGGAACTGTTGAGCCGGTGTTGTAGCGTTAACGATCTGCATATTGTTTTCGGCACAGGCCTGTAAAAACCGTTCCATACGTGCACTTGAATGTTCAGGCCCCTGACCTTCGTAACCATGAGGCAATAACATAACCAAACCATTCATCCGGCGCCATTTATATTCGGCGGATGTTAGGTATTGATCAATAATAATTTGAGCACCGTTGAAGAAATCGCCAAATTGTGCTTCCCAAATAGTAAGTGTACTTGGTGCAGCAAATGCATAACCATATTCAAAACCTAAAACACCATATTCACTTAATAATGAATTGTAGATCTCAAATTTTACTTTAGCATCAATGTTATTTAGTGGCGTATATTCTTCTTCACTGTCTTCTAATTTTACAATGGCATGACGGTGAGAGAATGTCCCACGCTCAACGTCTTGTCCGCTAAAACGCACAGGAAACCCTTCTTTCATTAAAGAAGCATAGGCTAATAATTCGCCCATGGCCCAATCGTAATTATCATTAGCAATCATTGCCTTACGATCATCAAACAACTTCTGAATTTTATTAAAGAATTTTTTGTCTTTAGGTAGTTCAGTTGATTTTTTAGCGATTTCTAAAAACAATTTTTCGTCAATGGCCGTTTTGGGGGATTCTTCGAAATCAGCAGCTGTTGCCATTTTTACACCTTTCCAGTTTCCTTCTAAGAAAGAGGTAATTTTTGCTTTCTCTGTTTTTTTAGCTTCATCCAAATTAGCATCCAATTCGGCTTTGAAAGCTGTTTCTATGTCTTTTGCTTCAGCCGCTAAAGGTGAGTTTTCAGCCTTTAACTTTTCAACATAAATATCTTTTGAATTGGCGTGAGCGGCAATGGCTTTGTATAGCATTGGTTGAGTAAAACGAGGCTCGTCACCTTCGTTATGACCATATTTACGGTAACATAATACATCAATAAACACATCGCGATGAAATGTTTGGCGGAATTCCATTGCGAGTTTTGAAATGAAACATAAGGCTTCAACATCATCACCATTTACGTGGAAAACCGGGCTTAATACCACCTTTGCAACGTCCGTACAATAAGTTGATGAACGACCGTCAAGGAAGTTTGTAGTAAATCCAACCTGGTTATTGATCACAAAGTGAACAGTTCCACCGGTTTTGTAACCGTCGAGCTGGCTCATTTGCACTAATTCATAAACCAACCCTTGTCCGGCAATAGCCGCATCACCATGTAAAATTACAGGACACGCTTTTGAGTTGTCACCACCGTGACGGCTGTCAATTTTAGAACGAACAATTCCCTGAACAACCGCTGCTGAGGTTTCTAAATGAGAAGGGTTTGGTGTTAAGCTGATATGTACATTTTTACCATCATCGCTTAACTGATCGGATGAATAACCCATATGGTATTTTACATCACCATCAAACAAAGAGTCTTCACTTGGTCGGCCCTCAAACTCAGTAAATACATCTTTATAATTTTTATTCATGATATTGGTCAACACGTTCAAACGTCCGCGGTGAGCCATTCCAATCACGTAATCTTCGATACCTAAATTTGCGCCATGTTCCATCAATGTATTGATCGCAGGAATTACGGATTCGCCCCCTTCTAACGAGAAGCGTTTTTGACCAACAAATTTGGTATGTAAAAAACTTTCAAAAACAACCGCCTGGGTTAATTTTTTCAGAATTGTTTTTTTCTGTTCGTTAGAAAAAGTCGGCGTGTTTTTATTCTTTTCCATGCGCTCCTGCATCCATTTCAGAACTTTAGGTTCGCGCATATATAAATATTCAACGCCAATACTTTGGCAATAGGTTTGCTCCAAATGAGCAATAATGTCTTTTAACTTGGCGGCACCAAGCCCAATTTCATTACCAGCCTGAAAAACGGTGTCGAGATCTTTGTCAGATAAGCCAAAATTCTCGAGAGCCAAGGTTGGTTCGTAAGTACGGCGCTGACGAACAGGATTTGTTTTGGTAAATAAGTGACCACGCTGACGGTAACCGGTAATTAAACCTATTACTTTAAACTCTTTGGTTACATTTTCAGGAATTGCTCCTCCTTCTGCATCGTACGATGTACGCGCAAATTCGAAGCCTTTAAAAAAATCACGCCATGAGGCGTCTACAGAATCGGGGTTTTGGTTATACTGCAAAAATAAACTCTCAATAGCGTTTACGTCGCTTGTGCCAACAAAGGAAAATTTGTCCATTTTAGTTTTCGTTAAAAACAGGGCTAATTTAAGTATTTTAATGGAAAACAGGGCTAAATATTAGCCTAAAAGGGCTATTATTTTTGAAATAAATCAGGCAAAACAATTATTTCTGACCCTTAATTATCAAACTATCTATTCGTTGAAATAAAAAGTCTATTTTTTTATAAAACAAAGTCGTGTCTGCGTAATATCGTCTATAACTAAAAAGGGCGTTTCTATTTAATCCTTTGTATCTGGCATAGGCCCTACGCGTGTCTTTTTGGAGGCTTCGATCTTTAAAATTTACGGACTTAAAATAAGTTTTCAAAAGAGTTGTTTTAGGAATATAAACGTCGTCAAATTTCTTATCAATAGCGGCATGTTTTTTACTCTTTTTAAAAGAAAGACCAAGTTTTAGGCCAATAGTTGTATAAAAAAACGCTTTACTTTGAGAATAAGAGTAAGGGTATTGTTTCCAAAGATTTAGTCTGTTTGAGGTAGTAGCATAATCCGTATTTTTAGTATGCGTTTCGGTTAACCCTAAAGAAATAAACGGCTCCATAAATAAGAAATTGAACCTGATTTTGTTTCCAACCGTAACGCCAACAGTGAATCCAACGCCTTTGCTTTTACTTAACGTATAATAGTATTCAGTTCCGCGGCCATTATAGTTATAAACGCGCACAGTATCATGCGACAATTGCTCGTAGGATAAGTTTAATCCCACGTACATTTTGTTTATGCGACCAAACATAAATTTGGGGTTAAACTTAAAGCCATAACCCTGGAAATCATAGTAATCCCATTGAGATATTTTTTCATATAAACAACCATAAGGATATATTTTAGAGACAGAAAAATCTACATTGTATTTATTATTACATTGATATTGAAATCCCAGGCCGTACTCTCTCACAACATCGTAATATGCGTACACACTAAAAAAGTAAGTAGGCTCAGGCTTTGTTTTCGCGGCGGAACCAAAATTTTTAAATTGCCCGGAAGCATTGACGGTAATACAGAATAGCGCTATAAAAAGTTGATTTATATTTTTTTGGCGCTGGTTTAGATACATAAAGCAACTTATATGTTATTAAATATACAAACTATTAAGGCAAATTGCATACTTTTGTTTTGTGAGATATATTTTATCAGTCATATTTATTTGTTGGAATCTGTCGCTCCTTTTTTCCCAGGGTAATTCAAATGACAATACAATTCAAACGGCCTTAAAAGTAAAAGCGCTTCAGGAAAAAAAAGCGGAATATCACAAACGAACCAATGGCGAAAGCGACGGCTACCGCGTAAAAATTCATTTTAGTGCTGATAGAACAAAAGCGGAAGAAGTAAAAGCAAAATTTAATAATAAATATGCTGATATCACTCCGTATATTGATTACCAGCAACCAAATTTTGTTATAACGGTAGGCGATTATAAAACTAAGCTGGATGCTTATGAGGCCTTGAAAAAGATCAGAGAAAATTATCCCTATGCTTTTATAGTTAAAAGTAAAATCCGACCATTGAAATTAAATTAGTGGTATGGCAAAGCTTAAACTGTTCTTAACTACCTTGTTTTTTTCGATACTTATTGTATCATGTAAAAAAGAAGATGAAAGTGATTCCTGTAGCACTTGCCCGGTGGGCGGCTCAATAGAGCCGGTTGGATTTACTTACACTAAAAACAGCGGTGCAACCATTACTGCTGATTCAGCTTTCTTTTTTCCTGCCTCCAAAATTATCATTGCCTATTACCAGGGAATGAACAATCGTATCATCATAAAAACAAGTGCTCAAACATCAGGTGTGTATACTTTTAATGGCGCCTCCAACACAGTAACCTATATTGAACCACTGGGGTCTTATAGTGCAACCGGAGGTTCTATAAATATTACTTCAAATGCTAACAACAAAATGTCAGGCACATTTACAAGCAGTGGAGGTGGTATTGCCAGTACCATTGGCGGACAGTTTAAGGATATCCCCAAAAAATAAGTCTAATCTGACTTTACAATTTTTCGTACAGATTTCTTTCCATCAATCTCAATCTCCAGAAAATAAATGCCTGTGGGGAACTTAGAAAAATCTACACTGGTTTTATTTTCAAAAACTTCCTGTTGTAGCTCATTACCCATAATGTCCGTTAAGCGCATTTTTGTATTGCTCAACGTTATAAGGTACAAGGGCTCGTTAATTATCGGATTGGGATAAATCTTCAGACCATTTTTTTCGAGTTCCAATAACCCTATTTGGTTTCCAAGTTCCCAATTCGTATCCTGCGTCTTACATAATACCGGTGGCCAAACATACGTTGATCCGTGAGGAGGAAGATTATTGTAGTAACCGCCCCCCGGCGAGCAGCCGTTAAGAATAAGAGAGTTTTTGCAAGCTATATAATGGTAATTTAAACCAGCCCTTGTTTTTATCCGGTTCAAAAATAAATGTCCGTAATTGATAAACGAAGCGCCGCACATGGTTTCTAATAAATAATCACCACAAATAGTTCCTAATGTATCAATAAACAATACAGTGGGAGAAGTGATGGTTAGGTTTTGATGAATGACCATGTAATGATAAACGATGATGGAATCAGGATTTACCGGAACCTGATTATTGCTCCAGATGGCGGGATCTTCCCAATCGCCATGCGCCATAGTTTTAACCGTAAAGCCGTCGAGTGCTTTAGAAAGAAGAATACAGCATATTATCAAACCCCTTAAAAACATAATTAAAGATAATGAATTATTATTTTAGTAATTAGGTTAAATTTGCAGGCAAAAATTACAATACTAAACAAAAAGATACGTTCGTATGAAAACAATTGACACCCTGAATTTGGAAAACAAACGCGCATTAGTTCGCGTAGATTTTAATGTACCATTGAACGACGCATTTGAAGTAACTGATGATACACGTATCAGAGCAGCAGTTCCAACCATAAAAAAAATTCTGGAAAAAGGAGGAAGTGTTATTTTAATGTCGCATTTGGGTCGTCCAAAAGAGGGACCAACTAATAAATATTCTCTAAAACATATTGTGAACGCAGTAAGTAAATTAACAGGCACCGAAGTGTTGTTTGCCGAAGATTGCATTAGTGATGATGCTTACGGAAAATCAGCCGCTTTAAAGCCAGGACAGGTGTTGTTATTAGAAAATTTACGTTTTTACAAAGAAGAAGAAAAAGGCGATAAGGATTTTGCAAAAAAACTAAGTAAACACGGTGATATATATGTAAATGATGCTTTTGGAACAGCACACCGTTCTCATGCTTCTACCGCGGTTATCGCACAATTTTTTAATAATGATGCAAAAAGCTTTGGATACGTGATGGCTAACGAAGTGGCTAGCATTGATAAAGTAATTAACGGTGCAGAAGCACCATTTACTGCTATTGTTGGAGGCGCAAAAGTAAGTGATAAGATCCTTATCATTGAACAACTAATGGGTAAAGCCAATAATATTTTAATTGGCGGAGGCATGGCTTTTACTTTTGTAAAGGCAATGGGCGGCACTATTGGTAAATCGCTATGCGAAGATGACAAACTGGAGCTTGCTAAAGAATTGTTGGAGAAAGCAAAAGCTAAAGGCGTGAATTTGTACATTCCCACTGATGCAGTTATTGCAGATAATTTTGCGAATGAAGCCAACAAGCAGGAATGTAATATCAACTCCATTCCTAATGGTTGGATGGGATTGGACATCAGCACCGATACGATCAAAACATACAGTGACGTGATCAAAAACTCAAAAACTATTTTGTGGAATGGCCCAATGGGCGTATTTGAAATGAGTAGCTTTGAGAAGGGAACAAAAGAGGTGGCACTTGCCATCGCGGAGGCAACTAAAAAAGGTGCTTTTTCATTAATAGGTGGTGGCGACAGTGTGGCAGCCATTAACAAATATGACCTGGCTGGCCAGGTAAGTTATGTAAGTACCGGTGGAGGTGCATTATTGGAATACATAGAGCAGGGAAGCCTGCCTGGGGTGCGTGCTGTAGAACAGTAATTATAAAAGATTTGATTTGTGAATCCGCACGAATATACCAACCAAAGGTTGTTAATACTGATTCGTATATTCGTACGGATTCGTAATTATAAAAATGTATATTTGAGTCTTATTAAAAAACGTAAAAAATGGAATTATACTTAGATTCAGCCAACCTTAAAGAAATTGAAGAAGGATTTAAATTAGGCTTCTTAAACGGATTAACCACCACGCCAACTTTTATGCAAAAAGAAGGCATTACAGATATTGACGGTACTATCGTAAAATTAAGTAAAATAGTTCCGGTGCTTCAAATTGAAGCTTTAGGAAATAGTGCTGAAGAAGTATTAGCTGAGGCAGAGCGTCAGTTAGCATTAGGATTAGATCCAAAGAAAACAGTTTTTAAAATCCCCGTTTCATTAGAAGGCGTTAGAGCTTGTAAAATGTTACGCGATAAAGGATATTTAGTAAACGTGCATTTAGTATATACTTTGCAACAAGCTTACATGGCTATGCAAGCGGGTGCAACTTATGTTTGCCCGTTAGTGGGTCGTTTACAGGATCAGGGACATGATGCTTTAGCGTTAGTACAACAATGTGTTGATGCGGTTGATTTGTATGAATATGATACAAAGATCATGTTCTCATCTGTTCGTAATGCTGAACATGTTCGTAATGCCATTAATATTGGTGTTCACACAATCACTGTGCCGTTAAAAATAATCAAACAATTAACTGAGAATAATTTTACAACTTTAGGTACAGACCAGTTTATTCAGGATACCCGTTTAATGATGGTGAAAGTGAAAGAAGCTATCAAAAACACAAACCCTTTAGTTGCAGAGAACACGTCGGTAACGGACGCCATCGTTAAAATGACTGAATATGGTTTTGGTGCCATTACGGTAACTAAGGCAGATGGCAGTATTAAAGGTGTATTTACAGATGGCAGCTTAAGAAAACTGATCGGAGAAAAAGGAAGAGATATTTTATCTAAAAACTTATCTGATCTGGAATATAGAGAGCCAATCACTATTGAAGGAAATGTGTTGTTAAACGACGCCAGTGCTTTATTTAAGAAAACAAACGTAGATACTATAGTGGTAACAGAAGGCGGGAAACCGGTTGGTATGTTGGATATTCAGGATATGAAGGGATAGTTCTTAACCCCATTGAATTAATAATGCCATTTACTAAACAAGTAGATGGCATTTTTGTTTTTATTATATTTGTATTATGTCACACATTACTCAATTGTTTACCGAAAATGGCGGGCGTTTTATTACACCTGAAGCGGAGATCATAGAAAAATTAAAACAAGTCAAAGCTTTTGTTTTTGACTGGGATGGCGTTTTTACAGATGCAGGTAAGGATCATAATTTGGATAGTTGTTTTAGCGAAGCAGATAGCATGGGAACCAATCTGGTGCGGTTTTCTTATTACTTAAACAACAAGCAAATCCCGTTAACAGCAATTATATCCGGAGAAAAAAACACCGCAGCATTTACATTTGTTGACCGGGAGAGATTTCATTATTCCTTTTCCAAATTTGCACATAAACTTGATGCTACCAAACATTTATGTGGCTTGCACGATTTAAAGCCTCACCAGATCTGTTTTGTGTTTGATGATGTGCTCGATTTAAGTTTGGCAGAAATTTGTGGCGTTAGAATTTACATACCCCGTAAGTCGAACCCGCTACTAAATGAATACGTCATTAAAAACAAGTTAGTTGATTATACAACCGGCGCCACCAGCGGACAACATGCTGTGCGTGAAGCTACAGAGCTTTTGATGGGGCTTAACGGAAACTTTGACGAGACCATTACAAACCGCAAAAATTTTTCTTCCGAGTACAAAGATTATCTTGCATTGAGAAGAGCAACAAATCCACTTTATTTTACTACACTCAATGGAGAGATTATTGAATCGAAACAGCAGTAACTAAAACGTTACCCATAATTTTTTCGGGTCAATTGCTTTTTGTATTTTCAAGGCCTTTATTCCTTCAAGTACTTTGCTTTTATCATCCGCCACAATGATTATCACGGGCCGACCGTTCGTTTCTAAAAAACTGATGATCATGTTTTTATGAGGAGGCAGAGTTGCAAGGTTTTTAAAGATCAACTTCAGTTTTGCTAAATTTTGCAATTGATTTTTATGAATAATGAAGATTTGCGTATCTTTTGATTTCTTAATATTATCCAATGATACATTGTCAATTATCGGAATGGATGTGTGACTATTATATATCCTGAATGTTTTATGCAACGTAAATTCTATTTCATCTATTTCCTTTGTTACATCATCTTCATAATAAATATCAGCAGACATCAAGCGGGGTTCAAATTCATATTGCGCATTTGGAAAAGTTTTTTTGAATAGTTCAATAGCTTTTAAAATAAAAGCTCGGTCGATTTGTTTTCTATTGTTTACATATTGCTCAGTTAAAGGATATATAGCTTTGGCGTAAGCATTGATATAAAAATCGCTATACCAATCGGCTGAATCCATTTCGCCGGCTAGTTCGTTATAGGCATATCCGTTTCCTAAAGCGGTTGCCAAAGCCTCATCCATATAATGATATGCAAATTTTGAAAACGGAGACACTGTAACTGTGAAACAACTGTCTATTTCTTGTTGCAAACTTAACGGCTGTTCTTCAAACAAAACATGGCTTACTTCATGCATGCCAATTGAAAGCAAATCAAAAACATCTTCTTCCTGTGTAAGAATTCCCATTTCTAAGCTGTTGGCGTGCGGGGTTGCTGTCGTTTGCCCGCTTCGCCCAATAATGGGATAAATAGCTAAATTAAAAGGCATGGATTTATCCCAACTACTCCCGTAAAAAATTTTAAATTTCTCAAACAGTTCGTGCAGTTTAGGACTTAGGCCCTGCAATTCTCTTAACTTATCGTCTACTGCAGGTTTGTATTTTGTATAAATAAATTTATCGTAATACACTTCACTTGCTGTAACAACACGCTTTAATTTCAAATAGTCAACATTAGGATAGATGCCAATAATGCGGTTAAAAAACTCTTCGTTTGTATTGGATGAAATGGCCGCAACACACAGAAGATCCCAGGTTGAGGTTGTGTGTTTTCTCCCCAACGGATATTGTTGCTTCACGTAATTGTAGTCAAGCTGCAATGACTGGTAGTCAGATACCAACTTTTGGAAGACAACATCCTTTCCTAAAAAGGAGGTATCTATTTGATGTTTAAATGTACCCGATGTGGCATGCCCGCCTTTGGTTGTTTCTAAAAACTTAAGAATAGCGAATGGTTTGCTGAATTTGATTTGTACCACTGGCTGGCCAAAAGAAAACTGGTTTATCAGTAAGCATATAAAACATAGCCAAAGTACTCTCATCATAACAAATATAAAGCATTTGAAGCATTAAAAAAATCTCATCGCTTTTCATTCAGATTGCTATAATTTGTAGCACAACGAAGCCTAAAAACGTAGTAATTTTAAGGTCATGAAAACTTCCGAGGAACGTATTAATGAAAAGTTAAACATTTTAGCAGACGCCGCTAAGTATGACGTTTCTTGCTCGTCAAGCGGGAGCAACCGAAAAAATCATAACAAAGGGCTCGGCGATTCAACCGGAATGGGAATATGTCATAGCTATACGGAAGATGGTCGGTGTGTATCGTTACTTAAGATATTACTCACCAATCACTGTATCTTTGATTGCGCTTACTGCGTTTCCCGTAAAAGCAATGATATCAAGCGCGCCGCTTTTACAATAGAGGAAGTTGTAGAATTAACAATCAATTTTTACAGAAGAAATTATATTGAGGGTTTATTTCTCAGTTCCGGCATTTTTAAAAACGCCGATTTTACGATGGAGCGTTTAGTTACCATTGCTAAAAAACTGCGACAAGACCACAAATTCAATGGGTACATTCATTTAAAAACAATCCCTGGGGCCAGTGAAGAATTAATGAAAGAAGCAGGCTTATACGCCGATCGCTTGAGTGTAAACATTGAAATGCCCACAGAGGTGTCTTTGAAGTTATTAGCGCCCGACAAAAATTTCGAGGAAATTTTAACGCCAATGAATTACCTGAGCGAATCTATTGTTCAATATAAAGCCGAAAAAAATCTAATCAAAAGCACGCCCATTTTTGCTCCCGCGGGTCAAAGCACCCAAATGGTGATTGGCGCCACACCTGAAACAGATAAGGACATTATGTTCACAGCAAACTCATTGTATCAAAAATTTAATATGCGCCGCGTTTACTATTCAGGATACATTCCTATCGGTGGTGATGATCGGTTACCGGGAATTGGCACGCCGCCGCCATTGATTCGGGAACACCGCCTTTATCAAACGGATTGGTTGATGCGCTTTTATGATTTTAGGGTAGATGAGATCGTGAATGACGAAAATCCAATACTTGACATAGATGTTGATCCTAAACTGAGCTGGGCTTTAAGAAATCTGCATCAATTCCCTGTTGATATTAACACGGCAGACTATAAAATGATATTAAGAGTTCCGGGAATTGGTGTTGGATCGGCTTTAAAAATTGTAGCTGCGCGTAAATTTGGCAAGCTGGATTGGTGGCAGCTTAAAAAAATTGGAGTCGCTATGAACCGCGTAAAACATTTCGTGGTTTGCTCTAAACAGGATTTTGTGTTGGGGGAGAAAACCGCCGGAAGCATTCGTCATCATATTTTAAGCCTGGGTAAAAGTAAATATACAGCTACTTACTCCCCACAACTAACTTTATTCTAATGATGACCCAATTCATTTATGATGGAACTTATATCGGTTTACTGACCAGCATTTTTGATATCTATGAACGGAAGAGCGAAAATGCCTTGATAGTTAAGAGAGATAAAACCGTGGCATTATCATTAACCGAAAACATTGAAGTATATAGTGATCATGAAAAAGCGAAAAGAGTCCTCAAAGGTTTACAAAGAAAAATTAGTCATGAAAGTATTGCAAATATTTACCGCTGTTTTTTGTCAGAATTAAAAGGAATAGAGAATACTATTTTAGACTTTGTGCGTTATGTTTTTTCAAGTGAAAAAAATGTAGAAACTGATTTTGGTAATAGCGCTGTGATAGAAATTGCCCAAACAGCCCGTAAAGTGGGTTCTGAGAAACACCGGTTTGAAGCATTTGTTCGCTTTGAGAGCATTGGAGAAAAATTCTTTTATGCGCCTATCGATCCTGATTATAATGTTTTGCCATTGATTATTCCACATTTTAAGAGACGTTATGCTGACCAGGACTGGATTATTTTTGATACTAAACGAAAATATGGCGTTCATTATGACCAGGAAACAGAGCAGGTTAATGAAGCTATTATTGATTTTAAGATTAACACAACAGATTTAACACCAACCGGAATTTTATTCGATCCCGATGAAAAGCTATACCAGGGACTATGGAAAAACTATTTTAAAAGTGTTAATATTCCCATTAGAAAAAATACTAAGTTACATTTGCAACATGTGCCCAAACGCTATTGGAAATATTTGGTAGAGAAAAAATAAAAAAGTTATTTTATTTCAATAGCAAAAACAGTTACATCGTCTATCTGTTCATGTTCGCCTTTGAACTCCGTAAAATGGTCAGATAGCGAATCTAATTGTTCAACTAAGGAAAGAACCAGGGTTGTGTCGATCTTTTTTATCATATTGCTTTTATACATTTTTTTGTGGGTCAGGCCACTTTTTTGATCAAAGTATCCATCAGAATATAAAAACACGCGATCGCCTTTATGGGCGGGTTTATTAATATCCGCAATATTATCCGTGGAATGTAAAAGAAAAGAAGATGTGTTTTTTAATTCTTCAACGCTACCGGAATGCGAAAACAAAACAGATTGACTAATGGCGCTGGTATAGAGGTTCTTTTCTTCTCCATGATATATAACCATAGAAATGGCAAAGCTTTCCTTAACATCCTGGTCTTTGATATAAATCTCCTTGAACTTCTCCAGCAATTCTTTTATAATAGATGATGGCGGCCTGAATTCCCTAATGTTTTCAATAATGCCATGTAAAATTGAATTAATGGAGAAAGCGAGTAAAGCGCCGGGAACTCCGTGTCCGGTGCAATCCACTACTGCAAAATAATCAATAGAGCCATGCTTGTAAGTGTAGAAAAAATCGCCACTTACAATATCTTTTGGAAGATAGATAAAACCGGTAGATACATTTGTAAATTGTTTATTTAAATAAGGTTGTGACGGCAAAATACTTTCCTGGATTTTTTTGGCATATTCAATACTTTCTAAAATGAGACGGTTCTTCTTACTGAGCTCATCGTTGCTTTTGGTAAGCAGTTCTGTTTTATTGTTCAGCTGCAGTGTACGTTGATTAACTTTATACTCCAATAAAATATTCTGGCTCTTAATGGATCTGATCCTTGCCTGGAAAATAAAATAAACCAATCCTAAGCCTAAAATGATGCACGCTGTAATAAACCAGGTTGTTTTGTAAAAAGGCGGAGAGATATTAATTTTCAGCGACACTTTGCTCTTAGGATTGCCAAACACCATTACTTCAAACACATAGGATCCCGCACTCAAGTTAGTGTAAATGGCCTTTATATCGCTTGTTGGCACCGACCAGCCATTATTTAAACCTACTAATCTGTGAATAAATAACTCTTCCTTTAAACGCTGATGGTTGATAGAAACATAAGATATGTAAAAGTCACTTTCTTTAAATGTTAACTCATAAGTTTTAGATGTATCAACAAAATACTGAAGATAATTTTTAGTGTTTCGAAACACCAGGGAAACAGAGTCTTTTACTATATCTGTAATGAACAATTTAGTGCTTGATTTTGTGTCCGAATAATTAATGGGCGTGTATTTAAATACAGCGTTTATGCCACCAATCCATATATGTGTAGAGTCAGAGAAAATAGGTTTGTTGGTAAGGTCGCTTTGCAGCAGCCCAAATTTTTCATTAATAAGAATGAATTTATTTTTGTAGTTCCGCGACGATTTTATATTCAATTGCACCAGCCCTTTGTTGCAGCTTGTAAACAAAAGCGTATCCATGATTTGTAACCCAAAAAGCTCGTTACTTACGAAACCGTTTTTTCGATAATTTGTGAAGATTTCAGTATCTTCAACACATATCAAACCTTTATCTGTTGCAGCCCAGATCGTATTATATTTATCAGCGGCAACATAGTTAGTAACGATTGGAGGAAAATCTTTGTGCGTATTACGGTTTATTTGTGTAACCTTTTGGCCATCATATTTTACCAACCCTGTAGCGCTACTGATCCAAACATGTCCGTT
Source organism: Bacteroidota bacterium (assembly GCA_040387475.1). GTDB lineage: Bacteria > Bacteroidota > Bacteroidia > B-17B0 > Aurantibacillaceae > UBA4416. The sequence goes on along the minus strand of JAZKDT010000001.1, from coordinate 136,998 downwards.
CTTATCATAACTCATATGTTGAAAATAGGTTCCTTTAATTCGGTGTGGTAGGGTATCAAGTGTATTCTTAACAGGATCATATAATACGATAACCCGTTTAAACGCCAGCAACACCTTATCCTGATAATTTAAAGAGTATAAAGGAAAATTATCAAGCTTCGCCAGCTTTTTTTCCAGAAGGGTTTCGCGACCTTTCGAATCTATCTTTAAAAATCCTTTATTGTTAACCGTGATATAAAAGTTGTCGAACCTGTCAATGCTTAAATGTCTTACTTCACCATCTAGTGTGTTTTTAAGAATGGTTGTTTTGATAAATTTATTGGAGTCACTATTCAGCTTGTAGATGATAGCTTTGTTTGTTAGAACAAATAATTGTTTGGATAAATTTGTTGCGAAAGCCACTGCATTTTGTGGAAGGTCATATTTCACAATGTCATTTGCCAACATTTTAAAAAGGCCATTGGAGGTAGTTCCCACCCAAAGCAGGTTATCCTTATCTACGGCCATACATTTTATATCGGTTTCATCAATCCCGTTTTTATTGTCGTATTTAGTAAAGGATACAAGGTCTTTTGTACTCATTAATCCATTAGTTGTACCAATCCAGAGTATGTTTTTTTGATCAACTAACAGGCAACGCACGCCTTCTTCCTGCATGCCATTGGCTCTTGTAATATGTGTAACGGCATTTTTGCTATCAATTTTATAAATACCTTTTGGTGTTGCCAGAATGATTTCTTCGCGATAGATTTTCATATCCGTTATCGGAAATATATCGGTATGATGCTGCTCGTTAAAATCAATGATGTCGCCGTTTGGCTTAATAATAAACAAGCCTTTTTTAGTTGCCACATATTCGTCGCCGTTCGCATCTTTATAGTATCCCGAAATAAACTGAAATGTTTTTATCGTGCGTGTTACCTGATCGTCCACTAATGTTACCAGGCCAAAATCAGAAGAAGTTTGAACCGTATTTTGATTAACCGACAAGAACAATACATTGGGATGAATAGAATCGTGGTATAATTTACTTTTATCGTAAATACTATCACTTGTAATAATGCTCAGGGCACCCTGTGCACCAACGTACAATTTGCGGTTTTGATTCTGAAAAGCGATACATCTTACTAAATCAGACGGCAAGCCGTTATCCTCATTAATAACTTTAAATGTTTTTCCGTCATACCGGCAGATTCCACTGCCAAAGCTCGCAATCCAAACAACACCGTTGTTATCGGTTTCAAGGTCATAAATAATGGAGGAGGGCAAACCGTCGCGTACACTGATTTTTTTAAAAGTTTGAGCTTTTAAAAGAACCGGCAAGGCCAGAAATAACAGCAAACAAAAGCAATGAATTAAATTTTTCAGAAACTATTATTTTTCGATATAATTAAATGTAACTCCACACATACGTTCCATTTCTTTGCCCGCATCTAACATATCCATATCTTCTGCATGATAATACCAATCGATTTCAAAATTGATTTTAAATTTTTTAAGGCCGGTGTTATTTAATAACATAAACAAATCAAACAGAACTTTGGCGGAGGTTGAGTTAAAATAGTCAAGATCAATCTTCAGGTGTTTGGTAACAATAAAGTCTGTATCACTCAAATCGTTTAAAACGTAATAGTAATTAAAGTATTCGTTGAACCATGCAAACACGGGTTGGTAATATTTTAAAGGATTCTCAGGACGACTTTCGCCTGTGATTGAAAAAATATTTTCTAAATGATCTAATTTAATATCAGGGCTAATGTCGTCGCCTTTTGTATTAAGTACTTGCATAACTAACAGTTGTATTTATTTTGAAATGAATATTAAAAAGAAAATTAGATTGGTAACTTTTAAAGCCGTAAATGCAGTCGTCAGTTCTTAAAACCATATCCACCATTCCCAATCCAGCTGTTGCTGCTTCGGAGTATTGGTTGTTTGAAATAATCTCGCCTTTAATAACTTTTAATTCATCTTTACTTTTGGAAGTTATAAAATTGAGCTGTTTATTAATGATTTCTTTTTGGTGAGCGTTAACCACATTGATAGTATCCACTACATAGAAACCATCCTCTTTAGAAATGACAATAAGTGATTTGTAATCTGCCATTTGTTCTTTAGGAAAAAAGTTATGTTTAATGATGTTTTCAACACACTCATTAATAGCATTGTGTAAACGTTTCGAAACAATTACTGACTCGTTTTCTACTGTTAAATGGTGTTTGGTTACTTTTAAAACTTCATTCAATATAGTGTGGTCAATAAAGCCGTAATAGCTAAATAATACATTATTCTTATAAAGAAGCTCTGAAAACGACCACATGCATTAAAGGTAATGCTATTTCTGTGAGAGTGCAAACTCTTTAGCGAAGTATGTTAAAATGACGGATGCCCCTGCACGTTTCATACTCAATAAAATTTCGTCACGTACCCTGTCGCCATCTATCCATCCCTTAGCAGCGGCGGCTTTTACCATTGCATATTCGCCACTCACATTATAGGCTGCAACCGGCAAGTCAAAGTTAGTACTAAGATCTTTAATGATATCGAGATAGGACAAAGCTGGTTTCACCATTAAAAAATCAGCACCTTCTTCTAAATCTAATTGTGCCTCAATTAATGCTTCTCTGCTATTAGCCGGGTTCATCTGATATGTTTTTTTATCTCCAAATTTTGGAGCGCTGTCTAATGCATCTCTAAACGGATTATAAAAGCCACTGGCGTATTTTGCCGTGTAACTCATGATAGAAACTTCATCATGCCCGGCATCATCCAAAGCTTCACGGATGTAGCCAACGCGTCCATCCATCATATCACTTGGCCCTATAATATCAATACCACAGTCAGCTTGAGCAACAGCCATTTTAGCTAATATATCAAGCGTTTTATCATTAATTATTTTTCCATGCTCTACATAGCCATCGTGACCATCGCTGCTATAAGGATCCATAGCCACATCAGTCATGATACAGGCTTCAGGAAATTTCTTTTTAATAAGGGCCAGTGTTTTTAAATACACTCCATTTTTATTTACACTTTCTGTTGCCGTTTTATCTTTTAGTTTGTCATCAATGCTTGGGAATACATCAAAAGACATAATACCCAGCTTCATGCAACTTTCAATTTCTTTTAAGATCAAATCCGGACTTAAACGAAAAATGCCAGGCATCGATTTAACCTCACTCTTTTTGTTTTTACCATCAATTAAAAATAATGGAAAAATAAAATCATTCACCGATAAGTGATTTTCCTGCACCATGTTTCTAATGGCTGCCGATTTACGATTTCTGCGTGGACGATGTGTGATCATATTTCTGGATTTATGTAAATGTAAAATGTAAAATAGAAAGAGTTTGGGTGTTGATCCATCTTCCTTTTTTCCATGCTTACATCTCCCATTATTTAATAATTTCTGTTTGTGGATTAAAACTTGCAACTCCTCTGTACATCATGTACATACTAAGCGCCATAAAGATATGACTTAAATCCAAATGGTTGAACCACACAGAAAACGCAATTTTAAAAACATGACACATCACAGCCAGAACGCAAATGCCTACACCAAGAATCATATTTTTACTTAACAGTGATTTTGTCTTTTTATAATGAATGCATTCCAGTACGGTTACATTGATGACTAACGAATAGGCGGTGTGAACTTCAACCACAGTAAACGAGTAAATTACAAATAACAGAATAGAGGCAATGATGATTTCAATATAATTGGCAATTTGTAATGCTTTAAATGTTGTTTGAGTTACACTTGAACGGGTATGATGCAAAGCGGCAAATTGAGCAAAAGAAATGCTGATGATGCCGGTAACCCAACCGTAGATCTTGGCTTCAAATCCAAAATGATATAAAAACGCGTGGCCAATGAGAGCGGCAATGAGAGAAGAAATTCCTGTAAGCAAAAAGAACCAGCGATATAGGTTTACACCTTTATAAGCTGAAAATTGTTTTGTTTTGGCGAAGGCGTAAAAACACACGCCAATAAAAAGAAAGTCGGTAACAGTGGTGATCGGTTCATCGATTCTTAAATCACCAATGTAAATGGTTGGATTTTGAAAAGGAGTCATTAATTTAAATTTATGGTTTATATGATCTATAAAACCTGTGCCAGTAGTTTAAAGTTAAAATGTATGTAAAATGGCGCGGTATAAGCCTAAATCGTCAAACGAATACGGTTTGTGAATTTGCTCGGCTTTTACTTTGGCTTTGATCAATGATTTTTCGGTTGCCTCGCCCATGGCAATTACTTTTTGGTGCGGATGGATCTGGTTTTTCTCTAAATAAGATTCAGCATTACTAGGGCTTGTAAACACTAATATATCTGTTGTTTCCGGAACGATATGAGGTACTTTTAATGCTGCATAAATAGGAAGATCAATGCAATTTTGTTGTTTAGGAAACTGCCACTGAACAGTGCGCATGCTTTCGCGCGCAACAGGGAAAACAACTTTGCCTAAACCAACGCGTGCCGAGAATTGCTTGCCAACTAATTTTGTATCGGTGCTCTGTCCAATAAAGTCGGCGCGCAACCCCAATTCACGAATAGCCTGTGAAGTAGATTTTCCTATACAACCGATCTTGGTAGTGCCAATATCCGGTTTCTGCATAAAGAAAAATTCAACGGCATGTTTACTGCTAAAAAACAACCAGTCGCTCTTAGGTAATTCCTTTATGGTTAGTTTTTTTAAATCAATTAAGCTTTTACTCTCTACATTAAATCCTAAGTTGGTTAACCAGCGGTTCAAATTATTGCTTTCATGTGCATCCCTGGATATAAAAATAGATTTAGAATTGATGCGTTGTAAATGCTCTACTATTTTTTCAGGAAGTTCTTCCGTATTCGTTGTCTCGTAATAGAGGTGTTTTACCTGCGTATTCCAGGCATCAGAAGCAGAAACCCATACTTTAAATAACTTGCGGTCCTGGTCATTCATTTCGGTATCACAAAAAACACCTAATGGTAACTGACAGCCTCCATCCAATAAATTCAATACGCGACGCTCAATGTTAATATTGATCATCACATCGTAATCACACACCGCATCAAATACATCACTCAACTTATAATCATCTTCGCGTATTTGCCATGCTAAAACACCTTGCGCAGGAGCGGGAACAAACTCACTGGTTTCTAATTGCTCTACCGTAAAGTCAGACAAATCTAAGTCTAAGCGTTCCAAACCGGCAGCGGCTAATATAATGGCATCGTATTGACCTTCCCGTAATTTATTGATACGTGTGGGAACATTACCGCGAAGATCACTGATTTCAACATCAGGTCTGAAAGATAACAATTGCGATTTTCTTCTTGCTGAAGAAGTACCAACTTTTGCACCTTGTTTTAAATTAAATTTTTTGGTTGTGTCTTCTGCTTCATCACGCATGATCAGCCAATCTGCAGGATTTTCACGGGAAGAAACACCTGCTATTATTAATCCATCAGGGTGTTCCGTTGGAAGATCTTTATGGGAGTGTACCGCCACATCAATGGTTTTGGCCAACAACGCTTCTTCTAATTCTTTTGTAAAAAAACCTTTGCCTTCCAGCTTGTCAAAACTGGTATTCCATTGTTGCGAAGTGTCGCCTTTGGTTTCAATGATCTTTATTTCAACGTCATGACCCTGTTTTTCCAATAGGTCCTTTGTGAAATTTGCCTGCCATAATGCAAGGTCGCTACCGCGTGTACCAATAATGATCATAAGCTATTGTAATAAAATTAGAGGCTACAAGATAAGCTATTTTTAGTTATTCACCACAGAGAAAAATAAAAGGTTTAGCAAACTGTAACATAAGAGTCGACTCTTTATGAATTAAAATAGTAGCTAGCTCTAAAGGTTAAATAAATGATTAAGGAAATACTTAAACCTATAAACACAAGGCACCCAATTTTGTCCATTTTATGGCTTTCCCAGGTTACCAAAAAGGGTGCTTTTCCAAAACTAACCACCCATAAAAAGGACGACCAAATTATCTTCAGAATATAAATAATTAATGACGGAAAAAACTCAAGAAGTATTTCTGCTATAACTTCCACCGCGGTATTTTTTAGGTTAGAGGTCCTCTTCTAAAAACACTTTTTTAGCGGTTTTAATGGCAAGAGCGTTATATTTTTTTTCCATATAACTTAATACTTTATCAAGCACTTCTTTGCCTTGCGAATCCAAAGTATTCATCTCTTTGGCAAATACTTCATTCAAAGCGGTTTCTTTAATATACTTAATTTGCTTTGGAATTTCTCCAAAGGCAAGTTCTATTTTACGTTCGTTAAACAATTGTTTGAACTCTTCTACTTTAGATGCAATAATTACTTTACAAGCTTCAATTTCTCCTTCACGTTTTAATAAATTTTCAGCAGCTTGTTTCTTTAGAGATTCAATATCAATGTAGATCACGTCATTCAATTCAATTACTTTGCTATCTACATCCGCGGGTAAAGCCAAGTCAATAATTACTTTTTTAGAAGTGTCTGTTCCTATTAAGGATTTATAAATGTCATGTGTAATAACGGGTTCCTGTGATCCTGTACAAGTGATCAATACATCAAAACCTTCTTTAAAGTCAGTAATATGAGAGAGTTCACGCGCTTTACCATTCAAATCTCTTGCTAATTTTTCAGCATTCGCCAGGCTTCTGTTGAATACCGTTAAATTAGCGTATTCATGTTTCCTTAAATATTTAGCCATGTTAGCATTGGTTTCGCCGGCACCCACAAATACAATGCGCGCATTATTTTTAATACCCAGGCTGCGCAACTGACGATATGCTAATGATACAATTGATACCGGATTTTTGGCAATATCTGTATCTGTATAAACACGTTTTGCTGTTTCAATAGTTTGTTTAATGGCTAAGCGAATGGTATCACCCGTTAAGCCCAATAAATTACAAAATTCATAAGCTTTACGAACCTGGGTGATGATTTCTCTTTCCCCAACTACTAACGAATCTAAAGATGCAGATACTTCAAACAAATGAGTTAAGGCTTCGTCTGATTCATATAGCGTTGTTTTTTCTATTAAAGCACTTAACTCTTCTTTTGTTAAACGGGAATTAATAGAATAAAAAACATCAGCAAGAAAGGAAGGTGTGATTTCAGATTCTGTGTTTAATACAAACTCTACCCGGTTACAGGTACTTAAAAACATTAACTCTTTTAATTCCATTCTCATTTTCAAAGCACCCAGGTAATCCTGTTGATGAGTTTCATCTAAATGCAATTTTCCAATTAACTCCAAAGGGGCCAATTTATGAGTCAACGAGATTATCTTAAAAGAGTTCATATAGTATCTTTCACAAAGTACGGGAACAATGCGTTTTTGTATGTCATAGAATTGTCATAAAACGATATTTAAAACAATTCTAAATAGATTGGATTTTAGTTTATGATTTTTGTGTGGTAGAGCGCGTTCAAAAAATAGTATTGATAAAATGAATTGAAATTTCACAGATTGATTGCGACTGCATATCATATAATTTGGAAATCCATGATTTATAGTCAAAAACAAAAACGCACATTCAGTATATTTTTGGTGTCTTTTACTTTTGACCGATTTGTGCTTGTATTTGCCCGATCTTTTATGTTACTTAGACTGTAAAACCTCATGACATGCAAATTAAAAGCTTTGAACAGTACCAAAATGAGTACAAAAAATCGATAGACAACCCGGAATTTTTTTGGGAGGATATTGCCAAAGAATTTACGTGGAAACAGCCCTGGACAAAAACCCTGGATTGGAATTTTGATGAACCAAATGTAAAATGGTTTGTAAATGGTAAATTTAATATCACAGAAAACGCCATCGATAGGCATCTGTTAACTAAGGCTAATAGAACTGCTTTTATTTGGGAGCCAAACTCCCTAGATGGTATAGGTAGAACTATAACCTATCAACATTTGCATGATGAAGTTTGTAAAGTTGCAAATACTTTAAAATTATTAGGGATAAAAAAAGGAGATAGAGTTTGTATTTACATGCCTATGATTCCCGAAGCGGTATTTGCTATGTTGGCATGTGCAAGAATTGGAGCAATACATTCGGTCGTATTCGCTGGTTTTTCCGCTTCTGCATTAGCTGGCCGAATTCAGGATAGCAATTGTAAAATAGTGCTCACAACGGACGGTGCTTATAGAGGAGTAAAAGATATTCCCATCAAGGCAGTTGTAGATGAAGCCATAATAGATTGCCCGAGTATACAACATGTATTAGTATACAAACACACTCAAACGCCTATTACCTTAAAAGAAGGCCGAGACATTGTTTGGAACGATGTTGTGCAAAATGTTTCTAATACCTGTGTACCCGAATTAATGGATAGTGAAGATGTATTGTTTATTCTTTACACTTCGGGTTCAACAGGCAAGCCAAAAGGTGTGGTACATACTTGCGGTGGCTATATGGTATATACCTGCTATTCATTTCAAAATGTTTTTCAAATGGATTCCGGTACAGAGCTTGAGCGAAGTCAAAACCTGTTTTGGTGTACGGCCGATGTGGGGTGGATTACCGGGCATTCATATATCGCTTACGGACCATTGCTGGCTGGAGTTAGTTCTGTGATATTTGAAGGCGTCCCTACATTTCCGGATTCCGGTCGTTTTTGGAACGTAATTGATAAATATAACGTCACTCATTTTTATACGGCTCCTACGGCAATCAGAGCGCTGGAAGCAGCCGGACTGGATTTTGTAAAACCTTATAAACTCGATTCTTTAAAAGTCCTAGGAAGTGTAGGGGAACCTATCAACGAAGAAGCCTGGCAGTGGTATCACAAAAACATAGGAAAAGAAAAATGTCCTATCGTTGATACCTGGTGGCAAACCGAAACAGGTGGAATAATGATCTCTGCCTTGGCCGGAGTAACGCCAACGAAGCCAAGTTTTGCTACTCTGCCTTTACCTGGCATCCAGCCCATATTAGTGGACGATAAAGGAAATGAGATAACGGGGAATGAAGCAGAAGGAAATTTATGTATCAAATTTCCTTGGCCCTCCATGATTCGCACAACTTATGGTGATCACGATCGCTGTAAACAGGCATATTTTGCTACTTACCCCGGTTTATATTTCACAGGCGATGGTTGCAGGAGAGATGAGAACGGTTTTTACAGAATTACCGGACGGGTAGATGATGTGATGAATATTTCAGGACATCGTATCGGAACCGCCGAAGTAGAAAGCGCTATTAACTCACATCCTGATGTGGTAGAAAGTGCTGTTGTAGGTTATCCGCATGATATAAAAGGACAAGGCATTTACGCATATGTAATTGTGCCGGAAGCTACCAAAGACGAAGATACCTTACGTAAAGAAATTCTGGCTGAAGTTACCAAAATAATCGGCCCGATTGCAAAGCCGGATAAGATCCAAATAGTAAGTGGATTACCTAAAACAAGAAGTGGCAAAATTATGCGCCGTATATTACGTAAGGTAGCAGAGGGAGAAGTTGGCAATTTAGGCGACACCTCTACTTTACTAGATCCTGCGGTGGTTGAAGCAATAGTTAAAGGTAAACTATAATACTGAAAACCAATATCTTACAAACTCGGCATAACATTTGTTAAAATTTTAACAAATTACAATTAAACCTTCCGAATAATGATTGGTCTGATTGTATGAGGATTTTTTAATAATGGAAAAACCCTTAATTTTAAACCATCTAAATTTAAACTAATGAAAACAAAGAACGTATTTTTAGCAATTTCGGGTTGTGTAATCGCGGCCTCCTTAACTTTTTCAAGTTGTAAGAAAAAAGAAGAAGAAAAAGTAGACGAATCAGGACAGGCATCTACCGATTCGCGTCAAGCAATTAGCGAGAACGATGCATCTATTGATGATATCAATAAAACGATCAGCGACTATCCTAATATGCATGGCAGAACAACACAAAGTGCTCAAACCAATACTATCGGCGGAGTAAGCGTAGATACTACCGGTTCATATATGGGAACAATCAAATTAAATTACGATGGCGTAACGGTTGTAAATAATAGAAAAAGGAGTGGTTCAATCAGATTAACAATAGTAAACTATGCGTCCGGACAGAGATGGAAAATGGCAGGTTGTGTTATGAAAGTAGAATACCTCACGTACAGAGTTACACGCGCTTCTGATGCTGCATTTATTGAACTGATCGGTACACAAAACCTTACAAATGTGAGTGGAGGTACCTGGTGGGAATTATTTATCGGAACTCAACCGAATTTATCAAGCTCTGTAACTGGTAATAATTTAAGTGTAAACTTTAATGGGGCTGGAACAGCAAGCTACAACATTAACCGTAAATTTACGTATACCTGGGCAAACAGTGTATTAACCTGCACAGGCGAAGGAATCGGATCATCAGGCGGCATCAATAATTTAGAAAATTACGGAACAACACGTGAGGGAGATGCATTTACCAGCGAGGTTACAACACCAATTGTTTGGAATACAACATGCGGAGGGGGTGCACCTATTACCGGCCACTTAATCATAAAAGTTGCAAGCAAAAACTTTGATCTGGATTGTCTTTTTGGCGTTAACAATGCAGGAGTGCCTGTTACAGTAGGTTCCAATCAATGTGCTTATGGTTGGAATTTAACCTGGACTGTTGGATCAGTAACACAACATAAAATAATAGGATACTGGTAATAGGTATTAAATCATAAAAAAAGCCCCGGTGATATTTTCTTCGGGGCTTTTTTATGAATTTATTTATAACGTTGAACTCAGCGTTTAACTGTTCATATTGCTCAAACAGATCTTTTTACCTAAGTTTAGCAAACTTTATGAAAAGGTTGTTTTTAACTATATTGTGTTTGATATCCGTTATTTGCACGTCGCAGTCTATAAAATGGCAATATAGTGATCCAGGATCGTTCGTCAAAAAAGGAGATACATTTAAAATAGTATTTGATTATGGCCAAATGAAAGTGGATACGTTTTCATCAGAAGCGCTATTTATACAAACCACCGTCGACAAATACAACTTAAGAGAACCCTCCCGGGGCGATAAGTGGAAGAAAGACTGGTTCTCGGATAGATTAAATATTTACAAACCCAGGTTCGACCTTCTTTTTTCTAAATATATCAAGAACGCAATCTCATACTCAACTACAAACGATAGTAGCACATATATTTTACTCATTCGCACAACCCGAACGTATCTCGGTTTTGGAGAACATCTTATTTTTTCTGCCGTTGTGTGGGCTGCAGAATGCGATTTCGAAATCAGCATTTATAAAAAGGGAAATTTAAATGAACCCGTGGCTATTGGTGCAATTGAGCATTTGAAAGGAGCAGATAGCGGAGGTTATTATTATGAAACGGGTGTGCGCATTGGGGAGTCATATGCCAGGTTGGGCAGAGAACTCGGTAAAAATTTAACGCAACACATAAAGTAAAAACAGATGAAAAAAAGACTAATTATTTTACTAAGCTTACCATTGTTAGGGATCGGACAAACACGTTTCGATTCAGGCGAAGATCTATCATACTTAATGGGAACAAAGAAAGTTAGCTATGAGATAAGGTGGGATTCGGCAACATTTAATGGAAATGAGTCGGAGAAGGCATTTTGCGAGGCAAAGGTAAAAGAAAAAAACTTTGCAAAACCTGGTGATGGCGAGTTATGGCTTGAAAAGTGGAACGAGAGTAAAGCTCAGGTGTTCCCTAAGTATTTTCTGAAATTTTATGAGCCAAGAATGAAGAAATCCAAGTTAGCGGTAAAAGAAAACGACCCTAAAGCTTTATATCACATGATAATTTATGTTTTAGATATAGACCCCGGAAATGCAACGATCGTATCTTTTAATTCCCGAGACAAAGTAAACAACTCAGCAAAAACAAATTTTAGAACCCTGATAGTGGAAAACAGTAATCGGACGGTTATTAAAAGTAATATTTATAGCCATAAGATTCAGGGGATGGAAGGAATGTCTCCCTACGATATGGATAAGACAGATACCGGCCGAATTAAAAACTGCTTTTTTATGTATGGTTATATACTGGCTGATCAGCTTGTTATCTTTAACAAGAAAAATAAAAAATGAGACTGGTCATTATAGTGTTTCTAAGTATGTTGGGAGGCGTTAAGGCGATTAGCCAAACGGCCTTGTTCTGCGACAAGAATCAATTGATTTGGTGCGGTGTTGATTTTTCTTTAGCTCGTTTCATGGGAACTTTCTCTGTAGCAGGTAACAAGGGAAAATTATTACCCCAGGAGTTGAAAGGATATTTTGAGATATGGAACAACCGTATTCTCAACGAACCAGAAAAAATCAATTATCGCTCCTTAGGATTTGAGCATACTGCACAAAATACCGATATCACAAAAAAAAAGAATGATGCAGTTGATTCTTCGCGGATGATCATTTTTGAATATTATACCTTAAAAGAACAGCAGATAGATAGCCTTATAAACACATATGATATCCCATCCGGACAAACAGGATTAGGACTGACGTTTATCGTAGAGTATTTGGACAAAGTGCATACGCAGGCCTCTCTTTATGCCGTATTCTTTAATCTTGAAACAAAGCAAACGGTTTTTAGGCAGAAGGTACAAACGGAACCTGTCGGTATTGGTCAAAGTAACTATTGGTTTAATGCTTTTGTAAAAACGTTTACCTGGATGGTAGAGAAAGGCAATAAAGAATGGGAAAAGAAATATTGTAAAAAATAAAATTCAGAAAAAATCCCCGGCGAAATTTCACCGGGGATTTATTTTAAGTATTAATTTATTAAGAGAAAGCATTAAAGCCTGTAACGTCCATTCCCGTAATCAATAAATGAATGTCATGCGTTCCTTCATAGGTAATAACGGATTCTAAGTTCATCATGTGGCGCATAATAGGGTATTCACCCGTGATGCCCATACCGCCATGTATCTGGCGCGCTTCACGTGCAATTTGTAACGCCATGTTTACATTATTACGTTTGGCCATGCTAATTTGAGCTGGGGTTGCACGATTTTCGTTTTTCAATACACCTAATCTCCAGGTTAATAATTGTGCTTTTGTAATTTCCGTGATCATTTCGGCCAGTTTCTTTTGTGTTAACTGAAAGGCGCCAATTGGTTTACCAAATTGAATACGCTCTTTACTGTATCGTAAAGCGCTATCATAACAATCCATAGCAGCTCCAATTACTCCCCAAGCAATACCAAAACGCGCAGAGTTCAAACAACCCAAAGGTCCTTTTAAACCTTTTACGTTTGGTAATAAATTTTCTTTGGGCACTTTTACGTTATCAAAAACCAGTTCGCCGGTTGCACTGGCACGTAAGCTCCATTTACCATGAGTTTCCGGGGTTGTAAAGCCAGGATCACCTCTTTCAACGATTAACCCTCTTATTTCTCCGGCTTCGTCTTTTGCCCAAACAATTGCGATGTCGGCAAAAGGCGAGTTACTGATCCACATTTTAGCCCCATTTAATAAATAATGGTCGCCTTTATCTTTAAAATTCGTCAACATGCCATTCGGATTGCTTCCATGATCCGGTTCTGTTAAACCAAAGCATCCCATTAAATCGCCTGCCGCCAGTTTGGGTAAAAATTTCTTTTTTTGTTCTTCGCTACCATACGCATAAATAGGATACATAACTAATGAACTTTGTACCGATGCCGTTGAGCGCAAGCCACTGTCACCACGCTCCAATTCTTGCATAATTAAACCGTAAGATATCTGATCTAAACCCGGTCCGCCATATTCGGCGGGAATATAAGGACCAAAAGCACCAATTTCCGCCAATCCTTTTATCCATTGCTTAGGGAAAGTAGTTGTCTGACAAGCGTCTTCTACAATTGGAGTTACTTCTTTTTTTACCCAAGCGCGGGCAGTATCACGAATTAATTTATGTTCATCACTTAATAATTCATCCATTAAATAGTAGTCGTGAGCCTGAAAGTTATCTGTAGCCATTTTATAATTTTTTAAGTGCGTAATATTACGAAATCCTATTGAACCCACAAAAGAATAAGGCAAGCTACATTTTAGGAATTTCGGGGAAATTCTTCCCTAAAAATTAAGTTTACCACGTCTATAAAGCCCTTTATCGGGGAATTTATGCTGGTATTTGGTTTGCAATTGATATGTAACACCAATTTTATAAAATTAAAAAAACAAAAAAATGAAAAAACTAGTTATCGCCATTGTGGCACTATTTACTATCAGTTTAGTGTCGTGCAAAAAAAATTATGAGTGTGAGTGTGAAATTACAAGAACAAGTGGCTCAACAAGCACTACATCTGATGATGGAAACTACACTTTCAAAGACACGAGAGCAAGAGCTGAAAGTCGTTGTAATGAGCAGGAAGATTCTGGAGAAGACTTTTTCGGCCCATATACAAGAGATTGTCAAATCAAATAGTACGAGCCGCTTTAAGAGCGAAAACTATTGATCGTTTGATCCAATAAAAAAAGCCCCGTGAAAACGGGGCTTTTTAATTTTAAATATTTTTTAGTGATGTGCAGGTTCTGCATGTGTTTCTCCAGCAGTCGTTGTATCATGAGCAACCGCAGTTGTTGTGTCAACAGGAGCAGTATGTTCGTCATGCGCCGGGGTTGCTTCGTGAGCTTCTGTTCCATGCGCCGCTTCAGTACCATGTTCTCCATGTCCGGTATGTTTTGTTTCACTGGCAGCTTCACATTTTTCTCCGTTTTCGCAACATCCATGACCCTTGTCACACGTGCTAACAGCAAGTAAAATAAGTAATACAGTTACTAATGCTAAGATCATTGGGGTGCGAAATGACACTTCTTTAGGTTCAGCAGAATGATTATCGTGGTCGTGATGAGAACTCATAAAATGGGTTTTAGATTTTTTGTGGTAAAAATAATTTATTTATTTATTAATCAAAACTATTGTATCGAAATTTTTAAGGATTGTTTTCCTGAATTCGTAGATAAATCCAAAATATAGATTCCTTTTGCTAAGGAACTTACATTTAAGTGGTGTTGATTGGCTATTTCTGAATTGTGTGAAAGGATTTCGCTATAAACTGTTTTTCCTTGAAGATCAACAATATCGGCTTTAATGTTCTCACTATTTTTTGGAGTAATAACAGTTAGCTGTCCTACCGAAGGATTTGGGAACACAGAAAGGGCTAAAGAGACTGATTCTTCCTGAAGGCCCACCCATGACCGTAAAACATCCCGGTATCTGGCTTGTGTAGGGGTAAAATTACCACCGATTATATTACCTGATACTTCTAAATAAGGAATTTTTTCGTTTAACGTAAGCCATTGATAACTGCGTACGTAATTTGGAAAACCAAATTTATTAAATGGTGGAGATAAAGCACTTATTTTAATGGTATCAATAGAGTACTGGGTAGTAACCACTCTCAAACACTGTTCAGTACCATAAGGGGTAGTAATAGTTCCCCATCCGTCTACTTCCGTAATGCGATGACCATGTTTCTTGTAAGTAAATGGAATAGCGCTAAAAGTTGGAGTTGAAAAGTTAAAGGTGCTTGAATCTCTATTTAAATAGTTTAAAGGAAAAAAATATAATTCATCATCATTATTCCCCATGGCTGTTGTTCCAATTGGTATCCCCGACATCGTTAAACCAAGCCCTTCGGCATTAAAAGATGTGGTTCCGTTTTTTTTGTAAAAGCTATATATGTTTTTGATAGACAAAGTCATTCCCCCAAAAGGTATTGCCGGAATTGGCACCGAATCCAACGTTTTTTCGCCGTATTTTGGCGGGAAAAAGTAGAATGAATAAGGAGTAGCTGAGGAAGGCTGAAAAAAACGCATCCCTTGTCCGGTAGAATCCAGTGTGCTAAAGTCCCAGTTGTGATTGGCCCCTGTAGTAGTATAATCACCTACGCTGTTTAATGCAGCATTACTATAGCGGCCTGTATCTCCACTCACGGGCATATTTGCGCTTGTAATACTGATTTGTGATTTTGCGGTCATACATAAACAAGCAATGACACCAAAGAGTAAGTTTTTTTTCATGTAATATAAATTTGCATATAAATATACAAATTTATTGTTACCAACTACCGCCTGATCCGCCGCCTCCACCTGATCCACCACCAAAGCCACCAAATGAAGAACCACCGCCCCCGCCGCCGCTAAAGCCGCCAAACGATGAACCACCACCAAAGTACGTGATGCCACCGCCTCTTCCGCCACCGGAAGAGCCTTTGAAAAATATAAATATAACAGCCAAAATAATGACAATCATGAGAAAGGGATGACTTCTACCCCAGTTCTCAATTCCGGAGCCACGCTTTTCGGTTCGTTCATGATATTCCCCTTTAGCTGCCTGCATTAAAGATTGACAACCCGCCTGCAAACCGGCATAAAATTGTTTGTCTTTAAAATACGGCACCATATCGTTCTCACGAATGTGCTTGGTTTGAAGATCGGTAATGGCCCCCTCCAAACCATAACCAACGGAAATAAAAAGTTTGCGTTGGCCTGAATTACCGGTAGGTTTTACCAGTATAACAACACCATTGTTTTTGCCCGTTTGGCCAACACCCCAGCTATTTAAAATACCCACTGCAAAAGAGGCGTCGTCCAGTCCGTTCAAATCATCTACTATAACAATGCAGATCTGGTTCGAAGTTTCTACACTAAAATTCTGTAATTGCTGTTCCAGCTGGCTTTCTTCCTCGGAGGACAAAAAATCAGGAAATTCTTTGGATAAATTATTAACCAGTCTGTTCGGACTTGGCCTGTCGGGAATTTGCGCAAGGCAAGGCTTCACAAAAAGTGAAATGAAAGCGGCTATCCAAAAAATTGATTTCAATTAGTAAGAGATGGTATTTGAAAGTTCGTCTTTATCATCTGCTGCTAAAGGGAAATGAAGTTTCAGTTTTTCGCCGCACAACTCAACTGATTTTTCTATGCCGGTTATGAGTTCATTATTTTTAAAATAGCCTATAGCGCAATCTGTAATACTTTGCCAAAACTCATCATTCACTTTTTGATGAATGCCTTCATCGCCCCAAACAGCGAAAGATCGCGATTCAAGAGCCAGGTAAAATAAAATACCATTCCGGTCTTTGGTTTGATGCATATTAAGTTGCCCGAACTTTTTTTTGCATTCATCCAAAGGATCACCGTTACAGATCTTGTCAATATGTATGCGGATCTCGCCGGAAGTTTGACCTTCTGCTGAGCTTATAGCCTTTATTAAACGAGCATCGTCGGCAGCTGATACTAATGGTTTTTTGAAAAACATGATTATTTAATGTTCATTTCAACTTTAGGTGCTTTATCTGCGCCAGCCTCTGATTCGAAATAGGTGGCATCTTTATAACCACCGGCAAAAAGATTAGCAGGTATTTTTTTAATACTAGCATTAAATTCTCTCACAACCTCGTTATATTTCATGCGTTCAACCGCAATGCGATTCTCACAACCTTCAAGCTCTACACGTAATTCGCTAAAAGCCTGACTTGATTTCAAGTTAGGATAATTTTCGGAAACTACTAATAATTTAGAGATAGCTGATGACAATTGTCCTTGAGCTTCTTTAAATTGTTGCATGTTTTCGGGAGTCATATTAGTTGGGTCAATAGTTACCTGGGTTGCTTTAGCGCGAGCTTCCACTACAGCGGTTAAAGTTGATTTCTCAAAATTCGCTTCTGCTTCAACTGTTTTAACAATGTTAGGGATAAGATCCAAACGACGTTGGTATTGACTTTCAACCTGGTGCCACTGCGCCGCTACATTTTCGTTTAAATCAACAAATTTGTTACGGGTGTTACAACCATAAGTTCCAATAAACAGAGCCAACAAGGCAAGAGCTCCGATAATAATAATGCGTTTCATAGTTTTAATTTGTTTTAATGGCTGTATAATTAAATCCGTTATTGATGATAATAAAAGGACTATCTATACGTTATAAAAAGATAAATAATTTAGAGTGAAGGTAAAAATAATTACCTTAGAAGCTAATACCGTTGGTACATAAATTAACATATTTTTTACTCCTTTTTTTATTGGTAAAGCAACCATTACCGGCGCAAACCATTTTTAAATTGCAAGTCGTTAATACTGACAGTGCTGCTGTTTTTAAAAAGATCAGTTACAAAAAGCAATTTAACGCTAAAGAGTTTATTGAGAAGGAAGCCAACAAGGTCTACATTTCCCTGGTTGAGGAAGGTTATATTTCCGCCAGTGTTGATAGTTTCACAAACGAAGGACTAAATTATACGGCCTACATCAGCGCCGGAAAAAAATATAAATGGGTTAATCTGAGGTATGGAAAAAAGGATCAGGCTATTGTAAGTAAGTTAGGTTACAATGAACGTTTCTTTTCGAAACGCCCGTTTCGGTTTTCAGAACTGTCAAAGTTCATGGAAAAAATAATTACCTATTATGAGAACAACGGGTATCCTTTTGCTTCGGCGACGCTGGATAGCCTGGAATTTGATAACTCCAATATCAACGCCAAATTACTTGTAGAAAAAAACCTCTTTATTAAGCTCGATAGTTTAGTTACAGAAGGTTCAGGAAAAGTAAGTCATAAATTTTTGTTGAGGTATCTGGGAATAAAAAACGGCATGCCTTATAATACAGAGGTTTTTATGGGAGTGTCAAAAAAGATACGACAACTGCCTTTTGTAACAGAAAAGAAAACACCGATCATCCAGTTAACGGATAAGCAAAACAAAATGTTCCTTTTTCTCGAAAAAAAGAATGCTTCTCAATTTGATGGTATTGTAGGAATTTTACCCAGCGAAAACGGAAAAACAGTTTTTACCGGCGATCTTAAAATAAAACTGGTAAATACCATTTTTAAAAGCGGCGAAACTTTTGACATTCAGTGGCGCAGATTACAGACCCAAACCCAGGATCTAAAAGCCCTGGTTATTTATCCATACATTGGCGGCTTACCAATTGGTGCAGATTATAACATAAAGATCTATAAAAAGGACACAACGTTTTTAGATGTAAGTAACGCTCTTGGACTTAATTACTATTTCAGCGGTTTAAATTTTATCAAAGTGTTTTACAAGCAGCGTAATGCCAGTTTAATTTCAACATCAGGGCTTGAATACATTACAAGCCTTCCCGAGTATGCTGATGTAACGACTAAAGCATACGGCCTGGGATTATTTCTTGAAAAACTGGATTACAGGTTTAACCCACGTAAAGGGATTAGCGTTAATCTTCAGGGTTCAGTAGGAAGCAGACAAATTAAAAAAAACCCGAAAATAAATGACATTGCTTATTCTACCATTGATCTTAAAACGTCTCAATACCAGGCCGAAGGAACCGTTGTAGGATATATTAACCTCGTTAAAAATCATGTCATTAAACTATCCTCGCAATTTGGCAGCGTATTTGGCAACACTATTTACAAGAACGAACTGTTTCGCATCGGGGGATTACGAACACTCAGAGGTTTTGACGAAGAGAGTATTTATGCGTCTACCTATGTGATACCAACTATTGAATACCGGTTTTTATTTGAAAAAAATTCTAACTTATTTGTATTCGGTGAGGGCGCGTGGTACGAGAATGGAAATGTTTCGGGCTACACAAACGACACTCCCATTAGTATTGGAGCTGGAATCAACTTTGAAACCAAAGCGGGCATTTTTAATTTAAGTTACGCTATTGGCAAACAATATGGTGCCGGATTTGATTTGAGAATTGGAAAGATCCATGCTGGATTAACCGCATTATTTTAGACGAATTCAGCTGTTTTCTGTGTTTTTTTAGCTACACTTGTATAGAGGAAATTATTTTGTGAGGACAACCGGTTTTATCATATTAGTTTTATTACTAAGTTTTTTTGAAGGTTTTTCGCAAAAGATGAACCTTCAAAAATATTCAGTAAAGGAAGGACTGATCCAATCTACGGTTAAGCAAATTGAGCAGGACGATTACGGAAATCTTTGGTTAGCAACTAATTACGGTCTATCTAAGTTTAATGGAAAAAACTTTGAAAGCTTCACTACTACTAATGGACTTCCATCAAATGAAATTTCAAGCTTACTATTCAATAACGAAAAACTGTTTATTGGAACAAGCAGAGGGTTTTGTTCCTATGGTGGAAATAAAATCGAAACAAAAGCTGTTTATAAGAAAATTCTGGGTGACGTCATTAAAATTATTGAAATTAAAGGGGTTTTGCATATCATTACTTCAAAAGGATACTATCTTTTAGATATCACAAAAAAAAATTACGAGTTAGATTCCATCGCCATTCCCAACATTATAGCGCAATCGCCTACCGACGCCGAATTTGATGAAGATGGAAATCTTTGGGTAGCTACTGAATCTAAAGGTTTATTTTTTATCGAGAAAACAATTTCTACCAAAATCCCCAAATTTGTATTAATTCAAAACTCTTCGGCATCTACTACTATCAATAATAAACTGGTGCGAATTGTTAACTTTAATTCAACCAACTTATTTCGGGGAGATGCCATTCAATCGATTGAGTTTGATAAAAAGAAAAACTTATTGGTGAGCGATTGGGCTCACGGTGTAGCGGAAATCAAATTTGATTTCATAAATAATGCCGGGTTTAATGCAGAATATTTGAAATTTGATTCTGCCGTCATTCGTCCAAATAGTGTTACCAGAATTGTAAATATCGCAAAAGACGAAGAAGGGAATTTATACTTTGCCACCGATGGCTTTGGATTTTTAAAAGTGCCAATTGATAAGAACACCAATGAAAATGACTACACCAGTAAAAACATTTTGGTGTTAAGCAATGGCCAGGGTTTCTTTGGAAGTAACCCTTTATGTTTTAAGCAGGATAAATTTCAAAATTTATGGGTAGGAACCATGAACGACGGATTGGTATCTGTAAACAATAAAAGTTCTTTGAGCTATAACCAAAAGTCGGGCCTGGAAGAGGAAAAGGTAGTAAGTGTTTTTAAGTCTTCAGACAGTGCCATTTGGTCGGGAACATATGGCGGCGGCGCGTTCAAATTTAAGAATAAAAAATTTGAAAGGTGTTTTTGGGAAAATGGGATTAGTGAATCGATTATTAAAACCATTACCGAAGATAATTACGGAAACATATGGCTTGGAACTATTGGTGGCGGCATTAGCATCATTAGTAAGGAAAGCATGCAAGCTAAATTTCAGGTCGTAAAAGTTATTAAGGCAGCAAACAATTTAAGGTCTGATTTTATTTCCTATTTATACAAAGCAAAAAACGGCGCTATATGGGTGGGACACCAGTCTGAATCGAAAATAGACAGGATCATCGTAAATAAAGACCTTTCCTACACGGTAACTTCTTTCAACATCACCAATTTATTGACTCCCAGCGTTTCCTGTATCCTGGAGGATGATGCCGGAGATATATGGATAACTTCCAATGAAGGTGTTTGGAAGTTAAACGTGAAAACCGGTTATGTAAATAATGAGTACGCTATTTTTAAAAACATACAAACTATTGCTAAAGATTGGAATGGAAATATGTGGCTTGGAAGTTCGGATGTTGGAGCCATTATTTTAAAAAACAAATTAAAGGTGCGTTACTCAGAAGATGCCCAATCAAACACCTTTGAAAAAATATCGGTCAAAGATGGCATCAGCAGCAACTGCGTTAATACTATTTTGTTTAATCAAGACGTAGTTTGGTTTATTTCCAACAATGGCATCAATGAATTAAAAATCGATAATTATTTGAACCGTGTTAAAGAAGTTAAATCTTATAATAAAGGACAGGGATTTGCATCTTATGATAACAAGCCAAACACAACCGTATTTGATGATAACATGTTTATTTGGATAGGATCTATTGAAGGGTTAACGCAATACAAAAACATTAATGATATTGAAAAGAACACGAGTCAAAAACAAGCCTCTGTTTTTATAAATAGTATTTTAATTGAAAACAAGCACGTTGATTGGACAGACTCCTCTTTATTCACCTCCGGAGATTATTCATCTATTTATTTTGAAGGTTTTTATAACTGGTATAAAATCCCCAATCACCTTGTTTTGGATTATACACATAATAGCATTCAGTTTAATTTGAACACAGATAATATTGCCGATCAAAAACTAATGAACTATAGCTACAAGTTGATCGGTTATGATAAGGACTGGATTCCGCTCTTTAATTTCAATGAAATTATTTACCGCAATTTGCCTTCCGGAGATTACAGCCTGATTATTAAGACATCTATTAGCAATGACTTTTCTGAGTCAAAGGAATACACCTATCATTTTAGTGTTACACCACCTTTTTGGAAAACAACTACTTTCTATGTGGTGATCGGCTTAGTCATTGCTGCTCTTTTATATTTCTTTGTTATCGGCCGCGAAAAAAGATTAAAACGGGAAAAATTAAAACTGGAGTTGCAGGTAAAAGCCAGAACATCGGAAATCGAAAACAAAAAGAAAGAAATTGAGTTGCAGAATGTATTGATCCAGGGAATCAATAAAGATTTAACTGACAGTATAAAATATGCGCAGCGCATTCAGCAAACTATTTTGCCAAACACAGCAGTTTTAAGTAATTATTTTTCTGATAATTTTATTTTTTACAAGCCCCGAAATATTGTGAGTGGCGATTACTATTGGATCAAAGAAATAAAAAATCTGATTTATGTAGCCGTAGTAGATTGCACAGGTCATGGCGTTCCCGGTGCATTTATGTCGTTAATATCAAGTAGCATCTTAAACGAATCAATTGACGCGCATATTTTACAAAATAGCCCTGCAAAAATGCTCGAATTTCTGCGTCGCGAATTAAATGTAAGATTAAGCCAGAATATAAGCGGACAGATAAATGATGGATTGGATATTTCCTTGATTTGCTACGACAAAGAAAAAAGTACGATTGAGTATGTAAATGCCAATAGACCTTTGTATATTATTTCAAACGATGAGTTAATTACATTAACATCTGAAAATGTAAACATTGGTGGCTATGCCGATTTTGATAGCGTTATTCCAACAAAAACCATTTCTATAAAGGAAGGTGATAAGTTATTTTTATTTACTGACGGAATTACGGATCAATTTGGTGGCGAACGCAATAAAAAGTATAATCCTGCCCGGCTTAGGCAGTTTTTGTTGATGAATGAACATCTCCCCTTTTCGGAATTAAAGCTAAAACTCAACAAAGAAATTTCGGAATGGCAAGGTTCTTATGAGCAAACCGACGATATTTTATTGATGGGATTGAAAATTTAGTGTGCTAAAAACGTCTTTATTGGTAGGTTAAAAAATTAACACCCGCGCTAATTTTAGGCGGTGATTAATTTTAAGTCCATACCATTTTTTAAAATTTTATTGCCGTATTTGTTGGGAGTTATTTTCTCAGAATGCACCGGCCAGGTTGAACAACAGCATATTATTTTTACTGTGGTGTCTCTCTTATGGATAGCAAGCTTTTGCTTTCAGAGCTTTCAACCTTCAGTAACGGCGTTTAAAAAAGTAGCATTTATTGTATGTAGCAACCTCCTGTTGTTTATCCTTGCGTTCGAATCCTGTTATTTGTATAATGCCCGAAACCAGCATGACCATTATACTCATTTTGTTTTTCCTGGTAAACAAAACATGGTTGCAACGATTACGGATATACCCGTGACCTCTCAAACATTTATCAAAGTTCCTGTTGAGGTTAATTGTGTTGAAGAACATAATCAGTGGCACTACACCGAAGGCCAAACTATTATTTATTTAAGAAATGATTCTTCGCTAAGCCTGGAGTTAGGGAATCAAATTTTGGTGAACTCCGAATTTAGCTTTGTAAACAATCCAAAAAATCCGGGTGAGTTTGACTATAAACTATTTTTACAGAACAAGAATATATTTCATGTAGTATATGCAAATTCAAAAAGCATAACACCGATTCCTCAAATAAATTCTGAATTTGATATAACACACCTGGGAACCCACATTAAGGCGCAGTTGGTTTCTGTTCTCAGAAACAGTGATTTGTCGCGGGAGGCGTTCTCCATTTGCTCTGCTTTATTGGTTGGCTATGATGATGAGATTGATAGTGCAGTGATGCAAAGTTTTTCTCATTCCGGCACCTTACATATTCTATCTGTATCTGGCATGCATACAGGCGTTTTATATGGAATCCTGGTCTATATTTTTTCGTTATTTGACAAATACGATCGGTTTAAGAAAACAAAATTTTGTTTTGTCATGTCTTTTTTAGTTTTGTTGATTTTTATCACAGGCTTATCACCTTCAGTATTGCGCGCCGCATTAATGCTGAGTTTGGTATTGTTCGGGCAAACATTTTATAAACAAGGAAATAGCTACAACACCTTATTACTTTCTGCTTTTTTGTTATTGCTATTCAATCCTTATCTAATAAAGGATGTCGGTTTTTTATTGAGCTATTTCGCTGTATTTGGCATTATGTACTTATATCCCATTTTGCATAAATTGCATGTGTTCAACAATCGGATATTGCAATGGTTATGGACCAGTGTGCTAATATCAGTTGCTGCTACCGTTTTTACCTTACCCATTTCCCTCTATTACTTTCATCAATTTCCTATATGGTTTGCTTTTTCTAATCTCGTTATTATTCCCATCAGTATATTGATCATGATATCAGCCGCGCTGTTTTTGGTTATTTATAAGATAGGATTTCTCAATTATATTACCACCTGTATTATTAACGTATGTACTTCAGTTATGTTGTGGCTTGCACAGCTCACAGATAATCCACAGTATGGGTTCATTGACTTTATTTTTTTTTCAGTCACCGACCTGGTGTTTCTATCATTATGTATTATGTTATGTTTAATGATCATTTCGGGCAAACAGTACAAGCAGGTGTTGGCTTTATGTATAATAATGATAACCTGGTTATCGGCCTCTCTTTACGATAATTACAAACAGTTAAATGAAAACGAGCTGGTTATATTTCACGTTAAACATCAATCCGTTTTAGCTTTACGAGTGGGTCAAACTGTCTATGCCGATTTTGACAGCATTTCCGAAAAAGATATGCAACGACACGTTAAACCCTATCTGCTTACCATTTCTAATTTAAAGATCATTCCCATCAAAAACAATGTTTTAAAACTGAATGACAAGACGATTCTGAGGGCGGATCGCCCCGGAGTAGCGCTAACAGAAAGCGACCCTCACTACATTGTTGTGAGTAATGATACGCCGCTGGAACTCATAACAAATTATAAAACCCGCCCGGTTATTATTGCGGATTGCTCTAACAGTTATAAATTTGTAAAAAAATTAAAAAGGCAATGCGCCCTGGCGTCCGTGTCTTTTTATTGGGCCAAAGAAACAGGCGCGGTACAAATTAAATTATAGAGCAATGAAATTGAGGATTGGAGATAAAGTGCGGTTTTTAAACGAAGTGGGCGAGGGCATCATCACACGCTTTAAAGACAAAGATACGGTGTTTGTTGAAATGCAGGATGGGTTTGAAATTCCCTATCTGTCTAAGCACCTGGTGCCTATTCACACAGAGTTGATCATGAACCCTGAAGTGGAGAATATTGAAATGGAACTGGAAACGATTTTATCCGATTCCATTTATTTTATCATTGAGCCTGATCACGAAATGCCTATGCTGGTGACAGACTATAAGTTTTATCTGTTCAATTCATCTTCCTATAACGTTGCTTTTTCGTATTCGGTAAAAGATGATGAATATTTTCAGACGCTGAAACACGGCGAATTAGGGGCTTACCAGAAAGTGTTTTTAAAACAGGTAAAGAAGAATTTCTTTAAAGAATTTGCGTACCATAAAATAGAGTGTTTATTTTATAAGAATACGTATTACAAGTCACAAATTCCATTAGCAGAAATTTTGTACATCAACGAGAAGATCATGTCACAATCTACGTTGATTCAGCATAACGAATTTAAGTATGCCGTGTATGCCTATATTTTAAAAGAAAACTTTCTGGATAAAGAGGTCATTGAAAAAATAATGACCATGGAAGATCTCACACGATTAAAGGCTATTAAGGAATTCAAGCAGCCTCAAAAAACATCGGTCGCCAAACAAAAGATAAAAGACCTCACCCGCGAAATAGATCTGCATATTGAAGAGTTAATTGATTCACATAAAAATCTGACCAATTATGAGATCATGTCAATTCAATTGGAGCGTTTTGAAAAAGAACTACAATACTGCATGAGTAACGGTATTAAAAAACTTATTGTTATTCATGGTGTTGGGAACGGTAAACTCAAACAGGAAATTTTAGGGATTTTAAAAACGGTTGAAGATATTGAATTTTTTGATGCGTCTTATAAAGATTATGGTTACGGTGCTACCGAAGTGAGGATTCATTAGAAAATAACGCCAGGAAATCCGATGTTAATTAATATTTGAAAAAGTAAACCCGCGCGAAGGATTGTAGTGGAAATCCTTTTGCCTGTCTCTTGCAAAAGATTGAAACGAAAGCCTGACCGTTTTTCGCGGTCGCGCCCAAATTAAAATATTAAAAAACCTATTTGATCACCCCTAACTCTTTACCCACTTTTTCAAACGCCGCTAAAGCTTTATCCAAATGCGCTTTGGTATGCGCTGCCGAAAGTTGCACACGAATACGTGCCTGGCCTTTCGCTACAACAGGGAAAAAGAACCCGATCACATAAATACCTTCCTGCAATAGTTTATCAGCAAACACTTGTGATAATTTTGCATCGTATAACATCACAGGTACAATTGCTGAGTCACCTTCTTTAAATTCCAAGCCAATTTTACGTAAGCCTGTTTTAAAATAGGTGATATTGCTTTCTAAAGTATCTCTTAATTCTGTTGTTTCGCTAAGCATATCAAACACAGCAATACTCGCACCAACAATACTTGGCGCTAATGAATTAGAGAATAAATACGGGCGGGAACGTTGTCTTAAGATTTCGATCACTTCTTTTTTTCCGCTTGTAAAACCGCCCATGGCACCACCTAACGCTTTGCCTAAGGTTCCGGTAACGATATCCACACGATCCATTACATTTTTTAACTCAATGGTACCGCGGCCTGTTTTGCCTATGAAGCCACTGGCGTGACTTTCATCTACCATCACCATGGCGTTATATTTATCTGCCAAATCACAAATTTTATCCAAAGGTGCAACAAAGCCATCCATGCTAAAAACACCATCAGTTACAATGATGCGGTAGCGCTGTGCCTGTGCTTTAATTAATTGCTCTTCTAAATCTGCCATATCACAGTTTTTGTAACGGTAACGTTGCGCTTTACACAAACGCACACCATCAATAATAGAAGCGTGGTTCAATTCATCCGAAATGATCGCATCTTCTTCACCAAATAAGGGTTCAAATACACCGCCATTCGCGTCAAATGCTGCTGCATACAAGATTGTATCTTCCTGACCTAAAAATGAAGCGATCTTTTTTTCTAACGTTTTATGAATATCCTGGGTGCCGCAAATAAAACGGACGGATGACATACCGTAACCATGACTGTCCAGCGCTTTTTTTGCACCTTCAATCACTTTAGGGTGTGAGGATAATCCTAAATAATTATTCGCACAAAAGATAATAACTTCCTTGCCATCACTCACTTTCACGCTGGCTCCCTGTGGCGTAATGATCACGCGTTCTTTTTTGAATAAACCGTTTTGCTCTATTTCATTTAACTGACCTTGTAAATGCTCCTGAAATTTTCCGTACATAATGCTGAATTTTGAGCTACAAATTAAAGAAAAAGGGCTGATTTTAAAGATTTTTTGTGCGTAATTATTACAGATTTTATAAAAAGTCGTATATTTACAGTCCTAATGCACATGTGGCGTAATTGGTAGCCGCGCCAGACTTAGGATCTGGTCCGCAAGGGTGGGGGTTCGAGTCCCTTCATGTGTACATAATCTGAAAGCCTTGCTAGTCAAGGCTTTCTTTTTTAGCCAAAAGGGACTATATCGAACTTTTAACGTTATTTTCTCTGGCTAAGAAGGTATTACCGCTCCCTGTTTTACTTACCAATATCACTGATTTTGGGTACTAATGTACCGTAATGGGCTAAGATTCAGTAATTTTGTTTATCGTTAAGCAATAGTAAAATGGAAGATATTTTGAGATTTGAAACTGTAAGGGATTATAACTCTTTTAATGAGCAGGAAACATTGCATCCGTTAGTAAGCGTTGTCCATCTTGATAAAGCTAAACCGAGAAAACTAAGCCGGATGTACTTTGGATGTTATACTATCTTTTTAAAACAAGTAGATTGCGGAGATCTTAGATATGGACTTAAGAATTACGATTACCAGGAAGGAACATTGGTGTTTCTTGCTCCGGGGCAAGTTTTAGGTGAAAACGGCGATGAGTTTTATCAACCAAAAGGCTATGCGTTAGTTTTTCATCCTGATTTGATCCATGGCACACCCTTAGGAAAAAATATACAGGATTATTCCTTCTTCTCTTATGCTTCGAATGAGGCATTGCACTTATCCGAGAAAGAACGACAAGTCATATTAGATTGCTTTGCTAAAATAGAATTCGAGTTAAAACAAAGCGTTGACAAACACAGCAAGACGCTTATTGTAAATAACATTGAGCTGTTTCTAAATTATTGCATTCGTTATTATGATCGCCAGTTCATAACCCGCGAAAATGTAAACAAAGGTATTCTGGAAAAATTTGAAGAATTGCTTAATGGTTATTTTCAATCGGATAAACCACAACAAATTGGATTACCATCAGTAGCATTGTGTGCGGACGAATTGCATTTATCGGCTAATTATTTTGGTGATCTTATTAAAAAGGAAACAGGTAAAACAGCGCAAGACTATATTCAAACAAAAGTGATGGATATTGCTAAAGAAAAACTATTTGATCAAAGCAAATCTATCAGTGAAATTGCTTACGGATTAGGCTT
Source organism: Bacteroidota bacterium (assembly GCA_040387475.1). Classification (GTDB taxonomy): domain Bacteria; phylum Bacteroidota; class Bacteroidia; order B-17B0; family Aurantibacillaceae; genus UBA4416. The sequence goes on along the minus strand of JAZKDT010000001.1, from coordinate 108,224 downwards.
TAAATATCCTCAACATTTTACGCGATTATTCAAGCAAAAAGTGGGTAGTTCGCCCAACGAATACAGGCTTCTTAATTAAACAAACCTTATACTTATTTTTTTCATTGTGTTGCGCAAAGAGCATAGTGTGTCTCTCTGTCCAATCTTTTCCCCATTATAAAATACAGTAAAAATTGGTTCTCTAAAAAGACAAGTAATATTGGTAGCTATTACCGTAATCTGTATAACGTGCTTGATCTAAACCTAAGTACCTTTGCCCTGTTATATTATAAAAAGAAAATCATGGAAAAAGTAAAATTAAATAATGGTGTAGAAATGCCGGTTTTGGGTTTCGGCGTGTTTCAAATCAATGACCAGGAACAATGCGAACAAAGTGTGGTGGACGCTATTGAAGCGGGGTATCGCCACATTGATACGGCAGAAGCTTATATGAATGAAGAAGCTGTTGGCAAGGGAATAAAAAGAAGCGGTATTAAAAGAGAAGAATTGTTTATTACCACAAAACTGTGGATTCAAAAAAATGGCTATGAAGGAACCAAAAAAGCATTTGAAAGATCGCTGAAGCGTTTACAACTGGATTACATTGATCTATATTTAATTCATCAACCTTATGGAGATGTTTACGGCGAATGGAGAGCGCTGGAAGAATTATATAACGAAGGGAAAATTAAAGCCATTGGCGTTTCTAATTTTCATCCGGACAGAATAATGGATCTGATGGTTCACAATAAAATTGTTCCGGCAGTGAATCAAATTGAAGTCAATCCTTTTCATCAGCAAACAGAATCACATAAATTTCTTGAGGAAAATAATATCAAGGTAGAAGCCTGGGCGCCATTTGCAGAGGGTAAGAACAACATTTTTAAAAATGACGTGTTAGTTAAAATAGCAGATAAACATAAAAAAACGGTTGCGCAAGTTATTTTAAGATGGGTTACTCAACGCGGAATTATTGCCCTTGCAAAATCGGTTAAGAAGGAAAGAATGATCGAGAATTTAGATGTGCTAAACTTTAAATTGGATGCTGATGATCTGAATGCGATTACTACTTTGGAAACAAATACAAGCAGCTTTTTTGATCATCGCGATCCTGCAATGGTAAAATGGCTCGGTGAAAGAACACTGGATGTATAGATAATTTAAAAGACAAGAAATGAAAAAACGGAAATTAGGAAACAGCGGACTGGAAGTATCAGCACTTGGATTGGGGTGTATGGGATTGAGTTTTGGATATGGTCCGGCAACAGATAAAACACAGGCTATAGAACTAATCAGGAAAGCATTTGAAGAAGGCATCACCTTTTTTGATACGGCAGAATGTTACGGGCCTTTTACCAATGAAGAATTATTGGGTGAAGCGCTTTTACCATTCAGAGATAAAATAGTTATTGCTACAAAGTTTGGTTTTGAGGATGGTGATTCAAAAAAAGGATTGGATAGCAGCCCTGCAAGAATAAAAGCAGTTGCGGAAGCATCCTTAAAAAGATTGAAAACAGATCGCATCGATCTTTTCTATCAGCATCGGGTTGATCCTAAAGTATCGATAGAAGAAGTTGCCGAAACAGTAAAAGAATTGATCAAAGAAGGAAAAGTAAAACACTTTGGCTTATCAGAAGCAAATGTGGAAACCATTCGTAAAGCACACGCGGTGCAACCTGTGGCAGCTTTGCAAAGTGAATACTCTTTATTTTTCCGGGAACCTGAAAAAGAAATTATTCCAACCCTGGAAGAATTAGGAATTGGCTTTGTACCGTTCAGTCCATTGGGTAAAGGATTTTTAACCGGAGCAATTAATGAAAACACACAATTTGACAAAAGTGATTTCAGAAATAGTGTTCCCCGTTTTTCGGAAGACAACAGGAAAGCCAACCAAACATTAGTTGACCTTTTAAAAAGTATTGCAGAAGGTAAGAATGCTACACCGGCGCAAATTGCCTTAGCGTGGCTAATGGCTCAAAAGCCGTGGATAGTACCAATACCAGGAACAACAAAAGTTAATCGCTTACAGGAAAACATCGGAGCGGTTGCAGTTGAACTTAGTAAAGAAGATCTATCGCAAATTGAAAACGCTGCTTCAAAGATCACCATTCACGGAGCACGTTACCCTAAGGATCTGCAAGAAAGAGTAAATAAATAAAACCACTAAAATTAATAGTATGGAAAAATTATTCAATGAAAACGAAAACAGGAATTTCAGCCGCCGTGATATTCTTAAAACAGGATTAGCCTTTGCAGGTGCCGCAATGGTGCCGGACATTTTAAAAGCTTCTACAAGTGAATCAACAGAAAGTAAAAGCGTATTAGATACAAAAGGCTCTTCTATTGGAAAGCGTAAGCTGAACAAACTGGAAATTTCGAGCGTTGGTATTGGAGTGCAGAATATGAGCCGCACTTATCAAACAACAATACCGACCCGTACTGAAATGCATAAAATTATCCGTACGGCTTTTGACAACGGCGTTACTTTTTTTGATTCGGCAGAGGCTTACGGACCTTTAGAAGTAGAACGAATTCTTGGAGAAGGTGTTCAGTCCTTTAGAGATAAAATAGTAATTGCAACAAAATTTGGCTGGAACATCGACCAGGAAACAGGTAAACGTCTGCCGGGTTTGAATAGTAAGCCTGAACATATTAAAATTGTAGTGGAAGGCATGTTGAAACGCCTTCGTACAGATCGTATTGATCTGTTGTACCAACATCGTGTAGATCCTTCAGTACCAATTGAAGATGTGGCCGGTGTAATTAAAAACCTTATGAAAGAAGGAAAAGTTTTAAACTGGGGACTTTCCGAACCAGGTGTACAAACTGTACGCAGGGCGCATAAAGAACTCCCTTTGACTGCTATACAAAATGAATACTCCTTATTATGGAGAGGCCCGGAAAATAAGATCATTCCTCTTTGTGAGGAACTCGGAATCGGTTTTGTTCCATGGAGTCCGCTTGGTGTAGGATTTCTTACAGGAGCCATTGATGCAACCACTCGATTTGCACAAGGCGATATCAGAGGCATCGAATCAAGATTCTCACCGGAGAACCTACCGAATAATTTGTTGTTAGTGGATTTAATTAAAAAATGGGCGACACAAAAACAAGCTACACCTGCTCAAATATCATTAGCATGGTTGATGGCGCAAAAGCCATGGATCGTACCAATACCAGGAACGACACAAATGTCGCACATGATCGAAAATACCGGCGCAGCCGATGTTAAATTTTCAAACGATGAATTAAAACAATTTAATACAGAGCTGGCGAAAATTGAAATTAAAGGCGCGCGTTTACCTGATAGTGTACAGGTATTTTCGGATGTAGAAGCAGCAGAGAAAAAATAAGAACATGAAAAAATTAAATAAAAGAATAACGCTGATAGTATTTATCGCGCTTGTAAGTTTTGTATTCCCCATCAATGCACAACAAAATACAGGAACTGAAAAAGGATTAAAGCCAAAGGAACAAAGCATAGTTACCATTGCAGCTTCGGCCGCAAAGGGTGAACAGGCGATCTTAAAAACTGCTTTAGTCAATGGGCTTAATGCAGGATTGACAGTTAACGAAGCCAAAGAGATATTGGTTCATGTTTATGCTTACGCGGGATTTCCACGGAGCCTGAATGCCTTGAATACGTTAATGGTTCTTTTAGAAGAGCGTAAAAAAGGTGGTATAACAGATGCAATCGGAAAAGAAGCCAAACCTTTAGTGACGGATAAAACAAAACTACAATACGGCACAGAACTTCAAACCAAATTATTAGGACAACCGGCAAAAGGACCTATTTATGAATTTGCACCTGCAATAGATCAGTTTTTAAAGGAACATTTATTTGCTGATATTTTCAGCAGGGATATATTCGATTTTAAAACCCGTGAATTAATTACCATTTCTACATTAGCCAGTTTAGGCGGTGCTGAAATACAATTAAACTCACATGTTAAGGTTGGCATTTACAATGGCATTACAGAAAATGAGCTTAACACTATGGCCGATATTCTGAAAACAAAAATCGGGATTGCTGAAAGCAACTCACTGAAAACAATTACGCAAACTATTTACAAATCAAAAGTGACAAACGAAATGAAAACGAAAGTCGAGCAAAATCCGTTCACACTGGTATATGAAGGAGCGATCACAGAAAATGTAATAGGAAAAGTAAACATTCATCCGGTGACCTATAAACTGAACGGCATTGATATCGTTGCTAATGTTTATACACCTGCCAATTATGATCCTGCAAAGAAATGTCCTGCGGTAGTAGTAGCACATCCTAACGGTGGCATTAAAGAACAAACAGCGGGATTATATGCACAATATTTGGCTGAAGCAGGTTACATAACCATTGCTGCCGATGCAGCTTTTCAAGGTGGCAGCGGTGGAGCGCCAAGACATACAGATAAACCTTTTTATAGGATAGAAGATATTCGTGGCATGGCTGACTTCATTACACAGTACGCAGGAGTTGATGACAACCGTTTAGGTGTGTTCGGTATTTGTGGCGGTGGGGGCTACACTTTAAAAGCAGCGCAATCAGACAAACGATTTAAAGCAGTAGCTACATTAAGTATGTTCAATTCCGGAGAGGTAAGACGCAATGGTTTTCAGAATTCACAATTGGCGACCATACAGGAGCGTTTAAAAAAAGCATCTGATGCTCGTGCACAGGAAGCTGCTGGAGGAGAAATAATTTATGCCGGTGTGGCGAGTATAGAGGATGAAGAGATCGCAAAAACTCCAACCGATCTGTATCGTGAGGGATATGAATATTATTATAGGACCTACAAACATCCAAATTCAACATTTTTATACACGATGAGCAGCCTGTATGATTTAATGACCTGGGATGCTACGACTAATATGGACCTGATTAATCAACCTTTGTTAATGATGGCCGGAAGTAAAGCAGATACAAAATATATGACAGATCAAGCGTTTGATAAAGCGACCAATGCAAAAACAAAAGAACTTTTTGTTATTGAAGGAGGAACTCACATTCAAACTTACTGGAAACCTGAATACGTAAATAAGGCTGTGGATAAACTAACAGAGTTTTTTTGGAAAAATTTATAGAGATAAATATGAAAATAATAATAGTAGCTTTAATTACTCTTACGATTGCTACAAGTTGTAACTCGGAAAAAACAAAGTCAATTATGGAACACACAGAAATATTCCCGAAAGGTCAGCCATTGCCAAAAGAATGGTTTACAGGTGATGCCTTTTTAACACCCTTAGTAGCGAAAGATAAAAATAATGACTTCACTACCGGGAGCGTCACCTTTGAGTCTAAAGCAAGAACAAACTGGCATACACATCCTAAAGGACAGGTATTACTTGTTATTGAAGGTAACGGTTTTTACCAGGAAAAAGGAAAATCTGCACAGGTCATTAAAAAAGGTGATGTAGTAAACATTCCTGAAAATACAGAGCATTGGCATGGCGCTTCAGCCGATAATAAAATGGTTCACATTGCTATAACAAATTTTAAACATGATGTCCAAGTAACATGGCTACAGCCTGTAACAGATGAAGAATATAATAGCGTAGCAAAATAATTTAAGAAAACCTAAGAATATGAATTCAGTTAAAGTAAAAGCATTTGGCACCTATGCTGCCGATAAAAACCTGGAGGGGTTAACTATTTCAAGAAGAGAAGTAATGCCGGATGATGTTGAAATAGACATTTTGTTCTGCGGCGTTTGTCATTCTGATATTCACACAGCGCGTGGCGATTGGGAGGGAACACAATATCCTTGCGTACCCGGGCACGAGATCGTGGGAAAAGTAACTAAGGTTGGAAGTTCTGTGACCAAGTTTAAAACAGGAGATACAGTTGGGGTTGGATGTTTAGTAGATTCCTGCTCAACGTGTCATAGTTGTAAAAATGATCTTGAGCAATATTGCTCCAATGGTTTTACAGGAACGTATAACGCAGAAGATAAACATTTGGGTGGTCATACGTTTGGCGGTTACTCTGAAAAAATTGTTGTAAAACAGAACTTCGTATTAAAAGTTCCTGCTAACATAGAACTTGCAGCATCAGCACCGCTTCTATGCGCCGGTATCACTACATGGTCGCCTTTAAAACACTGGAATGTAACAAAAGGAACAAAAGTAGCCGTTGTTGGGTTGGGTGGATTAGGACACATGGCCATAAAATTAGCGAAAGCGTTGGGTGCTGATGTTACTTTATTTTCACGTTCAAAATCTAAAATACAGGATGCTAAAGAACTTGGCGCAGATAAAGTGATCATCTCTACTGAAGAATCTGAAATGGAAACAGCTACCGGACAATTTGATCTGATCATTGATACGGTTCCCTATGTTCATGACATTAATCCTTATATATCAGCCCTTTCCATCTCAGGAACCTTAGTACTTGTGGGATATTTGGGTCCGTTAGACCCTTTGGTAAATTCTGCTCCGATGATATTGGGCAGAAAATCGGTAGCAGGTTCTGTAATTGGAGGTATAAAAGAAACACAGGAAATGCTGGACTTTTGTGGTGAACATGGCATCGTATCAGAGATAGAGGTGATCAACATGCAGGATATTAATACAGCTTATGAGCGCATGATAAAAAGTGATGTGAAATATCGTTTTGTGATTGATATGGCTTCTTTAAAAAAGTAAACTAAACATGGCAAGGATATTCATAACAGGATCAGCAGACGGTCTTGGACAATTGGCGGCACAGTCTTTAGTACAACAAAGTCATCAGGTTGTGCTTCACGCACGCAACGAACAGCGGGCTCAGGATGCATTAAAAAAAGTTCCCGGTTCAGAAACTGTTCTTACAGGTGATCTTTCAAATATTGGAGAAACTAAAATGCTTGCTGAAAAAGCAAATGCATGGGGAAAGTTTGGAGCCATAATTCATAACGCAGGCGTTTATGACGTTTCGGGAAATAATGAAAGTGGTATACCTGCTTTGTTTGCAGTCAATTGCCTGGCGCCATACATTCTAACCTGTCTTATTGAAAAGCCAAGACGATTGATCTATTTAAGTTCGGACATGCACCTACAGGGAGATCCTTACAATTTACCGGCCGGCAATCCTAAACCTATCAGTTATTCCGACACAAAACTTCAGGATCTCATTCTTTCAATTGCCGTTGCACGGAAATGCCCGGGAGTGTATGTGAACGCAATCCATCCGGGCTGGGTGCCAACAAAAATGGGTGGTAAGAGTGCTCCGGATGATCTTGAAAAAGGGTTTGAAACACAAGTCTGGCTTGCTGTGAGCGATGATGCTGAAGCAACGGTAAGTGGAAACTATTTTCACCATAAAAAACAGGCATATTATCTTCCGGTAGCAAACGACATGAATGTTCAGGATACATTGCTTGAATTCTGTGAACATATTAGCGGCGTTCCATTTAATTTTTGATAACACCAAAAAATATCTGCCGATTCTATTAGTCACGTAAGTTTTTAATTTTAAGCGGAAAAAGTTAACTTCGTTTTGATTATAGAACCTGGGATGATGATGAAACTATTTTTACTTTTTATGTTCGGAAGCTGCTCCGTCATGCTATTTGGACAAAAGAATCAATCGGAGCACGTAACCACTTCCAAACCGTTTGTGCTGGGTGTAATCGATGAAATTGAATCTAAAGAGTTAGGCGAAAAAAGAGTGCTCAATATTTATTTGCCGGAAGGGTATAACACGAAAGATACAGTAAAGTATCCTGTGATTTATTGCTGGACGGTTCTTCGGACGAAGATTTTATACATATCGCAGGACTGGTTCAGTTTTATAGTTTTGAATGGATCAACAAAGTGCCAAAGTCTATTATAGTCGGCATAGCCAATGTCGATAGAAAAAGAGACTTCACGTTTCCAACACTGGTTGAAGATGAGAAAAAGAGAACGCCCACCTCAGGGCATTCGGATAAATTCATAGCGTTCATTGAAAATGAATTACAGCCCTACATTCAAAAAAAGTTTCCTACAAATAATTCCAGAACTATTATTGGACAATCTTTGGGAGGTTTACTGGCAACCGAAATTCTGTTAAAGAAGCCGTCTTTATATAATAAATATATGATCATCAGTCCTAGTTTGTGGTGGAATAATGGTTCTTTACTGGATTATCCCCTATCAAATTTAGAGAATATAGAAATTTACATTGGGGTAGGTAAAGAAGGACTAATTCCCACAAAAATACCTCACGTGATGGAGGTGGATGCCAATATTTTATCAGATAAATTAAAGAAGTTAAACAACAAAAGTGTTCGTGTTTATTTCGATTACCTGCCTCTCGAAAATCACGCAACCATTATGCACCAGGCTGCGTCAAATGCCATTAAGTTATTGTTTACGCGGTAAAAGTTATTTCTATAGCCTCTGACATTTCCATTTCACCTTTAAGCATTATACTCTCCGCAGTATTCTCACCTGTTCAGTTCCGGGAATATGACGCACTTAACAGGCATCGTGCACTTGCCCTTATTTAATGTTAGTTATTTTTGAATATAGACACTGTTCATTCCATCCTGTCCTTTGTGTTGGCATACAGATCTTATATCATATAAATTTTATGTTAACTCGGGTTTACGCGCAATATACATTGGTGTAACACATCGCTAACAATAATCTCATTTCATTTAACAGTTTGTTGATTTTTAGATAAGCAAGCTATAAATAGTAAAAGTGAAATTTGGCGAAAATAAACCCCCTTTTAAAATGAAAAACAAGACTATGAAACATGTGCAAAGATCCTTTACCGCGCCGGCTTTTGTATTTGCATTTATTTCCGCAGTATGTGCACTTATAAATACGGTAAACGCACAAACAATTATTTACACCACTAATTTTGGTTCCGTGGCAAATGTTAATCCTACCGGATGGACATTTACAGGAATAGATATGAATATCAGCACAAATACGTCTTCATCAGGATACACTGGCGCTTCGGGCGGTGCATATTTAGGTGAAGGTAACTCAACGGCATTTATAAATACTGCGGGAACAGCACAACCTTCTTCTCAAACAGGAACATCTGAAGCTATATTATTAGTTAATACAACAGGTCACACATCGGTTACAGTTTCCTTTGGGATGAGAAAGTCTTCGGCCGGATACAATACAAATGCTACATACGCGTTTGAGTGGAGTACCGATGGTGTAGCCTACAACACTATCCCTTACACGGAATCTTCAACAGGCAATTGGGGTTTGGTTTCAGGGGCAGGACTGACACTGCCGGCAGGAGCAGGGAATCAACCCACACTTTACTTACGCTGGTCGTTTGTAAGAACCGGAACTGCCTCCAATTATAAGATCGATGATGTAACCGTGAGCAGTGCAACACCTTTGCCACCTTCAAACATCGGTTTTTCCTCAGACAATCAAACGATATTGGAATCAATTGGTACAGTAACTGCCAATATTTCTATTACAAGTTCCAATGCAAATCCATCTTCGGTAGAAGTTGTTGTGATTCCTTTTGGAACTGCAGCTGTTGGTTCGGATTTGGCTTATACAACTCAAACAGTTACGTTTCCAGGAAATGCAACTGGTACGTTACCAATCACTATAACTATTAACGACGATCTGTTTCCTGAAGCATCTGAATATTTTGCGATCAAATTACAAAATCCTGTTAATGCTGTTTTAACAAATACCTTACAGCAAACTATTTTTATTAAGGATAACGATAATAGCACACCCATCGGAAGTAATGAAGTGAGTATGACTTTTGTATCAAGTTTTACGAACGGAGCCTTTGCCACAAATTCAGCGGAAATTGTTGCACACGACCCCATTTCACAAAGACTGTTTGTTGCAAATTCAATAGGAAAGAAACTGGACATCATAGATTTTTCTAATCCTAACTCTATGTCAATAATCAGTTCAATAGACATTTCGATGTATGGAAATATAAATAGTGTAGCTGTACAAAATGGAATAGTTGCTTGCGCGATAGAAAATACAATGCCTGAGTTAGACGGATTTGTTGTATTGTTTAATACCAACGGTGTATTTCAAAAACAGGTCACAGTTGGCGCGTTACCTGACATGATAACCTTTAATCATGCGGGGACAAGAATATTAACTGCTAACGAGGGGCAGCCTAACGCCACTTATTCTATAGACCCCGAGGGTTCTGTTAGCATCATCGATATTTCAGGTGGTATAGCTTCATTATCACAATCAAATGTAACCACTGCATTGTTCACAGCTTTTAACGGTCAAATGGCGTCATTGAAAGCAAGCGGCGTCAGAATCTATGGTCCGGGCTCTACGGTTGCTCAGGATATGGAGCCAGAATACATTACTGTTTCGGAAGATGATTTAACGGCGTATGTTGTGTTACAGGAAAATAACGCTTTTGGTTATGTTGATCTGACAACGAACACAATCACAGATATTAAACCTTTGGGATTTAAAGATCATAGTGCATTAGGAAATGGATTAGATGCAACGAATACAGGGTCAAATGTAAATATTGCAAACTGGCCTATTAAAGGCATGTATTTGCCGGATGCTATATCACATTTTAATGTGGGGGGAATTGAGTATTTAATCACAGCAAACGAAGGTGATGCCAGGGCCGATTACGGCGCAGCTAATAATGAAGAAACATCTATTGGAGCTTTAACTTATTCTTTAGATCCTACGGCTTTTCCGCATGCTTCGGTTATGAAAAACAATGCGAATCTTGGAAAATTGAAATGTACGAATAGATTAGGTGATACTGACAACGATGGTGATTTTGACGAAATATATACGTTTGGTGCCCGTTCATTTTCTATTTGGAACGCAACAACAGGAACGTTAGTATATGACAGCGGCGATGACCTGGAAGAGATCACCGCCAATGATCCTGTATATGGCGCTATGTTCAACTGCAGTAACACTAACATAACAAAAAAAGACAGGAGCGACGATAAAGGCCCTGAACCCGAAGGCGTTGCTGTAGCGACTATTGCAGGCAATCTTTATGCATTTGTAAGCATGGAAAGAGTAGGTGGGTTAATGGTTTTTAATATCAATAACCCGGTCGCGCCACAATTTGTACAGTATATCAATAACCGTGGCTTAACAGGTTTAACTGGCGACAGAGGCCCAGAGGGCATTATTTATGTGACACAACAAAATAGTCCGACTGGAAAAGCGTTGGTGGTTTTAGGGAATGAAGTGAGTAGTTCAGTTTCTGTATATGAAATTGCCTGCCCTTCTGTATCAGCAACAGCCGTATCTGCTTCAAGTGTAGCTTGTGTAGGAAATACACTTGCAATTAATTCTTCTACAATAAGTGGAGCAACTTACTCATGGTATAACGGAGCAACTCTCATTGCCGGTGCAACAACCGCTATATACAATGCAACGGTATCAGGAAACTACTCGGTGAAATTAGATGGGGTTGGATGTACAATACCTTCTAATTCAGTGTCACTTACTTTTAATGCGTTACCAACATTAACCGTTACCACATCTGCCACTACTACTTGCAGCGGTGAAACAGTTACATTGACTTCCACTGGCGCGCAAACCTACACCTGGACAAGCGGGCCCATATCAAATACTTACAGTGTATCGCCTACAGCAAATGCAACTTACACAGTTTTGGGTATAGATTTGAATGGGTGTTCAAATTTATCGGTGTTTACGGTTAGCGTAAACCCAACGCCAGCGTTGACCGCTGCGGCTAACAATACAATTATTTGCAGCGGTGATGTGGTTGATCTGACTACGAGTGGCGCTTTAACTTATACGTGGTCAACCGGCTCAAACAGCACAAGTTATAGTGTGTCACCGACCTCTGACATAACGTACTTTGTTACAGGAACGGATGCAAACGGTTGTTTGGGAAATGCTGCCGTAACCATTACAGTGAATGCTTTACCGACACTAACAACAACGGCCAGCAGTACAGCAATATGTTCAGGAAATACGACATCATTAACAGTTAGTGGTGCATCATCCTATACATGGATTGCCGGACCCAATACATCAACCTATATCGTTTCACCCGGATCTAACACAACATACACGGTTCAGGCAACAGATCTTAATAATTGCACTAACACAGGTGTTATTGCTATTTCTGTCAACATGACCCCCACGATAACTGCTTCTGCAACTAATGCAACCATATGTGCAGGAGAATCCGTTACACTAACAGCAAATGGAGCATCCACTTACACATGGTTGCCTTCGAATGCAACTTCAACAACAGAAATAGTTTCGCCAGGTGTCAATACAACTTATTCGTTAACGGGAAGTGATAATGGATGTAACGCTACTTCAAACATTATGATACAGGTAAATCAATTGCCAACAGTTTCTGCAAACACGTCTAATACGTTAATGTGCGTTGGCGAAAACGTCGTACTGACTGCAAATTCATCTGCTACTTCTTATACATGGTCAACAGGTGCTCTTACCATGAGTACAACTGTTTCTCCAACAACTACAACAGTTTATACTCTTACCGTAAACGACGGATTATGTAGTGCGTCTTCCAGTATTACTCAAAATGTTAGCTTGTGTACTTCTTTAGTACAAATGAATAGGGGAGATAGTAACTTAAGTATTTATCCAAATCCGTTTAACAGTTTCTTTGAAGTGAAATGGAACATGAATTTTTCCAAAAGCGACAATACTACGGTTATGGTGTATAACACATTAGGCGAAATAATTTATTCTGATGAAACCTCAGAAAGTAGCGTCAGCATTAATTCGAAGAATTGGGTTAACGGCACTTATTATATTAAAGTAAACAATACGGTTTCTAAAATAATTAAACAGGAATAGTAAACATAATTGCGATCAATAAAAAAGCCCTGTTAACAACAGGGCTTTTTTTTGGTGTAGACCGGATTATTTTTTGGAAACTTTTTTAACAGCCTTTTTAACTACAATTTTTTTCGGCTCTGTTTTTTTTGGCTCTGTTTTTTTTATTTCTTTAGCAGGAACGTCAATTTTTAAAGCTTTCATGATTAATTCCTGGTTGCTAATGATAGTTTTTAGCATTTCTTTGCTGTCTTTTTTCATATCTGGTTTTTGTTTTTTATTGCTATATCCTTATTATACAACCTCACTTTATCGGGAGGCAAAAAGAATAATTTATTATAAAATTTAGCGCACGTAAAAATACAATGAATATGCGTTAATCAAATATTAAATTTAATGATATGGTAATATTAATAACAATAACTTTACTTTGGAGGTGAGATTTAGATCTCATACGAAAATATCACCAGGTCAAGGCTCTTGTCAATGCATTGCAAAAGTCCTTTCTTTAATGTGTTGAATAATAGTTTATTTTTCTCTTCTATGTCTTTTTCCATGATCAACATATGGGAACTAAATTCAACCACTTCTTTTTTGCTGTAGAAATTTGTATAGATATCTGCCTGTTCAAAAGGCGTGTCAAAAATTTGCCTGCTCTCTATCATTCGGGATAGATCTAAACCCGACCCGTTGGTGCGTAATAGGGTATTGATCTGCCACCAACTATCACCGTAAACAAATTCTGAGTTGTCTTTACTGAATGTAACTCCCACATGGCAGCATATAACCAAAAGGGCATATCCATAATCATTCCATTCTCCTTCAAGACCTCTGCCGTCATTGCCTTTGATCAATCCAAATAACCTGGAGGAGGTTACAACTCTGTTCTCCGGAAGTATATACTTAAAAATGATATCGGCCAGCTCCCTTTTGAAACTAAATTCCTCATCTAACTTTTTAAAACAATTGGATTTAATGACCTGTTCAAATAATAGATCATTTTTTGACCCAAATACTGTTTTTACAGTTTCAATGTCAATGCCTATTGGTATTATTAAACGTGCCATCCTATCTGTGTATACTACAAACCGTTTAACCGGTTAATTTCACTTTGGTAGTCATTGATCGGAAAGTAGCCGTGCATTTTGATGATGTCCTGCCCTCTTAATGTGAGTTCTGACATAATGAAATCATAAATCTGAGTTTTAGGTTTGCCATTAATATATTGGTACAAAGGCCTCGTTAATACATAATCTCCTTTTTTAACTGCCGCTACTTCGTAAGGTGAATAGGCACGGGATCCTTTTAAATATATAGGCATAGCCCATATGTTTCCATTGGGTTTACCATTTTCGTCCATTAAAAAACCAACACCGGCATATCCAATGGCAGCTTTATTATTTTGTACGGCGTTCACTATTTCGGCGTTGCCATGCATTTGCTTTACTTTAGCGCTATAAGGCGCTCTGATAAACTTATCTTTCAAATAGGAGTAAGTTCCTGACACACTATCTCTTCCATAAATAACAATGGTGAGATCTGGTCCGCCTACATCTTTCCAATTGGTGATCTGTCCTGAGAATATTTGCACAAGTTGCTCCGTTGATAAACTGTCTACCCCTAATTTTGAATGCGTGATGATCGCTAAAGCATCCACTGAAAACATAATAGCTATTGGATTAACTCCATTTTTTTTGGCGCGTAAAATTTCAACCTGTTTCATTTCACGCGAAGAGTTGGCTATATCGGTTTCGTTATTGATCAATGCTTCAATACCGACTCCACTGCCTCCACCTGAAAGATCAATCGTTACTTCGGTATGTTCTCTCCTGAAGGCTCGCGACAGATCTTTCACCATGGGGAGTTCTGTATCTGAACCTTTAATAATGATTGTGTTTCTCCTGACTATTTCGGTTAGTTCAGGATCCTGTTTCTTTTGTTCTTTGCAGCTATTGAATGCAATGGGAATAAAAATTAGTGCGTATATATATTTCATATCTGTGTTATAAATTTTCCGCAAAAATGCGTCCACAATCTTATGTGTTTATGAATCTAATGTTAGGAAAATACTATTTAGACCAATGCAAAAAAATACACGATTAATTTAGTAGACGCCTCCTATTTTGCGATTATTAAGTTTTGGATCAGCAAATACCGGAAGACGATCGGGCTTATGTGTAAGCCCAGCAGTATCAGTTAAGGAAATTATAAAAGATTTTATAGCGGCAATTTCTTTCTTACTTAAACCGAGCGAATCAAATGGTAAAGTTTGATGTGGAATAGAAATGCCCAGGCCTTGTCCCCCACCTTTATTGTAAAATTCGATAACTTCATCTAACGTTTTGTAAATGCCATTATGCATATAAGGCGCTGTTAATTGACTATTCCTGATGGTTGGCGTTTTAAAGGCATATTGATGTATGTAAGCTTTTGATATGAGGCGTCGTCCTTCATCTTTATCTATAGATTTACTTGTGGCTGTTTCCGGCACACCAATCACTTCATATTCTGTATCATTATATACCGGCGGTACTAATCCGTTGAATAGCGGAAAAAAATGACAACTTCCACATAGTGCTTTTCCTGAAAAAATAGTATACCCATTTATTTCCTGGAGTGATAATTGTTTGTAGTCGCCTTTTATATACTTATCAAATCGGCTATTCATCGACACCAGTGTTTTCTCATATTCTGTAATAGCTTTTAAAACACCATAGTAACTGATCGCCGTATCTGCTGTGCCTTTATACGATTTTTTGAACAAGTGTTTGTATGCTTCACTTTGGGTTAATCTGTGGATCATTTCATCAATCGAAGTATTCATTTCCTTTTGATTATGTAGCACATCATTTGCCTGCTGTTCTAACTGACGAGCCCTTCCGTCATAAAAAAATTGTTTTTGGAATATTGTGTTGAGCAAAGACGGTGTATTTCTGTCTAATGCATTTTTATTTTCAAAAGCCAGGCTTTTTTCTAGCCCGTCACTAAAAGCCATTTCAGGCTTATGGCATGACGCACATGCTCTTTGATTATTACCTGATAACACCGGATCAAAGAAAAGTAATTCGCCTAATTTGGCTTGAAGCGAATTTCCAACAGTATCAACGGCTTTAACCGAGAAGTAATTTAAATTGTAGGAAGGACGCTCAAATAATTTGTTGTTGCTTAGGTCAATAGCATAGTTTACAGGCGTTAAGGGAAATAGCTTACAGGTATGCAACTCCACCAATAGAGTATAAATGGGTTTTATATAACGTGTTATAAAATATAACCTGTTAAATGAATCATAATCTTTATGAAACGAACAGTAAGTTTCTGCCAGCTGTATTTTAGAAATTAGCTGAAGATGAGTTTTAACCGGATAGTTACTTTCGCTATACTTTTTTTTAATGATGTTTAATAGAGATCTAAAGCCCTGAAAAACATGCATGCATTCTGAAACATTTGTTTTTGTATAGGTTGCATCCGCTCCATTTAAGGATAAACTGCTCATACGAATCAATTCAAACTGCATGGCTTCCAATTGCTGAGAATCAGTAAGTGTGATATCAGGAAGTTTATTTTGGAAGCTCATAAACGAACCTTTCAGCAGTTGTAATTCGCTTTTTAGTAGTTTTACATCTATAGAATCAATTCCAAACAACTGTTCTTCCACTACCTGGAATCCATGAGGATCTACAATTCGGGCGCCAATTTCCAAATCTGATTTTTTTACCAGTGGACCATTGATAAAATATTTAACGTCAAACGGCGCACAGTATTCAATAAAACACTGTATGTGCTTGTAATACTCGCGAGCCTGAAAATAGTCAACTCTTAACTGTTTAAATTTTGCTGGAACAAAGGCGGAATCCGCAAGATTAATCGATCTTTCGAGGATGGAGATCAGCTTTATTGTCTGAGAATTTACATACTCGTACCTCTCAGCTGTTTTTTTATAACTAAGGAAACAACAACTTGCAATTATTATTAAAGACAGAAAAACGGTTTTTGCTCTGTTGCCTACGCGTTCAGGCATCATTAATCCGCTTCCTTAACAAATTTGAAGAATGTGGCCTGGTGATTTATTTCAACCAATCCATTATACAAACCTATAGCCATTGAACTTATGTTAATCGGTAGCTGATTATTATACAGATCACTTTCCGAGAAATTATACTCATACACATATTGTCCAACCGCATTATATATGATGACTTTGCCATTCTTTACCTGTTCTCCTAAAAAACTAATTATCAATTCTCTTTGAGCTGGATTAGGGAACACATTCAATATTTTAACAGTGTTATTCATATCGAAAAGTCCTGTGGAAATATTCAAAACTCTCGGACAATTTGGCGCCATAATACCATATACCGAATTACGTGGCATACTTGCTGAATTAGTAGACCTTAAAAATCGCTCTGATTGATTGACGTACATCGATTTTGCGTAACTGTAAACGCCGGATGACTGATCAATAGTATTTATATAATACCAATCGTTTTGGGTTCTTGTTGTATTGATGTCCAGTATCATAAACCCGTGTTGTGAAAGATCAGCATATTTAATGTGTGAATTAGATGCTTGAATAGCTGCTGCACCCAATGGAATGCTCATCCCTGGAGAAGTAACACTGGGCCCTACAAATTCAACTCCCGCTGAACCCGCGCCAGTAGACCCATTGTAGGTTCCGGTGGGCAGATCGTTGGCCCAGGAGGAATGAATATCACCTGTTATAGCAACTACATTCGTAATATTATGGCTTAATATGTGATTAAATACGCGTGTCCTCTCCGCTGGATATCCATCCCACTGATCACCGTTAACCGCCTGTCCGAAAACTTTTAAAGGAGCAATCATCACTTGTTGTGTTAAAACTTTCCATTGTGCAGTCGAAGAATCTAATCGGTTTCCAAGCCAGGTAAATTGATCAGTCCCTAACAATTGCCTGTTCGTGGATGTGATAGCAGCGCCTGTAGTGCCTGCTTGCAGGTCGCGGCCATGAAGCCGCGTATCGAGCATAATAAAATCTACAAGGGTTCCGTAGGATAATTTTCGGAACAGCTGATAGGGGTCAACCGTTCCAACCTGTTGTCTTATGGGCAACCATTCAAAGTACGCTTGTTTGGCATTAGCCTTTCGTATAGCAAAAGGACCTTCGGTTGCTGTTGTATGATTCTCTGCACCATTCATCCATGAGTCATTTGCCGACTCATGATCATCCCAAATCGTAATAAAAGGAAATTGTTGATGTAATCTTCTCAGGTCATCATCCAAATGATAGGTTGAATAGCGTTGCCTGTAATCATTTAATGATAAGATCTCATTGGCGGGTAACCATTGGCGGTTTGCAGTTGTATTTGGCGAATAGCCGCCCGATTGGTATTCGTAAATGTAATCTCCCAAACAAATCACCGCATCGAAGTCGGCCCTATTCAATAGAACTTTGTAAGCATTAAAAAAGCCTGCTTCCAAATTTGCGCAGGATACGATGGCAAATCTTAAACTATCAGCTCCGCTCACCGGTGCAGTTCTTGTTCGTCCTCGTGGAGATTTTTGTCCGTTGTAACTGAATTCATAATAGTACCATGTATTTGCGATGAGCCCGGAGGCATCGATCTTAACCGTATAATCTATTGTGTTATCGGTTAATGCACTTCCGCCCTGAACGACATTTGTCATTCCCGTATCGGTTGCCATTTGCCAGGACACTAATATCGGATTAAAAGAAATTGTATCAGGCGTTACACGTGTCCATATAATAACCCGGTCTGACAATGGATCACCTGATGCAACACCGTGATAAAACGGAGCAAGACATGGCTCTAACGAAGTTGTTCTTAAGGTTTGTGCATTTAGTTTAAAAACAATGCAGAAAAAAGGAAACCATAATAGCGTGGAAATAGATCTATTGCTTAATAATCTTGTAATCATAGCTTATCTTGTTAATAGTAGTTTTTATAAAATAAATACCAGCAGAAAGCTCAGATAAATCTATCTGAATGCTTCTGTTATTTTTTAGTTCGTCGGAGGATATTGTTTTCAATGTCATACCGAGTGTATTTAACACATGTATCGCTTCTACGTTCTCCGGGGTTTCATCATATTTAAATTTCAAGGTGACGTTCTCTAAAAAAGGATTTGGGAAAACGGTTAATGCATATTGTTCTTTTAGAATTTCATTTACATCTGTAATTCCGCAGATAAGGTTATAACTGCCACCGGAAGCATTTGTGACACCCGTGCCGCCATTCATAGTGTAAACCGGATTTACAGTTGATGAAGAACAGGCAGGAATAAAAATTTTAATTCTTCCGCCGCCTGCGCCACCGCCCTTATTTCCTGTATTTCCATTTCCACTAATTAAGGTTTGGTTACCACAAAATGGTCCTCCCGAATATGAAGCACTTGTTCCGTTGCCTTTTGCGCCGCTGTTGCCACCATTGCCGCCGTTACTTTGCAGCGTTCCTGTAATAGCAGCCACTGTTTGTGTTTCTATATAAATACCTCCACCTGAACCACCACCTCCGCCGCTTCCTGCACCGGCACCGCATGATAAAGTTGCTTCTCCTGAATCGTCACAACCATCAGAGCAACAATTAGGAGAAATCCCACCATTACCAGCGTCGCCACCGTTGCTTCCATTTTCACCGTTTACAAAAATCTTTCCTGGTACATTTATAGAGTCGATTGCAATCAATTTTACTAGCCCACCGCCGTTGCCGCCCTTACCACCGGTAAGTCCAACATCATAAGATCTACCGCCTCCGCCGCCTCCTGCACCTCCTGAACCCAGATCAATATCGGTTCCCGAGCTTGTTCCGAAAACAGTTCCTGTATTTCCTCCTGCACCACCAACTCCTGCAAACACAATATAGCCTGTAGATACATTGACGCCACTCACCGTGTAAGTATTGCTTCCGTTTCCGCCGTTTGCAGCAGCAGTTCCATTACCTCCATAACTTGCACCTCCACCACCGCCAGCTCCTGCAGAGCCGCCAATCATTCCGCACTCATCGTCATTGCTTAAACATTGTTGTTTGGGGCCAGAGCCGTTTTGTCCGTTTAAACCATGTAGGCCATATCCCGCGCCGGAGCCATTAGCGCCAAACTGCCCCCCTTCAACTACAATAATTCCCGTATTATCTTTATTGCTACACGTATTTATTGCGACCTGATCACCTGTTAAACTGCTAACAATGCTTCCTCCCAAACCACCCGCACCACCAGCATTGCCTGCATAGTTTCCATCGATGGTTCCTTCAATAACTATTTTTTGAGCATTAATAATGAGTTGACCACAAGCTCCAGCAGCGTATGCTTTAACATATACAGTAACAAATGGGGCTACTTTAAATGCGCCTCCTACGTTGTAAGTACCTGATAAGATAATACTTGAATTAATAATAAAGTCGCCGGCGATATTGGTGGTAGTGCATTGCGCCCTGGTTTCATGGATAGTGATAAGCAACACAAAAGAAAGTAGAAATTTATTCAGCATATAGTTTGTAATTTTTTTCATAAGTATCGGTTGTAATTTTCAAAAAGTAAATACCTGTTGCAAGTGTATAAGGAATTGGGAGTTTGTTTTTTCCTATTATGATCGCCATTTTTTCATTTAATAATTCTTTCCCGTTAATGTCTATCAGTTTCATAACTGATGAGATAGGGTAGGAACTTTCTATGACTATATGATCATCAGCTAGCGTTAGAACACTCGGATAAACGGATAACTGATTAGTTATATGTTCGTCCATCCCGGTAACACACGATGAATTAAGGATGACAGAAATATTAAATGTGTCTTTTATACAGCCAGCAAGATCGGTTGCGTATACTACCGTACTCACAGGTGTACTGAAAGATATAGAATCTGATTGCTGCCCCGGTGGGAACCAATTTACCTGATCAGGAAATGTAGATTTTAGGGTAACAGCTTCGTTTGGACAAACCGTATAGCTTTTGCTGCCACCTGCATTTTTAATAATAGTAAAAGAATCAAAAACGGTACCCGTCGAAGTGATGAATTTTCCCTCCAATTTGTTATCCTTTACATCAACCGCCATCGAACCATAAATAGTATTATCAGCTTTGTACATTGCAGGATGTGGCCAACCCGATGAAGGACTGGCGTCGTTTTTTCCTGAACAACCACACACCACATACACGGTTCCCTTATGTGCACTTGTCGCCTGGGTCTTTTTATGATAGGCACAATCGGCAGGATAACTTCCCGATGTATTGTCTTTTTTCATAGCAGATGTTAATGTATTAGAATAGCCGTAGTGTCCGTCCAGTAAATAGGACCGCTCATATACATGGCTATGACCGTTTAAAACCAGATCAACACCTTTTGCTTCAAGGATGGGAATAATATTTTGGCGCATATCAACCAGTTCTCCGTCCAGAAAATTTGAGTTGTCAGAGTTATGACTTCCTTTGGTGTAAGGAGGATGATGCCAGTATGCAATAATCCATGGTTGTGTGTTAACATTCAGATCATTCTGAATCCATGTTGCCATCGCACCAGTAGCAGAACGGCTCACATCATATGAATCAAGAACAACAAAATGAATATTGCCATAATTGTAAGAATAGTATTTTTCGGTTCCTGATGCTAATCCACCACATTCGGCATTTGTTGGTAGCGTAAAAATATCAAAATAAGCAGGGGAGGGCGAAAATGGAATATTGTGATTGTAATCATGATTTCCAATGGCCGGCCAAACAACAATGTTTTTTAGTGGGCCTTCAAAGGTGTTATTTGAAAATACGTTTGCCTGGTACTCACTATCAAACCCTCCATCGTAAGCATTATCTCCGAGCCATATCCAGCCATCAATATTTTTGTTGTTATTGTAATTGATAAAAGATGTTCGTGTGTCGCGTTGGCTGTTGCCGCCTGTGCCTGCATCCCCAACTACCCAAAACCGGTAATCCCCTTTTTGACCATAATTTGGTGCTGTTCTAAAAAAAACATCCGGCGAAGCTGTTACGAGGTTTGATGTGGTTGTTCCCACGGAATAGTAATATTTTGTATAAGGCGAAAGGCCGGTAATTTTAATTTCGTGAACAGTTGAAGAAAGGGTATTTGTTACAGACATATTTAAATTTGACTGGGACGTGCCATAGTTCACTTTGGTATTGGTGGAGCCGCTTGTTTTCCATTTTATAATAACGCTTGTTGGTGTTGCCTGTTGTAGGTAGGGTCCTCTGGAAACAGTTTGGGAGTAAACCCAATGAAAGGAAATAAAAAAAAGAATGTATAAATTTTTCATATCGCTAAAGTAGAGCAGGCAAAAGCCTTGAATATTAATTCAGAAATAAGAAAACATTAAGAATGAGAAATAAAAACTAAAAATTAGGTTTACTTTAGGAATAAAAATTAACAAAGGATATACATTGAGCTATATAAATAATTCAACTTCTTCGTTCTCGATTTTATGTTTACCAGGGTAAGTATCAAATAGCATCTCTAATGTTTGGTTTATGTTATTTGCTTTAATTTGAGGATTCTTATTACCTTCAAAAAACCATTGTTCAATGATATGTGTAAAATCATCATTAATTCCTGATAGAACCTTTACACCTAATTTTTTAAGAGCGGCAGCGTTGCATTGCTGCTCATAATGATTTTTAATGGGAATACTCATCAATTTTTTACCAAGGTATAATGCTTCCGAAGGTGTTTCAAATCCTCCTCCTGTTATTAAGCCATGACAACTTAATAAGCTTTTATTAAACAGTAATTGATTAATAGGATAATACGTGATGTTTTTTTCAGAGTGAATCGTCTCTATACCTTCTAAAAACCAATGGAATTTAATATGTGATAGTTTTGAAAAAGCTTCAAGCAGACAGTGTTTTTGAAATGAAGGCAAATAAACACTCACATGATTGAGGTCAGTTATTTTGGCGTCAATAAATTCCTCCTTGATAACAGGCGGAAGAATAAAGGTGTCGTAAGACTGGAAATGAAAGCCAATATGTTTGGTAGCATGAGCATAGTGTTTCAAAATTGTTTCGCCTACTATGCTTTTCTTAGCTGGCCTGGGCGTTGCTTCCGATCGAAAGCTAGCTTGGTGTCCGAGGTGAACGGAGGCGAGACCTTTCAATTTGCAGGCCAAAGAGGTTACAAAATCAAAATCGTTAATGACCACATCATATTTTTCAAGTGGCAATGCTTTGGCATCTTTATACATCATATAAGGCTTGATGTTTTTAACAACGTCAAAATAATTAAGTCCCCCGCATTGACTAAAGTGTAAGCTACAACCCGCGCTTCTGTATTTTACCGGTAGATTGGAATCAAGGTTTGCGTTGTTCCCACTGATAAAAAAATCTACTTCGCCAAATTGTTTTAAATAAGGATAAAGTTGTTGTGCTCTACTGATATGGCCATTGCCTGTTGCCTGTACAGCATAGAAAATTTTTGTCATATATTAAGAAGCTAGTATTTTGGAAACGATATCCTGTGGTTCAATATCATCGTTGGAGTAAATAAGGTCCAAATAATTTTTATCGTAGCTGAAGATTTCCCAAAGTCCTTTGTTATATTCCAAAGCGGTTAGATTTTCAATCCAATCCCCACTATTCATGTAAATCACAGAACCCTTTTCTGTTTTCACTTCTTTTATTTGCGGCATGTGGATATGTCCGCATACGACGTAATCGTATTTTTTTTCGATGGCAATTTCAGCTGCTGTGGCTTCAAAATTTCCAACAAAGGCGACGGCCTTTTTAACACCATCCTTTACTTTTTTTGAAATACTCATTTTCTCACGTCCGAATAAATTCAAAATCCAATTCACCAAACGATTTATCAGAATTAACAGGTCATAGCCTTTCCCGCCTAATTTGGCCAGTAGTTTAGCGTAACCTTTGGTTGTGGCATCAAACACGTCGCCATGGAATATCCATGTTTTTTTACCATCAATATTCAATAGTAGCTTATCAACTATTTCTAGGTTGCCTAATTGAAGATCTGTATATTTACGTAGCATCTCGTCATGGTTCCCGGTAATGTAATATACTTTTGTTCCATGGCTGGCCATTTTCATAATGTAGCGTAATACGTCCATGTGCGCAGCCGGGAAGTAACTTTTACTAAAGTTCCACATATCAATAATGTCTCCATTGAGCACTAACGTTTGCGGGTTAACCGTTTTCAGGTAGTGGAGTAATTCTTTTGCATGGCAGCCAAATGTGCCTAAGTGCACATCGCTGATGACTAAAAGTTGCAATTCTCGTTTGCTATACATTATTAGTTTTTTCAAATGTAAAGCGGGGTTATTAAGTTAAATGGAATTTAACATTAAAAAATTATCATGCAATTGCATTTTTTAGCGCTTTACCAGACGCGCATGAATGCTGAAAATTAATATACAAATAAATGCCTACATTTAATGGCTTTTAAACCAGTTGATGAACCAGTCAAAGCTTTTGAAGAGTGACAAAAACATCGAACTTTATAAGGTTTTTTTTGTTTAACATAAGTAAACTTTGCGTTAAATTTGATCATACAAAAGAAAAGAAGCTATACTAAAAATGAATATAAGCCAACTTAACTATATAAGAAGAACCGTAAATTGGATTCATGAAAGAACTACTGAACGACAGTTTTTGATCTTTTCCAGTATTTTAGTTGGTGTAAGCGCAGGGGTAGCGGCAGTTGTATTGAAATTTTTGGTATTTAGCATCCGGCATTACCTTGTAGAAAATTATTTGCTACAGTATGATTTTAAGTATCTATACCTTATTCTTCCTTTAGTGGGAATAGGTTTAACGGTGCTTGTGGTGAAGTATTTTTTTAGGGAACAAATACACAAGGGAACAAATTTCATTTTATTTGCAATTGCAAAAAAGAGTAGTTATTTGCCTTTTAGTCAAATGTACTCGCATGTAATTACGAGTGGACTTACTGTTGGTTTTGGCGGTTCTGCAGGCCTAGAGTCACCGATTGTGAGCACAGGGTCAGCAATAGGAGCAAATTTTGCGCGTACTTATAAGTTAAGTTATAAAGAAAGAACCTTGCTGTTGGCAGCGGGTGCCGCCGGTGGAGTTGCCGGAGCATTTAATGCACCCATTGCCGGCGTGTTGTTTGCGCTTGAAGTAATTTTAATTGATATTAGCATCGGTGCATTTATACCCTTGCTGATTGCAGCGGCATCCGGCGCTTTACTATCAAAAATTGTATTGCACGAGACAAGCTTGTTATTTTTTGAATTAAAGCAACCTTTTAATTATTACAATGTGCCCTTTTATATTTTATTGGGACTGTTGGCAGGAATAACTTCCTTGTATTATGTCAATTTCTTTGAAAAAGTAGAGGTCTTTTTTTCAAAAATGAAATCCACTTTTGTGAAGTGGATTGTAGGGGGTGTTGCTTTAGCCTTTTTATTTGCATTATTTCCTTCTTTATTTGGAGAGGGGTATG
Source organism: Bacteroidota bacterium (assembly GCA_040387475.1). Classification (GTDB taxonomy): domain Bacteria; phylum Bacteroidota; class Bacteroidia; order B-17B0; family Aurantibacillaceae; genus UBA4416. The sequence continues at coordinate 83,071 of JAZKDT010000001.1, read as the reverse complement.
AGAGTATTAAAGCTCTCTCGGAGTTCAGAGTACACGATTTGTTTAAAGATAGTTTACTGGCTAATTTTATTTCCAGTCAGTGGGTTTTACTTGGTTTAATTTTGTTGGCCTTATTACTTAAGGCTGTTGCCGCAGGTATTACATTGGGAAGTGGAGGCAATGGCGGTAATTTTGCGCCATCACTGTTTGTGGGAGCGTACCTGGGATTTGTATTTGCATTCTTTTTAAAGCTGCTCGGTTTTTCAGATGTTCCCATTAACAATTTTACTATTGTTGCCATGGCAGGCGTTTTGAGTGGCGTTTTTCACGCGCCCTTAACCGGAATATTTTTAATTGCGGAAATTACCGGCGGTTATGAACTTATTATTCCGTTAATGTTGGTATCATCGATCAGTTATATCATCGTTAAATTTTTTCACCCCGAGTCATTGGATGTGCGGAGATTAAAGGCCAGAGGCGCAGTAATATCAGAAAATAAGGACATTAGCCTTTTAAGCAGGATTGATGCTAAAGAAATGATAGAAACGGATTTTGCCACTATTCATTTTAAAGACAGTTTGAGAAATATTGTGGAAACGATTAAACATTCAAAGAGAAATACTTTTCCGGTTATCAATAAAGATAATAAATTATTAGGAATGATCTATCTGGATAATATTAAAGAAGAGATGTTTAACCCCGAATTGTATGATAGGATCAATGCAAAGGAAGTGATGGTAAAACCCTCGCTCACAATAAATATTAATGAAGATATTTTTTCTATCATGAAAAAATTTGAAGAGTCGGGCCAATGGAACCTGCCTGTTGTAGATAATGGAATCTATTTGGGTTTTTTGTCCAAGTCGAGCATCCTGGATAAATACCGTCAGGAGTTATTAAAAGTTTTATAGTGTACAGCCACTTTAATTATGGACCTTTAAAACCTGATATTATTTTGCTAAATTTGTAATGCAATCGCCCGGATGGTGGAATTGGTATACACGTACGTCTCAGAAGCGTATGCCTTACAGCTTGCGAGTTCGAGTCTCGCTTCGGGCACAAAGCCTCTCATTATTGAGAGGCTTTTTTATTTTCTCTATAAATTAAAATGTTTTTTGATCACAGTTTCCAAAGCCTGTTTTGTAAGAGGCTTTGTAATATAATCGGTCACGCAATCCCAGGAGTTGGCTTTTTCTTTGTCCTTTGGGTTAGACGATGTTGATAGCATAATGATCATCGCTCTACTCTGTTGCTCTTTTCCCAGCTTCTGATATTCATCTAAAAATTCCCAGCCGTTCATTCCCGGCATATTGATGTCTAAAAAAATCAGGTCAGATACCGGTTCGGTTTTAAATTTTAAATATTCAAGCGCTTTTCGCGCCGAGTCTTGCACGATCACACTTTCTGCCAGATGGTTGTCCATGATCTCTTTTTTGTGAAAAAAATTATCGTCGTCATCGTCGTCAATCAACATAATGCAGTTTAGTTTATCTATCATAAGTTTAAATTTTTTGGAATCGTGAAATAAAACACAGTACCCTCGTTTTGAACGGATTTAAGCCAGATTTCTCCCTGGTGTAGTTGTACTATTTTTTTACAATTAGCCAGGCCAATGCCGCTTCCTTCGTATTCTTTTTTGCTATGCAAGCGTTGAAATATATCAAAAATCTTTTCGTAGTGAATTTCGTGAATGCCAATACCATTGTCTTTTATCGCAAATTGCCATTTGGCATCTTCTTCTTTTGCGGAAATAATGATCTTGGGTTGTTCATCAGTTCTCTGAAACTTTATGGCGTTTGTAATCAGGTTTTGAAACAGTTGATACATCTCTATTTCATACATATCCAGGATTGGCATCATCGAAATTTCTATGATGGTTCCGGAAGATTTTATGAGCGTTTGGTGATCCGCAATAACGTCGGTTAATAACCTATCGATATTTACGGAGGTTAATTTTCGATTATTTCCTAATTGTGAGAAGGTCATTAGCGAGTTGATAAGCGAACTCATACGTCGCACAGCATTGTTAGCAAGGTGGATATAAGTGCCCGCTTCTTCTTCAAGTTGTGGAATATATTTTTCTTCAAACAAGCGCATATAATTTGAAACAGTACGCAAAGGTTGCTGAAGGTCATGGGAGGCAATATATGCGAATTGCTCGAGTTCTTTGTTCAACAGCCCCATCTCTACAGCTCTTTTTTCTTTCTCGGTATTTTGGTAGGCAAGTTCCACATTAGCGATAATCAGCTCCGCCGCCCTTTTTTCTTTTTCGTTATTTTGATAAGCTAGCTCTACATTAGCGATAATCAGTTCAGCCGCTCTTTTTTCTTTTTCATCGTTCTGATATGCAAGTTCTGTATTTGCAATGGTTAACTCACTGGCTCTTTTTTCTTTTTCATTATTTTGGTAGGCCAACTCCGTATTAGCCGTTACTAATTCGGCGGCTCTTTTCTCTCTTTCTTCACTTTGAAATAATAACTCTGTATTCGCGAGCGTTAGTTCATCGGCTCTTTTTTCTTTTTCATTATTTTGGTAAGCTAATTCCTGGTTGGCAATAGTTAATTCGGAAGCTCTTTTTTCTTTTTCTTCGTTTTCAAAAGCATGTTCTTTGTTAGCAATAATCAATTCGGCCGCTCTTTTTGCTTTTTCCTGGTTTTGAAAAGCAAGTTCTATATTAGCGATGATGAGTTCCGCAGCTCTTTTTCCTTTTTCTTCGTTCTGAAAAATAAGTTCTTTATTGGCGATCATTAATTCGGCAGCTCGTTTGGCTTTTTCAACACTTTGAAATGCCAATTCTATATTGGCGATAACCAGTTCTGCAGCCCGTTTTGTTTTCTCCTTGTTCTCAAAAATGAGTTCTTCTTTAGCTTGCCTGAGCGCTTCTGCGTAAGCCTCAACGCTCAATTGTTCTGGTGGTATGTTGTGACTCAATGAGATCAGTTTTAGTGTTAATAAGCATAAACAGCAATAAAGATGTATCAGTGGTATGCAGCCCAACACAAAGTAACTTCAGGAATGTTCTTAAGAAAATAGCCGGCCAAAATTTGTGCCGGTTTATAAAACTTCAGATATTAGTTAAATGTACAACTAATAAACGACTTTACAGGATATATCCTACTTCTTCCTGATATAGATCTCATTTTTTGCAATGGCGCAAAGTCCCCCATTTTTGGAATAGACCTCGATAGGATAAGTTTTTATAAAAACGGCTTTTGCATTGAGCTCATCTTCCATTTCTGCAACCATCTCATCGGTAATCCGGATCTTGTAAAAAAGATCAGTGCGCGCAGGTTTTAGAAACTGAATGCTTGCACTTTTTAACCAAACAGTAACATGATAGTTTTTGTTTCTTAATATTTGCCCAAATAACATTGCGTAAAACGGATCAGTGGCCGAGTAGATAGTGCCGCCAAAAATGGCCCGGCCAAAATTCAATGTAAACAAACTTCGGTTTATTTTAATATCCGCACCTCGAAAATTTTTATGGATTTTTTGAACCCAAATGCGTTGCAAAAGCAAAGGGGGATATAAGCGCATCCCCCAGGTCAAACTATTTTCTGATACTTTCATCGTTATCTGTGTTTATTTAAAAATTGAACAGGAGTTTCTTTAGCGTGTTTTTTGAAAAAGCGTGAAAAATAGGAATTGTTCTGATATCCTAACTCATTCGCTACTTCTGAAATTGTTTGTTTAGAATGCGTCAATAGGCGCTTGGCTTCCAAAATAATTCGCTCGGCAATTAATTCGGTTGTTGTTTTGTTCAAACAAACTTTACTCATTCTGTTCAGATGCTTTTCGCTTAAATTCATCAGGTTTGCATACTCATGCGGATATTTTTTTGTCTTAAAGTTTTTATCAATAAAATTTTCAAGTATTCTTACTTTTGCTAAGTAGTTTTGGTTATGAACCGATATATTTACTGAATATAACCTAGACAGCTCCACGTAAATTAAGTTAACCAACGTATGAATTTTTTCCAATTTTAAATAATGCTTTTCTTCGTGCTCTACTACTAGTTCTCGAAATAATGGTTCCAACTTCTTAACGCTGCTTTTTTCCAATTCAATAAATGGAGGATTTTGTAAGGATTGGAAAAAAGGAAAATCATTAACGCCTGTTTTGTTAAAGCCAGAATCATAAAAGCTTTTAGTGTGAAAAAATACGTAACCGTCAATATCTAACGATGTTTTCCAGTTATGCATTTGCCCGGGTAACATCGTAAACACTAAACCCGGCTTTATTTCATAAGTATTAAAATCGATTTCATGCGTTCCATTTCCTTTTGTAAATAATACCGTAAGGTAAAAGTCGTGTTTATGCGGCGCGGTTGCAAAGTGGTGATGAGTAATGTGCGACAAAAAATCATTTGCATAAAAATCAGGGTCATGTTCTTCATGCTCAAAGTGCTGAATTTTATAAACCGGCAGTTTTATTTTCATGTTTAAAATTACATAAAATGTCTTAATTGTGCTAGACAAAGCGTTAATTCTTAAATTCTATTTAGGATGATGTGTTTACCTTTATGCTATTAAAAAAAGTAAGATGAACACACTTAAGAAAAAACAAATTGCAAAAGGGAGCTTATTTATGAGCATCATGAGAGAGAAATGTCCTAATTGTGGAAAAGGAGATGTGTATGCTAAAAAAACACGATTTCTGGAACTGCCTGTTATGAAGGATAATTGTGAGGTTTGCCATTACCATTTCGACAGGGAGCCTGGTTATTTTTTAGGGGCCATGTATATTAGTTATGGTTTAGCGGTTTTGCAGGGTATTTTAACTTTCGTGCTTTTGCGCACTTTTTTACCAAAAATTGATACGATTTGGGTCGTTTTAATCATTTTGGCAGTAATTTCTGCGTTTTCCATGAAAAACTATAAATTATCCAGGATAATCTATATTCACATTTTTCCTTTTTAAATGAATCTTAAGCGTTGCTTATGGAATTTATTGTTTAGCGCATCTTAATTGCAAAAAACAACTATTATGGAAATTTCAATCAAGAAACCCTGCCACGAGAACTGGAAAGCGATGACACCGAACGAGCAAGGGGCCTTTTGCGGTAAATGTGTAAAAACAGTAGTCGATTTCAGTAACAAGTCTATAGATGAGATCAAAGAATTTTTTGCAGGTAAGCAAGACGAAAAAGTATGTGGACGGTTTGAAACAACGCAGCTCACCTCTTTGAGTTTTGACGCTTTTTTTAATGAGTTTAAAGGGTTTAATTTTACCAAACGATTTGCAGTGATTCTTTACTTCACATTTGGGATGTGGTTATTTAATGCCTCATCGGGATTAGCGCAAAACTCAGGACATGAAAAAGGAGATGTAGAGGTAGTACGACCCAAAACTGCTATCATGGGCGGTGTAAGAGCAATGCCTCCTAAAGATACAACCAAAACAGCCTGTGTAAAGCCAGCGCCGGAAGAAAGAATGATGAAAGGTAAAGTTTATGTGAAACCTGTAATTGTAAAAGAGCCACCGCAAAAAATGGGTGAGGTTATGGCCACGCCCACAGATAGTAAACCGGTTAAGAGGCCTAAAAAACCGGCTCCAAGAAAATAATATCAAAAGCCTTTCTCATTTGAGAAAGGCTTTTTTGTTACGTTAACAATTTTGACAGAAAATTTAAGGCGTACTTTCTATCTTTGTGCTTTTTACCAGTCATGCGTTTTCAACCAATACAACAATTACAAACTGTTTTAAAACAGGAGTATTTTGAGCCTACTATTACGTGGGCTTTTCGGGTTGTGTTGGCGCTTAATGTTCCATTAATTGTTGTGCCCTTGTACATTGGCCATTTTTCATACGAGATTGTTTGGATGGCGTTTGGCGCTTATATGCTGGCACTCATTGATTATCGCGGACTACATTATAAAAAAATAGTTATTCAATCAGTTGAAGCAGTATTAATGACCCTGGCTGCTATTTTAGGGATGAATACTGCAAACTCATGGCAGGCTTCGGTTTTGGCTATGTTTGTGGTTGGTGTGTTTGCCGCATTAATTCGCAATTGGAGCGATTATGGCGCCAGCATTGGTGTAGCAGTTGGTTTTTTCTTTTTGTTTGGATTATCTAATCCGGTTTCTTTTGCAGAATCGGTAAATTACGGGCTTTACGTATTTGCCGGAGCGGGCTGGTCTGTCATTATTACCATTATGGCGTTTCCATTTCGTCCGTCAAACCCTATCAGACGATCAGTAGCGAAGATCTGGAAGGTAAATACAGAGTTTTTGGATATCCTCATTCAGAAACATGCTTCCGAAAACTTAGTTTACGCGATTGATCTCATTGAAAAAGAAACTGCCATCCGGGAGGCGATTAATCATTCTCTTAAATTATTTGCAAGAAGAGAAAATAAAAAAACCAGTTTAAAAACACAACATTATGATATGATGATGGAAATACGGAAAACGTCCTCCTATTTTGCTGCTACGTTAAATACCATGCATGAGGAATTGGAGTTACTGGACCATCCCGATTTTCAGAAAATAAGAAACACGGTTCTTTACAAAACATTATCAGCATTTGCGCAGGCCAGTGCCCGCTTGTCGGTTGTTATTTTTACATTCAGACCTGAAGATCTGAGCCTGGCCAAAATAAGAATGAAACGTTGTGAAATTGCTATTAAATTATTTGAAGAAGCCAGTTCCGATTTAACGTTAACGCACAAAGAAAAATTGGGGATTCAGCATTTTATTAATACGCTTCATAAATCATACGGCTACCTGCAACATACCGTTTCTCAGATCGAAGCTAAATTGAACTTAAAGAAGAGCGATTATCTGGAGAACTATAAGCTCACTTTCAATAATTTTTTAGTTGGATTGAAACCGCGTGCTATCTTGGAATTAGTACGTGAAGCATTTAATATCAATTCGCAACATTTCGTGTACGCGCTGCGTGTGGCCATTGGTTTATCGATAGGCGTATTTGTATATAAATTTTTTAAAATCGACCACGGCCATTGGATATCACTAACGATGTTGATTGTGATACAACCTTATTTTGGCGCTACGCGAAAAAAAGGAGTTGAAAGAATTGTAGGCACTGTTACAGGAATTGTATTGGGAGGCGTTATTATGTTAATGCCTTTGCCACACAATGTATTTGTAGGATTATTGGTAGTGGTTTCGTTTTTTGTTGCTTATTTTTTGCGCAATAATTATAAGGTAGGAGTTTTTTTCACAACTATTATGATGGTTATTTTAATGCAGATCTCTCAACAACATTCCTGGGAACTCATCGGATGGAGGGTTCTGTCCACTTTAATTGGCGCTTTTTTAGCAGTGGTGGCGAGCTATGTATTTTGGCCCGTTTGGGAAAAGAAACGCTTTCCACCGTTAATGGAAAATGCGTTATTGCAAAATAAAAAATACCTTGAACGTGTATTGAAATTCTATAACAATGAAATTGGTCCGGGCGAATCATGGAGTAAACACCGCCGTGTTGCTGAGGCTGCCAACAATGATGTATTTGCTTCGGTGCAGCGCATGGTACAGGAACCGGAACATATTCAGAATAAAGTTGATTTGTGTTTTGCTATGACAGGAGTTACGATTCGGTTGTCGCGGGAGATCACGTCCATTGCACTTACGATTAACGAAAAAGAGCGATCTGAGCCGATACCACAGTTGTCTGACTATTTTGCACATGTAGAAAAAGTGTTTGATTGGGTTTCTTCACACATACCTCAAACAGTCATTTCTGAACCTTTGCCCGATTTCAGCAAGGTAAAAGAGAGTGTTAATTCGGAGATTTTTTCCGTCACCGAACAAACCCGTTTCGTTAGGTCTGAACTCGAAAAAATAGTGTTTGAATTGGAAACGCTTTGTATTTTACTGAAAGAAAAAAAATATAGCCGGTAGACTAAATCATACCAGCTTTAATTTACCCAATAAAACAGTCTCATGTATACCCTTAGGCATATTTGATATTGTGATGTAAATGCTGACGGTTTCACTAACAATAAAAGAATTCTGGATATCTTTTACGGGAATATCACCTTCATACATCATTGACGATCCTTTGAAAGAATATTCTTTAACGACCCGCCCAAAATTATTTTTAAGGGTTATGATCGTAGATCCTTCGTCGGCAGACTGTCCGCAAACATATCTTTGAACATGAATTAAATCAGTTGCTTTCAGACTTTTTTTGGATACAATGGCCTCGGCACCCATTTCATTTTTCGTCCAGATGAGCAGGTCTTTATCTCCAATACTAATGCGCCATGTGTTTGAGTTAAACACATGTTTGGGATTGTTCCACGAAACCAGTGATAATAAACATGCCATCAACGAAAACATAGTCAATCGTTTTTTCATGTTTGATGTTTTTATGATTATAAAACCGTGTGATCTTAATCCAATCGCAAGCTTGTTCCACCAATGATAACACCATCGCAGGAAACTTCGATGATATAGTTACCCGGAACCAAAGGATCTTTTCCTTCGCAATACGTAACGCCACTGATTTCGACGTTTGCATAATTCAAGGCTTGTTTACCGGCGAAATAACCGTTTGATTTATCAAAAGTAAAACGGTAATTATCATCATAATTTTTAGCCATTTCTTTTCCGTCAGGCGTCACAATTCTCACAAATACCGTTTTTTCGCCAGCTCTAGCAATTTTATTTTCACCTAAAGTAAATGATACCTTAATTTTTTCTGTGCGGGAAGCTTTGGTGGTTTCACTTTCTTTTTTACCGCCGCTTTTAAACTTTACGCCTTTAGCAACAACGTTAGAGCAGGATAAGATAGAACCTTTTTGAATTGTAGCTTTCAGATCGTCCTTCTCTTTGTTCAAGGTGGTCGTTTTTCCTTTTTCACTATCCAGTTCTTTCAACACATTATCTTTTTCTACGATCAATGTTTTATTTAATGTTCCCAAGGAGTCGATGGTTCTAACATATCCTCTCATGATCTGGCGCAATGTTTCCGATTCTTTTCTTAATTTGGAAATAATGTAAGCATCGCCTTTATGCTTTTCGGCATCTTCTAGTAGTTGTGCTATTTCTGCTTTTTTAGCATCAATCTCGGCTTGTAAAGCCTGGTCGTTGGTTTGAAGGTTATCAAAATCTTTTTGCAGTTGTAATAAGTCGGTTTTTACATTATCGCGTTCCACTATCACTTGTTCTTTCACTACGATTTCATTAGCCGCCTTGTTTTTTTCCTGCCAGTACATCCAGAATGTAACGCCATTGGTAATTGCCAGTAGAGCAATTAAAATCCACAATAAACCTGATTTTTTACGATTATCGTTCTGCGTGTTCTCTTCCATTTCCATTAATATTTCCTTCAAAATTAGTATAAAATCAAAAGCCCCCAGCGAAAGTTTTTCACTAAGGGCTTTTAATTAGTTTATTTTAACGCTTATTGAACGATCCCTAATTTCTTAGCAATTGCCGGTGGAATAGCTTTTTTGTGTAACATGATGCTGGTAGTTTTATATAACACATAAGCTTCAGATGCATAAAAATATCCGTCACATTCGTTACGATCTTTACCCCATGAGTTTTTTACAATGTAGTAAGGTGTGGCGTTTTGATCCTTAACAATACCCACTACGTGCATCCCATGGTCGTCCTGTGTTTCATAGTTGTCAAAAGCTTGCTGACGGTTTTCCTGGGTTACTTTAAATTGCGCGTGTGGTTTTTTCATCAACTCAGCTTTCTCTTCATCGTTCATGTCTGCAAAAGGAATTTCGGGAACAATTGCTAAACCATCTTTAAATCGGAATCCTTTCTCACTTACGTCGGAAGCCCATGCAAAAGAAAAACCAGTATTAATCGCATTATTCATAATTTCCTGGAATTCGTTGAGCGGCACATTATACATTTGATCCCAATTCCAGTTATCAGGAACTTCCAGTGTAAATTTGCTGTAAAAAGGATGATGCGTAAACGATGTAATGAAAACGTAATCATCGATATTTAATCCCGTTGCTTCATAATACGATTTTGGTGTATACTCTTTGCCTTTATATGTGAATTTTTCCGGCGCTTTGCCTAAAAAGGCATCGCAGGTTGCTTCTACGGATTGATGCATCGATTCGAAATCAATCTTTGAATTGTTATCATTTGCTACAGCGCCTACAATTCCTTTCAAGGTCGCTTCTAATACGGAGTGATTATGATTTTCTTTCGGATTTTTTTTACCTGTATAAACTTCTTCGGGCACCATGCCATAACGTTTGATCACATTCACTACATCCGAAAAGCCACCGCCTTCGGCCATATTAGCTCTTCCATGCATGCGTACAAAATTATCTGCTTTTAATGGATAAGCTTTGCGTGCCACAAACATTTCGGCCATGTTAAAATCTTTGCCTTTCCCAAGTCTGATCAATTCACTTTCAAAAAATGACATAGATGAAAACGACCAACAAGTTCCTGTTTGTCCCTGGTTTTGAACCGCCGTCGCATCTAAACTTTTTACAACTGTAAATTTGTATTCGCTACCCTTCATGTTGGTAAGCGGGCCCTGGTATGGAGCCTGTGTTTGTGCCTGTGTTAATGTAATGGAACAAAGAGCCAGCGTTGATAGAAATAAATGTTTCATAAATAGATTTTATTGTTTTTTAATTGTCTGATGGTACAACCAATGATGCCTTTACTGCTGTTTCGACGATATGGTTATTTCGTTCTTTTTTGATTAGTTTAAATTAAAGATAGGATTTAATCTTTGCTTGTAATGAGTTAATTTGTTGACTGGTATTTAAAGTCTTTAATCGGCTTGTTTAATATATTTAAGTAGCGCCGACATTTCAAATATCGTAAACAAAACGTACTGCATCATAAAGTGGCAGCTGAATGCAAGCGCACCGGGTTTATTGACTAATGAATATACAAACACAAATATGAGACAAACCAATAAACGTCCCATGGTCATGGCCAACGATTTAAATACAAACTCTTTGGATTGTTTATCGCCCCGGGTAAGTAAAACGTTTGTTCCGATGGTGGTTATCGCAAAAAACAAAGTGGGGATCCAGAAATGGGATGTGTTCAAAAAGCGTGATTCAACCTGGCTTAAGCCATAAGATAATAATAGGGCGCCGACGCACACAAGAGCTAACTGGAAATAATATTTTTTTTGAGATTGCATGTTAAATTATTTCCCGGGCTTTATAAAATCTTTGAGAACAATATACATAGCCAGCGCGATAGAGACTAAGCTTAAAATAATGGTAAAAATGGGAGTGGTATTTTTATAATGTTCGTCTAGCTTAAAACCACCATAACATCCACCGCCAATAATAATTGCCATTTGAACACCTAACGCACTGTATTTAGCGTAAGCATTAAGCGGTTTGGACGGCTGCTTGTCGGGATTCTTTGACATTGTTGGACATGTTTTTTACAACAGCTCCCATATTACAGGTTCCTGTAAAAGTAGCATTTGGTTCAATGGATATTTTTCCGGTAACGATATCGCCTAAAACTTTGGCACTTGCTTTCAATGATAGTAATTCGCTCACACTTACCTTGCCATGAATCTCTCCTGACACGTCAGCATTCTGACAAACGATGTTCCCGTCAATATTTCCCGACGGACCAACTACCAGTTTTCCGGAAATAGAAAGATTTCCTTTTAGTTTACCGTCAATTCTCACATCACCATTAGATGTAATATCACCGGTGATGGTAGTTCCGTTTCCAATTAAATTAATAGAAGCGCTGTCAGAATCGGAGGTTTTATTTACTTTTTGAAACATGCTGTTTTTTTTGAATTACGAATATATAAAATTACTTCTGTAATTTGTAATGATCATCATAAAAAGGCTTGTAATAGGCCGTTTGTTTTTTCTTAGCCAGCCTTGGTAAATTATCCAAAGATATGGCCATAAGGGTAAACATCTCAACCTTTACCTTGTTTGCGAATACTTTTTTGTCCTTCTTTAAGTTCTCGATATACTCTAACGCTTCCTGCGCATTTTTAAATGATTTAACAGTGGCAATTTGATCAGAAGCGCCAAACAAACTGGTTGTTATCGATAAATTTGCATTACTGTAATAATCATTATTATAATCGGCAAGTGACTCTTTAAAAAGGGTTCCAATAGCAGCATCATCTGGAAAAACGGCTATTACAAAATGCGGAGCGTCCATATCCAGGCTAAAAGTGTCCGCTTTATTTATATTATCTGTAGCCGTGGCTTCGCTTGGATGTTGTAAATTATAAATTGCTTCCATGATTTCCTGCGCCTGTTTAGCCACAGGATCTTTAGGGTACATCACCTGTAAATTTTTTAACGCTGCCTCTAAGGAATCAACACCTTTTAATTTACCGATAGACATTGCCCTGATATAAGCAAATTTTGGAGCATAATCATTTTTACCAAACTTCACTTCAGATTCATTAGCTTTAGCGTAAGCAGCTGTGTAATTACCGGTGGAGTATTCGTTATAAGTGTCGGTATAAAACAATTCCACTTCGCCTTTTTGGGCATTTTTATCCGAAATGTATTTTGGATTTTTTATGATCTGTGCATATTCACTGTTTGGATATTCGTTTAACAATTTGTTTTTATAATAGTCAGCCTGTGATTGATTTTTTACTGATGTAAAAATACGGTACAACTGAAAATAGGTAGACAACTTGTATTTGTTATCCGGATAACGATTATTAAGTTCTTCAAAAGTAGCAATAGCTTTCTTATTGTTATTTAATTCTTCCTTGTATGTACTTGCTAAATTGTAGTATGCATCCACCACTATTTTATGAGAATGCTGCATTAACGAGTCCGTTAACGGTAGATCCGTTAAATAATAATCAACGCTTTTTTTATTAGTGGCACTTTTTGTTTTATTAGGTCCGGCAACTTCCTCCAAAGAATCATTATTTGTAGCGCCAGGATTATCGAAGGTTAATGCTTTTTGACTTCTTCGCCAGTTATCTTCTAATTTACGATTGCCCCATTTTTTAATAAAGTCATTTAAACCAAAACTCAGGGTGGTTTGATTATAAAAATACCAGTCACCTTTTTGTCCGGTACTCACCGTGGGCAAGCCATTGTTTAAAATAGCGGCAGGTGCGTTTGGATCTAAAACCCCATTTTGTGCCTGTAATGCTTCCGCCTCTTCTTTCTTTCTTTCTTCTTCTGCTTCAATCCTGGCAATCATTTTTTCAATGAAACGTGTTCTGTCGCCTTCATTCATTTTAGCCACGCGCTGCAAACTATCTTCACGCTGTATGGTTCTAATATATCCTATTAATGTTTCTAATGTTTCTTTTCGTTTGCTGATGATCGCGTAATCTTTATAATCCTTTGGAAGGGTGATCATTGTACTGTCGTAATAAGCTCCGGAAGCAGTATAGTTAGCTTGCTCAAAGCTTATTTCGCCAAGCTTAAGATATGATAAAGCTTTTTGTTTGGGGTTTTGTGTACTGTTTTTTACAGAGAGTTTATAATTTACAACAGCAGCTTCGTCGTTTTTTTCTTTCTCATAAATTTCGCCCAATGTATAGTAAACTACATCCAGGTACTCCGTGTTTTTGACGTCATGCGTCATTTTAATTAATTCTCTTTTTACTTTAGCAATATTTCCTGTTTTAACATCAATTAACCTTGCTTGTTTCATTTTTGCATTGAATACAAATTCGTAATCCGGTTTTAACGCAATTACTTTATTATAGAATTGAATTGCCTTGCGGTTATCTTTTTTCTCTTCATACAGTTGTGCTAAAATAAAAGAATATCTTGCTCTTGTTTTTTTAGAAGGGCGATTTAAAAATGTCAGCACTTTACCGCTTTTACCATCACCTCCTTTTAAGGCATCCAATAAAGCCTCTTCTGCTTCTTTATACATGCCACGCTTCATATAATAATCTGCCTGCACGGCCGGTAATTCTTTTTTAGCGTATTTCGATATTTTTTTATCTTCTTTCAATAAACTGATCACTGGTTCAGCTTGCGACGGAGCACCAATTTCATTGTATGAACGGGCCAACCAAATAAGGGCTTTGTATTTATCTCTTGATTTATAACTCCTGATCACATATTCAAAAGCTTCAATTCCGGAAAAGAATTCACGTTTATAAAAATGGGAAATACCAATAACATTCCAGTTATTATCGATCCATTTTCCTGCCGTTGTTATTTCAACGCCTTTCTTATCCTTAATTGTATGGCGGGTAATACAATTAGATGATTTTTTAATCGCTTTGTCAAACTCCGGAAAAGTTGATTTTGCTGACTCATTAGTTGGCACCAAAAACACCGGCAAGAAACGATCGTAATCGAATTTATAACCCGTTCTTATTTTTTCTTCACCCTCTTTAATGCTTTCGGTAGCATAGTAATAACCATTAAAACGGGCCGTAAGGTTATGGTAACCCCTGTGAATAAAGGTGTTTTTATTGGTTTTACAACCCGACATCAGGAGAAGTAAAGCCAGGAAAGGAAGTATATATGACTTAAGTGCTTTCAAAAAAGTATGCAAAAATAAGGTAATAACGTCAAAATCGTAAATTTAGTATATTTTTGTGCAGAACCTATGCCGGAAACCAAAAATAGTCGTTGGAAGATCTTTACCGATCAATTAAGGAATAAATACCGATTAGTTATCCTGAATGACGATTCCTTTGCCGAAAAGTTCTCACTACGCCTTTCCCCACTTGGACTTATTATTTTATTGGGCTCGGTGACTATCGTAATGACAAGTCTGGTGATCAGTCTGGTAGCATTTACCCCCTTGCGGGAATATATTCCGGGCTACGGCAATGTAGATGACCGGAAAGATATTATCACCTTGAGTGCTAAAGCGGATTCGCTGGAAAGCACCCTGGAAGCTAGGGATTGGTATATTAACAACCTGTTAAACGTGTTTTCCGGCAAAACTGAAGGTAAAACTGCCAAACCAACGAAGGATTCAACCGGTAAATATGCAAATATTGATATAAAGGCGAGCGAACAGGACATGAAACTACGTACAGATATCGAAAGTAATCAACTCGAATCCACCAGTGATAAGGTATCGGCCAATAAGATTAATGCCCTGAGTAATTTCTTCTTTTTTACACCGATCAATGGCATTATTACAACGTCTTATAATATTAAAGAAGAGCACTATGGTACTGATATCGTTTCCAAAGAAAATGAACTCATCAAAGCCACACTCGACGGAACTGTGATTTTTGCGGGATATACCACGAATGATGGCTATGTTACTCAAATTCAACATAGTAACAACATAACCAGTGTTTACAAGCATCAATCTAATATTACTAAAAAAGCTGGTGACTTTGTTCAGGCCGGTGAGCCTATCGGTGTGGTTGGAAATACAGGTGAAAATAGCAAAGGTCCCCATCTTCATTTTGAGCTTTGGTATAACGGCTTTGCAATTAATCCGCAGGATTATGTGGTGTTTTGATAATTATCCCAAAAATTCGCCGGATTATCCGATTTCTTTGTCTAAAACCCGAAAAAAAGTTTCGCTTTTATCAATTTATCCATACATTTGCACCCGAATTTTAAAGCTTACAAATACCTTTTTCGTAATGACTAGTAAAATTAATACATACAAACGCTTTTTAAGTATCTTTTTAGTGATATTCTCCCTTTTTATGGGGTTTTCAAACAAATTATCGGCTTCCGAACCACAGGAACATGATGCAGAAGCTGCACATGTAGAGGTTGCTTCAGCCCATAATGCTCCCGTAAAAGATCCTAACGCGCCCGTTGATATTACAGCGATTGCTTTAGAGCACGTGGCCGATTCTCACTCATGGCATTTATGGGGCGAAGGACATGACGCTGTTTCTGCTCCATTGCCCGTTATTTTATATTCTTCTACAAAAGGATTGCAGGTGTTTTCTTCAGGTCGTTTTGAGCATGGTCACGCTTCGTATAACGGGTATAAAATTGTAGATGAAAAAATCATCTCTGAAGATTTTACAGAAAAAGTGTATGATTTCTCAATTACCAAAAATGTAGCGCAATTGCTTTTTTCTGCAGTTGTGATATTCTTATTATTCACTTCCATTGCAAAATCTTATAAAACACAAGGGGTTACGTCAGCACCAAAAGGTAAGCAATCCTTTTTTGAGCCGTTAATCACATTTGTACGGGATGATATAGCCAAAGGTAACATCGGGCACGGTTCCGATAGGTTTGTACCTTATTTACTGACAGTGTTTTTTATGATATTAATAAATAACATTTTCGGGATGATTCCCATTGGAGCTAACTTAACAGGAAATATTGCTTTCACTTTGGTATTATCTGTTATCACTTTAATTGTTACTAATATCAATGGAAACAAGAATTACTGGTCTCATATTTTTGCACCGCACGCGCCCAAAGCAATCTGGATTATTTTAATCCCTATTGAGATCGTTGGTATCTTAACAAAACCTTTTGCCTTAATGATTCGTTTATTTGCGAACATGACAGCAGGACATATTATTGTCATCTCATTGATCGGGTTGATCTTTGTTTTTAAATCTATTTACATCGCACCGGTATCAGTTGCGTTTGCTTTATTTATTGATGTGTTAGAATGTTTAGTAGCATTTTTACAGGCATACGTATTTACGATGTTAACAGCGTTATTCATCGGATCAGCTGTTGCAGATCATAATGAAGATGGCATGCATACAACAGACGATGATAAATTGGCTGAAGCAAAACACTAAAAAGAGAATAATTAATAACCAATAAAAACAAACAAAATGACAGGAAGTATCGCAGCAATCGGAGCAGGCTTAGCAGTAATAGGCGCTGGTATCGGTATCGGACAAATTGGTGGACACGCAATGGATGCCATTGCACGTCAGCCAGAAGCTACATCTAAAATTCAAACAGCAATGATCATCGCTGCAGCCCTTGTAGAAGGTGTTGCATTATTCGGTGTAGTAGTTGCTTTAATGAAATAATTAGAAGCTTCAACAAACAAACCAAAGCTATTACGGTTGGTAATGGCTTTGGTTTAAAATAAAAATCATTTCATTCTGCTTTTTTAAATAAATTAAGCAGAAGAAATCAAGAATATAAAGTACAACAAACGCATTTAATTTTAAAAAGATGACAAGTACATTCATTTTAGCAAGTTTAATTGAACCGGCAATCGGTTTAATATTCTGGACTACCATTACTTTTATTTTATTATTGGTATTATTAGGGAAGTTTGCATGGAAACCAATATTAACGGCTATTAAAACCCGTGAAAAAGGAATTGAAGATGCATTGGCAAGCGCGGAGAACGCGTTAAACGATATGCGTGAACTGAAATCAAACAACGAAAAAAGTTTGGCTGATGCCCGTGCTGCCCGTGATATTTTAATGAAAGAGGCACGTGATACTAAAGATGCTATCATCGCCGAGGCAAAAGCAAAATCTCAGGTAGAAGCTGATCGTATTATGGCATCTGCACGTGAGCAAATTATGAATGAAAAGAATGCTGCTGTTGCTGAATTGAAAAATCAGGTAGCTACTTTGTCAATTGAAATTGCTGAGAAAATTTTGCGTAGCGAATTGTCGAGCGATGAAAAACAAAAGGCATTGGTAAACAACTTAATGAAAGACGTAAACCTTAACTAATCATGATAGTTGCATCAAGATACGCTAAATCATTGATCGACCTGGCGGTTGAAAAAGGGCAGCTCGAAGCTGTTTATGCTGATATGCGCCAGGTACAATCGGTTTGCGAAGAATCCAGGGAATTTATTAATTTCTTAAATAGTCCCATCATTAAAGCGGATAAAAAGATCTCTACTATCAAAGCGATATTTGACGGTAAACTAAATCCTATCACTTCAGGATTTTTATCCATAGTGGCTTCTAAAAGAAGAGAAGGCGTTATTCCCGAAATGGCAAATAGCTTTATCGAGCAATACCGCTCTCACAAAAACATTTTAACCGCTGTGGTAACTTCAGCTAACGGGTTGGATGCTGCTACCAAACAAAAAGCATTAGACCTTGTAAAAGCTCAATTGAGTGGAGAAGTTGAATTAGTGGAGAAAGTAAATCCAAATATCATTGGCGGATTTATTTTAAAAATTGGCGATAAACAATTAGATAAATCTGTTGCGCGCCAATTATCAAACCTGAAAAAAGAATTAACAAACAAAGCATTAAATTAATAACTAACCATATAATAAAATGGCTGAAGTAAAACCAGCAGAAGTATCTGCAATCTTAAGACAACAATTATCAGGTTTCAAATCGGAAGCTGAATTAGAAGAAGTTGGATCTGTATTACAAGTAGGTGATGGTATCGCTCGTATTTACGGTTTATCTAAAGTTCAATCAGGTGAGTTGATTGAATTTGAAACAGGTTTACAAGGAATTGTATTAAACTTAGAAGAAGATAACGTTGGTGCTGTATTATTAGGTGCAAGTACAGGTATCAGCGAAGGATCTTCTGTAAAACGTACTGGGCGTATTGCTTCTATCAATGTTGGTGAAGGTATGTTAGGCCGTGTTATTGATACTTTAGGAAACCCAATTGATGGTAAAGGCCCTATCCAGGGAGTAACTTATGAATTACCTTTAGAGCGTAAGGCTCCAGGTGTAATTTATCGTCAGCCAGTTACTGAGCCTCTACAAACGGGTATCAAAGCAATTGATGCAATGATTCCAATTGGCCGTGGACAGCGTGAGTTGATCATTGGTGACCGTCAGACAGGAAAAACTACTGTTGCGTTAGATACGATCATTAATCAAAAAGAATTTTATGATGCAGGTAAGCCTGTATTCTGTATATATGTTGCGATTGCTCAAAAAGGTTCTACTGTTGCGAACGTTGTTCGTACGTTAGAAGAAAATGGTGCAATGGCTTACACAGTAGTTGTTGCTGCTAACGCTTCGGATCCTGCTCCAATGCAGTTCTACGCGCCATTTGCAGGGGCTGCAGTTGGTGAATTCTTTAGAGACACCGGTCGTCCTGCTTTAATTGTTTATGATGATTTATCAAAACAAGCAGTAGCTTACCGTGAGGTTTCTTTATTATTACGTCGTCCTCCTGGACGTGAGGCATATCCAGGTGACGTTTTCTACCTTCACAGTAGATTATTAGAGCGTGCTGCTAAGATCAATGCTTCTGATGAGATCGCTAGAAACATGAATGATCTTCCTGAATCATTGAAGCCAATTGTAAAAGGTGGCGGATCTTTAACGGCTTTACCTTTGATTGAAACACAAGCTGGTGACGTTTCTGCATACATTCCAACCAACGTAATTTCGATTACAGATGGTCAGATTTTCTTAGAAACAAATTTATTTAACTCAGGTGTTCGTCCGGCAATTAACGTAGGTATTTCGGTATCTCGTGTTGGAGGTAATGCTCAAATTAAATCAATGAAAAAAGTAGCAGGTACTTTAAAATTAGATCAGGCTCAATACCGCGAATTAGAGGCTTTCTCTAAATTTGGATCTGACTTAGATGCTGCAACAAAATCAGTACTGGATAAAGGTGCGCGTAACGTGGAAATTTTGAAACAGGCTAATGCTTCTCCTCTTCGTGTTGAACAACAAATTGCGATCATTTACCTCGGAACTAAAAACTTATTGCGTTCTATCCCGGTAAGTAGAGTTAAAGAATTTGAAAAAGAATTCCTTGACATGTGCGAGCGCAAAAATAAAGAACAGTTAGATGCTTTAAAAGCAGGTAAATTTGATGACTCTATTACGAGTGTATTAGAAGCTACTGCAAAAGAGCTATCAGCAAAATATAACTAATAGTAATTTTGAGTTTTTAGTGTTTGGTTTTTAATTCTAAACACTCGAAGCTAAACACTTATAACTATAAGGAATGCCAAATTTAAAAGAAGTAAGAAATAGAATCACATCCGTTGGTTCAACCATGCAGATCACCAGTGCCATGAAAATGGTAAGTGCTGCTAAGTTGAAACGCGCACAGGATGCTATTACACAAATGCGTCCGTATGCTAACAAGCTGCAGGAAATATTACAAAACGTAAGTTCAAGTTTGGATACTTCTGAAAACACTTACGCCCGCAATGCAACCGGTAAAAATGTACTGTTAGTTGTTATTTCTTCTAACCGTGGTTTAGCAGGTGGATTTAACGCCAATGTCATTAAAAAAGCATGGAGTTTAATCAAAAATGATTACCAGGGACAAAATGTATCGGTTATTTGTATTGGAAAAAAAGCAAACGACGCTTTTAAACGTACTGAGCACCATATTCACGGAACAGATTTACCGCATAACTTAAACGAAATATTTGATCGTTTAACGTATGATAATGTAGCTCCTATTGCCGAGAAAATAATGGAGACCTTCGTTAACAAAGAATTTGACAAGATCGTTTTGGTGTACAACCAGTTTAAAAACGCGGCAGTACAAATTGTACAAGACGAACAATTCCTTCCGGTAGAAACATCTGCCAAAGCAAATACATCTACATCAAACACTGATTACATATTTGAGCCTAGTATGGAGTTTATCGTTAGTGATTTAATTCCACGTTCGTTAAAAACACAATTTTATAAAGCCTTATTGGATTCACTGGCATCAGAACATGGTGCCCGTATGACGGCCATGCATAAAGCTACGGACAACGCTAAGGATATGTTACGTGACCTGAAAATCTCTTACAATAAAGCTCGTCAAACAGCCATTACTACTGAGATTCTGGAGATCGTAGCAGGCGCGGAAGCATTGAACGGCTAGTAACTTCATAACATCTTAAAAAAGACTGCTTTTAGCGGTCTTTTTTTATGAAATCAGTAAAAACAATTTTGAAAGCACTGTGTTATATACCGTAAACACGGTAGCTTTGCAATGTTTAACTTAATATAGCATTAGAAAACCATTTTTAATGCTCACCTTTGTAACCGAACTAACAAACACAAAAAATGATCATTCTTTTATTTCTTATACTTCACTGGTACCTTTCTCTTTTCGGACAAACCTTTTTCCTGCATCGCTACAGCGCTCATAAAATGTTTACGATGAATAAATTCTGGGAGAAATTCTTTTATGTTTTTTCATGGGTTGCACAGGGTTCGTCGTATTTAAATGCACGGGCATATGCCATATTACATCGCATGCACCATGCCTACAGCGATACCGAAAAAGACCCACATACACCTCACTTTTTTAAAGATGTGTATACCATGATGATGCATACCAAAAAAATTTACAACGATGTATTAAATAAGCGCGTGGTTATTGATGAAAAATTTGACCGTAATTTTCCTGAATACCCAAAAGTTGATAAAGTTGCCGACAATTGGTTTACACGTATTGCATTTGGTGTAGGATACTTTGTTTTCTATTGCTTTTTTGCCACACATTGGTGGATGTTCTTATTATTGCCAATCCACTTTTTAATTGGCCCTATTCAGGGAGCGATAGTAAACTGGGCCGGACATAAATACGGCTACCGTAATTTTGAAGAAGGGGATAAGTCTAAAAACACCTTGTTTTGGGATGTATTATTAATGGGAGAACTGTTCCAGAACAATCATCATCATGCCGGCGCGAAACCAAATTTTGCAGCCAAATGGTATGAGTTTGACCCAACTTACCCTATTATTTTATTATTCGACAAACTGCGCATTATCAAATTAGCGAGAGTTAAAAAATAGATAAATCCATAATAATTCAAAACCCGCTTTAACAAATTTAAAGCGGGTTTTTTTATATAAAGCATAGCTGAGCGAAGCCAAGCTATGCAACATGCAGCTGCGCTAGTCTTGCACTCTTCAATTTATCAAGCGCATAGTCAAGCGTAATAGTGAGGTTTTTAGAGGCTTTTTCATCACTTGGCGCGTCAAACATAATGTCTACCATAATAGTTTCACAAATGCCCCTTAAACCACGGGCTCCCAGTTTAAATTCAAGTGCCTTATCTACGATCAGATCCAGTACACCATCTTCAAATTCGAGTTTAATGCCTTCCATCTTAAACAAATGCGTGTATTGTTTGATAATAGCATTTTTCGGTTCTGTTAGGATGGAGCGTAATGTAACTTTGTCTAAAGGTTTTAAATAAGACAACACAGGTAAACGGCCGATCAATTCGGGAATCAATCCAAATGCTTTTAAATCCTGAGGAGATACATACTGTAAGAGATTAGTCTTATCAATATCATCATTTGCAACCGATGCAGAATAACCCATTGCCTGGGTGTTTAAACGCTGAGCAATTTTTTTATCAATACCATCAAATGCCCCTCCACAGATAAATAAAATATTTTTTGTATTTACCTGTATCATTTTTGCGTCCGGGTGTTTTCGCCCACCTTGTGGCGGCACGTTGGAAATTGAATCTTCAAGCAGTTTTAATAATGCCTGCTGCGTACCTTCTTTTATATCACGTGTTAACGAAGGATTATCGCCTTTTCTCGAAATCTTATCTATCTCATCAATAAATACAATGCCACGTTCGGCAGCAGCAACATCATAATCGGCAGCTTGCAGGAGTCGCGTAATAATACTTTCCACATCTTCGCCTACGTATCCTGCTTCAGTAAAAACAGTAGCATCGGCAATGCAAAAAGGAACGTTCAATAATTTAGCAATCGTTCTGGCCAGTAAGGTCTTTCCGGTACCGGTTTCGCCAATTAAGATCACATTGGATTTTTCAATTTCAATGTCGTCCTTGGCATCTGCTACATGCGAAATTCGCTTAAAGTGATTATAAACAGCAACGCTTAATATTTTTTTAGCTTCATCCTGACCAATTATGTATTCATCCAAATGCTTTTTAATAGCATGAGGTTTTAACACATTTAAAGCGTGTTGAACCTGCTGGTTAGTTTGGGCTCCGGCTTCTTCATTCACAATTTTAAATGCCTGCGAGATACATACGTCACAAATGTGACCTGTAACACCGGCAATTAAAACTTTTACTTCTTTTTTATCGCGCCCGCAAAACGAGCAAACGATTGGACCTGCTTTTGCCATTCGATTTAAAATTTGGACTACAAAAGTACGCAAAACAAGCCAAACAAGGGAAATTTTAGGAATTTTTAAATAGTTTTTTTATCTGCTAAAAAGCATTTACTTTTGATGACCCCACATGAAAAAAATACTTTATAACGGCATATATTTTTTAATGGTTTGCTGCTTTAGCTTGCAGGCACAAAAAGATACATCCAAGACAAAAAAAACATCTGAATTTGATTTAAAAAATTACAAAGGCGATCCGAAAGATCGTCTTATTTTTGAAGCAAACTATACTAATTGGTCAGGCGCTCCAGCTATGATAAGAACAGACTGGAAGTGTATTGGGTTTGGTTTTTACACGATGTTTGATAAGCCTTTGGGAAATTCAAACTTCAGTTTTGGTTATGGTTTGGGATACTATACTCATAATTATAGCTCAAATGCAGACTTCATATATCAATTGGACAGTATGAATCAAAAAACAACAACCGTATTACAGCCAAAAACAGTTCCTTATATCGCTAACCGTTACAATGAACGCAGTTTTGAAATACCATTGGAGTTGAGGTTTAGAACGAAGACCACAACGGTATTTAAACTGATGCTTGGCGCAAAAATAGGATATGTGATCTCGAATTTTAAAAAGACAGATGATGCTGACGGAAGAATTCGCCTGTACAATATTAAAAATGTAAATCCACTTCGTTATGGCGCTGTTTTTAGGATTGGGGTTGAGCAAATTTGCCTTACTGCCCATTACTATTTTAGTGAGGTGTTTACAGCAAACGGCCCTCAGGGAGTGCATCCTTTTTCAATTGGGATCGCCATTATTCCTTACTAAACGTTAGATAATTTCAATTGGGACGTTTAATAAAAACAAAACAATAAGAATTCCACCAACGATAATTCGGTACCAACCAAAGCCTTTAAATCCATATCGGTTTAAAAAGCCAATAAAGGACTTGATAGCTAAAAGTGCTACAATAAAAGCAATTACGTTTCCAAAGATCAGAACATTGATTTCCTGTGCATCCAATGTAATACCATCTTTGTAAAAATCCAATAATTTTTTAGCAGTAGCTGCAAACATCGTGGGAACTGCTAAAAAAAATGAAAACTCAGCAGCGTTTTTGCGGGTTAAACCCTGCGTCATCCCACCAATAATGGTGCTGGCGCTTCTACTCATGCCCGGCCACATGGCCAAACATTGAAACAAACCAATTTTTAATGCTTTGAAATAGGTGATATCTTTTTCGTCATCCTGATTATTATCTTTGAACCATTTATCTACAAATAGTAAAACAATGCCTCCGATGAATAAGGCCACAGCTACGCCCATTAAATTTTCAAGAGCGGCGTCGATATAATCGCCTAACAACACACCAAATATTGCCGCCGGAATAAAAGCCACTAATAACTTAATATAAAAATCAACTGATTTAAAAAAACGTTTAAAATATAAAACAACAACCGATAAGATAGCGCCCAGTTGAATAGCAATAGTAAATAGTTTAACAAAGGGAGTGGCTTTAACACCTAATACTGCTGTGGCAATCATCATATGACCGGTTGACGAAACAGGCAAAAACTCTGTTAAACCCTCAACAATAGCAATAATTAAAGCTTCAAAATAAGTCATAGAGAAATGATAAAAAAAAGAATTAAGCTTCTTCGTTTTTCGACTTAGGCCTCCACATAATGGCAACAATAATAGTTACAAACCCCAACAAGCAAACCATTGGCGCAATGGTAATACGTTGTGTATCAAAAATAGCGGGATTAAATACATTGGGATCATCACTTCCACCGCCAATCATCAATAAATACCCTAAAATAATTAATACAATTCCGCCGATAAAGATCTGATAGTTTTGCTTGCCAAATGTAGTTTTCATATATGGATTATTGTTTTTTGTTGCGATAGGTTATATCCGGTTTTTTTAATTAACTTGTTTATTTTCAGGCAAAGACGGATATTTCAATTAAATAATTTTTGAGTAGCAAAGCTATTAAAAAACTTCGTTTAACAAAGCTTGTTGAGCATAAAAATCAGGCCGTTTTTTCGTTAATTTTTCGTAATATTGCTATTCTATAAAGCAAATATGGGTAAAGTAGCACTAATAACAGGAGTAACAGGTCAGGATGGAGCATATCTGTCGGAATTACTGTTGGGCAAAGGATATACAGTACACGGCGTTAAACGCAGAAGTTCGTTGTTTAATACTGATAGAATAGATCATTTATACCAGGATCAACACGAAAAGCATGTTAATTTTAAACTGCACCATGGGGATTTAACAGACAGTACAAATTTGATCAGAATAGTTCAGGAAGTGCAGCCGGACGAGATCTATAATTTGGCTGCCATGAGCCATGTTAAAGTGAGTTTTGATACACCTGAATATACCGCGAACGCAGATGGCATTGGCACTCTAAGAATATTAGAAGCCATTCGTATTTTGGGATTAGAAAAGAAAACGCGTTTCTATCAGGCTTCCACGTCCGAATTATATGGGTTAGTGCAGGAAGTGCCTCAAAAAGAGACCACGCCTTTTTATCCGCGCAGTCCTTATGGCGTTGCCAAACTATATGCATTCTGGATTACAAAAAATTACCGCGAGGCTTACGGCATGTTTGCATGCAATGGTATTTTATTTAATCACGAAAGTCCGTTACGTGGCGAAACCTTTGTAACGCGTAAAATAACCCGCGCTGCCGCAAAGATTAGTTTAGGGCTACAACAGACATTATTCATGGGGAATATTGATTCTGAAAGAGACTGGGGCCATGCTAAAGATTATGTTGAAGGTATGTGGCGCATGCTCCAACAAGAGGTAGCCGAAGATTATGTTTTAGCTACGGGAATTAAGATTACAGTCAGAGAATTCATTAATATGTCTTTTGCTGAAGTTGGTATCATATTGAAATGGGAAGGAAAAGATGAGCATGAAAAAGGAATTGATGTGTCTACCGGGAAAACATTAGTAGAAATCGATCCGAAATATTATCGCCCAGCAGAAGTTGATTTGTTAGTTGGTGATGCAACAAAAGCCAAAACTAATATGGGTTGGACTCCTACATATACCGTTGCTGAGTTGTGTAAAGAAATGGTAGCCGCTGATTTGGAATTATTCAAAAGAGATAAATATCTGTTGGATGGGGGCCATAAAATATTGAATTACAAAGAATAGAAACATAGCCTCCCTTAAAAGGAGGCTTTTTTAAAACAAAAAAGATTGTATGGAACTTACTTCCAAAATATATATAGCGGGCCATCGCGGCATGGTGGGCTCTGCTATTATGAGAAATTTACAGGCAAAAGGATATACAAATATCGTAACGCATACCTCCGATGAATTAGATTTACGCAATTCCCAGGCTGTTAGTGATTTTTTTAAAACTGAAAAACCAGAGTACGTATTTTTAGCTGCGGCTAAAGTTGGAGGCATACAAGCTAACAATATTTACAGGGCGGATTTTATTTATGAAAACCTGATGATACAAAACAATGTCATTCACAACTCATACTTAAACGAAGTAAAAAAATTAATGTTCCTGGGAAGCTCATGCATCTATCCAAAGATGGCGCCTCAACCGTTAAAAGAAGATTACCTGTTAACCGGCCTTTTAGAAGAAACAAACGAACCCTACGCTATTGCAAAAATCGCCGGCATTAAAATGTGCGAAAGCTATAAACGTCAATACGGTTGCAATTTCATTTCGGTAATGCCAACAAATATGTATGGTCCCAATGACAATTATAATTTAAATAATTCTCATGTACTTCCGGCCTTAATTAGAAAATTTCATGATGCTAAAGAAAACAAACTAGCTTCAGTAGAAATGTGGGGCACCGGAACGCCCATGCGCGAATTTTTGCATGCTGATGATTTAGGCGATGCCTGCGTTTTTTTAATGAATAATTATGACGGAGAACAATTTGTAAATATTGGATCAGGAACAGACCTTACTATTAAAGATCTTGCGTTGCTGATCAAAGACATTGTAGGATACACAGGTGAAATTATTCATGACCTTACAAAGCCCGACGGAACACCACGTAAATTAATGGACGTGTCATATTTACACTCACTGGGTTGGAAACATACCATTGAACTTCCGGAAGGTATTAAACAGGTGTACGAAGACTTTAGGAAGAAAGAAGGCGTTAAAGAGTGGTAGTACTGACTCTAGATAAATGATATAAGACAAAACTCTTCAACGTGATCATTACTCATAATACCAAAACTGTATTAATCAGATATAAATATCTTTTATCTTTTATCTTTTACCTTCTATCCTGCTCTTTAAGATCCCAATTTTATAACTTACCTAACGAGTACTTTTTTAATACATTGTCGCAGAGGCAATTGGCACGTGTGGATTCAGAACAATTGCATTCGGCCGTTCAACCATATATCCCGTTCTTTAATAAAAAGTATGAATTTGTGGGAGATACATTCCATATTTTTAAATACATATCCGATGATCCCGCGATCAACAAAATATTTTTCGACCATCTGATTCATGTTAAATCAAAAAAGGGCTTATATGAATTTAAAGTAGATCCTTTGTTGAATGTTGAGTTAGGTTTTTCTTATTACGATACAACTAAATACCAGCGTATTTCCACTAATACACGGGGATTTATCGCAAGTGGCACAGTAGGGAAAGATTTTTATTTTGAGACCATGTTTGCCGAAAATCAAAGTCAGTTTCCACATTATATATCAAATTTCAGTAAGCAGACTAACGTTGTTCCCGGCCAGGGCCGATATAAAGTGTTTAAAACCAGCGGCTTTGATTATGCTTTTTCATCAGGCTTTATTTCTTATCAACCTATTAAAAAACTAAACGTACAATTAGGGCACGGAAAACAAAAAATAGGAAATGGATACAGATCATTATTACTGAGTGATAATGCATTTAATTACCCATACCTGCGTATAACATCAGACTGGCTAAATGGAAAGTTACAGTACACAAATATTTACGCCATGCTGATGAATTTAACGACAGGAGGCGCTGTTACGCCAAAATACACCGAACCTCTGTTTCAAAAAAAGGCAGTTTCATTTCAATACTTGAGCTACAATGTTAACAAACATATAAATGTTGGATTATTTCAAGGCATGGTTTGGAACGCAGCCGACAGCATGAATCGTCAAAACCTTGAGTGGCAATATTTTAATCCAGTTATTTTCAGTAATTTGGGTTTTTATGGCTTGAATAATAAAAACAATATCGTAATAGGAGCAACGGCAAACATTAAAATAACCAATCGAATCTCCGTTTATGGTCAGTTTATGGGAGATGACTTTAGTAACACGTTCGTTTTAGGAAATGCTTTCGGTTACCAGTTGGGAGCTAAGTATTTTGATGCATTTAAAGTTAAAAATTTAATGTTGCAGGCCGAATATAATGACGTTACAGAAGGCTCTTACAATAGCCCATTTGGCACTTATAGCAACCAAAGTTTTTCGCATTACAACCAAAATTTAGCTTACACACCTGGTTATGGGAAAGAAATTATATTACTGGCAGACTACAAGTTTCGCCGTGCCTTTTTAAATGCAAAACTAAATTTGCAATACCTAACCTTCAATAAGTACGCTTTATATACTAACACTATTTCAAAAATTCAATTAGGATATACCATCAACACTGCATATAATTTTAATGTATCTTTAGGGTATAATTATAGGTTTCAGAATTTTTCAGGATTTGATGCTTCTGACAATAAAACTACATTTTATACTGTTAGCATAAAATCAAATTTATACAACACGTATTATGATTTTTAAAAACAAATTATGGCTATATTAATTTTAGTGTTCATTACTGCCTTTTCCGTAGTATTATATTCCACGCCTGCGCTCATTAAAGTAGCTGTTTTAAAACGGCTGATAGATTTGCCCACCGAGGATAGAAAGGTGCATAAAAGAGCTGTACCAACTATTGGCGGTATTATCATTTACGCCGCTACTTTATTTTCTTTTTCTCTTTGGTATAATATTGACGACCTGCATGAGTATGATCAAATCTATGAATCCGTAAAAGAATTTAAAATTTTAGTGGCAACCAGTTTAGTATTATTTTTTGTAGGTGTTAAAGACGATATCATTGGTACTTCGCCGGTAAAAAAACTATTTGCGAATATTTTAGTAGGATT
Source organism: Bacteroidota bacterium (assembly GCA_040387475.1). Lineage (GTDB taxonomy): Bacteria > Bacteroidota > Bacteroidia > B-17B0 > Aurantibacillaceae > UBA4416. The sequence goes on along the minus strand of JAZKDT010000001.1, from coordinate 54,058 downwards.
GATTTTAGTTTTAATGGGCGACATCAGGATAACAGGTCTTTATGGCGTTTTTGGAATAAACGAGATCCCTCAATGGGGAAGCATCTTTTTATCCTTATTCACTTACATTGTTGTTGTAAATGCCATGAATTTGATTGACGGCATTGACGGACTGGCAGCCGGTGTAGGTTTTATTGCGTCGTCGGTTTTTGGAGTTTGGTTTATTTTTGCAAATGAATATACATTGGCATCCTTGTCTTTTTCTTTATCCGGAGCATTGCTGGGTTTTTTAATATTTAACTTTTCGCCGGCTAAAATATTTATGGGTGATAGCGGATCATTGATCATCGGGATGTTTATTTGCGTTTTAAGTATTAAGCTGATTGAATATCCCTTAACGCGCCTGGATGATTTTTGGGTTCACATTTCCAAACCCATGATTGTCATAGCCGCGTTAACCTACCCGTTAACAGATACACTGAGAATATTTATCATTCGCGCGGCCCGCGGTCAATCGCCTTTTGCTGCTGATAGAAATCATTTACATCACCGTTTGCTGGATTGTGGGTATTCTCATGTTAAAACAGTAATTATTATCTATGTGTACAGTATGTTCACAGTTGGAGTGTCGCTGCTTAGCTATTTTATAAACCCGAGCATATCATTGTTATTAGTATTGGGATGTAGTGGCTTATTTATTCTGTTTGTGCATTTTTCTTACCAGGCAGCAAAGAACAAAAAATTACGTAACGCAGAGTAAAATTGGAATTGATAGGTAACATAAGCTTTGTTTCAATAAAACGTTATGTCGTCGCTACGTTGTGCTTTCTTACATCAATGGTTTTTTCTCAAAATGACCCACAGGCTCAAAACATTTTTATTAATCAGGAAACGCAGCAAACAATCGATTGCTGGGATATAAAAAACCCTGGCTTTGAATTTCATTCTGCATTCAGGCCTTACCTTACATCCACACTTCAAAATTTTTCAGATACCTCTATATCCTGGTTACACTATCCTATTAAAAATTTCTTTTTAAGTAAGACCTTTAATGAAGGACCGAATAAACATAACCAATATAATTTTCAGATATTACCTATAGTTGATCTTCAGGCGGGTTATGATATGTTATCATCAAAAGTAGTTTCCGAAATTTTTGGAGGAGCTCACGCAAAACTCAATATCAATAATGATTTTACCTTTGCGCTAACAGCTATCGGCGGGAGGGTAGGTTATCCGCAATTCGTAGATACTCACGTAAAATCAACAGGTTTAATTCCAGGATTGGGGAGGGCGTTTCAAAACAACGATGGTAGCTATAGTTTTTCAAATGTTACCGGCTATGTGTCTTACAGTCCAAACAAAATATTTAATTTTCAGGCAGGAAACGATAAACATTTTATCGGCGACGGTTATCGGTCACTATTATTATCCGATTTGTCAACAGCCAATCCTTATTTTAGGATTAATGCAAATATCTGGCGGGTTCAGTATAATGTTTGGTATTCGTGGTTTCGTGATTTCTCAAGATACGATGGTTCTCAAAAAAGTTTACAAAACAAATATGGAACTTTCCACTACCTGAGCTTTAACGCGCTCAAAAATTTTAATATTTCTTTTTTTGAAAACGTTGTCTGGCAAGGAACAGATACCAACCGTGTAAGAACATTTGATGTTAATTATTTAAATCCAATTGTATTTTATCGTCCGCAAGAATATTCGGTAGGCTCGCCGGATAATTCCATGATGGGACTAACAGCGTCGGTTAAGTTATTTAACACTTTAAAAATTTATGGGCAGGTTGTAGCAGATGAATTTTACTTTAAAGAGATTAGGGCCAGAAAAGGTTGGTGGGCCAATAAACAAGGTGTTCAAATCGGAGCCAAATACATCAATGCGTTCACAATAAAAGGCCTCACATTGCAGTATGAATATAATGAAGTTCGACCTTACACGTATACACATGGAAGCGTGCAACAAAACTATGCAAACTATGGACAAGCTTTAGCCCATCCATTTGGCGCAAATTTTAGAGAAAACCTTGTTTTTATAAGTTACAGAGGCAACCGCTGGATGTTAAGCGCACAAGGACTTTCCGCAATAATTGGCATGGACGCATTTGGATCTAATTTAGGACAGAACATTTTTTTGAGCTACACTACCAGGCCTTATGAATATGGTCACAAAACAACCCAGGGAAATAAAATGCTGTTTTTGCAAAGCGACATTAAATTCACTTATTATATAGTTCCACAATTAAATTTAAGATTGGAAATCGGCTACATTCAGCGCAGTTTGAAAGACGATTTAAATTACGAGCTACAGTCACCTTACGTTTATCTCGGCATCAAAACGAGTATTCATCAATTTTACAGAGACTATTAGTTGGAAGAGCATATTGATAATTATTTTTTATCATTACCAGAACCGGAACAATCAACGCTTTTGTTTCTCCATAGTTTCCTGAATACTGAAATTGCGTTGGAGTACAAGCGAAAATTTAATACTCCTTTTTATTATTACAATGGAAAATGGTTTTGTTTTGTAGATTACAATCCGAGGAAGAGGACCATTCATATCAGTTTTGTAAAAGGAAATAAAGTAACTCACCCAAAGCTTTTGTCGGAAGGACGGAAGCAAATGAAGATATACAAAATAGATCCTTTAAAAGACGTTGATACCCTTGAGCTTCAAAAAATAATAGCGTTATTAAAGCAAGAATATTAAAGACTTTATCTTGGTTGAAATCATTTCATTAACCTCTTTTAATTGGTTTTTTCATATATTTATGTAAATTGTACTCAAAAAATAGTGATATATAATATATGGCAAAGGTAATTGTTTTAGGCGGCGGTGTAGCCGGAATGAGCGCAGCACATGAATTAATAGAACGAGGATTTGAAGTTGAAGTATATGATCGGAACACCGAATATTTCGGTGGCAAAGCGCGAAGCGTAAAAGTTCCCGGAACAAATATAACTGACCCCACTAAGTTTTTGCCGGGTGAGCATGGGTTTCGGTTTTTTCCAGGCTTTTACAAGCATATAACCGATACGATGAAACGTATTCCATACGGTGCAGGCAAAACCTGTTTTGATAATTTAATAGCTACAGAAACTGTCGAAATAGCGCAAACTGCAAGAAAACCAATTATTATGCCCGTTAATTTTCCGGGCAATGTTAAGGAAATTATTGAAATGGTGATTGCAGTTATTGATGCGGAGAAGGAACTAACAAAAGAAGAAATTGCTTTTTTTACTGACCGTATCTGGCAGTTAATGACCTCTTGTAGCGAACGCTACATAGATCAATATGAACAAATAGGATGGTGGGAATATTTAAGGGCTGATGATTTCAGTGAAGCTTACAGAACCTTATTGGTAGAAGGGTTGACTCGTTCTTTAGTTGCAGCCAAAGCGCAATCGGCCAGCACAAGAACAGTGGGATCTATTTTTTTGCAGTTGATATACGGTATGATCAATCCGTCGAGCCATATTACAGATAGAGTGCTTAATAAACCCACCAATGATGCCTGGCTTAATCCATGGCTTTCGTATCTTATTTCCAAAGGGGTTAAATTTCATCTGGGAAAAAAAGTGACTGCTTTACACGTAAGTAATAATCAAATATCGGGAGCGGCGATTCAAACCGTAAATGGTTCCCAGGCTGTACAGTTAATTACAGGCGACTATTATTTATTGGCAACACCGGTTGAAGTTGCGGCGCAACTCATAAATCCGGACATGTTGAAAGTGGACGCTTCTTTGCAAAATATTATTTTATTGGCACCCAACGTTGAATGGATGAACGGAATTCAGTTTTATTTGAATCAACAGTTTGATATGCATAAAGGACATACGATTTATGCTAACTCTAATTGGGCCCTTACATCCATATCACAAATGCAGTTCTGGGGCGACTATGATATTCAAAACAGATATGATGGAACGGTAAAAGGAGTTTTGTCTGTTGATATTTCAGACTGGACTGCTCCAGGCAATTTTAATAAAAAAGCGGCACAGGATTGCACGCTGGACGAAGTAAAAGAAGAAGTGTGGAAACAATTGCAACAGGCGATCAATGTAGATGGTATCGTTTTATCAGACGAGATGAAACGTTTTGTACATCTTGATGCCGATATTGAACCAATGAAGAGCGAACCAAGTCCATTGATGAAGACACTTCTTAGCTCGGACGAAGTTGACAAACTTCAAACCCTTTCTAATAAAGAGCCTTTACTAGTTAATCAGGTAAATACATGGACTCTGCGACCAAATTCATTTACTCAAATCGCTAATTTGTATTTAGCATCAGATTATATAAAAACAAATACGGATTTAGCCACGATGGAGGGCGCCAATGAAGCAGCACGCAGAGCTGTCAATAATATTATTGAAGCTAGTGGATCAAAAGCGGCTTTATGTGAATTATGGAAATTTGACGAGCCGCTTGTGTTAGATGTTTTAAAACTTAATGACCAAAGCAGATTTAAAAAGGGACTATCATGGAGTAATCCTTTATAGAATATGAAACATTTTATAAAAAGCCTTTATACAAAAAGAGCCAAGCGGGTAAATAATCTCCGCCTGCTTAATAACTTTATAAGTATAACGGCTATTTTTTCAATTTTTTATGTTCTCGTAAGCCTTCTCATAGGCTACAAGCCCGGAATTATAGCCATGCTCGTGAATTTTGCTTTATTCATCGTTAATCTAAAACTCTTTGATAAGAAAATATTAAGCTACACAGCCTCAGCAAATTTTTACATTGCTAATTGCGCATTTGTTGCAGTTTTGATGTGTAGTTTTTTTTCAGGAGGATTGTTTTCTCCGGTGTTGCCCTGGTTTATTTTAATTCCGGTTATTTCTTTATTGCTTTTGGGAATAGGACCAAATACGCTGTTTTGGCTCGGCATTACTATTATCTTTATTATTAGTTCTGGAGTTATCTCAATCAACTATCCGGTAGCTTATGACACTACGTGGAAACGATTTTTTACAGTAACATGTGTATTTGGACTGTCGCTTATAGTATATACTGTAACCATGGTATTTGAAAAAGCAAAAGAAAACGCTTTGAATAAATTAGCCGAAAAAAACAAGGAGATAACAGACAGTATTTATTATGCCCAGAAAATACAAAACTCCCTGCTGGCACCCACAGAATTATTGGATAAGCATTTATCCGAAAATTTTGTTTTATATAAGCCAAAGGATATTGTGAGCGGCGATTTTTATTGGGCACTCGAATACAATGGCGATTTTTACATGGCAATTTGTGACTGTACTGGCCATGGCGTTCCCGGAGCATTCATGAGCCTTTTAATTAATAGTTTTTTAAATGAAGCTTTGGCAGAAAAAAGTATTTTGTCGCCTGATAAGATTCTGGACTTTGTTAGGATGCGAATTATTGAGAATACATCTAAGAGCGGTTCCCAAGATGGGATGGATGGCGTGGTTATTAGGTTTCACAAACACGGTGGAAAGATTAGTTACGCCTCGGGGAATAGTTTCCAAACCTTAGTTAAGCAGGGCGAAGCACATAAATTGGCAAAAGATAAAATGCCGGTTGGAATAAGTTATAAAATGGATGCGTTCACGCTTCATACCATTGAGGTTGCGAAAGGAGATATGTTGTATTTTTATACCGACGGTTACGGCGACTTGTTTGGAGGATCTAAAGGAAAAAAATTCACCAGTAAACAATTGAACAAAGTTTTTAAAGAAATAGCGTCATTACAACTTAGCGAACAAAAAAACATACTGGAAAAAACGTTTATTGAATGGAAAGGCGACCTCGAACAAGTGGATGATATCTGTATCGTAGGGATAAGGGTATAGTTCTGCCCGAATATTTTTAAAAATATGATTTTGGTAATGCGAGAACTATCGAGGATATTCAATTCTCACATGATAGATATTCATTAACCGTTTTTTGAAGATTTTTTTGATTTGGTTAATATCTCTGAAAGTAATATCGGCGTTCATGAATTGATTTTCGTTGATTTGGTGATTAATGATATTATCAACTAGTTCATCAATGGCGATAGCATCGTATTTTTTTAAGCTTCGTGAAGAGGCCTCCACGCCATCAGCCATCATTAGAATAGCTGTTTCTTTACTGAAAGGAATAGGTCCGGGATATCTGAACAAATCTTCGTTTATGATTTCGCCTTCATGCTCTTTTTTATAGTTGTGTAAAAAATAGCGGGTAGTAGTAGTGCCATGATGCGTTCTGATAAAGTCAATAACTGCTTCAGGCAATTGATTTTCTTTGGCAATCTCAACTCCTTTAATAACATGTCCAATAATAATTTGAGCACTCTCTTCGGATGATAGGTCTTCGTGCGGACTTACTTCTCCTACCTGATTCTCAGTAAAAAAACGTGGATTACTCATTTTTCCAATATCATGGTACATGGCGCCCGTTCTCACTAATAAAGCATTGCCACCAATCTTATAGCAGGCTTCTTCAGCAAGATTTGCTACCTGAAGCGAATGCTGAAATGTTCCTGGAATTTTTTGTGATAGTTGGCGTAACAGCGGCGAGTTTAAGTCGCACAATTCGAGTAAAGTAAAATCAGACACGAATCCAAATAGTTTTTCAAATAGGTAAATCAAAGGGAAAGAAAACAGGACGCACACGCTGCTCAGTAAAAACGGAATATAATTTTGCGTATCGGTAATAGCCTGTGGAGTATTATTTATCAAATGGTAAGCAGTAAACGCGGATACATAGAATACAAATGTAAGCAGGGCCGAGACAAATAGTTTGGAACGTTTCCCCATGTCCGCCACGCTAAAAATAGTACCTATACCGGCAATCAATTGTATAAATACAAATTCAAATTTATCGGGAGTGAAAAAAGCACAGATTAAAATAATATTGAGAAAATTGAATAAAGAAGTTCTACTGTCAAAAAAAACACGGATTAATATAGGAACTAAACAAAATGGAACGGCATACACATATTTGATATTATATTTTGCTACGATGCTTGTTACCAGGATGATCAACAAAATCACCATAAAAATAAATGTTACTTGTGTGTTTTGACTAAAAATGGCTTTCCTAAAAAACGCAAGAAATAGCATCATGATTCCCAGCACGAGTATACAAGCTAAAAATTGGCCTGTAATAACCGACCATAATGGAGTTTGTGCTTCCTGTTCAATTAATGCCTGATTATAACTTTTTAATATCTGATCTTGTTCCGTATTTACCACATCGTTTTTGTGAATCAATACTTCACCTTTTTCAACTTTCGATTTATAAATGTAATTTGTTTCGGGCTCGTCCACAGCTAATTCATTAGATAGGATCTCATCATAAATGATGTTCGGTTTAATTAACGATAAAACGTGATTAGAGAGAAGTTCGTTTTTAATATTAGCCGTAACAGCTTTTTTTAATTTTTCGTAATCGTATAATTTTTGACGTTGCGTCAAAACCACTTCATTATTATCTACAATATACATGACTGAGTCATGGTATGTAGATCTTTCGTCCTGAAAATAAATTCCAATTTTAAAAATGCTGTCTAACATTAATTTGAGAGCAGTTTGTTTTTCGCCTTGCAAATCAGGAGCCCTCGATAAAAGATTATCAAGATTAATAGTTGTTTTTTTAAAATAAGAAATTTGTTTTTTTGATTCTTTGCTTTCCAGTTTTATTTCATCATTGGTTTTTTTAACCAGAAAATCAAACGGCGCTAACAAATCATTGTTTAACCAAATATCTCCTACATTAATCTGGCTCGTTTCTATATAATTGTTTTTAGGTAGCAGATAGGTGCAAACAATAACACAAAATGCAAACACAATACCTTTATACCAAAGTGCATGTTTGTCGCGTATTTTTGTAAATAAGAGGTTCACTTAACAAAAGAAAGTATAAATTTAAGATGAAATAGATAAACTCGTAAGGATTATGAACAACTGCGTATTAATTTAATCTAACCTATCGCACAAGCGTAACGTGTCCTACATGAGATTCATTCAATCTGGAAACAATGTTTTTAAATTCACATTTCCAAATGTATACATCGTCGGTGCAGGGCTTATTTCTATAGGTGCCATTCCATCCGCCTTCAGTGTCATTGGTTTTGTAGATCATTTCTCCCCAGCGGTCAAAGATCATGAACGTGTAATTTTCAACGCCAATGGCTATTGGCTTGAAAATGTCGTTGAGGTTATCTTTGTTTCCGGGAGTAAATGCGTTTGGTATCCAAAACCTGAATTCGGGTAAAACCCTAATTAATAAACGTACGGTGTTTGGACACGCATAGGTGTTTACAAGGGTTTGAGTAACATTATAGTCGCCCCAGGTAGCATACGTATGCATCGGATTAATGTCAGATGAGCCCGAGCCATCAGCAAAATCATAGTACCAGCTTATGATGTTTGCTGTAGAGGACGTATTGGTGAAGAAAATATCCGGATCAAATATGGTGGTAACCATGGGAGTTGCAGTAAAGCTTGCTACCGGGGATGGGTTAACAGTAATGCTTGAAACAGAGACGATTTGGCTGCTATCAATACATTTGCTGTTTGTTTTTATAGTTAAAGTATAAGTATAAAGTCCGGGAGGTGTAAATATATGTGTTGGATTTTGTTCGGTTGAAGTGCTCCCATCACTAAAGGCCCATAAATATTCAGGATCGGAAGCTGATGTACTGGCGCTGATAAATTCAACCGACATGGGATCACAACCTACAGAGGTAATGGGACTAACATCCGCCACAGGATTCTCATATAGTTCAATCACTTTTGTTATGGTATCTGAACAACTATTATCTGTTGCTATTAAAGTAACGGGATATAAGCCAGGGGCGCTATAAGTGAGATTAGAAATGGACTGGTTATTGGAAAACTGCGTAGACGCATTTGCGCCAAAACTCCAGGAAATAATCCCACTTGAACTTATTTGCTGAGATGTATTTAAAAAAGAAAAATTATGATTATTAAAGCATAGTCCCGAAGTAGATACATAGCTGAAATCTGCAATTGGCGTGGTGGTTACACTTATACTGTTAACGGCAGTCACCTGGCTTGTATCTATACAATTTTGACTGGTACTTATTGATAAAGAAAAACCGTAAATGCCAGCCGGACTAAAGGTATGAGTAGGATTTAAAGATGTGGAAGTCGTTCCATCACTAAAGGTCCAAAGAATGTTCATAGGTGTTCCGGATGTACTTGTATTTGTAAAAGTAACTATTACGGGGTCGCAGCCTACCGCTGGAAAGGGCGCAACGGACGCAATGGGATTTTCCCACACTTCGATCGTTTTAGTAGTAGTGGCCGTACAAATATTCGCAGTAACGGTCATAACAACAGTATATATGCCGGCAGTGTTAAAATGAACATTATTAACAGGCGAGGTGTTGGCGCTAGAAGGCGTAGCGTTAGTGCCGAAATTCCAGTTGAAAACACTGTTGTTTGGGAATGCACCGATTGTTGTAAATGTAAAATTGTTACCGTTAAAGCACTGTGCAACCGGTGCAATGTAATCAGGAGCAAGTAATGGTTGCGCAGTAAAAACCTCTACGGTAGTATCACCGCAAGGTGAGCCAGGGTTTGCAATTAGAGTAACGGTGTACGTTCCTGGATTACTGAACGTATATATTGGATTAAAAGCATTGGACGTATCTGCTAAAGTCGTAGGGTCACCAAAATCCCAGTGATATGTAGTTCCGTTAAAACTGTTATTTGAATAATTAATCGTAAACCCATTACAATAGCCCGTACCTTGTCCGTTATTGGTTGTTGTTTGAGAAATTATATCCGCAACAACTACATAGGGGCAGACAATCACATTAAATTGAAAGTCACGGTGGTGCACTCCTATTAATTGGCCATGACGATATTCGCTCACGCATACACCTACTACCCATTGCCCCTGCATGTTTGGAACACCATCTAAAAATCCGGTGTTTGGGTTAATATTAATCGCAGGACTTGATGACATAGGATAGGATGCAGAAAAGGGTGCAGCAAAAGGTACACTTACATAAGGCGGAGGCGTATTTGTAGAAGGGCAGTTTGATGGGGGGCTCGAGCATTGGGGACCCGGAAACGGCGTAGCACCTACTACGGGGCAACAACCATCCAATCCATTAAAAGGCGTACATAAACTATAAACCAATGAATCGCCATCCGGGTCGGTTGCGATGTGGTCAAATGAAATAGGAATGTTCTGGCAGATATATATTGGGGGGCGGTAAGTAAAACGTGGACTGTTATTTCCAGATACAACTTCGGGTCCGGGAATGTGTTCCCAGTAAGTAGCACCTATTCCGCCCGGATTTACCAGATTTAAAATCGTATTATTTCGGCAGCATCTTTGGTACGTAATATAATATCCACCCATTAACGGCGGCAGGTGAACCATTGTTTGGTAAATGGCTTCTTCTACACAGGCATTCCCCGCTGTAGTTGGTGCGCACGGACTATTATTGGTTGGAGGTACTGTTGTTACCGATAACGGGGAAATTTGTAAGGTTTGAACGGGATTGCCAAACATATCGAAAATGGTAAAAAAAGCGGGATCATCAAATGGCGGAACACCATTTAAACAGTCACGGTAAACTTTCATATGAATCAGGTAATTATCACCCCCGAGGTTGTCATAGTAAATCTCACCTCCAACAATATGAGTGGCATCTGCTGGTTTTGCAAACAGTAAACAAAATAGGATCAGGTATGTCTTTAAACGTGCGATGCTATTAGTTTCTAAACACCTGGAAAAATCCGTTAAACTTTCTTCCATCCTTTAGATTCAGGATGTAGAAATAAGTTCCGTCATTTACTTCCGGTTTCCAATCATTTTTATAATCCTCACTGTTGTATATTTTATTGCCCCATCGGTTAAAGGCCGTTAATGTAGATCCCGGGAAATTTTCTAAGCCATTTATTCTGAAGTAATCATTTACACCGTCACCATTAACAGTAACAACATTGGGAATAGAAATGGCGCAATCCACGGTTTGTATATTCACAGAAACAGTATCTGTAAATAAACACTGATCTGTAACGATGATGGTGTATGTTTCACTTGTTGGATTTCCTGATTGCGTAAAATAATATACATTACTAACCGTATCAAATGGAGCCACTCCATTTCCAGGAATTAACCACGACACAGAATAAGGCGGATTTCCGTCGGTAATAAGAATCCTTACCCTGCCAATAGAATCAAGACAATAAATATTAGGACTGATAACCTGCAGATCAGGTTGCGATGTAATCACATTTACTGTATATACAGCAGTGGCTGTACATGTTGGGATAGTTGTGCCGGTTACAGTGTAAGTTGTAGTTACGGTTGGCGTTACATTAATCGCACTTGTAGTTGCCCCTGTATTCCATGTATATGTGGTTGCCCCTGTTGCTGTAACAATACCGTTTTGTCCAGGACAAATAGTTGTTCCCGTTACATTAATAACAGGTTTAGGAGTTACGCTTATGGTAATAGCCGTTGTATTTGTACAGCTACCTAGTACAGAAGTTAAACTATAGGTGGTTGTTACAGTTGGGCTAACTAAAATAGTAGGGCTGGATACGCCGGTGCTCCAGCTGTATAGTGTGCCGCCTGTAGCTGATAATAGCGAGCTTTGGCCAATGCATATATCACTGTTGCCGGTAATTGCAACTGACTGGCCTGCCACAGTAACGGTAACAATAGCCGAACTTGTACATGATCCAACTGAGCCCACAACCGTATAATTTGTTGTGCTAACCGGATTTACAGTAATTGATGATGAAGTTGAACCCGTTGTCCATGTGTAACCAGAGGCTCCCGATGCTGATAAAACAGCGTTATCTCCTGCACATATTAATGGATTAGGGGGATTAACCGTAATGGTTGGAGTTGGTATAAGCGTTAGAGTGTAAACAGAAGTGTTGCTACAACCCGGGGCTATAGTACCTGTAACAGTATATGAGGTAGCTGCTGAAGGATTAACGCTGATGGTATTGGTTGTTGCTCCCGTGCTCCAGGAATAGGTAGCAGCTCCAACGGCCGTTAAAATGGCATTTTGACCCGGACAAACAGATCCTCCCGAAACACTTACAATTGGCAGCGAAGATACACTGACTGTGTAAACAGCAATATTGGTGCATGATGCAGCAATAGAACTTACGGTGTATGACGTTGTAATGGTGGGGTTAACTGTAATAGAATTAGTGGTGGCCCCTGTATTCCACGTGTAAGATGAGGCACCCGTAGCGGTTAATATAGAGCTTTGCCCGATACAGATATCATTGTTACCTGTAATAGATATGGCCAGGCCCACAACACTAACGGTTGCAACTGCTGAACTGGTGCACGTACCCACGGCCCCAACAACCGTGTAACTGGAAGTCACAGTAGGATTAACGCTAATGGAATTGGTAGTAGCGCCTGTGTTCCAACTGTATGTACTTGCGCCAAGTGCTGTTAAAATGCCGGTATTACCCGCACATAAAGTCGTATCGTTTACCGTAACAGTTGGAATAGCCACCGGAGTAACAGTTATCTGCTTGGTGACAGGTTTATTGCAGATGTCGTTCACTGTTATAGTGAAAACTGTTACTGAATTGATAGGTCCTGTATTCAATGTGGCCGTATTTACGGTTGGCGGAGACAACGTATAAGTGTAAGCAGGATATCCAAAACTGGCCCCGGCGTTTAAAATGGCAGAAGTGCCACTACACAAAGTAAGGTCATTTTGAGCGATGGAAATAGGCGTATAATCTTTAATATAAAGATGGAATTTTACTGAGGTAGAAGCCAGACAAGACACACTGCTGGTTGCAAAACTCGACATTTCAAATTTGAGAGTGTCAATTCCTTCTACTAAACCATCTTGTAAAGCGAGAATGTTACAGAACTTAATCGTGTCCTGTCCTGCAGCAAAATGCAAAATAGTTGGCCATGCAAAGCCAGGATTTCCTGATTGAATATAGTCTGTTCCCAACAAAGCATTACCACTTACCTGTAGGTTAAAAGAATCTGCATTCGCCACATTTCCATTTCTGATAAAATAAGCACAATAGGTGTTACAATCTTCTACTAAAATCGAATCGGGGATATTTGAGTTTGAGTTAATCGTGTACACATTTAATGGAGGAATACTGCTAAAAGAACCGGCTTCTAAAAACACACCAGAGTCAAATACATGATCTCCGGCATCTGCAATAGCAATTTTAATATGATATTTTTCTCCGCAAATAACTTTGTGTTTGGCAGTTAAAACAGTGGTTAAACCATCATATACACAATTGACTGACCCTAAAATATTATCTCTGTAGTAGGCACAATTAGAACAAGGCCCTGTTGAAACACCAAAATTATTCCCATTATTAACCGTGTTGATGGAAATAGGAGTAGAAGTGCCCGGAATTAACGCGATATTGGTTTGAGCTAAAGGCGTGGTAACTCCACTTAATAAAAAAGCAAAAGCATCATTTACATTAGAATTTACGTAATCATTATATTCTTCAGAGCCAAAAACATAGCGGAATCGAACCGTATCCGACTGAGGAATGAAATCAAATTCTAATACCGAAGCATCAAACGTATTAAATCCCGAAACGGTATTAAGGTCAACATCACCTGGTTGGCTCTGATCGATGCTTTGAAAGCCAGTGCTTGGGCCATTTGGACCCAGCTCTCCTGGAATTGTTCCATTGGATCCACAGGTCAGGTATACTCCTTTGTTAATTCCTAAATTAGTGGCCGCAGGGGCTGTGTAACTTGCTATCATTCTCGGCAAACCTGTATAGGTAATGTTACTGGCCGTAACTCCACCACCAAGCAATACATTTTGCACGTACTGAGTGGGCGTTAAGGTTGATGTCGTAATTTGTGCTTTTAATTGTGAAAGAAAAGCAACTAAAATAAGGAGGGTAAATTTATGTCTCATGAGATAAAAATAGGCTATAAACAACTAATTAACAATTTTTTCAATCATTCAAATAGCGTTTTAAATAAATAAAGTAAATTAGTACCAAAATTCTACAATAATGGAACGAAAAGCGATCGAAACCTATCTAAACTCCAACAAAGACAGATTTTTAAATGAACTGCTGGATCTGTTAAAAATACCTTCTATAAGTGCAAAGCCAGAACATAAATCTGATATGGATAAAACCGCTGAAGCTGTAACGAAGCGTTTAATAGAGGCCGGTGCGGATAAAGTAGAGATTTGTCAAACAAAAGGTCATCCAGTGGTGTATGGCGAAAAGATAATTGACCCGGCAAAACCTACTGTAATTGTGTATGGCCATTACGATGTACAACCTGCTGAACCATTAGATTTATGGCATTCACCTCCCTTTGAACCGGTTATTAAAAAAACAGATATTCATCCGGAAGGAGCGGTTTTTGCAAGAGGTAGTTGTGATGATAAAGGTCAGATGTACATGCATGTGAAGGCTTTTGAAACAATGATGAAGACAAACACCTTGCCTTGTAATGTCAAGTTCATGATCGAGGGAGAAGAAGAAGTTGGTTCGCCAAACCTGGGTCCATGGATCATTGCCAACAAAGAGAAATTAAAAGGAGATATTATTTTAATTTCAGATACGTCGATTATTGCCAATGATATTCCGAGCATTGATTCCGGATTACGAGGCTTGGCCTATATGGAAGTAGAAGTAACTGGCCCCAACAGAGATTTACATAGCGGCGTGTATGGCGGCGCAGTTGCTAACCCCATCAATATTTTATGCAAGTTGATCGCCTCTTGTCATGACGAGAACAATCACATAACAGTTCCGGGATTTTACGAAAAAGTGCAGGAGTTAAGCGATACAGAACGAACAGAAATGGCGAAAGCGCCTTTTGAACTGGAGGCTTTTAAAAAAGATCTGAACATTGATGAAGAGCTTGGAGAAAAAGGTTATAGCACAAACGAAAGAACAGGCATTCGCCCAACTTTAGATGTAAACGGTATTTGGGGAGGCTATACAGGAGAAGGAGCTAAAACGGTTTTACCATCCAAAGCATTTGCTAAAATTTCGATGCGATTGGTGCCTGATCAAAACTCTACAGAAATCAGTAACTTATTTATCAAACATTTCGAAACAATAGCCCCAAAATCGGTGAAAGTAAAAGTAACCGCACACCATGGTGGAGAGCCGGTGGTTGTTCCAACCGACTCCAAAGGTTTTTTAGCGGCCAGTAGAGCGATGGAAGAAACTTATGGAAAGAGGCCCGTGCCAACGCGCAGTGGCGGTAGTATTCCTATTGTTGCTTTATTTAAAAAAGAATTGGGGTTAGACAGTATTTTATTTGGTTTTGGATTGGATAGCGATGGTTTGCATTCGCCTAACGAACACTACGGCTTATTTAATTACTATAAAGGGATCGAAACAATTCCCTTGTTTTACAAATATTTTACAGCTTAGTTTTGTCTAAGCAAAACATAACAATAATAGGTGGCGGGCCAGCATCATTGATGCTGGCCTGTTCATTAGACACAAATAAATTCAATATTTCTATCTACGAAAAAAATGCTGCGCTCGGACGTAAATTTTTAGTAGCCGGAAAAGGTGGATTTAATCTAACACATTCTGAGGACTTAAGTCAATTCGCAGAACGTTATAATCCCAAACAATTCGTTCAGCCTTTTTTGGAGCATTTTTCCAATACTGATTTTAGAAACTGGTTGAAATCTATTGGCGTTGAAACGTATGTGGGCACCAGTAAACGAGTATTTCCTATAAAAGGCATCAAACCCATTGAAGTGTTAAACCAATTTGAAAACGAACTGCGTAGAAATAGAGTATCTGTTTTTTGTCACCATGAATGGAACGGTTGGAAAGATGGAGAACTTCTTTTTAATGTGAATAACCAGGTGAAAACGGTTAGATCTGATTTCGTTGTTTTTGCGTTGGGCGGCGCAAGTTGGAAAGTAACCGGCAGCGATGGCTCCTGGACGAATATGTTTGCAGAAAAAGGGATCAGGCTCAATCCATTCTACCCTTCTAATTGCGCGTATCAGGTGAAATGGGATCAGAAATTAGTTCCTCTCATTTCGGGGCAAGCACTTAAAAACTGCGAATTCGCTTGCGGTACACTCAGCCTTAAAGGCGAAGCAGTATTAACAAATTTCGGTATAGAAGGAAGCGGCATTTATCCTTTGAGCCCGGAGATCAGAAAACAATTACTTGGCCATACTGAACTTGATTCAGCATCTATTGAGACCCCGACTCAAATTCAGGCTAACGTTACACGAGAGAAAGCAGCAAGATTAAACATCGATTTCAAACCTGACCTATCGCTGGAAGAAATTAAAAGCCGTTTGGAAAATAAAGGAAAATTATCAGTAAAAGATGTACTTGAAAAAAAAGTCAACTTGTCTTCTAGCCAAATAGAACTTTTAAAATCAGCTTCGTCGAAAGAAGATTATAATAACGCTGAATTTTTAAGCCGGTTAATCAAAGTTTTTCCTTTGGAAATTGTTGGTTTTGCACCCATTGATAAAGCCATCTCTACTGTTGGAGGAATTGCTTTAAATGAAATAAACGAAAACCTGGAGCTAAAAAAAATGCCTCGCCACTATTGTATCGGAGAAATGCTCGACTGGGACGCGCCAACTGGCGGTTATTTACTGCAGGCAACTATAAGCATGGGTAGATTTTTGGCTGACAAATTGAATAAGCTTTAGCTACAAAGTATCAGATTATTCTTGTAAATTAGTCCTCTTAATTAAACTACTAGTGCAAAACATTAAAGAATATTTTAATATACTGGCCTCTAAAAGAAAAGGCCGCGGCCTTACTAATTATTATTGGAAAGAGATTACCAACTACTGTAATTATTTTTCTCATGAAGATAGCTCAGTTTTAGAAATTGGTTGTGGGAGTGGAGATTTGTTGGCCGGAATTGCGGGCAGCAAAAAAACAGGTATTGATTTTAGTGAAGGACAGATTGCCTGGGCGAAGGAAAAACACGCAGGTAAAGGCATTGAATTTATGTTAATGGATGCCAATAATATTACTTTGCCGGGTACTTATGATTTTGTTGTAATTAGCAATGTAATTGGTTTTGTAGAAGATATCCAGGCAGTATTTGAGCAAGTTAAAAAAGTAAGCCATCCTAACACCAAAGTAATTGTTCAATATTATAACTCATTATGGGAGCCGGTTTTAAAGTTTGCAGAATTTATTGGCTTAAAGACTAAAACACCAACCCAAAATTGGTTGAATATGAAAGACGTCAATAATTTATTATTTATCTCTGGCTTTGACGTTTACAGAAACAGTAAGCGTTTTATTTTTCCATTTTATATTCCGGGAATAGCCGAATTACATAATTTGTTTTTAGCCAAATTCCCACCTTTTAGATTTTTTAGTTTAAATACATATTCTTTTGCTAAGCCATTGCCATTAAGTGATCCTGAAGAATATAAAACTAAATATTCTACAACGGTTGTTATTCCAGCAAGAAATGAAAGCGGCAATATTGAGAACGCGATCACACGCTTACCAAAATTTGGGAAACATGTAGAGATTATTTTTATTGAGGGAAACAGCACGGATGATACCTGGCAAAAAATACAGGAGATCCAGAAGAAATATGCAGCCACTCATGACATAAAAATTGGGCAGCAAAAAGGTAAAGGAAAAGCAGATGCGGTACGTGAGGGTTATAAAATTGCAACAGGAGATATTTTAATGATCCTTGATGCCGATCTAACAGTTCCACCGGAAGATATCCCAAAATTTTATGACGCCATTGCTGGCAGCAAAGGTGACTTTATAAATGGAACGCGGTTGGTATACCCGATGGAAGGAGAGGCCATGCGTTTTTTAAATTATTTGGGAAATCACTTTTTTAGCTGGGTATTTACATGGTTATTAGACCAACGCTTTAAGGATACGTTATGCGGCACAAAAGTGATGTTTAGAGAAGACTATATCAAGTTGACCAAGAACAGAAAATACTTTGGGGAGTTTGATCCGTTTGGTGATTTCGATTTATTGTTTGGCGCGCATAAATTGAATTTAAAAATTGTAGAAATTCCTATTAAATATAGAGATAGAACCTATGGAAGTACCAATATTTCGCGTTTCAAACATGGCATCATCTTATTACGTATGTGCGCTTTCGCCAGCCGCAAATGTAAGTTTATTTAATTTTTAATAACTTTGTATCATGAACGAACGTATTTGGGTTTATACATTAAGCAAAGAGCTTCCACATGAACAATTAGTTGATTTTAAACACCGTTGTCAAAACTTTGTGAGTAGTTGGACAGCTCATGACGTGAGTTTGGACGCGTCATTTGAATTGGATAACAACCGTTTACTGATATTTAAAGTAAACGAAGAAAAGTATAACGCCAGTGGATGTAGTATTGACAAACAAGTGCGTTTTGTAAAAGAGCTGGAACAAAATTTCTCCATAGAGTTGTTGAATCGTTTATTAGTTGCCTTTGTCAATTCAAACAATCAGGTAGAGGTGGTAAAACAGTCGCAAATTGCAGATTTGTTAAAAGACAATAGAATTAACGAAAATACAATTGTATTTAATAATACAATTTCTCAATCCACTGAATTAGCATCAGGCTGGAAACTGCCTCTGCACAAAACCTGGCTTGCCAAATATCTTCAAAATGCATAAAACTCGAGTACTTCTGGGTATATGTGCATTAGTGTTAGCAATAACTATTGTTTATTCATGCAAAAAAGATGTGGGAGAAAATCCATTACTGGCTTTTACAGACAAAGCTTTACTGGATAGTGCAAAAAATACAGCTGCATTCGAATATTATAAGAATGATCCAAATGCGGTTTATTCAGGAACAAACGGTCCGCATGGTGCATTCAAACTGAAGTTCAATAAAATTGCTAAAGCGGTGTTAACTGATAATGGCAAATTGCCGGTTGGACAAAAATTTCCGAACGGTTCGTTTATTGTAAAAGAAATTCCATCCAACGGAATTTATGCGATGATGTATAAGAAAGATGGTTCCTGGATATGGACCGAAACACATGGTGACGGCAATGTGATACACAGTGTCATTAAAGATGCCGCCGGCCCTTGCGTAAGTTGCCATTCACAAGCTGGCCAAAGAGATTTGGTGGTGAGTTTTAATTTTTATTAAATCAACCGCCAATTAATTTTTAAGAATTTAGTTTTGGTATTCAACTTCTTTTCTTCTTCGATCCAAAATACGTTCATGCCACTGGGTCTTTTCTATTCCTAAAATAACATCAGCAATTTCTAGTTGTAAAAATGTGGTGATTTTATGGTCCGCCGAATTTGTAAGAATGATAATTCCTAAACTATCATCCGGAAAAATAGTTATCTGAGACCTGAAGCCATTGATGGCACCACCATGTTCACTCATAACATGATTTTTGTATGTTCTCAGTGTTCTACCCATGCCATATAATTCAAAAGACAATTCTTTATCTTTTATTGTAGCCGAACTTATTGTAAGAGGCTTCAGGGTTTCCTGTATAACGGAATTAGGTATAATTTCTTTTTGATTAAAAATTCCTTTGGATAGTTGACAGATCACCCAGTGCGATAAATCGATAATATTTGAATTAATTCCATTTGCCGGTGCTGAGGCTTTTGTTTCTCTGTAAAATTCTATGGGATTAGTAGTTTTTTTGCGGAAATCTGTTTTGTAGGGTTTTGCGTGATCGGATGTTTTCTCTAACTCTTCAATAGTGAATACTGTATTATTCATGTCAAGGGGTTGTAATATTTTTTCTCTAACATATTCTTCCCATGTTTTATTGGTTTTTAATTTGATGATCTCACCCAATGCTATGTACATAACATTAGAATAAATGAATTTGGTTCGGATAGTTGCCACTGATTCATGAGACTTAATTTTAGCAAAAACTTCGATTCTAGTCAGATTGGAACCATACCAAATCTCGTCATTTCCTGAAAGTCCCGTTCTATGGCACAACATATCCCTTAAAGTAACTTCATCGTTTAAAGTAGGAGTATTAAACTCTATTTCAGGAATAATAGATCTAATGGGTTTATCATAATCTAATTTATTTTCATTAACTATCATACCTATAGCGGTAGCAGTAAATAACTTTGAATTGGAGGCAATAGGAAATAAAGTTTTTGGAGTAACAGAGAGTTTTTTTTCAATGTCCCGGTAGCCAAAACCTTTAGCATAAATAAGTTTTCCGTTTTTAACTATTCCAATAGCACAGCCCGGGACTTGCCACTCGGCAAGTATTTTTTCAACTCGTTTATCTATTAAACTCAGAGTATCAGTTTGCCCACACAAGAATGACGAAAGAAATAATAGTACTAATAAATAACGCATCGTTCTTCATTCAATTTTAAAAAACTTATCGAACTAGTTAAAACCCACTATCCTCTGTGTCGCAGTGAAAGTGATTTTGTTTTTTAGGTTGAGGTTTAATAACCTTAGCACCTTTGTTTTTTTCGATGATCAGTTTAGCAATAATACGGGCGCGTTCTTTTTTAAGGTCTTCCTGCAATTTCGCGTCATCGTCCTTGTTGTAATATACCTGCCCGTCAATGATCGTTGTATTTACTTTTGCATAAATGCTTAAAGGGTTATCCGTCCATAAAACCAGGTCGCCGGATTTACCCACTTTAATGCTTCCAACTTTATCATCAATGTGTAACATTTTTGCAGGATTTAGTGTTACTAATTTTAAGGCCTGTACTTCTGTTAAGCCACCATATTTAATTGTTTTTGCAGCTTCCTGGTTCAGGCGCCTTCCCATTTCAGCGTCATCCGAATTGATGGCCGTATTAACCCCGGCTTTGGTTAACATGGCTGCGTTGTATGGAATAGCGTCCATCACCTCCAGTTTGTAAGCCCACCAATCTGCAAAAGTTGATGCGTTTGCACCATGTGCTTTTATTTTATCAGCGAGTTTATAGCCTTCTAAAATATGTGTGAATGTGTTTACCTTAAATTTCATACTATCGGCAACATGCATTAGCATATTAACTTCACTTTGCACATAACTGTGGCAGGTAATAAACCGTTTATTGTCAAGAATCTCTACCATGGCTTCCAAATCGAGGTCCCTACGTGGAGACGCTGTTTTATTAGTTTCAATTTGTTTGGGGCTTAGTTTCCCAAATTCCGCCATTTGCTTTTTATAAGCTGTTGCTCTTGTAAAATAATCGTAATACAATTGTTCAACGCCCATACGTGTTTGAGGAAATCTCACCTGATCGGGATTGGTACCATTGGAATGTTTTACATTTTCTCCCAGAGCAAATTTGATAAAACCCGGAGCATTTTCAAATTTAAATTCATCAGCGGTTTTACCCCAGCGTAATTTGATCAAACAACTTTGTCCGCCAATTGGGTTTGCTGAACCATGAAGCAATTGAGCCGTTGTAACTCCACCGGCTAGTTGGCGGTAAACATTGATATCATCAGGATTTACTACATCACTCATTCGCACTTCAGCACTACTGGCATCAGCTCCTTCGTTTACGCTGAATAAAGCAATGTGCGAATGTTCATCTACAATACCAGGGGTTAAGTGCATGCCCTTTCCGTCAATTACTTTTATGTTTCCGGTTGTTGCAATGTTCGCGCCAATAGCTGCAATTTTTCCGTTCAATACGTATACATCCTGGTTATTTAAAATAGAATCTTTTTCATTAGTCCAAATAGTAGCGTTTTTGATTAATACACCGTCATAACGTTTTTTAAACTTAGGCCAGCTGTCTTTTATCAAACCGGCATTATCTGTTTCTGGCTCTCCATATGCGCCAAAGGGGTAGTACACTTTACCATACATGATCGAATCTTTTTTCGGTTCACGGTTTTTGGTGGTATCAACTACATTTAAATTATTCAATCTAAAATCGATCCAGTTGCCATCGGGGTATTGTCCTTTTCCGTAAAATGATTTTGTGTTTTCAGTATAGTTACCTGAAAAACGTAACACAAAAGTTGAATCGTAAGGAAAACTCAATGTCAACAAATTATTTTTAAAAGCTACATTTACTTTTGATTTCACACTGTCTTTCAACATCACAAGGCCCGAGTAATTTTCCTGCTCTTTGGTTATGACCAATTTATTAGAATTAGATCCATAAGTCAATTGATAAGTGCCATTGATCTCAGGAACTGTAAGGTCCTGATAAACATGTTTTACACCGTTGCTCCAGGTTTCATAAATGATGGCATCATCCTGAAAAATAGATTTAGAGCTAATAAAAAAGTTGGCATACATCCCTTTTTTTAAACTTCCTATTTTATCCTGAACTCCAACAAAGCTGGCGGCATTGAAAGTCAAAGCTTTTAAAGCCATTTTTTCGGATAAGCCGTATTTTACTGCTTTGCGCAAATTTTTCAGAAATGCTGATTTGTCTTTTAAATCGGCAGTAGTGATACAAAAAGAAGCGTTATTTTTTTCAAGTAAAGCCAAGTTTGCCGGGGCCATTTCCCAGTTTTTCAAGTCGGTTAAAGATGCCTGTTCAGCATCAAATGGATCTTCCACATCAATGGCATCGGGAAAATTGATAGGGATGATATATTTAGAAAAGCTGTTTTGAATATCGTATAAACGCTGATATTCATTACCACCACCTTTGATAATATATTTTACTTTGAATTCATCGCCAACTTTTTTTCCGCGAATGTCATTGTATTTGTCACCACCTTCAAACACCGATGGTAGATCTTGCAATTTATTGAAGGCGTCAAGTGTAATATTGTACTCTGTTTTTGTAACATTCGTTTTGTACCAGGCTGCATCATAGTATGTTTGTCTTAATAAAGCAACTCCGCCCATTAAGGAAGAAGGGTAATCCTGAGGGGAACTGCCCTTATTGAAAGAATAAAACCCGGCCGCTCTGTCTTTAATAATGCTTTCATTTTCTTTAGAGTTGCATAAATTTACCAGGGCACCACTTCCTCTCACAATACCATCTTTTTGAACGGTTAATACAGAGCCAAAGCCAAGTTTTCGTAATTCATCGGCTTTTTGCTGGTTATGTAAAAATAGTTTGTAGGCATCGGTTTCACTTCTGATAGCCTGGTTCCAGCCAAAAGCCCCTTTTTTAGACGCATCAGAGTTGTCAACTCTTTTTACTTCCGGCATGCCATAATCACTGTAAAGCTCAATAAATGCTGGATAAACGTGCTTACCTTTTAGATCAATGGTAATAGCGTCTTTACTCGACACTAATTTTTCTCCAACATTTACAATTTTACCATCCTGTACAAACAAGGATGCATTCATAATGGTTACATCTGCATCCACGTGTAGCGTGCAGTTTGTGAATACATATAAGGTATGAATGTTATAGGGAGCACCATTATTTGGGAAAGTAGTTTGGCCGGTTAAGGCACATGCAGCAGTAAAAACGGAGGCCAACAGTAAAAATAGTTTACGCATAGTAGAGTTTAGTTATAACAAATATAACATTATAGGTTATTTATAAAAATTACTTTAGCGCTTTTATTTAAGGATATATTGTTAATTTTGAGGTAATTAATTTAATCTTATGGCAACAGGCATGCTTCATTCTCACACCCTATTTGTGGTGTTATTTACCCTCATTTATTTAATTAAAACTATTTTATTGTTAAGCGATAAAAATGATTTATTAGAAACGTTTAAAAAGAAAACAAAAGTGATCGAAATGATTGTAAGTTTTGGTTTTTTAGCGACAGGTATTTTTTTAATAATGCAATTGCCAGAAATAAATAAATTTACTATCATCAAATTAACATTGGTATTTTTATCTATTCCATTGGCGGTTATTGGATTTAAAAAGAAAAACAAGATCCTGGCAACTTTATCGTTTTTCTTTATCGTGGTCTCTTTTTCTTTAGCTTATAAAGCTAAGTCTGCGAAAGCAGGAGATAAAATTGTAGTTATCAACGGAAAAGAGATCTTTGAAGAAAAGTGTGAGTTATGTCATGGCCGGGATGGTAAGCAAGGGACCAACGGGGCTAAAGATCTTTCGGTAACTCAGTTATCTCATACCGGTATCACAGAGATAATTACTCAGGGTAAAAACACAATGGCATCTTATAAAGATGTGTTAACGGCTGAACAAATTGAAGCAGTGGCTGTTTACATTGAAGCCGATATAAAAGGAAAATAAATTTAAATGCAATAAAACACTCATTATAACGAGGGTTTCACTCATTTACAATGGAAATTCTTTAAGAAAAACATATATTTGGTTGTATTAAAACGGCCGCTATGACTTATAAATTTCTCTTTTTCTTCCTCTTTTTTTCGACTTCAATCATTCGCCTGCATGCTCAAAACGTTGGAATAGGTACCAGTACTCCTTTATCTAAACTTCATGTTGCAGGTGCTATACGCAGTGATACATTAATTGGCCCGGGTGTAAGAAGTTTATTCGCCTCACCGAATGGCCGAATTTATGATAGTTTGGTGGTTCCCTCTACCTTGAACTGGGAAATTACAGGCAACTCGAATATTGCAGCGATTCATTTTTTAGGAACTACGAATGCTTCAGATGTTATTTTTAAGACCAATAATATTGAACGTGCCCGCATTTTATCTAATGGAAACGTTGGCATTGGAACCGCGGCGCCATCAGTACTTTTTAGCAATAGTTCATTACATGCAGGCGATCAATCAGGGTTAGGCACCCAGGTTGCAATGGGTATGGACTGGAACGCCAATGCTATGGGTTATGCCGCAAGTTTTTACAATTCGGGAACAGTAGCTGGCTCAAGTGGCGTTCTTATCAAAACAGACAATGTTACTGCGAATACAAAAGTACTGAATGTTAATTCAGGAGCCGCTGTTGGCGGAAATGACCTTTTAACGGTTTTAGGAAATGGAAATACCGGTATTGGAACTAATGCGCCGGCCAATACATTAGAAATTAAATCGGTAGCCCCCAATACGTCGGGCTTACGTTTAACCAATCTCACCTCTGCATCTCCAACGGTTATAAACACAGGGAAAGCTTTATCGGTAGATGCAAACGGGGATGTAATCCTTATCCCTTCGATTACCCCAAGTTCGGCATGGGAATTATTAGGAAATGCGGGAACTATCGCCGGTACCAATTTTTTAGGAACGACAGACGCACAGGATCTTGTTTTTAAAACCAACAACGTAGAACAAGTAAGAACACTGGCCAGTAACGGAAACGTGGGAATTGGAACTGCAGCACCAGGGGCAAAATTAGAAGTAGTGTTAACAGATAATATAACAGCAAGTTCAATTGCAAGGTTTTCCCGATTAGGTACTGGTTCAGTTGGCTGGATGAGTTTCTTTTCCGGAGCCGCTGCTTCCGACTGGAACGGCATGACACAAACAGGCGATAAATCGTTCATCTTTACAAATGATAATAATCCTTCAATCTCGGATAATTCAGGGTTAATAATTGCTCCCTGGACAACGGCCGCTAATCCTGCTATTTTATCAGGTATCAAAATAATGGAGAACGGAAACATCGGGATTAGTGTTGGCGCACCAACAAAAAAACTTGAAATTGCAGCGGATGTTAACGCGGCTTTATACGCCACCCGAAATTTTAACGGTGTTACGACGAGCGATGCTGGTTTTATTGGTGGTTACGATGCTTCGTATACAAATACGGGAGTTTATTTTGTTCAAAAAGATAACGTAAGTTTAGGAAGCTATGCTACCAATTTAATTAATGTGGTTTCTAGCGGAACCCCTAAAGTAGTGGTGAACGGTACTGGTAATATGCGTATCGGAAATCAATTTTATTATTCGCAAAGTGCAGCGGTGCCAACTTCTCCGGATGTAGCCAACGTTAAGCTGGCGGTAATGGGAGGCTATTCTTCCTTTGGTAATTTTAACAGTGATCCCATTATTATACCTGGTCCGCCTGAAACATCATGGGTTAACGGTGTAGGTGCCCTCGTGTTGGGTATGAACAGGCAAGCCGGAACAAGTAATGTTGATTTTTGGAATGTAACCGACCCCGGAAATGGTGCGGCCGCGCTGCTGGCTTCAGACAGAGGGTATAATTGGCGTAATTACATTATGGTTGCAGGAAGTAGCACTGAAAATTTGTTGATGACCTTAAATGGCTTAGGAAATCTAACTATTGCCGGCACAAATTATTTCACATCCGACAGAAGACTAAAAACAAATATCAAATCTTTCGAAAACAATACCCTTTCTAAAGTAATGCAACTGAAACCAAGCACATACTTAAAGCATGCCTCTGGTTTTAGTGCTGGGGGCAATCTTATCGTACATGGTGCTGAGGCAGCTATTAATGATTTTGGATTTATTGCACAAGACGTATATGCCATTTTTCCTGAATTGGTGAGTAAACCAAAAGATGAATCCAAAGAATTATGGGCCGTAGACTACAGCAGGCTTTCAGTTATTCTTACAAAAGCATTACAGGAACAACAAACCATTATTGAATCACAGGAAGAACGAATTTTGAAACTCGAAAAAACTCTTCAACAACTAATTGAAAAAAAATAATTAGTATAATTTGATTATAACTTGCTAAAATGAATATGATGAAATATAAAATAACTTTGCTTATCTTAATTGCTGTCACGAAGGGCTTTTCTCAAAATGTTGGCATCGGTACCGCATCTCCTTTTTCAAAATTACATGTAGCTGGCGCTATTCGAAGCGACACCCTGATCGGTGTTGGCGTGAGAAATTTATTTGCTTCACCTAATGGCAGAATTTATGATAGCCTCGTTGTGCCGTCTACTTTAAATTGGGAAATTACGGGTAACTCCAATATTACTGCTCTTAATTTTTTGGGAACTACCAATGCCAATGACGTGATTTTTAAAACCAATAATATTGAGCGTGCCAGGATCTTAAGCACTGGTAACTTTGGTATCGGAACAACTACGCCAAGCCAGTTATTGCATGTAAATGGTAACGCTCTTGCGAATGAGTTCTGGATTTTTTCGGGAGCAGGGGATCTTAAAATCCATAACGCAAGCACTGCTAATACGATGGTATTTAATACTTCGGGCCTTGAACGTATGCGAATTGATAACAACGGTTTGGTAGGAATTAATACTGCAGCGCCGGGCACCAGGCTTGAAGTGGGAGCTATAGGGGGCGACGGAATTACCATAAAAGCCACCACAGGTGTGGATGTTGGGGATTTTATATTTGTTGACGCTGCCGGTGTTGAAAAAGCAAGAGTATACTCAAACCCGCTTGCCGCCTCCGGTTTAATTTTATCAGGAAGCAGTATCCCCGGATCACACGTTTTTATTGATAACGCAGGAAATGTAGGAGTTGGTAATTCAAGTCCTGCAAATAGATTGC
Source organism: Bacteroidota bacterium (assembly GCA_040387475.1). GTDB lineage: Bacteria > Bacteroidota > Bacteroidia > B-17B0 > Aurantibacillaceae > UBA4416. The sequence continues at coordinate 26,831 of JAZKDT010000001.1, read as the reverse complement.
ATATTACGTCGGCAGCCGCAAATACATCAGGCTTACGATTCAGCAATTTAACATCAGCGTCGCCAACCGTTGCTTCAACCGGTAAGGCTTTATCAGTAGATGTAAATGGCGATGTAGTACTCATTCCTGCAGTTGCAGCTGCACCAGCCTGGGAATTACTTGGAAACGCGGGTACCACAGCGGGTACCAATTTTTTGGGAACGACCGACGGACAGGATCTGGTTTTTAAAACAAATAATAGTGAAAGGGTGAGAGTAATGGCCGTTAATGGAAATGTAGGTGTGGGAACGCCAAGCCCTGATCCATCTGCCAAAGTAGACATAGCAAGTACAACTTCCGGATTTGTAATGCCCCGTATGACCAGCGTTCAAAGAAAAGCCATTTCTATCCCGGTAGCAGGTCTGCAGGTTTATGACACAGATTTAAAGGGATTTTATGTATACGATGGTGTTAAGTGGGATTGTGCCAACAACCCCGCCGGAACAGTACAGTATTTTGCAAATACTCTAGCTCCCAATGGTTACCTGGAGTGTAACGGGCAGGCAGTTAACCGAGTAACTTATGCTGAACTATTTAGCGCTATTGGAACTTTATATGGACCGGGGGATGGTGTTACCACCTTTAATTTACCCGATCTTCGTGGAGAATTTTTACGTGGCGCAGATAATGGAAGAGGTGCCGACCCGGGAAGAACATTGGGGACCACGCAAAGCCCATCGCCGGTGGTACATGATGATACGGGCGGTGCACCTGCGCAAAACGGAGATTTTTCAATGGATAATGGCGCAGTTGCCTATTGTGATCCATGGCCGGGCAATGTTGCCGGCGGAATTCCAAGTGCCTATTGGGCCGCTTCTCCGGCTGGCTGGACTGTTTACTCCGGAACATCAACAGGTGGGGCAGCGTACGGAATGATTCATGGTTCGCGCCCTCGCAATGTAGCTTTAATGCCTTGTATAAAATTTTAAACATACTATCGGTAATTGCATCATACATCTATTATATGACAATGGAAAAATTTAAAAATAATATTCTTTTTGTAGCAGTTATGCTTGCTGTCTTAACTGGCACTCGCGCCTATGCTCAAAATGAATTCTATAATAATGGGAGCGGCATCACCGTTCAGGCCGGGGGTTTAATTACCGTTCAGGGTGACTTGAGTAATACCGATGCTGGCGCTAATATTGGACTCATTGATAATTCCGGACTTATAACGTTGTCGGGTAACTGGACCAATAACTCAACTTCAGCCGCTTTAATACCTACAACAGGCTCTGTTGAAATGTTGGGCGCAAATCAATTGATTACAGGCTCCCAACCAACACGTTTTAATAATTTAAGTTTAACAGGAACTGGCGTTAAAACTTTAAACGTCGATACGTATGTTGCTGGTAACACCGGAATTTTGGCTTTAACCGACAGACCGTTAGATCTTAACAGTAACACGCTTTTTGTTACTAATTCATTAACCGGAGCCATTACAAGAACCACCGGTTATATTATTAGTGAAACACCAGCCACTCCAGGCTACGGGATCATACAATGGAACGTTGGTAACAATGCCGGCAATTATATTTTTCCTTTTGGCTCTTTAAGTGCTGCTTATATTCCTTTTGCATTAAATGTTACAACCCCTGGCGTTCAAGTTACTAATGGAGCTATTAGCGCATCAACGTATCCTACAAATACAGGCGCACTTATTAATAACAGACCGTTGCCAACAGGAGTAGCTAACCTTAACAACAATTGCGGAACAGAACATGCGGTAAAGATGCTGGACCGTTTTTGGGTGGTTAATACAAATAACTATAGCACGAATCCTTTGACCGATAAAGAATTTACATACCTTGATAACGAGTGGGATCCAACTGGTGCCAGCACAAATGTGATCACTGAATCAGATCTTCAGACATGGTATTATGGTGCAGGTTGGACTCATATTCCATCTACCAACAATAGCTCAGCCAATATCGAAAACCTGAACGGTAATACCAGCTACGGAGTATTTACTTTAGGAGAGCATAAAGTGTTGAATATGCAATTGCTGGATGTAGATAGCGTTGTATGTTTTGGAGAAAGCAATGGTTCTATTGAGTTTTCAACTACACAGGGTTATGGATCCCCAACCTATTCAATAAATACAGTTTCTACTCCGGATACAATGATCACAGGTTTAGCTTCCGGAAACTATACAGTTATGGCCATGGATATTATGGGATGTAAGGATACAATAAGTTCTGTGCAGGTAGATGAACCGGCACAATTGATGTTAACGATGCTGGCAAGTGATAATTCTATTTGTAAAAATGATCTTGTAATGCTTACCAGCTCGTTTTCCGGCGGAATTAAACCGTACAATGTAACCTGGAGTAATGGGGTGAATAATACAGCGGTTACCACCAATTCATTAAGCCAGAACCTCACACCTTCTGTTACTACAGATTATTCATCGATATTAACAGATTATAATAATTGTGTAGTGTATTCCGATACAGTAAACGTAAATGTAAATGCTTTGCCGGATGTTAATTTCCAGAATAACGTCTCGGAAGGATGTCAGCCACTTGCTGTAAAATTTACAAATCTTTCTGCCACAACGCCACCAATCACAAATTGGTTATGGAATTTTGGTAACGGCGATACGTCCGTTGTTCAATCACCAGCATATGTTTATACGATGCCGGGTTCATTTGTGGTCGATCTCACTGGCACCAGTGATAGTGGGTGTGTAACTAAATATACAATGCCAAACTATATTTTGGTGCATCCTAAACCCGTTGCTAACTTTCACTATACACCGCCCAGTGGAATCGATTTTTTAAATCCTGAAGTAGTTTTTCATAACACATCTACTGATGCCGACAACTCTTTTTGGAGCTTTGGAGATAGCTTTGTTTCTACTTTGCAGGATCCAACGCACGTTTATTCTGATACAGGAACTTATCAGGTACAGCTGATTGTTTCCACTGTTTACAATTGCATAGATAGTATTACCATGCCAGTAAAAGTAAATGAAATATCCACGATATATATACCTAACGCTTTCACGCCCGACGGGAACTCATTAAATGATTTCTTTACGCCGAAAGGAATTGATCTGGTGGACTATAAAATGCAAATCTTCGACCGGTGGGGTGAAAAAATATTTGAATCACCCGATTTGAATATGGGATGGGATGGGACACATCGCGGCATACTTTGTAAGCAAGACGTATACATTTACAAAATAGAGTTCAGAGAAAAAAATGGCGCAACCAGGTTGCAGGATAAAATGCGGTTTGGCCATGTTACCTTGCTCAAGATTAAGTAAGCTTTGCTTTATTTGGCTTTTAAAATTGAGCTTTGAGCGCTAAAAAGTAGTATTTTTATTACTTAATTTTTGTAAGATATAATGAAGCCCGAAACAACTAGTACTTTAAAAGAAACTCCTACCGCCGTTTTAATAGGCGTTATCAATAAAAAACAAAACGAATCCTTGGCTTTTGAATACCTTGATGAATTAGCTTTTTTAGCCGAGACCTATGGAGTGGAAACTAAAAAAGTATTTACTCAAAAATTGGAACGCCCTGATAAAGCTACCTTTTTAGGAAAAGGAAAATTAAGCGACGTTAAAACGTTTATTAAAGAGAACAAAATAAATGTTGTTATTTTTGATGATGAACTTTCTCCTTCGCAACAACGTAATTTAGAAAAAGAATTGGGAGTAAGAATACTGGACCGAACGACACTTATTCTGGAAATATTTTCGCAACGTGCTCAAACGGCTCATGCTAAAACTCAGGTACAGCTCGCGCAGTTGCAATATTTACTGCCACGCCTTACAGGAATGTGGACTCACCTTGAAAGACAACGTGGAGGCACCGGAACCCGTGGTGGAGCAGGGGAGAAAGAAATTGAAACGGACAGACGTATTGCCCGGGATCGTATTGCTCAATTAAAAGAAGACCTCAAAGTGATCGACAAACAGATGGCAACGCAACGTAAAAACCGTGGCGAATTTGTGCGTGTTGCTTTAGTTGGTTACACCAACGTTGGAAAATCTACTATCATGAACATGATCAGTAAGAGTGAGGTGTTTGCTGAAAATAAATTATTTGCAACATTGGATACAACCGTAAGAAAAGTAACCATAGATAATTTATTTTTCCTGTTGGCTGATACCGTTGGATTTATTCGCAAGTTGCCAACTCAATTGGTAGAAAGTTTTAAAAGCACATTGGATGAAGTACGCGAGGCCGACATCTTATTGCACGTGGTAGATATTTCGCATCCTAATTTTGAAGATCATATTAATGTGGTTCGCCAAACTCTTATTGACATCGGGGCAGGAGACAAGGAAACGATTTTAGTATTTAATAAGATCGATGCTTTTAAATATATAAAAAAGGATGAAGATGATCTGACTCCAATGAGCCGCGAAAATTTATCACTGGAAGAATTGCAAAAAACATGGATGACTGATTTGCATCAAACATGTGTTTACATTAGTGCAAAAAACAAAGAGAATATTACAGATTTCAGAAAATTAGTTTATGATACAGTAAAGAAAATTCATGTGATCCGGTTTCCGTACAACAATTTGTTTTATTGAGATACTTGTTCTTTTTTTGCCTCACCTTTTTGCTTGAATCGGTAAGAATAGCCTATTTCGAAAGTTAATCTTAATCCATTATGCTTAGTTCCGCCATACTTGCTAATGATTGTAGATCTATAGGGCGACATGGAGAGATCCATTGTGATACGATGTTGCGGGGTTATGCATAACGCCAGATTAAAATTCTGAATGGGATTGGCCTGGCTTGATATTTCAGAATCCATTCTGGAACCTATGAATAAAAAAGTAACGCCCGTATTAATGGATAACAGCACTCTTTTTCCTTCTTTGGTGTGAATTCCTAAAAAACAATCATTTACATAACTATTGTTTGGCACATAAAATAATCCTTGCGGAATGTAGGCTATTTTGGTTTTAATGTTTAACAGTTTGTAGGTGTACTGATAGTTCATGTTTGCAGAAAAGCCAAAAACGTCAATGCCCGCTCCAACGCCTACTGCATGGCCTTGCGCCCGGTTTATGAGGGGCATCATCATTAAAAGCATTAGCGTAATCTTTTTCATGTAGAAGATCCTTAATAGCAGTTAAATATTAGGAAACAGGTTATAGGTATTTATTTTTTCGATAACAACTCTCCGATCAGTTTTTCAGTCTTTACAGTATAATTTTCATAAGCCTTACCAGTAGCAGGGCCACTAAATCCTGTGTAAACAGATTTCACAACATGTTGAGCGTCCAGGAAAATAGTGGTTGGGAATGCCATAACTTCATTCAAAAACGGCAAACTTTCGGATGCCTTATCTTTACCGGTTAACCCAGTTAATAGAATATCATAACCAATATCAAAACGTTTGGTCAATCTCGTTAAGTTTGTCTTAGCGCGCTCTGCATCCGCCGTTCTTTCATAAGCTAAAGCAATAATTTCCAGGCCTTTTTTGTTATACTGTTTATATACTTTTGAAAGATATGCACTTTCATCCATACAGTTGGGGCACCAGCTTCCCATGATCTGAATGATAACGGCTTTGTTTTGATATTTAGGGTCGCTCAAACTTATTTTTTCATTCTTTGTATTATAAAATGAAAAATTGATTTGCTCATTGGGATTTTTAAGGTAAGTTAAACTTTCTGGATCGTGTAATTCGAACTTTTCGTTTCTTCGTCCAATCCAGCTTTCATGCCAGGTTGTACCCGAATAAAAATCCCCTTTCGTAATTTCAGAACCATTATTCTCGGCGATAAATAAAAAAGCATGTGAACCGTCAAAACAACTTAAATATAACTTTCCGTTATGCATCATGCCATCCAGGTACCTGTAATCACCTGTTTCAGTTAAAAATGTGCCATGCACATACGAACTACTGTTGGCATGTGTAAACATGCCGATTGCTTTTGAACTATCCTTGGTATTAGGACTAAAAGTCACTTCCCATTTCCCTTCGTAAAAAGGGTTGGGTTTCGCAGGAACAAAAGGAAATCTTCTCGCATCTCCCGCTTTAGCGGTAAACGTAATGGTATTGTTTTCTTTTTTAGTATGATTGATCCATACGCCTGTTAAGACACTATCGCCCGTTAATTTGGCTTTAAACTCCGTATCAAAAACCGGCATTTTGAAATTGAGAGAATCTTTTGAATACATGTATTCATCTACTACAATCTGCTCCTGAGCATTGTGAATGATTAATTGTAAAAGATTTTTTTTAGTGTATTTAATTTCGAAATTAAAGGGAAGTTCGGTTTTATTTTCCGCATTTAGTAAAAGAATCCCACGCCATATACCCGTTTTAATTTTTAGTTGCGAAAAACATAGAGACGATAGAAAAACGAAAATAAGTACCAGAAATTTCATGTTACTAATTAAAAATTATTTTTCGATAAAACCTATTATCTCACCTCAATTTCATCAATAAAAATGTAGGCATCACCACCATTTCCCTGGTGCCAGTCTGGTAATTTCCCAAAATTGGTCGCTTTTATTTTCACATAACGGGCATTTACAGGAACGGTGTTATTGTTAAAAAAAGTTCTCATCTGTACAGAGTAATCATCGGCAGGTATCCCGTTTTCAATGGTTCCGAAAGGGAGATAGTTAATTCCATCCTCTGAAATTTCGTAAATTACCTGTTTTGGATAGACGATCCAGGCGCGTGTATCTTGTAGAAATTCTGCAGTCACATATTGAATTGGCTTCATTTCTCCCAGGTCTATGATGCAATTAAGATCCTGTCCCTGATATCCCTGCCAACCGCCGCTGCGCCAATTAGTTGTTGCGTGCTGCCCATCAATAATTCCCTCATCGCCACCTGCATCATATTGTGGAATATATTTGCTTTGAATGCTGATTTTCCAGTTATTGGGTTTTTTATAAGCGTGTGCCGTAGTTGTGGAACTACTTTCTAATTTTAGAAACGCCTTTGCTTTAATAATTACAGAACTATCACTTGTAAAAGGTCCCGTGTAGATTTTTGATCTTTCTGTTGGTTCGGTTCCATCCAGCGTATAAACCAATTTTACCTTTGCGTCAGGATGTTCAATGCTAATGGATTTGCTGGTTTCCGTTAATTTAGCGGGAGTAATGATAACGGGAACCGGGATAATTTGGCTTGTTAAAATTTCTGTAACGGGGCGTAACATGTCAGATCCACCAAAAATATTTTTTTCATCTAATTTTCCCTGCATTACAAACTCTAATTTTCCTCCCGAAACAATAGTACTATGAGTCAAGACAGCACTATTGGAAGGCTTTCCATTGAGAGAGGAGGATTGGATATATTGAAATTGGGTTGAAGAACTTTGTTTATTAATCTCAAATGTTTTGCCATTTTCCAAATGAATTTTAACATTGTCAAACAGCGGAGATCCAATTGTATATTCTGGTTTTCCCGGACAAACCTGATAAAATCCCATAGAACTTAATACATACCATGCACTCATTTGCCCACAATCCTCATTTCCTATCAAACCGTTAGGTTCGTTTTTGTAAAATTCCGTCAATACTTTATAAATTTTTTCCTGTGTTTTCTGCGGCCTGCTTACATAATTGTATAGATAGATCATGTGATGACTGGGTTCATTACCATGGGCATATTGACCAATGAGGCCGGTTATATCTACCTGTGATCGCCCCTCAGTTTCACTTTTTGCACTGAAGAGATCATCCAGTTTTTGTTCGAACTTTTTTTCTCCTCCCATTAATGTAATTAAACCATTAATATCCTGTGGAACAAAAAATGAATATTGCCAACTATTTGCCTCGGTGTAATGATTATTTACTTCACGCGGCTCAAACGGCGATAGCCAGTTGCCATTTTTACGGGGGCGCATAAACCCTGTTTTGGCATCATATACATTTTTATATGCCTGGCTTCGTTTCATAAACATGGCGTAATCCGACAGCTTGTTCAATTTTTTGGATACTTGTGCTATGCACCAGTTGTCATAGGCATACTCCAGGGTTTTTGAAACACTTTCTGATTCATCGTCGATCTGTAGATAATTATATTTATTAAATACCGGTGTGCTTAAATTTGTATAATTTGAGGCCGCTACCATTGCTCCATATAATTCATTCTTGTCGAAGCCGGTTATTCCTTTAAGGGTTGCATCTGCAATAACTGATACGCTGTGGAAGCCTATCATGCAATTGGTTTCGTTAGCAGATAACTCCCACATCGGTAAACGTCCACCTTCTTTAAACTGATGTAAAAAAGTACTCATAAAATCAGCTGTTCGTTTTTGCTGAACAATGGTAAACAAGGGATGTAACCCTCTGAAAGTATCCCATAGCGAGAAAACAGTGTAAGGTACAAATCCCGCTGACTGATGAATTTTGAGATCTCGTCCACGGTATTTCCCATCTACATCTCCGGCAAGAGAAGGATGAGTAAAACAATGATACAACGCCGTGTAGAAGATCATCAGTTTTTCAGGGTCTCTTGTTGTTATCTCAATTTTCGATAATTCTTTTTCCCAGTTGCGCTCTGCCTCCATTTTATACTTTTCAAAGTCCCAGTGCGGGGCTTCACTTTCAAGGTTACGTTTAGCGCCATCAATACTTGTTTGAGAAATACCTGTTTTAATAACCAATGGTTTTCCATCAGCCATGTCAAACTGAAGGTACCCACCTATCGTTTGTTCTTTTACCGTTGGTGTTTTAGAAACATTCCGGGTAGTCAGTTTTTTTGACACTATTGGCTTACTGAATTTCATAACAAAATAGACGTATTGTTCGTTTGCCCATGCTTCACTTATGCGCGAGCCAACCACTGTAACACTATCCAAAATCTTAAGAGAACAGTTTAGAGTTTTATCTCGATGTAAAAGATCAATCACGATCGTTCCAGTATCGGCATTTGGGAAAATGTATTGGTGAATACCAACTCTTTGTGTAGCAGTTAATTTTACATTTATATTTGTATTTAACGTCACTTCGTAAAATCCGGCGGACGCTTTTTCTTTAAGATGTGAAAATTTTGTAGCGTAAGTTTTGTTTTTGTAGCTGTTTTTATCTAACACCGGCATTAACAATACATCTCCGTAATCACTAACCCCTGTGCCACTTAAATGTGTATGTGTAAAACCATAAATAATGGAATCGGAATAATGATATCCTCCACAGCCTTCCCAACTCCCATCAATACGGGTGTCAGGGCTCAGCTGTACCATGCCAAATGGTAACACTGCTCCTGGAAACGTGTGACCTGCCCCACCTGTTCCTATGAATGGATTTACATATTGGGCAAATTTTGTTTGCGCAGACAAGGATGCAACAAAGAATAGTAGAACAACAAATGAGTTGTAAAAAGATTTCATAATAGTTAAAGGTACTGAATTATTGCGTTGGGTAGTTGATGTTGTATAAGGAAATATGTTATGTTTTACTGTAGGAAGTAGTTGTTATTCATTTCGGATGATATGTTTTAAACGTTGTATCTCCTCAGTATTTATTTCATTGTTTACAGTGGCTGCTGAATGAAATTCAAAACAATTTATAACACCCAGTAGTTTTTCAATATTAAAACTTCGAATGCCCCCACCAGGAATAATTGTGATTTTATTGCCGAACTGTTTTTGTAAATGTTGTAAAAATTCAATTCCTTCCAAAGCATTTTGTTGTCCTCCCGACGTCAATACTTTATCGAATCCCAATTCTATAATAGTCTCAAAACCCTTTTTTATATCACGGCATTGATCGATTGCTCTATGAAAAGTAACAGACATAGGTTTTGCTAACTCCAGTAATTGTTTATTTGCTTCAAAGTTAACGCTGTTGTCAGGATTTAAAATGCCAAAAACTACTCCGTTTACTTTATTTTCTTTGCACCACCAAATGAGTTGCCTCATTATATCTATCTCCTTTTCGGTGTAAACAAAATTTCCGCTACGCGGTCTAATGATCACATGCAAAGGAATTTTCAGGGTTTTTTTTACGTGTAAAATATCTTCATAAGCGGGTGTTATACCCCCTGCTTCGTAGTCTGCACAAAACTCTATTCTGTCTGCTCCTGCTTGTTCTGCCAGCAAACATGATTTCGCCTCAAAGCAGGCAATTTCCAATATATATTTAGAAAATATGTCTGGCATCCATTAGCTGATTATTTATCTGAGGAGAATAAACGGCGTAATTAAATCCTTTTTGTAAACAATATGCTCCATGCTCGCCTTTTTTATTGATGGCAATAAACCCAATTTGTAATTCGTCTAAAGGTTTATTTTTCTTTTTGGCAATGGTTATAATTCGTTCTACTGCTTTTTTACAGGCTTCTTCCGGTGAGAACCCCTGACGCATTAATTCAACAACCGTATGGCTTCCCACAATTCTCATTACTTCTTCGCCGTGCCCCGTAGCAGTGGCCGCACCAACTTCATTGTCCACAAACAAGCCTGCGCCAATAATGGGTGAATCGCCAATGCGACCATGCATTTTAAATGCCATCCCACTGGTTGTACATGCGCCCGATAAATTGCCATGCATGTCTAATGCAACCATGCCGATAGTATCGTGGTTTTCAATATTAGCTTTTGGTTTATATTCGCCTTTTTTTAGCCATTCTTTCCATTCCTCTTCCGACTCTTTTACCAGTAGATTTTCTTTTTTAAATCCTTGAGCTAAAGCGAAATCTAAAGCACCCTCACCTACCAACATAGTGTGTGGTGTTTTCTCCATTACAGCTCTTGCTACTGAAATCGGATGCATAATATGTTCTAAACAGCCAACCGAACCAATGTTAGAAAAGTCATCCATGATGCAGGCGTCCAAGGTTACATGTCCGTCGCGATCAGGCCTTCCTCCATATCCTACGCTTCTTTCTTTAGGATCTGCTTCGGATATTTTTACCCCAGCTTCAACCGCATCTAAAGCTCTTCCTTTAGCAGATAATATTTTCCAAGCTTCGGCATTGGCCTCTAATCCAAATCTCCAGGTTGAGATAACAATTGGATTTATCTGTACTTTATTAATTTCTCCAACAATTTCAGTTGCTTTGCTTTTATTAAAAGCAAATAATGAAGTAGTAAAAGCAGAGAGTTTTAAAAATTGGCGGCGACTCGTATTCATAATAGAAGTATTAAAAATTATTCTTCTTCATCTGTATTTACAAGTTCGGCCAACTCTTTTGGAAAATCATCTTTTAAAATGTAAACGCCCGGCATAGGATTAACAACCTGCCGCACACTTTTTAAATAAACGTTAAATAGAAAGCGATCGCTTTCTTCAACTTTATCGGTTTTGCTTACTGCTTTCTTAGAGAAAGGTAATTGTGTTACGGTACCATTATCCATTATACATTCCACGATCATCATGTCGGGTATTTCAAAACAGAACTCGTCATCATTGGGGTACAAGCCTTTTAACAAATAGGTTGCATTATTAACCACTTTAAATTCTTTCACATTTCCCTGTACATCAAATTCATCTTCCCATAAATATTTGATGTTATCTTCCGTTTCTTCTCCTTCGTTATCTTTATCGGCATAAGCCTGGCTAAACTGCGAATTAACTAGTTTGACGTTGATCGTTACTTTCATTTTTATTAAATTTTATATATACTATTTATTAATGAGCTGCGCTTGAACCGGATTCTAATTCAATACCTTGTTTTTTAAAAATGGATGTTACTTTAAATGCATACCATGCCAGGTAGGCAAAACAAAATACAGTTACGATATAGGAGATATGAGGATTGAACACATCCACTAAAATGCCCTGTAAAGGTGGAATAATAGCGCCGCCCAATATCATCATCACTAGTAGGGAAGAGCCTTGATTAGTATATTTTCCCAGACCGTTAATAGCGAGCGCAAATATGCAGGGCCACATGACAGAACAAAACAAGCCGCCGCTAATGAACGAATATAAGGCGAGATTGCCAGTGCTCATTAAGCCAATGATCATCATGACACACGCCGTTAGGCTCAAAATTAATAAAGTTCGCGCAGGATTGTCACCTGAAAAAACAAAGATTAATGTTGCTAATAAAATGTATGGAATGTAAAATAAATAGTCTTCTATATTGCTGCCCCGCAAATAATTAACGCCACAGATGACACCAAAAGCGATAAAAGGCGTAATGAACTGCATGATTATTTTTGCCGTTTTGCTAAAATTAAAAACGGTGAGCGCACCAGTCCAACGGCCGATCATTAAACTACCCCAATACAACGAAATAAAATGAGAAATTTTTGTATGATCTATTCCCTTGATCTCGGGCATTGCCAGTAAGGCACCCATGTTACTTTGTATGGTCACTTCAACCCCTACATAAATAAAAATGGCGATCATACCTAACGACAGTTGCGGATATTTTAAGGCGCCTAGATCTTTGTCTAGTTTTTCCGAGTTTGTTACCTCGGGAAGTTTAGAGAACCATAAAATGCTTGCGCATAGAAGGAACAATGCAAATAAAATAAGTGCCGGAATTTTCACAGCATCTAAACTGCTATCGGCGGCTGCCGGAGCGCTTATATTGCCAAACAGCGCGTAGCTTAGTAAAACAGGGCCAATCGTAGTTCCAAAAGAATTAATACCACCCGCCAAACTTAACCGGTGAGCGCCGGTTTCTTTTGCGCCAAAATTAATAACAAAGGGATTAGCCACAATTTGCTGTAAGGCAAAGCCTAGGCCAATAATAAATAAAGCGCATAATAACAATGGATATGAATTTAAACTGGCTGCCGGGATAAAGAATAACGAACCAACAGCAGAAATTAATAATCCCAGTATCAACGCTTTTTTATAGCCAATTTTACTAATCGGGTCGCCCGTAGCGCGGGAAGTAAAAAAATAGATTATGGAACCAACCGCGTATGCTGCGTAAAATGCCAAGTCAACCAACTGCGACTGGAATTGAGTCAGCGTAAATTTTTCTTTAAATAAAGGAATTAATATACCGTTGCTGGCGGCCACAAAACCCCAAAAGAAAAACACACTGATAAGAGCAACAAATGATGATTGTAATTTCTGCATAAAAAATAATTTGGTATGTATCTAAAGTAGAGCTTTTAGTTCAGTAGACTTTCTGTAGCTAAACCCTTTTATTAACAACCTTCTTTTTACTACTTATTGCATTATCCGACCACTCCTCACTCATAATTCATAACTTCACAAAATGCAACTACTGACTCCCACTCATTGGCAGGACTATGAATTAATAGACTGCGGCGACTTTGAAAAACTTGAACGCTTTGGTAAATATATTACTATTCGTCCTGAACCGCAGGCTGTGTGGAAGAAAAAATATTCAGAAGCCGAATGGGAAAAGCAGGCTCATGTAAAGTTTGTTCCTAAAAGCAGCTCAAGCGGAGAGTGGAAAGCATTTAAAAAAATGCCGGAGCAATGGACCATTAATTATCCACTAGGTAAAAAAGAAATTACCTTACGTTTGGGCTTAACTTCGTTTAAACATGTAGGTGTTTTTCCTGAACAAGCCTGTAATTGGGACGTGATCTTTGATTATCTATCGTCACTGGAGAAACCCAAATTCCTGAATTTATTTGCCTACACCGGCGGAGCATCTATTGCTGCCAGGGCAGCAGGAGCGGACGTTACCCATGTAGATAGTATCAAACAGGTAGTGAACTGGGCTAATGAGAATATGCAAAAATCCAACCTGGACAACATCCGGTGGATGATAGATGATGCATTGAAATTTGTGAAGAAAGAGCAACGTCGCGGAAATTTATACCAGGGAATTATTTTGGATCCTCCAGCATTTGGCCACGGACCGAACGGCGAGAAATGGAAATTAGAAGATAATATTTTGGAAATGATTGATAGTGTATTGCAGATCCTTGATCCCAAGCAACATTTACTTATACTGAATGCGTATTCACTCGGATTTTCGGCATTGGTGCCACAAAATTTACTTGAACCTTTTGCTGCCAAGCACAAATCAAACCTGAGCATTGGTGAATTATACTTAGACGCCAAAAGTGGAATTAAATTGCCGCTCGGTGTTTGGGGAAGATTGGAAAAGAAATAATTATTTTTTCTCAGACTCTTTAACGAGTTCTAATTTATTATTTCCTACAGGTGTTAACTTCGATTCCCGAAAGGAGTCGTTCCACTTTATTTTAATACCACCTTTTTGCATGTCGCCTGATCCTTTAAGTTCAGGGTATACCATTGTGAAATCATCTCTTTTACCTCTCTCCAAAATAACCGGTTGCATTTTTTTAGAATTAGCGCCTTCTTTTCCGTCCGGCATAATGGCGGTTGATTTACCAGGATTGATCAATCCCACACCATCACCTACATAAACACAATCAAATTTTACAACAGATTTATCCGTTTTTACTTCTGCTTTTTTCAGATCACAGGTAAAATTTTCAACTGTAAATTCATTTTTGCTCGCCGGTAGTTCAAAGTCAGGAATCTTATATATTTTTCCGCCGGCTGATGCTTTATAAAGACCCTTGAACTCGATGGTAAATTTTTCGACTAACATATCGGCACCTTTAAAATCGATCACTTCTGTCTCTTCCTCGTTGGGCGATACAACAAAGGTTTTATCTTTACTGAAGATCTGAGTTCCTCCGGCCGAAAAAATGAATTCCGCCGGCTTCACTAATAAATAGTCATTGGTTTTATTAAAGATCTTGATCTTAAACTTTGATTGTTTTAAAGTAGAAATAGCGTCTATGATATATATCTTGTAATCGTCGGTTTCTAAAGTAGCTTCTTTATATAAAAATCGCATGCCCTCCTTAGATTTTTCACTTTTCACTTTATCCTTATCTTTTTCTTCTTTTTTTTGAGCAACTGAATTCAATCCAATGCACAAAGTGACAGCTAATAAAATATGTTTCATGTGAATTTTTATTTAAACAAATATAACGATAGATAGAATTAAAGCCCTATAATTCCTTATTTTTTTGTTAATTTTGAGTATGCATATTGATATCATTACAGTCCATCCGCCCTTGCTGGAAAGCCCATTCAGCCACAGTATTTTAAAGCGTGCTGCAGCAAAAGGCCTGGTATCGGTTAATATTGTTGATTTAAGAGATTATGGCATTGAGCCTCACAAAAAAGTGGACGACTACGCGTTTGGCGGCGGTGCAGGCATGGTCATGATGATAGAGCCCATTGCCAATTGCATCAACGATCTGAAAAGTAAACGAACGTATGACGAAATCATTTATATGACGCCTGATGGTGAAACCTTAAAGCAGGCAACGTGTAATCGATTATCAACGTTAAAAAATTTAATTGTGTTGTGTGGCCATTATAAAGGAATTGATGAGCGTATTCGTGAACATTTTATTACTAAAGAAATTTCGATAGGAGATTACGTGTTAAGCGGGGGTGAATTGCCTGCAGCTGTGTTATGTGATGGCATCATCCGCTTAATTCCCGGTGTTTTAAATGATGAAACTTCAGCTTTATCTGACTCGTTCCAGGACAATTTATTATCTCCTCCCGTTTATACCCGCCCCGCAGATTACAAGGGATGGAAAGTTCCTGAACTTTTAACCAGCGGTAACACTAAAAAGGTGGAAGAGTGGAGGCACGAGCAATCCATAGAGCGCACCAGGTTAAGAAGACCTGATTTATTGCAATAAAGGGTTGAATGAACAAACAATAGCTTGTTAATTATTCATTTTAAAACCTTCCTTCAGCTTTTGTATTCATCTTAAATTAGTTGGGTATAAAACAGAATTATTGTGTCGAACAGAACTGCTACTCAAAAATTAAAAACATCTTCCGTTACTGTAGTCATTAGTTTGGCTTTAGTGTTATTTATGTTGGGTCTTTTGGGATTGGTTGTCATCAATGCCAAAAAATTATCAAACCATATTAAAGAGAATGTTGGCTTCCAGGTTGTATTAAAAGATACTACCACACAGGCTGAACTGGATATTTTAAAACAGGAAATAAGTTCTTCCGCATTCACTAAAGAGGTTGCTTATATCAGTAAAGACGAGGCCGCTAAAAAACTGCAAAAAGATTTAGGAGAGGATTTTATTACCTTTTTGGGATATAATCCACTGTTATCATCTTTAGATGTAAAATTAAATTCTGATTATGCTAACATTGATAGTTTATCAGGCTTTGAAAAGCAGATCATGCAGAAACATTTTGTGAAAGAAGTCATTTATCATAAGGACATGATTAAGCAGGTTAATGAAAACGCCAAAGTGATCAGTTTTTATATTTTAATTTTTAGTGGCTTGTTGTTGGTCGTAGCCATTGCACTCATCAATAATACCATTCGTTTATCCATTTACGCTAAACGTTTTTTAATAAGAACCATGTACCTGGTAGGCGCAACTCAGGGCTTTATCCGAATGCCATTTATTTTAAAAGGAATTCGCCAGGGAATAGTGGCAGGTTTATTAGCCGGATTTTTATTAGCCGGATTTTTAGTGTTAAGTACACGTTATATTCCCGATCTTTTGCAATTGCAGGATCCTAATTTACTGGCTGTATTGTTTGGCGGTATCGTAGCATTAGGTGTTCTAATTTCGGGCTTAAGCGCTGCGCTTTCTGTAAGTCGTTATTTACGATTGAAAACCGACGATCTCTATTTTTAAGATCATTAAAAACGACAACATATATTTTAAGATTGGCGCACTGACCTGCGGCATATGTTTAATATGTGTTTTTGCTTTTCGAAAACAACAATCTTTTTTATTAGTAAACATAGCGGGCACAACTGTTGCGGAAAGGTTCAGTGTTCCTGCAGGATTTACAAGAATAAAATCTGAAACAAATTCTTTCGCCGCCTTTTTACAAAACACTTCTTTGAAACCCAATGGAGCTCTGGTTCACTATTATAACGGTAAAGAAAAACCTAACAAGGTAGCCGCTGCGATTTTAAATATCGATGTTGGAAAAAAAGACCTTCAACAATGCGCAGATGCCGTAATGCGCTTGCGTGCCGAATATTTATTTCAAACGAAACAATACGATGCTTTGCATTTTAATTTCACCAATGGGTTTAATGCCAATTATGCAAAATGGAGAAGCGGCTATCGCATAGTAGTAAAAGGAAATGCGGTAAGCTGGGTAAAATCTAATAAAGAAAGTATTACGTATGAATCCTTTAGAGAGTATATGAACATGGTATTTAATTACGCGGGTACAGCTTCTTTGTCAAAGGAATTAAAGTTGGTTAGTCAAAAGGATATGCAAATTGGCGACGTGCTAATTTTGGGCGGAAGTCCCGGACACGCAGTTATTATTATGGACATGGCCGTAAATGCTAAGACCAATAAAAAAGTGTTTATGGTGGCCCAAAGTTACATGCCCGCACAGGATATTCATATTTTGATTAATAAAAATGATCCGGTTATTTCACCCTGGTATAAACTGGACCCAGATGCCGAACAAATTAATACACCTGAGTGGGATTTTTCTGGGAATGAACAGTTGAAAAGGTTTTAAATTTTGTGTTTCCGGAAACGTTGTATTCCCGCAAAAAACGCAATTCCCCAATCCATTAAAAAAGGCATTTTGTAATATAAATTCGTAACTGTTGTTTTGTAAAAATAGTTTCGGTAATATTTTCTGCGAATTTCCTGATCGTAAGACTTCATAAATTCTGCCGAAAAATTAGAGTCTTTAAAACACTTTTTTATTTGCCAGGCTGCATATCGTCCCGATGACATCGCAGGAGCAATTCCCTCGCCGGTGGCGGGATCTACCAAAGCAGCTGCATCACCGCACAACAAAATTCTGTTTCCGGAGACAGGTAATTTGCTGTTAAAGTAGCCAATCGGGATGGTCCAGCCTTTGATATCGCCAACTAATTCTGCTTGGGCAAAACGCTCTTTAAATTGTGGCGCTTCTGCCATCAATTCATTAAAGACTTTTCTCATATTGATCTTGTGTTTTGTCAGCACATCTTTGTCTCCGCCAATTCCCACGTTGGCTAATCCATCTATAGAAGGAAAGATCCAGAAATAACCTTTGGGAATTTCTTTCAGCAAATGAATTTCGAGCCGGTCGCTGTCAATGCCTTTTACATTTTTATAGTAAGCACGTAAACCCGGACAGGTTTCTGTAATCAATTCCCGTGTTCCGGTTAATGCCGATTGCACAATGGAATGAGCGCCATCGCAACCGATCACGATGTTAGCCTTTAGTTCTTGTCCGGTGGAGGTTGTTATTACAACGGCATCTTTTTCAACTCTGATTTTTTGAGCCGATGTGTTTTCAAAAATGGTAGTTTGCGTTTCTGCTTTTACCATGTCGAGTAAAAAATTATCAAACACGTTTCTGGGAAGGTTAGCAAAAAATCCTTCGAGTTTTAATTCGTAAGCATAACCTTTTGGAGAAATAAACCGGGCCCGTTTGGCTATAACACCTTTATTGATCTCCAGTATTTTTTTTCCGAAAGCAGGCGAAATGGTATTTAGTATTTTGTAGGCATAGCCACCATAGGCATCACCGCAGATCTTTTCTCTTGGAAAAGATTGTTTATCCAGTAAAGCCACGTTCAATCCTGCGTCAAATAAACCTAAAGCACAGGTACTCCCTGCCGGACCAGCTCCACATATGATAACATCGAATTGTTGCATGTAGAATAAAGATAATCTTTTTTGTCGGTAAGGCCATTACAACAAAAAAGGCCGTCTTTTCAGACAGCCTTTAAGAAGGGTAAATGAAGGGGCTCGAACCCTCGACCCTCGGTACCACAAACCGATGCTCTAACCAACTGAGCTACATCTACCATTTTGGGCTACAAATGTAACGTTTTTTTTGTTTTTACTAAAATTTATAAGAAAAAAACGAAAAAACTGTTGGACGAGTACTTTTTAAACTACAACATACGTTGGTAATAGTGCGGTTGTTTTGGTAATTCGGCGCGAACCGCCATTCAGCGAAGCTTGTTCGGGGTAATGGAGGTTGTCGAATTGCCTTGAATTCTTGTTTCTTTTTGCTCAAGCAAAAAGAAAATGGGAAGAAAAAATTATTTGATTGTGTCCTTCCTGTAATTCACCATATAATGCAATCCTACGGATTCTTTACGCCGCATGGCATGCTTGATGATCAGGTAGCCAATACAGATGAGGTTGCGGAGCTCCCCCAGTTTTTGGGTAACCGTAGTTTTATCGTACAGTGCCTCATTTTCTTTATAGAGTATCTCCAAACGATCAAACGCACGCTTTAAACGCAGTTCGGAGCGTACAATTCCCACATAATTGCTCATGATCTGCTGTACCTCACGTTGGGACTGAGTAATTAACACCATTTCTTCGGCATGTTCAGTTCCTTCTGCATCCCAATTAGGTATATTTTCCATAAAGGAAACACTCAAGACCCGTTCTGAGCTTGTTTTCGCCGCCCGATGCGCAAACACCACGGCTTCCAGCAAGGAATTACTGGCCAGGCGATTAGCTCCATGCAAACCGGTGCACGCACACTCGCCCACTGCAAACAAATTAGCGATGGTAGATTGTCCGTTCTTATCTACTAAAATGCCTCCGCATAAGTAATGCATGGCTGGTACCACGGGAATCATATTGATAAAAGGGTCTATTCCCAGATCCATACACTTATTGTAAATATTGGGAAAGTGCTCTATAAATGCCTTTCGGTCTAAATGACGGCAATCGAGGTATACAAAATCCTCACCGCGTGTTTTTAATTCGTTATCAATGGCACGAGCCACAATATCGCGGGGAGCGAGTGACAAGCGTTCATCATATTTGTGCATGAATTCTTTACCATCCATAGTTTTTAAAACAGCGCCAAAACCTCTGATAGCCTCGGTAATTAAAAAACTGGGATGTTCGCCGGGATTGTATAAAGACGTTGGATGGAACTGTACAAACTCCATATCTTTTACACGGCCTTTAGCTCTGTAAACCATAGCAATACCATCGCCGGTGGCAATAGTTGGGTTTGTGGTTGTTGCATAAACATGTCCGGCGCCGCCACTTGCCATGATGGTAATTTTAGAAAGGACCGTGTCTATTTTTTGCGTTTTAGTATTTAAAATATAGGCACCAAAACATTTCACGTTTTCAGAATGAGAAGTTACCACTTCACCCAAATGATGCTGTGTGATCACGTCAATAGCATAATGATGATCGAGAACGGTTATATTTTTGTGTTTACGGATCTGTGAAATTAATGCGCGCTCTATCTCATAACCCGTAATGTCTTTGTAATGGAGTATACGGTGCTCCGAATGGCCGCCCTCTTTAGCTAAATCATATTGGCCATCTTTATTTTTATCGAAATTGGCGCCCAGTTCAATCAGCTCGCGAACCCTTTCGGTTCCTTCTGTTACCACCAAACGAACGGTTTCTTCGTCACACAACCCTGCTCCGGCAATCAGCGTATCCTGGATATGTTTTTCAATGGTATCTTTATCGTGCCATACAGCGGCAATGCCACCTTGTGCGTATTTCGTGTTGGATTCGTCTTCGTTACTTTTGGTAACAATATAAACTGAGCCCTGTTCGGCAACTTTTAAGGCATAACTTAAACCAGCGATGCCGCTTCCAATAATTAAAAAATCGACTTTTTGCTGTTTCAATTTAATTTGTGTTTAGATTCTATATAATCAATTACGAACTTGATACGAATATACGAATCTAGTTTGCAGTTGCTGTTTGCCAGCATATAAATTATTTTTTATTTAGAAGCCGTGCTACATATTTCCCAACAATGTCAAATTCTAAATTAACAACATCATTTACTTTTAAATGTTTAAAAACGGTGTTTTCAAATGTGTAAGGAATAATCGCCACAGAAAATGAATCTTCTCTTGAATCCACAACAGTTAAGCTTGTTCCGTTTATAGTAATGCTTCCTTTTTCAACGGTTACGTTTCCTGATTTACTATCGTATTCAATAACATAAGTCCAGCTGCCTGCATTATCAGTAAGGGAAGAAACAACACCTGTTTGATCAACGTGACCCTGCACAATGTGCCCGTCAAATCTACCATTAGCAGGCATGCAACGTTCGAGGTTCACATAATTTCCAACTTTCAGTTGCCCTAAATTTGTTTTTTGTAAGGTTTCATCAATAGCTGTAACGGTATACGTGTTACCCGCTATTTTAACCACCGTTAAGCAAACGCCATTATGCGACACGCTTTGATCTATTTTTAGTTCATGCGTAAAACTGCAGCTAAATGTAAAATGTACATTTGTATTTTCGTTTTCAATGGCTTCAACTTTCGAAAGGCCTTCAATAATTCCTGTAAACATCGTATAAAGATAAAAACTTTTATTTGTTTTATTTAGGATATTGCTTTACGCCTTTAAGCTGCCCATTTTCAGAATAAAACTTTAACTCGCCGGTTAGTTCATCATCTTTAAACGCTCCTTCATTGTACACTTTTCCAGTATTAAAATAGCTTTTATAAGCACCCTCTTTAGCGCCTTTTACATAAACCTGTTCTACTTTAATATTTCCGGTAACATAATACTCTTTATGAATCCCGGTTTTTAAACCATTTTTATAAATACTCGCCGAGCTTATTTTACCGTTTTCGTGCCAGTTGGTTTCTGATAAAATGGTGTCGTTGCTGTAAACCTCAAGGCTTTTTTTTGCACCGCTCGCATAAAAATATTCATAATTACCATGTTTTTTGTTGTTGTACAATTGCCCTTTGGATAATAAAACCCCTTCGCTATTATAATAAGTGTTGGTGCCAACGTATTTGCCATCAATCATTTTGTTTTCGGAAACAAGCTGTCCCTGCTCATTAAACTCTTTATAGGCAATCTGTACCCCGTCTTTCCATTCATCGTATTGTTTGGATTTGCCATTACTGAAATACAATTCTTTAAATCCAGTCCCAGCGGTTAAATCCAGACTGCCTTTTTCCATCAGTTTGCCGTTGTGATAAAATTTTACAAAAGCACCAGATATGGTGTCATCTTTAAAAATATGTTCAGATTTCTTTTTCCCATCCGAGTAAAATTCAACGTATTTTCCATGGTACATATTATTTCTATAATGGATTTCCTGGATTAAATTTCCGGTGAAGGAATGGTAAACTTTGAGGCAACCGTTTCCGTTTTTTAAATTCCCTCCGTCATTTTTTTCGCCGTTCATTCCAAAACTACTTAAAATTGTATTGGCTCTTCCATTGGTGTATAAAACAGAATGAGTGATTTTTCCTGACGGGTAGAAGAACGTTGTTATTCCATGGGCTTCATTGTTCTTTTGCCATGACTCATAATATTTCTCTCCCTTTAAATAATATCCTCTTAAAAGATATAAACTATCGTTGCCGGCTTTTTTTCGCTCTAAAATATCAATATGGTCAATTGCTATGGGCTTTTCATTATATTCAAATTGTAATGAGTCATCAGTTCTTGCATCTTTTCCTGCTTCTTTAGCAATGGAAGTTACAATTTGATCACAGGAATAAAAGCAAAAGATAATTAATACAGAAAATAGCCGATACATCATAGACAAATATAATCAAATTAGAAAAATGCTCTTACCTGGGCGCCACCAATATTTATGATTTTACTGTTAGGCGATTTTCGTCCGCTATAGTTAATGCTAATTTGTATGTTATTTGTAAGATTACGTTGGTAGCTTAATTCCCATGTATAGTTATAACCTGTTTTCAGTGCATTTAGCATTTCGTAAGCAACGGGCGTGTTTTCAAAATCATTATAGGTAATATTTATAAAATCTGCCTTTCCGGTAAGACTTCCTTTTTCTACCTGGTTAAATTTAAATTCTACGCCTACATCATTTAATTCTGCTTTTTGAAAGCCTTCCGTAATTACATTTTGCTTTTTGTTATGCTTAAATAGAACACTAATCCTTAGAGCGGTGTTGGGTTGGTAGCTTAGTTTTTGTTCAAGGTCGTAAGATTCTATTTTATAATTGCGGTTATTTAAAAATTCCGATTCAGTAGATTTTATGCCGTACACATTCGTACTGTTTAAACTCCAGGCCCTGGTTACGTTCCAACGCCAACGCCACTCATGAGTTGTATTTTCACGTCGCTCAAAGCCGTTGGTCAATAGCATCTTACTTAAGTTACTTTGGTAGGTATAATCGGTTCCAAATACGGTGGCACTTTGGTTAAAGAATAAACTTTGACGTAATGAGTAATTCATGGCCGTCAGTAAAGGATCGGTTAAACTAATATCTGCAGGGTTAAAGGTAAACAACTTGCCATTGTCGTTCGATTTTTTATCAATACGGTAAACGGATTGTGTAGCAAAGCGACTTATAAATTTTAAAGCATTGCCAGAACTATCTTGTAAAAATACGGATGGGCGAAGGTTTAATGAAAAACTGAACTGATCATGTAATACCTTTACATACTGACTGGTGGGTGTGTATACTTTTATATACAAAGCCTGATCGGAAAACTGTGCGATCTCAAATTCATCTATCTCCTGCGTGCCATTACCATTATAATCTTTCCAGGCGTATGTGCCCTGGCCTGCTGCTACGAGTAAATAATAATACTCTTTTTTATTCTCTAAGCCATAACCTGTTTCGTAGAATATGGTCGACGTAATAAAGCTGTTTATTAAACGAGGTGAATATTCTATTCGGCTTAGCAAGGTATTATCCGGCTTAATGGTCATTGAGTCGCGTTTAAGTTTTAATTCCCGATAGGTTAATACTACAGAAAACGGATGATTACGAATACTGTTGATGTTTGCTGAAAAGCCCGTATTTTGGGCATAGGTAGAGTCTTTTAAAATAGAACTATAGGCTTGCATATCTCTTCGTTCGCGATAAAACACTTTGAACAAATTGCCGCTTGTATCTTTATTAGTGATATTTCCTTCCCATTCCCAAAATTGGTAACTACGTGAAAGTAAACTATCAGAGGAACTCTTTCGGAATTTGTTTTGTTCAAACTCATCAAGGAAATTCAAACGTAACTTCCAAATGGATTGTGAGAAGGACGCTTTGTGCCTGTAAAAGTTACTCAGTTGAGAGTTATAATTACTGGTAAGGTAAGAACCATTATAGGTGATTGTATTTGTTTTGGTATTGTAAAAACTTTGAATACTGTGTTTTAAACCATCATAAAAAACACCTTCTTTAAAAAAGTTAACGCCGTATAGCAATCTTAATTTATTGTTTTTTTGAATTCCTACCTGCGCAAACCCAACATGTTGGTCGGTATTGATTGGTGCGTTCACAGGGCGGTTCCAGTCACGTTCAAACTCTATGGATCTGTAACGTTCAATGGGATTAAAATTTTGCTGGATGTATTCGTAACCTAAATTGTAAACAGCGTTCAAAGATTGTTTGGAGACAGTATCATCTTTTATAACGCTTTGATTATTGCTGCTTAGTTTTAAGCCATAGCCATCATCATTTTCTGAATTGAACCGGCTAAATGTGTTGATGTCATTTTTTGTATACACACCCTCCACATCAAGGTTATGATTTTTGTTAAATTCGTAGCTGGCGCCAGCGGTTAGCATTTGTTTTTTTTTAGGCGTTACCAAAGGAATAACAGGTTCGTAATTACCTTGTAGAATACCGCCAATGGGGGCCACCCATTTATATACTTTGCCGTTTGCTGTGGTTGATACCTGGATGTAAAACCCGTTATTTTCTCCCACATAACTATACTTTACTCTATACCTCGCACTATCGGGGTTGGTTGAATACACAAAAATTCCGGCATAGGGAACCGATAAAACGGTCGTATCTTTTTTCCAGTAAAATACATCCGTCGTATTAAATTCTGCCAGCTCGGCCCCACTGGTAACAGCTTTACTTAAGGTGTCTCCAATATTAAACATGGTTAGCTTTTGTTGTTCGGTGAGTGTTTGTTGCAGGGTTTTGTTTTTATTGTCCTGTTCTCCAAAAAAGTTAAGGCGAACTTTTAATTTATTGGATTCAACTTCTTCGCTAAAAAAATATAAGGAACGGGCGTAGTTTCTTTCGGCGTACTGAAACTCAGCAATGATTCTTTTATCTTTGGTGATAATTTGTTTGGCAGTAAACGTTAATTCAGAAGTATTATAGTCTATGATATAATCGTTTTCCTGGCCGCGCTGTAACAGCCGTCCGTCAACATAAATACGTTCAGTTCCCGATAAAACAATAATAAATAACTCGTTGTCGGCTCCCCGTAAACGGTAAGGCCCCTGGTTGTTTTCCGTTCCCTGGATGATATTACGTGCAAATTTCCCTTTACTTACTGCGCCGCTGATCTGTGTTTTAAATGTCACTTGCTTTTTATCAATAGTATCGTAGTAGTTGTTGGAAAAGTATGCTCCCTGCGAACGTTTATAAAAATTCATGAAATAACTGTTAGGTCGCTGTAGCTGAAAATCACCCACAATTAACTTGGAATTTTTATTGGACAGTTGCACAAACACTTTATCAAATTCCTGCAACTGAGCCGTTGTTCCATCGGCCTGAAATGGAATGTTATCATCAGTGGCCGCTAAAAGCAAATCTACTTCCTGTGTCAACTTTCCGCTCACCTGCAAATTTAAACTAGAATTCACCACAACATCCTGGTTGTTTCCAAAACTGATACCCCGGCTAATACTTCCATTTTTGTTTAATCCATCAGAAACAAAAGATTCACTTGCAGGAGCAGATCCGGCGAAAGCTAAAGTGAGCGGATTGACCGGTAAAGAAAGATCTTTGGTGAGCTGAGAAGTACTTTGATGGTAATACTGCTTTTCAAAGTTATAAGGGAAAGTTCTGTATTTTACAGCAATAGGGTCGGTTGGACGTTGTTTAAAGATAATTGCTTTTAGAGAATATTGAATGCGATAAGCAGATGTATCCAGATCACTTCCTTTTACAGTTATTTTTAAAGTGCCAGGCATCAAGCTCAGGGTATCTAAAAAAAGCGTGTCAGATTTCAGAAAATAATATTTTAGTTTTTGGTTCGTTTGGGATCTGGCGGATATAAAACATCCACACAACATAAGGCCTATTAAAAATAATCTAAAACTCACCATGCTAATAACGGTTTATAAATATAGAAATTGTATTTTTAAAGCCACTAATAGCATAAAAGATGAAAATTATCACTTATAACGTTAACGGAATAAGGGCGGCCATGGGTAAAGATCTTGTCGGCTGGCTCCGATCCTCGAATCCGGATGTATTATGTTTGCAGGAAATTAAAGCTACTCCCGACCAGGTGAATGTTGCTGAATTTGAGGCTTTGGGTTACCATTTATACTGGTATCCGGCTCAAAAAAAAGGATATAGCGGGGTGGCTATTTTTAGTAAAATTAAGCCCCTACATGTAGAGTACGGTTGCGGTATTGAGCATTATGATTTTGAGGGAAGGGTAATCAGGGCCGATTTCGAACATTGTTCGGTGATGAGTGTATATCATCCAAGCGGCAGTAGTGGCGATGAAAGACAGGCCTTTAAAATGAAATGGCTGGGAGATTTTCAGAACTATATCAATGATCTTAAAACTAAAATTCCCAATTTAATTCTTTGCGGTGATTATAATATTTGTCATAAACCTATTGATATTCACAACCCAAAATCAAACGCTAATACCTCAGGTTTTTTGCCGGAGGAACGAGATTGGATGGAGCAATTTATACAATCCGGTTTTACGGATTCATTCAGGCACTTTAACCAGGACCCTCATCAATATAGCTGGTGGAGCTATCGGGCAGGATCGCGCGGTAAAAATTTAGGCTGGAGAATCGATTATAATTTAGTGTCAAATCATTTGAATGATAAACTTACACGAGCGGTGATTTTACCTGATGCAGTGCATAGCGATCATTGTCCGGTGCTGCTCGAAATTGATTTTTGAGAAAAAAAACCATTTTTTTAGTTTTTTTAGTTTTTTAGATTATATTTGTCACTACTATAAACTTATGT